>JBBRZO010000007.1:0-197751 GCA_038236615.1 Caulobacterales bacterium
GCCCGCAAAGCAAAACCCCCGGCCTTTTGGGCCGGGGGTTCGCTTAGGTCAGACGCTGAATTTCAGATCAGAAGTTGATCTGGATCGTCGAACGACGGTTCAGCGGTTCCTTGGTGCCGTCCGGAGTCGGGACGGCCAGGTTGGTTTCGCCCTTCCAGTCGACGGTCAGAGCCGACTGGTTGACGCCCAGGCCCACCAGCGCATCGGCAACGGCCTTGGCGCGGCGTTCCGACAGGCGGACGTTGTACTTCGGCGAGCCCGAGGTGTCGGTATAGCCGACGACCTGGATCGAAGTGGCGCCACCGGAGGCCGAGTACTGAGCGGCCTCTTGGACCACCGCCTGGGCTTCCGGCGTCAGGATGTACTGATCGAACGGGAAGTAGACCACGAACTCCTTGGCGTCATAGTGCGGCGGAGGCGGCGGCGGCGGAGGCGGCGGGGGCGGAGGCGGCGGAGGAGGCGGCGGGGGCGGAGGCGGAGGCGGCGGCGGGGGCGGCGGAGCCGGCGGCGCGCTGAATGCGTAGCGCAGGCCGATGGTCAGCGACGAATCTCCGTACTGACCCCGGATGTTGTTCAGCGGGAAGGCGTTGCCCACGTCATTGGTGTCGTAGCTGACGTCCGAACCGCCCAGATAGCGATAGGTCAGGTCGGCCGAGAGCCGCTGGGTGACGTCGAACGAGGCGCCGGCCAGGACCTGCCAGGCAAAGGCCGTGTCGTCGCCGTGGACGCCCAGACCGCCGAAAGCGACATTGTTCATCCGGCCCGAGATTTCGGTGCTGACGCGATTGACGCCAACGCCCAGGCCCAGGAAGGGACGGAACGACGAGTCGGGCATGAAGTCGTAGACGGCGTTCGCCATCAGCGTCCACGATTCAACCGAACCTTCAGGGCTCTTGCAGGGAACCACCGGCAGCGTGACGCTGCAGACCGCGTTGGGGAACGCCCGGGTCGGCGACTCGCGGATGGTGTCCACGTTGCCGGGACGCGAGCCCAGTTCCAGTTCGACACGCCAGTTCGGCGTCAGGCGGTAGCCAAGGCGGGCAAAGCCCAGAACCGTGTCTTCCGACTGAATGGTGAAGTTGTAGGGTTTGGCGTCGGGGGCGTTGCCCGTCGACGTGGTGCTGATGCCTTGAGGCATATGGTAGCCGAGGTCGAAGGCCCCGTACCAACCGTTATTTTCGGCCATGGCCTGAGGCGCAAATGCAAGCGCCCCAAAAACACCGGCCAGCAGTATCGCTTTTCTGTTCACCTTGAGCCCCTCGCTCCAGATTTGCCTGCGACAATCGCCCGGCATTCTTAGTTCAACACACGCTCGACAGCCCCGCGTGGTCAGAACAGGTGCGATGCGCCCCCAGCCCTTCCCCTTGGCGCCTCACTCATGCGACCGACGCAGCTAACGTCGAAGCCACGGGGAGGTTCCCCTACTTCAACAGAAAACGCGAGCCGACCGCGCGTTGCACAATGCGCGCCGCGACCATACGCCACCTTTTCAGACATTTCCAGGGCGCCGCCCGATCCGGATCGAGGCGCCGAAGTCTATACGCCGCTGGTTGAATCAGGCGTATTGGCCTCAAGTTCGGCCAGCCAGGCATCGGCCCGGGCATCGGAGGGCATGCGCCAGTCCGAACGCGGCGACAACGCGCCGCCCGACGAGATTTTCGGTCCGTTGGGCACGGCCGAGCGCTTGAACTGGTTGGCGAAGAACCGGGTCAGGAACAGGCGCAGCCAGCGCTTGATTTCGCCAAGGTCATAGGCCCGCCGCTCCGTGGCCGGCAGATCGGTCGGCCAGTCGCCGGCGGCGGCGTCGCTCCAGGCGCAATGCGCCAGGTAGGCGATCTTCGAGGGCGCCGCGCCATAGCGGGTCAGATGATAGAGGTTGAAGTCCTGCAGGGCGTAGGGGCCCACGAAGCTCTCGGTCGCCTGGCTCTGGCCATCGGCCCCGGCCGGCACTAGCTCGGGCGAGATCTCGGTGGCCAGGATATCGGCCAGCACCGGCCCGGCGGCGGGTCCCAGGTCGCCGGTCCCGGCGACGAAGCGGATCAGGTGCTGGATCAGCGTCTTGGAGACCGAGGCGTTGGGATTGTAGTGGCTCATATGGTCGCCGACGCCATAGGTGCACCAGCCCAGCGCCAGCTCGGAAAGATCGCCGGTGCCGACCACCAGCCCACCGCGCTGGTTGGCCAGGCGGAAGAGGTAGTCGGTGCGCAGGCCCGCCTGGACGTTCTCGAAGGTGACGTCATAGACCGCCTCGCCCTTGGCGAAGGGGTGACCCAGGTCAGCCAGCATCTGTTTGGCGGCCGGGCGGATGTCCAGCTCCTGGGCGGTGACGCCCAGGGCCCGCATCAGCTTCCACGCGTTGTCATAGGTGCGGTCCGAGGTGGCGAAGCCCGGCAGGGTCCAGGCCAACACATTCTCGCGCGGTAGGCTTAAGCGATCCATGGTGCGGCAGGCGACGATCAGGGCCTGGGTGGAATCCAGCCCCCCCGACACCCCGATCACCAGCTTGGTCAGCCCTGTGGCCTTGAGCCGCTGGGCCAGGCCCTGGACCTGGATGTTGTAGGCCTCGTAGCACTGCTCGGCGAGCTTGGTCGCGTCATCCGGCACGAACGGATAGCGATCGACCTTGCGGGCCAGCGCCAGGGGACCGGCGGGCGGGGCCCAGTCGTATTCGACGATGCGGAAATCGCCGATGGCGTCCTCATAGGCCACGACATCGCCGAACGAGCCGGTGCGGCGGCGCTCCTGGCGGATGCGGCCTACGTCCAGGTCCGAAAGCGCCCAATCATCCCCAATGGCGTCCTCGGTCGGGAAACGGCCGCTCTCGGCCAGCAGCTCGCCCAGCTCGAAGATTGACGCCTGGCCGTCCCAGGCGGTGTCGGTGGTGCTCTCGCCCACCCCGGCCGCCGAATACAGATAGGCCGCGCAGCAGCGCATCGACTGCGAGGCGCAGAGCACTCTGCGGGCGTCGGCCTTGCCGATGACGATATTGCTGGCCGACAGGTTGAGCAGGATTTCGGCCCCGGCCAGGGCGCCCCGGGTCGATGGTGGGGCGGGGGTCCAGATATCCTCGCAGATTTCGGCGTGGAGGGTAAAGGGCGTCGGCCCGGCGGCGCGGAACAACAGATCGGTTCCGAACGGCGCGCTCTGGCCGGCGATCTCGATCTCGCCGCCCTCGACCCCCAGGCCCGAGGCGAACCAGCGCCGCTCGTAATATTCACGGTAGTTGGGGAGCCAGGTCTTGGGCACAGCTCCCAGCACCCGTCCGCCCTGGATGGCCACGGCGGTATTGAACAGCCGTCCCTCGCCCCGCAGCGGCGCCCCGACCACGAACAGCGGACTAAGCTTGGCAGAAGCCTCGGCGAGCCGGGCGATGGCGGCCTCGACGGCGTCCAGCAGGGCGTCCTGCTGGTGCAAGTCATCGATGGAATAGCCGGAAAGGCCCAGCTCGGGGAACACCATCACCGCCACGCCGGCGTCGTGGCCCTTGGCGACCATCGCCAGGGTGCGTTCGGCATTGGCGGCGGGGTCGGCCAGGGCGATCTGCGGCACGCAGGCGGCGGCGCGCACGAACCCGTGCCGGTAGGGCGACAGGAACGGCAGGGAATGCGGTCTGGCCATGGACGCCCCAGAAATGGAGTTGCGGCTTAGCAGCCGCAAGCCCGAGCGAGCAAGGCTTGGGCTGCCGGGCTTAAGCCGGTTGCGCCTGGGGTTGCAGCACCGCCGTCCGTTCGGCCGGCGCGATCAGGGCCGGGCTGGTCGAAGCGATCAGGCGCAGGGCCTCGAGCAGACCGCGCAGCTCTTCGCGCGCCACCAGACGGGCCGAACCCATCGAGGCGGGTCGCACGCCGGGCGCGAGGTCGGCGATGGTCAGGCCAAAGGGGAACATCTCGCGATAGGCCACGCGCTCGCCCATCGTCGGACCGAGCCGGAAGCCGACCTGCGGCCCCAGCTGCTGCAGCACCTCCAGCAGGCGGCGGCGATTGCGGGCGTCGGCGGGCGCCATGCGGTTGCGCACCACCACCCAGTCCAGGCGACGGCCGTGCTCACTGCGGATCCGTCGGGCGTCCAGCACGACCCGGCTGTAGAGGCTGGGCCGCACCAGCTTCAGGCTCAGCGGATCGACGATGGCCAGCATGTCGAAATCGACGAAGCTGTCGTTCATCGGCGAGACCACCAGGTCGGCCTGCAGGTGGGCCGCGCGGCTGACGGCGGAGTCGCCCCCGGGGGTGTCGACGATCACCAGGTCGGTGTCTTCCATGGCCATGCGCACCGCTTCCGAGAAGCGAGCCACAACCTCTTCCGGCGTGGCTTCAGCCAGGGTGACGGTGTCCTCGGCCAGCTTGTATTCCAGCGGCACCGGCGCCTGGACCCCGGCGGCGGGCAGCCAGCGGCGGCGGTTGGCGAAGAAACGGCTCATTGACTGCTGGCGCAGGTCCAGGTCGATGACGGCCACCTTCGCGCCGCGGTAAAGCATGGCCGTGGCCACCAGCGAGGCCAATGTCGACTTGCCGGCCCCGCCTTTTTCGTTGGCGAACACCACCACCCGGCCGCCGGAGCTCCGCTTGGCCTCGGCCTGACGGCGATGCGCCAGCATGGAAATTGGATCGTTGCTCATTCCGTACACGCCCCGCCAGAGGCTGCATGAGCAAAAAGCTCAACCCACACAGCGACTTTCGGAAAAATCGTTGGCCAGCATAACGATGTTGTCAATCATACTCGCGCCGACCGCGTCATTACGCGCAGGCCTTCGCCCGCTAAGTGACAGGGGATTGCGCGGGTTGCCCGTTTAGTGGCGCAAAGCCCAAAGAGCCGTCAGCGACAGAAGTATCCAGGGGGCGGCCGTGGCCACCAGTTGACCCAGGCTTGGCCTGCCGCCGTTATCGCGCGGTGTGAGATCGAACAGTTGCACTGTCATGATCCTCGAAAGGACCACTCCTCCCCGGAGTGGTGTTGTTGGATGTACATTACCCGCGAGCGTAAAAAAATCTCTGAACGTCTTGTCGCAGTCGCCGTTCAAAACAGCGACCAAACGCCGCGCATTCGCACAGCCGGTCGAATTTAGGCCACGTCGCCGGTGGTTCATTGGCGCGTCAGGTTGGCGTCGCTATCGTCGCCATTGCTTAGCGTCCCGTTTTGAGCGCCAGGAGCCGCGTTTTGTCCGAAATCCCCGTGCTCGAG
Organism: Caulobacterales bacterium; assembly: GCA_038236615.1. GTDB lineage: Bacteria > Pseudomonadota > Alphaproteobacteria > Caulobacterales > Caulobacteraceae > Caulobacter. The sequence continues at coordinate 5,179 of JBBRZO010000007.1, forward strand.
ATTAGCGACCTCAAGGTCCGCTTCCAGACTCATGACGGCGCCGTCGAGGCCGTTCGCGGCGTCTCTCTCAAGGTCCTGCCCGGCCAGTGCCTGGGCGTGGTCGGTGAGAGCGGCTCGGGCAAGAGCCAGACCTTCATGGCGGTCATGGGCCTGCTGGCCCAGAACGGTGAGGCGACCGGCTCGGCCAGACTGATGGGTCAGGAGCTGCTGGGCCTCAAGCCCCGCGAGCTCAACCATTACCGCGGCTCGAAGATGACTATGATCTTCCAGGATCCATTGACGGCGCTGACGCCGCACGTGCGCATCGGCGAGCAGATCGCCGAGCCGCTGAAGCTGCATCTGGGCCTCTCCGACAAGGACGCCAAGGACCACGCCCTGGACTGGCTGCAGCGGGTGCGCATCCCCGACGCCCGCCGCCGCATGCGGCAGTTCCCGCACGAGCTCAGCGGCGGCATGCGCCAGCGGGTGATGATCGCCCAGGCCATGGCCTGCGGACCGACACTGCTGATCGCCGATGAGCCCACCACCGCCCTCGACGTCACCGTCCAGGCCGAGATCCTCGACCTGATGGCCGATCTGAAGCGGGAAACCGGCGCGGCCATGGTGCTGATCACTCACGACATGGGCGTCATCGCCCGCCTGGCCGACCAGGTCTGCGTGATGAAGGACGGCCAGTATGTCGAGGCCGGACCGGTCGGCGATATCTTCGCCAATCCCCGGGACGCCTATACCCAGGCCCTGCTGGCCGCGATCCCGCGCCTGGACCGCGCCGACCGCGGCGGCCGCCCCGTGCCCGCCCCGCCGGCCGCCGACGCGCCGGTGATCGTCGAGGGCAAGGATATCCAGGTCCACTTCCCGATCCCCGTGGGCCTGTTCGGCAAGCTGCTGCTGCGGGCCGTCGACGGGGTCGATTTCCAGATCCGCCAGGGCGAGACCCTGGGCGTGGTCGGCGAGAGCGGCTGCGGCAAGTCCACCCTGTCGCGGGCGGTGCTCAAGCTGCTCCCCGAGAACAGCGCCGAGCTGCATGGGGCGATTACCGTGCTGGGCCGCGACATCAGCGCCGCCGACCAGAAGTCGATGCGCGCCTCGCGCAAGGACCTGCAGATCGTCTTCCAGGACCCGCTGGCCAGCCTGGACCCGCGCATGACCATCGGCGACTCCATCGCCGAGCCGCTGCGCATCCACCGCCCCGGCCTGACCCGCGCCGCGCGCGACCTGGAGGTGGCCGGCATGATGCAGCGGGCCGGCCTGTCACCCGACCTGATCAACCGCTATCCGCACGAGCTCAGCGGCGGCCAGAACCAGCGGGTCGGCATCGCCCGGGCCATGATCCTCAAGCCCAAGCTGGTCATCTGCGATGAAGCGGTCAGCGCCCTCGACGTCTCGATCCGCGCCCAGATCATCGATCTGCTGATCGACCTGCAGAAGGAGATGGGCCTGGCGATGATGTTCATCAGCCACGACCTGGCGGTGGTCCGCGAGATCAGCCACAGGGTGATGGTGCTCTATCTGGGCCGGGTCATGGAGGTCGCCGACCGCGAACAGATCTACAGTGACGCCCGCCACCCCTACACCCAGGCCCTGCTCTCCGCCGCCCCGATCCCCGACCCCAAGATCGAACGCCAGCGCAAGCGCCTGAAGCTGGAGGGCGAACCGCCCTCGCCGACCGACCCGCAGGCGTCCTTGCGGTTCCTGCCGTCGAAAAAGGGCGCGGAACCGCCGTATCGGCCCAGGCTGCTGGAAGTAGCGCCGGGGCATCTGGTCAGCGAGTTCGACCCGGTGTGAGCCGACTTGACGTCGGACCCCGGGCCCGCCTCACTGGCTCGCCAGTTGGGGAGTAGAGCCATGGACCGCCGCCACCTGTTGTTCACAGTCGCCCTGGGCGGTCTGGCCGTCGCTTCCGGGGTCAGGGCCGACGTCCTGCCGGTGATCCGCCGCACCCAGGGAACCCTCACCCTCGAAAACGTCCCCGAGACCCCGCCGGCCGTGCGCGAGGCCATCCGGCGCTACCAGAACGCCCGCTCGGCCAGCTTCCAGGATTGGCTGCCCGACGGCTCGATGCTGATCACCACCCGCTTCGGCTCGACCAACCAGCTGCATCATGTCTCCGGACCGGGCCTTGAGCGCTTCCAGCTGACCTTCTTCGACGAACCGATCGGCGCGGCCCTGGCCCAGCCGGGCTCGGACGACCGCTATCTGTTCACCCGCGACACCGGCGGCAACGAGTACTTCCAGGGCTACATGGCCGGCCTGACGGGGACCGAGACAGCGGTCACCGAGCCCAACACCCGCAATGAGAACTTCGTCTTCTCGCGCGATGGCAAGGTGCTGCTGTGGAGCCGGGTGACGCCGGGCTCGGGGGACTACGATATCGTGGCGATGGAGCCGGGCAGTCCGGCGACCCGCCGGGTGATCTGGAAGGGGACGGGGGCCGTCGCGCCGCTCGACATCAGCGACGATAAGACCAGGGTCCTGGTCCACCGCGACATCTCCTCGACCTCGGGCGGGCTCTTCCTGCTCGACTACGCCAAGGGGACGGTGTCGCCGATCAACCCTTCCAAGGACGAGATCGCCTATGGCGGCGGCCGGTTCGCCCCCGGGGACAAGTCGATCCTGGTGCTCGACGACGAGGGCAGCGACGTCAAACGGCTGGTCGAGATCGACCTGGCCACCGGCGCCAGGACGGTCATCACCCCGCCCGACCTGAAATGGAATGTCGAGACCTTCGACCTGTCGCCCGACGGCCGGGTGCTGGCCTACGCCGTCAACGAGGGCGGCCAGTCCAAAGTCATGGTGCGCGACTATCGCACCAAGCGCGCATTGCCCCAGCCAAGCCTGCCGGTCGGGGTGCTGGCCGCCCTGAAATTCTCGCCCGACAGCAAGAGCCTGGCCATCGGCCTCAACACCGCCACCGCCCCGGCCGACGTCTGGGCCTGGGATGTCATGGGCGGCAAGCTGACCCGCTGGACGACCAGCGAGAGCGGCGGCCTCGACCCCAAGGCCCTGGCCGAGCCCACGCTCACCAAGGTGAAATCCTTCGATGGCCTGGAGGTCCCCGCCTGGGTCTACAAACCCGCGACGATCAAGGGCCGCGCCCCGGTGATCATCGACATGCACGGCGGGCCCGAGAGCCAGGACCGCCCCGGCTTCAACAGCCGCCGCCAGTACTGGGCCGCCGAGTTGGGCATCGTCACCATCGCCCCCAACGTCCGGGGCTCGGACGGTTACGGCAAGGCCTACCTCAAGCTCGACAACGGCCCCAAACGCCAGGACAGCGTCCGCGACATCGGCGCCCTGCTCGACTGGATCGCCACCCAGCCCGATCTCGATCCGAAACGGGTGGTGGTCTATGGCGGCAGCTATGGCGGCTTCATGGTCCTGGCCTGCCTCGCCGCCTACAACGACCGTCTGGCCGGGGCGATCGACATCGTCGGCATCTCCAGTTTCGTGACCTTCCTGACCAACACCGAGGGCTATCGCCGCGACCTGCGCCGCGTCGAGTACGGCGACGAGCGCGATCCGGCCATGAAGGCCGTCTTCGACCAGATCAGTCCGCTGAACCTGACGGACAAGATGACCAAGCCGCTCTTCGTCATCGCCGGCAAGAACGACCCCCGTGTCCCCTGGACCGAGGGCCAGCAGATGGTCGAAAAGCTGCGCGCCAAAGGCGGCGAAGCCTGGTTCATGCTGGCCGCCGACGAGGGCCACGGGTTCAGGAAGAAGCAGAATGTCGATGTGCAGCGTGAGGCGGAGACGATGTTCCTGAGCAGGGTGTTCGGACTTTGAAGTCTGTCAGCCGGCGTTCCTCGTCAGCCCACGAGGTTCGCTACGACGCCAGGACCTTCTGGCTGGTGGCGGTCTGCGCCCTGCTGCTCAGCGCCGGCGCCATCGCCATTGCCGTAACGGTGACGACCCATAACCCGGACCCGACCACCCGCTGGGTCTTCATCGGCGCGGCCGGTGTCTTCACCGCAGGCATGGGCCTGCTCTGCCTGTCGACAGCGAACTACCGGCTGACCTTGCTTAGCGACAGGATGGAAAGTCACGGGCTGTTCCGGCAACGCACGCTGACGCGGAGCGCCATAGAAGGCTTGCGGATCAAGCCCAGCGGGACCGTCAGACTGCAGGCCCGGCCCGGCGCGGGACAGGGCCTTGAGATCAGCCGCTACCTGTTCGCCGATCCGGCGCTGGGCCCATGGCTGGAGGGCCTCGAGAACCTGGACGACCGCGACCGGGCGATGGAGGCGGGCCTGCTCGCCGCCGACGCCCGCCTGGGGCTGTCGCAGCCCGACCGAGACGCCAGCCTGCGCGCGCTGCGGGGCTGGAAGTGGGCGGCCGATGTTTTCGGCCTGGGGACGGGGGCCTGGCTGATGATCGGGCCCCACCCCTATTGGCTCGCCGTCGCCCTGGGCGCGGCGGTCCCGGCGATCGTCATGGCGCTGACCGTCGCCTGGAAGGACCTGGTGATCGTCATGGCGCAGGACGACACGGCCGCCATCGACCTGACCACACTGTGGATGATGCCCACGATGGGGCTGGGCATCCGGATGATGCTCGACTTCGATCCCGCCGGCCCCGGAACCGGCGGCTTTCCCGCAGGCGCCATCCTCGGCCTTGCGGCCTGGCTGCTGATGCTCTGGGCCAACAGGGCCGCGCGCCAGCCCTGGGTGGCGGCGGTCGCCGCCGTGCTCTTGCTGGTCTGGAGCTACGCAAGCCTCTGCGCCATCGATGCCGGCCTGGATGGCCATCCGCCCGTTCGTGTCGCCGCGAGGGTCATCGACTACAGGGTGGACAATCGCCATCCCCATCGCGCGAGCATGACCTTGCAGACCCTTGAGCCCAGCCCGCGGACCTTCAGGAATGTGAGCGTACATGTCGCACAGGTCGGGTCCGACCCCTACCCTCCGGGCTCGGTGATCCCGCTTGAAATCGGCGAGGGCTTCTTCGGCTGGCGCTACATCGACATGCGTCAGTTTCGACCTGCCTGAGCCAGGGTTTTCGGCCGGACGGGGCAGCAGGTCGCCGCGCTCCCTCAACCCTCCTGAAAGGGTTGGCGGCTAAATCTGCGTCGTAAGGTTAAGACCCGCGAGGCCCGTCTTGGACATCTCAGTCATCCGGCCGCTCGAAATGACCGGCATCGCCGTCGAGCGCTGGGCGGAACTGCAGAAGGCCAATCCCGCCTTCGACACGCCCTTCCTGTCGCCCTACTGGGCCCGGGCCGTGCAGGCCGCCCAGGGCGAGAAGTCCAAGCTGCAGGTGGCGGTGATCGGCGACGCCGACGGTTTCCTGGCGGTGCGCAAGTCGGCCTTCACGGCCATGCCGGCCGGGGCGCCGATGAACGACTATCAGGGCGTGGTCACCGCGCCGGGGGTCGAGATTGACGCGCCCGAGCTGGTCCGGGCGCTGGGCGTCGGCCGGCTGGATTTCAGCCACATGCTGGACGACCAGCCCGCTTTCGCCCCGTTCAGCCGCGGCAAGAGCTTTTCCTGGGTCATCGATGTCGGCCAGGGCTACGCGGCCTATGAAACCGACCGCAAGGCCCAGACCTCCTGCCTCAAGGACATCGACAAGAAGCGCCGCAAGGTCGAGCGCGAACTTGGCGCCCTGAGTTTCACCGCCTACAGCCGCTCGCGCACCGACCTGGACCAGCTGATCGCCTGGAAGCGCGGCCAGTGGCAGGCGACCGGCCAGACCGACCTGTTCGACACCGCCTGGACACAGACGCTGGTCCGCAACCTGTTCGAAAGCCGCCAGCCCGATTTCGGCGGGGTGATGTTCACGCTTCACATCGACGGCCGCCTGGCTGCAGCCCAGCTGGATCTTCGCGGTAACCGCGCCATCCACAGCTGGATCATCGCCCACGACCCCGAGTTCGAGCGCTATAGCCCTGGCCTGATCCTCTTCCAGGACATCCTGCGCTGGATGGATACGACCCCCTATTCCAGCCTGGACCTGGGGGCCGGCGACTACCGCTTCAAGCGCGAGCTCTCCAACGCCCAGCGCCATGTGAACCACGGCTTCGTCGGCGTCGCCTCGCCCGCCGCCCTGGTCCGCGAGGCTGCCTACGGCCTGCGCGCGGCGGCGGAATCCCTGCCTCTGGGCCAGTTCTCCGAGCTGCCGGGCAAGGCCATGCGGCGCATCGACCTTATGCGGGGGTTGCGGTCCGCTTGAGGGCCGCTTAAGCCCCTCGGGCGATGAGCCTCACCCTCGAAGACATAAAAGCGGCCGCCCGACGTATCGAAGGCCATATCGAACGCACGCCGATCCGGCATTCCCGCACGCTCAGCGAGATTACCGGCGCCGATGTGTGGATCAAGTTCGAGAACCTGCAGTTCACCGCCGCCTACAAGGAGCGCGGGGCGCTCAACAAGCTGATCCTGCTCACTGACGCCCAGCGCGCCAAGGGCGTCATCGCCGCCAGCGCCGGCAACCACGCCCAGGGCCTGGCCTATCACGGCGCCCGGCTCGGCGTGCCGGTGACCATCGTCATGCCGCGCGGCACGCCCTTCGTGAAGGTCGAGCATACCCGCCAGCACGGCGCCGAGGTGATCATCGAGGGCGAGACCTACGACGACGCCTATGGCCACGCCATGAAGGTGCGCGACGAGCGGGGCCTGACCTTCGTCCACCCCTTCGACGACCTGGACGTCATGGCCGGCCAGGGCACCATCGCCCTGGAGATGCTGGAAGAGGTTCCGGACCTGGAAGTCCTGCCCGTGCCGATCGGCGGCGGCGGGCTGATCGCCGGGGTGGCCACGGCCGCCATGGCCCTCAAGCCCGACATCAAGATCTTCGGCTGCGAGCCGGCCATGTATCCCAGCTTCACCGCCCGCATGCGCGGCGTGATCCCCAACGCCGGCGGCCAGACCATCGCCGAGGGCATCGCGGTCAAACAGGTCGGCAACCTGACCTATTCCATCGTCCGCCCGCTGCTCGAGGACGTGCTGCTGCTCGACGAGCCCTATCTGGAGCGCGGCGTCTCGCTGCTGTGCAACGTCGAGAAGACCATCGCCGAGGGCGCGGGCGCCGCATCGCTGGCCGCCCTGCTGGCCTATCCCGAGCGGTTCCGGGGCAAGAAATGCGGCCTGATCCTGACCGGCGGCAATATCGACACCCGCCTGCTGGCCTCGGTCCTGACCCGCGAGCTGGTGCGGGCGCAACGTCTGGTCTCGCTGCGGATCATCGGCGACGACCGGCCGGGCCTGCTGGCCACGGTCAGCATGGTGATCGGCGAGCACGGCGGCAACATCATCGAGGTGGCGCACAACCGCCTAGCCCTCGACGTGCCGGCCAAGGGCGCGGAGTTCGACATCATGATCGAGACCCGCGACGCCCAGCACACCCAGGACATCATGGATAGCCTGCGCGAACGGGGCTATCCGCCCCGATTCGTCTAAAGATGCTCGTACAGGGGGAAGTTCGATGAAGCGTTTCGTGGTGGCCCTCGTCGCCGTCCTGGCCCTGGCGGCCTGCAAGCCGGCTGCCGACACCAAGCCCGCCGCTGACCCCAAGGCCAGCGCCGCCGCCGCGGCCGCCTTCATGACCAAGAACGGCAAGCAGCCGGGCGTGGTCACCCTGCCGTCGGGCGTGCAGTACAAGGTCGTCCATGCCGGCCCACCGACCGGCCCGCACCCGACCCTCAACGACGAGGTCAAGGTCCACTACGAGCTCAAACTCTTGACCGGCGAGGTCATCGACTCCTCGTTCGACCGCGGCGCGCCCGAGGTCATGGACCTGCGCAACCTGGTCGGCGCCTGGAAGTTGACCCTGCCGCAGATGCGCCCCGGCGACGAATGGACCATCTGGGCCCCCCCGGCCCTGGGCTACGGCGCCGAGGACAACGGCCCGATCCCGGCCAACAGCGTGCTGCTGTTCCGCGTGCAGCTGATCGACGTGCTGCCCGAAGGCGGGTTGATCGGGCGGGGGTAAGGCGGCCCCAAATTCCTCGCCCATTGGGCGAGGGGGACCACGAAGTGGTGGAGTGGGCGCTTAGGAACACACGGAGTTTCAGGCACGCCCACGCCGGCTGTGCTCGATCCTGAGACATCGTGTGCTTCACGACCCACTCCGTCGGCTTCGCCGCCACCTCGCCCAACGGGCGAGTAATTTAGCGCATCCGTCTGCGTCGCGGTCCGGAAACTCAGTCCGTAAACACCACCGTCTTGCGGCCGTTCAGCAGCACCCGATCCTCCAGTCGCCAGCGCAGCGCCCGGGCCAGCACCCGGCGCTCGATGTCCCGCCCCTTGCGGACCAGGTCCTCAGGACTGTCGCGGTGGCTGATGCGTTCGACGTCCTGCTCGATGATCGGCCCCTCGTCGAGGTCGCCGGTGACGTAGTGGGCGGTGGCGCCCATCAGCTTGACCCCGCGCGCATGGGCCTGGTGATAGGGCCGCGCGCCCTTGAAGCCCGGCAGGAAGCTGTGGTGGATGTTGATGCAGCGGCCCTGCAGTTTGGCCGCCAGCCCGTCGCTCAGCACCTGCATGTAGCGGGCGAGGACGACGATGTCGGTCCCGGTCGACTGGATCAGCGCCCATAGCGCCGCCTCCTGCTCCAGCTTGGTCTCGCGACTGACCGGCAGGTGGTGGAAGTCGATGCCCGAGAAGTCGATGGCCGGATAGGTCGCCAGCGGGTGGTTGGAGACCACGGCGCTGATGTCCATGGCCAGCTCGTCAATCCGCCAGCGATAGATCAGGTCGGCCAGGCAGTGGTCCGACTTGGAGGTCAGGATCATCACCCTGTAGCGCTGCGATGGATCGCGGAGGGTCCACTTCATCTTCAGTTCGTCGGCGACCGCCTGGAACTGGGTCCGGAGACCTTCGGCGTCGGCCCCGTCCGGCGCGAACACCACCCGCATGAAGAAGGCGCCGGTCTCCGGGTCGTCATACTGCTGGGCGTCGAGGATGTTGCAGCCCCGCTCGAACAGGAAGGCCGAGACCTTGGCGACGATGCCGCGGCGGTCGGGACAGGAGAGGGTGAGGGTCAGGGGCTGGGTCATATCGCCTTCGCGGTTAGCGGGCCGGCGCTCTCGCCGCAAGCGCAGGCGCGGTCTAAGAGAGTGACATGTCCGCTTCCGAAGCCCTTTCCGCCCGCGCCGTCGACTTGTTGCGGCAGCTGGTCTCGTTCGACACCACCTCGCGCCGCTCGAACCTTGAGCTGATCAGCTGGGTCGAGACCTGGCTGGCCGACCAGGGCGTCGCCAGCCGCCGGATCGCCAACGCCGACGGGACCAAGTCCAACCTGCTGGCCACCATCGGCCCCGATGTGGAGGGCGGCGTCGTCCTCTCCGGCCACACCGACGTGGTGCCGGTCGACGGCCAGGCCTGGAGCTCCGAGCCATTCACCCTGACCGAGCGCGATGGCCGCCTGTTCGGCCGGGGCAGTTGCGACATGAAGGGCTTCCTGGCCCTCAGCCTGGCGGCCGTGCCGGACCTGCTGGCGGCGAACCTCAAGCGTCCCGTCCACCTGGCCTTTTCCTATGACGAGGAGATCGGCTGCCTGGGCGCCCCGGCCATGATCGAGGTCATCGCCCGCGAGCTCCCCCGCCCGGCCCTGGTGGTGGTGGGCGAACCCACCGACATGGTGGCGGTCAGCGCTCACAAGGGCATCCTATCGATCAAGGTCACGGTGCTGGGCCACGAGGCCCATTCCAGCCTGACCCACCTGGGCGTCTCGGCCAACATGGCGGCGGTCAAGCTGATGGCCTGCCTGGACCAGATCGCCGAGACCCTGATCGCCCAGGCCGACCCGACCTCGCCCTACCTGCCCAAGCACCCGACCCTGACCATCGGCCGGATCGACGGCGGCACGGCCGGCAACATCCTGGCCCGCCAGTGCGAGTTCATCTTCGACCTGCGCGCGCCGGGCAGCTTCGACCGCTGGGCGGCGCTGCAGCCCTTCCTCGATCTCTGCAAGTCCCTCGACACAAGGATGAAGGCCGCCTGGCCCGGAACCGGCGTCAGCTGGGAACTGCTGGGCGAAGTGCCGGCCCTCGAACCCGAGGCCGACGGCGCCGCCGAGGACTTCGCCCGCCGCCTGGCCGGCGACAACGGCCCGCCCCGCGTGGTCAGCTACGCCGCCGAGGCCGGCCAGTTCCAGCAGGCCGGCTTCTCGGTGGTCATCTGCGGCCCCGGCAGCATCGACCAGGCCCACCAGCCGGACGAGTATGTCGAGGTCTCTCAGATGCAGCGCGGCGCGGCCTTCATGGCCCGGCTGGTCGAGGCGCTGTCTGCGGAGTGATTGGAGTCCAAGCCCTTCCCCCGCCAGCGAGGGAAGGGCTTAGCTTAGTCGAGTCAACGCCCAAGCCGCCGCGTCTCTGACCACTTCGGACGAGTCCTCTAGCAACGCGCCCGCCGATGCCGCCAGCCCCCCATCCCCGCTGTTCCCAATCGCGTACAGAACGTTCCGCACGAAACGATCCCGCCCGATGCGCTTGATCGGGCTCTTGCTGAAACGGGCGCGAAAGGCGGAGTCGTCCAGGGCTGCCAGTTCGGCCAGAGGCGGGGCGTTGGCCTCGGCGCGGGCCTGCAGCCGGGCCTCGCGGGACACTTGCGCGAACTTGTTCCAGGGGCAGACGGCCAGGCAGTCGTCGCAGCCGTAGATGCGATTTCCCAGCAAGGGCCGCAGCGCCTCGTCGACCGGACCGGCATGTTCGATTGTCAGGTAGGAGATGCAGCGCCGCGCATCCAGCCGATACGGCGCCGGAAAAGCATCGGTCGGGCAGATGTCCAGGCAGGCGCGGCACGACCCGCAATGGTCGACCTCGGCCGCGTCGGCCGGCAGGTCCAGGCTGGTCAGCACCGAGCCCAGGAACAGCCAGGACCCCAGCTCGCGCGACACCAGGTTGGTGTGCTTGCCCTGCCAGCCCAGGCCCGCCCGCTGGGCCAGCGGCTTTTCCAGCAGCGGGGCGGTGTCGACGAAGACCTTCACCTCGCCCCCGAACCGCCCGACCATCCAGCCGGCCAGCTGCTTGAGCCGGCCCTTGATCAGCTCATGATAGTCGTCGCCCCGGGCATAGGCGCTGATGTTGCCGGTTGACCGCGCCTCCAGCGCCGCCAGCGGGTCATGTTCGGGGCCGTAATTCACGCCCAGCACCACGGCCGAAACCGCGCCCGGCCACATGGCCTGGGGATGACGTCGTCGCTCCAGCGTTTCGCCCATCCAGCCCATCTGGCCATGGAACCCCTCTGCCACGAACTGCGCCAGCCAGTCACCGTTCGGCCAGGGATCAGCGGCCGAGGCGAGCCCGCAGGCGTCGAATCCTAGCGCGAGCGCCCGGGCGCGTATCTGGTCCGACGCGCCGGGCTCCGTCATCCGGCCAGGATGGCCTGCCGATCGCCCTGCAGCTTCAGGCGGCGCTGTACGAGCGATCGCAGTTCCTCATTGAGGCTCGCGGCCTTGGCGGCGTCGTCGGTCTGGGTCAGGGCCACCAGAATATCAGCGATCTGCACCTCGACTTCGCCGGACTCGGCGTAGGTGCCCATGGCCGCGATCACCCGCGCCTTCAAGGCTTCGTCGCCCGGCTCCGCCTTGATCTGGGCGATCGCCCGACTGGCCAGGGGACCGGCGGTCAGGGCTTCGGTGCGGGCCTTGGCGACGCTGTCCTGGAACTGCTTGATCAGGGGCGCCAGGTCGGCTTTCGGGTCGTCCTGCATCTTCACGCCGATGTCCAGCAGGGCCATCAGCGCGCTGTTGCTGGCCAGGATCGAGCGCAGGATGGCGCCCTGCGGGTGGCCGCGATCGAGCGTGGCCAGACCTCCCTGCATCATGGCGTTTTCGGTCAGCAGGGCGGTTCGCGTGCCCCGCTGCAGGGCCTTGCCCATCTCGGTAAGGGCCGCGCCGTCGCCCTGCGCCACCGCCGGCGCCAGGTCGAGAACCTTGGTGCAGAGATCCAGAACGGCGTCGATCGCGGCGCCCATCTGCTCGCCCAGCGCCCGGGTCGAGTCCACATCGGAGGCCATGCCGGCGGCCTTGAGCCGCGTCACCAGCGAGGCGGATGGCGGCCCCAATGCAGCGCGGCGCGCCTTCAGGACGTCCAGCCTGGCGCGGCTCTGGGCGATCCAGGCGTCAGCCTTGGCCTTGTCGATCGGCTTGGCGTTCAGGTTGCGGGCCGCGCCATCCATGAAGTCCGAAAAGTACAGCGAGGCGTCGCTCAGCACCGACTGATAGGCCGCGCCATACTGGACGAGGTCCGTCACCAGCTGGGTTTCGGGACTGCTCGGGGGGGCCGGCTGAGCCGTCGGCGTGGCGGCCGGACGCGCGCCCTTGTCCATGGCCTGGACAGGCAGGGCCAGCGCGAGACTGGCAGACACCAATAGGACGCTGATGATACGCAAGACGAACCCCCCAAAATGACACTTGGAGCGGGTTGCGGGCGGAAAGTCACTCCACACTGGTCGTCAACCCGCTCTCGCCGCCGCGGGGACTGTCCCGAACGGTCGGCCAGTCTCGCCGACCTACGCCTGGAAGTCGAGTTCGGCGTCGATGGTCCGGCTTCAGAGCACTGGCCCTGATATCCGGCCGCGTGACACAGGCCGGGGTGGGCGGCGCTAGAGGACCTTGTTCCGCCGCAGCATCTGGAGGTCAACGCGTTGCTTGGACAACGCCGCCAGTTCCCGATCCAGCGCCTGCGACGCCTCAGGATCGCTGACATCCTCGACGTAGATGTGCATGCTCTGCTCAATCACGTCGGCGATTTTGATCTCAATATCAGCGCTGGCCTGATAGGTGCCGAAGGCGTCGATGATCTTGGCCTTCATCGTCGGCGACAGGGGCGAGGCCTGAATCTGCTTGACCATGGCGGCCGCAAGCCGCGGCGCGCGCGCGGCCGCGGCCCGCGATTGGGCCAGGCTGGCCCGCGCCGCAGTCAGGGTCACCTGCGGATCGGGATTCAGGCCGGACAGCTGATCGATCCGGAACTGCTGCAGGCCGCGCCTCGCGTCATGCATGGCCTTGACGGCCTGGGCGAGAGCCACTTCCGGATGGCCCTCGACGGAGGCGAGGACGGTGATATCGAGGATGGCGTCCTGGGCGTCCATGCTGGCGTTCAAGCCCTTCAGCACGGCGAGCTGCAGGCGAGACTTGGATTGCAAATCGCCGGTTGCCGCTGTGTCGACCAGCGGGACCAGATCATCAACGGTTGCGAGAACCTGATCCGCCACGGCGGTGACCCGCTTGGGGAAGGCCCGCAACGCGGTCCGCATCCGTGCGACCCCAGGATCGGCGGCGTTGGCGTCGAACGCTTGCGACTGGAACGGCTTGATCGCGTCCCGTTCGGCGGCGACCGTCTGGCGCGCGGCGGCGACCTGAGCCTTCCAGGTGTCGAGCCATGCTGGCTTTTCCGTATCGCTACCGAAAATGGACTGCCCGGCGCCCTGCAGGGTCAGGTTCAACAGGGCGATGCTGTCCAGGACCAACCTCTGATAGGGTTCAGTCGTCCGACCGAGCTCGCTGAGGATAGTCTGGCTCGGGTCGGCGGCCCGGGCGGGCGCCGAAATCGGGGCAAGACACAGCGCAGCAGCCATCAGGGCGGCGAGCGCACGGGAGGATTTCGACAGAAAGCGCTTCATGGGTCGGCCAGTTTCGCCGACCTACGCCTAGAAGTCGAGTTCGGCGTAGTGGGACGCAGGGGTCAGGCCGGGCTGACGGTCGGCCAGCAGGGGCCGGAAGCAGGGCCGCGACTTGAGCTTCATGTACCAGGCGGTGAGCAGCGGGAAGTCACGCCAGGGCAGGTCACCCAGGTAGTCGATCACCGACAGATGCGCCGCCGCGGCCATGTCGCCCAGCGACAGCCGGCTGCCGGCCAGCCAGTCGCGGGTCTGCAGCAGCTTTTCCAGATAGATCAGGTGAGCCCGCAGGGCGTCGCGGCCGGCCCGGATGTTGGTCAGCGATGGGGCGCCCAGGCCCAGCAGGCGCTTTTCCAGTTTTTCATGCAGCAGCGAGCCGCCGACCTCGGCGTCGAACTTGCGGTCGAACCATTGCGCCAGCCGCCGCGCCTCGGCCCGTTCGGCCGGCTCGCGGCCGAGCAGCGGGGGCTCGGGGTAGCGTTCTTCCAGATGTTCGAGGATGGCCCGGCTCTCGCAGACCACCAGGGTCTTGCCGTTCTCGATCTCGACCAGCACAGGCGGCACGCCGGCCGGGTTGAGGGCGGCGAACTCGGCGGGCTGTTCCCAATAGCGGACGATCACCTCGCTGAACGGCAGGCGCTTTTCGCCCAGCGCCAGCCGGACCTGCCGCGAAGCAGGGTCGAGCGGATAGTGGTGGAGGGTGCGTTCGACGCTCATGCGGGTAACAGGGGTGGCCTTCGTTCTGGAGGCGGCGATTCGATCCGCCCACAACGCGCACAGTCCCGTTAAGGGGGCGTTTACCGCACTTCGCGCACGTCGCTTTCTGCGAAAGCCCCGCCATGCGGCTCGGCCCGGCCGCGCGGGTCGGCGTGGATGATGATGTCGGCGGCCGGAAAGGCCTCCAGGATGCGCCGCTCAGCCGCGACCACCACGGAATGCGCTTCGTCCAGGGTCAGTTCCGGATCGAGGTCGGCATGCATCTGCATATGGATGTAGGGGCCGGACGCCCGGGTGCGCAGCTGATGAACATCGGTCAGGCGCGGATCGGTGGTGGCCAGGGCGACAATCCTCGCCCGGTCCGCCTCGGGCAGCTCGCGGTCCATGAGCTGGTCAGCGGCCTGGCGGAAGACGCCGATCGCGCCCCAGACCAGCCACAGCGCCACCAGCAGGCCCGCCGCCGCGTCGGCCAGCGGCTGATGCAGCGCCGCCGCCAGGGCGATACCGATCAGGGCCATGATGTTGGAGGCCAGGTCGGCGGCATAGTGGGCCCGGTCGCCGGACACCGCGATCGAACTGGTCGCCTTGAGGACCCGGGCCTGGGCGCCGATCAGTCCCAGGGTCAGCAGGATCGAAACCCCCATGGCCGCCATGGCCCAGCCCTCGGCCTGGACGGGGTGGGGATGCAGCATGTGGTCGATGGCCTCCCGCCCGATCAGGGCTCCGGACGCGAAGACCAGGCCGCCCTGCAGCAGGCTGGCGAAGGCCTCGGCCTTGCCATGGCCGAAGCGGTGGCCGTCGTCCGGCGGGGTGGCGGCGTAGCGGACGGCGTAGACCGTGACCAGCGAGGCCAGAAGATCCAGCCCACTGTCCGCCAGCGACGCCATCAGCGCCACCGAGCCGCTCATCACATAGGCGACCAGCTTGACCAGGATCAGCACCGCCGCCGTCGCTGTCGACAACAGGGTAATGCGCCGGGTCAGGGCGGCGGCTTCGGCCGGCGGGAGGCCATGGACGTGGGCGGTCATGGGGGGCTTCTAACCGAGCCCGCCCGCTTACCCCAGCGCGAACGACTCTCGATTGGCTTGGACGGTTGCAAACAACAGCCGATGCTACGCGCTTTCCTCGCCCCTTGGGCGAGGTGGCGGCGAAGCCGACGGAGTGGGCCGTGGAGCACACGGTGTGTCCGTATAAAGTGCCGTCACAGTGGACGCGCCTGACGCTCCGTGCAGTCCACGGCCCACTCCACCACTTCGTGGTCCCCCTCGCCCAACGGGCGAGAAATTGGGGGCAGTCAAGCCGCCCGGCGAGGCTCAGGCCCCACATAGCGCGACTGCGGCCGGATCAGCCGCCCGCCCGCCAGCTGTTCCCGCGCATGGGCGATCCAGCCGGCCACCCGGCCCATGGCGAACACGCAGGTGAAGGCCGAGGGCGGGAAGGCCAGCGCTTCGAGCAGCAGGGCGGTGTAGAACTCGACATTGACGTCCAGGGCCCGGTCGGGCTTGCGCTCCTTGAGGATGGTCAGGGCCGCCGTCTCCACCGCCTCGGCAAACGCAAGTCGGCCGGGCAGGGCGTTGGAGCTCTCGGCCAGCCGGCCGATGGCCGTCTTCAGGGCGTCGGCGCGGGGGTCGCGGACCCGGTAGATGCGGTGGCCGAATCCCATCAGCCGGTCGCCGTGGTCCAGCGCCGCCTCGATCCAGGTCCGGGCGTTCTCGGGCGTGCCGATGCCGTCCAGCATGTCGATCACCGGCCCCGGCGCCCCGCCGTGCAGCGGGCCTTTCAGGGCGCTGATCCCGCCCAGCACGGCGCTGGTCAGACCGGCGCGGGTCGAGGCGATCACCCGGGCGGCGAAGGTCGAAGCATTCAGGCCGTGGTCGCAGACCGTGACCAGATAGGCGTCCAGCGCGGCTGCTTCCGCAGCCGATGCGGGCGATCCTCGCAGCATGCGCAGGATGTCGGCGGAGTGGCCGAGTTTCGGATCCGGCGCAACGGCAGCCTGGCCGCCCTGCTCGCGCACCACCGCGGCGGTGAACACGGCGGGGGCGGCCAGCAGGCGGAAGGCGATGTCCAGCGTATCGCCGTCGCCGAGGCGGGCGGTCAGGGCGCGCATGGCCTCGATCGGTGAGCGCGCTTTAAGGCCCGTGTCCAGCGCCGCCACCTCGGCGAACACTTCCGTGCGGGCCCGGCCCAGGGCGGCGGTAAAGTCGCCGGGGAGGTCGTCGAAGAAGCCGTCGAACAGCAGATGGGCAGCCTGCTCGAAGCTGGTGCGTCCCGCCAGCTGGTTTAGCGGGTAGCCGCGGATCACCAGACGACCGGCCTGGCCATCGACCTCGGACAGCACGGTTTCGGCGGCGACAACATCATCAAGGCCATCGGACATGGCGTATTTCCTTCTCAAATCCTCGTTCGTGGGCTGACAGATCGCGCCGCGGCGTGATATCGTCAATCTTGATCAACTTGATCAATATAGGATTCGTCAATGCCTGGGGATCGAGACTGGCTGAGCGCCGACGAGGCGATGGATCGCCTGGGTATCCGGCCCCAGACCCTCTACGCCTATGTCAGCCGGGGCCGCATCGAGGCCCGCCCCGACCCCGACGATCCCCGCCGCAGCCGCTATCGCCTCGCTGATGTCGGCCAACTCGCCGCCCGCAAGGGTCGCGGGCGCAAGGCTGCCGAAGTCGCCCAGAGCGCCATTGCCTGGGGCGAACCCGTCCTGGCCAGCGCCATCACCACCGTGGCCGGCGGGCGGCTTTGGTATCGCGGCCGCGACGCCGTGGTTCTGTCCGCCAATGAAAGCCTGGAAGGCGTCGCCCGCCTCCTGCGCGGCGGCCATGGCGCGGCCCTGAAGGCCGACAATCGCCCCGCCCCGCCGGAGCTGGCTTCGGGCCGCAGCCGCCTGTTCGCCACTCTGGCGGCGAGGGCCGGCGTCGACCCGCCCGGCCGGGGTCGAGCCCCGCTCGCCCTGGCGGTCGAAGCCGCCGGCCTGCTCGACGCCGTGGCCGACGCCGCCGCCGGCGCGACCGGCGAGGGGCCCATCCATGTGCGCCTCGCCAGAGCCTGGGGCGGCGCTCCGGGCTCCGAGGACCTGATCCGCCGCGCCCTGGTGCTGCTCGCCGACCACGAACTCAACGCCTCGACCTTCGCCGCGAGAGTCACCGCCTCGACCGGCGCCTCCCTGGCCGCCGCCGCCCTGGCCGGCCTTTCAGCCCTTTCCGGGCCCCTGCACGGCGGCATGGCCCCCCGCGTCCTCAACCTGGTCGAAGAGGCCCGCCGTATCGGCCCCGAAGCCGCCGTCGCCGGCCGCCTGGCGAGAGCCGGCCCGCTGCCGGGCTTCGGCCATCCGCTCTATCCGGAGGGTGACCCGAGGGCCGAGGCCCTGCTGGAAGCCTTCACCCCCGACCCCGAAATGCAGCGTCTGCGCGCCGCCGTCGAAGGCGGCACGGGCGAAGCGGCCAATGTCGACTTCGCCCTCGTGGCGCTGGCGCAGCACCTCAAGTTGGTCGAGGACGCCCCGTTCCTGATCTTCGCGGTGGCGCGCACGGCGGGCTGGATTGCCCATGCGGTCGAGCAGCTGCAGACCGGGCAGCTGATCCGGCCGAGGGCGCGGTATGTGGGTGAACCGGTGGGGGGATAATCCTCCTCCACCGCGTAGCGGGGGAGGTGGCGGCGAAGCCGACGGAGGGGGCGAGGGCCGTGCGCGGGACGAACCTCTGCACCCTTACCAACCCTCAACCATCGTGAGCGCGGTCGCCCCCTCCACCACTTCGTGGTCCCCCTCCCCCGCGATGCGGGTGAGGAGAGTTAGGCCAGCTCCTGCGCCGCCACCGGATCACTCAGCGGGTGGCTAATCCGGCTGATCATCTCCTTCGGGCAGACCTGCCAAAACTGCCCCCGCACCCGGTCCCAATCCCGCAGTAGGCCCGCCGCGAAGGCCGAGCCAGTCTCCCGCGCATGCTCGGCGATCAGCTTCTTCAGCTCGCCTTCCCAATGGGCCGAGGCCAGGCGCTGCAGGACAACGCTCTCCTTGTTGATCCGCGGCTCGACCCGGCCGTGCTGGTCGAGGATGAAGGCCATGCCGCCGGTCATGCCGGCCCCGAAGTTGCCGCCGATCGGACCCAGGATCACCGCCGTGCCGCCGGTCATGTATTCGCAGCCGTTGGCGCCCACGCCCTCGACCACGGTGACGGCGCCGCTGTTGCGCACCGCGAACCGCTCGCCGGCCTGGCCCGCCGCCAGCAGCTTGCCGCTGGTCGCGCCGTAAAGGCAGGTGTTGCCGAGGATGGTGTTGGCTTCCGGGGCGGTCAGCTGGGGGGCCGGGCGGATGATGATGGTCGCCCCCGACAGGCCCTTGCCGACATAGTCGTTGGCCTCGCCGGTCAGGACGATGCGCAGGCCCCGCACCGCGAAAGCGCCCAGGCTCTGGCCGGCCGAGCCGCGCAGCTCGACCGTCAGGTGGTCGGACGGCAGGGCGTTCATGCCGAACTTGCGCACCAGGTGGCTGGAGATCCGCGAGCCGATGGCTCGGGCGGTGTTCCGCACCGTGTAGGTCAGCTGCATCTTCTCGCCGCGGCTAAGCAGCGGCGCGGCGTCGCGGACGATCTGGGCGTCGAGGGTGTCGGGCACCTCGGTGCGGCCCTCGACCGTGCAGTAGGGCTTGTTGGCGCCCGGATCGGCGCGGACCAGCAGCGGGTTAAGGTCGAGGTCGTCCAGATGCTCGCCGCCCCGGCTGACCTGGGCCAGCAGGTCGGTGCGGCCGACCACGTCGATCAGCGACCTGAAACCCAGCTCCGCCAGGATCTCGCGGACCTCCTCGGCGATGAAGCTGAACAGGTTGATGACCTTGTCCGGCGTGCCGGTGAACTTGGCGCGCAGGGCCTCGTCCTGGGTGCAGACCCCCACCGGGCAGGTGTTGGAATGGCACTGGCGGACCATGATGCAGCCCATGGCGATCAGGCTGGCCGTGCCGATGCCGAACTCCTCGGCCCCCAGCATGGCGGCCATGACCACATCGCGGCCCGTGCGGATGCCGCCATCGGTGCGCAGGCGCACCGAGTGGCGCAGGTTGTTGAGGGTCAGCACCTGGTTGGCTTCGGAAAGCCCCATCTCCCAGGGCGAGCCGGCGTACTTGATCGAGGTCTGGGGCGAGGCGCCCGTGCCGCCGACATGGCCGGAGATCAGGATGACGTCCGCCTTGGCCTTGGCCACCCCGGCGGCGATGGCCCCGATGCCGGTCATCGAGACGAGCTTCACGCAGACCCGGGCGTCCGGGTTGATCTGCTTGAGGTCGTAGATGAGCTGGGCCAGGTCCTCGATCGAATAAATATCGTGGTGCGGCGGCGGGCTGATCAGCATCACGCCGGGCGTCGCATGGCGCAGCTTGGCGATCAGTTCAGTGACCTTGAAGCCGGGCAGCTGGCCGCCCTCGCCGGGCTTGGCGCCCTGGCTGACCTTGATCTCGATCTCGCGGCACTCGTTGAGGTATTCGGCGGTGACGCCGAAACGGCCCGAGGCCACCTGCTTGACCGCGCTGTTGGGGTTGTCGCCGTTGGGCAGCGGCCGGTAGCGGGCGCGGTCCTCGCCGCCCTCGCCGGAGACCGACTTGGCCCCGATGCGGTTCATGGCGATGTTCAGCGCGCCGTGCGCTTCCGGGCCCAGGGCCCCCAGGCTCATGCCCGGCGTGACGAAGCGCTTGCGGATCTCGTTGACGCTCTCGACGTCGTCCAGGGCGACCGGCGCGCGGCCGGGCTTGAAGTCGAGCAGGTGGCGCGGCTGCTGGGCCTTCTGCCGGCGCAGGGCGGCCGAATACAGCCGGTACTGGCTATAGTCGCCGCTGTCGCAGGCCGACTGCAGGGCATGGATCAGCCGGGCCTCGAAGGCGTGGGCCTCGCCCGAGCGGCGGGCCTTGTAGAAGCCGCCGACCGGCAGCACCACGGCCGCGCCGTCCCAGGCCTTGCGGTGAACCTCGACGGCCTTTTTCTCCAGACCGGCCAGGCCGATGCCGGAGATGCGCGAGGGCATGCCGGGGAAGAACTCGGCGACCAGGGCGCGGGACAGACCGACGGCCTCGAAGTTGTAGCCGCCGCGGTACGAGCTGATCACCGCGATGCCCATCTTGGAGATGATCTTCAAGAGACCCTGCTCGATGGCCGTCTTGTAGTTGACGCAGACGTCGCGCAGCGACATCTCGCCCGACAGGCCGCGCTCCAGCCGGTCCTGGAAGCCTTCCTGCACCAGATAGGCGTTGACCGCCGTGGCCCCCACCCCGACCAGCACCGCATAGGCGTGGGTGTCGACGCACTCGGCGGCGCGCACGATGATCGAGACGTAGCTGCGCAGGCCCTTGCCGACCAGGTGGGCGTGAGCCCCGCCGGTGGCCAGGATCATCGGCAGGCCGACCCGGTCGGGGCCGCTGGCCTCGTCGGTCAGCACGATGGTCGAGCAGCCGCGCAGGGCGGCGTCCTCGGCCTCGTTGCGCACCCGGTCGAGATTGGCGCGCAGGGCGTCGCCGCCCCGGGCTTCCGCGGCGGGAATCGGCATGGTGCAGTCGATGACCGCGACGTTCTTCTCGCCGATGTAGCCGAGAATCCGCTCGTACATGCCGTTGGTCAGCACCGGGCTTTCCAGCACATAGACGTCGGTCTGGGCGGCGTCCTGGGCCAGGATGTTGCCGAGGTTCTTGAAGCGGGTCTTCAGGCTCATCACGCCGGTCTCCCGCAGGGGATCGATCGGCGGGTTGGTCACCTGGCTGAAGTTCTGGCGGAAGAAGTGGCTGAGCGGCCGGTACTGCTCCGACAGCACCGCCAGCGGGGTGTCATCGCCCATCGAGCCGACCGCCTCCTTGGCGTCCTCGACCATCGGCGCGACGACCAGTTCCAGGTCCTCCAGCGTCAGGCCGGCGGCGGTCTGGCGGCGGATCAGCTCTTCCTTGCCGAACTTGCGGGGCTCGGGCCCGGGACCGATCTTGGCCTCCAGGTCGACCATATTTCCTAACCACTCCGTGTAGGGATGGGCTTCGGCCAGATGATCGATGATCTCGTCCTCGCCGTAGAGCTGGCCTTCCTGCAGGTCGACGGCGATCATCCGGCCGGGCGAGATGGCCAGCTTGCGGGTGATGCGGTCTTCGGCGACGCCGCACATGCCGGCTTCCGAGCCGATGATCAGCAGGCCGTCGTCGGTATAGGCCACGCGTAGCGGGCGCAGGCCGTTGCGGTCCTTGCCGGCCACCACCCAGCGGCCGTCGGTGGCGCAGACGGCGGCCGGGCCGTCCCACGGCTCCATCACCGCGTTGCAATAGCTGTAGAGCGCCTTGTGCGACGGCTTCATCTCGGCGTCGGACTTGGAGTTCCAGGCTTCCGGGATCAGCAGCGACTTGGCCATGGGCGCGTCGCGGCCGGCCCGCACCAGCACTTCAAAGGTGTTGTCCAGCGCGGCGGAATCGGAGCCGCCCGGCTGGATGACCGGCTTCACATCGTCGTCGAACTCGCCGAACGCCTGGGCGGCCATGCGGATCTCATGGCTCTTCATCCAGTTGACGTTGCCCTTCAGCGTGTTGATCTCGCCGTTATGGGCCAGCATGCGGAAGGGTTGGGCCAGCCGCCACTGCGGGAAGGTGTTGGTCGAGTAGCGCTGGTGGAAGATGGCCACGGCGGCGGTGAACCGCTCGTCGCGCAGGTCGGGATAGAACTCGTCGATATGCTCGGCCAGGAACATGCCCTTGTAGATCAGGGCCCGGGCCGACAGCGAGCAGATGTAGAAGTCGTTGATCGCCGAGGCGGCGATGCGCTTCTCGATGCGCTTGCGGCAGAGGAACAGCGCGCGTTCCAAGGCCTGGCCATCGAGGCCAGGGGGCGGGGCCAGCATGATCTGCTCGATCTCGGGCCGGGTGGCGTTGGCCTTCTCGCCGATCACGGCGGTGTTCACCGGCACCTGGCGCCAGC
The DNA here is from genome assembly GCA_038236615.1 of Caulobacterales bacterium. GTDB lineage: Bacteria > Pseudomonadota > Alphaproteobacteria > Caulobacterales > Caulobacteraceae > Caulobacter. Next base: position 27,398 of record JBBRZO010000007.1, read on the forward strand.
CATAGATGTAGAAGCCGAACCGCAGGGCCTCGGCCTCGACAATGGTCCGGGCCGCTTCCTGGGCCGAGAGATCGGTGCGCGGCAGGAAGACCTGGCCGACGGCGATCGGCCCGGCGCGCAGGGTGTGGCCGCTGCCTTCGACCTGCTCGGCGAAGAAGCCTTGCGGGATGGAGACCAGGATGCCGGCCCCGTCGCCGGTCTTGCCGTCGGCGTCGACCGCGCCCCGGTGCCAGACGGCCTTCAGCGCCTTGATGGCCAGCTCGACCACCTCCCGGCGCGGCTGCCCGTCGATGGCGCAGACCAGGCCCACCCCGCAGGCGTCCTTCTCGTCGGCCGGGTTGTAGGCGTTGCCCTTGATGAGGAGGTCGCGGTTGCGAAGATAGCGTTCGATTTCAGCGCTCATTGGGGCGCTCCGAAAAAAGACGAGGTCGATGCAGATATTCCTCGCCCCTTGGGCGAGGTGGCGGCGAAGCCGACGGAGTGGGCCGTGGAACACACGGTGTTTCCGGATTGAGCACTGTCGGAGGGGGCGTGCCTGAAAGTCCGTGTGCTCCCAAGAGCCCACTCCACCACTTCGTGGTCCCCCTCGCCCAAGGGGCGAGGAATACGGAAATGCGCCATCGCCCTACTCCGCCGCCACGAGGGCGGGGCTGACACGGGCCAGCAGGTCGGCATGGATGGCGGCGGCGGCGTCGCGGCCGTCGCGGATGGCCCAGACCACCAAGCTGGCGCCCCGGACGATGTCGCCGGCGGCGTAGACGTCGGGCAGGCTGGTGCGCTTGGCGCGGCGGTCGGCCAGCTGCACCGTGCCGGCGCGGCCGACCTTCAGGTGCGGGGCCGCGAACAGGGTCGGCAGGTCTTCCGGTTCGAAACCGAGCGCGGTGATCACCAGCTTGGCGGGCAGGTCGTAGTCGCTGTCCTCCATCGGCTCGGGGCTGGAGCGGCCCGAGCTGTCCGGCGGGCCCAGCCGCATGCGGTGGGCGCGCACGGCCTTGGCGGTCCCGGTCTGGTCCAGCACCGCGCGGGGGGCGGCCAGCCAGTCGAACACCACGCCTTCTTCCTCGGCATGGGCGACTTCGCGCATCGAGCCCGGCATGTTGGCCTTGTCGCGGCGATAGAGGCAGGTGACCGAGCTGGCGCCCTGGCGGATGGCGGTGCGGACGCAGTCCATGGCGGTGTCGCCGCCGCCGATGACCACGACATCCTTGCCGTCGGCGTCGAGCACGCCGCTGTCGAAGGCGGCCACTTCATCGCCCAGGCCCTTGCGGTTGGAGGCGATCAGATAGTCCAGCCCCTTCACCACGCCCTGCGAGCCGGCGCCGGGCACGGTCAGGTCGCGCGCCTGGTAGACCCCCGTGGCCAGTAGGACGGCGTCATGCCTGGCGCGCAGGTCGTCGAGCGAAGCGTCGCGGCCGACCTCGAAGTTCATCTTGAAGATGATGCCGCCGTCGGCCAGCCGCTGGGTGCGGCGCTGGACGACGTCCTTTTCCAGCTTGAAGCCGGGGATGCCGTAGATCAGCAGCCCGCCGGGCCGGTCATGGCGGTCATAGACGGTGACGCTGTAGCCCTGCTCGCGCAACAGCTCCGCCGCCGACAGCCCCGCCGGGCCGGCCCCGATGATCCCCACCGACTGGCCGCGATCGGCGCCCGGGACCAGCGGCTGGACCCAGCCCTCTTCCCAGGCCTTGTCGCTCAGATACTTTTCCACTGAGCCGATAGTCACGGTGCCGTGCCCGGACTGCTCGATCACGCAGTTTCCCTCGCACAGGCGGTCCTGCGGACAAATCCGGCCACAAATCTCGGGCATGGCGTTGGTGGCCTGGGAGAGCTGGTAGGCCTCTTCCAGCCGGCCGGCAGCGGTCAGCCGCAGCCAGTCGGGGATGTTGTTGTGCAGGGGGCAATGGGTCTGGCAGAAGGGGACGCCGCACTGCGAACAGCGCGAGGACTGCTCGGCAGCCTTGGCGTCGATGAAGTCGGCATAGATTTCGTGGAAATCGCGGTCGCGCGCCTGCGCGTCCCGCTTTTCAGGGGTGGAGCGCGCGACGGTGGTGAACTTCAGCATGCGCTCGGCCATGCCAAACCCTTTCGAAACCCGTGGGGGCGGAGAAAACTTCCACAGCGGGCTCTTTATCGCGGGCTTGGGGCAAGAAAAATGCGTCGGTCAACACCGTTGACCTTATTCCACAGGGTTGGGCGTCATTTGCGCAAGCCTGTGATCCAGATCAAAACAACTAGTCCCATGTTGGGACAATCGCTTTTGGGGAAGCTGAAATGGCCGACTGGCTGAACGCCATCATCCTGGGTCTGATCGAAGGCCTGACCGAGTTCATCCCCGTCTCGTCGACGGGCCACCTGCTGCTGGCCCTGAAGGTCCTGGGCCTGGGCGGGGAAAACTGGAAGACCTTCATCGTGCTGATCCAGCTCGGCGCGATCCTGTCAGTGGTGGTGCTGTATTTCGCGCGGCTGTGGAACGTGGTCATCCGCCTGCCCACCGACCCGGCGGCGCGGAAGTTCGCGCTGAGCGTCCTGATCGCCTTTTTCCCGGCGGTGGTCGCGGGCCTGGGCCTGCACAAGGTCATCAGCGGCCAGTTCATGGAGAGCGTCAGCCTGATCTGCTGGTCGCTGATCATCGGCGGGGTGCTGCTGATCATCCTGGACCGCTGGCGGCCCAAGCCCCGGCATGAGGACGCCATGACCCTGCCGCTGCACACCTCCCTGATCATCGGGCTGGTGCAGTGCCTGGCCCTGGTCCCCGGCGTCTCGCGCTCGGGCGCCACCATCGCCGGCGCCATGCTGGCCGGGGTCGACCGCAAGGCCGCCGCCGAGTTCAGCTTCTTCCTGGCCATGCCGACCATGGCCGGAGCCTTCGCCCTGGACCTGTGGGAAGCCCGCGACACCCTCAACACCAGTCAGGCCTGGCTGATCGGCATCGGCTTTGGCGTGTCGTTCCTGGTCGGGCTGCTGGTCGTCCGTTGGATGATCGGCTTCGTGGGCAAGCGGGGCTTCACCCTGTTCGGCGTCTGGCGGATCGTCGTCGGAGCGGCCGGGCTGTGGCTGATCCGCTGATCACCCAACCCACGTCGTCATCCTAGGCCTTGTGCCTAGGATCCCGCGTTCAGCCGCCGCAAAAGATAGAAATTGAAACGGAATCGGCGCCGCTTCACCACAGGGACGCCCAACAGCGTATGGCGGGATCCTAGGCACAAGGCCTAGGATGACGTGGATTGGAGCAGAGAGTCCCCGTCCTAGAACGCCCCTTCCGGCGCCTCGGCGTACTGGCCGCCCTTGCGGTAGCGGTAGAGGTAGCTGGGGACGATGGCTTCGATGCTCTTGGGGACGATGCCCAGGGCCTCGAAGCCCTGGCCCGTCGCCAGGTTATCGAGCTTGAGCAGCTTGAGCTGGTCGGAAGTGATCGGCGCCGCGACCAGCGGGATCACCCCGTAGACGGCCGCCGCCATGTCACCGCCGATGCCGATCAGCCCGGCCAGCGGCCAGGGGATCGAAACCAGCGCCCGGTTGCGGCCGGTCTCGCGCAGCACGAACTCCATCAACTCCTTGAAGCTGAACACGCCGGGGCCGCCCAGTTCGTAGGTCTGGCCGGCCGTCTCCGGGTCGGTGATGATCCGGGCGATGGCCTCGGCCACGTCGGCGACATAGGCCGGCTGGAACTTGGTGTGGCCGCCGCCGAACAGCGGCAGGGCCGGGCTCAGCGCCGCCAGCTGGGCGAACTGGTTGAAGAAGTTGTCCTCGGGCCCAAAGATGATCGAGGGCCGCACGATGGTCGCGGCCGGGAAGGCTTCGCGGACCGCCGCCTCGCCTTCAGCCTTGCTGCGGGCGTACTTCGAGTCGGACTTGGCGTCGGCGCCGACGGCCGAGACCTGGACCAGCCGGCTGACCCCGGCGGCCGCGCAGGCTTGCGCCACCGTCTTGGCGCCCTGGGCCTGCAGGGCGTCGAAGCCCTGGCGGCCGATCTCCTGCAGCACGCCGACCAGATTGACGCAGGCTTCCGCCCCCTCAAGCGAGCGGGCCACCGAGGCGGCGTCGCGCAGGTTGGCCTGGACCACCTCGATCTGGCCGACATCGCCCAGCATCCGCAGGCGATACCCCTTGCCGGGATTGCGGGCGGCGACGCGAACCCGAAGGCCCCGCTTGGCCAGGGCGCGGACGACCTGGCGGCCGACGAAGCCGGTTCCCCCGAAGACGGTGACCAGACCCTGCATGGGTGTCGTGCTCCTAAAAGATGGGGTTCGGATAGACGATGGCCCCACAAGAGGCAACGCCCGCTGTTGACCGTCCGGGGACGGCGCCCTAAGAGGCTCGCCTCGCGCCGATCCGAAAGGGTCGGAGATGCGGGCCCAGGTGGCGGAATTGGTAGACGCGCTGGCTTCAGGTGCCAGTGGCTTAACGGCCGTGGAGGTTCGAGTCCTCTCCTGGGCACCACCCTTCGCTCTCATTGAGAGCTTCGGGTGGCGAGCCACCCTTACCTAGGTGGCAATCAGCCCTTCTCTCTCTATAGATACGCCTGAACTGCGTGGAGCCTTCGCTTGGCCAATCATCTGCATGAGGGCGACCTGCCCGAAGGGCTGTTCGAAGGCGTGACCAGTCTCGCCATCGATTCGGAGACCATGGGGCTGAACTTGCGGCGCGACCCGCTGTGCGTGGTGCAGCTGTCGGCCGGCGACGGCGACGCCCACATGGTGCGGCTGGACCGGTCGAACTACGACTGCCCCAACCTCAAGGGCCTGCTGCTCAATCCGTCGATCCTGAAGATCTTTCACTTCGGGCGGTTCGACATCGCCATGTTCGAGCTTTATCTGGGCGTCACCACCGGCCCGGTCTGGTGCACCAAAATCGGCTCCAAGATCGCCCGCACCTATACCGACCGCCATGGCCTCAAGGACGTGGTCAAGGAACTGGTGGGCGTGGACCTCTCCAAGGCGCAGCAGAGCAGCGACTGGGGCAACCAGAAACTGAGCCCCGAGCAGCTGGCCTATGCCGCGACCGACGTGCTGCACCTGCATGCGGTCAAGGAAAAGCTCGAAACCATGCTTATCCGCGAAGGCCGCATGAGCCTGGCCCAGGCCTGTTTCGACTTCCTTCCCCATCGCGCCAAGCTCGACCTGGCCGGCTGGGAGGAAATGGACATCTTCGCTCACAGCTAATCGGACCTATATAGCCGCCAACATGACCCACGCCGCCGCCCATGGTTTCGAGCCCCGCAGCATCGGCCCCGCCATGGACCGCTGGCGGAAGCGCTCGAGCCTGATCAAGGTCCTGCGCTGGGCCTTGCCCCTGGCCATGGCCCTGATCGCCGCCCTCCTGGTGGCCATGGTGGTGCTGAGCGGCGTCAAGAGCGCCAAACCCCAGATCCGGGCCGCCTCCACCGCCATCCGGCTGGTCAACGCCCGCTTCATGGGCCGGGTCAAGGATGGCCGCGGCTTCCAGATCGGGGCCATCGGGGCCATGCGCGACGAGAAGAACCTCAATGTCGTGGTGCTGAACGCGCCCAACCTGGTGATCGGCGGCGAGACCGCCACCCCCGGCCGCATCTCGGCCCGGCGCGGCGAGTACAACGAGAAGACCCGCCTGCTGACCCTGATCGGTGATGTGCGGATCGATGACGGAACCGGCCGGCGGGTAAACAGCGAGCGGGCCGTGATCGATATGAAGGAAGGCAAGATCGTCGGCCAGGCCGGCATCAGCGGAGACGGTCCGATGGGCCAGTTCAGCGCTCAGTCATACAACATGGATCAAAAGACCCAGAAGCTCGAATTCAAAGGCAGGGTTCGCGCGCGGCTCAATACCAAGTAGTAGAGACCCGATGACCACGAAGAGACTCAGCATGACCGGCGGGCGCTCCCGACTGATCCTGGCGGCCCTTGCGGCGGCGGTTCTGACGCCCAGCTTCGCGCTGGCCCAGCTCGACACCCGCTCACCCATTGACCTCTCGGCGGACTCCTCTGTCGTGGACAACGCCACCTGCGTGTCGGAATGGCGCGGCAACGTCGAGGCCCTGCAGGGCCGAACCCGCCTGCGCTCCGATTCCATGAAGGTCTATGGCGTGAAGGGCAATTGCGGCCAGGCCAGCAATCTGGTCGCCGACGGCAACGTCTATTACGTCACCGCCGACCGCAACGTGCGCGCCGATCACGCTGTCTATGAATCGGGCAGCGAGATCATCACCCTGACCGGCGGCGTCATCATCGTGCAGGGCAAGAACGTGGTCCGCGCCGACAAGGCGGTGATCAACACCAAGACCGGCGAAACCCAGCTGCAGTCCGCGGGCCGCAGCGCCGGCGGCCGGGTGCGCGGCGTCTTCTATCCCGCCGACAAGCCGCAAGCCCCCAAGAAGTCCTGATCAGATGGATGCGGCGGTAACCGACAAGCCGGCTCCAAACGGCGCTGGGGGCGCTGACGAAGGCCTCGTCGTTGAGCGGATCGGCAAGTCATTCGGCGACCGCCATGTCGTCAAGAATGTCTCCCTGCGCCTCAAGCGCGGCGAGGTCGCCGGCCTGCTGGGGCCCAACGGCGCCGGCAAGACCACCTGCTTCTACATGATCACCGGCCTGATCCCGGCTGACTACGGCACGATCAAGCTGGACGGTATCGACATCACCGCCCTGCCGATGTTCCAGCGCGCCCGCATGGGCGTCGGCTATCTGCCGCAGGAAGCCTCGATCTTCCGGGCCATGACGGTCGAGCAGAACGTGCTGGCCGTGGTCGAGCTGCGCGAGAAGAACCGCGACAAGGCCGCCGAGACCACCACCGCCCTGCTGGAAGAACTGCACATCGCCCATCTGCGGGCCGCCCCGGCCATCTCACTGTCGGGCGGCGAGCGGCGGCGGGTGGAAATCGCCCGGGCCCTGGCCAGCGAGCCCAGCTTCATGCTGCTGGACGAGCCCTTCGCCGGCATCGACCCCCTGGCCATCCAGGACATCCGCGACGTCATCGCCTACCTCAAGGGCCGCGGCATCGGCATCCTGATCACCGACCACAATGTCCGCGAGACGCTCGAGATCATCGACCGCGCCTCGATCATCGCCGGCGGCGAAGTGCTGTTCGAAGGCGCGCCCCGGGAAATCATCGACAACCCGGAAGTGCGCCGGGTGTATCTGGGCGACCGGTACTAGCGGCGACGCCTGAGAGGGCAGGACTTCAACGTCCTTTTCGTTCGTCATGAAATCAGAACCGGAACATTGATGCTCCAAGCCCTTCCCCCGCTGGCGGGGGAAGTGGCCTGAGATGCTCTTGCATCGAAGGTCGATGGGGGTCTTTGCGGCGTTGGCGAGCGGCACACAGCCCGTAAAGGGCCCCCAACGACCCTCCAGCTTCGCTGTCGGCCCACTTCCCCCGCCAGCGGGGGAAGGGCTATACCCTAGCGCCGCCGCGCGCCGATCAGGTCGAAGAAGGCCGCCGCGACGCCGCTGCCGATCAGCAAGCGGTGCAGGCCCAGGAAGGCCAAGCCGCCGACGAGCACTCCGGCCATCCAGCGCGCGAACCGGCCTTTGATGGCCGATACCAGGTCACGGATACGCTGGCGATCTTCCCTCAGGCTCACTCGAAATCCACCGGCGGCTTCTTGTTGGCCCGGCGCTTCTTGGTCTCGAAGTGGTCGAGGAGGGTGACCGCCCCGCCTATCGCCCAGACGGACAGCATCGCCCCGATTCCGACCGGGATACCGACCCGCGGATCGTCATAGGCGCCAAGCTTCACCGCCCAGTAGAGGCCGAACACCGCCCCGAACGGGATGGCGATCACCAGCTTCAGCGGGAAGCGCCGCATCGTCGGGCTGCTGGTGGCGGCCTCGGCCGCTGCGTCGATGACTTTTTCGAACAGACTATATCCGGCCATGGGGCGAAGTTAGCCCACCACCGTTTCCTGTAAAGGCCGGCTTCTCCACCCGCCTTCCGGCGCGGCCCCGATCTTGCATACGCCGTCAGCCCTCCGTTAACCCAATCCGTGTCCTATTGGCCCTTCGAGCTTTTCGAAGAGGGCGTGCACCTTGGCGTTGGGACCCAGACTTGAGCTTCGGCAAGGCCAGAGCCTGGTCATCACGCCGCAACTGCAGCAGGCGATCAAGCTGCTGCAGCTGTCGAACATCGAGCTCGAGGCCTATGTCGAGGCCGAGATCGAGCGCAATCCGCTGCTCCAGAAGGACGACCGCGACGCCGAGCCCGAGGCCGATGTCGCCAAGGCTGAATCGACTGACGACTGGAGCGTCGACAACGCGCCCGACAGTGTAGCGGCGGCCGAGTTCGACGGCGGCGAGGGCGATGCTTCGCCCGGCGAGCAGGCTACCGGCGACGGCGACCTGGGGGCCCAGCAGGCCGGCGGGGCCATCGACTGGTCCAAGGCCGGCAAGGGCGGCAGCTTCGACGGCGAGGACGACCTGGAAGGCCGGCTGACCCGCGAAAAGACCCTCAGCGAACATCTGCACGACCAGCTGGCTCATGCGGGCCTCAACGAGGCGCAGCGCGCCGTGGCCGCTCAGCTGATCGATGCGGCCGACGAGGGCGGCTACATGCGCGCCGACCTCTGGGAGATCGCCGAGCGGCTGGGCTGCGAGCTCAGCTTCGTCGAGAACGTGCTGACCGTCCTGCACGGCTTCGAGCCGACCGGCGTCCTGGCCCGCGACGTGCGCGAATGCCTGGCCCTGCAGCTGAAAGAGCGCGACCGGCTCGACCCGGCCATGGCCGCCCTGCTGGACAATCTCGAACTGCTGGCCCGCCGCGACATGAGCGCGCTTCGCAAGGCCTGCGGGGTCGATGACGAAGACCTGCGCGACATGATCGCCGAGCTGAAGTCGCTGACGCCCCGCCCGGGCGCGGCCTTCGGCGGCGAGCCCAGCGCCCCGGTCGTCCCCGATGTCTTCGTCCGCGAAGGCCTTGGGGGCCTGTGGCATGTCGAGCTGAACACCGACACCCTGCCCCGGGTGCTGGTCGACCAGCGCTATCACGCCCGCATCGCCGGCGGCTCGCGCACCGACCAGGAAAAGACCTTCGTCTCCGACTGCCTGGCCACCGCCAACTGGCTGGTCAAAAGCCTGGACCAGCGGGCCAAGACCATCCTCAAGGTGGCCTCGGAAATCGTCCGCCAGCAGGACGGCTTCCTGGCCTATGGCGTCGAGCACCTGCGGCCGCTGAACCTCAAGACCGTGGCCGACGCCATCGGCATGCACGAGTCCACCGTCAGCCGGGTGACCTCGAACAAGTACCTGGCCACCCCGCGCGGCGTGTACGAGATGAAGTTCTTCTTCACCTCGTCGATCGCCTCGACCTCGGCCGGCGCCGAGGCCCATTCGGCCGAGAGCGTGCGCCACAAGATCAAGCAGCTGATCGAGGCCGAGCGCAGCGAGACCGAGGTCCACAGCGACGACCATATCGTCGACATTCTCAAGGAAGCCGGGGTCGATATCGCCCGCCGCACGGTCGCCAAATACCGTGAAGCGATGCGCATCCCCTCCTCGGTCGAACGCCGGAGAATGTTGCGCGCTTCGGTGTGATCCTTTTCACATCTTTCTGCGTTCATAGGGCATGAGCCTCGCAGTCGACGCACCCCTGGCGGTCGCCCCGCATAGTCCCGGCCGCCGGCTGTCGCGGACCCTGCGCGACATCCGCGACGAGGGCGCCGAATCCGTCGCCGTGCACGACGTCACCGGCCGCATGGGCGAGAAGGCGTTCGGCGCTTTGCTGGCCCTGTTCACCCTGCCCAACCTGCTGCCCGGCCCTCCGGGTTCAGGGATCATCCTGGCCGCGCCGCTGCTGCTGATCGCCGTGCAGCTGGCGTTTGGAGCCTCCGCGCCCTGGCTGCCCGGCTTTCTGCGCCGCCGCCGGATCAGCCAGCCGCGGTTCGGCAAGGCCCTGAACCGCACCCTTCCGGCCCTGGACTGGGTCGAGGCCTTTTCACGGCCTCGCCTCGGCTATCTGTTCAACCCGCCGGCCGAGCGGGTAATCGGCGCGGTCTGCGCCATCCTGGCCCTGGTCTCGATGATCCCCATCCCCTTCGCCCACATGGCCCCCGCCATCGCGGTGGGGATCTATGGCCTGGCCCTGATGCAGCGCGATGGCGTCCTGTTGCTGGTCGCCGTAGGCCTCAGCCTGCTGTCGGTGGTCCTGCTGATCCTCGGCGCCGGCGCCACGGCAGCACTTCTTCATCATCTTGCGCCTATGCTCGCGGCCTGGTTCTGAACCGGGCTTTGGGCTTCACGAAACTGCGATCCGGCGTGGTCCGGGTTTTCTTGACACCATCGGTGCGGAGGCGCGTTCTCTAACCATGCAAGTGCAAGTTTCCGGCAAACATGTCGACGTCGGGGAGGCCCTGCGTACGCGGGTTTCCGACGAACTCTCCACCAGCATCGGCAAGTATTTCGATCGCGGCGGCCATGCCGACGTGACCGTTGGGCGGGAGGGTCATGCCTTCCGCGTCGATTGCGCCCTGTCCCTGGATTCGGGGACCAAGCTGCAGAGCCACGGCCTGGGCGGCGACGCCCACGGGGCCTTCAGCGTGGCTCTGGCCAAGATCGAGACCCGCATCCGCCGCTACAAGCAGCGGCTGAAGAGTCACAGCGCCCAGTCGAATGCGCGGGCGGCTGAGACCGCGTCCTTCTACGTGCTGCGCGAAACGGACCTCGAGGCCGACGAGGCGGATGACGACCACCAGTCGCACGAGCCGCCCCAGAGCATGATCATCGCCGAATCCGAGGCGGATCTGAAAACAATGACTGTTTCCATGGCGGTTATGGAGATGGACTTGACCGAATCCCAGACAATCGTGTTTAGGAACGCCGCTCACGGCGGGTTGTCCGTGGTCTACCGGCGCCCGGACGGCCATATCGGCTGGATCGACCCTTCGAGAACCAACAAGCCGAACGGAAAATAGCGCGGGCCGCAAGGCTCGCCTTTCCATCCTTCCCCGGCCTCTAGTGAGTGCAGGCACGCTGCTATGTTGATTGATGATTTGTTGGATCTGCGCGCTATCGCCCCGAATGTCAGCGGCGGCTCCAAGCGTCAGGTCCTGGGTGTCATCGCCGATATCGCCGCCCGCAACCACGGCGTCGACGCCGCCGTGGTGCTGGACGCCCTGCTGGAACGCGAGTCCGCCGGCTCCACCGGGGTAGGCCATGGCGTGGCCGTGCCGCACGCCCGCATCCCCGGCCTGAAGAGCATGAAGGCCATCTTCGTGCGCCTGGACACCCCCACGGCGTTCGAAGCGGTGGACGACCAGCCGGTTGACCTCCTGCTGGCCCTGCTGGCCCCGGAGTCCAGCGGCTCGGAACATCTACGCGCCCTGGCCAGCGTCTCACGCCGCCTGCGCCAGCCCGAACTGCGCCTGAAACTACGCCAGGCCCGCACGGCGGACGCCATCCTGGCCCTGCTGGTGCGCGAGGCGCATTCGAGCGCGGCGTAAGCTGCTCCGACCTCTCTTCCCCCTCTGGGGGAAGCGGCCTGAAAGGCCGAAGGGGGCTCCATCCACGGGCCCTTCCTTCGCGTCCGCGCCACCATCCTCGACCGCAGGCCCGCGGGCTTCAGCCCCCACCCGCTCGCCTTCGGCGAGTCGCCGCCCTCGAAAGGGGCGGAGAGGCCATGATCTGAATCAAAAATGACGCCCTCGTCAGGTTTTTCATTGACCCTTAACCCCATTATGTGGACAGTGTTTACATTGCCCAGAGGCCCGCGACGGGGCCCGGCAGAACCTGGCCGGAGGAGCTCAGCGTGACCGACAAGAACATCACCAAGGACGCCATGTACGACGCCGTGGCGCCGGACGATTTCGAGTCCATGCTGGAGCTGGACCGCTACAACGCCCGCTCGACCGCCTTCGACAAGATCATCTCGGCGACCCACGACCACTTCTGGGATCCGCTCGACAAGGCCTACATCGACTTTGACGAGCCCTTCGACATGGTCAACCAGCCGCTGGTGCCGGAAGAGTTCGTGGTCGCCCTGCAGACCGACTATGTCTCCAACCACCTGTCGGACCCCAAGGAGCGCATCCGCTTCATCAACGAGTCCACCCTGCGGATCTTCTCCTCGATCCTGCACGGCGAGCAGGGCGCGCTGAACCTGTCGGCCAGCCTCTGCCACGTGCTGAAGGACCAGGGCGCGCAGGAATACGCCGCCAACCAGACCCGCGAAGAAGCCCGCCACGTCACGGCTTTCGCCAAATATATCAAGGCGCGCTGGGGCCGTCCGGTCGAGTGCGGCCCGACCCTGAAGAACCTGCTGGTCGAGATCATCCACGCGCCTGAGGTCTACAAGAAGATCATCGGCATGCAGATGCTGGTCGAAGGCCTGGCCATGGGCGCCTTCGCTTCGCTGTTCAACTCGATCAACGATCCGCTCGGCAAGAAGCTGCTGCAGCTGGTGATGACCGACGAGGCCTTCCACCACAAGTTCGGGAAGATCTGGGCCGACCGCACCGTGCCCAAGCTCTCGGCCGAAGAGCACGCCATCATCGAGGACTGGGCCGCCCACTGCTTCCAGGCGGTGCTGTTCAACCTGGTCGGCCCCAACCAGCAGCGCGACCTCTATGAGTCGTTCGGCCTGGACCCCGACAAGGTGGTCGCCGAGTTCGCTCAGATCATGACCGACGACATCCGTCGCGAGAACATGAAGGAGCAGACCAACATCTTCCGCGTGCTGGTCAAGACCCTGCTCAACGCCGGCATCATCACCGACCGCACCAAGGCCTTCTACGGCATGTATGTCGACCTGGAAGAGCTGCGCGGCGAAGGCGACCGGATGGTCGGCGACGACATCGCCGAAGAAGGCATCCGCTACCTGCAGACCATCAACTTCCGCGATGGCGCCAACAAGCCGGTCAGCATCGCCGCCGAATAGGCCTCAACGCCTCTCAAAAGCCTGAAGCGCCCCGCATCACTGCGGGGCGCTTTTGCGTTTGGCGTGTCCTTGGTAACATCTCCCGCATGAAGACTGTTTCCGCCCTGTTCGCTGCTGTTCTGCTGCTGGTCCCGGCCGCGGCGTCGGCCAAGACGGCCCCTCAGCCGATCAAGCCCATCGCCCCCAGCTTCTACAGCGGCCGCTGGTACGAGATCGCCCGCACGCCCAACATCAACCAGCGTGACTGTGAAGCGCCGACCAGCGACTTCCTGTCCGGAGCCGGCGGCCGCTACCAGATCGTCCAGACCTGCCACCACGGCTCCGCCGCCGGCGCGCCCAAGGTGTTCAAGTCGGTCGCCGCCCCGGTGCCGGGGACCCAGAACGCCAAGTTCACCGTCACCTTCTTCGGCCTGGCCAAGCAGGAGTACTGGGTGCTGGACTGCTCGGGCGACGGCGCCTGGGCCATCATGGCCACGCCCGGCGGCAACTATGTCTGGCTGCTGTCACGCCGGCCGGTGATGAGCCAGGCCGAAGAGGCCCAGGCCCTGGGCCGCATCCGCTCGCTCGGCTACGACGTCAGCCGCCTGGAACTGCCCAGGCAGGCGGGCTAAGCCAAGGCATGGCCAAGAAATACCCCGACACGTCCGAAAAACTGGCGGCGCTCAGCCTCGACGGCGTCAACGCTGAGATCAACCGCCTGCGGGTGGCCTATGAGGACGCCGAGGATCCGGCCGACCGCCAGGCCCTGTTCGACCGCCTCCTCTGGGTCGAGTCCGAGCGCGAGGCGCTGCACATGATCCCGGCCAAGGCGCACCGTTTCGTGGCGCAAAAGCCCGCGCCCAAACCTAAGGCGCCTCCGCCGCCACCGGCCGCTGATCCGGAGAGCGGGGAATCCGACTGATATCCATCACCCAGGGCATGGCCGAGTCACACCAATACTGAGCCTTGGGCGTCAGTTCGGCCCGCTGTTTGATCGCCCCCAGGCGCAGGTTGAGATGGGGCGGGTCGTCCTGCCGGTGCGAATAGAGCGCCGAACCGCAATGGCCGCAGAAGGCCAGCACCGTCTTGGCCCCGCTGCTCCCGGTCTTCACATAGGTCGAAGGTTCGCCCCGCAGGTGGAACTTCTCAGGCAGCACCGGCACATTGGCCCGGTAGGGGGCGCCGGAGTTGGTCTGGCAGTCCGTGCAGTGGCAGATGATCACGTATTTCGGATTGATCTCGGCGTCGTAGCCGATCCGGCCACAATGGCAGCCGCCTTGGATTTGCATCGTCTTTGTCCGTATTTTCAACGGCGCGAGCCTAGCACCGCTTCAACGGGCGTTGACATCGAACAAAACCGGAACTTTTATGGCGTCATGGAGGCCGTCCTCACCCTTCTCACCGTCTCGCGGCCCGAGACCACGCTCAGCGTCACGCGCGGGGCGGGGCGGCTGATGCTGGACCTGGGCTATGCGCCGGTGGCCGAGGTGGGGCTGCCCAACGGGCGGCGGGCCGATCTGATGTGTCTGGGGCCGCGCGGCGATATCGCCATCGTCGAGGTCAAGTCCAGCGCCGAGGATTATCTGACCGACCGCAAGTGGAGTGAATACCGGCCCTATTGCGACCGCTTCTACTTCGCCGTCGCCCCCCACTTCCCCCAGGACCTGCTGCCGGAGGACCCCGGCCTGATCGTCGCCGACGGGTTTGGCGGGGCGGTGCTGCGCGAGGCCCCCTACAACCCGCTGGTCGGCGCCCGGCGCAAGGCGCTGACGATCGCGTTTGGGCGGCTGGCGGCGATGCGGAGCGCCGGGTTCTGAGGCGCTCCTCCTCCACCGCGTAGCGGGGGAGGTGGCCCCCGAAGGGGGACGGAGGGGGCGAGGGCCGTGCTCGACATCGCCGCCGCTCCCTGCCAGCCGTCGGAAGCCGAGCGCGCGGTCGCCCCCTCCACCACTTCGTGGTCCCCCTCCCCCATTCTGCGAATGGGTGAGGAGAAACTTCCTCAGTCCATCAGCTTCTGGCTCAGATACGTGTACTCCAACGACACCCGCCGCGCCGTCTCGTTGAGGTTGGCGGCGGCGGCGTGACCCCCGTCGATGTTCTCATAATACAGGAACCTGTAGCCCAGCTGCTCCAGCCGGGCGGCCGCCTTGCGGGCGTGGGCGGGGTGGACGCGGTCGTCCTTGGTCGAGGTCTCGATATAGACCTCGGGATAGGGCATGCCGGCCTTGAGGTTCTGGTAGGGGCTGTATTTCTCGATCCAGGCTCGCTCGGCCGGGATGGCCGGGTCGCCGTACTCGCCGACCCAGGAGGCGCCGGCGCCGATCTGGGTGTAGCGGATCATGTCGAACAGCGGCACCTGGATGACGATGGCGTTGTAGAGCTCCGGATGCTGGGTCAGGGCGACGCCCATCAGCAGCCCGCCGTTCGAGCCGCCCATGATCCCCAGCCGCCGGGGCGAGGTGATCTTGCGGGCGATCAGGTCCCGCGAGACGGCGAAGAAGTCGTCATAGACCAGCTGGCGATGCTCCTTCAGGCCGGCGTTGTGCCAGGCCGGCCCGAACTCGCCACCGCCGCGGATATTGGCCACCACATAGACCCCGCCGCGCTCGAGCCACAGCTTGCCGACCGTCGCCGAATAGCCGGGGGTCATCGAGACCTGGAAGCCGCCGTAGGCGTAGAGGACGGTGGGGTTTGACCCATCCAGCTTCATGCCCTTGGGGTGCACCACGAAGTAGGGGATCTTGGTCCCGTCGCTGGACACCGCCTCGAACTGTTCGACCTCGTCCTTGGAGGCATCGAACTTGGGGGCCAGGGCCTTGATCTGCTCGACCTTCTCGCTGGCCGCGTCGGCCAGCCACAGGGTGGTCGGGGTCAGGTAGCTGGCCACCGAGACGAAGAAGCGGTCACTCTGGTCCGAGGCCGAGCCCAGGCTGACCGAGGCGTTGGCCGGCAGGTCCAGGGTCTTGGTCGACCAGCCGTCCCCCTGGGGAGTCATGACCACGGCCTTGCCCTTGACGTTCTCATAGAGGGCCAGGACCAGGGTATTGTGGGTGGCGGTGATGCCCTCGATGGCCTGCCGCGCGGTCGGCCGCAGCACCAGTTTCGGCACGGCCTTGTCCGGCGCGGCCTTGAAGGCGGCCAGGTCGTATTCGGCCAGGTCCCCGGACTTGAGGGTCTTTTCCGGCCAGTCCTGCTCCAGCGTAATCAGCAGCCGGCCCTTGACCAGGCCCTGGATCGAAGACTTCAGCGGCAGGGGCAGCTTCACGCTTTTGCCGCCCTCGATCAGGTAGTACTCGCTCTCGAAAAAGCTGACCCCCCGGCTGGCCATCACGGCCGCGACCTTGCCGTCGCTGTCGCGCAACACGAAGGGGTAGACCGCCACGTCGTCGACCGTGCCCCGGAACACTTCCTTGGCCTCGCTGAGCGGGCTGCCGCGCTTCCAGGCCTTCAGCACGTAGGCGTAGCTGGACTTGGTCAGGGTCGGCTGACCCTTTTCTTCACCCCAGTCACGGGCGATCAACAGGGTGTCCTTGTCCAGCCAGGCGACGGACTGCTTGCTCTCGGGCGCCTCGAAGCCGCCTTTCACGAAGCTCTTGGTCGTGGTGTCGAATTCGCGGAACGACACCGCATCCTTGCCGCCGTCCGACAGGGTGACCAGGCAGCGGGTGTAGTCCGGGGCCAGGCAGTTGGCGCCCTCATAGACCCAGTTGGCGTTCTCGGCCTTGGCCAGGGCGTCGATGTCCAGGATGGTTTCCCACTGGGGCTCGGCGGTGCGGTAGCTGGCCAGGGTGGTGCGCCGCCAGACGCCGCGCACATGGTCGGGGTCCTGCCAATAGTTGCGCAGCTCCGACTCCTTGGGGCCGGAGAAGCTGACCGCCGGGATGCGGTCCTTGGCGTTGACGATCTTCAGGGCCTCGTCGAGGAAGCCCTGGTAGCGCGCATCGTTCTGCAGCACCGGCAGCGAGCGGGCGTTCTCGGCCCGCGCCCAGTCGAGGGCGCGCTGGCCTTCGATCTCCTCCATCCAAGTGAAGGGGTCGTCTGCAGTTGTCGTGGCGGTCACGGCGGCTCCGGCCAAAGCGGCGCTAGAAAGTGTTGCGGCGGTCATGATCGCGGCGAGGAAATAGGAACGCATCTCAATCCATCAACTGACGGGTCAGGTAGGCATAGTGCATGGCCCAGCGCCGGGCGTTGGCCTCGGGATCGGCCCCGTTGGCGTGGCCGCCGTCGGTGTTCTCGAAATACAGATAGCTGTCGCCCAGGTCGGCCAGCCGGGCGGCGAACCGCCGGGCGTGGCTGGGATGCACCCGGTCGTCCTTGGTCGAGGTGGTGATGTAGGCCAGCGGGTATTTCACCCCGGCCTTCAGGTTTTGCATCGGGCTGTATTTGCTGATCCAGGCGGCCTCGGCGGGAATGTCCGGATCGCCGTACTCGCCCACCCAGGAGGCGCCGGCCGACAGGTGGTTGAAGCGCAGCATGTCGAGCAGCGGGCTTTCCACCACCACCGCGTTCCACAGGTCCGGCCGCTGCGTCAGGGCCACCCCCATCAACAGGCCGCCGTTCGAGCGGCCATAGGCCCCCAGGCGGCGGGGCGAGGTGATCTTCCTGGCGATGGCGTCCTCGGCCACAGCGAAGAAGTCGTCATAGGCCCGCTGGCGGTTCTGCTTGAGCGCCGCCTCATGCCAGGCCGGCCCGAACTCTCCGCCGCCCCTGATATTGGCGACGATATAGACCCCGCCCCGCTCCAGCCACAGCTTGCCGACCAGCGGGTCGTACAGCGGCAGCTTGGAGAGCTGGAAGCCGCCGTAAGCGAACAGAAGCGAGGGGTTGGAGCCGTCGTACTTGATGTCCTTGCGATGGACGACGAAGTAGGGGACCAGCGTGCCGTCCTTCGAGGTCGCCTGGAACTGCTCGACGATCAGGCCGGCGGTGTTGAACTTGCCCGGCAGGCGCGCGACCACGTCGGACTTGGCCGTGGCGGCGTCGGCCAGGTTCAGCTCGGTCGGAACCAGGAAGCTCTCGACGCTGTAGAAGACCTGGTCGTCGATGTCGGAGGCGCTGGCGATGTTGATCGAAGAGTTGTCGGCGGCTGGCAGGGCGGTCTGCGTCCAGGCCCATTCGCCCTTGTCGGCGAAGCTGAAAATACGGCCTCGGACGTTGTCATAGACCACGGCGACAACGCGGCTCCGGGTGACCACCACCTGGTCGATGGACTGGCGCGGGCCCGGCGTGAAGATCACTGGCACAGCGTTTGGGATGTAGATCTCATCCTTCGACGGCGGGACCAGCAACCCAGGGTCGGCCGCGGCCAGCGAGCCGGCCTTGATGTTGGTCCCCGAATATTTCCAGTCCTCACCGATCGTCAGGATGATCCAGCCGTGCAGCAGCCCCTGGATGTTGGACTTCTGCGGCAGCGCCAGTTCCACCGGCCCCTTGTCGGTCAGCTGCCAATAGCGGGTGTGGAAGAAATCAACGCCGCGCTGCAGCAGCACCACCTGATGGCCCTCGCCGTCTCGCAGCACGTTCGGGCTGGCGCTGACGTCCTTGGGGTCGCCCCGGAACACTTCCTTGGCCTCAGTCAGGGCCTGGCCGCGCTTCAGGGTCTTGATGACGAAGCCGTAGCCGGACTCGGTCAGGGTGCCGGGGCCCCAGTCGCGGGTCAGGATCAGGGTGTCGGCGTCCAGCCAGGCGACGGTCTGCTTGCTCTCGGAGAGCTTGAAGCCGCCGGCCACGAAGGCCTTGGTCTTCAGGTCGAACTCGCGGATCTCGACGGCGTCCTTGCCGCCGTTGGAGAGCTCGACCAGGCAGCGGTCGTACTCGGGGGCGCGGCAGTCGGCGCCCTTCCAGATCCAGTTGGCGCCCTCGGCCTTGGCCAGGGCGTCGACGTCGATGACAGTTTCCCAGACCGGCTTGCCGGTCCGGTAGCTGGCCAGGGTGGCGCGCCGCCAGACGCCCCGCACATGCTCGCGGTCCTGCCAGAAGTTGAAGACGGCCTTGCCGACAAAGTCGGGGGCCGGGATGCGGTCGGTGGCCGACAGGATGGTCAGGGCCTGGTCGTGCAGCGGCTGGTAGCGGGCATCGCCCTGCAGGACCGGCAGGGTCTTGGCGTTCTCGGCCTGCACCCAGGCCATCGGCTTGGCGCCTTCGACGTCCTCGAGCCACAGATTGTCGGGCAGGGGGGCGGGGCTCGCGCAGGTGAGCAGCGCGGCGGCGAAGGCGGTCAGGAACATGCGGGGAAGCTCAGCGATGTGGATCGGGCCGCGCGAGCATAGGCGTGGCCCCGAGCGGGCGGCAAGTTAATCCCAGGACAGGTGCGGTAGCCGATAATCTCGCCTATATCGGAGGAGAAATGAGCCGTCCGTTCCTGAAGATGAATGGGGCCGGCAACGACTTTGTCGTGGTCGAGGCCCGCAGCCAGCCGTTCGCGCCGACGGTGGAAGAGGCGCGCGCCATCGCCGCCCGCGACGGCGGAATCGGCTGCGACCAGCTGATCGCCATCGAGCCCTCCGCCACCGCCGACGCCTTCATGCGCATCTGGAATTCGAGTGGGGGGGAAGTCGAGGCCTGCGGCAACGCCACCCGCTGCGTGGCCTGGCTGACCATGCAGGCCTCGGGCCGCGACGCGGTCAGCATCGAGACGGTGGCCGGAACGCTGCACGCCACGAGAGCCGGCGAGACGATGATCAGCGTCGACATGGGCGAGCCGCGCCTGCGCTGGGACCAGATCCCGCTCGAGAACGAGATGGACACCCGCAATATCGAGCTGCAGGTCGGCCCCATCGACAATCCGCACCTGCACACGCCCGGCGCCGTCAACATGGGCAACCCACACGTGGTGTTTTTCGTTGACGACGCAGAGGCCGCTCCGGTCCGCGAGGCCGGCAGCCTGATCGAGCACCACCCGTTGTTCCCGCAGGGCGTCAATGTCGAGTTCGCCCAGATCAAGACCCGTGACCGCATCCGCTGCCGGGTCTGGGAGCGCGGGGCCGGCATCACCCGAGCCTGCGGCACCGGCGCCTGCGCCACCCTGGTCGCCGCCTTCCGCCGGGGCCTGGTCGACCGCAAGGCGACCATCGAAATGGACGGCGGCGATCTCGTCATCGAATGGCGCGAGAGCGACAACCACGTGATCATGACCGGCCCGGTCGAGGTGGAGTTCGCGGGAAGGCTCTAACTCAGGCAAATCCTCACCCGGAGGGGAAGGATTTGCGGAGCCGCGCTTCCTTTCCTGAAAACCTGAACTAAAGTCCCGCGCCTGTCCGTATCCTCGGGGGAGTATCCGTATGCGTCTCGTTCTCGCCGCCGCCGCCGTCTGCCTGGCCTTCGCGGCCCCGGCCCTGGCCAAGCCGCCGGAAGCCCCCAGCAAAATCTTCACCGCCCGCGACCTGTTCGGCCTGGAGGTCGCCTCCGATCCGCGCATCAAGCCGGACGGCTCGGCCATCGCCTATGTCCGATCGACCTACGACATCATGGGCGACCGGGCGGTCAACACCATCTGGCTGGCCGACGCCAACGGCGGCGGGCAGGCCCCGATCGCGGCGGGCGGCGGCAGCTACGGCTCGCCGCGCTGGTCGCCGGACGGCAAGCGCCTGGCCTATGTCGCCGCCATCGATGGCGCCCCGCAGCTCTATGTCCGCTGGATGCAGACCGGCGTGGCCGCGCGGCTCGCCACCCTGCCTGAGAGCCCCGGCGACATCGCCTGGTCGCCGGACGGCAAGTCCATCGCCTTCACCATGTTCATCCCCGACGAGGGCGTCACCCTGGGCTCGCCGCTCGCCAAGCCCGATGGGGCCAAATGGGCCGATCCGCTGACCATCATCGGCAAGGTCAACTACCGGGCCGACGGGGCCGGCTATCTGCGCCCCGGCTTCAACAAGGTCTTCGTCATCGACGCCGACGGCGGGGCCCCGCGCCAGGTCACCTTCGGGGCCTATGACGACACCGGCCCCCTGGCCTGGACCCCCGACGGCAAGGCGGTGCTGTTCACCTCCAGCCGCGGTGAGGACTGGGAGCGCGACCCGGTCGAGAGCGAGGTTTTCAAGATCACTGTCGCCGACGGGACGGTCGCCGCCCTGACCAGCCGTAACGGCCCCGACTTCAACCCGGTCATCTCCCCGGACGGCAAGACGCTGGCCTGGCTGGGCTTCGACGACAAGATGAGGGCCTACGAGGACAACATCCTCTACGTCATGCCGCTGTCCGGCGGGACGCCCAAGGCCATCACCACCGGCCTCGATCGCTCGGTCGACGCCGTGCAGTGGTCGGCCGACAACAGGTCCCTGGTCATCCAGTACACCGACCATGGCGTCACCAAGCTGGCCAAGGTCACGCTGGACGGCGTGGTCACCCCCATCGCCCAGGGCCTGACGCCCCGCGCCCTGGACCGGCCCTATGCCGGCGGGGAGTTCACGCTCGCCAATAACGGCATGGTCACCTTCACGATGGGCGATCCCAACCACCCGTCCGACCTGGCCGTCGCCGGAAAGGGTGGGACCAAGCGCCTGACCCGCCTCAATGACGAGCTCTTCCAGGGCAAGGCCCTGGGCCAGGTCACCCCGCTGGCGGCAGCCTCGTCCTTCGACGGCAAGGCGATCGACGCCTGGATGGTCACCCCGCCCAACTTCGATCCCACCAAGAAGTATCCGCTGCTGCTGGAAATCCACGGCGGCCCCTACGCCGCCTACGGCCCCGTCTGGAGCAGCGAGGACCAGCTCTACGCCGCCGCCGGCTATATCGTGGTGTTCTCCAACCCGCGCGGCTCGACCGGCCAGGGCGCGGCCTTCGCCGACCTGATCGACAAGGACTATCCCAGCCACGATTACGACGACCTGATGAGCGTGGTCGATGCGGCCATAGCCAAGGGCTCGGCCGACCCGAACAACCTGTTCGTCACCGGCGGCTCGGGCGGCGGCGTGCTGACCGCCTGGATCGTCGGCAAGACCGGCCGCTTCAAGGCCGCCGTCAGCCAGAAGCCGGTGATCAACTGGTCCAGCTTCGTGCTGACCTCGGACGGTTATCCGCTGTACGGCCCCTACTGGCTGGGCAAGCAGCCCTGGGAGGATCCAGTGGGATATTGGGCCCATTCACCCCTGTCGCTGGTCGGCAACGTCACCACCCCGACCATGGTCCTGGTCGGCGAGGAAGACCGCCGCACCCCGCCCTCGGAGTCCGAACAGCTCTACCAGGCCCTGCAGCTGCGCAAGATCCCGACCCTGCTGGTCCGGGTCCCCGGCGCCTCGCACGGCGGGCTGGCCGAACGGCCCAGCCAGCTGGCGGCGGAGAACGCGGCCATCGTGGCCTGGTTCGAGCGGTACCGGGTGAAGTAATAAACCATCCACTTAAGGTTAAGGACGTGTGGCACCCGCTACCCCTGCCAAGGCTCAGATCTCAAACTATACGCGTGGGAAAAAATAATCAGTGATGTATGCAGAAATGCCTTCCATATCCGGAAATAGAGTTGTGTAGTCAATACGCATCAACTCCAGATCCTCCATAGCAACATCTCTTTCTCTTTTGGAAATGACGTGTTTGAATAGTATCGGCATCTGAGGCTGGTGTTGAAACGGCCCATCTTGATCAAACAATTTTTCCGTATTTCTCCTTGTGGTATCATTTATTGTAAAAGCACCCTGCTGGTATAATTGTCTATAGTTCTTAGGAACATACTTATCTATAACTTCAAAGTCTTCTTCCCTGAAGACAAATCTCGCATAGCTGGCATCTAACGCCCATATGCAAACATTTCCGGATTTACAGTCGGCCGAGTTTGCGAAAGCAAAAAATGCCGCAACATAGGGACTGTGCGACCAGTCCAGCAGGCGAGTGGGGACCCCTCTATGTTGAGCAACGGCTTCGATTACGAAGCGTTTTCGGCGTCCATTGTAGCCCTTGTATAACAGAGCTTCATCCTGGAGGAGGCTGCGGTCCGTTACGAGGCGCTCAAATTCTTCTATCAACTCATTGTACCGCTGTTGAACGGGAACATTCTCTGGAATGCGCCGATCAAATTTGGGGCTAAGCGAAAATCGCTCACACCCCACACCTCGATATAGAAATGAGGGCCTGCCGGCACCTGGAGGCCGAACCCCGGCCAGTTGCTGAGCCGCCATTGCCTGTCGCCACTTGGCTGTAAATTCATGCCAACCACTATACTTTATAGTCGCATAGGGCAGGGGGCTAGTAGACAGGATTTTCATCGTTTACCTTCAGGTCAAAGTAACTAACCAGAGAAGCATGAAATCCATATAGATTAGCGTCGCTCCGAATAATCCGAGCGTCGCTCGCCCCTCTCCAATTGTACCTCCAACGTGCTATATTTGCTTGGTCATCGCGAAACGCCAAAAGGCCGTGTCGCCACATTATATTGTCAAACCTGTATACATCGTCGCCCAGGCCACCAAAAATTGGCCCGGCTCTATCTGTGGAAATCAGACCCGCGGCAGACATAGCTTGAATTAATTCACTGTGCGTAAACTGCTCCTTACGATCGAGGAACATAACCATCGACTTAAGTTGATCTTTGACGACGTTTCTCATATTGCCAATGAGCGCCCGAGCCGATTTGGGGTCATCAGCGTCTGACATTGGAAGCTCTTGCTTGGAATCTTGCAGTATTGACGCCATGTAATCGGCGCTCATCAGAGCCTCATTTATACATATGAGGAGCGATTCTTCTCCAAACCTGAGCGAAGCGCTGTTGACGGCCTTTCGTAGCGAAGGTTCGCCAAACACTTTCCCCTGGAGCCGCCGCCTAGCCGATTCCAAGAATATTTCATTTCCCATGACGACAATATCGCGAGGTATCATTCTCGAGTGTCGGAGTATGTAATCAGACACGGGCTCGACAATAGACCTCTTCACATTTTGAACATTAGTAAATCCCAACCAAGCCCCGAATGGGTCCTCATTAACATCTATTTCTGGGCGAGCCAAATATCGACTCTCTAGTCGTCTTATTTTCTCTATTAGAAATCTACGAACGGTAACTTGATCCCATATCAAGTGTCTAATGTGAGAGTTTGAAATATTTCTGGACGAGTGTTCCGTTCTCATTACGGAGTCAAATACTATATCTCTAAGAGCGATAACCACATGTATCTTCGCAAATAGCTCCCTTTCGGAGAAGGTTTGAAATACGGCATAGAATAATCCAAGTTGACATATCGCCCATAGCGCCGGCGCGTCATCAAACTCTTCATCGATACTATCAATGTAGAACGAAACTTCTCGTGATTTCCTGACAAGGTCAGCCACATAACTCTTGAGTTCGGGCCACTTTGGGTGTTCCAAATAGTTGGACCAGCCCGTGGCGCCGCGAACTGACCTGACAATTCTGGACAGAAAGGATGTCGGAGTTAACGGTGCCAGAGGGATGTCGACAAGCTCTCCGAAATAGGCCTTGAATTCGTCCGCCTCTAACATCTCCTCCGAACTTTTTATCGCCGGCCTCTTGCTGTGGAATAAGCTACAGACGGCCAGTAGGATGGCTCGCTCCCACAACATCGTCCAGAATCGTAAATTGACGGGCTCGCCGGTCGCGGAAACGGCGGCTCCTAATCTCCGCAATCTATCCAGATAGGGTTCGGCGCTGTGCACGATTTCGATTAGAGTGCTGGTTCGGAAAGCCTCTTTGTCGTCGAGAACTACGAAATCTCTCTTTGAGGCCGCAAGTTGGTGGGCCCTTAGATAGAGCGTCTTTCCAGAACCTTTCCTGCCAACGATGATTCTTTCCCTCATCGAGAGCGGATTGTTGATTGGAGATTCGTATACTCCGTCGATCTCGATCAACCCATCCTTCGGGTCAGATCGGGCGGCATCCGAGTCGCCAAAAGGCATTTCCGATGTGACATGAGTCATGTCTTCAACCAAAACGGCGCCTCCCCCAATCGCTCGAAGTATGCGCGAATTTTTGTGGAGAACAAGGTTCTCAAGTTTGCGTTTTTCGGGGGCGCGCCCTGAGCTAAGGGGACAGCCTGTCTAAACATCGCCGAGGCGCTATTGATTGCCGCCGCAATCCACTGTTGGGGGCGTTGGGTCGTTTCTGCTATAGCCCGCCACCAAGGGCGGCCCGGTGGCCGCCCGCTTGCGTTTGGATCATGAGCGACACCGCCGCCATCGCCGTTCCGACAGAGACGGTCGAGGTCGTCACCTTCGGGTGCCGGCTGAACGGCTATGAGTCCGAGCAGATCCGCGCCCAGGTCCAGGCCGATGGCCTGACCAACGCCGTGGTCTTCAACACCTGCGCGGTCACCGGCGAGGCTGTGCGCCAGGCCCGCCAGGCCATCCGCCGGGCCCGCCGCGAGCGCCCGGACGCCCGGTTGATCGTCACCGGCTGCGCCGCCCAGATCGACCCGGCCGCCTTCGCCGCCATGCCCGAGGTCGACCTGGTGGTCGGCAACGCTGACAAGGCCTCGCCCGGCGCGCTGAGCCCCGACGGCGCCCGGATCCGCGTCAACGATATCATGAGCGTCACCGAGACCGCCGGTCACCTGATCGACGGCCTGCGCGACCGGGCCCGGGCCTATGTCGAGGTGCAGAACGGTTGCGACCACCGCTGCACCTTCTGCGTCATCCCGTTCGGACGCGGCAACAGCCGCTCGGTTCCCGCCGGCCAGGTGGTCAGCCAGATCGGCCGGCTGACCGCCGAAGGCTATCGCGAGGTGGTGCTGACCGGGGTCGACCTGACCAGCTGGGGCGCCGACCTGCCCGGCCAGCCGACCCTGGGCCAACTGGTGGTCCGCATCCTTAAGCTGGTCCCCGACCTGCCCCGCCTGCGCCTCTCCTCCATCGACGCCGCCGAGATCGATCCGGACCTGATGCGCTGCCTGGCCGAGGAGCCCCGGCTGATGCCCTACCTGCACCTCTCACTGCAGGCCGGCGACGACCTGATCCTCAAGCGCATGAAGCGGCGGCACCTCAGGGCAGATGCGCTGAATCTTATCGCCAGTGTCCGCGCCGTGCGGCCCGAGACCGCCTTCGGGGCCGACTTCATCGCCGGCTTCCCGACCGAGAGCGAGGCAGCCTTCCAGAACACGCTGGACCTGGTTGAAGAGGCCGGGCTGGCCTTCCTGCACGTCTTCCCCTACAGCGCCCGCCCCGGCACGCCCGCCGCGCGGATGCCGCCGGTGAACGGCAAGGCCATCAAGGACCGCGCCCGCCGCCTGCGCGAAGCCGGGGCGCTCGCCCTGACCCGCCACCTGGACGCCCAGGTCGGCCGCACACTCAATGGCCTGGTCGAAAAGCCCGGCGTCGCCCGCGCCGACGACTTCACCGAACTGGCCTTCGAGGGCGATGCGCCGGTGGGCGAGATCGTGCCGTTCCGCATTACCGGCCACGATGGCGTCCGAGCCCTGGCAGTGCGCGCATGAGAACCGGCGGCTGCCAGTGCGGCGCCGTCCGCTTCAAGGTCGAGGGCGAGCTGGGCCGGCCCAGCCTCTGCCACTGCCGCATGTGCCAGAAGGCATTTGGCGGGCCGTACGGGGCGCTTGTCTCGGTGAAGACGACGCAGCTGACCTGGACGCGCGGGACGCCCAGCCATTTCCAGAGCTCCAACCTGGTCAAGCGCGGTTTCTGCAGCGCCTGCGGCACGCCGTTGACCTTCGAGTGGAGCGACAAGGTCACCGACCTCGCCATCTTCGCCTTCGATGAGCCGGCCGACATCGTGCCCGTCGTGCAGATGGCCACCGACACAGCGCCGGCCTGGGCCATGGATGTGGGCGCGATACCGCATCGCTCTTCAGAAGAACAAGTGGTCGCGGCTGCCCACTATGCGGCGGTGGTCAGCTATCAGCACCCGGACCACGACTAGGCGGATCAGCTTCCTCCGGCCCCGGAAATCCCGGCAGCGACCAGCTGAACAGGATCGCCCCGGCCCGCACGCCCAGCGCCACGGCAAAGCCGATACCGCCCGCCGCCAGCCGGTCCACCCCCAGGCTGGCCAGGCCCACGAACACCACTGACCCTGCAAGCGCCGCCGTCACATAGATTTCCCGCCGCAGCAGCACCGAGGGCTCATTGGCCAGCACGTCGCGGATCACCCCGCCGAAGCAGGCCGTCAGCACCCCCATCACCGCCGCCGCGATGGGGTGGACCCCCAGCCCCAGCGCCTTGGCCGCCCCGACCACGGCGTAGGCGGCCATGCCCAGCGCATCCAGCCACAGCAGCGCCGAGAACCGCCAGGTCCGCCGCCCGGTCAGCCAGACCACAACCGCCGCGCCCAGGCAGACCAGCAGATAGCCCGGCCGCTGCACCCAGATCACCGGCGCGCCGATCAGCAGGTCCCGCAGCGTCCCGCCACCCACCCCGGTCACCGCGGCGAAGAAGGCGAAGGTGACGATGTCATGCTTGCGCCGCGCCGCCGCCAGCGCGCCGGTGGCGCCGAACACGGCGACGGCGGCGTAGTCGAGGACCAGGATGGCGGTGTCGATGACGCTCATGGTTGCTGTCTAGCGCGCCTGCGAGAAGAAGGGAGTCCACGAACCACACGAACGGGCGCGATATCCGCCGACGTTGTGCCGCGATCCGGCGTGGGTTTTGGGGTCGCTGCGCGACAGGAAGAGAAGTTAGGGAAGAAGAGGAAGCGCTTGAGTTCGTCCTCGAAGCGCCGCAGGCGATCAAATCGGAATGAATGCCTGCGGCGCATCCAGGCTGGCGCTGTCGCTTCCTCTTCTTCTCTAACTTCTCTGCCTTCCCGCGCAGCGGCTTAAACCCACATCTCAGCCCGCGACGCCGAAACAGCGTCTCACACCCGTTCGTGTGGTTCGTGGACAAATTCTCTCCCGCGCCGCGCAAAGGGTGACGCCGCCAACCCGCCACGCTAAGAGCCGCCAATGGCAGAACAGAAACAAGGCTGGTTCCAGCGGCTGACCAGCGGGCTTTCCCGCTCGTCCAAGCAGATGACCGAGCAGGTGGCGGAGATCTTCCGCAAGCCGCTCGACCAGGAACAGCTCGACGCCCTTGAGGAAATGCTGATCGAGGCGGACCTGGGCCCGCACGCCGCCGCCCGCATCACCAAGGCGTTCGGCGAGGCCCGGTTCGGCAAGTCGGCCTCCGAGGACGAGGTCAAGGAAGCCCTGGCCGAGGCCGTGGCCAAGGAGCTGATCCCCCGCCAGGGCGAGTTCGATCCGCTCAGCGGCCCCAAGCCCTATGTGGTGCTGTTCATCGGGGTCAACGGCTCGGGCAAGACCACCACGCTTGGCAAGATCGCCGCCGACCTGAAGACCAAGGGCGCGAAGGTTCTCATAGCGGCCGGCGACACCTTCCGCGCCGCCGCCGTCGAGCAGCTGAAGATCTGGGCCGACCGGGCCGGGGCCGACTTCATGTCGCGGCCGACCGGGGCCGACGCGGCGGGCCTGGCTTATGACGCCATCGAGAAGGGCCGGGCCGAGGGCTATGACGTGGTGCTGATCGACACCGCCGGCCGGCTGCAGAACAAGCAGGGCCTGATGGACGAGCTCCTGAAGGTCATCCGGGTGGTCAAGAAGATCGACCCCGACGCCCCACACGAGACCCTGCTGGTCCTCGACGCGACGGTCGGGCGCAACGCGCTGGCCCAGGAAAACATGTTCGGCAACCAGATCGGCGTGTCGGGCATCGTGATGACCAAGCTGGACGGCACCGCGCGCGGCGGCGTCCTGGTGCCCGTCGCCCAGGCCTCGGACAGCCCGATCAAGCTTATCGGGGTCGGCGAGGGCATCGACGACCTGCAACCCTTCGACGCCCGGGCCTTTTCCAGGTCCCTGGTTGGACTGGAATCGTAATGGCTGAAGCCCGCAAGCATCCCAAATGGGTCCGTCCCGTGGTCGACTACGGCGGCCTTGGCCTGTTCCTGGTCGGCTTCCTGATCCACCGCAATCTGATGGAGGCCACCTGGTGGCTGGTGGCCGGCTCGGCCATCGGCCTGATCGTCGGCTTTGTCGTCGAGCGCCGGCTGGCGACCATGCCGCTGCTGGCCGGCGGGGCGGCGCTGGTGTTCGGCGGGCTGACCCTGATCTTCCACGACACCCGGTTCCTGAAGGTCAAACCGACCATCATCAACCTGGCCTTCGCGGTCTTCCTGCTGGGCGGCACAGTGCTCAAGCGCAACCCGCTCAAGCATCTGATCGGCGAGGCCCTGCAGCTGACCGACTCGGGCTGGCGGACCCTGACCATGCGCTACGGCTTCTATTTCCTGTTCGTCGCCCTGCTGAACGAGGCCGTCTGGCGCACCCAGACAGACACCACCTGGACCTTCTTCCGCTTCCCGGGCCTGCAGGTCCTGGCCCTGCTGTTCTCGTTCAGCCAGGTGCCGCTGATCATGAAGAGTTCGAGCCAGGCCGAAGCCGACGCCGCCGCTGATAAGCCGGTCGCGGCCGACGAGTAAGGGCGGGCATTAG
The DNA here is from genome assembly GCA_038236615.1 of Caulobacterales bacterium. Lineage (GTDB taxonomy): Bacteria > Pseudomonadota > Alphaproteobacteria > Caulobacterales > Caulobacteraceae > Caulobacter. Next base: position 56,586 of record JBBRZO010000007.1, read on the forward strand.
CGACGCGGACGGATTGTCTGTCGTCAAACGGTCGCGAAAGCCGGATTATAGGTTTGCTCCGTCAAGGGGGATCAGGCGATGGCCAAGGGTTCGAAGAAGTCAGGCGGAGCGCTGGACCGGTCTCCGGGTCACCTGCTGCACCGCGCGCAGCAGAAGGCGCTGGACCTGTTCGCGGCCGGCGCCACAGCTGGCGGCGTAACCCAAAGACAGTATGCGGTCCTGGCCGCCGTCGCCCTGCATGAGGGCGCCGCCCAGGCCGAGCTGGTGGCCGCTACCGGCATCGACCGCTCGACCCTGGCCGAGCTGGTCGCCCGGATGATCGGCAAGGACCTGCTGGCCCGCGAACGCTCCAAGGCCGACGCCCGGGCCAATGCCGTCCACCTGACCGAAGCCGGCCGCGCCGCCCTCGACGCCGCCGCCCCCCAGGCGACAGCCGCCGACGAGGCCCTGCTGGCCCTGCTGCCCAAGGGCAAGCGCGAGACCTTCATCGACCTGCTGCGGCTGCTGACCGGCGAGGACGAGCCCAAGCCGAAGAAGGACAAGGCGGAGAAGAAGGCCGCCAAGGCCGAGAAGAAAAAGAAGAAGGCTGAAAAGGCGGCGAAGGAGCCGGTGGAGTAGGGCGCGGCGCCCGACCCACCCACCACGGTCATCCTAGGCCTTGTGCCTAGGATCCCGCGTTCAGCTCGCTGAAAAGACTGAAGATTTAGCCGCATCGTCTGCGCCAGCACCCGCCAGTCGCCCAACAGCGGACGGCGGGATCCTAGGCACAAGGCCTAGGATGACGTGGCTTGCTGGGTCTTCTGCGGGGCCCTAAGCCACCGCCGCCACGCCCTCACCACTCGCGATCCGCGCGATCTCGCCCAGCAGCGCCGGCGGTGAGATCGGCTTGCCGACCACGCCGTCCATGCCGGCGGCGCGGTAGGCTGCCGTCTGGTGGGCCAGGACGTTGGCGGTCAGGGCGATGATCGGGGTGTGGGCCGCCGCGCCAGGCAGGGCGCGAATGCGGCGGGTGGCCTCAATGCCGTCGATGCCGGGCATCTGGATATCCATCAGGATCAGGTCGTGACGGCCCTGAGCGGCCGCCTCGACCCCCAGCTCGCCGTCGGCCGCCGTCTCGACCTGGCAGCCCAGGGCCTCCAGCAGGCGGGTGGCGATCAGGCGATTGGTCGGGTTGTCCTCGACGACCAGCACCTTGAGGCCTTCCAGGACCTCGACGGGGGCGGCCACTCGGGCGGCCGGAGCCGCGCAGGCGGGAGCGGCGATCTCGAGCTGGAAGGTCGAGCCCTGGCCGGGGATGGAAACGAAGCTGACATCGCCACCCATCATCCCCGCCAGTCGCCGGGTGATGGCTAGGCCCAGGCCCGAGCCGCCAAACCGGCGGGTGGTCGAGGCGTCGGCCTGGTGGAAGCGTTCGAAGAGGCCGGCCTGGGCGTCCAGCGGAATGCCCACCCCGGTGTCCGCCACCTCAAGGCTCAGCCGGTCCCCGTCCCCACCAGTGTTGGGCAGTCGCCGGGCCAGCACGGTGACGCTGCCCTTCAGGGTGAACTTCACGGCGTTGCCGACCAGGTTGAACAGCGCCTGGCGCAGGCGTACCGGATCGGTTCGCGCCCAGCCGATCTGGTCTTCGCCGATCAGCCGCAGGGTGACGTCCTTGGCCGCCGCCTGGGCCTGCATCAGGCTGGCGACGCCGCGTAGCAGGGCGCCGACGTCCACAGGCTCCTCGGTGAGCTCCAGAGCCCCGGCCTCGATGCGCGAGAAGTCGATGACATCGTCCAGCAGGGTGGCCAGCATCTCGCCGCAGCCGGCCGCCTCGGCCAGCAGCCGCTGGGCGTCCGCCGACATCGGCTCGTCCTTCAGCAGGTGCATGACCCCCATCACCCCGTTCATCGGGGTGCGCAGCTCGTGGCTCATATTGGCCAGGAACCGAGCCTTGGCCTCGCCGGCCGCCAGGGCCGCGTCACGGGCCTCGGCCATGGCGGTGACGTCCTGCGAGATGCCTTTGAGCGCGAACCGGCCGCCCGGCCGCGGCTCGGTGCGGAAGGTGGCGCGCAGGGTCAGCCAGCGGCCGTCCTTGCTGATCATCCGGTGATCGATGGTCGCGCCGACGCCCTTCAGAGCCCCGCGATTGAAGGCCTTCCTGGACGCCTCGACGTCGTCGGGGTGGAGCTTGGCGTTGAAGTCGTGGACCTGGCCGATCTCGGCCTGGGTCCAGCCGGTCACCACCGTGATGTCGTGCGACCACTCGATGAGGCCCCGGTCGGGCTCGAAGTTCCAGGTGCCGATGCCGGCCGCCTCGGACAGCATCGAGCGCGTGCGGCGCGCGGCGGCCAGTTCCTCTTCGCGCTCGCGCTCAAGGGTCACGTCGCGCATGGTGCCGATCATCTCGTTGTCGGGACCGAGCTTGCTGCGGCCCTCCAGCCACAGCCAGCCGCCTTCCTTGGTCCTCACCTTCAGGCAGTTGAGCGCGAAGCCGTCCTGGCGCATCCGCTTGACCGTGGCCTTCGCCTCGGCCTCGCTCTCGGGCAGGATGAAGTCGAACACCGAGCGGTCCAGGGTCTGGTCGCGCAGCCAGCCGGTGACCTGCTCCCAGGCCGGGTTGACCTCCTGGATAATCCCCTCGGCCGAGACCACGATGAAGATATCGAGCGCGTTCTCAAAGAACCAGCCGGCCGCATCGAACGTGACTCTCGAGGCCTTGCGTTTGGGTCTGCGGAAAGTCTTCCCGTCACTCATTCCGGCTACCCTAGGGCGGAGGGGTGAATCATCGGTTTGCGATGCCGGGTCGCGACGTCGCATCGCAGACCCCAGTTCCTCGCCCCTTGGGCGAGGGGGACCACGAAGTGGTGGAGTGGGCTCTTCCGACCGCACATCGTTGAAGAAGGCCCACTTCGATAGGTGCTCAATCCTGAAGCCCCGTGCGGACCACGGCCCACTCCGTCAGCGGAGTTTATCCTCGGGCGCGCGCTTCGCGCGACCCGGGGGCTGCCACCTCGCCCAACGGGCGAGGAATAATGACAAGCGGTCCGCTCTACACCTCGGCCCACATCCGCAGCAGGTTGTGATAGGCGCCGGTCAGGCTGATGACCTGCGCGTCGTCCGCGCCCAGCCTACCGCCCACGGCCTGGACGGACTGGTCCAGGTCGAACAGCAGGGCCCGCCGGCCATCGTCACGCACCATGGACTGCACCCAGAAGAACGAGGCCCAGCGTGAGCCGCGGGTTATGGGCGCGACCCGGTGCAGGCTGGAGGCCGGATAGAGGATCAAATCGCCCGCCGCCAGCTTCACGGCGTGCTCTCCGTAGGTGTCCTCGACGATCAGCTCGCCGCCGTCGTAGGCGTCCGGATCGCTGAGGAACAGGGTCGCCGACAGGTCGGTGCGGTATCGGATGTTCCCCGACTTCGAGAACCGGATGGCGTTGTCGACGTGCTCGTCGAACTTCATCCCCGCGTCATAGCGGTTGAACAGCGGTGGAAAGACCCGCAGCGGCAGGGCGGCCGAGACGAACAGCGGGTTGCGGCCCAGGGCCGCCAGGATGGTCTCGCCCAGGGCCCGAGCCTGGGGCGCCTCTTCCGGGATTTGCAGATTGAGCTTGGCCAGGGCCGACTGCGCCCCGGCCGTCACCCGGCCATCGACCCAGTCGCCGCCCGCCAGCACCTCGCGCGCACTGGCCACCTCGTCAGGGGTCAGCACCCCTGGGACCTGAAGCATCATGGCCGCCTCCTCAGAATGTCTTGCCAAGCGACAGGATGAAGGTGCGACCCGCCGCCGGGACGCCGCGGTTGCCGAACGCCTGGCTGTAGTTCAGCCGATCGGTGAGATTGTAGCCGTTGATCGCCACCCGCCAGGCGCCGACCTGCCAGGCGACATAGGCGTCGAAGCTGATGCTCTCGGGAATCTGCGCGATCAGCGACAGCCGCGACGGGGCCGGGGCCACCCGGGTCACGGTGTAGCGGACCGGCATGGCGTCCTGCCAGGTCACGCCGCCGCCGGCGCTCAGGCCCTGGACGACGCCGTCCAGGTCCAGGGTGGTGTAGAGGCTGCCCGAGTTCTTCGGGGTGAAGACTGCCGGCCGGCCCTTGATGAAGGGGTTGGCGGTCGGCGTCCCGGTCGGGACGCCCGCCCCGCAGGCCAGGGTGGTCGGCGAGCAGTTGGTAAAGGCTTCCAGGGTCTCGCTGTCCAGGTAGGCGTAGTTCAGCGATACCGACCAGTCGGGGGTGATCTGGGCGGTGGTCCCCAGTTCCAGGCCCCGGACCGCTTGCGTCTCGCCCGACTGGGCCAGCAGGAAGCCCGTGCCCGGATCGGTCTGGGTGGCGTTGCTCTTCCTGACGTCGAAGATCGCGGCGTTGAGGTTCAGCCGGCCGTCCAGCAGGCCCAGCCTCGCGCCCAGCTCCCAGGTCCTGGCGACCTCGGGCTGCAGGTCGCGGGCCGCCAGGGTCAGGTTCGTGCCGGCCCCCACCACCGAAGTCCCCTGCGGCGTCTGCGAGCGACCCCAGGTCAGATAGACGGTGCGGTCGGCGGCCGGCTCCCAGACCAGGCTGAAGCGCGGGCTGACCAGGTCGGACTTCGACTTGATGCGGGTCTTCACGCCGTTGACGGCGACGGCGTCATAGCGGGCGCTGTAGCGTTCCCAGCGCAGCGAGCCGATCAGCGAGACCTGGTCGGTCAGCCACAGCCGGTCGGTCAGGAAGACTCCGAAATCGGTGGCGTCGCCGCTTGTGGTCAGCACCGAGGCCGCCGTCGCGGTGCAGACGCGCGGGGCCACCGGACAGATGTTGCTCGCCGTCGGATGATAGACCGCATAGCCGGTCGGATAGCGGCGACCAGGGTTGGTCAGGTCGCGGGGGATCAGGTTCCGGGCCGTGATCCCGGCCGGCAGGGTGTAGGAACTGAAGGTCTTGTCGTTGGACTGATAGCTGACGTCGAGGCCGCCGATCATCAGGTTGCGCAACCCCCCGACCTCGAACTCGCCCTTCACCGTGGTCAGGTTCTGGACCCCCCAGGCGTCCATGTCATAGGGTCCCGAGCCGCCCATGCCGGCGGCGGGAACCGTTGCTGGATTACCGTCGAACAGGTTGGCCGTGCAGGCGGCGTTGCACTGGTCGGTGGTGGTGTAGGCGAAATAGCGGGAATAGACCCCGACCCGACTGTCGTTGGTCAGCACCACCCCGTTGCCGAACGTCTTGGAGAACCGGGCGGTGACGACGTCGGCCTGAGTCTGGTCGGTGTCTTCCACGTAGCCGGTGAAGGTCGAGCGATCGACGCCGACATTGTACGAGCTGGCGGGCCGGCCGATCAGCTCGCCGGGCCGCTGGACGATGACGACGCCGTAGTCGGGCACGCGGACGTCGTTCTGGTGGACATAATTCAGGGTCAGGCTGGTGTCGGTCCCCAGGCCCAGCCCCAGGGCCAGGGCGGCGCCCCAGCGCTCGTCCTTGATGACATCGCGGTCGACGGCGTTGTTGGACTGGCCCATCAGGTTGATGCGCAACGCCGTCTGGTCGCCCAGCGGCAGGTTCACGTCAGCCAGGGCGCGGACATAGCGTCCCGAACCGCCGAAGTTGTCGACGGTCGACTCCATCTCGTCCGTGTGGGGCTGCTTGGAGACGGTGTTGATCGCCCCGCCCACCGAGCCACGGCCGAACAGGGCGCCCGAGGGGCCTTTCAGCACCTGGACTTCCTCGTAGGGGAAGCTGTCGCGGCTGTAGACGCCGAAGTCGCGCAGGCCGTCGACATAGACATCGTCCTTGGCGTCGAAACCGCGGATCTTGAACTGGTCGCCGCTGAGCGTGCCGCCCTCGCCGATGGCGATGGTGATGCCGGGGACGCTGCGCAGGGCCTGCTCCAGGCTGCTGACGCCCTTGGCGCGCAGTTCGTCCTGGCCGATGACCTGCACGGTCTGGGGGGTGTCCTGCAGCGTGGTCGGGGCCACGGCGAGGCCGAGCTTGGGGCTGGGAGCGTCGACGATGAGGCCGGCGACCGTGTTGGCGGACTCGGCCGCGTCAGCCATGGCCTCGGCCCCCACGGCCTGCGCCAGTCCCGGGGCGAGGCTGAGCCCGGCGATGCCGGCCAGGGCCGCGAGCCGGCGTGACGGGCTGGCGCGGGCGGTGACGCCCTGGCCCTGGTAGCGACGCATGAACACTGACCTCTGGAACGCCGGACCAAGCGGCCCGTCTCGAAATTGCTATTGCGAGTCGTTCTTAAGATGGGAGCGTCAGCGTGGCAATGATAATCATTCTCATTATCGCACAGCGGCGCCGGGCGACAGCAGGCCCGCCGCCATCAGGGCGCGGATCAGCGGCGGGCCCCCGAACCACAGGGCGTAAGCCTTTATGTCATGGGACTCGAAGGCAAAGCGCCGCTCGCCGGTCCAGTATTTCGGCAGGATCAGGAACCCCAGAGCGAAAGCCACAAGACCGTCGAGCGCCCAGGACGGCGACGGGTCGTTGTGGTTCGCGCCATCGAAGGCCTCCGCCGCAACAGCTGGGCGGTAAACATCCGGCCCCGCCGGCTAGAAGTCCTTTGGGGTCGGCTTGGCTGGCGCCTGATAGTCGTCGTTATAGGTAGCCGAGCCATATTTCAGGCTTGGTCCAAGTGACTCGAGCTTTAGTTTCCCCGTCTTGAAGCACCAGGTCACGACCGTGTTGTCGTAGGTGGCGCCGCCGCGGCTTTGCCATTTTGCGACGGCCTGCTCGCAGGGTTTGCCATACTTCTGAGTAAAGGCGTCTGTAAGTGTGAGAAAATCCGTACCGCCAGCGTCAAATAGGAAAATCATCATAGTAAGTCGGTTTTGATAGAAGTAGTACGATGGAGCCAATAAAAGCGTAATTCCTGCCACGACTGGATCCTTGCCACGGCACTGGACTTGATTTTCATCCGGTGAGCATACCCCTGTCAGGGAGGGATCCATGAATCCCCCGGCTGTCACGTCCTTGAACGTGAAATTTGGGAGACTCGCCGCGCGCGTTGGCGGCGGGGATGGAGGTTTCGCCGAACGCACCGCAGGCGCCGGGGCCTTTTTGGGCGGCTGAGCGTTCGCACCCGTCGCGCTTAGCAGCGCAATGCCCGCAACCAAAAATACTCGCCGCATACTTCCCCCCGATGCTCTGCGTTACACCCGCCATTAAAACCCAGGATTGACCTCAATCCTAGCCGGCTCCCCAAACAATTCGAGCCGAGGCTTTTGGTCGGAGGGGCGGAGGGGCGGCTTGGCGTTGGGCCCCGCGAAGGGCTAGACTCCGTCCATGGTGGACATTGCGGCCCCGACGCTCACCCAGACCCGCCCGGCCCGCCAGTGGCGGCGGGGCGAGGCCGACAGCGCGGCGATCACCCGGCCCCTGGCCGACGAGACGCCCATCGGGCTGATCTATGACAGTCGGCCGCACGCTGTGCTGATGGCCACGCCCGCCGATGTCGAGGACCTGGCCGTCGGCTTCACCCTGACCGAGCGGGTCGCCACCTTCGACCAGATCGAGGCCATCGAGACCGAGATTCTGGCCGAGGGGGTGCAGGTCCGCCTGACCCTGGCCGAGAGCGCCCGCAAGTCCAGAGCCCGAGCCCGCAGCCGCAGCCTCGAGGGCCGCTCCAGCTGTGGCCTGTGCGGGGTCGAGCGGCTGGCCGCCGCTGTGCGGCCCCTGGCTCGCCTGCCCCACAGCCCCGCCATCCGCCAGACCGCCATCGAGGCGGCGCTCGACGCCCTGGAGGACAACCAGGCGCTCGGCAGGCTGACCCGCGCCATGCACGCCGCCGCCTTTGCCGACCACGACGGCCATCTGCTGGCCGTGCGCGAAGACGTCGGACGCCACAATGCGCTGGACAAGATCGTCGGCGCCGCCGCCCGCCAGGGCCTGGACGCCAGCGCCGGTTTCGTCGTCGTCACCAGCCGCTGTTCCTACGAGATGGTCGAGAAGGCGGCGATGGCGGGCTTTCCCCTGCTGGTGGCCATCTCGGCCCCCACGGCGCTGGCCATCCGCAAGGCTGAGGAGGCCAACCTCTCTCTGGTCGCCCTGGCCCGGGCCGACGGCTTCGCGGTGTTCGCCGGCCCCGAGAGGATCGTCCCATGACCAAGGTGAAGGGGGTCAAAACCTACCGCAGCAACGCCGGCGGCTGGGGCGCCCTCAGAGCCGTCGCGGGCGCGCTCACCGACCAGGAGACCGTCGTCGAAGGCAGCCGCTCGCTGCTGTCCGCCAACCAGCCGGACGGCTTCGACTGCCCAGGCTGCGCCTGGCCCGACCCCAAGCACACCTCCAGCTTCGAGTTCTGCGAGAACGGGGCCAAGGCGGTCGCCTGGGAATCGACCAGCAAGCGGGCCACCCCCGAAGTGGTCGGCGCCCACACCGTCACCGAACTGCTGGCCTGGAGCGACCACGCCCTGGAGGACCTGGGCCGGCTGACCGAGCCGATGGTCTATGACCGCGCCACCGACCGCTATCGCCGCATCGACTGGGCTGGGGCCTTCGACCGCATCGGCGAGGTCATGCGCGGCCTCTCCAGTCCGGATCAGGCCGAGTTCTATGCCTCGGGCCGGGCCTCCAACGAGGCGGCCTTCCTGTTCCAGCTGATGGGGCGGAAGTTCGGGACCAACAACTTCCCCGACTGCTCCAACATGTGCCACGAGCCGACCAGCGTGGCCCTGCCGGACGCTATCGGCATGGGCAAGGGCAGCGTCACCCTCGAAGACTTCGACCACTGCGACGCCATCTTCTCGTTCGGCCATAACCCCGGCACCAACCATCCCCGGATGATGTCCACCCTGCGGGCGGCGGCCAAACGCGGCGCGCCCATCGTGGTGTTCAATCCCCTGCGCGAGCGGGCCCTGGAGCGCTTCACCTCCCCGCAGGACCCGGTCGAGATGGCCACCCTGACCGGCACGGATATCGCCTCCCGCTATTTCCAGGTCGCCGTCGGGGGCGACGCCGCCGCCGTCACCGGCATGCTCAAGGCCCTGCTGGCCAGCGACCGCGACGGCGGACAGGTCATAGACTGGCCCTTCATCGTCGAGCACACCGCCGGCTTCGAAGCCCTGGTCGAAACCATCGACGCCGCCGACTGGCCCACCATCGAAGCAGACAGCGGCCTTTCCCGCGCCGACCTGGAAGAGGCGGCCGCCATCTACGCCAGGGCCAAGGCGGTGATCCTCTGCTACGGCATGGGCATCACCCAGCATCGGTCCTCGTCGAGCGCGGTTCACCAGCTGGCCAACCTGCTGCTGATCCGCGGCAATATCGGCCGGCCGGGCGCCGGCATCTGTCCCCTGCGCGGCCATTCCAACGTCCAGGGCGCCCGCACGGTCGGGGTGGCGGAAAAGCCGAGCCAGGCCCTGCTCGACAGCCTCGAAAAGGTTTTCGGCTTCAGGCCGCCGCAGCATCACGGCCACACCGTGGTCGAGGCCATCGCCGCCATGCGCGACGGCCAGAGCAAGGCCTTGATCTGCCTGGGCGGCAACTTCGCCGTCGCCGCGCCGGACCCGGCCGCCACCTTCCCTGCCCTCACCGGCCTGGACCTGACGGTCAACATCGCCACCAAGCTGAACCGCAGCCACCTACTGGCCGGGCGCGAGAGCTACATCCTGCCCTGCCTGGGCCGCACCGAGCGCGACGAGCAGGTCGGGGTGCGGCAGTCGGTGACGGTCGAGGACTCCATGTCGATGGTCCACGCCTCGCGCGGTCTGAACCCACCGGCCTCAGAGCATCTGCGGTCCGAGCCCTGGATCGTCGCCGAGCTGGCCCTGGCCCTGCTGGGCCTGGGGAGCGGCGTCGACTGGCGGGGCCTGGCCGCCGACTACGCCAAAGTGCGAGAGCTGATCGAGCAGGTCTTCCCGGAGACCTTCACCGACTATAACGCCCGCATCCTGGAGCCCGGCGGCTTCCGCCTGCCCGTCCCGCCCTCCGACCGGGTCTGGAAGACGGCCAGCGGCAAGGCCAACTTCATCCCCTACCAGGCCGATGGCGAGGACCCGAGGCGGGGCGACCCGGACGTCATGCTGCTGACCACCGTGCGCAGCCACGATCAGTACAACACCACCATCTACGGGATGAATGACCGCTATCGCGGCGTCTCGGGCCGCCGCGACGTGATCTTCGCCAGCGCCGCCGACCTCAAGGCCAGGGGCCTGGCCGACGGCGACCGGGTCGATGTCGTCGCCGCCTTCGCTGACTTAAGCGTTTCTGGGGGCCATGTCCGCCGCCTCGCCGGCTTCACCGTCGTCGAACGCGCCATCCCCACCGGCTGCCTGGCCGCCTACTACCCGGAGGCCAACCCCCTGCTGGTCCTGGCAGATCACGACAAGCGCAGCGGCACCCCGGCCTACAAGTCCATGCCCGTGCGGCTGATGCGGGCGGGATGATCGCGGGCCTGGTTTTGGCGGGCGGCCGATCCAGCCGCTTCGGCTCAGACAAGGCGGCGGCGTTGCTGGAGGGGCGGACGCTGCTGGACTGGGCCCTGGCGGCTTTGCGGCCGCACTGTGCGGCCGTCGAAGTCAGCGGCCGGGGCCTCCCCGACGCACCGGGCGATCCGGATGGGCCGCTGTCGGGGGTGAAGGCGGGTCTGATCTGGGCGAGGTCGATTGGCGCGACTCGGCTGGCGACCCTGCCCTGCGACATGCCCAGGGTTCCGGCCGACCTCATGCTCCGCCTGGCCGCTGTTGATGCGCCGGTCGTGTCGGTCCGTACGGCTGACGGGCCGCAGCCGCTGTGCGCGTTATGGTCGGTGGATTTGCTGGAGGCGATCACTGCCGAACTGGCGCTCGGCCATCCGTCGGTACAGGCGCTGCAAGCCAGGCTCGGCGGCGTTCAGGCGCTGTTCGAAGACGCCGCGGCGTTTCGAAACGTGAACCGACCGGAAGACCTTCCCCCGCTGGCGGGGGAAGTGGCCTGAGGCGCGCAGCGACGAAGGTCGTTGGGGGTTCTTGCAGGAGACTCCAGCGCGCCGGCCAGCGCCGCAAGGGCCCCCAACGAGCCTCCAGCTTCGCTGTCGGCCTACATCCCCCGCCGCATTTCCACCCACGCCGCTTCCAGCCCGTCGCGGTGCTGTGGCGCCGCCACGCCGATCAGGGCCTGGGCCCTGCCCTCCAGGGTCAGGCCGCGCAGGTCGGCGGTCCCGAACTCGGTCACCACCACCGCAAGGTCGGCGCGCGGCACGGATACCGCGTTCATCTCCAGCTTCGGCACAATCCGGCTGAGCGAGCCCCCTTTGGCCGTCGCCGCCAGGGCCACGATCGGCACGCCGCCCGCCGACAACCTTGCCCCGCGCAGAAAGTCGGTCAGTCCGCCAATGCCGGAGATCTGCCGACCGCCCATGAACTCGGCGTTGGCCTGGCCGAACAGGTCGACCTCCAGCGAGGAGTTGATCGCCACCAGCCGGGGAATCTGGGCCAGCACCCCGACGTCATGGGTAAAGCTGGACGGCGCGAACCGGATGCGCTCGTCCTCGCCGCAGCGCTGGTAGAGGGCGTCCGTCCCCATGGCCATGCCGGTCAGGACGTCATCGAACACGCCGCCGTCCAGGGCGGCCAGAAGGGGCTCGGTGACCATACCGGAATGGATCTTCAGACCCCGGCGTCCCTCCAGCCCGGCCAGGGCGGCAACCCCGACCTTGCCGATGCCGAACTGCAGCACCCCGCCGTCGGGGATCAGCTCGGCGATCCGCCCGGCGATCACCGCAAAGGCCGGGTCCAGCCCGCCGGCGTCGTAGGCCAGAAGCGGCGCGTCGGTCTCGGCGACCACATCAAAGGCCGCCAGCGGGATTGCCGGGCCCTGGGTCCTTGGCATGGCCGGATTGATCAGCGCGGCCTTGAATACCGCGCGATCCATCACCGCCGGCGCCATGTCGGCGGCGACGCCCAGCGAGCACAGGCCGTCCGCGTCCGGCGGCGAGACCTGCATCACCACCGCGTCGAGCGGCGTCTGGGCCAGCCAGTGATAGGTTTGGAACCAGGTCTGCGGCCGCAGAGTAAAGCGCCCGGCCTCGAAGCTGGGCCGCCAGTCGGCTGAAACAAAGGTCCCCTCCGATCGCGCGCCGCCGGCCGCCCAGTCCCGCCGGTTCACGCCGGGCACAAGAGCGCCAAGGAAGGTCAGTCCCGCGGCAAGGTCCGGCTCGCGCTCGAACACCTCGAGTAGCTGTAGCGGTTCGGCCGCACCGCCCTGGATAAACACCCGGCCGCCGCCGTTGCTCGCCTGTGCGGCGAGTTTTTTGGCCAAAACATCGACGCTCACGCGAATCATGTCAGATTCGGTTCAGACGACGCCTGCAACCTTCGCGCCGCCTGAGTGTTTCCAGCTTTGAAACCCGGCCCTCGAAGGACCAAGGACCGCCTGTTATGCAAGTCGCCGATCATAGCCACGACATCCTGCGGCCCTTCATGTGGGTTGGCGCGGTCGCCTTCATTTCCGGGTTCCTGGGATACCTGGCGCTGTTCATGCCGAACGCGCCTCTCTAGCCTGCGCCGGTAGAGCCGAAGCCGCCGACGCCCCGAACCGTCGCATCCAGTTCAGTCACCTCTTCCCACGCCGCCCGCGCCACCGCGGCGACGATCAGCTGCGCGATGCGGTCGCCGCGCCGGATGGTGAAGTCGCTCTCGCCCAGATTGGCCAGCACCACCTTCAGCTCGCCCCGATAGTCGGCGTCGATGGTCCCGGTCAGGCAGGTAATCCCATGCCGGATGGCCAAGCCCGAGCGCGAGCGAATCTGCCCCTCGAACCCCAGCGGTAGGGCAAAGGCCAGGCCCGTCGGCACGGCTGTCCGCGCCATGGGGCTGAGCACGAGCGGCTCGTCATCCGGGATGGCGGCGCGCAGGTCCATGCCGGCCGCCGCCTCTGTCTCGTAGGCGGGTAGCGGCAGGTCGGGGTTGTGAGCCAGGCGAGTGATCGGGACGTTCGGGCGGTCTTGGCTCACTTAGGGGTCCCCTGGAGGCTTTGGGCGATGCGCAGCGCCAGGCGCTGGGCGACTTCAGATTTGGGCGCGCGCTCCCAACGCTCGGTCCCGGCGTCGGTGATCAGCAGCACGGCGTTCTCGCCACCGCCCATCACGCCCGGCTCGGTGACGTCGTTGGCGACGATCCAGTCGCAGCCCTTGCGCTGGCGCTTGGCCACGGCGTGGGCTTCGACGTCATTGGTCTCGGCGGCGAAACCGACCACCAGCTTCGGCCGCGTGGGACCTGACGCGGACAGCTCCGCGAGAATGTCGGGGTTCTCGACCAGCCGGATGGCCGGCGGCCCCTCGCGGCCCTTCTTCAGCTTGAGGCCAAACACCTCGTCAGGCCGCCAGTCGGCCACCGCCGCCACGCAGACCGCCGCGTCGGCGGGCAGGGCCGCGCGGCAGGCGGCCAGCATGTCGCGCGCGCTCTCGACATCGACCCGCGTCACCCCGGCCGGAGCGGTCAGACCGGTCGGCCCCGAAACCAGGGTTACTCGCGCGCCCAGCCGGGCCAGGGCCGTGGCGATCGCGTAGCCCTGCTGGCCGCTGGAGCGGTTGGAGATGAAGCGCACCGGGTCCAGCGCTTCAAGGGTCGGCCCGGCGTTGACCAGTAGATGCTTGCCGGCCAGGGGCGCGCCGCTCGCCAGCAGGCCCAGGATAGCCTCCAGGATGACCGCCGGCTCGGCCATGCGGCCCGGGCCGAACTCGCCGCAGGCCATGGCCCCGTCGTCGGGCCCAACGAAATGCACCCCATCCGCCTGCAGGGTCGCGACGTTGCGGCGGGTCGCGGCATGCTCCCACATCCGCACATTCATGGCCGGGGCCATCAGCACCGGCTTGTCGGTGGCCAGCAGGGTGGTCGAGGCCAGGTCGTTCGCCAGCCCGCTCGCCGCCTTGGCCATCAGGTCGGCGGTGGCCGGAACCACCACCACCAGGTCGGCGGATCGGGAAAGCTGGATATGGCCCATCTCGGCCTCGTCGGTCAGCGAGAACAGGTCCTGATAGACGCGGTCCTCTGACAGGGCCGACAGCGACAGCGGCGTGACGAACTCCGCCCCGGCCTTGGTCAGCAGCGGCCGCACGGCCACCCCGGCCTTGCGCAGCAGGCGGGTCAGCTCCAGCGCCTTGTAGGCCGCCACCCCGCCGCCGACGATCAACAGGACTCGCTTCTCGGCCACGCGTCAGACCCCGTTCAAACCTCGTTTTCCTTTAGGGCGCCGATGGGGGCTGGACAAAGCGCCAAATCTGTTCTTTGTTTGTTCCGACACAACCTGGGGATGGAGGGAAAACGATGTCCCGTGTGCGTATCCAGTGGCTTGTGGCGGCCAGCCTGTTGGCGTTGGCGGCCTGTGACGGTGGCCCTTCGGCGGTCGCCAAACGTGACGGCGCCCCACAGTCGGGCGGCGAAAGCCAGCGCGCCGACAGCCGCTATGACGGCGGCGGTGGATCGTCCAAGGCCGAGGCGCCGGTGAAATTGGCTGAGGACGGCCGACCGGTCTGGGCCGCCAGCAAGCGCGGCTCGGCCGAGGAGCAGGCCCAGAAGGCCTTCACCCGCAACGGCGAGGCGTTCGGGGCCGGCAGCCTGGACGCCTATGTCGCCAAGGCCCACGCCTTCACCGCCGATCCGCCCAAGGGCGCCCAGATCATCACCCGCCGCAACGGCGACAAGCTGATCTACGACCCGCGCGGCAACATCTTCGCCGTGGTCACCCGCGACGGCGCGCCCCGCACGATGTTCAAGCCCGACGACGGCGCGGCCTACTGGGAAAAGGTCAAGGCCAACGAGGCCAAGCCGCGCCGCACGTCGAGTAGCAAGGGCGACGACCAGACCTAGTCCGGTCCGTGTGTGGATTCGGTCAGCGCCGTTAGGTTTTCACCACGAACAACACGAACAACACGAACGGGTCGGCGCTGACCTGCGCCTTTCCGGCCGAAGGTCGCTCTTGATCCATAGACCCTCCGGGTCACTCGCGGGGTTGCTCGGACCGTTCGTGTTGTTCGTGTTGTTCGTGGTCAATCCTTGGGGACGATCCGGATGCACCGCGCTGGAAGGTCTTAGAACGGCCAGAACCGCGCCAGCAGGAAGGCGACGCCCGCCACGGCGGCGCCGACGGCGAACCAGGCCATCCGCGAGGGTGGCCGGGGGGTGGCGACCACCACCGGCGGGGCGCCGCGTTCCTCGGCCAGTCGGGCCAGGGCCCGGATGGCGCGCAGGCCCTCCTCGGCGAAGTCGCGGGCCTTGGCGGCCGGGCCGAGTTCGCGGGCGATCCAGCGGCGCACGATCGGGTCGGCGGCCTCCCAGAGGTCGTGGCTGGAATCGATGCGGCGGGCGACGCCCTCGACGGTGACCATGGTCTTCTGCAGCAGCACCAGCTCGGGCCGCAGGTGCATGTCGAACAGGGCGGTGATGTCGAACAGCTGGGCCAGCAGCCGGCCCATCGATACCGTCGACGCCGCCCGGCCGAACACCGGCTCGCCGACCGCTCGCAGTGACTGGGCGAAGGCGTCGACATCATGGTGGGCGGGGACGTAGCCGGCCTCGAAATGCACCTGGGCGACGCGGGCGTAGTCCTTGCGCAGGAAGCCGTAGAGGATCTCGGCGAGATACCGCCGCTCGGCCTTGCCCAGCCGCCCGACGATGCCGAAGTCGACCGCCACCAGTTTGGCCGGCGCGTCGATGAACAGGTTGCCCTCGTGCAGGTCGGCATGGAAGACGCCGTGGTCCAGGGCCTGGGACAGGAAGGCGCGGATGACGTTGTCGGCCAGCTCACGATGGTTCAGGCCCGGCAGGGTCAGCGAAGCGGGCGAGGACAGCGGCACGCCCTCGGCCCATTCCAGCACCAGGACCCGCTTGGCGACCCCGTCCCAGACCACCCTGGGGCAGGACATGAAGCCGTCGCGGGCCATGACCTCATGCATTTCCGACGCGCCCGCCGCCTCGAAACGCAGGTCCAGCTCCAGCTCCAGAGAGCGGATCACCGTGTCGGCGAACAGTTTCGGCTCCAGCCGCCGCAGGGAGGGCGCCAGGCCCAGCAGCAGTCCGGCGGCCAGCCGCAGGGTGGCGCTGTCCTTGGCCACCCGCTGCTCGATGCCCGGCCGCAGCACCTTGACCGCCACGATGCGGCCGTCGGCCAGCACCGCCCGGTGGGCCTGGGCCAGCGAGGCGGCGGCGATCGGGTCGCCAAAGTCGTTCAGGAAGCCGTCCAGCGGCCGGCCCAGCGCCTGCTCGACCTCGGCCCGCGCCACGATGGTGGGGAAGGGCGGCAGACGGTCGCGCAGCCGGCCCAGGTCGTCGCCGAACTGAATGCCGAAGATGTCCGAGCGGGTGGCCAGGAACTGGCCCAGCTTGATGGCGACCGGCCCCATATGCTCCAGGCAGCGGCCCAGCCGCTCGCCCGGACGACCCTGACGCGCCGCCTTGCCGGCGAACAGCCGCAGGAAACCGGCCACGGCCCGCACCGAGGCCGGCAGCACCGGATCGATCTCACGGGGGATCAGGGCGTCGGCCCGGACCAGGGTCCAGCCTGCCGCAACCAGGCGGCCGAAAGCCGGCAGGCTCGCCATATCTAGATGGCCCAACCCTGATGGAGCGCGGCGACCCCGCCGGTGAAATTCGTGAAGGTCACCCGGCTGAAGCCGGCGTCGCGCATCATCTGGGCGAAGGTCTGCTGGTCGGGGAAGCGGCGGATGCTCTCGACCAGATACTGGTAGGACTCCCGGTCCTTGACCACCAGCTCGCCGATGGCCGGGATCGCCTTGAACGACCAAAGGTCATAGGCCGCCCGCACCGCCTCGCTGGTCGGGCGCGAGAACTCCAGGCAGACGAAGCGGCCACCGGGCTTCAGCACCCGCCGGGCCTCGCGCAGGGCCGCCGGGATGTCGGTGACGTTGCGGATGCCGAAAGCAATGCAATAGCCGTCGGCGCAGGCGTCCGGCAGCGGCAACCGCTGGGCGTCGCCCACCGCCCAGGTGATCTCCGGCTCGGAGCCCCGCTCGCGGCCGGCGGCGATCATCTCGGCATTGTAGTCGATGACATGGACGGTGGCGTCCGCATCCAGCCCGCGGCGCAGCTGCGCCTGGCGGGCCATCCTGGCGAACCTGCGGGCCATGTCGCCGGTCCCACCGGCGCAGTCGACGATGACCTCGCCAGGCTGGGGATTGAGGCGGGCGGCGACCGCATCCTTCCAGAGCCGGTGCACCCCGGCGCTCATCAGGTCGTTCATCAGGTCGTAGCGACCGGCGACCCTGTCGAAAACGCCACGCACCAGCGAGGGCTTCTCGCGGGCGTCGACATCGCGGAAACCGAAGGAGGCTTGGGGCTCGGACATGACGAGAGCGTCTTAGCCTTGAGCGCGACCTGACGCCAGAGAAGGAAGAGTTCGAACGACACGAACGGACGGCGTCGAACGCGGAGGGGCGACCGGGCGGAAAGCGGATGATGTGGACTACTGCGAAGGGAGGAAAGCCGACTCGCCGCGAGACCAGGAAGCGGCGGTCACCGCAGCGCCATGGAGTCGGGACCCTTAACTTCTGTCCATCGCTTTACGCCGAGTAGTGAGGACATGATCTGTAAAAGTGTCTCTTTGTTGATATATTCATCGTCGCGCAGGATGATGTTCATGCCGGAGACGCCACTTTCCCAGCGCAAGTTCGTTCTCACACCGGGTAACGGTATTCCACTGCTCTTGCGGGCCGTCACTACCTGCCAGGATTCACCTTCCAACCGAAAGCAGCCCTCGGCAAAATCCATGTCATCCGACATGACTAGATCCCAAGTTACCTCAGCGTTCATTGATATTGCGCCCGATCGAACGCAGTTGATGGTGAAGCGTAGACGTTTGCGGGGAAGGTCCGCAATGGGTCGGAAGCCGCCATCGGCCGCACGCCGGAAGCCGGACCACGGCGTCCTTGCCGCAAGACAGCCAATCTACCTTCGCCAAATGGGGAGGCCCTGACGTCTTATGGCGGAGAGAGGCCCCCGGAGATCAGTTCGGCCAAGTCCTCCGGCCAGATCTGCTCACGCGTCAGGCGGATTTCATCAAGGGACCACCAGCGGTGTTCCGCCATGACCTCCCGCTCCAGCTCTGTCCAGCCGTCCCTGTTGAGCGTGATCCGGTCTACGTCGATCCGAAAGAACCGTTCGTCCGCCTGGATCATTTCGCCATCCGGCGACCGAAATATTGCCTCACGGCGCGCGACCTGAGGACCCGGGTGCGGGATTGCCAGTCCGACCTCCTCGGACAGCTCTCTTACGGCGGCCTCCTCGAAGGATTCCCCTTCGTCCAGGCCTCCGCCCGGCGTGGCCCAAAACTGCGTTCCGGCCAGCGCGCCCTGCTCGAACACGAACTTGAACAGGAGAACGCTCCCGTCAGGGTCAATGACAAGAACACGAGCAGCCAGTCGAATGCGCATCCCATACCCTAGCGCGACGCCAGAGAGGGAAGAAGGAGTCCACGAACCACACGAACCACACGAACGGGAGCGAGGCTGGCTGACGCCGTGGCGCGTCCAGGTGGGTTTAAGCCGCTGCGCGGGAAGGAAGAGAAGTTAGAGAAGAAGGGGAAGCGGTCGGGACATCCCCGAAGCGCCGCAGGCAATCAATCGAATTGAAAGACGGCCTGCGGCGCATCCAGCCATCCACCGTCGCTTGCTCTTCTTCCCTTAAACTTCTCTGTCTTCCCGCGAAGCGGCACACTTCCCAGCCGAACCCACCGCAAAGCGCCGGCCATCACACCCACCCGTTCGTGTGGTTCGTGGACAAAAAACCTCACCACCTGCAATTCACCCCCACCCCGGATGGCGCAAAGCCACGAGCGCCCCATATGCTCCCTTCATGCCCGAGCTTCCCGAAGTCGAAACCGTCCGCGCCGGCCTGGCGCCCGCCCTGGAAGGCGCCCGCCTCTCCCGGGTGGAGGCGCGCCGCCCTGACCTGCGCTTTCCGTTGCCTGAGGGGTTCGTCCAGCGGCTGACCGGGGCCCGGATCGAGGGTCTGACCCGGCGGGCCAAGTACCTGCTGGCCCCGCTGGACCGGGGCGACACCCTGGTCATGCATCTGGGGATGACCGGGCGGTTTGAGATCGAGGGCGCGCGGCTGAAGGAACAGCCCGGCGAATTCTACTATTCCACCCCGCCCGACCCCAAGCACGCCCATGTCGTGTTCGAGACGGAAGCCGGCAGCCGCATCACCTATTACGATCCCCGCCGCTTCGGCTTCATGGACCTGATCCCGACAGACCAGCTGGCCCAGCACCCCTGGTTCGCCGCCATGGGGCCCGAGCCGCTCGGCCCCGACTTCGACGCCGAGGTGCTCATCAAGGCCTTCGCCGGGCGCAAACAGGGGCCCAAGACCCTGCTGCTGGACCAGCATGTCGTGGCGGGCCTCGGCAACATCTATGTCTGCGAGGCCCTGTTCCGGGCCAAGATCGCGCCCGACAAGCCGGCCGGCGAGATACCCAAACGCAAGCTGACCAGGCTGACCGCCGTCATCAAGGACGTGCTGACCGAGGCCATCGCGGCCGGGGGTTCCTCGCTGAAGGACTATGCCGCCGCCGACGGGGCGCTGGGCTATTTCCAGCATCGTTTCCAGGTCTATGACCACGAGGGCGACCCCTGCCCCGATCCCAAATGCCGTGGCGTCGTCGCCCGCCAGGTGCAGGCCGGCCGCTCGACCTTCCACTGCCCCATCTGCCAGACGTAACGGAGCGCCCATGACCTTCAACTTCACGCGGGTGTGGAAGCGCCTCGCCGCCGCCGGGACGATCTGGCTGGCCGGCTTTGGCCTGGCCGCCGCCCAACCGCCGGTCTGGATCGTCAAGGACGCCGACTCCACCATCGTCCTGTTCGGCTCGGTGCATGTGCTGCCGCCGGGCCTGGACTGGCAGCCGTCGGCCCTGAAGGCGGCGCTGGCGAAGGCTGATGACCTGTGGTTCGAGCTGCCCGTCGATCCGGTCAGCCAGGCGGCGGGCGTCCAGGTGATCCGTGAGAAAGGCCTGCTGCCCGCCGGCGAGAGCCTGCTCGGCAAGCTCACCCCGGCCGGCCGCGACCGGCTGGCCCGGCTGGCCCCGAAACTGGGCCTGTCGCTGGAGCAGGTGGACCATCTGCGGCCGTGGCTGGCCGACGTCACCGTGGGCCTCTCGGACATGGCCCAGCGCGGGGCCGGGGCCTCCGACGGCGTGGAGCAGTCGATCTCGGCCGCCGCCCCGACCACCGCCAAACGTGAAGCCTTTGAGACCGCCGAGCAGCAGATCAGCTTCCTGGCCGATGCGCCCGAGGCCGACCAGCTGGCCTCGCTGGAGGACACCCTGCGCCAGATCGAGGAGGAGCCCGACGCCTATGACCGTCTTCTGGCCGCCTGGCTGAACGGCGACCTCAAGGCCCTGCAGACCGAAGGGCTGGAGCCGATGATGAAGGCTTCCCCTGACCTCTACGACCGCATGATCACCCAGCGCAACGCCCGCTGGGTCGAGGCGATCAGCCAACGGATGAAGGGCTCCGGCGAAACGGTGATCGTGGTCGGCGCCGGCCACCTGGTCGGCCCCGGCGGCGTCCCAGCCCTGCTCCGGGCCCGCGGCTTCACGGTCGAGGGGCCGCAGTAGGGGCGGACCGGTCTTAAGTCAGATCACCCTTCATCCCCTCCCACGTCATCCTAGGCCTTGTGCCTAGGATCCCGCGTTCAGCTCGCTGCGAAGACGACGATGAAGCCAGGTCGACGCTGCCCCCACAGCCATTCTCACGTGCGGCGGACAGCGGGATCCTAGGCACAAGGCCTAGGATGACGGCGGTGGGTTGGGTCCGGGACTTGAGCCCACGCCCGACCCGGTTCAAAACCGCGCCATGACCTATCAGACCCTGCTGATCGAAAACCCTTCCCCCGGCGTGACCCTGGTGAAGCTGAACCGCCCCGAGGCCCTCAATGCGCTGAATAGCCAGCTGCTGGGCGAACTGGCCGATGTGCTGGCCAAGGCCGCCGAGGACGAGACTGTGCGCTGCCTGGTGCTGACCGGCTCGCCCAAGGCCTTCGCGGCCGGGGCCGATATCAAGGAGATGTCGGACAAGTCCTACGCCCAGATGTTCAACAGCAACTTCTTCGCCGGCGCGGCCAGGGCGCTGGAGGGCTTCCGCAAGCCGATCATCGCGGCGGTCGCAGGGTACGCCCTCGGCGGCGGCTGCGAACTGGCCATGATGTGCAGCTTTATCATCGCCGCCGACACCGCCAAATTCGGCCAGCCGGAGATCAATCTGGGCGTCGCCCCCGGCATCGGCGGCACCCAGCGGCTCACGCGGTTTGTCGGCAAGTCCAAGGCCATGGACATGATCCTGACCGCCAGGATGATGGACGCCGCCGAGGCCGAGCGGGCCGGCCTGGTCAGCCGGGTCGTGCCGGCCGACCGGCTGCTGGACGAGGCCCTGGAGGCGGCGGCCAAGATCGCCTCGCTCTCGCCCCTGGCCGTGATGATGAACAAGGAACTGGTCGAGGCGGCCTACGAGACCACCCTGACCGCCGGTGTGGCCCTGGAGCGGCGCCTGTTCCACTCCCTCTTCGCCTTCGAGGACCAGAAGGAGGGCATGGCCGCCTTCGTCGAAAAGCGGAAGCCCGACTTCAAGGGCCGGTAACCGACTTGAAGGCCGCCCGGCCTTCCGGCGCGGCCAGCCATTGGGCGAAGGCCTTGGCCGTGGCCTCGCCCGCGCCCTTGGTCACCACCACGGCGATCGGCGCGTCCTTGGGTCCCAGGGTCCAGCGGTTTTCCAGCGGCGCGCGGCGAGTGCGCTGCAGGTTGTCGGCCAGCCGGGTCTCGCGGGAGATCAGCACCCGCGCCCCGTCGGTCTCGGCCAGGGCGTAGAGTTCCGCGGCCGCGCCCGGCGTCAGGGTCCAGCGCAGGCCGGCATGGCGGCTCTGATAGGCCAGCAGCGCGCTTCTGGCGGCCGCGTCCAGATCGGGATCGGTGATCACCGACAGAGACGTTGGCTTGGTCTCACAACCCGCCAGCACGGCCGTGGACACCAACGAGGCCAGCAGGGTTCGGCGGTGCATGAGAGTCCTTTCAACGACTTGGCGCCGTCTGCGCATTGACCAGGGGGCCCAGGTTGCGTATATCGCCCGGCTTCCAATTCAGCGGCGCCCTTTCTTGGGCGTCCAGTCCGTTCGAGGTTTTCTAAGCCATGGCCAACAATCCCGGCGCTAAAAAAGCGATCCGTAAGATCGAGCGCCGCACCGAGGTCAACAAGGCCCGTCGCTCGCGTGTCCGCACCTTCCTGCGCAAGTTCGAAGAGGCCCTGACCGGCGGTGACGCCGGCGCCGCCAAGGCCGCCTTCGTCGAGGCCCAGTCCGAACTGATGCGGGCCGTGTCCAAGGGCGTGGTTCACAAGAACACCGGCTCGCGCAAGGTCTCGCGCCTGGCCGCCCAGCTCAAGAAGATGGCCGCCGCCTAGTCTTGGGGCCGTCAACGCTTCCTTCCTTGTAAGGAGGGACGGCGCACTTCGCAAAGCGCTGATATATCAGAGTTTTCAGACCGATCCGGCCCCAGGCCGGGTCGGTTTTTTCGCTTGACCGGGGGCCCGTTCGGAGTCCGTCGCACAGGGCGCCTGCGGCCAATTAACCCTGCCTGAAACTCGCCCCGCTAACGAATTCCCTTGCCGGGCGAGGGGTCCTCGCGAGTCAACAGAAAGATTCGCCCGAGTCGAAAATTTTCCCGTTTGACCCCCCCAAAGAGGTGGCTAGTGTTGGGCCACAGACGCTTTTTTCCTTCCTCAGTCGGATGAAACCAAAGGCGGCGGCGAATGCTTACGCATACGCCGCGCGGGGAAGCTTTTCCCTGTTTCTGAAGGGCCTGAGCCGCCGCGGGGGGTGGTGCAGGTTGTGGGTTTGGGCGTGACCGGAACGAACAGAAGTGAGGGGCCAATGATGACAAGGGGCGCTCAAGGCATGCCTGAGCTGACGCCAGCCGATACCGTTTGGACCAAGGCCTGCACGGCCCTGCGTCGCGAGCTGGGTGAGGCTGACTTCGGGTCCTGGCTGAGCCAAGCGGCCCTGCGGGAGGGCGCCACGGGCGCCCTCGTCCTGGTGACGCCTACCGGCGTCGCGAGGGACTGGATCCGCCGTAACGCCTGGCGCCGCATTGCCGAGCTATGGGCTCAGAACGACCCGCAGGGCCGTCATCTGGACCTCAAGTCGCGCATGGAATTCGAAGCCCAGGCCGGCGGCTCTTCCGCAACGAATGCCGCGCCGCCGATCGTCGTCTCGCCGCTGGAAATCGCCGACCCCGTCTCCACCGATGTCGCCCCCGCCGCCGGTCGCGGCCGCAGCCCCGCCCTGGGCGGCTTGCAGGAGCGCTTCACCTTCGACACCTTCGTGGTCGGGCCGGCCAACGAATTCGCCTATGCCGTGGCCAAGCGCGTGGCCAGCTGGGCCGACGGCCACTTCAACCCAGTGGTGATCCACAGCTCCTACGGCTTTGGCAAGACCCACCTGATGAACGCCATGGCCTGGGAGGCCATGCGCACCCAGCCCACCCGCAAGGTCGTCTATCTGAGCGCCGAGCGCTTCCTGTCGACCTTCGTGCGGGCCGTGATGGACCGCGCCACCGCCGCCTTCAAGGAAGAGCTGCGTGACGCCGACCTGCTGCTGATCGACGACGTGCATTTCGTCGGCGGCAAGCAGTCGACCCAGGAAGAGCTGTTCCATACCCTGACCGCCCTGATGGAAGACGGCCGCCGGGTGGTGTTCTCGACCGACCGGCCCCCGTCGGCCATCACCGAGATCGACGCCCGCCTGCGCAGCCACCTCTCGGCGGGCCTGGTCTGCGGCATCGAACCGGCCGACCGCGACCTGCGGCTGGGCATCCTGGAAAAGAAGCTCGAAACCCTGGGCCGCCAGCAGGGCTTCGCGGCTGCCGCCCGGCCCGAAGTGCTGATGTTCCTGGCCGACCGCTTCACCGACAGCGTCCGTGAGCTGGAAGGGGCCCTCAACACCCTGGTCGCCCGCGCCGGCGTCGGCGTCAGCAAGCTTTCCTTGGATGAGGCCCAGGCCATCCTGCGCCCGCACCTGCGCGGCGCCGAGAAGCGCATCACCATCGACGACATCCAGAAGGCCACCTCCGAGCATTTCGGCCTCAAGCAGGCCGATCTGATCAGCGAGCGCCGCAACCGCTCCATCGCCCGCCCCCGCCAGGCGGCCATGTGGCTGGCCAAGCAACTGACCACCCGCTCCCTGCCCGACATCGGCCGGCGCTTCGGCGGCCGCGACCACACGACCGTGCTGCACGCCGTGCGACGGATCGAGGAACTGAAGGCCGGCGATGCGCAGCTAGCGCGGGACCTTGAGGCGTTGGCTCGGAAGCTGCGGGGCTAATCCCTAGTTCCTCGCCCGTTGGGCGAGGGGGACCACGAAGTGGTGGAGTGGGCCCTTCCGACCGCACATCGGGCGTGATTACGCGCCGTGCCGTGGACGTACATGTTTCTAAGTGCGGTCTGAAGAGCCCACTCCGTCGGCTTCGCCGCCACCTCGCCCAACGGGCGAGGAACGCAAGAACTGCGTTAAGCCTTACCAGCCTTCCTCAACGACGCCGAGATCGCCTTCAGCCCCCCCGCCAGCTCCGCCGGCAGCGGCCAGCCGTAGCCCAGGCGGAAATAGCGGTCGTCCTGCTCGAACCAGTGGCCCGGTCCGACATAGCAGCCGTGGATGTCGTTCAGGGTGGCGTAGAACACCGCCATGTCGACCTCGCCGACGATGCGCGGGAAACAGACGCAGCCGCCGGACGGCTTGACCCATTCCAGCATCGGCTCGCCTTCGATCCAGGCCGCCACGCTGTCGAAGGCCGCCTTGAGCGGAGCCTGGACGCTGGCCATCCAGGCGTCGGCCTGGCTGTAGGCGGCCAGGCCGATGGCTTCGTCCACGACGCTGCCGCAGATGCCGATCTGCTCCTTGGCGCACAGGAAGCGATAGTTCAGCCCCCGGTCGCGGCTGATCACCCAGCCCAGGCGAATGCCGGGAATGCCGTAGCTCTTCGACAGCGAGGAGACGCTGATCAGCTTCTCGCTGAGCGTCGCGGCGACCGGCGGCTTTTCCACGAAGGACATGTCGCGATAGGTCTCATCGACCAGCACATGCACGTCATGGCGCTCAGCCATCGCCGCCACGGCCCGCAGCGTCTCCGCCGACAGCGCGACACCCGTGGGATTATGCGGGGTCGTCAGGCTGATCAGCCTGGTCTTCGGCTTGATCATCGCCTCGAGCCTGGCCAGGTCCAGGGCGAAGCCGTCCTCGAACTTCAGGTCCAGGCACTCGACCTCGCAACCCAGGATGCGCGGGGTCTCGATGTTGGTGGCGTAGTTGGGCCGCACCACGATCATGTGGTCGCCGCGGTCCAGCAGGGTCACCGCCACGATGAACAACGCCGCCGCGGCGCCCGCCGTCAGCAGCACCTCCTCCGGCTTGACCCCGGCTCGCGCCGCAATCGCCTCGCGCAGCGGCGGCAGGCCCAGATGGTCGGTGTAGCAGAGGATCTGGTCGTTCAGGTCCAGGCCAAGCTCGGCCAGGGTGCGGTCCCGCAGCGAGGATTCCGTCAGGTTGAACTTGATCTTGTCGTAGCCGAGCTGTTCGGGCGACTCCGCCTCGATGAGCATGCGTGGAAAACGCAAAGGCGGAGCCCCCTCTAAAACGTCAGATCAGTACGACTTACCCGGCATCTTGTAGAAGGCGAAATAGTCCAGCATCCGCTTCCAGCCATCGGTGGCGGCCTCGGCGTTGTAGCTGGGGCGGTAGTCGGCGTGGAAGCCGTGCTGGGCCTCGGGATAGACGATGATCTGGCTGTTGGTCTTGCGGCCGTCCACCAGCGCCTGGCGCATCTTGTCGATGTCGCTCTGGGGATTGCCGGCGTCCTTGCCGCCATAGAGGCCCAGCACCGGGCATTTCAGCGACGCCGCCAGCTCGATCGGCCACTGCCGCTCCGGCTCGGAAAGGAACCCGCCCGGGGCCGGCCGGGACAGGCGGCCATACCAGGCCACCCCGCACTTGAAATATTTGTAGCGCTCGCAGGCCAGCCAGACGACCGCTCCGCCCCAGCAGAAGCCGGTAATGGCCATCTTCTTGGGATCGACGAAACTCTGTTTGGTCAGCCACTGCACGCTGGCGTCCAGGTCGCTCATGACCTGGGCGTCGGACTGGGCGGCGACGATGCGGCGGATCTCGTCGAAGTCGGTGATCGGGGCCGGATCGCCCGTCCGCACGAAGTAGTCGGTGGCCATGGCCACATAGCCGGCCTTGGCCAGGCGGCGGCAGATGTCGCGGATATATTCGTGGATGCCGAACACTTCCGAGACCACCAGAACGGTGGGGAATTTGCCCCGCGCGTTGGGCCTGGCGACATAGGCCGGGATGGATCGGTCGGCGGTCGGGACCATGACGGTCTCGCAGACCAGCCCGACTTCGTCGGTATGGATCGGATCGGCGTCGGCCGAGAAGGCGGCCACCGCATAGCCGGCGAAAAACAGGCCGCCCAGCGCGCGGCGCGAAAAGTTGAAGTCGCCGGGCAGGGGCCCTTCGGGCCGGTTGAGCAGGATCATTGAGGCAGCTCCTCCACTATTGCCGCCACCCTATCCCCGGGGCCCGCGGGAGGGGAAGAGGTGACAGTCCGGAACTATGCCGGTCGCGCCCGCCGAAGGGTCAGATTGATCCGTCCACCGCCTGGAATCAGCCGCGAGGAGCCCGACAGCAGCCGGTCCACGCCATGGAAGGCCAGCCGCGCCTCGCCGGCCAGCAGGCAGACATCGCCGGAGCTGAGCTTCAGCGAACGGGTGGGGTCGGCGCGCTTGCGGCCGCCGATGCGGAAGACGGCGACATCCCCCAGCGAGACCGACAGCACCGGGAAGCCGAAGTCGGCCTCGTCACGGTCCTGGTGCAGGCCCATGCGGGCCCCATCGCGGTAGAGGTTGACCAGGCAGGCGTCGGGCGGCGTCACGGGGTCGGCCAGCTCGGCCCAGAGGTCGAGCAGCAACGGGGGGATGGGCGGCCAGGGCCGGCCGGTGACCGGGTGGGCGGGCTCATAGCGATAACCGGCCGTGTCGGTGGTCCAGTTCAGCGGCCCCAGGCCGGTCATCTCCACCCGCATGGGCAGGCCGCCGGGCGTGATGGGGCGGTAGAAGGGCGCTTGCTCGGCGGCCGTCAGCACCGCCTGGACGAGGTCGGCCTGGGCCTGCGCGTCGAGGCGGCCGGGCAGGTAGCGGAAGCCGGGCAGGATCATGGATCTTCGATAGCGCATGGCACGTCAGAAAGCCGAGCCCCACGGCATTGCCGCGTCCGGAATCCGCCGCTAGCGAGGCGCTTGGTGGCTGGCCTGAAATGCCCGGCGAAATTGCGTCAGCTCGGCGCCCTCGACATCCGACACCGCCCAGAAGTCCAGCCCGTCCGCCCGCCAGTGCTGGACCGAATAGCTGGTCGGCCGGGCGAAGGGCCAGGACCAGCCGCCGCCGCCCCTGTTGTTTGGGGGCAGGATGAACAGGTTGATGACATGGGCGCGGCGTTTGTAGACCACCGCCGCCACGGTCCGCCCGCCGGCATAGTCCAGTCGGCCGCCCACCAGCGGAAAGCCTTGCGGCGCCAGCTCGGGCACCGGCGGGGCGAAGTCGACCCGGCCGTTGAACCATGGCCGCACCACATGCCGGTCCGACGTCGCCACATCGATCAGATGGCCCGGCTGCAGCGAGCGGACATGGCTGGCCACCAGCTCCTGCTCCAGCCCCGTGGGCGCGGCGACCATGGGGGCCATGACCAGGGCGGCGGCGATGGCCCCGCCGAGGCCCCAAGCCGCGGGCAGCCAGCGGAGGGCGGGCGGACGGACGGGCGCGCGAGCCTCGCGGTCCAGCATCGCCTCCACGCGACGGCGCAGGGCGGCGGGGGCGGGCGACGACAGGGCGGGGTCGCCCAGCCGCTCGCTCAAGGCCTGCAGGCTCGCCAGATGGGCGGCGCAGCCCGGGCAGTTCGCCAGATGGCTTTCCAGGGCGATGGTGTTGGCGGCGTCCAGCTCGCCGTCCAGCAGGGCGTGCAGAAGCGGCTCGCGGTCGGGGCAGGGCGTCATGCTTCGCCTCCCTTCAGCGCCGAGGCCAGCAGGGCCCGGGCGCGGGCCAGCCGCGACATCACCGTGCCGATGGGCGCGCCGGTGATCTCGCCGATCTCGCGATAGCTCATATCCTGCAGTTCGCGCAGCACCAGGGTTTCCCGGAAGGGGTCGGGCAGGGCGTCCACCGCCGCCAGCAGCGCCCTTGTGTCCCCCGCCCGCACCAGCGCCGCCTCCGGCCCCTCGGCGGGATCGGCGGCGCTGGCCTGGGCCTCGTCATCGGCGACTTCGCGCGAAGCCCCGCGCCGCCGGGCCCAGTCCAGGAAGCTGGAGCGCACGATGGCCAGCAGCCAGGCCTTGGGATCGCCGCCCCGGAAGCCGCCGAAGCCGCGATAGGCCCTCAGATAGGCCTCCTGCACCAGGTCCTCCGCCACGGCCGCGTCGCGGCAGAGATGCCTGGCGAACCCGAAGGCGGCGTCCATGTGCGGCAGCATCAGCCGCTTGAAGCCATCTGGATCGGCCGCCTGGGCGGTAGCTTCCGCAACCACACGCAGCCGCCGTCCCGGCCGTGCGGCGGCCAGGCTGAACAGCGGTGGAAAGGCGAGGACGCGGGCTGACATACGGACCTGGGTTCGTCCTGACTCAGGTGACGGTTACGCGGCCGGTCATGTGCGGGTGGATCGAGCAGAAATAGCCAAAGCTGCCCGCCGTCTTGAAGGTGAAGGAGAACCGCTGGCCGGTGTCGAGCACCTGGGAGCGGAAGGCGGTCTTGTCGTCCGACACGACGGTGTGGGGGATGTCGTCATCGTTGACCCAGGTCACGGTAGTTCCGGCCGGAACGCTGAGCTCGGCGGGGGTGAAGACGAAGTTGGTGATGTGGACAGTGACCGGCGCGGGGGCCGCTATCGACCCGATTGGCAGGACGAGCAGGGTCAGCGCCAGAAGGACGCGGGAGAGAAGCTTGGACACTTGAGGATCCTTTTCGGTGAGAGGGCTGTCGCAAACGGAAGTTTCGCGAAAATCCTCCCCCTGCGGGCTAGCGGATTCACATATCGGGCAGACGGCCCAAGCCCTTCCCCCGCTCGCGGGGGAAGTGGCCTGAGGCGCGCAGCGACGAAGGTCGATGGGGGTCCTTGCGGCGGTGGGGGTGCATCAACCTCAGCAAAGAGCCCCCAACGAGCCTCCAGCTTCGCTGTCGGCCCACTTCCCCCGCGAGCGGGGGAAGGGCTGGTTGGCGTGCCCGGCATCTGTGTGAATGCGGTAGCCCTACGGGTGAGGAGAGCGCGGAGCCGCACGGCTTCATGTTCCTGGCCAGGCTAGGCGAGGGGTTTGTCGACGACGGCCAGGTCGTGGCGGCCGCGGACCAGGCTGACGGTGCGCAGGCCCAGCAGGCCGCGCAGTTGCTCGGCCGGGACTTTCAGCGGGCCGGGTGACGGCGCGGAGCCGGGCGCGGGCTGCGGGAAGGCGGTGGAGCGGGCGGTGTGGAAGGCGATGTGGCCTTCGACCTTCTGGATGACCTGGTGGATATGGCCGTTCAGCACGGTCACCGAGCCGAAGCGGCGCAGCAGGCTGAGCGCCGGCTCGGCGTCATCGGTGCCCCAGCCCCAGGGCTCGTAGACGGTCCACAGCGGGATGTGGGTGAAGACCACGATCGGCTGGCTGGCCGGGCGGCCTGCCAGATCCTTCCGCAGCCAGGCGATCTGGTCGGCCCCCAGATGGCCCATGCCGCCGGCCTGCAGCTGCTTGACGTTGACCAGCCCGACAAAGTGGACGCCGCCCTGGTCGAAGCTGGACCAGCCGTCGCCGATACTGCCCTTGCCGTAGCGGTCCAGGAAGGCCTGACCCTGCCCCTCGTCCAACATGTCGTGCTCGCCGGGGACGTGGAAGACGGTGAGGCCCGCCTCCCCCAGGATCTGGTCGGCGTCGTCGAACTCGTTCGGCCGCGAGAGCTGGCTGACATCGCCGGTGTGCAGGATGAAGGCGGGCTTCTGCGGCAGGGCGCGGATGGCGGCCACGGCCTCGCGGAAGGTGGCTCTGGCGTCCGGGTTGGGGTCCTTGGCGAACCCGATATGGCTGTCGCTGACCTGCACGAAGCTGAAAGCCCCGGCGGCGGGGGTGGCGAACGCTTCCCCCAGCGGGACCGAGGCGGCCAGGCCGCCGCTGACGGTCCACAGCACGCCCGTGCCGGCCCAGGCGGAGCATTCCAGAAAGCGGCGGCGACCAGGATCTGGTGGGGTATCGTGTGGCATGGCGCGTCCGTTTGGTTGGTTTCAACCAGGGAAGACGCGGGCACGGGCAGACTTATTCCCGGACGGGGCGTTTCTGACAAAAGCTTCATGATGGCGGGCCCGTGCGAGCCACTAGTTTGCCCTCGCAATCCCTGGGGAAGACTTCGATGTTCCAACGCCTGACCCGCGCGGCGGCGCTCGCCACGGCCCTGATCCTGGCCGCCTGCGCGCCCCGGATGGACACGCGCCAGGTCCTGCCGCCCGGCGTCACGCCCCTCCATTACGACATCAGCGTGGTCCCCGACGCGGCCAACCTGCGGTTCGGCGGCACGATGAGCGCCGACATCCTGCTCAGCGCCCCGACCACGACCCTGACCCTCAACGCCGCCAACCTGAAGTTCTTCAAGGTCGCCGTGGACGGTCGCACCGCGGACCTGAAGATCGCCTATGACCAGGACGCCCAGCAGGCCAGCCTGACCTTCCCCGCCGCGCTGGCCACCGGCAAACACCGCCTGACCATCGACTACACCGGCCGCATCGAGCAGCAGGCCCAGGGCCTGTTCGCCATCGACTATGACGGCGCTTCTGGCGAGAAGAAGCGGCTGCTGGCCACCCAGTTCGAAAGCCCCGACGCCCGCCGCTTCGCGCCCCTGTGGGACGAGCCGGCCCTGAAGGCGACCTTCACCCTCAGCGTCAGCGCGCCCAAGGACCAGCTGGTGGTCTCCAACATGCCGGCCGCCGCGACGGCGGACCTGGGCAACGGCCTGACCAGGACCACCTTCCAGCAGACCCCGAAAATGAGCTCCTACCTGCTGTTCATGGCCATGGGCGATCTGGAGCGGGTGCACCGCCAGATCGGCAAGGTCGATGTCGGGGTGGTGGTCAAACGCGGCTCGACCGCCCAGGCCGCGTACGCCCTCGACGCCGCCTCGCAGCTGCTGCCCTATTACGACGACTATTTCGGCGCGCCCTACCCGCTGCCCAAGCTGGACATGGTGGCCATCCCCGGCGGCTCGACCGAGTTCTCGGCCATGGAGAACTGGGGGGCCATTCTCTATTTCGAGAAGGCCGTGCTGGTCGACGCCGCCGTCTCCTCGCAGGAAGACCGGCAGAACGCCTTTACCACCATCGCCCACGAGATGGCCCACCAGTGGTTCGGCGATCTGGTGACCATGAAGTGGTGGGACGACATCTGGCTGAACGAAGGCTTCGCCGCCTGGATGCAGACCAAGGCCACCGACCACTTCCACCCCGAATGGTCGATCTGGCTGCAGGCCCAGGCCGGCAGCAACGGGGCCAAGGACCTCGACGCCCGCGCCGCCACCCACCCGGTCGTGGTCCAGGTCGACGACGCCCGCGACACCCCCTTCGACACCATCTCCTACCAGAAGGGCCAGGCGGTCATCCGGATGATCGAGGCCTATGTCGGCGAGGACCGCTTCCGCACCGCCCTGCGCCGCTACATGGCCAAGCACGCCTACGGCAACGCCACCAGCGCCGACCTGTGGGCCGAAGTCCAGGCCGCTTCGGGCCAGCCGATCCTGGCCATCGCCAAGAGCTTCACCACCCAGAGCGGCGTGCCCCTGGTCAAGGCTTCGAGCAGTCTGGGCGTCATCCGGCTGCGGCAGACGCGGTTCGGCGTCGATCGCCAATCGCAGGCCTGGCGGAACTGGAATATCCCGGTGCGGGTGGATGGCGAGCGCCTGGTCCTGACGCCCGGCCACAGCCTGCGCTTCGAAACTGGCGGCCTTGGCGTCGTTAACAGCGGCCAGACCGGCTATTTCCGTACCGACTACGACGACCGCAGCTTCGCGGGCCTGGGGGACCGCTTTTCCCAGCTTCCCGCCGCCGACCAACTGGGCCTGCTGAACGACAGCTGGGCCCTGGGCGAGGCCGGGACCGAGCCGCTGGCCCGCTGGTTCGCCCTGGCCGGCAAGCTGCCCGCCGACGCCAATCCCATCGTCTGGATCCGGGTCGCCGACACGCTCGAGAACGTCGACGGCCTCTATGACAACGACCCGCGCCAGGCCGCCTTCCGGGCCCGGGCCCGCGCCCTGCTGGCCCCGGTCTGGGCTCGCGTCGGCTGGACGCCCCGGCCCGGCGAGCCGCCGACCGCCATCCTGTTGCGCACCCAGCTGATCCAGTCCCTCGGCCGCTTCGATGACCCCGTCGTCCTGGCCGAGGCTCGGGCGCGCTACCAACGGATGGACACTGACGTCACGGCCATGCCCGCCGCCATCCGCAACGCGGCGCTGAAGGTGGTGGCCAGCCATGCCGACAGCGCGACCTGGGAGGCCCTGCATGCCAAGGCGGCGACTTCGAAAAACGCCCTGGAGAAGCAGCAGTTCTACACCGTGCTGGGCGCGGTCCGGGATCCGGATCTGGCCCGCCGCACCCTGGCCCTGGCCCTCAGCGACGAGCCGCCGATCACGCTTCGGCCCGTGCTGCTGCGCGAGGTCAGCCGGCGCTACGCCGCCCTGACCTGGGACTTCCTGCTGCGGAACCGCGCCAAGGCCGACGCCCAGTTCGCGCCGGAGGGCGTGGCCGCCGTGCTGCCCCGGCTGGTTTCCGCGACCAACGACCCGGCCCTGGCGGCCCGCATGCGGACCTGGGCCCTGGCCAATGGCGGTGTCGGGACGCGGCTGAGGGCCGGCCTGTCAGCCGTCGAAAACCGCGCCGAAGTCAGGAAGACGCGGCTGGGCGAGGTGGACCGGTGGGTGAAGGGGTGATCAGTCCCCGGTGTAGCGATAAACGCTGGTCTCGCAGACATCGATGCCATGGCGGATCAGCACATCGCCGTCGCTGAACACCGCCTTGAAGTCGTATTTGCAGTAGCCGGTGCCGTCGTCGACATTGACCGTCACCGACCCGCCGGGCTTGAGCATGTCCGAACCCAGGATGTCCTCTTCCCAGTCGTTCTGGCCGACGTTGGAGGCGTAGAACTGCACGATGGTGTGGTCGGTCTCGTTGATGATCTTGACGCGGCGGTCCTCGGCCAGGGCCGGGCCGGCGATCAGGGCCGACAGGCTGGCGGCGATCAGGACGGCGCGGCGGGCCCGTGCTGCAAGAGTGGAGGCGGCGAAAGTCGGGGTCATGGGTGGGTTCCAGATGAAGGGATACTCGACTGATCCCAGCCTGGGCGCAGGCGGCCCGGCGCCATAGCCACGAAAGGGGGGCTGGTCCCTGCCCCCGTTTTGAGGCTCGTCAAGGATCAAAACCCCGAAATCGCTAGGGCTATTGCCCTTGCGAGCGCCGGCATCTTCCCCATATGGCGACTCGAAACGGTGCTTTCCGTCAGCGGAAGGCTCCGCTATGCAACCGGGTCGTCTTTGACGGTCCACTTGGACACGTAACCGGGGACGGAAGAAGAAAAACCGGGGCGCTTCTTTGAAGGCCCTTGTAACACCGTCCGCCACTTGAGGAGCGAAGAGAACCACAGATGAGCAAGATCATCGGCATCGACCTGGGCACCACCAACTCGTGCGTGGCCATCATGGACGGCAAGACGCCCAAAGTGATCGAGAACGCCGAGGGTGCGCGGACCACCCCCTCGGTCGTCGCCTATCTGGAAGACGGCGAGCGTCTCGTCGGCCAACCGGCCAAGCGCCAGGCGGTCACCAACCCCACCAACACCCTGTTCGCCATCAAGCGCCTGATCGGCCGCGCCTTTACCGACCCGGTGGTCGCCAAGGACAAGGACATGGTGCCCTACGAGATCGTCAAGGGTCCCACGGGCGACGCCTGGGTCAGCGCCCAGGGCAAGCCGGTCAGCCCCCAGCAGGTCTCGGCCGACATCCTGATCAAGATGAAGGAAGCCGCCGAAGCTCACCTGGGCGAAGCGGTGACCAAGGCCGTCATCACGGTCCCCGCCTACTTCAACGACGCCCAGCGCCAGGCGACCAAGGACGCCGGCAAGATCGCGGGCCTCGAAGTCCTGCGCATCATCAACGAGCCGACCGCCGCGGCGCTGGCCTACGGGCTTGAGAAGTCCGAAGGCAAGAAGATCGTAGTCTACGACCTGGGCGGCGGCACCTTCGACGTGTCCGTGCTGGAAATCGGCGATGGCGTCTTCGAGGTGAAGGCCACCAACGGCGACACCTTCCTGGGCGGCGAGGACTTCGACCTGCGCATCGTCGACTTCCTGTCGGACGAGTTCAAAAAGGAAACCGGCGTTGACCTGCGCAAGGACAAGCTGGCCCTGCAGCGCCTGAAGGAAGAAGGCGAGAAGGCCAAGAAGGAACTCTCCAGCGTCACCCAGTACGAGGTGAACCTGCCCTTCATCAGCATGAATGCCTCGGGCCCGCTGCACCTGAACATCAAGCTGTCGCGCGCCAAGCTCGAAGCCCTGGTGGAAGACCTGATCGCCAAGACCATCGCGCCCTGCGAACAGGCCCTCAAGGACGCCGGCCTGAAGAAGGGCGACATCGAGGAAGTGGTCCTGGTCGGCGGCATGACCCGCATGCCCAAGGTCGTCGAGGCGGTGAAGGAATTCTTCGGCCGCGAGCCCCACAAGGGCGTCAACCCGGACGAAGTCGTGGCGCTGGGCGCGGCCATTCAGGCGGGCGTTCTGCAGGGCGACGTCAAGGACGTGCTGCTGCTGGACGTCACCCCGCTGACCCTGGGCATCGAGACCCTGGGCGGGGTGTTCACCCCGCTGATCGAGCGCAACACCACCATCCCGACCAAGCGTTCGCAGACCTTCTCGACCGCCGACGACAACCAGAACGCCGTCACCATCCGGGTCTTCCAGGGTGAACGGCCGATGGCCGCCGACAACAAGATGCTGGGTCAGTTCGACCTGATGGGCATCCCGCCGGCCCCGCGCGGCATGCCGCAGATCGAGGTCACCTTCGACATCGACGCCAACGGCATCGTCCACGTCAAGGCCGCCGACAAGGCGACAGCCAAGGAACAGTCGATCCGCATCCAGGCCAACGGCGGCCTCTCGGATTCGGACATCGACAAGATGGTCAAGGAAGCCGAGGCCAACAAGGCTGACGACGAGAAGCGCAAGGTTCTCGTCGAAGCCAAGAACAGCGCCGACGCGGTCGTCCACTCGACCGAGAAGGCCCTGGCCGAGCACGGCGACAAGGTGGACGTCGGTGAGAAGATGGCGATCGAGAACGCCGTCAAGGAACTGAAGGAAGCCCTGGAAGGCGAAGACGTCGAGGTCATCCAGGCCAAGACCCAGGCCGCCATCCAGAACTCGATGAAGCTGGGCGAGGCCATGTACAAGGCCCAGCAGGCCGGCGAAGCCGCTGCCGAAGGCGGCGGCGAAGAGCCCAAGGCGGACGACGGCGTTGTCGACGCCGAGTTCGAGGAAGTCGACGACTCCAAGCCCGCGGCGTGACGGTTTGCCCTATGGCGGTCAGAGCATCACCGATGCAAAAACCGTCCTGGGGAACGTCGCCGTCTCACGGTAACCCGCTCCGAGCGCCAGACCCAAAGAGCATTTGGCAGGCTTGTCTCGGGGCGGGGATTACCCCACCTCCCAATCAGAATGGTTTTGCTGTGATCCCGTCCCATGCGTGATTACTATGAAGTCCTGGGCGTCCAGCGCGGCTGCGACGACGCCGGCCTGAAGGCCGCCTTCCGCAAGCTGGCGATGGAGCACCATCCCGACCGCAATGGCGGCTGCGAGGAATCCGCCGGGCGGTTCAAGGAAATCAACGAGGCCTATTCCATCCTCTCCGACGCCCAGAAGCGGGCGGCCTATGACCGTTTCGGCCATGCCGGCGTCAACGGCGGCGGTGGCGGCGGCCAGCAGCAGGGCTTCGGCGACGTCCACGACATCTTCAACGAGGTGTTCGGCGAGGCGTTCGGTGAGATGTTCGGCGGCGGCCGCAAGGGCCGCTCCAACGGACCGGCCCGGGGCGCCGACCTGCGCTATGACCTGGAGATCACCCTGGAGCAGGCCTATGCCGGCGCCGAGGTCGAGCTGAAGGTTCCCTCCTCGATCACCTGCGAACCCTGCAACGGTTCGGGCGCCAAGCCCGGCACCAGCCCGACCACCTGCGCCTCCTGCGGCGGCCAGGGCCGAGTGCGGGCCACCCAAGGCTTCTTCGCCATCGAACGCACCTGCCCCCGCTGTGGCGGCACCGGCAAGCTGGTGCTGGATCCCTGCCAGACCTGTCACGGGGCCGGCCAGGTCCGCAAGGAACGGGTGCTGTCGGTGCGCATCCCGGCCGGGGTCGATGACGGCGCCCGCATCCGCCTCGCCGGCGAAGGCGACGCCGGCCAGCGCGGCGGCCCGCGCGGCGACCTCTACATCTTCCTGTCGGTGAAGGCGCACGAGCTCTTCGAGCGCGACGGCCTGGATCTGCACTGCACCGTGCCGGTGCCGTTGACCACCGCCGCTCTGGGCGGCGAGATCGAGGCCCCCTGCCTGATGGGCGGCGAGAACTGCGACGGCCAGTGCAAGCTGCCGGTCGAGGTTCCCGAGGGCGTGCAGACCGGCAAGACCATCCGGCTGAAAGGCCGCGGCATGCCCTCGCTGCGCAACCGCCAGAAGGGCGACCTGGTCGTCGAGCTTTATGTCGAGACGCCCACCCATCTGAGCGCCCGGCAAAAGGAGCTGCTGCGCGAATTCGCCGATCTCTGCGGCGACAAGCAAAATCCGAAGTCCGCTAACTTCATCGGCAAGGCCAAGCGCTTCTGGGAAGACGTGACGGGGGCTTAGGGCCCTCCGCGTTGACTTGCCTTGCCACATTGGGACAGGCTGAACCCCAGCCAAAATGGGGTTCGCCTTGGTCTTCAAACGTCTGGCCGCCGCGCTGGCCTGCTTGGTCCTGCTGGCCGCCCCGAGCCTGGCGGGCGCGCGCGACAGCGCCTGGCCGCTCTACAGCAATGCCGAGTTCGGCTTCTCGGCCCGGTTTCCCGGCGCGCCGTCGGTTAGCCGCACGACCGAGACCGTAAGCGGAGTCCCCACGACCCAGTTTGTCGCGAAATATGACCTGGGCGGGGACTCGGGCCTGATGCTGGGAGCCGGCCGGTTTGACAATGGGCTCCCCGATCCTGCCGTCGCGCTGATGGCGGCGGCCGACGGCTTCGTCCGGCGGCAGAGCGAAACCATACTCTCGCGCACCAGGATCGACATCCAGGGCGTCCCAGCCGAAGTCATCGTCACCGGGCCGGACAAGGACGGCTATGCGATGTCGATCGTGATCCTGGTCAAGGACAACGTGGCCTACGAACTGATGGCCATCGGTCACGGCGCCATCCCCAGCGAGGCCGCCGTCTTCCAGAAGAGTTTCACTCTGCTGGACGCCAACTAAACCCCCTCCGTGTCCCCAGCGAAAGCTGGGGCCCATGAGAGAAAATCGGCAACCCTGATCGAATGAGGCTGCGCACGCATGGGCCCCAGCTTTCGCTGGGGACACGGAGATTAGAAGCCGCTCGCTCAGCCCTCGAACGCCGCCGAGACGATGTCGCCATCGCCGGTGAACCCGGCCCGCTTCATGCCCTCCGAGACGAACGGCATGGCGATGGATCCATCCGTCCCCACCGCGATCAGGCCGCCGTCGCCGCCCAGGGCCTTGATCTCGTCCAGCACGGCCTGCGTCGCCTCGGCCAGCGACTGTCCCGCGAACTTCATGCGGAAGGCCACCTGCGAAGCGGCCGAGGTGCGGATGAAATACTCGCCTTGGCCCGTGCAGGAGACCGCCACCGTGCCGTCGGCCCAGCCGCCTGAGCCGATGATCGGGGTGTCGCCCACCCGCCCCGGCAGCTTGCCGAACACCCCGCCCGTCGAGGTGGCGGCCGCCAGCCGGCCTTCGCCGTCCAGGGCCACGCAGCCGACCGTGCCGTGGGCCAGTGTGCCCGGCGGGTGGTTGGCCTCGAAGGTCCCGGCCCGGGTGAACCAGGCGGCCGGATCGCCGATGGCGTCCATGCCCTGCTCGGCGGCGAACCGCGCCGCGCCGGCGCCGGCCAGCATGACGTGGGGCGTCTTTTCCATGACGCAGCGGGCGACGCTGACCGGACTCTGGAAGCCCTGCAGGGCCGCCACCGAACCGGCCAGGCCGCTCGCGCCGTCCATCAGGCAGGCGTCCAGCTCATAGTCGCCTGCGGTGTTGGGGCTGGCCCCGCGCCCGGCGACATAGAGGCCGGACACCTCCAGCTCGCGCGTCGCCGCCTGCACCACATCTAAGGCACTCGCGCCGCCGCGCAGGGCGTCGCGCCCGGCCTCGACCACGCCGCGCATGTGGGCGATCTCGCGCGTGTAGTCGCGGCCCTTCCGGGCCCCGGCGCCGCCGTGGACAACGAGACTCAAACATTTGTTCGTCAAGGCGCGACTCCCACTCTATGAACGCTGATAACACCGCGATAGCGTCGCGGAGATATCAAAAAGACGTTGGGAGAAGCGACATGAAGGCGGTGCTGAGCAAGGTCGTGGGTGGCCCTGAGACCCTGGTGGTCGAGGACCTGCCGACCCCGGAAATCAAGGACGGCCAGGTGCTGCTCAGCGTCAAGGCCTGCGGGGTCAACTATCCCGACGTGCTGATCATCGAGGACAAGTACCAGTTCAAGCCGACCCGCCCCTTCGCCCCGGGCGGCGAAGTCTCAGGGATCGTTAAGGCGGTCGGCGCGGGTGTTACCAACGTCACGGTCGGCCAGCGCGTGCTGGCCAACACCGGCTGGGGCGGCATGGCCGAAGAGCTGGCGCTTGATGCGAGCCGCGTCGTGCCGATCCCAGACGCCATGCCCTTCGACGAAGCCGCCGCCTTCATGATGACCTACGGCACCAGCTGGTATGGCCTGAAGGACCGCGGCCACCTCAAGGCCGGCGAGACCCTGCTGGTCCTGGGCGCGGCCGGCGGCGTGGGCCTGGCGGCGGTGGAGCTGGGCAAGGCCATGGGCGCGCGGGTGATCGCGGCGGCCTCCAGCCAGGAGAAGGTCGACCTGGCCATCTCGCGCGGCGCTGACGCCGGCGTGGTCTATCCCACCGGCCCGTTCGATAAGGACGGGGCCAAGGCCCTGGCCCAGCTGTTCAAGGACGCCTGCGGCCCCAACGGCTGGGACGTGGCCTATGACGCGGTCGGCGGCGACTATGCCGAGGCGACCATTCGGGCCTCCGGCTGGGGCGGCCGCTTCCTGGTCATCGGCTTCCCGGCCGGCATTCCGAAGATCCCGCTGAACCTGACCCTCTTGAAGTCCTGCGACATCGTCGGCGTGTTCTGGGGCGCCGCCGTGGCGCGCGATCCCAAGGCGCACCAGGAGAACGTCAAACAGCTGATGGAGATGTATGCGGCCGGCAAGATCAAGCCGCACGTCTCCGAGACCTTCCCCCTGGCCCGGGCCGGCGAAGCCATCGCCCACCTGGGCAGCCGCAAGGCGCTGGGCAAGGTCGTGGTCGTCACTGAATAATTACAAAAATCCAAGGGGATAGACATGGCCGGAAGGCTTGAAGGCAAGGTCGCCGTGATCACCGGCGGCGCGTCGGGCATCGGCCTGGGCGCCGTGGAGCTGTTCGTCGCCGAGGGGGCCCGCGTGGTCGCCGCCGACCTGCAGGACGAGAAGGGGGCGATGCTGGAAAAGCGTTTCCCCGACACCGTGCGCTACGCCCATTGCGACGTCACCGTCGAAGCCGACATCGCCAAAGCGATTGCGTTGGCCGAGAGCGCGTTCGGCGGCCTGGACATCCTGTTTAACAATGCCGGCCACGGCGGCACGACCACCGGCGTCGCCGATATGGACGCCGCCGGCTGGGACCACACCTTCGCCCTTCTGGTGCGCGGCCCGGCGCTCGGGATGAAGTATGCCGCCCCGCTGATGGCCAAGCGCGGCGGGGGCAGCATCATCAACACCGCCTCGATCGCCGGCCTGCAGGCCGGGTTCGGCCCGCTGGCCTACAGCACCGCCAAGTGCGGGGTGATTCATATGAGCCGCTGCGCCGCCGCCGAGCTGTCGCCGCAGAAGATCCGGGTCAACGCCATCTGCCCCGGCCTGATCGCCACCTCGATCTTCGGCGCCTCCATGGGCCTGCCGCGCGACGTCGCCGACCAGATGGCCGCCCGCGTGGAAGAGATCGGCGCCAAGGTCCAGCCCATCCCCAAGGCGGGCATGCCCGAGGATATCGCCAGAGCGGCCCTGTATCTGGCCAGCGATGACAGCGTCTTCGTGACCGGGACCCACATCGTGGTCGACGGCGGCATCACCATCGGCGGGCGCAGCAGCTGGGACCCCGCGGCCGCCTCGCCGATCCTGCAGGCCCTGGGCATCACGCCCGAGCAGGCCCAGGAGATGCGCGCAGCCCAACTGGCGGCGGCGGCGGCCCAGGGCTAGAGTCCGGGGATCGTGACCGCCATTCGCCTCGACCCAGGGCTGGACCCGCGCCAGCTCGCCCCCGTGCTCAAGCGTTTCGGCCGCCTGCATCTGCCCGGCGTGTTCGACGCGGTCTCGGCGGGCGAGATCGCTACGGCGCTGAACGGCCCGGCCGTGCCCTGGATCAAGACCTGGCGCACCACCGGCCCCAGCCTGGACGGACCGATCGAGGCCTTCGACCACCTGACGCCGGACAACCAGGCCGCCTTCGACGCTGACATGGCCGATGCGGCGGCGAGGGGTTTCTGCTTCCAGTTTGACGCCTGGCGGATCAGCCACGACCTGGAGAAGGGTCAGCGGCGCGGCGGGTCCCTGGCGCCGCTGGAGGCAGTCTACGACTTCCTCAACGGCCCGGACTTCCTGGGCTTCATGCGGGCCCTGACCGGCGAGACGCGGGACATCTTCTGCGACGCCATGGTCAGCCGCTACCGGCCGGGCGACTTCCTCTCGGCCCATGACGATGCGATCAACGGCCAGCGCCGGCTCTTTGCCTATGTGCTGAATTTCACGCCGGACTGGCGGGCCGACTGGGGCGGGGTGCTGAACTTCCTCGACGAGGACGGCCATGTCGCCGAGGGCTATGCGCCGACCTTCAACGCCCTGAACATCTTCGCCATCCCCATCCCCCACGCGGTGTCCTACGTGGCGCCGTTCGCGCCCAAGCCCCGGCTGGCGATCACCGGCTGGGTGCGGCTCAGGGGATGACGGACGAGCCGCCCCCCGTTCCTGAGCTGACCCAACGCCCGCGTCTGGCCCCCAACGTGCGCGGGGCGCTGTGGATGCTGGCCTCGGCCCTGATGTTCACGGTGATGACCACCCTGATCAAGTTCCTGGGGGCCGACTATCCGGCCTCGCTGCAGACCTTCTACCGCCAGGCGGCGGGCCTGCTGATCCTCATCCCCTGGATCGCCCGCGACTGGCGCGGCGCCTTCCGCACCACGCGCCTGGGCATCCTGTTGTTCCGCTCCAGCGCCGGGACGCTGGGGATGATCTTCAGCTTTTACGCCTTCCAGCACATGCCGCTGGCTGACGCCAATGCGCTCAGCTTCACCCGCACCCTGTGGCTGGTCCCCCTGGCCTTCTTCGTCCTGAAGGAGCCGATGGGCCCCCGCCGCATCGGAGCCGCCCTGGTCGGGTTCGCGGGCGTGCTGATCATGCTGCATCCGGGCAGCGGCGGAGCGAAGTTCGGCCTCGGCCAGGCGGCCATGCTGGCCTCCTCGCTGCTGTTCGCCCTGACCATCACCGGCATGAAGGTGATGACCCGCGACCACAGCGCCTTCACCCTGCTGGTCTATTCGGCGGTGCTGGGCCTGGTGTTCTCCATCCCGCCGGCCCTGTTCGCCTGGCGCGTGCCGACCTTCCACGACTTCCTGCTGCTGGTCGCCATGGGCGTGGCGGCCACCATCAACCAGGCCTGCTACATCAAGGGCATGCAGATCGGCGACGCCGGGGCCATGGCCCCGATCGACTACAGCCGGCTGATCTTCACCGTCATCGCCGGCTTCATGCTGTTCCACGAGATCCCGGCCTGGACGACCATCCTGGGCGCGGCGGTGGTAGTGGCCTCGACCCTCTACATCACCTGGCGCGAACAGCAGATCGTGCTGAAGCGGTCGTAGGAGATGGCGTGACGACGGTCACGGACGACTTCGCCCCTTGAGCCCAGTCTGCGGGAAGCGACCCCGCAGGGCGCAAGGAGAACGGCCATGGCCTTCCTGGGTGTAGATCTGCCCCTCTATCCGGGCGACGGCGAGATGCAGTGGCTGAGAACCAAGGCCGAATTTTCCGTCACCGGCTTCTATCTCGGCCCGACCCCGGGGAACCCGGACACCAGCTGGATGCCGAAGCTGACCACCCTGGCCGGCCAGGGATGGGGCTTCCTTCCGGTGTATGTGGGCCGTCGGCCAAACGATCCGGACATCGCGACCAGCGGCGGGATCGACGCGGTCGACGCCGCCTACAAGGGACCTTTCCACCAAGGTCACGTGATCTATCTCGACGTCGAGGGCGCCGGCGCCCTCCCCTCCGACTACGCCCAATATGTCCAGGAGTGGGTCACGGTGCTCAAGGCCCATGAATTCATCCCGGGCCTGCGGTGCTCCCATACCCTGCTGAGCTGGGCCCTGGGCCTTACGAACAAGGTCTGGACGCTTCACGCGCCGCCCCCGCCCGGCGGGGTTGTCGATCCAGCTCACCTGCCGCCCGGCAATCTCGATCCGGGCGCCTGCGCGACCCGGTTCCTTCAGGACGTAAGACTGACCGGCGGCGGGCCGACGACACTCAACCTGGATATCTGCCTGACGGCGGACCCCTCGAAGCCCTGATCCCGCCACAGCCCACTCAGGAAGGCTCCCCCGATGACCTGGAACCCCTCCGTGCCCGCCGAGCGCCGCTATGCCGGCAAGATGTCTCCAGGCTGGCCCAGCGGCCCGCCGACGCATGTCGTCTGCCACATCACCGGCA
Organism: Caulobacterales bacterium; assembly: GCA_038236615.1. GTDB lineage: Bacteria > Pseudomonadota > Alphaproteobacteria > Caulobacterales > Caulobacteraceae > Caulobacter. The sequence continues at coordinate 99,557 of JBBRZO010000007.1, forward strand.
CCGACGACTTTGAGGAGGTCAGGAACGAATTCCTGACCGAGGCCAGCGCCCACTACGTGATCGACAAGGCCGGCGTCGTCCACCAGTTCGTCGAGGAGGACAACCGGGCCTGGCACGCCGGCATCAAGGCCCACACCCAGGCCCTGTATGCCAAGCCTCCGACCTTCTGGCGGCGCTACCTCCACTATTTCGACTTCGACACCTATCCCGCCGGGTCGGTCTACCTCGACGAGGCGCTCAAGCCTCTGCCCAGCAAGGTCGGCGCGGTCTTCGTCGCTCGGGCCGATGGCTCCGAATGGCCGAAGTACGACTACTTCAAGACCCGATGGGGCGCGACGGCCGGGCCGCTCAACTATCAGACCAGCCACAAGCCCAACGACTACGCCATCGCCATCGAAATCCTCAGCTTCGGGGCTGCGACGCCGTCAGCGACCGCCTATACGCCCGCCATGTACGCCTCGTTGACCCAGCTGGTCACCGACATCTGCCAGCGGCACCGCATCCCCCGCCAGAAGGGTCGGGTCGCCGGTCATGAGGACGTCAATCCTGTCCAGCGCTATGGCTGGGACCCCAACCAGGGGTTCGACTGGTCCAAAGTCTGGGCCTAGAGGCGGCCTCCCGGCCATGGACCGCCGGGCGAGGTTCGTCTCGCCGCCCCGACGCGCCATCTTGGGTTGTTCACCTACACAATCATTGACTGTTTTTCTCTCATCTCGGGCGTTAGCCTGCCCGCGCCGGCAAGGAGGCCGCCCACTATGAGCAGCATCGGTTTCGATCAATCCGGCTATCCGGGCGACAGCTCGATGGCCTGGCTGAAGGCCAACGCCGGCATGGCCGTCACCGGCTTCTACCTGGGCCCGGCCCCCTACCATGGCGACGCCAGCTGGATGGGCCAGCACGGCGACCTGGTCCAACAGGGCTGGGGTTTCCTGCCGGTCTATGTCGGTCTGCAGTCGGGAGATCCGAACCTGGGCTCGGCGCGCGGGGCCAGCGACGCCGCCAACGCCGCGGCGCTGATGCGGCAGGCGGGCTTTGCGGCCCATTCGGTCGCCTTCCTCGACATCGAGACCGGCGGGCCGATCTCCAGCGCCTTCGAGGCCTATGTCGACGCCTGGATGGCCGCCCTGCCCGGCCAGGGCTTCACCCCTGGCCTTTACTGCTCTCACGTGCTGATGAACTGGGCGGCCCCCAAGACCCACAAGGTCTGGACCTTCCACCTGCCGGCCAACACCAACGGCCAGACCTACGCCCCTGCCAACCTGCCGGCCGGGGCCATCGACCCTGGCGCCGTCGCCACCCAGTACCGGCAGAATGTCTACATCTCGGGCTATGGCCACGGGGCGGTGGACCTGAACGTCTGCGCCACGGCGGACCCGTCCAAGCCCTAGAGCCCCACCCTCCACACCACGAACGGCCAGGCGATGGCCGTCTGGCCGCCCCAGTAGAGGAACCATACGAGCAGACCAGCCAAGCGCGGCCTGCCGAATGCCGTCTCGTCCTTGAAGAGCTGCACCGCCAGGATCGAGTCCGAGGCCATGAAGGCTGCCGCCCCGACCATCGACAGCCAGAACACCGCCGGCAGGGTGAAGGCGGAAGCGACCATGGCCAGGATGGCCAGGATGTAGAGGCCGACCATGTAGCGCAGCTGGCCGAAACTCTGCCACAGCCAGCGGACCAGCACCGCCCCGACCGCCAGCACGACCAGCGCCGCCGCCAGGCGCCAGCCCAGATGGCTGAACTCGGCCAGGCCCGCGCCCTCGCCCAGGAACAGCGGAACATAGAGGACATGGGCCACGAAGAAGGCGCCCATGCCGGGCAGCAGCCACGTCTTGGGGTCTCCGGCCAGGAAGGCGTCGCCCACCGCCGAGAAGATCAGGGCCAGGACCAGCAGCAGCGGCGCGCCGGCCAGGAAACAGACCCCCGCCAGGGCTCCGACGGCCGCCACCTTGACCACCGTGCGATACCAGGACGGCGGCTGGTGGGTCAGCCACAGCCCGTAGGCCAGGGCCGCCAGCAGGGAGGCGATGCCCAGGACCTCAATCATCCGCGCTCATCCGATCCAGGAAGTCGCGGGCCGCCTCCTTGTGGCGCGGCTTCACATGCTTGCCGACGATGGCCAGCACGGCGGCCAGCACCGCGGCGTCATCGGTGAAGCCCAGTCCGACGATCATGTCGGGAATGACGTCGGTCGGCAGGACGAAATAGGCCAGGGCCGCCAGGATCATGCCCTTGGCGGCGGCAGGGGTGTCGGGATCGCGGGCCGCCCACCAGATCGACAGGGCGTCGCTGGCGAACGGGACCTTGGCCGCCACCTTGCGGATCTTGGGCCAGAAGCCCCGCGCGACCCGCTTCTCATTCAGCCGCACAACGGCGGGCAGCAGCACCTTTTCGGCGTCCAGCACCGACTCTCCCAGTCCCTCAGGGGGCGGGTTGACGTCGGGTGACGGCTTGGCATTCGCGTTCACGAGGCTTAACCCCCTGGTTTGAAGTCTATTGAACACCAACGTCCCGGGAAACGCCCATGAAACTTGATTCCTCGATCGCCGCCGTCGTCACCGGCGGGGCCTCCGGCCTCGGCGAAGCCACCGTCCGCGCCCTCGTGGCCCAGGGCGTCAAGGTCGCCATCTTCGACCTGGACCGCCAGGCCGACAAGGGCGCCGCCCTGGAGAAAGAACTGGGCGTCACCTTCTGCGCCGTCAACGTCACGTCGGACGCCGAAGTCGACGCCGGCTTCGAGAAGGCCCGCGCCGCCAACGGCCAGGAACGCATCCTGGTCAACTGCGCCGGCACCGGCAACGCCGCCAAGACGGCCGGCCGCGACAAGACCACCGGCGACATCAAGCACTTCCCGCTCGCCCACTTCGACATGATCATCCAGATCAACCTGGTCGGCACCTTCCGCTGCATCGCCAAGTCGGCGGCCGGCATGCTGACCCTCGACCCGATCGACGGCGAGCGCGGCGCCATCGTCAACACCGCCTCGGTGGCGGCTGAAGACGGCCAGATGGGCCAGGCGGCCTATTCCGCCTCCAAGGCCGGCGTGGTCGGCATGACCCTGCCGATCGCCCGCGACCTGATGGGCGAAGGCATCCGCATCAACACCATCCTGCCGGGCATCTTCAACACCCCGCTGCTCAACGCCGCCCCGGAAGCCGTCAAGGCCGCCCTCTCGGCCAGCGTCCCCTTCCCCAAGCGCCTCGGCCTGCCGGAAGAATACGCCAACCTGGCCCTGACCATGATCACCAACGGCTACTTCAACGGCGAAGACGTCCGCCTCGACGGGGCCATCCGGATGGCCCCGCGGTAAGGGAAGTCCTCGGACAGATGGCATGAAGGGCCGGCGGGGCAACCCGCCGGCCCTTTTCCATTACGGAGCCGGCCTGACAATCGTCGGCCCCAGGTTAGTCAGCACATCATGCGCGTCGAAGGCATGCAGATCGCCGGTCGGCGGCGGGCCCTTGCCCATGACGACCTCGGCTGTAGCCTCGAACTTCTCGACGGTGCGCACGTCCATGCGGTCGGCCCAGAAGGGGTCGCCGTACCAGGGGTCCCAGCGCCGCCAGCCCGGTCCCGCGCCGTAATAGCGCCAGGACGGCCGCCAGTAGCCGAAGCGGCCCGGTCCATAGCTGAACGGGTCGGGCTCGACATAGGTGCGGCTGGTGCGGTCGACCTGCTTCTCGACGGTGGCGAACCAGTCATAGCCCTGATCGACGGTCAGCTCGGCCGAGCGATAAAGCAGGTAGCGCTCCACTGTGTCGCGCGAGGTCAGGCTGTTGCCGGCGAAGGTGACCCGGAAATGGGTGGCGTCCAGCCGCTGCTCGGAAAATCCGCCTGAGATGGCCTGGCCGGGCACATTGGGCTGATAGGGCGTGGCGGTGGCGCAGGCGGCCAGGCCGGCGCCTGCCAGAAGGATCGCGGCCAGCACGGCGGCTCTGGGGGCCGTGGATCGCAGGGTCATTGCAGCGCCTTTCATTTCGAAAGTTCGTTCGTGACATCAACACCCTAAGTCATCGCAGGTTGCGGCGCGAGCATGGCCGGCTTCGACTTTTCCTGAAGGCGGACCCCGCCGATTTGCAGTGACGCCCGACCAACGGTCTGCGACTTAAGCGCTGGAAAAGGGATCGGGGCCGCATGAATCCGGACTTCTGGCTGTTCTTCGCCGTGGGCATCGCCGCCCAGCTGGTCGATGGCGCGCTTGGCATGGCCTATGGCGTGGTGTGCAGCACCGCCCTGCTGGCCCTTGGCGTGCCGCCCGCCAACGCCTCGGCCAGCGTACATGCGGCCAAGGTGTTCACCGGAGCGGCCTCGGCGGTCAGCCACATCGTCTACGGCAATGTGAACTGGCGACTGCTGGCCCTGTTGTCGGCCGGCGGCGTCGTGGGCGGCATCCTGGGAACCTTCGTGCTGACCAGCATCGACGGCGCCATCGTCAAGCCCTGGGTCGTCGCCTGGCTGGGGATCATGGGCCTGGTCATCCTCTGGCGCGCCTGGCGCGGGACCCGACCACAGGTGCTGGGCTGGACCCGGCCGCTGCCGCTGGGCGCCATCGGCGGCTTCTTCGACGCCATCGGCGGGGGCGGCTGGGGGCCGGTTGTCACCTCGACCCTGCTGGGCTGGGGCGGCGACGCCCGCCAGGCCATCGGCACGACCAACGCCGCCGAGTTCTTCGTCGCCTCGGCCATTTCGGCGACCTTCCTGGCGGCCCTGGTCACCGGGCAGTGGGAAGCCGCGGGCCTGACCGATCACATCTGGTCGATCGCCGGTCTGATCGTCGGCGGCGTGGTGGCCGCGCCCATCGCCGGCTGGACCACCAAGGTCGTGCCGGTCCGGGCGCTGACCTGGCTGGTCGGCCTGCTGGTGACAGGCCTCGCCGTCTGGCAAGGCCTGGTGCTCGCCAAGCTGATCTGACCGATCAGACCCCGCCGGTCTGGATGGCGATCCAGATCGCCTTGCCCAGGGCCCCGAACAACAGGACCGCCGCCGCCAGCGATTGGATCAGAAAGCCGTTGCTGCGCGATCCGGCGGCTTTGGAATAGCCGGTCATGTAGAGGATGCGGCCGATGATCCAGACCAGGCCCAGAGCCGCGGCGATGCGATCGTTCCAGTAGAAGGCGAACAGCCACAGGGCCGGCAGGTAGATGGGCAGCCATTCCAGGGTGTTGGCCTGAACGCGGAAGATCCGCTCGAAATCTTCGTTGCCCGTGATGGCCGGCGCGGCGATGCCGTGCTTTCCGCGCGCGCGGGCGACCCGGATGCCCATCCAGAAGTACACGAGCACTGACAATAGCGTGACGATGGCGACGAGTGTGTGGCCCTGCATGGTATCTTCCCCAACCGAGGAGTCTAATGCCCCCCACGGGCGAGATTGACATGCTTCGGGGCGAACCGCGATATGGGGTGGTGGAACCGCCTTAGGGCCGCCGCGCGTTTAGTCCGAAGACGGAACAGGCCGCAGAGGGTTATGCCATGCAGACCACCGCCTCTATCCAGGACGTCCGCTACGAGGAAGACCGTCACAAGCTGTTCGTCCGCTTCAACGACGGCGACGAATACGTCTATGTCGGCGTGACTGGCGAGGCCCATCGCTCCTTCGTCGATTCCGACAGCCGCGAACAGCACTTCGCCGACCAGATCAGCGGGCGGTACCCGTTCAACAAGGTCGAGTAGGGTTTGCGTGCCGAGTTCCTCGCCCGTTGGGCGAGGGGGACCACGAAGTGGTGGAGTGGGCTCGTCCGACCGCACATCGCTGAAGGCAAACCCACTTCGGCGACGCTTCGTTCTGAAACCCTGAGTGCTCCACGGCCCACTCCGGCCCTCCGGGCCACCTCGCCCAACGGGCGAGGAATGCGCGGAGCCGCCGTCAGCCCGCGAACCTACCCCCGCCGATCCCGCTTGGCCGCCACGCGCAGCCGAAGGGCGTTCAGCTTGATGAAGCCCGCGGCGTCGCGCTGGTCGTAGGCGACCTTGCCCTCCTCGAAGGTCACCAGTTCCTGGTCGTAGAGGCTGTATGGGCTGGTGCGGCCGACGATGCTGACATTGCCCTTGTAGAGCTTGACCGTGACCTGGCCGGTGACCTTGGCCTGGCTGTAGTCGATGGCCGCCTGCAGCATCTCGCGCTCGGGCGCGAACCAGAAGCCGTTGTAGATCAGCTCGGCGTAGCGCGGCATCAGCTCGTCCTTCAGGTGCATCGAGCCGCGATCCAGGGTGATCGACTCGATGCCCCGGTGGGCGGCCAGCAGGATGGTCCCGCCGGGAGTCTCATAGACGCCGCGGCTCTTCATGCCGACATAGCGGTTCTCGACCAGGTCCAGCCGCCCCACGCCATTCGCATGGCCCAGCTCGTTCAGCTTGGTCAGCAGGGTCGCGGGCGACATCGCCTCGCCGTCGATGGCGACGGGATCGCCGCGCTCGAAATCCATGGTGAAGACGGTGGCTTTGTCCGGAGCGTCTTCCGGCGCGATGGTCCGCATGTAGACCATCTCGGGGGCCTCGACGGCGGGGTCCTCGAGCACCTTACCTTCGGAGGAGCTGTGCAGCAGGTTGGCGTCGACGCTGAACGGCGCTTCGCCCAGCTTGTCCTTGGCGATGGGGATCTGGTGGTCGCGGGCGAAGGCCAGCAGGGCCTCGCGGCTCTTGAAGTCCCATTCGCGCCAGGGAGCGATGACGGTGATGTCGGGCTCGAGCGCGTAATAGGCCACCTCGAAGCGGACCTGATCGTTGCCCTTGCCGGTCGCCCCGTGACAGACCGCGTCGGCGCCCACCCGGCGGGCGATGTCGATCTGGGTCTTGGAGATCAGCGGCCGGGCGATCGAGGTGCCCAGCAGATACTGGCCCTCATAGACGGTGTTGGCGCGGAACATCGGGAAGACGTAGTCGCGCACGAACTCTTCGCGCAGGTCCTCGACGAAGATGTTCTCGGGCTTGATGCCCAGCAGCAGGGCCTTCTCGCGGGCCGGGCCCAGCTCCTCGCCCTGGCCCAGGTCGGCGGTGAAGGTGACCACCTCGGCGTTGTACTCGGTCTGCAGCCATTTCAGGATGATCGAGGTGTCGAGACCGCCCGAATAGGCGAGGACGACCTTCTTGACGGCGGGCTTGTCGGACGGCGAGGACATGGGGCGGTCTTTCGGCGGTGCAGCAAAGTTCAGGCGCTGCGTTCAAGGGCCGTTTAGCCCCCCCGTCAAGTCCGCTGTTGCGGCGGCCAGCGGAAATGGCCCGTCTGGCGGAACGGGAAGGCCGCCGCCTCGCGCTTCGTGCCCCCGCCCATGTTGTGGATGACGTCCTGGATGCCGAAGCTTCCGGGGCCCGCCGCGAGCATGATGTGGGTCCCCACCGGGACCAGCTGGACGGTGATGATGTCCCCGGCCTGCCAGGCCTCGCCGGCCGGCCGCGCCACGCCCAGGCGGGTGAGATAGGTCTCCAGGTTAGGCACCCGGCGGTGGTCGATATTGCTGTCGGGACCGGTCAGGCCCCAGCGATGCGGGTAGGCGGCGAAGGCCTTCTTCATGTCCTCATGCACCAGCCGCTGCAGATCGACCCCGAAGGCGTCGCGATAGGCGCGGACCACGACGTCGGTGCAGACCCCCTTCTCGCGGGGCACGTCGCCGTTCGGATAGCCGATCCTGGTGTAGACCGGGTCGTAGTGGACGGTCGTGCCGATCTGGTCGGTGGCGGCCGCCAGCAGCTTGTCGGCCCAGCCGGCGGCGTGGGCCCTGGGCGCACAGGCGCTGAGGGCCAGGGCGGGGGCGGCGGCAAGCAGGGCGCGGCGGACGATAAGGGAATCCCGCATGTCGTCAGGTTCCCGACGGACTTGGGCGAATTGACGGCGGGGTTCTAGTCCCGGATCCTGAGGCCGGACTTGCGCCTCTCGGCGACCAGCTCGGCGAGCCTCACGGCGTAGAACAGGGGAACCCCAAGGCCGGCCATCAGCATGAACAGGCCGTTTGGGGTCAGCAGGCCGAAGTCGGGGGTCTCGACCATCCACCACGATACCGCGCAGGCCAGCAGGACCGTGAAGGAGAGGATGGTCAGCGACAGGCCCCGGGGAACTTGGCCCCGCCAGCCCTTCAAGAAGCTCGGCATGGGGGCGCCCGGCGGAATCCGCCGCCAGGCCCAGACGATAGACACGGCGGCAATGACCAGGCCCAGCACCGGGACGAGGTGGTAGAGGATAGTGGCTGGCATCGTCACTCCCGCAGGCTCCGGCCCTTCCGCCGCAATTCGGCGATGGCCATCCTCAGCCTTATGGTCGTGAACAGGAAGGCGCCGAAAGCCACCCCGCAGGCGAGCAGCGCCCGCAGGACAGGATTGGGCTCGACCATGAACCAGATCATCAGGCCGAAGACGAGGTTGAAGAGCAACCCGACGGCGCCCATCCCGGTCAACGCCCAGGCTTTGGGCCAGAACCAGCCAGGCTCCAGGTCCCACACGCGCGGCCAGGCGTTGGTCCACGCGGTTGGAACATCCAGTCCCGGCGGAATGATGCGCCAGGCCCGGCGGACCTCGGACACGATGCCGGCCGAGCTCAGGGCGAACGCAGCCGCCTGAACAAGGTGCGATAGTTCGCCCGCCATCCCGGCCCCCTGGCGTTTCTAGACGGTGACCTGAGCCCCCAGCTCCACCACGCGCCCTGGCGGAATCTTGAAGAAGTCGGTCGGGTTGGCGGCGTTTTTCATCAGGAAGATGAACAACTTATCTTGCCATAACGGCATGCCCGACTGCGCGTTCGGCACCAGGCTGCGGCGGCCGAGGAAGAAGCTGGTGGCCATGATGTCGAACTTCAGGCCCTGCTTGCGGCAGAGGCCCAGGGCCTTGGGCACATTCGGGGTTTCCATGAAGCCGTAGGTGATGGTCAGCTTCTTGAAGTCGTCGTTGACCGGCTCGAGCGTGATGCGGTCGGCTTCCTTGACGCGCGGCGTCTCGGCGGTGCGGACGGTGGCGACGATGTTCTTCTCGTGCAGCACCTTGTTGTGCTTGAGGTTGTGCATCAGGGCGACCGGGGTCATGTCCGGGTCGCTGGTCAGGAAGATGGCCGTGCCCGGGGCGCGGTGCGGGGCGCGGGCCCTGAGAATCTCCATCAGATCGGCCAGCGGCACGCTGTCGCGGCGGGTCTTTTCGGTGAGGATCTGGCTGCCCCGGCTCCAGGTCCACATGATCAGCACCAGCACCGCGCCGAACACCAGCGGCATCCAGGCCCCGTCGGGGATCTTCAGCATGTTGGACGAGATGAAGGTGACGTCGAGCAGGGCCAGCGGGACCAGCAGGGCGAGCGTCGCGGGCCAGCCCCATTTCCAGTAGCGGCGGGCGATCACGAAGGCCAGGAGGGTGTCGACGAACATCGCGCCGGTGACGGCGATGCCGTAGGCGCTGGCCAGGCGGTGGCTGTCGCGGAACACGAACAGCAGCACCAGCACCCCGATCATCAGGTAGGTGTTGACCTGCGGTACGAAGATCTGGCCGGCCTGGGTCTCGCTGGTGCGCTTGATGTCCATGCGCGGCAGCAGGCCCAACTGCACCGCCTGCTGGGTCATCGAGAAGGCGCCGGTGATCACCGCCTGGCTGGCGATGACGGTGGCGGCGGTGGCCAGGACCAGCACCGGCCAGTAGGCGATGGTCGGGACCATCTCCCAGAAGGGATTATGCCGGGCCGCCGGCTCGCGCAGCACCAGGGCGCCCTGGCCCAGATAGACCAGCGCCAGGCAGATGAAGGCCACCACCCAGGCAAAGCGGATCGGGCCTTTGCCGAAGTGACCCATGTCGGCGTACAGGGCCTCGGCCCCGGTGACGGCCAGGAAGACGCTGCCCAGGATGACGAAGCCCAGGAAGCCGTTGCTGGCCAGGAAGCGGATCCCATACCAGGGATTGAAGGCCCCCAGGATCGCCGGGTCCTGGACCAGGTGATAGAGGCCAAGGCCGCCCAGGGTCAGGAACCAGACAAAGGTCACGGGACCGAACAGCGAGGCCATCCGGTGGGTGCCCTTGGCCTGGACAAAAAACAGCGCGATCAGGATGCCGGCCGAGATCGGCAGGACATAGGGCGTGAAATAATGCCCGAAGTTCGGGGCGTCCTTGAGGCCTTCGACGGCCGAGAGCACCGATATGGCCGGGGTGATGATGCCGTCGCCATAGAACAGCGAAGCGCCCAGCACCCCCAGGAAGAAGACCAGGGATGAGCGCCGGCCCAGGGCCCGTTGCGCCAGGGCCATCAGCGCCAGGGTGCCGCCCTCGCCCTTGTTGTCGGCCCGCATCAGGAAGACGACGTACTTCATCGTCACGATCAGGGTCAGGGTCCAGAGAACCAGAGAGACCACCCCGAACACCGCCAAGGGCGTGGCGCTGTTCTTGGAATGGGCCAGGGCCTCGCGCATGGCGTAGAGCGGACTGGTGCCGATGTCGCCGAACACCACGCCCAGAGAGCCCAGAGACAGGGCCAGGAAGGCGCGCTTGCTCTTGGGCTCCCCGGGGCTTTGGCCGTGGCCGTTTTGGGAGGGCGGGGGCTGCGAGGCCGGGTCGGACTCGGTCGCGGCAGAGGCTTCAGCAGCCATCAAGATCGGTCTCCGGGACCGGTGGGTCCCATATCAATGCGGCGGGCGCCATATACCCAATCGAAAGCGGGTTCAATCGCAACCCAACGTCAAGACCGTCAGGCCAGCCCTTTCAACGAAGCCCTAAGGCGCCTAGTTTCATCGATAATGTCAGACAGCCAGAAATTCCCCGTCGCCGCCCACGCCCTGGCCTACATGGCCCACAAGGGCGCGACCAGCGCTGACAAGGCGGTTTCCAGCGGCGAACTGGCCGCCTCCATGCCCACCAACCCCGTCGTCGTGCGCCGGGTGACGGCGATGCTGGCGAGAGCCGGCCTGATCGAGACCCGGGCCGGAGCGGGCGGCGGCGCCTGGCTGACTGCCGACCCTGCGACCATCCGCCTCGACCAGGTCCTGCGGGCGGTCGGCGGCTGCGCCCACCTGGGCGTCACCCCCAAGGGCGCCCAGGGCTGCCCGGTCGGCGAGAAGATCCCCGACGCGATCAAGGGGGCCATCGAGGCTGCCGACAAGGCCGCGGCGGATAGGTTGGGGGATTTCTCGGTGAGTGATCTGCTTCGATAATCTGTGCCCCCTCTGGGGGAACAGGCCTCGCAGAGGCCGAGGGGGCTCCATCCACGGGCGCCCGTGGATGGAGCCCCCTACGACCTTTCAGGTCGCTTCCCCCCAAGGGGGAAGAGAGTCTGGGGCAATCCTCAGAAATACTGCAACCATTCCTGTTTCAGTTCCCTTGCGCCCCAACCACCCAATATTATGTATCCGCCACTGTTCCAGTTTCGGAAAACAGGGGAACCACCCATGACTGCCAAGGTCGCCATCGTCTACCACTCCGGCTTCGGCCACACCGCCGTGCTCGCAAACAGCATCGCCCAGGGCGTCCGCGACGCCGGGGCTGAGCCCGTGCTGCTGCACATCGAATCGCTGGCCCAGGACATGGTCCCGCTGGTCGACGCCGCCACACAGGCCGACGCCATCGTATTCGGCGCCCCGACCTACATGGGCGATGTCTCGGCCCCGTTCAAAGCCTTCGCCGACGCCAGCTCCAGGGCCTTCTTCACCGGCGCCTGGAAGGACAAGCTGGCCGCCGGCTTCACCAACAGCCACAGCTATGCCGGCGACAAGCTGCATGCCCTGTCGAGCCTCTCCATCCTGGCCGCCCAGCATGGGATGAACTGGATCAACCTGGGCATCCCCTCCCCGGCCGTGACCGCCGCCGAGCGCGGGCCCGAGACCCTCAACCGGGTCGGCTCGTTCATCGGCCTCTCAGCCCAGTCCGACAACGCTTCGCCGGAAATCACCCCGCCGGCGGGCGACCGCGAGACCGCGCGTCTGCTTGGAGAACGCGTGGCCCTCGCCGCCCTGCGCTGGTCGCGCGGGGCCCAGCCGGCGCTGGATCAAGCGGCCTAGCCCCCACCGCTTGACTTGCGCGGCGGGCGGGCCAAGTTCGGGGCGCTGCTTCGAACAAGGTCCGCCCGCATGGCTCGCCGTCTCGCCCTGATCACCGGCGCCTCCGCCGGCATCGGGGCCGCCTCCGCCCGCATCTATGCCGACCACGGCTACGACGTGGCGATCACCGCCCGCCGCGCCGAACGGCTGGAGGCCCTGGCCCAGGAGATCTCGCTGCGCTTCGGGGTGGAAGCCATCCCCATCGTCGCGGACCTGGCTGACACCGCCGCCCCCGCCGCCATCCTGGACGCCGTCGCCGCCCATGGCCGCGAGGTCGACGCCCTGATCAACAATGCCGGTTACGGCCTGACAGGGACCTACGCGACCACCGACTGGATCGACCAGCGCGACAGCCTGCAGGTCATGCTGAACGCGCCCTGCGAGCTGGTGCACCGCTTGCTGCCCGGCATGATCGAGCGCAAGTTCGGCCGCATCGTCAATGTCGCCTCGCTGGCGGGCCTCGCCCCCGGCACGGCCGGCCAGACCCTCTATGCCGGCATCAAGAGCTTCATGATCAAGTTCTCCCAGAGCCTGCACCTGGAGAACCTCAACACCGGCGTCCATGTCACCGCCCTCTGCCCCGGCTTCACCTGGTCGGAATTCCACGACGTCAACGGGGCCCGCGACCACCTCAACAGCTCGACCCCCGCCTGGCTGTGGCTGGGGGCCGACGAGGTGGCGGCCAGCGGCTACGAAGCCGCCGAGGCCAACCGCCCGGTCTGCGTCACCGGCGCTCCCAACAAGGCCATCGCCGCGGTCGCCAAGATCATCCCCGACGACTGGGCGTTAGCCCTGATGGCGGGGCAGGGGTCGCGCTTCCGAAAGGTCTGAGGGCGCGTCTGGCGTGAGAATTTCGGGTCGCGAAGCGACCTCAATACGCTCGTCTTCCGGCAAGGCGCAGCAGAGTCCGGTAGCCCCGGCCCTACTGATACGGCGTCGCCACCGACGGCCTCACCATGCCGTGGGTCACTTCGGCCATGCCGGCGATGACGAACTGCACCGCCAGGGCGCAGAGGATCAGCCCCAGCACGCGCACCACGATGGTCATGCCGATCTTGCCCAGCAGGCGCGAGATCAGCGGACTGACCCAGAAGCACAGCATGGTCACCCCGCAAACCGCCGCGATGGCCCCCAGGCCGACGCCCAGCCCGGCCAGGCCGAAATGCCGGGCCTCGCCGGCATAGATCACCGCCGTGGAGATGGCTCCCGGCCCGATCAGCAGCGGCATGGCGAAGGGCACCACCAGGCGCTCGAACCGCTTGCGGGCATAGGCGCGCGGGGTTTCCGGCTCGCCGGTCTCGGCGGCGTCGGCGAAGGCGGCGGTGAAGTCGTCGCGGGTCATGTTGAGGCCCAGCATGAACAGGATCACCCCGCCGGCGATGCGGAAGGCCGGCAGCGAGATGCCGAAGAACTGCAGCAGCGACACGCCCGTGAACCAGAAGAAGGCCATGAACACGAAGGCGAAGGCCGAGATGTAGAGGGCTACCCAGCGCCGCCCGGCCGGCGACGCGCCCAGCGTTGCGGCGGCGAACAGCGGCACGTTGCCGATCGGATCGATCAGGGCGAACAGCGCCACGAAGAAGTTGACGAAGAACGCGGTCTGGCCCATTCGACCCTCTTAGCCTTCAATTGAACCTGCCGCGCGAAACCCTTCTCTAGGGCGGGTCGCGGTCGCGCGCCACCCAGGAGCCCTATCATGCCCCCCTCTTCGTCTTCGGGCGATCCTCGCCTGATCGTCGCCCTGGACCTGCCGACCCGGGCCGAAGCCGAGGACCTGGTCGAGCAGCTTGGCGACAGCGTCCTGTTCTACAAGATCGGCCTGCAGCTCCTGGCGACCGGCGGCATGGCCATGGCCGCCGACCTCAAGAAGCGCGGCCGCCAGGTGTTTCTCGATTGGAAGCTGCACGACATCGGGGCCACGGTCGAGAAGGCCACGGCCGCCATCGCCGGCACGGGGGCCTGCGACCTGCTCACGGTCCACGCCCAGCCCCAGGTTCTGGCCGCCGCCGTCAAAGGCCGGGGCGACAGCGGCGTGAAGATCCTGGGCGTCACCGTGCTGACCAGCCTGTCAGGCCAGGACCTGGCCCAGATCGGCTACGGCATGGGGGTCGAGGCGCTGGTCGAACGGCGCATCCGCCAGGCCATCGACGCGGGGGCCGACGGCGTGGTGGCCAGCCCCGAGGAAGCGGCCCTGGCGCGCAAGATCGGCGGACCCGACTTCCTGGTGGTGACGCCGGGCATCCGGCCCGCCGGGGCGGCGCTGAACGACCAGGCGCGGGCGGCGACTCCGTCTTTCGCGCTCAGCCAGGGCGCCAGCCACCTGGTCATCGGCCGGCCGATCACCGCCGCCCCCGATCCGAGAGCGGCGGCCCTGGCCATCAACGCCGAGATGGGCGCGGTTGCCTGACTACTTGCGGCAGCCGCAGCCGCCGCCGCCCCTGGGCGGGCGGGGCTTGTAGCCGCCACCGCCGCCGGTGCGGATGCTGACGCTCGAGCTGGCGTAGGCGCCGGCGCTGGCATAGGAACCGGCCCCGGCGTAGCCGCCGCCGCCACCCCCGCCGCCATAAGACAGCACCGCCGGACCCACGCCGCCGCCGTCATAGAAGAAGCTGTTGTTCAGACTGACCTCACCGGTGCGGCAGTCATAGCGCGGGGTCGAGACACAGGGCGCGGGCGGCGGGTAGCAGCCGCAGCCCGAGTTCCAGCGCCGGTCATAGGACTGCTGGCTGTAGCCGCCGCCATAGAGGGCGTCGCCATAGCCGTCGCGATAACCCTGGCGGTAGCCGGTGACATAACCCTCAGCGTAGCCGCCGCCCTGCTGTTGGCCCCCCGCCTGACAAGGATCACAACCCGGGCCCGGCCCAGGACCATAGCGGTCACCGCCCGAGGATTGGCTGTAGCTGTAGCTGGAGCCGCCCGAATACTGGCCCCCACCTGTGCTGTAGGCGGGCGGGTTCGGATCGACGTAGGCCTGGGGCGGCGGACCTTGAACATAGGGCGGGTCGGGATCGACGTAACCAGGTCCCGGCACGACGCCGCCATCGACATAGCCGCAGGGCATGGGCGTTCCACAGCCCGGCGGCGGACCACCGGCCAGCTGCGGCGGGGGCGGCGCATAGTAGCCGCCACCGGTCTCGGCGGCCGAGGCCGCGCGGGCCAGTACGAAGATCGACAGGATCGCCAGAGCAAGTCGCGACAGCCAGCGGCCCATGTAAGCCTCCACTCAGGTCTGATCGCGCAACCTGAGCGCTGGACTACCGCCGTTCCAGTCCTTGCCCCTCGGGCGCGAGACCGCGCTCGCGCGTCAGGGTGGATATTAGGGTTAAGGGGGAGGCGGGCTGATATTCCTCGCCCGTTGGGCGAGGGGGACCACGAAGTGGTGGAGTGGGCTCTTCCGACCGCACACAAGCGAAGGCAGCCCCACTTCGGCGACGCTTCGTTCTGAAACCCCGTGCAGACCACGGCCCACTCCGTCAGCTTCGCTGCCACCTCGCCCAACGGGCGAGGAATGTCCGTAGCGCCGCTCTAGAAGTCCACCGCCATGCCCTTGCGCTCCCAGTCGCCGAACCGGGTCGGCTCGGGGCCTTTCGGGCCGCCGTGCTCCGGTGGCAGCGCGGCGGCCGCGGCGGCGCGGCGGGCGGCGGCCTCTTCCAGGGCGCGCCGGGCGGCGGGGGTCAGCGGCTTGTCGGGCGCGGCGCCGTCAGGAGGCTCGAGGTCATCGCTCATGGCTGCTAGATGGCGCCGGCGGGGCGACAAGACAATGTCCCCGAAAGGGGCCCACACCCTTGCTTCCTCGCTCCCAAGAGAGCACGGGAACGCCGTGACCGATCAAGCACCTTCCGCCGGCGATGCCGGCCTGCCCGCCCGCCAAGCCGCCATCACCCTTTTCGAGGCGGCGCTCGCCCGCAGGGGCGGCTTCGACGAAGCCCTGTCCAGCGGGGCCCTCAAGGGGCTGGAGCCGCGCGACCGCGCCTTCGCCCGCGCCCTGACCCTGGCGGCGCTGCGCCACCTGGGGCCCATCGACAACGCCCTGCAGGGCAAGCTGTCGCGCCCGCCGCCCGAGCGCATCCTGACCATCCTGCGGCTCGGCGTCGCCCAGGCCTTCTGGCTCAACGTCCCCGACCACGCCGCCGTCGCCTCCAGCGTCGACCTGGCCGACCGGGGCAAGAACACCCAGCGCCTCAAGGGCCTGGTCAACGCCGTGCTGCGCGGCCTGCTGCGCGATGGTCCGCCGGTGGAGACCGTCGACACCGTCCTCCCCGCCTGGCTCTCGGCCCGCTGGCGCGCGGCCTATGGCGAGGAGGCCCTGGCCGGTATCGCCGCCGCCGTGACCCAGGAGCCGGCCACCGACCTGACCCTCCGCGATCCGGCCGAAGCCGAAGCGCTGGCCACCGAGCTGGAAGCCACGCTGCTGCCCCGTGGAACCCTGCGCTCGGCCCTCAAGGGCGACGTCGCCCTCTGGCCCGGTTTCGCTGAGGGCCGCTGGTGGGTGCAGGACGCCTCCGCCGCCATCCCAGCCCGACTGCTTCACGTGAAGCCGGACGAGACGGCTCTGGACCTCTGCGCCGCGCCCGGCGGCAAGACCCTGCAGCTGGCCGCCGCCGGCGCGACCGTCACCGCTCTGGACCGCTCGGCCCCGCGCCTGGTCCGCCTGCGCGATAACCTCAGCCGCATGAGCCTGACCGCCGAAGTCGTCACCGCCGAGGGCGACGCCTGGCGCGACGAGCGGCAGTTCGACGCCGTCCTGCTCGACGCCCCCTGCGCCTCGACCGGCACCTTCCGTCGCCACCCCGACGTGCTCTGGGCCTCCAGCCCCGCCGACATCGCCAAGCTGGCCGCCGTCCAGACCCGCCTGCTGAACGCCGCCGCCGCCCGCGTGAAGCCAGGCGGGCGGCTGGTCTACTGCGTCTGCTCGCTGGAACCCGAGGAGGGCGAAAGCCAGGTCCGCAATTTCCTGGGCAGCCACCCCGACTTCGCCACCGACCCCATCCAGCCCGGCGAGGGCGGTTCGCCCGAAGCCTCGCTCACCCCGCAAGGCTGGCTGCGCATCCTGCCCCAGCACATGGACGGCGGCATGGACGGCTTCTTCGCGGCGCGGCTGGTGCGGAAGGCCTGACTTCGATTGCGGCGTGGCTGAACCGCTGCAAAAGATTGTCCACGAACAACACGAACAACACGAACGGGAGCTGGCCCAGCCTCCTGGCCGAAGGCCGTTGGATTCAAGGACCCTGCGGGTCGAAGCTCGGGTCAGCGCTGACGCGTTCGTGTTGTTCGTGTTGTTCGTGGACAATTCCTTCCTTCACCCACGCCTTGTCCCGGCCCCAAGCTTGAGGCTAAGTCCTCAGCCCATGAGCGCCCCCAAGACCATCATCGCCCCGTCCATCCTGGCGGCGGATTTCGCCCGGCTTGGCGAGGAAGCGAAAGCCGTCGAGGCCGCCGGCGCCGACTGGCTGCATATCGACGTCATGGACGGCCACTTCGTCCCCAACATCACGCTCGGCCCCGACATCGTCAAAGCCCTGCGCCCGCACGTCTCCATCCCCTTCGACGTGCATCTGATGATCGCCCCGGTCGATCCCTTCCTGGAGGCCTTCGTCGCCGCCGGGGCCAACATCGTCAGCGTCCATCCCGAGTCCGGCCCCCACCTCAACCGCACCCTCAAGCGCATCCGCGAACTGGGAGCCAAGGCGGGCGTGGTGTTCAACCCGTCCACCTCGCCCAGCGTCATCGAGTACATGATGGACGAGGTCGACCTGATCCTGGTCATGTCGATCAACCCCGGCTTCGGCGGCCAGAGCTTCATGACCTCGCAGCTGAAGAAGATCGAAACCCTGCGCCGCATGGTCGACGCCACGGGCCGCGACATCCCCATCGAGGTGGACGGCGGCGTCACGCCCCAGACCGCCCCGCTCTGCATCGCCGCCGGGGCCACGGCCCTGGTCGCCGGCACCGCCGTGTTCAAGGGCGGCCCCAGCGCCTACGCCGACAACATCCGCGCGCTGCGAGCGAGCTGAACAGACGGTGGCGGCCGACCGGACCCCACTCTTCGAACCCCTGACAACCCTGGCCGCCGGCCTGGGCGGCGCGGCCCGCCGCCAGGCCGAGCGGGAATGGTTCGGCAATCCGCTGCACCGTCTGGCCCTGGCCAGCCCGGCCGCCCAGGGCCTGGCCGCCAACCCCCACGACCTGCGTCCCGCCGATCCCGCCAAGGGCCGGCAGATCCTGGCCGGGCAGTTCGAGCTGGCCGGCGCCAAACTGGCGGTCGGGCCGGGCGGCGATCCGTGGGACCGGCCCCTGCCGCACCGCCGCTTCGCCATCGCCCTGCACCGCATGGGCTGGATGGGCGACCTGCTGTCCGCCGGGCCGGAGGGGGCAAGCCAGGGCCTGCGCCTGGTGCTCGACTGGCGGCGGGTGTTCGGCAAGTGGAACCGCTTCTCCTGGGGCCCGGACGTGCTGGAGCGGCGGGTGTTCAACCTGGCCTGCGCCGCCCGGCGGCTCTGCGCCGGCGCCTCCGACGCCGAGATCCAGACCTTCACCCAGGACCTGGTCCGCCAGGCCCGCCACCTGACCCGCATCGCCATCCAGCCCGACCGCCATGTCGAGCGGGCCATCGCGGCGGGGGCGGCCGGCTGCGCCCTGGCCGGCGAGCCGGGCGAGCAGCTGATCGACTACGCCATGGACCGGCTGAAGGCCGAACTGCCCGAGGCCGTTCGCCCCGACGGCAGCCACGCCAGCCGCTCGCCCGAGCGCGGCATGGAGCTGCTCTTCGACCTGATGACCCTGGACGAGGCCCTGCACCAGCGCGGTCAGGCCGGGCCCGACGAGATCAACCGCGCCATCGATCGCCTGACCGCCGCCACCCGCTTCTTCACCCTGCCCGACGGCGCCCTGCCGGTGCTGCAGGGCGGCGAGGCCCGCGATCCCCGCACCGTCGCCGCCGCCGTCGCCCATGACGAGGCCTCAAGGGGTGGGCCCTCGCGCGCCGCGTTCGGCGGCTTCCAGCGGCTGGACGGCGGCGGGCTCTGCGTGCTCGCCGACGCCGCCCCGCCGGCCAAGGGCAAATGGAGCGTCAGCGCCTGCGCCCAGCCGCTGGCCATCGAGATCCTGGCCGGCGCCGACCGCCTGATCACCGCCTGCGGCTGGAGCCCCGACGCCGCCGGCCCCGGCGCCCTGCGGGTCATCGACGCCGCCTCCACCGCCGGCCTCGCCGACCAGATCGTCGGCGGACCGCTGCAGGGCGTCTCGGCCTATGGCCTGGGCCCTCGCCTGGTCGGCGCGCCCCGCACCATCCAGGCCCGCCGCCACGACAGCGACGTCGCCGCCTGGCTGGAGCTCAGCCACGACGGCTGGGCCCGCCGCACCGGCCTGCTGCACGAGCGCCGCCTCTATCTCGATAAGGCCGCCGGCGAACTGCGCGGCGAGGACAGCTTCACGCCCCAGGCCGTGAAAGACGACGCCAAATCGCGCGCCGCCCCCCGCCGCTACATGCCCTTCACGGTGCGCTTCCACCTGCACCCGGACTGCCGCGCCAGCATAGCCCGCGACAACAAGAGCGTCCTCTTACGCGGCCCCTCCAACCAGGGCTGGTGGCTGCGCAACGACGCCGCCGAGGTCAGCCTGGAGGCCAGCGCCCACTTCCAGGACGGCCTGGCCCTGCGCACCCAGCAGATTGTCCTCAAAGGCCAGGTCCGCCTCGACAAGGGCGGCCGCATCCGCTGGAAACTGTCGCGGGCGGAGGGGTAGCGAGAGAAACTCGCGCCGCATGACTCCCTCCCCTTTATGGTTTGCGGGTTCACCCATCGATCCCTCAGCCCAAGCCCTTCCCCCGCTGGCGGGGGAAGTGGCCTGAGACGCCCTTCGCGTCGAAGGTCGTTGGGGGCCCTTTCAGGAGAGTCCGGTGCGGCGGCCAGCGCCGCAAGGACCCCCAACGACCCTCCAGCTTCGCTGTCGGCCCACTTCCCCCGCCAGCGGGGGAAGGGCTGGCCACCCCGCCTCTACAGCCGCGGATCGATCGGCTCGCTCTCCAGCGCCAACACCGCGAACACGCACTCATGCACCTTGCGCAGCGGCTCGCCCGCCACGAACCGGCGCAGGGCCTCGTGGCCGAGGGCGAACTCGCGCAGGGCCAGGTTTCGCTTGCCGGTCAGGCCGCGCGAGCGCAGCCGCTCCAGGTGCTCGGGCGCGTCGTATTCCGGGCCGTAGATGATCCGCAGGTACTCACGGCCGCGCACCTTCAGGGCCGGCTGGATCAGGCCCTTGGGACCCCGGGCCACGAAGTCGCGCGGCTTGACCACCATGCCCTCGCCACCGGCGGCGGTCAGGGTTTCCCACCAGGCGACGGCCTCGGCGCAGGCGGCTTCGTCCGCCAGGTCTACCGTACGCCAGCGGGTCGGGGCGATGACGCTGTCGGCCGCCGCCAGCCGCTCGGCCAGGCCCATGTGCCAGCTGTGATCCTGGTCGAACCAGACCCGGCCCCGGCTGGCCAGCAGGTGGAAGGGCGCCACCTTGAGGTCGTCGATCCCCTCGACCGGCCAGACATAGGGCGCCCAGGCGCCGGCATAGCGCTCGACCCGCATCGCCCGATCCCGGAAGCGCCCCTCCAGCCCCTCCAGCGGCACGCCGCGGGCGGCGGCGCGGGCCAGGGCGGCGTTGGCGGCGCCAAGCCCGGCGGCGGATGAGGCGGCCACCGGGGCGTACTGGGCCTGGATCAACGATCCGGCCTTGGCCGACCAGGGCATGATCTCGGCGTCGAGCAGCAGCCAGTCGCTGGCCAGCTCGTCCCACAGGCCGGCGGCCGACACGGCGGCGCGCAGCCGGGCCAGCAGGGCCTCGGTCGTGGCGGCGTCGCTGAAGAAGGCGCGGCCGGTGCGGGTCCAGATCGCCCCGGTCTCGCCCGACTGGGCCGCGAACCGCGCCGTCGCGGCGGCCTCGTCGTGGCACAGCGCGATGACCGCCCGCGAGCCCATGTGCTTTTCCTCGCAGACGACCTGACCCACCCCCTGCTTGCGGAAATAGGTCAGGGCCTCCTCCGGCCGCTCCAGCCAGCCTTCGGCGGCGCTGGTCTCAGTCGGCGACATGGTCGGCGGCAGATAGGCCAGCCACTGCGGGGCGAGGGCGAAGCGGCTCATCACCTCCAGGGCGGCGGCGGCGTTCTCCTCGGCCACGACCACCTTTCCGCGCAGGCTGGTGTCGATCCAGCGGCGGCCGCTGACATCCTCCAGGTCGGGCAGGGCGTCGGCCAGCGCCTGGGCCGACAGCACTTCGGCCGAGGGCCCGAGCGGCCGCATCGGTTCGAACCAGACCTGGTGGGCCGGAACCTCGACCAGGGTCCGCTCCGGCCAGCGCAGCGCCGTCAGCTTGCCGCCGAACACGCAGCCGGTGTCGATGCACAGGGTGTTGTTCACCCACTGCGCCTCCAGCACCGGGGTGTGGCCATAGATCACCGAAGTATCGCCGCGATACTTCGCCGCCCAATCGGCGCGGACCGGCAGGCCGAATTCGTCGATCTCGCCGGTGGTCTCGCCATAGAGGGCGAACTCGCGCACCGCCCCCGAGCCCCGGCCGATCATCTCGGCCTTCAGCCCCGCATGGGCGACGGCCAGCCTGCCGCCATCCAGCCAGAGATGGCTGCGCAGCCCGTCGAGGAACTTCGGCAGGGCCGCCTTGAAGCCGCGGTCGGCGACCTCGACCTGGTCGATGGTCTGCTGCAGCCCGTGGCCGATGGTGACCTTGCGCCCGCCCAGCCAGCGCTCGAACTTGCGCTCGTGGTTGCCCTGGATGCAGTAGCCGCCGCCGTCGGCCACCATGCTCATGGCGATGCGCAGCACGTCCGGCGAGTTGGGCCCCCGGTCGACCAGGTCGCCCAGGAACACCGCCTTGCGCCCGGCCGGCGGCGTGACGGTCACGCAGCGCTCGCCGCGATCCTCGCCCCAGACGACCTGGTAGCCCAGGGCTGTCAGCAGGTCCTCCAACTCAAGGGCGCAGCCGTGAACGTCGCCGATGATGTCGAACGGGCCCTCGTCATGCCGCTTATCGGTCCACAGGGGCTGGCGGGTCAGGGTCGCGGTATCCGCCGCCTCGGCGCTGGTCAGCTTCCAGACCTGCCGAAAGCCCTCGCCCTGCAGCTTGCCCTGGTTGCGGCGCACCTCATGGGCCATGCGCTGGATCGCCGGAGCGGACATCTGCCGATCCGGGCGTGATGCGTTGCGCTCAATGCAGACCTCCGCCCCCGGGTCCAGCACGATGGCGATCGGCAGGGCGTGCCAGCGGCGGGCCAGCTGCACCCAGCCGGCGCGGTCGGCCGGCCGCACATTGGTGGCGTCGATCACCGTCAGCCGGCGCTGCTTCAACCGCCGCTCGGCGATGGCCGCGACCAGTTCGAAGGCCTCGGGCGTCACCGACTGGTCGGTCTCGTCGTCGCTGACCATGGCCCGGCAGCGGTCGGAGGACACCACCTCGGTCGGCAGGAAGTGGCGGGCGGCGAAGCTGGACTTGCCTGAACCGGTGGCCCCGACCAGCACCACCAGGGCGAAGTCGGGAATCTCGATGCGCAGCGGACCGCTATCCTCGGAAGTACGGCTCATGCGGCGGCCCTCCGGAAGATGGCCATCTGGGTCGGGGCGCCCAGCGCCTCGTCGGTCTCGCCAATGCCTGAATATTCGACGCCGTAGCCATGGCGTTCGGCGACGCCGCCGGCCCAGGCCTGGAACTGGGCCCGGGTCCATTCGAACCGGTGATCGGTATGGCGCAGCGTCCCCGCCGCCAGGTTCGGGAACAGGGCGTTGAACTCGCTGTTGGGGGTGGTGACGATCACCGTGGCCGGGCGGGCGGCAGCGAACACCACCTGTTCCAGGATCGGCAGGCGGTCCGGGTCGAGATGCTCGATCACCTCGACCAGCACGGCGGCGTCGACATCCTCCCAGCGCGTGTCGCGATAGGTCACCGAGCCGTGCAGCAGGGTGATCCGGCCCTCGTCCGGCCCGCCGGGCCTGTGCAGCTTTAGCCGCCGGGCGGCCTTTTCCAGCTCGCCGACCGCCGGATCGACGCCGATCAGCCGCTGCGCCCAGCGTTCCTTCAGCAGATGCTGCAGCAGCCGGCCCTCGCCGCAGCCCAGGTCGGCAATGGCCGTGGCGCCGCTGGCCTTCAGCGCCGCGACCACGGCGGCCATGCGAGCGTCGTTCAGCTTCATCGGCGCTTCCAGCGTCTGCTCGCGGGCTGGCGGCCGGTCCTCGGACGGCGCGGCCTCCTCCTCGCGGGCTTCCGGGGCCAGGCGATACAGCGCGTCGCGCGCCAGGCTGGGGCGGTGGCTCAGATAGCGGCGGGCGATCAGCTCGCGGGCCGGGTGCGTCTCCAGCCAGCCGGCCCCCTTGGCCAGGAGCTTGGCCACCTCGTCGTCGCCCACCCAGTAGTGCTTGTCGTTGTCCAGCACCGGGATCAGCACATAGAGGTGGTTGAGCAGGGCCGACAGCCGCGCCTCGCCGCTGAGGGTCAAGGTCACATAGGGATTGGCCGGCCCCTCGACCGGCGTGGTCGTCACCGTCCAGCCCAGCGGCTCGAACAGCGCCCGGACCATGGCCTCGCCGCCCCGCGCCGGCAGCGGCGTAACCACCGCCTCCAGCGGAATGGCGGCCTCGGCCAGGTCCTGGCGCTCGCGCGACACCCCGCTCATGGCGCTGCGCAGGGTGCGGGTCAGGGCCACCGACAGGAAGGACGAGGCGGCGTAGGGCCGGTCGTTGACATACTGGTCCAGCAGACCCTCGCCCCGGCCCTTGCCGCGCACCAGCCCGACCGGGTCGATGTCGAGCGTCATCACCGCCTCGCAGCGGTCCTCGCTGACCTCGGGATAGAAGACATAGGACTTGCCGAACGGCAGCTCGGTCTCATGCAGCCGGTCGGGATGCTTGTGCAGCAGGAAGCCCAGGTCGGCGGCCGGGCGGTGGGTGGTGGCGATCGAGAGGTACATCGGTTTTCCGGAGATAGCAGGTGAGGCCGGAACGGGTCGCCAGAAATGACGAACCCCTCCAGGCCGGGCCGGGAGGGGTTCAGGTCGTCAGGCGGATCGCGGTCGATCCTAGACGGTCCAGTCCTCCGGGCGCGCGGGTACATAACCGGCCCAAGGGGCAGGTCGCCGCAAGCTGCAGAGGCTAAAGTTTCGCGTCATCGGCGCGGCGTTTAGCACGGGCTTTGCGCCGGCGACAGCCCCCGCCTACAAGGCGTCCATGGCCTGGACCCGAACCTATGACGAGCCCGAACCCCAGCGAGTGAACCGCTGGCTGGCCCAGAGCGGGGTCTGCTCGCGGCGCGAGGCCGAGGGGATGATCGGGGCGGGCCTGGTCAGTATCGACGGCGAGGTCGTCACCGACGCCGGCCGCAAGATCCTGCCAGGCCAGACCCTGGTGCTGTCCGACATCGCCCAGGCCGGGCTGGAAGGCGCGCTGAGCGTCATCATCAACAAACCCGTTGGCGTGGTGTCGGCCCATGCCGACGAGGATCAGGTCCCGGCCGTGCGGATGCTGATCCCCGAACGCCTCCTGGGCGAGAGCGTCATCCCCGACCTGCACAACCGCCTGGCCCCGCTCGGACGCCTCGACATGGACAGCCGGGGCCTGCTGATCCTCTCCGAGGACGGGGTGCTGGCCAAGGCGGTGATCGGCCCGGACTCGGCGCTGGACAAGGAATACCTGGTGCAGGTCACGGGCGTGATCACCGAGGTCAAGGTCCGCCGCCTGCGACACGGCCTGACCCTGGACGGCCGCCACCTGAAAGTCGCCAAGGTCCGCTCCGAGGGCGAAGGGACCCTGCGCTTCATCCTCACCGAGGGCCGCAACCGCCAGATCCGCCGGATGTGCGAGATGGTCGACCTGGAAGTCACCGACCTTCTGCGCCTGCGCATCGGCCCGCTGAAGCTGGGCGACCTCCCCGAGGGCCAGTGGCGGGCCCTGACGGCGGAGGAGCGGGCGGCGCTGATCGCGGCGTCCGCACCCGCGGCTCCGACTCCGCTGTCGCCGGGAATTTAAACATGCCTGGCATGAGCACCCAGTTTCACGCCTTGCCGTCCGAGATAGCCGACCTCCTGGGAGGGCTCTTCGATGACCCGGATGTTCATGTTCTGCGGACTACTGGGAGGTCATCCTACCAGGAAATCGACCGCCCCGTTGTTCCCGGGGACGGCCCTGTGAGCTTCGCCTTCACGGTACACCGTCCGATGATCCTGGGCGCGTCTACGGCTTTTGACTTTCAAAAGCACAATCCAGAGGGACTTTACCTGGAGATCGGTGGCGCTTCAGCGAAGGGGCTGGAAGAATCCTGGCTGCAAACCATGGCCACAAACCCCTTTGCGCTTGGCCGATGGAAAAAGGCATTCCGCAAATTAAAGGCCTCGACCACGACCGGCGCCATCGCCGTAAATCCAACGAGCGGGGCTACGGCGCCCATGAGAGCCCATCGTTTCACCCGGCGCGCGCAAGAGGCGTATGCGGAGGGACAGCCAATGCTGCCCTGCGCTGGCAATACCATAATCCAGTTTCCGCCTCCGCTAGACTGAACGGCGAACCTCACACGGCTCGCAAGATATCCCCGGGAGTCTTCAGGACTTTCGGCCGTAACCCCGCCAGGTCAGCACCGCGCCCACCACCGTCAGCACGGCCAGCACGCCCCAGGTCGCCGGGCCGCTGGCCAGCTGCGTGGCCCCGGGGGCGATCATGCGATAGGCGCCGGCCAGGCACAGCACCCAGCCGACCAGGGTGACCAGCACTGCCCAGTTCCGGCTCCAGCGGGCGTGCGCCTGCAGGATGGCCACGCCGGCGACCAACAGCAGGGTCCCGTTGAGATAGACCACCGGGACCGGATTGCCCGCCATGGCGTCGACCGCGAAGCCTTCGGTAAGCCCAAGGGCGATAAGGCCGGGGCCGGCGATGCGGGCGATGCGTTGGGCGCTGTCCATGTCCGAAGAGAGGCCCGGTGAGACGCGGCTGTCATTGCCCTGGATCAAGCCGGCTGGACGACCGTTCTCCCGCGCTCTGCCTCAGCTTGTGCGGCCAGGCAATTGAAGCTTAGGTGTCACTGCATCAGGGAGATATGGAATGCCGCTCGTCGTCGTAAACACCCCTTCCGGGCCCGTCGCCGTCAATCCGGCCGATGTTTTCTGCGTCGTCCCCGAGCCACAGACGCCGGCCGCCGACTGCGAGATTCGCTACGATTCAGCCAAGCACGTCCTGGCCCTCGAAACGGCCGACACCACCGCTCAGTCCTTCGACGCCGATTTCCGGCGGCTGGCGGCAGCCTCGCTGGATTTCGACACGGTCTGGATCAACCCCGGCAAGGTAACCAGTGTCGTGCCCCATCCGCAGGTCGCGGGCGTCTGCTTCGTCATGAGCGTCGCGCGCAAGATCGCGGTGAAAGGCGACCTGCAGGCTGTGGTCCAGGCCCTGAGCTAATTGGAGGCGCCCGCATGGCCGTCAGCCTGTTCACCTTCATCGACCTGTTCTCGCGCCAGGTCGCCACCGGCGAGCATCTGCTGAACAAGGGCGCGGAAGCGGCCGGCGAGGCCTGCCTCGACTGGCGGCTGATCGAGGACATGGCGCCGCTGCGCTTCCAGCTGATGGTGGTCGCCAACTTCACCCGCCTGTGGCCGGCGCGGGTCGCCGGCCTGGAGCTGCCCGCCGAGATCGACGACCATCTGGACGTAGCCGGCTTCAAGGCCGCCCTGGCCGACGCCAAGGCCTATCTGGCGGCGCTGAAGCCCGAGCAGTTCGCCGGCCGCGACGACGTCCCGCTGACCGTCACCATCGGCAACGGCATGTCCCCGACCCTGCCCTCGGCCCAGTGGCTGACCGTGTTCGCGACGACCAACCTCTATTTCCACCTCTCGACCGCCTACGGCATCCTGCGGGCCAAGGGCGTGCAGATCGGCAAGCCGGATTTGTTCGCGGGCGGGCTGTAGCCATGTGGCGGAGTCTGGGGTCGCTGGAGATCAATGGCGACCCGCCTGACCTCGCCGGACGGGTCTGCGAGCGGCTGGTTTTTTCGGAGTACCGCTACAACGGTGCGCTGGAGGATACCGCCCACCAGACCTTTCTCCGCTTCGATGGGATCTGGCATCTTCTCTACTTCGATTGCGGCATGATTTTCTGGCGTACCGACGAAGATGGCCCGACGCCCGTCGCCTGGTCGGAAGATGGTTCGGACTTCGATTTCAGCGTCGTCGATCTGGGTAATGAATTTGGCGTCGTCGGAGTGCAACTCGTCGGCTACGACATGGACATCCGGCTTGGGGAAACGGCCGTCACCTTCCGCTTCGACAATGGTGTGACTTTCTCTGCGATCAACGACCCTGGCAGCGACCGGTCGCGGCGCGAAATCCTTCCGCGCTAAACCGCCTGCCCGCAACACCACCCGCTGGCCCAGGCCCACTGGAAATTATAGCCACCGAGCCAGCCGGTCACATCGACCGCCTCGCCGATGAAGTAGAGGCCCGGGACCGCCTTCACCGCCATGGTCCGCGAATCCAGCGCATCAGTGTCGATCCCGCCCAGCGTGACCTCGGCCGTCCGGTAGCCCTCCGAACCGACCGGCTTGACCCGCCAGGCGTTGACCGAGACCGCCAGCCTCCGCAGCAGCGCATCGTTGGCGTCGGCGATATTGCCGACCGCCCCGCCAGCGACCGCGATATGGTTGGCCAGGCTCTTGGGCAGGATGCGGGACAGCACCGTGGCGACCGCCTGCTTGCCGCTGGTTCTCCGGGCTTCGCGCAACAGCTCGAAGACGTCGGTCCCCGGGGCCATGTCGATCTCGATCTCGCCGCCCTCGCGCCAGTAGGATGAGATCTGCAGGATGGCCGGGCCGCTGATGCCCCGGTGGGTGAACAGCATGGCCTCTTCGAAGCGCGTCTTGCCGCTGGAGACCCGCGCGTCCACCGCCACGCCGGCCAGGGTGCGCAGCCGCTCGAGCAGGCT
Source organism: Caulobacterales bacterium (assembly GCA_038236615.1). GTDB lineage: Bacteria > Pseudomonadota > Alphaproteobacteria > Caulobacterales > Caulobacteraceae > Caulobacter. The sequence continues at coordinate 127,494 of JBBRZO010000007.1, forward strand.
GACATCGAAGGTCAGCGGCACGAGGGCCGGGCGGGTCTCGACCACTGGCACGCCGTATTTCGTGGCCACCTCATAGGCAAAGCCGGTCGCGCCCATCTTGGGGATCGACTTGCCGCCGCTGGCCATCACCAGTGACGTCGCGGTCACCGTCCGCCCCCCGGCGATCAGCCGCCAGCCCTCGGGCGTCTTGTCGATGGCGGTGACGCTGGTCTCCAGGCGAAGTTGCGCGCCGACGGCCTCCATCTCCTCCAGCAGCATGGCGACGATCTGCCGGGCGCTGTCGTCGCAGAACAGCTGGCCCAGGGTCTTCTCATGCCAGTCGATATGGTGGCGATCGACCAGGGCGATGAAGTCGGTCGGCCGATAGCGCCGCAGGGCCGAGATGGCGAACTTGGGGTTGGCCGACAGGAAGTTCTTCGGCTCGGTGCGGGTATTGGTGAAGTTGCACCGCCCACCGCCGGAGATGCGGATCTTCTCGCCCGGCGCCTTGGCGTGGTCGATGACCAGCACCGAGCGGCCCCGCTTGCCCGCCTCGATAGCGCACATCATCCCGGCGGCCCCGGCGCCGACTATGACGACATCGTAGTTTTCCATGAGGGTGGGTTAATCGGGACTGGTGCTGAAAGAAAGAATTGAACCACGAACAACACGAACAACACGAACGGGACAGCGCTATCCCGCGCTCGACCCGCAGGGTCTGCTGACATAGAGGCCCTCGGCCGAGAAGCTGGCGTGCCTGGCTCCGTTCGTGTTGTTCGTGTTGTTCGTGGTCAAAAACCTTACGGCCGACTCCGCCGCACCGCCGCAAGGCTTGAGCCCCAGCCCGACCGCGCCTATACCCCCGCTCGTCCGCGTGACTGGCGCATAGGTGGAGAACCACCGGGGAGCGCGGACCTCATATGCCGCGCGCCTGGGCTCCATTCGACCACCGGAGCCACAGCCATGCCCGCCGCCCCCGACTTTCCCGCCTCGCCTGACCACGTCGTCGTCAAGCGCGCCCTGATCAGCGTCTCCGACAAGACCGGCCTGGTCGAAGCCGCCCGCGCCCTGGCCGAGGCCGGGGTCGAGCTGGTCTCCACCGGCGGCACCAAGGCGGCCATCGCCGCCGCCGGCATCGCGGTGAAGGATGTCGCCGATCTCACCGGCTTTCCCGAGATGATGGATGGCCGGGTCAAGACCCTGCACCCCATCGTGCACGGCGGCCTGCTGGGCGTGCGCGACGCCCCGGCCCACGCGGCGGCGATGACCGAGCACGGCATCGGCGGCATCGACCTGGTCTATGTGAACCTCTACCCGTTCGAATCCACGGTGGCGGCCGGCGGCGACTACGAGACCTGCGTCGAGAACATCGACATCGGCGGCCCGGCGATGATCCGCTCGGGCGCCAAGAACCACGGCTACGTCGCCGTCTGCACCGACCCCGCCGACATGGCCGAGGTCATCGCGGCGCTGAAGGCCGAGGGCGGGACTTCGCTGGCCCTGCGCAAGACCCTGGCCGCCCGCGCCTATGCCCGCACCGCCGCCTATGACACGGCCATCTCGGCCTGGTTCGCCGGCCAGCTCGAGCAGACGGCCCCGCCGCGCAAAGCCATCGCCGGCAAGCTGATCCAGACCCTGCGCTATGGCGAAAACAGCCACCAGAGCGCCGCCTTCTACGGCTTCGAACACCGCAGGACCGGCGTCGCCACCGCCCGCCAGCTACAGGGCAAGGAACTCAGCTACAACAACATCGCCGACACCGACGCCGCCTTCGAACTGGCCGCCGAGTTCGACGGTCCGGACGCCGCCTGCGTCATCGTCAAGCATGCCAACCCCTGCGGCGTGGCCACCGGCCCGAACCTGCTGGAAGCCCACCGCCGCGCCCTGGAATGCGACCCGGTTTCGGCCTTCGGCGGCATCGTCGCGGTCAACCGCCGGCTGGACCGGGCGGCGGCGGAAGCCATCGCCGAGGTGTTCACCGAAGTGGTCATCGCCCCCGGCGCCGACGACGACGCCATCGCCGTGTTCGCGGCGAAGAAGAACCTGCGCCTGCTGGTCACCGACGGCCTGCCCAACGCCCTGGACGCCGGCGAGACCTTCCGCTCGGTGGCCGGCGGCTTCCTGGTGCAGAGCCGCGACACCGCCCGCCTCACGGCGGCCGACCTGAAGATCGTCACCAGGCGCGCGCCCACGCCTCAAGAGATCGAGGACATGCTGTTCGCCTTCACCATCGCCAAGCACGTCAAGTCCAACGCCATCGTCTTCGCCAAGGGCGGCCAGACCCTGGGCGTCGGGGCCGGCCAGATGAACCGCAAGGACAGCGCCCGCATCGCCGCCATGCGCGCCGCCGACTTCAGCCTGGACCTGAAGGGCAGCGCCTGCGCCTCGGAAGCCTTCTTCCCCTTCGCCGACGGGCTCATTCAAGCCGCAGAGGCGGGCGCCACGGCGGTCATCCAGCCCGGCGGTTCAATCCGCGACGCGGAAGTGATCGCGGCGGCTGACGCGGCGGGGATCGCCATGGCGTTCACTGGGGTGCGGGTGTTCCGGCACTAGGGTCGGCTCGCGGGCATGAAAACGACGACCGGGCTCGACCCTGGTCGGCCGTTGGCCCGATCCATCGGACATGCCAGAAGACTGGCATGGTGGACACGGAGGCCTTGTTTCGGATCGGGGACGCCGCTGAGGAAGCCGGCGACTTTGACTTGGCTCGGCGTTCGTTTGAACGGGGCTCGGACCTCGGCGACCCCCATTGTCTGGATCGTTTAGCCCGCCTGTACGACGTCGGGATTGGGGTCGAGGTCGATAAGGCCCTGGCAATGAGCCTCTACAGACGCGCTTGGCGGCGCAACGGCTCGGTGGTGGCGGCGGATTGCATCGCCATGCTGTATCACGAGCTTGGGCGCTACCGAGACATGTTCAGGTGGTATCAGCGGGCGGCCGAAAACGGTGACGGAAGCGCTCAACTCGAATTGGCAAAATGTTACCTTGATGGCCTTGGTGTTCGGAAGAACGCCCAGTTCGCTATGCGATGCCTCGCAGCCGCCGAACGTTCAATCTACATCACGGAAAATGAGCGGGATGAAGCCCGCGCGCTCCTGGAGACGTTCGGCCCACGCGTGGTCTGATTGTCTTATCCACTCCCTGGGTGGCCCCTCCATGGCCTTCACCGGGGTGCGGGTGTCCGGCGCTAGGGTCCGCTGCAAGCGCTGGCGTCATTTCACAGCCTCGACCCGGCGCGACATCCTAAGGCGCAGTAGATCCGCGCGCAAACAGGTTATTTCTTGCCGACGTCGGAAGTGAATTTCGAGTTGTAGTAACTAAACGTCGTCAGGTTTTTTATAAAAAGCGCTCCTGAAATACCAATGTCGTCATATATCAAATATGAATAGGTAGTAGCAGTCTTACCGTCATCTGACATGATGACATGAACGGGGCTTTCCTCGGCATTGGCGGAAAGCGCTATCTGCCTGCATTTTTCCACTGCAGCCGAGCAGTCCCACACCCCCACAAACTCTGTCGTTGTACATGATTTGTGGTCTTCGCAGTCGGACATAACTATATAAACAGTGTTCCCATCCGACGCGGTTTCTATAATTGGGTCCCCGTCATCAGTTTTACTCAATTCAGCTTTATACCCACCATTTTGGAGGGCGAGAACGATACTCTGCGGATTGAGCGACGTGACGTTGGCCGCATTCGCCATTCCGGCGAAACCGAGAACCACCGCAGAAACCGCGGATGCAAGTCGTCTTCCGTACATAACAAATCCTGCGGCGATGATGGGATCAAAGGGGTAGCGGTTCACTGGCGACCGGCCCCGGCAACATGGCACGGGCGATATCTTTTTCACAACGCCTGAGTGTGGCGCCGTTGCCGGGCGGAAGCCGGCCTCTTGAATTTTACTTTAGGCTGCAATAGAGAGCGTCACCGCCAAGCCCGGCGTGTTTCTGAACCTGGAAAGGAGATCATCATGCGAGCGACTTCAGCCCGTCAAGAAAACCTCCTCATTATCCAGACTCTTCAGGAACAGATTGCATGGGCAATTTGCTATCGGGCGATGCCACTCGCCTGACCTCTTTCGGCCGGGTGAAAACACCTCGCCGTTTCATTGAATATCCGCTGTTCATCAGGGACATCGAGGGCCCCGCCCAACGCCTGCCCGCGGCCAATCGCGGCGGGAAAGGCGGGGCGCGATGAGCCTGTCTCCCAAAATCACCCTGATCTCGGCGGATCCCTCCCGCCTGGATCCGGCCGCTATCGACCAGCTCGAGGCGACGGCCCGCTATGAGGGGATCGAGCGGGTCGTCGGCCTGCCCGATCTGCATGTCGGCGCCGGGATCGCGGTGGGCGCCGCCTTCTGGTCGCCCGATCGGGTCTGGCCCCATCTCGTGGGCGGCGACATCGGTTGCGGCATGGGCCTGTGGGAACTGAGCAGCCCGTTGCGCAAGTTCAGGCTGGGGTCCGTGGAGCGCAAGCTTCACGGCCTGGATGAGCCCTGGCCGGGCGACACCCTGGCCGCCGTGACGAGCGTCGGTCTACCGCCGCATCTGGCCGGCCCGGCGCTGGGCACGATCGGCGGCGGCAACCACTTCGTGGAGTTCCAGCGGATCGAAGAGGTCGTCGACGGCGAGCGTTTCGAGACGCTGGGCCTGCAGGCGGATCGGGTGTGGATGATGGTTCACAGCGGATCGCGGGGCTTGGGGCAGGCCGTTCTTCAGGCGCACAAAACAGAGCCCGCCGGCGCCGGGATGCTCGCGGCCGGCCCGGCGGGGCAGGCCTATCTGACCGAGCATGATCAGGCCATGGCCTGGGCGGTGCTGAACCGGCGGATCATCGCGGGGCGCTTCCGTGACGCCATCGGCGCGGAGGCGCGGCCTGTGCTCGACATCTGCCACAACTGCGTGACGCCCCACCTTGGCGGATGGCTGCACCGCAAGGGCGCCGCCCCGGCCGATCGGGGGCTGGTCGCCATTCCGGGATCGCGCGGCGATTTCAGCTACCTGGTCGAACCCATCGCCGACGGCGCCGACCAGGCCCTGAGCTCGCTCGCCCACGGCGCCGGTCGCAAGTGGAGCCGCTCGGACGCCCACGCCAGGCTCTCGGCGCGTTTCCGCATCGCCGATCTTCAGCGCACGGCGCTCGGCAGCCATGTGATTTGCGAGGATCGCCGACTGATCTACGAGGAAGCGCCCCAGGCCTACAAGGACATCCGGCGGGTGGTGGCGGACCTTGAACAGGCCGGCCTGGTGCGCGTCATCGCGCGGCTGCGCCCCCTGCTCAGCTACAAGACGAGGGCGACGTCATGAGCGAGGTCATCCTGCATCTGACCTCCGGCCAGGGACCGCGGGAATGTCGGTGGGTGGTCGCAAAGCTGGCGGCCGCCTACGCCCGCGAAGCCGAGGCCTATGGCGTCGTCTGCGAAGTCCTGGAAGGCTTGGAGGAGGATCACCCCTCATCGCTGCTGATGCGGGTCAGCGGCGATGAGGCGCCGGCCTTCGTCGCCAGGCGGATCGGCACGGTCCTGTGGATCGGCGATAGTCCGTTTCGGGCCGGCCACAATCGCCGAAACTGGTTCGTGGGCGTCGCCCTCGCGCCGGAGCCTGACCTGATCCCTGACCTGCGGGCTGAAGACATCGACTACCAGACCCTGCGGGCCAGCGGTCCGGGCGGCCAGCATGTCAACAAGACCGACAGCGCCGTCCGCGCCACCCACCGGCCTACCGGTCTGGTCGCCACCGCCCAGGAACAGCGCTCGCAGCACGCCAACCGCAAGCTGGCGCGGTTGAAACTGGCCATGATGATCGAAGACCAGCGGGGCGCGTCACGCGACAAGGCCCGCCGCTCGCAATGGAGCCTCCACCAGCAACTTGAGCGCGGCAATCCGGTCAGAACCTACACGGGGGTCCGCTTCACGCCGAAATCACCAATCTGAATCCAAACGGGCTGGGCGGAATCCCGCGAATTTCGTCCAGCCCGGCTTCCGAAATCTTTCACTTTTTGGGGTTCCAATCCCCCATGCCCGCGAGCCAAGCCCCCCTGCCTGCGAAAACCCTCGGCGCCGTCATGGAGGCCGGGCGGACCACCGGGTTCGACTATCTGCGCCTGGGCCTAGCCACCGCCGTGCTCTGCAGCCACAGCATCGACGTCTCCTACGGCGTCAAGTTCACCAACATCGTCGAGAACGGGCCGATGCGGCCGCTGATCGCCATGCTGCTGCCGATGTTCTTCGCGCTCAGCGGCTTCCTGGTGGCCGGCAGCCTCGACCGCTGCCGCTCGATGGTCTCGTTCCTGGGCCTTCGGGTCATCCGCCTGGCGCCGGCCCTGGCCTTCGAGACCGTGCTGGCCGCCCTGATCCTGGGCCCGCTGCTGACCACCCTGCCGCTGGCCGCCTATTTCAGCGACGGCCTGCTGCACCGCTACGTCCTCAATATCGTCGGCGACATCCAGTACCGCCTGCCGGGGCTGTTCGAGAGCAACCCCTGGCCGGGCACCGTCAACGCCCAGCTCTGGACCCTGCCCTATGAGCTGATGTGCTACGTCACCCTGGGCAGCCTGGCGGTGTTCGGCGTCTATCGCCACCGCAGGATCTTCGCCCTGGTGGTGGTCGCCCTCCACCTCGGCCTGACGGCGCAATACGTCATCCACGCGATGAGCGCCGGCTGGAGCCCCTATCCGGTGGCGCCCGGCCTCTCCCTGGTGGTGGCCTTCCTGTACGGCATCACCTTCCACCTCTATCGCGACCTGATCCCGCACTCGCCGCGCCTGGGCCTGGCCGCCGGGGCCCTGATGGTGGTTCTGCTGTTCCACTCCCCGACGGACTATCTGGTCCCGCCGCTCGCCGCCTATTTCACCGTCTGGCTGGGGCTGATGCGGCCGCGCGCCTCGGTGCTGACCCGGCATGGCGACTATTCCTACGGCATCTTCCTGTTCGGCTTCCCGATCCAGCAGGCCACCACCCTGCTGATGGGGCCGGCCTATCACCAGTGGTACTGGAACATCGCCACCGCCCTGCCCCTGACCATCCTGTTCGCCATGCTCTCCTGGCATGTCGTCGAGAAGCCGTCCCTGGCGCTGCGCGCTCCCCTCAAGCGTCTCGAAGACCGCATGCTCGCCGCGTCCGGCCCGAAAGCCGGCGCGCCGGCCAAGGCCTGAGCCCTTTCTCAGCGGCCCCGGGAATACAGAGCGTTCAGCTCGCCCTGGCCGATCTGGCTGGCCGCGTAGCCGAAGGTCCCCTCGTCCAGCAGCTCGCGCGCCGCCCGCCGCACCAGCCCCAGGGCCGCGCGGGCGATTGAGCCGCCGGTGCTGATGCGCTGGACACCGGCTTCGAGCATCTGGCGGGCGCTGGCGTTGGCGCTGCTGAGGCCCACGACGATGTTCAGCGGCCCGGCGATCTCGCGGACCAGGGTCTTGATGATCTCCAGCTCGCCGGTTCCGGGGACGAAGACGCAATCGGCCCCGGCCTCCAGATAGAGGTTGCCGCGCCGGATGGCGGTCGCCAGCCCGGCCGGCCCCGACACCTGCAGCGCGTCGGTGCGGGCGTTGAGCACGAAACTCGGCGCGGCGGCCCGGGCGGCGGCGATGCGCTCCACCGCCAGGGTTTCCTCATAGAGATCGGGACCGTGGCCGATGTCCTCGATATTGCCGCCCGCCGCGCCCGCCATGACGGCCAGGCGCACCGTCTCGGCCACCGTCTCCGGATCGGGACCATAGCCATCCTCCAGGTCGGCGTTGACCGGAACCTCGACCGCCGCGACCAGCTCGGCCAGCCGCGCCATCGTCGTCTCACGGGACACCGCCAGGGCCGGATCGCCGACCCCGTAGTCCGGCCGTCCCAGCGAGAAGGCCACCCCTGCGCTGGTGGTGGCGATGGCCTTGAACCCCTCGGCGGCCATCAGGATGGCGCTGCCGGCGTCCCAGGCGTTGCCCAGGATGAAGCCGCCCGGCGCCTTGTGCAGGGCAAGGAGGCGTTTGGCGCGGTCAATCTGGCTCATATCTGCCTCTGGGATCGGGTCCGGCGCCACCCTATCTAAGTCCGGTCATGAAATCGCCGGCCTGTTCGTTCGATATGGGTCGAAGCATCGGAGGGGCTGACGTGGTGCAGCGGGGACGGACGACGGCGGCGGACTGGGGCGAGACCCTGGCCAAGGGCGCCATCGTGCAGCGGCCGCTGCTGGCCCTGTCCCGCGTGCCGGTGGTGCTGCAGTTCCACGGCTGCGGCGGGGCCGAGCCCTTCATGCAGACCTACGGCCGGACCGCCACGGACCTGGGCGTGGCGGCCGTCACCATCGACAGCTTCCGGCCGCGCGGCATGTCCAATCTGGATGGCAAGCTTTTCGTTTGTACGGGCACGACGCTGCGCGGCGCGCAGCGGGCCGCCGACGTCTTCGCCATGCTGGCCTGGGCTAGAGCCCAGCCCTGGATCGATCCCGACCGCATCGCCCTGGCCGGCTGGAGCCATGGCGGCTGGACGATCATGGACGCCCTGGCCATGGGCTCCGGTGCGGCCCGCCTCACGGGCCTGGCCGACGCCGACCCGGCGGCGCTGAACGGCGTCAAGGCCGCCTTCCTGGTCTATCCCTATGCCAGCTTCCCCTCCCTGACCTCGGCCCAGGGCTGGCCCGGCGCCCGCCCGCCGGTCACCGCCGTCCTGGGCGGCAAGGATCAGGTGGTGGGCACGGTCGGCCCGCAGAAGGCCTTGGCCCGGCTGCAGCGCGACGGCATCCCGGTGGAGACCACCCTGTTCCCGGACGCCACCCACGCCTTCGACGACGACCACGCCAACGACCCCCGGGCGCGATACCGGCCGGACCTGCTGGAGACCTCGCGGGGGCTGTATGCGGGAATGCTGAGGAAGGCTTTCGGATAGAGAAAATCCTCCCCCGGAGGGGGAGGGGGACCACCGCGCAGCGGTGGTGGAGGGGGTCCGACGCTACATCCAGGCGGCAGAAGAGAACGCAGCCGATCAGCTGCGGGTTTGCTGGCAGGCGTGAATGTAGTGGCAACCCCCTCCACCACGCCTGACGGCGCGGTCCCCCTCCCCCTCCGGGTGAGGAATTCAGGATCAGCCCGCCGAGTTCGCCAGCTCCCGCAGCGCCGCGTTGGCGATGGTCAGCTTAGCGAAGCTCCAGCCGCCGCCGGCCGCTTCGATCTCGTCGACCGTGCGCTTGACCGCCCGGCCGGGGCCGGACTGCATCTGGGCCCAGGAGGTGACCGTGGCCTTGGCGGCCTCATCGGTGTCCGCCCCTTGCGCCCCGCCGGCGAACTTCATCACCGCCTTGGTTAGCAGGGTCTGCTCGCTCAGCATGTCCTCGACCAGCCGGCGCACGGCCATCCGCTCGAAATGGTCGCCGCCGCGCAGCTCGCCCGCCGCCGCCCGCAGGCGGTCGAACGACCAGGTGGCGCCGACCCGGTGATAGAGCCGCGCCACATTGGCCACCGGCCAGCTGGAGGCGTTGGCCGCATCGACCAGGTCGACGGCGGTGGTCAAGGGCTGCAGGACCGCGATGGCCTGGGCCAGGGTCTCGGGGGCCCCGTCGGCGACGAACTCCTTGACCCGCTTGGCCACGGCCTTCTGTTCGAAGGGTGAGAGCAGGCCGGGCATCAGGCCCTTCAGCGCGTCTACCGAAGGGCGGTACTCATCGATCAAGGCCTGGACGCCCATGCCCTGGGCAGCCCGGCGGGCCAGCCAGTAGGTCTGGGAGCGCAGGGTGTGGACCAGGGCCTTGAACAGCGCCATCTGGCCGGCGGCCGGGGCCTTGCCGTCCAGGGCGGCGACCTGGGTCCAGGCCTCGTCGAAGCGCAGCACCTCGCGGGCGGCCGAGAAGCCGATGGTCAGGGCGTCGGTGTCGCAGCCGGCGGCGGCGCGCAGCCGGGCGGGGAAGCCCGGGCCGCAGAGGTTGACGATGGCGTTGTCGACCACGGTGGCGATGATTTCGCGCCGCAGCCGGTGCTGCTTCATCTCTGTCTCGAACTGCCGGAGCGGGGCCGGGAAATAGCCTTCCAGCGTCCCAAGATAATAGGGATCGTCCACGGCCTTGCCGGCCACCATGTCGTCGTTGAGCGTCAGCTTGCCGTAGGCCAGCAGCACGGCCAGCTCCGGCCGGGTCAATCCCTTGCCGACCGCCGAGCGCTCGGCGATGACGGCGGCGTCGGGCAGGCCCTCGACCCTGCGATCGAGACGGCCATGGCTCTCCAGGTCGGCCATGAAGCGGGCGTGAGCGTCCATCTCGCCGACCGCGTCGCGCTCGAGCAGCGACAGCGCCAGGGTCTGGTCGTAGTTGTGGGCCAGCACATGCAGGCCGACCGTGTCGGTCATCGAGGCCAGCAGAGTGTTGCGGTCGGGACGGGTCAGCTTGCCGGCCCGCTCGACCATGCCGGTCAGGATCTTGATGTTGACCTCATGGTCGGAGCTGTCGACCCCGGCCGAATTGTCGATGGCGTCGGTGTTGATCCGGCCCCCGGCCAACGCGAACTCGATGCGGCCGGCCTGGGTGAGGCCCAGGTTCGCGCCCTCGCCGACCACCTTGCAGCGCAGCTCGCTGCCGTTGACCCGCACCAGGTCATTGGCCTTGTCACCGGCCTCGGCCTGGGTTTCGGTCCTGGCTTTGACGTAGGTGCCGATGCCGCCGAGGTAGAAGAGCTCCACCCTTGCCTTGAGGATCAGGTTGATCAGCTCGGTCGGCGACAGGGCTGTTGCCTTGGTGTCGAGCAGAGCCCGGATCTCGTCGGTCAGCGGAATGGCCTTCAGGGTGCGGGCGAACACCCCGCCGCCGGCGCTGATCTTGCTCTTGTCGTAGTCGTCCCAGCTGGAGCGCGGCAGCTCGAACATCCGCTTGCGCTCATCCCAGCTCGAGGCCGGTTCGGGGTTGGGGTCGATGAAGATGTGGCGGTGGTCGAAGGCGGCGACCAGGCGGATCTGGCGGCTCAGCAGCATGCCGTTGCCGAACACGTCGCCCGACATGTCGCCGCAGCCGGCGACGGTGAAGGGCTCGGCCTGGATGTCCTTGCCCAGCTCCCGGAAGTGGCGCTTGACCGCTTCCCAGGCGCCGCGGGCGGTGATGCCCATGACCTTGTGGTCGTAGCCGACCGAGCCGCCCGAGGCGAAGGCGTCGCCCAGCCAGAAGCCGTAGTCGTCGGCGATGCCGTTGGCGATGTCGCTGAAGGTGGCCGTGCCCTTGTCGGCGGCGACCACCAGATAGGGATCGTCGCCCTCATGGATGATGCAGCCCTGCGGCCGGACCACCTTGTTGTCGGCGTCGATATTGTCGGTGATGTCCAGCAGGCCCGACAGGAAGGTCTTGTAGGCCCGGATGCCCTCAGCCCGGATGGCGTCGGGGGTCCCGCCGCGCGGCAGTTGCTTGGGGAAGAAGCCGCCCTTGGAGCCGACGGGGACGATGACGGCGTTCTTGACCTGTTGGGCTTTCACCAGCCCCAGCACCTCGGTGCGGAAGTCGTCGCGGCGGTCGGACCAGCGAAGGCCGCCCCGGGCGACGGGGCCAAAGCGCAGATGGACGCCGTCGACGTGGGGCGCCCAGACGAAGATTTCGCGGAACGGCTTGGGGGCCGGCAGGTCTTCCAGCTCGCGGCTGGCGACCTTGAAGGAGATGTAGGGCTTGGGCTGACCGTCTTCGCCCATCTGGTAGAAGTTGGTGCGCTTCAGCGCCATGACCAGCTGGGCCAGGCGACGCAGCACGCGGTCGGCGTCCAGGCTCTCGACGGTCTGCAGGGCGGTGACGATCTCGTCCATCACCGCGCCGGCCTGGCCCTGGCGGGCCTCGATGTCGGCGGCGATGGCCGGGTCGAAGCGGATGCGGAACAGGTCGAGGATCAGGCGGGCGACGGCCGGATAGTCGCTGAGCGCCTGCTCCTGCACCAGCTGGCTGGGGTCCAGTCCCGACTGCTGGCGGTACTTGGCCAGGGCCCGGACCAGGGCGGCCTCGCGCCAGGAGACGCCCAGCTCCAGCACCAAGCGGTTGAAGCCGTCGCTCTCGGACCGGCCGGTCCAGACGGCGGTGAAGGTGGCTTCGAAGGGATCGCGGATATCGGCGAAGGTCAGCCGCTCGCCCTGCTGGTCCTCGAGCAGGAAGTCATGCACCCAGACCGTCTGAGCCGCGCCATCCGGGCCAACCGGACTGACTTCGAAGGCGTCCTCGATCAGGGCCTTGAGGCCCATGCGTTCCAGGATCGGGGTGACGTCGGCCAAAGCGACCGGCGTGTCCTTGTGATAGAGCTTGAAGCGGAACTGCAGCACGCTGTCGCCGACCTTGCGGAAGGCGCGGACCCGGAAGCCGTCCTGGCCCATGGCGTCGATCTCGCCCAGGTCCGCCAGTGCCTCGTCGGCGTCGTAATAGTCGCGATAGCCGCCCGAGAAGGCGCCGCTCCAGCGGCTGAGCATGCCGGCCACCTGGCCCGCCGCCGCCCCACCGCCGCGCACCGCCGCGTCGAAGCGGTCTTCCCAGGTGCGCACGGCCTCAACGATCTCGTCCTCGACGGCCTTGAGATCGGGGTCGTCGTGATTGCCCGGCTCGACCCCGATGATGAAGTGAACCCGGGCCAGCGGCGCGTCGCTGAAGCTGGGATAATAGGCGCTGACCCGGCCGCGCCAGGCTCGGCTGAGGATTTCGCCGGCCGCCTTGCGCACCCGGCTGTCATAATGGTCACGCGGCACGAACAGCAGCACCGAGATGAAGCGGTCGAACGGATCGCGGCGGGCGAACAGCCCCACCCGCGGCCGGTCGTAGAGGTGCATGACCCCCAGGGCCATTTCGAGCAGCTGGTCTTCCGGAATCTGGAACAGCTCGTCGCGGGGCCAGGTCTCCAGGATGTTGCGCAGGCGCTTGTCGCTGTGGCTGCCCACCACCCGGTCGGCGCGCTCGACGACGCGGGCCGCCTTGCGGCGGATCAGCGGCACGTCCTTGGCCGGGGCGTCGTAGGCCTCGGCGGTGAACAGGCCCACGAAGCGGACCTCGCCGGAGGGCTTGCCGTCGGCGCCGTACCGCTTGACCCCAACATAGTCCATGTAGCCGCGGCGATGGACCTTGGAGCGCAGATTGGACTTGGCCACCGTCAGCGGATCGGCCTTTTCCAGGTCTCGGCGCAGGGCGGCCGACAGAATGGCCGGCTCGCTGGCCCGCCGCAGCACGGCCCGGCTCTGGTCGCGCAGCACGCCCAGGCTGCCCTCGGGCTGGAAGAGCGGCTCCTCGGCCGCGTAGCCGCCGTCGGCGGTGCGGGGATATTCGTAGATGCGGGCGCCCAGGAAGACGAAATGCTCGCCCTCGAGCCACTGCAGGAAGGCGTGGTACTCGGCCTTCAGGTCGGCGGCGACCGCGATCGGGGCAGCGTCCAGTTCCCGGATGGTGCGGGCCATCAGGGCCTGCATCTCGTCGAAGTCGTCCACGGCCAGGTGGACGTCGGCCAGCACCGCGCCGATGGCCGCGACCACCGCCTGCTCGCGGTCTTCGCCGACCGGGTCGAGCTGAACCTGGATCAGGGATTCGCGCTTTCCGGAGCCCATGGTGATGATCGGGTGGAAAAGCGCCCGGACGGTCAGACCGCTCTCGGCGATCTCGCCCATGATGCTGTCGACCAGGAAGGGCCGGTCGCCCTGGACGATTTCCAACAGGTCACGGCCGAGGTCGCGACCATCCGCGCCGGTCCAGCGCCGCAGCCGGATGGCGGGGGCGTCGCCGCCATTCTTCTGGTCGGCGTGTTTCTGCCCGAACGCCCAGAAGTCGGCGAAGGCCACGGCCAGGTCAGCGGGGTCCTGAGAGGGGGTGTCCTCGTCGGCCAAGTCCTGGGCCAGCTGGTCGAGGAAGTCGGCCGGAGGCCCCGCGAGAGACCCCTTCTGCTTCAGACGCGCCAGGAAAGCCTTGGCCAGGTCGCCCGCGTCCACGCCGGCGAGGTGAAGGTTCGAACCCTTCATCGGAGTCCCCATGGGAATTGTGCCGCAAGCCTAGCTTGCTTGGGCAGGGGATCAAACGCGGGTCGGCCTTCAAAGCAAGAAGTTTCTGCAGAAACTTTCTATTGAGGGTGTTTTTCACCCCCCGTCCCGGCTTTGCCGGGTCGGGAATCTAAAGTTCGAGCGTGTCCGGGCGGCGAACCGCTCACACTTCGCCTGACACGCTCGCGATGCCGAGGTTTGAATACGAAAGCGCCGCCGGAGGGGGGGTCCGGCGGCGCAGGGGTTCCACCGTCTTGGATGGAACGCTTCGTTGCCGGCGCCGCAGGGGGGAGGAGTGGCGCCGGTCGTGTCGGGGTACAGGGGGTGTTGCCCCGACAGAGCTTCAGATAGTCGCCCCGAACGGGAATGCAAGCATTTTGCTGCACTGCAGCATAAAAAAGTTCACCGAAGCGTCATTCCTCGCCCGTTGGGCGAGGGGGACCACGAAGTGGTGGATTGGGCCGTGGACTGCACAGGGCTTCAAGCACGCCCACCCTGGCAAAGCTTCGTTCTGAAACCCCGTGCGTTCCACGCCCCACTCCGTCGGCGGAGTTTATCCTCGGGCGCGCGCTTCGCGCGACCCGGGGGCCGCCACCTCGCCCAACGGGCGAGGAATCTCGGTAGACCCCCGACTTCAGACCAGCCCTTTCGAGACCGCGCTCTCCACATGGATGTGCCGGTCCGGGGTGTGCGGATTGCCGTTGGCCGAGAGCAGGATGGCGACCCAGCGCGAGCCGGGGAACTGGGCCAGTATGACCATGACCATCACCGTCAGCGGCGTGGAGAGGAACATGCCCGGCATGCCCCAGATGGCGCCCCAGAAGGCCAGGGACAGCAGCACCACCACCGGGTCCATGTTCAGGCTGTCGCCCTGCATCTTGGGCAGGATGAAGGTGCCGACGATGAACTGCACCGCCTGCAGTCCGCCGAACACCACCGCCGCCTGCCACCAGGTCGTGAACTGCAGGAGCGCGAAGGCGGCGGGCAGCGCCGTACCGGCCATGCCGCCGATGATCGGGATGTACGAGGTCAGGAAGATCAGGAAGGTCCAGAACAGGGCGTTATCCAGCCCGACCAGCATCATCACCACCCAGGAGGCGGCGGCGATCATCAGGCCGGTGACGGTCTGCACCCAGAGATACTGCTCCACCCCCACCCGGATGGCCTGGAAGGTGCCCATGGCGTCGTCGCGCTCGTCGTGATGGGGGAACATCGCCACCAGCTTCCGCCGGAAGCCCCGGCGGGAAGCGATGATGAAGGCCAGGTAGATCAGCACGAAGAAGGCCGGGCCCAGGAAGGCCTTGGCCCCGTTGGCGACGGTCACCAGGTACTGGCCGGGATTGGCCTTGCGGACCAGTTCCTCGATCGAGGCCGGCGCCTGCTGGCCCATCAGGGCGTAGACCCGGCCGATCAGGGCGTTGAGGCGCGGCGTGTAGTCCTGGACCTGCGCGGCGAACCCGGCGGCGTTGTCGCCGATCACGAAGACCGCCGCCCCGAACAGCAGGATGGCGGTGACGATGGCGATCGGCAGGGCGGCGCCTTCCGAGATGCCCTTGACCCGCTCGCGCAGCACCCGGGCGAACCCGTCGATCATCACCGCCAGGAAGATGGCCAGGGCCAGGGGCGCCAGGATGTCGGTCAGCCACTTCATGGCCGCCCCGCAGATCACCACCGCGATGACGACGATGGCGTTACGGGCGGTGTTGTCGACTTTTGCGGGCGGCTTGGCGGTGGCCATGTCGGTATCTCTGATTTGGGTTGCGGGAATGTTGGGCCAAGCCGCGCGCCAAGGCTAGACTGTGCTTCGCAACCGGAGACCGCCTGTGGACCTGCCCGCCAATTCGATCCTGATCGGCTATAGCGACAAGCCCGAGACCCTGCTGCTCAACCGGGTCAACCGTCACGGCGTGGTGGCCGGGGCGACCGGCACGGGCAAGACCGTCACCCTGCAGATCCTGGCCCAGGCCTTCTCCGACAACGGCGTGCCGGTATTCGCCGCCGACGTGAAGGGCGACCTCTCCGGCATCAGCCAGCCCGGCGCCCCCAACGACAAGATGCTGGCCCGGGCCCAGTCGATGAACCTGGAGCTGCGGCCCGACGCCCCGCCGGTGATCTTCTGGGACCTGTTCGGCGAAAAGGGCGCGAAAATCCGCGCCACGGTCTCGGAGATGGGGCCGGTCATGCTGGCCCGGCTGCTGGAGCTCAACGACGTCCAGGAGGGCGTGCTCAATATCGTCTTCAAGATGGCCGACGACGACGGCCTGCTGCTGCTCGACCTCAAGGACCTGCAGGCGGCGCTGAAATATGTCGCCGAGCATGAGAAGGAGATCGACGCCAAGTACGGCAACGTCTCCGGCGCCACGGTCGGGACCATCCAGCGGGCCCTGCTCAGCCTGGAGACCCAGGGCGCCGAGGACTTCTTCGGCGAGCCGGCCCTCAAGCTCTCCGACATCATGCGGGTCGACGGCTCGGGCCGCGGCCTGGTCAGCATCCTGGCCGCCGACCGGCTGATCCAGAACCCCAAGCTCTATTCGACCTTCCTCCTGTGGCTGCTGTCGGAGCTGTTCGAGGAGCTGCCCGAGGTCGGCGATCCGGAAAAGCCCCGCCTGGTGTTCTTCTTCGACGAGGCCCATCTGCTGTTCCGCGACACCCCCAGCGCGCTTCTCCAGAAGATCGAGCAGGTCGTTCGCCTGATCCGCTCCAAGGGCGTGGGCATCTGGTTCGTCACCCAGAACCCTGCCGACATCCCCGACACCGTGCTGGGCCAGCTGGGCAACCGCATCGAGCACGCCCTGCGCGCCTACACCCCGGCCGAGCAGAAGGGCCTGCACGCCGCCGCCGACAGCTTCCGCCCCAACCCGGCCTTCGACACGGCCGAGACCATCCAGGCCCTGGAAGTCGGCGAGGCCCTGGTCTCCGTCCTCGACGAGAAGGGCGCTCCGACCATCGTCCAGCGCACCAAGATCCGCCCGCCCGCCTCGCGCCTGGGCCCCGTCACCCCCGAGGAACGCAACGCCACCCAGCAGCAGAGCCCGGTCCGCGGCCTCTACGACCAGACCATCGACCGCGACTCCGCCTTCGAAGCCCTCAACGCCCGCCAGGCCCAGGCCAGCCGCCAGGCCGACCTCGATAAGGCGCAGGCCCAGGCCGAAAAAGACCGCGCCGCCCAGCAGAAAGACTGGGAACGCCAGCAGGCCCAGCAGGCGAGAGCCCAACCCCGCTACGAAGCCCCGCGCAGCTCATCCAGCCGCCAGGGCATGGGCGAAGCCTTCGCCAAGTCGATGCTCCGCACCATCGGCAGCCAGGTGGGACGGGAACTGCTGCGGGGGGTTCTGGGGAGCCTGCGGCGATAGCCATTGAGGGCCACAAACCGCGCCTCTCCCCCTCTCTGAGGGGGAGCGAGGGACACGCCGAAGGCGGCGTCCCACGGAGGGGGAGCCTTGCGGCGGTTCAGCATCCCGCCCACGCAGGGCGTTCCCCCCGACAGGCTTCCGCTGACTTGTCTCCTCACCCGCTCATCGCGCTTCCGCGCTCAGAGTCGACCTCTCCTCGGAGAGGAGAGGAGACGTGAATCGTCAGGCCGCCTTCTTCGCCTTCTTCGGCTTGGCCACGACCTCGGCGACAGCAGCCGCCCGGTTCGTCCAGCCTGACAGGGTATCCGCCGGCGCGGGACGCCCGATCGCATAGCCCTGAATCTCGTCGCAGGATTCCCCGCGCAGGAAGTCCATCTGCTCGAGGGTCTCCACCCCCTCGGCCACCACCGGGATGTTCAGGCTGCGGCCCAGGCCCAGGACGGCGCGGACAATCACGGTCGCCCGGTCATGGACGTTGATGTTCTCGACGAAGCTCTTGTCGATCTTGATCTTGTCGAACGGGAAGGACTGCAGGGTCGAGAGCGAGGAAAACCCGGTGCCGAAATCGTCCATCGCCACCCGCACCCCCAGGGCCTTCAGCCGGCGCAGGTTGTCGAGCGCCCGCTGGTAGTCCTTGAACAGGGCGCTCTCGGTGATCTCCAGCTCCAGCCGGCTGGGCGACAGGCCGGTCTCGATCAGGATCTCGTGGACCAGGGTCGGCAGGGTCGGGTTGTTGAGCTGCAGCGGCGAGAGATTGACCGCGATGCGTAGCGGCTTTTCCCAGGTCATGGCGTCGGCGCAGGCCCGGCGCAGCACGAATTCGCCCAACGGCGCGATCAGGCCGCTGTCCTCGGCCAGGGGGATGAAGTCGATCGGCGGGATCATGCCGCGCACCGGGTGGGGCCACCGACAGAGGGCCTCGAAGCCGCAGACCTCGCCGTCAGAGGCCCGGGCCAGGGGCTGG
The DNA here is from genome assembly GCA_038236615.1 of Caulobacterales bacterium. Classification (GTDB taxonomy): domain Bacteria; phylum Pseudomonadota; class Alphaproteobacteria; order Caulobacterales; family Caulobacteraceae; genus Caulobacter. Next base: position 145,729 of record JBBRZO010000007.1, read on the forward strand.
TAGTGGACCACCAGCTCCTCATCGAGGATGGCCTGGCGCAGCTCGCGCGACAGGGCGCGGCGATGGCGGATGGTCTCGTCCATCTCGCGCTTGAAGAAGCAGTAGGCGCCCCGGCCGCCCTCCTTGGCGCGGTAGAGGGCCATGTCGGCGTTGACCAGCAGGGCCTCGCCCGTGCGGCCGTCATCCGGATACAGCGAGACCCCCAGGCTGGCGGCCATGGCCAGCTCCTGGCCTTCGTAGGCCGTCGGGGTCTTCAGCGTTTCCAGCAGTTCGGCGGCCAGTTCAGCGGCGGCGGCCCCGTTCGCGAGCGCCTGGTCGGCGTCAGTGATCTGGATGACCACGAACTCGTCGCCCCCCAGGCGAGCTGCAAAGCTCGGCGCCGTGATAGCGGCCTGTAAACGCCGGGCGGTCTCGACCAGCAGGGCGTCGCCGGCATGGTGGCCGTGCAGGTCGTTGGCTTCCTTGAAGTGGTCCAGGTCGATGCAGATCACCGCCAGGCTCTCGCCCGAGGCCTCGACCCGGTCCAGGGCCGCGGCCAGCCGGCCCTGCAGGCTGTTGCGGTTGGGGAGACCCGTCAGCCCGTCATGTTCAGCCAGGTAGCGGATCTTTTCCTCGGCGGTGCGGCGCTCACGCAGGTCGCGGATGGCCAGCACGGTCAGGTCACGGGTCTCGATGCGGGCCCCGTCGTCCATCAGGCGCGAGAACACCTCCACCGGGATCTGCCGTCCGCCCGCAATGGGTTGAAGCAGCCCTTCGCGACGCCCGTCGCCCTCGGCCAGGCTCCCGAGCGAGGCGCTGCCGTCGAAGGTCAGCAGGGCGCCCATCAGAGGCTTGCCGGTCAGGTCCTCGAGCGAAGCGCCGGCCAGGTCGCAGAAGGCCTGGTTGGCGTCGTTGATCCGGCCGTTCTGGATGACCACGATGCCCTCATAGGCGGCGTTGGCCAGGGTGCGGATGCGGTCCAGGGCCGAGCGGGTGGTCGAGGCCTCGATCAGCACGGCCCCCAGGCCGCCCAGGATGATCAGGGTGGTGATCGAGGAGACAGCCAGGGTCATCACCCCGCCCGACAGCATCTGGTCGGGCACGAAGACGCTGGCGTCCGGCGTGATGGTCATGGCGGCCATGCCGGCATAGTGCAGGCCCACGAAGCCGGCGGTCAGGCTGGCGGCGCCCGCCAGCTGGCTGCGCAGAGTGCGGGCCTGGCCGGCCAGGACCAGAGCCCCGACCGAACCGCCGACCCCGATCAGCACCGACAGGGCGATGGTGGCGCTTTCCCAGGCCACCTGGCCCTGAACCACGAAGGCCGACATGCCGATATAGTGCAGGGCGGTCAGCCCCAGGGCCAGCAGGATGCCGCCGGCCACCTGGTTGGAGCGGTTGCGGTCCACGGTCGAGCTGGCGAACCCGGCGGCGAAAAACAGCACGCCGGTGATCAGCGAGGTGAAGACGCCGGTGGGCGAATAGCCGATCTTCTCGCCGGGCTGGAAGGCCAGCAGCGACAGGAACTGGCTGGCCCAGACCCCCGAGCCGGCCACCAGCGAGGCCAGCAGCAGCCAGGCCCCATAGACCAGACCGCGCGCGCCGCGCATACGGCTATAGAGCTTGAAAGCGGTGAAGGCCGCGCCCAGGCAGACCGCGCCGGAGACGAGGACCAGGGTCAGATCGTGTTGAGCAATCAGCGCCGAGAGGATCTTGAGCACACCCCAAACTCCAGATCGTGGACAGGCTTGAAGTGCGGAGTATCCCTAACAGGTGCGAAAAAAGCGTTTCCAAGAACAATGTGCGGCGAAGCTGTCGCCAGCCGCCAAGGCCAGACAGGAAAAGGGATTGCGGGATGCCGGAGCGGGGGCTTGAGGCGATGAACGGCAGCGCCGATAGGGCTAACGCCCTGGCCGCCGCCGGCCGGCATGCCGACGCGGTCGCCGCCTATGAGCGCACCCTGGCCCAGAACCCCGGCCAGCCAGGGGTCTGGTACAATCTCGGCAACAGCCTGGCGCTGATCGGCCGGCGGGCCGAGGCGCTGGAAGCGCTGGAGCGGTCCCTGACCCTCGACCCGGCTCAGGCCGCCGCCTGGAACAACCGCGCCAACCTGCTGGCCGATCTGCGCCGGCCCGAGGCGGCCATTGTCAGCTTCGAAGAGTCACTGCGCCTGCGGCCCGGCGATGTCAGCACCCTCAACAACCGCGCCCACGCCCTGGTCCAGGCCCGGCGCCCGCTGGACGCCATCGCCGCCTATGGCCAGGCCTACGCCGCCGACCCCACCTTCCCCTTCCTGGACGGCGCCTGGCTGAACGCCCGGCTCAAGCTGTGCGACTGGGATGGTATCGACGCCCACCTGGCCCGGGTCAGCGCCGCCATTGCCAGGGGCGAGCGGGCCGCTACCCCCTTCCTGGCCCTGGGGTTCAGCGACGATCCCGCCGTGCAGGCCCAGGCCGCCCGCACCTGGGCCAGGACCCTGGGCCCGCCGGGCCCGCCGGCCCCCATGCCCGCGCCGGGAAAACGCATCCGCCTGGCCTATGTCTCGGGCGACTTCCACAACCACGCCATCGCCTGGCTGATCGCCGAGCATGTCGAGCTGCTCGACCGGGACCGCTTCGAGGTCACCGCCCTCTCCTACGGCCCGCCGGCCGACGACACCATGCGGCGGCGCCTCGGCAAGGCCTTCGAGCATTTCCTCGATGTCCGCGACATGCCCGACTTCGCCATCGCCGCCCTGGCCCGCCAGCGCCACACCGAGATCGCCGTCGAGCTGACCGGCTTCACCCAGAACGCCCGGCCCCGGATCATGATCGCCCGCGCCGCCCCCATCCAGGTCAACTATCTGAGCATGCCCTGCACCATGGGGACGCCCGTCATGGACTACATCCTGGCCGACGGGGTGGTGGTCCCACCCGGCGAAGAGGCGCATTTCGACGAGGCGGTGGTCCAGCTGCCGGGGACCTACCAGGTCAGCGACCGCCGGCGGGAAATATCGGACCGGGCCTTCACCCGCCGCGACCTAGGCCTGCCCGAGAGCGGCGTGGTCTTTTGCTGCTTCAACAACAACTACAAATTCCGCCCCGAGCGCTTCGCCGCCTGGATGCGCATCCTGGCCGCCGTGCCCGGCAGCGTGCTGTGGCTTTTCCAGAACGACCCGGCCAGCACCGCCAACCTCAAGCGCGCGGCGGCGGCCGGCGGGGTCGATCCGGCCCGGCTGGTGTTCGCCCCGCCCATGCCGTTTCCCGAGCATCTGGCCCGGCACAGGCTGGCCGACCTCTTCCTCGACACCGCGCCCTACAACGCCCACACCACCGCCAACGACGCCCTGTGGATGGGCGTGCCGGTCCTGACCCTGCCGGGGACCTCGTTCGGCAGCCGCGTCGCCGCCAGCATCCTGACCGCCGTCGGCCTGCCCGAGCTCATCGTTCCGGACCTGGCAACCTATGAGGCCGAAGCCATCCGCCTAGGCCGCGACCCCCAGGCCCTGGCGGCCCTGAAGACCAAGGTGCTGAGCCGCCGCGACGCACCCGGCTTCGACACCGCTCGTTTCACCCGCACGGTCGAAGGCGTCTACGAAACCATGCTGGCCCGCGCCCGCGTTGGGCTTGCGCCGGAGGCCATCTGGCTGGACCAATAGGACTATGTCCGAACCGTCCGTCACCGAGACCCGCCACGACCAGATGTTCCCGGCCCTGGAGCCGGCGGCCGTCGAGCGGCTGCGGCACTTCGGCGAGGTCCACAGCTATGCCGACGGCGAGGTCCTGACCCATGCCGGCCAGACAGGGCGAGGCCTGATCGTGGTGCTGTCCGGCAAGGTCCGTGTCACCCAAGATGACGGCCACGGCGGCGAGCGGCTCATTGTCGAGCATCAGCCCCGCCATTTCATGGGTGAACTGGCCCAACTGGCCGGCCGCCCCGCCCTGGTCGACAGCACGGCTGTGGGCCCGGTCGAGGCCCTGGTCATTCCGCCGTCGGGGCTGCGCGCCATCCTGGTCGCCGAGGCCGAGCTGGGCGAGCTGATCATGCGGGCCCTGATCCTGCGCCGGGTCGGGCTGCTGGAAACCGGGCTGGGGGGGCCGGTCATCATCGGCCGGCCCGACGACGCCGACGTGCTGCGCCTGGAGAACTTCCTGACCCGCAACGGCCAGCCGCACCGCTGCCTCGATCCCGAGACCGACCCGGAAGCCGCCGCCCTGATCGAGCCCTTCCACCCCGCCCCGCACGAGATGCCGATCGTCTTCTGTCCCAACGGCGAGATGCTGCGCAATCCGGACGAGGCCAGCCTGGCCCGCTGCATCGGCATGGTCGAGCCGATCGACCCGAACACCCTCTATGACGTGGCCATCATCGGGGCAGGACCGTCCGGGCTGGCGGCGGCGGTCTATGCCGGCTCGGAGGGCCTCAAGACCCTGGTGGTCGACGCCCACGCCTTCGGCGGACAGGCCGGGGCGTCCGCCAGAATCGAGAACTATCTGGGCTTTCCCACCGGCATCACGGGCCTGGCCCTCATGGCCCGCGCCTACAGCCAGGCCCAGAAGTTCGGGGTCGAACTGGCCATTCCCGACAAGGCCACAGGACTGGAGCGCAAAGGCGGTACTCTGGAAGTCTCCCTGACCGGCGGCGAGATCGCCAGGGCCCGCGCCGTGGTCATCGCCAGCGGGGCCCGCTACCGCAAGCTAGAGCATGTCGACGTCACGCCGTTCGAGAGCGCCAGCGTCCACTACTGGGCCTCGCCGCTGGAGGCCAAGCTCTGCGCCAATCAGGAGGTCGCCCTGGTCGGGGCCGGCAACTCGGCCGGCCAGGCGGCGGTCTTCCTGGCCGCCCATTGCGTCACCGTCTTCATGCTGATCCGCGGCGAGGGGCTGTCGGCGACCATGTCCAAGTACCTGGTCGAGCGGATCGCGGCGACGCCCAACATCAAGCTGGTGACCGGCGCCGAGATCTGCGAGCTCGAAGGCCGCGCGGGCAAACTGTCGCGCTGCGCCTGGAAGGATCGGAACAGCGGCGCCGTGACCTGGCGCGACATCCGCCACCTCTTCCTGCTGATCGGCGCAGAACCGCATACAGACTGGCTGGGTGACATTGAGCGCGACCGGGGCGGCTTCGTGCTGACCGGCGACGGCTGCAGTCCGCATCGCCCGGCCTTCGAGACCAGCCTGGACGGCGTCTTTGCCATCGGCGATGTGCGGGCCGGCTCGGTCAAGCGGGTGGCCGCCGGGGTCGGCGAAGGCGCCCAGGTGGTCGCCGCCCTTCATGCCTATCTCGCCAAGGAGTCCACACCATGAGTTGCCAGCATGTCGGCGGGATCCGCACCGTCACCCCCAGCGCCAAGGGCTGCGAGGACTGCCTGAAGACCGGGTCGCCCTGGGTGCACCTGCGCCTCTGCCGAACCTGCGGCCATGTCGGCTGCTGCGACGACAGCCCAAACCGCCACGCGACGGCGCATTTCCACGCCACCCGGCACCCGATCATCGAGGGCTATGACCCGCCCGAAGGCTGGGGCTGGTGCTACGTCGACGACGAGGTGGTCGACCTCCCCGACCAGACCCCGCAGCTGGGGCCGATCCCGCGCTGGGTTTAGGAATTGATTGTTCTCAAGACGGCGTCGTTGCCGCGCCCGGGATTCCAGCGTTATGAAGTGAACCTTCATAACGCCAGAGACCTCCTCATGCTGCTCCGCCGCTCCCTGCTGGCCCTGGCCCTGGCCCTGGCGCTGGGCCTGACCTCCGCCGTCCAGGCCCAGCCACGGACCCTGACCGTTTTCGCCGCCGCCTCGCTGAAGAACGTGCTGGACGAGGAGGGCGCCGCCTTCACCGCCAATGGCGGGGCGCCGGTGCGGTTCTCGTACGGGGCTTCATCGGCCATCGCCAGGCAGATCGAGCAGGGCGCACCGGCCGATGTCTTTCTGTCGGCCGATGTCGACTGGATGGACTATGTCGCCCAGCGCGGGCTGATCGACCCCAGGTCGCGGCGCAATCTGCTCAGCAACCACCTGGCCCTGATCGCCCCGGCCGGCTCGACCGTGAAACTCAAGATCGCCTATGGCATGCCGATCGCCCAGGCCCTGGGGGACGGCCGCCTGGCCATCGCCGCCCCGGAAGTCCCGGCCGGCCGCTACGGCCGCGCCGCCCTGGCCTCGCTGGGGGTCTGGCCGCAGGTCAAGGACCGCCTGGCCCCGGCTGAGAATGTCCGCGCCGCCCTGCAGTTCGTCTCACGGGGCGAGGCGCCGCTGGGGATCGTCTATGACACCGACGCCCGGGTCGATCCGGGCGTGCGGATCGTCGGCCTGTTTCCCGACAGCAGCCATCCGAAAATCATCTACCCGGCCGCCGTCCTGAAGACCTCGTCCAACCCGGCCGCCGCCCGGTTCCTGGCCTTCCTGCAGAGCCCAAAGGGCCGGGCCATCTTCCAGAAGTACGGCTTCACGGTCCTGCGCTAGATGGATGGCGAGCTTACCGCCTCCCTGGTCCTCAAGCGCGGCGCGGCGGCCCGCGTGGGGCTGGAGCGGGCCGCGCTCCTGGAAGCGATTGGAGACACGGGATCTCTGGCCGCCGCCGCCCGCCGCCTGGGCCTCAGCTACAAGGGCGCCTGGGACGCGGTGCAGGCCCTGAACAACCTCTTCGACGCCCCGCTGGTCGAGGCCGCGCCCGGCGGCAAGGCCGGGGGGGCCGCCGGCCTGACCCCGCGCGGCCGGGCGGTGATCGCGGGTTTCCGGCGGGTGGAGGCCGAGATCGCCGCCACGCTGTCCCGACTGGAATCCAAGCTGTCTGGCGCCCCGTCCGATGACCTCGGCGCCTTCTGGTCCCTGGGCCTGAAGACCAGCGCCCGCAACGCCCTGCGCGGGACGGTCACCGCCGTGCGGGCCGACGCGGTCAGCGGCGAGGTCGAGCTCGCCCTGGGGAGCGGCGTCACGATCACCGCCATCCTGACCCGCCGCAGCATCGACGACCTGGCCCTGGCCCCCGGCCGCGCCGCCATCGCCCTGATCAAGTCCGGCTTCGTGGCCCTGGATGGCTCGATCGGCCCCAATCGGATCACCGGGGTGGTCGCCAGCCGCGACAACGGCGCTGAATCCAGCGAGGTCGCTATCGACATCGGGGCCGGCAAGACCCTGGTCGCCACCCTGCCCCGCCAAATCGCCCAGGCTTTCGCGCCCGGCGCGCCCGTCGTCGCGAGCATCGACCCGGGGCACATCATCCTGGCGGTCGAATAGGCCTGAAACGCAAAGCCTTTCCTATTAATCCGCTCATCCCCGCCTTCGCGGGGATGAGCGGAGTTTGGGTCTTGGTGAAACGAAAAACGCGGCCCCAGCGGGACCGCGTTTCAAGCCGCACTAGGCGGAAAATTTGGAGCGGGCGAAGAGATTCGAACTCTCGACCCCAACCTTGGCAAGGTTGTGCTCTACCACTGAGCTACGCCCGCGCTCCTGGACATCCGTGGTATAGGCTGGACGCCCGAAAATTCGAGAGGCGGCTTATGGCAGGCCGTCCCAGACTTGGCAAGCGGGTCCGTGAAATCTGGCTCAAACGCCGCGTTTCGGCGCGTTCAGGCGGCGTTTGTTGACGTGGGTGGCCGGGGCCTCGCCGGTCCCCTCGGGCATCTCGCCCTTGAAGTAGAACCGCTGCCAGGCCTCGCGCAGGGCCTCGGGCTCGCGCTTGTAGATGCGCTTGTTGAACTCGTCGCGGCGCTCGTACCAGGCGGTGTACTGGCCGTTCAGCTCGACGTTGCGGTCCAGGCTCTTGATGATCGGCTTGACCTCGCTGAGCGGCTTGTCCTGGCTGAGCGTCACGAAGCAGAAGGGCTCGCCCTTCTCGAACCGCACGCGGCCCGGCCGAGTGAAGATCCAGTTCATGGTGAAGGGGAAGGGCAGCCAGTCGGTCTCGACCAGTCCGACCAGGGGCTGGATGCCGTCCTTGATGTGGTTGGGCGCGCCGCCGGCCCACATCGACCAGCCGGGGCTGGTGCGGAACAGATAGCCGGGATGGAAGGTGATGATCCCCGAGGAGAAGTGCGACTTGACCAGGTCATGGAACTTGGGGTCCGGCCGGTCGGGGGTCAGGGAGATGTCGGTGGTCGCCTTGCCGCCGTTCCATTCCGCTGTGAAGGCCGTGGGGTTGAGGATTTCCCAGCCCGTGGTGTTGGCCATCGCCAGCGGCAGGCAGCGATAAGGGTGGCGGTCGGCGAAGGCCTCCATCCAGGCCCGCTGCGGCCGGCCGGGCACGATCTCGGGCGGCCGCTCGTCGACGGGGTAGATTTCCAGGAAGGGGGCTTCCCCGAAAGAGGCTTGGGGAGTGTCGGTCATGGGCGCCTCGCAGTGATCTCCACTTGACCTCTAGCGTCCGCGACGCGATGCGCAACGGTCATGAAGGACCGCGCCGCCCTGTTCGCCTTTCTCGACGCCCATGGCATCGAGCATTCCACCCTCAACCACCCGGCCGTGTTCCGGGTCGGCGAGGGCGACGAGATCAAGGCCTCCCTGCCCGGCGGCCACACCAAGAACCTGTTCCTGAAGGACAGCAGGGACCAGCTCTGGCTGATCTCGGCCCTGGGCGAGACCACCATCGATCTCAAGCGCCTGCCCGCCGTCATCGGCTCGGGGCGCCTGAGCTTCGGCAACCCGGACCTGATGCTCGAGACCCTGGGCGTCACCCCCGGCTCGGTCACGGCCCTGGGCCTGATCAACGATACCGGCCACCGCGTGCGCTTCGTGCTCGACGCGGCCCTGGCGGCGGCCGACCCGGTCAACTTCCACCCCCTGACCAACACGGCGACCACGGCGATCTCGCGGGCCGGGTTCCGCAAATTTCTGGCGGCGCTGGGGGTCGAGCCGTTGATCGTCGACTTCGGCTCGCTCTCCATCGTCGTTTAGGGATGGGAGCGGGCTGTTGCAGGCGGGTGCGCACCTCCCCACATAGGCTGTGGTCGAACGCGGGGGGCAATGCCCATGCCGACGCAAAACAAACTGACGCCAAAAAACATTCGTCGGCTGATCTGGCTTCGTCGGCTGGTGATGATCGTCTGGTTGCCTTGCGCCGTGCTGGGCACCCTGCAGGTCGACGACTATCGAAAACAGCTTGTGGCCACGCGGCCCGAAAAGGCGGACGCGGCGGCCGGTTTCACCGTGTGGTTCAGCCAGCTAAAACCTGACACCCGGTTTGTGACGCCGGACGAAGCCGCGCGTTTCGACGCCCTGGCCCTGCGGACATGGCTGATCTGGGCCGCCGGCTTCGTCATCATCGTCATCATCGAGACCCCGCTGCGCCGCCTCGCCAACAGCAGGGTCCGAACCTCGGACCTGTTCTTCCTGCGGGACCGCTAAATCAGCCCAACTGTCCCCTCAAAGATTGAAGCCGCGCCCGATTGCGACCATTTAGGCCTTCGGACGTTGCAGAATTTTGGGACCTCGGGACGCCTCATGAGCCTCATCGGTGAAAACGCCGCCCCCGCCGGAGCGGCCGGCGACTGGATCAAGGAAGGCTCGGACGCCGGCTTCATGGCCGACGTGGTCGAGGCCTCCAAGGACGTCACGGTCATCGTCGATTTCTGGGCCACCTGGTGCGGCCCCTGCCGTCAGCTGACCCCCGCCCTGGAAAAGGCGGTCAACGCCGCCGGCGGCGCGGTGCGGCTGGTGAAGATCGACGTCGACAAGAACCCCATCTACGCCGGCCAACTGCGCGTGCAGTCGATCCCCACCGTCTATGCCTTCAAGAACGGCCAGCCGGTCGATGGCTTCATGGGCGCCAAGCCCGAAAGCGAGATCAAGGCCTTCATCGACAAGAACGCCGGCCCGCCGCCGCCCGGCGAAATCGACGAACTGCTGGCCATGGCCGTGGAGTCGCTGAACCTCGGCGACCTGGGCGGCGCGGCCCAGGCCTATGCCCAGGTGCTGGACCTCGAGCCCGACAACCTCAAGGCCATCGGGGGCCTGGCCCGCATCTACATGACCGGCGGCGACCTGGAACAGGCCGCCGAGCTGGCCGCCATGGCCCCGCCGGACGCCAAGGACTCCGACCTGGAGGCCGTGCGCGCCGCGCTGCTGCTGGCCGCCAACGCCAGCGCCGAGACCGCCCCCTTCGAACAACGGCTGGCCGCCGATCCCAACGACCATGAGGCCCGTTTCGAGCTGGCCGGCGCCCTGGCCGGTCAAGGCGACTTCGCCGGCGCCGCCGACCAGCTTCTCGACCTCATCGCGCGCGACCGGACCTGGAACGACGAGGCGGCCCGCAAGCAGCTGCTGATCGTCTTCGAGGCGTCCGGCCTGGCCTCGGACGTCGCCAAGAACGGTCGTCGGCGCCTGTCTTCCATCCTGTTCAGCTAGGACCAAGAAGGAGCCTTAAGATGCCCCCGACTGGCTATCGCAAGGCCGCCGACCTGCCGCAGGTGATCGCGGTGTTCCCGCTGGACGGGGCGCTGCTGCTCCCCGGCGGCCAGCTGCCGCTGAATATCTTCGAGCCGCGCTATCTGAACATGATCGACGACGCCATGGCGGCCGACCGGGTCATCGGCATGGTCCAGACCCGCGAGGGCGGCGACCGCATGCGCCCCCATCTCGCCCCGGTCGGGTGCCTGGGCAAGATCACCAGCTTCGCCGAGACCGGCGATGGCCGCTACATGATCACCCTGACCGGCATCTGCCGCTTTGGCGTGGGCGACGAGTTGCCGACCCAGACCCCCTACCGCCAGGTCCGCGCCGACTACGCCCCCTACGAGACCGACCTGCGGCCCCAGGACGACGACAGCCTGAGCGCCGACCGCCAGCCCTTCCTGACCGCGCTGAAGCACTATCTCGACCACAGGGGTCTGGAGATCGACTGGGAGAGCGCCCAGGCCGCCCCGCCCGACGCCCTGATCAACAGCCTGGCCATGGCCCTGCCCTTCGAAGCGGCGGAGAAACAGGTGCTGCTGGAGGCTGCCAACCTGACCGAGCGGCGCGACGTGCTGATCACCCTGCTGGAATTCGACGCGGCCGGCGGCGACGATGACGAGCGGCCGATACTTCAGTAAGAGGGTGGCATGAGCATCGAGATCGATCCCCGCCTGCTGGAAGTCCTGGTCTGCCCGGTCAGCCGGGGCGTCCTGGAATATGACCGCGAGAGAGCAGAACTGATCAGCCGCTCGGCCCGCCTGGCCTACCCGATCCGCGACGGCGTGCCGGTCATGCTGCCGGAAGAGGCGCGGAGTTTGGGCGAGGGGGAGTAGGCGGCCCTAAATTCCTCGCCCGTTGGGCGAGGGGGACCACGAAGTGGTGGAGTGGGCCGTGAACTGCACGGAGGTTCCAGCACGTCCACCCTGGCAAAGCTTCGGCCTGACTGCCCGTGCGCCCCACGGCCCACTCCGTCAGCGGAGTTTATCCTCGGGCGCGCGCTTCGCGCGACCCGGGGGCTGCCACCTCGCCCAACGGGCGAGGAACTGCGCATTGGCCGCTCTTAAAGCGCCTGCCCCCTTAGCAGCCGCGGCAGATCCCCCACCGCGCCGCCGGCCTCGTGCATGAAGAACCGCCGGGCCGGGGCGATGCGGTTGACCACCCCGATGCCCACGCCGCGCGCCAGCCGCACCAGCGGGTTGTCGTTGCTGAACAGGTGGACGAAGGCGTCGAAGCCCAGGGCCAGGGTCGTGTTGTCGAACCGCCGCCAGCGGGCGTAGCGCTCCAGCACCGCCCCGCCGCCCAGGTCCTCGCCCAGCCGCATGGCCTCGACCAGCACCTGGGCCAGGGCCGCCGCGTCCTTGAGGCCCATGTTCAGGCCCTGGCCGGCGATGGGATGCACCCCATGGGCGGCGTCGCCCAGCAGCACGGCCCGCTCGGCGGTCATCCGCTCGGCCAGCGACAGCGACAGCGGATAGACGAAGGTCGGGCCGACCACCTCGACATGGCCTAGGAACTCGCCGAACCGCCGGCGCAGGTGGGCGTGGAAGATCTCTGGGCTGGCGCCCCGCAAGGCCTCGGCCCGGCTGCGCTTCTCGGTCCAGACCAGGCTGGCCCGCTGCTCGGTCAGGGGCAGGATGGCGAACGGGCCGCCGGGCAGGAAGTATTCATGGGCGACACCCTCGTGGTCGCGCTCCAGCTTCACGGTGGCGACCACGCCGGACTGCGGATAGTCCCAGCCGATGTCGCCGATGCCCATCTGCTTGCGGACCACCGAACCCCGACCCTCGACCCCGACCACCAGCGGCGCCCGCAGCACCCGGCCGTCGGCCAGCGTGACCTCCGCGCCACCAGGGCCGGTCTTGACGGTCTCGACCCGCGCAGGGGCCAGCACGGTCAGGGCCGGGTTGGCCAGCACCGCCTGGCTGAGCGCTGAGCGAGTGCGGCGGTTCTCGATCAGATAGCCCAGCGGCTCGCCCTCGCTGCGGCCGGCAATCTCGGCTGAGTCGAAGCGCAGGTAGAAGGGCGAGGCCGACCCGGTCGCCGCGCCCGGGGTGCGGCCGTCGGTGACCAGGATCTGTTCGATGCGCTGGGCGTGCGGCTCCAGCGCCTCGCACAGGCCCAGCGCCTTCCATTGCCGGAAGGACGAATAGGCGATGGCCGAGCTGCGCCCGTCAAAGGTCGGGGCCAGCTGGGCGTCGAACGGGGCCGGGTCGATGAGGATGGCGGTCAGGCCGCCGCTGGCCAGGGCCAGTCCCAGAGTCGCCCCGGCCATGCCGGCGCCGGCGATGATCACATCCGCGTCTGGAGAAGATGTCATGGGGGCGCTGTATGCGCCCACAGCCCCGGACGGTCCAGACCCAGAACAGGCCTACAGCACCCACCCCGCGCTATCGCCGGTGACGTTGCCGCTGAGGGTCATGCGGTAGTCGGCCCGGCCGTCGCCATCGACATCCAGGGCCAGCATCGTGTTGGCGCCCGACAGGGTCAGGGTCATCTCCCCGGCATGGTGGGTGAAGGCCCCGATCACCAGGTGGAAGGCCTGGTCGCCGGCCAGCGTGGTGTCGGCGTCGATGGCCGAGAAGTCGAGGATGTCGCCCTGGGCCTTGATCAGGTCGTTGACCGCGTCGGTCTCGATGGCCCCGCTGGTGTGGATCGAGGCCTGGGTGATGACGAAGCTGTCGCTGCCCGCGCCGCCGACCAGGATGTCCGAGCCGGTCCCGCCGATCAGGATGTCGTTGCCGTTCATCCCCTTGAGCACATCGTCCCCCGCCCCGCCGTCCAGGGTGTTGTTCCCGGCGTTGCCGGTCATGGCGTTGACGAGCCCGTTGCCGGTCCCGTTGATGTTCCCGACCCCCTCCAGCACCATGTTCTCGACATTGGCCGACAGGGTGAAGGTCACCGTCGTGCGGACTGTGTCGGACCCCTGGCCCGCGCTCTCGCTCACCGTGTCGGTTACGTCGTCGACATAGTAGGCGTCATCGCCCAGCCCGCCGCTCATCGCATCGGCCCCCAGGCCGCCGGTCAGCACATCGTTGCCGTCGCCGCCGTTCAGGATGTCGGTTCCGTCGCCGCCATTGAGTTGGTCGTTGCCGGTCCCGCCATTGAGGATGTCGTTGTCCGCTCCGCCGTCCAGCTGGTCGTTGCCGCTGCCGCCGAACAGGGTGTCGTCGCCGGCTCCGCCGTTCAGGACGTCGTTGTCGCCCTGGCCGTCGAGGTCGTCGGTTCCGTTGCCGCCGATCAGCGTGTCGGCGCCGTTGCCGCCGAGCAGAGTGTCATTGCCGTCGCCGCCCTTGATGACGTCGTCGCCGTCCATGCCGTTGAGAGTATTGGCGCCGGCGTTGCCGGTGAGCTGGTTGCCCGCGGTGTTGCCGACCCCGTTGATGTCGCCGGCCCCTTCCAGGACCAGGTTCTCGAGATTGGCCCCCAGGGTCCAGTTGACGCTGGCGCGGACCAGGTCGGTCCCCTGCCCGGCGGCCTCGGTGGTGGTGTCGTTCAGATCGTCGACGACGTAGGTATCATCGCCGGTCCCGCCCGACATGGCGTCGGCCCCGGCTCCGCCGTCCAGCCAGTCGTTCTCCGAGCCGGCCGAGATGGTGTCGTCGCCGGCCTCACCGTACAGGATGTCCTTGCCGGCCCCGCCCAGCAGGCTGTCGATCCCGCCGCCGGCATGGATGACGTCGTCGCCGCCGCCGCCGCTGAGGGTGTTGGCCCCGCTGTTGCCGGTCATGGCGTTGTTGTCGCCGTTGCCGGTCCCGTTGATGTCGGCCGTTCCCTCCAGGATCAGCTGCTCCAGGTTGGCCGCCAGAGTCCAGTTCAGGCTGGCCCGGACCGTGTCATACCCCTCGCCGCTGCTTTCGCCCGTGGTGTCGCCGGCGTCATCGACGACATAGGTGTCGTCGCCCGTCCCGCCGGTCATGGCGTCCGCACCGGTCCCGCCATCCAGGGTGTCGTTGCCGATGCCGCCATCCAGCGTGTCGGCGCCCGCCAGGCCGTTCAGGATGTCATTGCCGTCGCCGCCCGAGAGTGTGTCGGCGGCGCCGGCGCCGCTCTGGACATCGTCGCCGCTGGTCCCGGTATAGGTGATCGGCGCGGCGGGCGCGCCGTGGCCCAGCAGGATGTAGGCGGCGCCGCGGCCGCTATCGCCGTTGGCGTGGTTGACGATGATGTCGTCGAAGCCGTCGTGATTGATGTCGCCCACGCCGTGTATCGCGCCGGAGACGCCGCTCGCGGACCCGATGATCTCGAACCCGTCGGCGGCGGTCATGGTGGTCAGGTCGACCACCGCGGCGCCGCCGGCGGCCTTGCCGTAAACGACATAGGCCTGGCCGTAGTAGCTGTTGCCGAGCGGAGAGTTGACGATGATGTCGTCAAAGCCGTCGCCGTTGAAATCGCCCGCCGAGTCGACCAGCAGCAGCCAGGTGCGCGGCACGCCGTCAATCTCGAAGCCGTTGGTCCCATCGATGTTGCCGAGATCGAAGCTGGCGCCGGAACTCTGGGCGCCGCCGAACACGACATAGACATGCGAACTGGCGTCGCCGTAAGGGCCGCCATAGGGGGCCGGCGAGGCGATGATCACGTCGGCGATGCCATCGCCGTTGACGTCGCCCGTCGCCACCGAATAACCGGCTTGATAGTCGGAGTCCGGCCCATAGATCCGGAACCCATCGGAACCGTTTAGGGCCTGGCCATCGACCGTGGCGCTGAAACCACCCGCCTTGCCGAAGACGACATAGGCCGCGCCCGCGAAGCCGTTGGCCCTGGAGCTCCCGACGATGATGTCGGCGAATCCGTCGCCGTTGACGTCGCCCGCGGCGATCGCCCGGTCGAAGTCGCCGTTGGTCTGGGTTCCGGTGATGGTGAAGCCGTTCGCGCCGTTCAGGGCCGACAGGTCGGCGCCGGCAAAGTTCTGGCTGCCGAAAACCACATAGGTGATGCCGTTGCCGTTGGAGTCCTGGCCGGCCAGCAGCAGGTCGTCATAGCCGTCATTGTTGACGTCAACCGCCATCGTCAGCCGGATGCCGACACGGTTGCTGTCATAGTTGCCGTGAATCGCCACGCCGACCGTGGGGCTCAGGGCGGCCAGGTCGACGTCCTGGCTGAAGACGCCGGCATGGCCGAACACCACATAGACCGCGCTCGCGTTAGCGTGGGGCGCGCCCAGGTCGTATTGAGCCCTGATGATCAGGTCGCTGAAGCCGTCGCCGTTGAGGTCCCCGGAGCTGACCGCAGAGCCGGTGAAGGAATAGGCGCTGGGCCCGACGATCCGGAAGCCCTGGCTGGGGGTCATGGTGGAGGCGTCGAAGTTGGCGGGGAAGCCGGCGGCCGTGCCATAGACCACATAGGCCCCACCGGCATTGCCGTTGGCGCCATTGTGGAAGGCGGCGCCGATAATGAAGTCCTCGATGCCGTCGCCGTTGACGTCGCCCGCCGAGGCGCTGCCGGAAGCGAACTGCTCGCCCGCGCTGTCGCCGATGACGACGAAGCCGTTGCTGCCGTCGAGTTGCTCGATGTCGATGGTCGGTAGATTGCCGGACATGACGCCCCCCCAGAGTGGGCCGGACGCGCTGTGCGCCAAGCGGATACAGGCGCAAGGGGGTCAGCCGGGCGGCGGCGGGGCAACGGCGCCCTGGCCCATGGCTGGGATTTGCCGAATCCGAGTGGCCCATAGCCGGGATTTCCCCTATCGCTGGTCGCTTAGGAGTATTTTCGCGTGGCGTTTCCGTCGGTTATCAGTATCCCCGACGACGCGCGCCGCGCGGCCCTGCGGATCAGCGGCGACTATATGCTCGACTGGATCGCGGCCCTGCGCGCGCCGTTCGGCGGCGATTTCGACCTGGCCCTGGCCTTCACCGCGGTGCTGCACGGCAATATCCGCGACTTTTCCGCCGACGCCGAGCTGAGCGGCCCAATCTCCGGAGAGGGCGCACCCCGGTTGCCGATCAGCGCCCGCTCGCTGGGCCGCTCGATCTTCCTGCCGCACGAGACCACCCGCCGCCATGCCCAGGCCCTGGTCGACGGCGGCTGGGTCGAGCGTACGGCCAAGGGTCTGACCGTGCCGCCAGGCGTAGTGTCAGGGCCCAGGCTGCGGGCGATCGGCCTGACCCTCTATGAGCAGCTGCACGCGACCCTCACCGCCCTGGCCGCCCTATCCTGGCCGGCCCAGACCTTCCGGCTGGCCCCGGACCGCGCCCCGCTGTCGCTGGTGCTGACCGGGGAATATCTGCTGCGCTGGACCGAGCTGCATATCGGGCCCTCGCAGCGGCTGAACGCCAACATGCTGGTCTACTGGACCATCCTGCAGGGCAATGTCCGGCATCTGAACCGCGATCCCGAGCAGCAGCGTCTCTATGCCGACACCCTGCCGCCCGACGAGATCCGCCGGCCGGTCTCGGTGCAGGACGTCGCCGTCAGCCTGGGCATCGCTTACGAGACCGTCCGCCAGATGACGTTGGCCATGCAGGAGGTCGGCCTGCTGACGCGGGTCAAGGGTGGGGTGATCGCCTCCCGCGAGGCCCTGGCGCGTGAGAGCTCGATGACAGGCTTCCGCACCGACCTGGCCAACCTGCGGCGGATGCTGAGCCAGCTCAGCGAGTTCGGCGTGCTGCTGCCGGCCTAGAGGACCCAGCCGCCGCTATCGAGATGGACGTCACCGGTGATCTTCATGCGGTAGTCGGTCCCTCCGTCACCGTCGACGTCGAGCTGCAGGGTGGTGACGCCGCCGGCGAAGCTCAGAGTCATTTCGCCGGCATGGTTGGTGAAGGCCCCAACCAGATGGAAGGCCTGGTCGCCGGCCGTGATGCTGTCGGCGTCGATGGCCGAGAGGTCCAGCTTGTCGCCCTGGGCCAGGACCAGGTCGTTGACCACGTCGATCTCCAGAACCCCGCCCAGATGGCTCTGGCGCACCGAGGCCTGCAGCACCGTGAAGGTGTCCGCCCCGGCCCCGCCGACCAGGATATCAGCGCCGGTCCCGCCGATCAGCACGTCGTTGCCGAGGCCGCCCTTGAGGACGTCATCGCCCGCTCCGCCGTCGAGGGTGTTGTTCCCCCCGTTGCCGGTCATGGTGTTCGCCAGGCTGTTGCCCGTCCCGTCGATATTGCCCGAGCCGTCCAGCACCATGTTCTCGATATTGCCGCCCAGGACCCAGCTGATCGAGGCATGGATGATGTCCGTCCCCTCGCCGCTGGCCTCCGTCGTGGTGTCGCCGGCGTTGTCGACATAATAAGTGTCGTCGCCCAGGCCGCCGGCCATGGCGTCCGCGCCGGTTCCGCCGTCCAGCGCATCGTTGCCGTCGCCGCCCGACAAGGTGTCGGTCCCCGTCCCGCCCTGCAGCTGGTCATTGCCGATGCCGCCGCTCAGGCTGTCGTTGTCGGCGCCGCCGTCCAACTGATCGTTGCCGATGCCGCCGACCAGGATGTCGTCGCCATTGCCGCCGCTGAGGAGGTCGTTGCCGGCCTGACCGTCCGCCGCGTCGACGCCGTCACCGCCATAGAGCATGTCGGCCCCGTTGCCGCCGGTGAGCGTGTCATCGCCCGCCCCGCCCTTGATCAGATCATCGCCGTCGCCGCCGTCCAGGGTGTTGTTACCGCTGTTGCCGTTCAGGGTGTTGGCGCTGGCGTTGCCGGTCCCGTTGATATTGCCCGAGCCTTCCAGGACCAGGGTCTCGAAATTAGCCCCCAGGGTCCAGCTCACCGTGGCGCGGACCACGTCGGTCCCCCCGCCGCCGGACTCGGTCGTCGTGTCGCCGGCGTCATCGACGACATAGGTGTCGTCCCCGCTGCCGCCGGTCATCACGTCAGCGCCCGCCCCGCCGTCCAGCCAGTCGTTGTTCGCCCCGCCGTCCAGAGTATCGATGCCATCGCCGCCGAAGAGCTGGTCGGCGCCGTTGCCGCCGATCAGGCGGTCGACGCCCAGGCCGCCATAGAGGATGTCCGCCCCCGCGCCGCCATTCAGGGTGTTGTTGCCGTCGTTGCCGGTGAGCACATTGTCGAGCCCGTTGCCCGTTCCGTTGATGTTGCTCGAGCCGTCGAGGATCAGCTGCTCGAAGTTGGCCCCCAGGGTCCAGGCGATCGTCGAGCGGACGGTGTCATAGCCCTCGCCCGAGCTCTCCAGCGTCGTGTCGCCTGCGTCGTCGACATAGAAGGTGTCGTCGCCCAGACCGCCGGTCATGGCGTCGGCGCCCAGGCCGCCGTTGATGATATCGTTGCCGTCGCCGCCGTTCAGCGTGTCGATCCCGGCCAGTCCGTTGAGGGTGTCGTTGCCGCCGCCGCCCGAGAGGCTGTCAGCGCCCGCGCCGCCGTCCTGAACATCGTCACCGGTCGTGCCGCTATAGGTCACCGATGGGGCCGAAGGGCGGCCGAAGATGATATAGGTCGATCCGGAGTTGAACCCGTTGGGGTCAGCCAGGCGCGCGCCAACGATCAGGTCATCAAAACCGTCGTGATTGATATCGCCGGCGGAAGCGACCGAGTTGCCGCTGTTGTCACCGGAGGTGACGCCATTGATCTTGAACCCGTTGGATCCGTTGAGGCCGGCAAGGTTGACCACGGCGCCAAATCCGGCGGCCTGGCCGAACACCACATAGCTGACCCCGGCATAGGTGCGGCCCCCGGCGCTGGCGTACTTGGCGCTGATGATGAGATCATCAATGCCGTCGCCGTTGACGTCACCCGCCCCGGCGGCGGAATAGCCCGCCCCGCCGGCGTACGGCCCGCCGCTGATCCGGAAGCCGTTGGACCCGTCCAGTGTCGAGAGATTGAGATTGGCGGCGAAACCTCCCGACTTGCCGAACACCACATAGGCGGCCCCGGTGTTCAGACCGTCCGGATTGGCGTTCTTGGCGCCGATGATCACGTCGCCGAATCCATCGTGATTGACATCGCCCGCCGATGCGACGGAGACGCCGGCATAGTCATAGGCGCTCGCGGCCGAGATCCTGAAGCCGTCCGCGCCGGTCAGAGTCGAGAGATCGAGATTGGCGGTGAAGCCGCTGGCCTTGCCGAACACGACGTAGCTGGCTCCCGCGGCGTAGCCGCCGGCGCGCGTGGCGCCGATGATCAGATCACCGATGCCGTCGCCGTTAACGTCCCCCGCTGAAGCAACCGAGCCGCCGGAGAAGTCGTAGCTCGCACCGCCGCTGAGCTTGAACCCGTTGCTGCCGTCCAGGCTCGACAGGTCGAGGTTGGCGGCAAAGCCGCCGGCCTTGCCGAACACGACGTAGCTGGCGCCGGAAGAAGCGCCGTGAGGATCGGCCGCAAACGCGCCGATGATCACGTCGTCGAAACCGTCGTTGTTGATATCGCCGGCCGAGGCCACCGAACGGCCGCTCTGGTCGAAGGCGGTCTCACCGCTGATCTTGAACCCGTTGCTTCCGTCCAGACTCGACAGGTCGAGGTTGGCGGCGAAGCCGCTGGCCTTGCCGAACACCACGTAACTGGCGCCGGAGTCGTAGCCGTGGGGATCCGCGCCCGCCGCGCCGATGATCAGATCGTCGAACCCGTCGTGGTTGACGTCGCCCGCCGAGGCCACCGAACGGCCGGCCTGGTCCTGGGCCGTGACGCCGGTGAGCTTGAAGCCGTTGGTTCCGTCCAGACTCGCAAGGTCAAAAGACGCCGGGAAGCCGCCGGCCTGGCCAAACACCACATAGGCGCCGCCAGCGTAGCCATTGACCCCGAGGGCCCCGATGATGAAGTCATCATAGCCATCGCCGTTCACGTCGCCGGCGGAGGCGACCGAGAAGGCGGTGTTGGCGCCGGCGGAGAGGCCGTCGATCCGAAAGCCATCCGTTCCATCCAGGGCCGACAACTCAATAACGGCGGGAAAGTAAGACATCGGGCAGGCATCCGCCAAACCGCGAGGCCCCCTGGCCAGCCGACATAAGGCCAGCCGAGCAACCACATTATCGGCCGGCCGGGGAGTGGACTAATTGATCACGAGTTTTACGCGAAACCCCGAGCCCGGATGACCGCTAGTCGGCCATTTTCCCGTCCGCGCGTACAGGGCGCCCGCTGGCGGGGGAAGAAAGAACGCCGACTCCGACCCGGATCGGTAAACGCCTCTTAACCCTCTTGCGCCAGGACTCGGAGGTTCAACGATTTGGTGGCGAAAATGGCACGGGTTGCGAGGCGATCGGGAGCGGAGCTGCTGGCGGAAGCAGCGGTGCTGGCCTGGCAGGCGCCGACCACGGCCCGGTTCCGCGGCGGGGTCACCGTCGCCATGGGCGTGGGCCTGGCGCTGGCTGTCGCCACCTACAACGCCGCCGATCCCAGCTTCAACGCCGCCACCGGCAAGGCCGCCACCAACGCCCTGGCTGGCCCTGGCGCCCTGCTGGCCGACCTGATGGTGCAGTCGCTGGGCCTCAGCGCCTGGATCGCCGCCGCCCTGATGGTAGTGTTCGGCCTCTCGCGCGTCGTTGATATCGATCCCGATCGCCATCGCGGCGGACTGCGCCGCCGGTCCCTGGCCGGGCTGGCCGGGCTGATGCTGCTGGCCGGGGGCCTGGCCATCGCGCCCAAGCCCTCGGCCTGGCCGCTGGCCAAGGGACTGGGCGGCTTCTGGGGCCAGGCGCTGCTGGATGGCCTGACCAGCGTCCTGGCCTTCGCCCACCTGCCGGCCGCCGGCATTATTGCCGCCGTCATCCTGCTGATCGCCGGCGTCGCCACCCTGGGCTGGGCTGTCGGCTTCCGCAAAGCCGACCTCGATAATCTGGCCGGCGCCCTCGCGGAACGCATGACCCGTCGCACTCCCGCTAAGGCCGAACTCGCGCCGGTTCGCCGCGCCCGCAAGCCAGCCGCCGCGCGCGACGGCCTCCCCCGCGATGTGGCGTTCGAGGCTCCGGCCGCCGCCGCCGCCCCCCAATCTGCCCTGGCCATCAAGGCCCCCAAGCCCGTCTCGCGCCCCGCCGCCTCGGACCGGGAACTGCGCGAACGTCAGAAAAGCTTCGAGTTCGTCGAGCCGGGCGGCTTCCGCCTGCCGGAGCTGGCCATGCTGGCCAAACCGAAGCCCAGAGCCTCGGCCTTCGACGAGGAGGCCCTGCGCCAGAACGCCCGGCTGCTGGAAAGCGTGCTGTCGGAGTTCGGGGTGCGCGGGGTCATCGACCAGATCCGCCCCGGTCCCGTGGTCACCCTCTACGAACTGGCCCCCGCCCCTGGCGTCAAGCACGCCCGGGTCGTCGCCCTCTCCGACGACATCGCCCGCTCGATGAGCGTCGCCGCCTGCCGCGTGGCCGTAGTCCAGGGCCGCAACGCCATCGGCATCGAGCTGCCCAACGCCAAGCGCGAGACCGTCTATCTGCGCGACCTGCTGGCCGCGCCCGACTATGAGAAGGCCACCCAGCTGCTGCCCCTGGCGCTGGGCGAAACCATCGGCGGCGAGCCCTATATCGCCGACCTGACCAAGATGCCCCACCTGCTGGTGGCCGGCACCACCGGCTCGGGCAAGTCGGTGGGGATCAACGCCATGATCCTGTCGATCCTCTATCGTCTGTCGCCCAGCGAATGCCGCTTCATCATGATCGACCCCAAGATGCTGGAGCTCAGCGTCTATGACGGCATCCCGCACCTGCTGGCCCCCGTGGTCACCGATCCGAAGAAGGCCATCGTCGCCCTGAAGTGGACGGTCCGCGAGATGGAGGACCGCTATCGGCGGATGTCCAAGATCGGGGTGCGCAACGTCGCCGGCTATAACGAAAAGGCCCGCGAGGCCCTCGCCAAGGGCGAGCATTTCGAGCGCACCGTCCAGACCGGCTTCGACGACAACGGCCGCGCCGTCTACGAGAGCGAGAAGATCCGTCCCGAACCCATGCCCTACCTGGTCGTGGTCATGGACGAGATGGCCGACCTGATGCTGGTGGCGGGTAAAGAGGTCGAGGGCGCCGTGCAGCGCCTGGCCCAGATGGCCCGCGCCGCCGGCATCCACCTGATCATGGCCACCCAGCGCCCGTCGGTCGACGTGATCACCGGCACCATCAAGGCCAACTTCCCGACCCGGATCAGCTTCCAGGTCACCTCCAAGATCGACAGCCGCACCATCCTGGGCGAACAGGGTGGCGAGCAGCTGCTGGGTCAGGGCGACATGCTCTACATGGCCGGCGGCGGCCGCATCACCCGCCTGCACGGCCCCTTCGTCTCGGACGGCGAGGTCGAGGCGGTGGCCAAGTTCCTGCGCGACCAGGGCGAGCCGCAGTATCTCGAGGAAGTCACCGCCGGCGGCGATGACGAGGACGGCGAGGGCGGCGGCACGTTCGGCGGCGAGGGCGAGCCGGGCGATCTCTACGACCAGGCCGTCGCCGTGGTCACCCGCGACCGCAAGGCCTCGACCAGCTACGTCCAGCGCCGCCTCCAGATCGGCTACAACCGCGCCGCCACCCTGATCGAACGCATGGAGCGCGAAGGCGTCGTCACCGCCGCCAACCACGCCGGCAAACGCGACATCCTGGCCCCGCCACCACCGTGACCTCTCACTAAAAACCCGCTCATCCCCGCGAAGGCGGGGACCCAGGTTTTTTCTGTTTCGGCGGTTCAATCGCCGCGGAAGTCAGAAACATGGCTCGGGCAGCCGGCTCGCTCTCAAAAACGCCTGGGTCCCCGCCTTCGCGGGGATGAGCGGAGTGATGAGAGGCGTGGTCGCCTTTTCGCCCCCTCCGCGCGTTAGCTTGCATCCGAGGGCCAAACCGGAGACACCCCGCGTCCATGAACCGTGACTTTTCCCGCCGCGCCCTGCTGGTTGCCGCCGCCGCTGTCGCCGCCCTGCCTCTGCCGGCTTTCGCCGCCCTGAACGCCGATGACCAGGCGCTGGTCGACAAGGCCGTGGCCTATCTGCAGGACCTCAGCGCCGCCCAGGGCCGGTTCCGCCAGACCGACTGGCGCGGGACACAGACCACCGGCCGGTTGTGGCTGCAGCGGCCGGGCCGGGCCCGCTTTGCCTATGACCCGCCGTCGGGCCTGGTGCTGGTCTCCGATGGCCGCGTCGTCGCCCAGACCAACACCCGGCTGAAGACCACCAGCCGCGTGCCGCTGGGGGCCACGCCGCTGGCGCTGTTCCTGGCCAAGGATATCCGGCTCGACCGGGGGGTCACCGTCACCGAGGTCAAGCACTATGGCGACGACTTCGCCATCGTCGCCAAGGACGCGCGCAAACAGACCCCCGGCCAGATCGAGCTGCGATTCTCCGGCGCGCCCGTGGCCCTGAAGGGCTGGACCATCATCGACAACCAGGGCCGTCCGACCCGCATCGACCTGACCGAACTGCAGAAGGTCGGCAGCCTCGACAAGTCGCTGTTCAATGTCCCACCGCCGCCGCGCGCCGCGACGGCCAGGCCCTGAGTTGAGAATCGATTGTGGCGCGTGCGCTACAGGCAACTTTTCTCGCAATTGCCATTGACGTTTACCGATTCAAGTTGCAATAATGCCACTTATAACGGCGGATGCGTCCGACCTCGCGCCCGTTCGTAAGATCCGTGCCGGAACCTATCCCCTCCCGGCGGCGGCATGAGAGACAACTTTTTAAGCCGCCCGGGTGCTCGCCAGCACCCGGGCGTTTTTCTTGGGGGCTTCCTCCAGCGCTCGATGAAAGCTACCCACCCCGCATGCGCCTGCGTCTCGCCACCTGGAATATCAACTCGGTCCGCCCGCGCGGCGACCTGATCGGCCGCTTCGTCGACGAGGTCGCGCCCGACGTCCTGTGCCTGCAGGAGATCAAGTGCCAGAACGGCGAGTTCCCCGTGCAGATGTTCGCCGACCTGGGCTTCCCGCACCTGCGTATCGCCGGCCAGAAGGGCTGGCACGGCGTTGCCATCGCCTCGCGCCTGCCGATCGAGGATGCTCCGAAACTCGACGTCTGCCGTGAAGGCCATGCCCGCGTCGTCGGCGCGATGATCGCCGGGGTCGAGATCCAGAACTTCTACATCCCGGCCGGCGGCGACATTCCCGACCCCGAGGTGAACCCCAAGTTTTCCCACAAGCTCGACTTCTTCGCCAGGCTCACCGCCGAGATGGCCAAGCGCGACCCGAAAGCCCCGCTGATCGTCACCGGCGACCTCAATGTCGCGCCCGGCGAGTTCGACGTCTGGTCCCACAAGCAGATGAGCAGGATCGTCAGCCACACCCCCGTCGAGATCGCGGCCATGGAAGCGCTGAAGGCCTCTCTGCAGTTCATCGACGTGCCGCGCGAGGCCATCCCCGAGCCGGAAAAGCTGTTCTCCTGGTGGAGCTACCGCGCCCTGGACTTCCGCGCCTCGAACCGCGGCCTGCGCCTGGACCACATCCTGGCGACGCCGGGGATGCGGGACGCCGTCTTCCACGACCGCAAAGCCCTTTCCCGCGTCCACGACGACGTGCGCGGCTGGGAAAAGCCCAGCGACCACGCGCCGGTCAGCGTCGATCTGAAGCTGTAGGACGCCGCTCGGCCCGGCCGCGGGGAGTGAACCTGCCGCCCCCACCGGTCGCTTCATGGAAGACCAGGATCAGCAACAGCCGGGTCGCCGCCCAGGGCCACCAGGAAACGAAATGCGCCTTGGCCTCCACGACCCGGCCCAGAGGCGCGCCGCCCCACAACCGCAGCCGGTTGACGAACTTGGCGCAGAGGGTCAGGCCGCACCCGATATAGACACCGGCCAGCAGCGCGCCCCAGAGAAGCACCGGGCCCCATTGGCCCAGCCGCAGGCTGCCGCCGATCAACAGCCCCACCAGGACGGCGGTCGCCAGAAAGATTCCGCCAGCCAGGGCGGTGGCGGCCGTCAAGGCGCCGAGCAGCCGGGTGCGGCGTTCGCGAACCTCGGGCGAGGCCGGCGGCCTCAGCACGTCTTCCAGGCGCAGACTCATGGCGGCGCCCCGGCCAGGGTCAGCCAGGTCGGCGGCCGGTAGTCCGTCGTCGCGCCGGCCTTGCCCAGCCAGGCCGTCAGGCGGGCCGCCGAGGCGGGCTGCAGCGCCTGGTCGCGCCGGTTGCGCAGCAGGACGAGTTGAACCCTGACCCCAGCCAGCGGCCTGCCGGCAGGATCGGGGAAAGCCCGGCCGCGCCGATAGACCGAGGCGAACTCGGAATTCTGCAGGGCGTCTGAAATCAGTACGACGGTCAGCGGCGCGCCGGCGGCGTGCAGCTGGCGGTCCTGAGCAATATTGAGCACGCTCTCCAGGATCGGTGAGGCCGGCGCGGCCGCCGCGGCCTGCAGCGATTGCAGACGGCGCCGTATCGGCGTCATCACCGCATCGCGCATGCGATTGCGCCGGATGTTGTCGTCGGTCGCCGGGAGACAGCGGTCGAACAGCGGCGCCGCCTCGATCTGGTTTTCGCCGGAGACCTGCAAAATCGCCACGCGCGATCCTGCCGGCAGGCCGGCCAGCACCTGCTCGACCGCCTGCAGGGTCTGCCGGGGCTGGGCGGCGATCAGCGCGTCAGTGGTGTCCAGGTCGATCACCACGGTCGCGGGGGGCGGTTTGCCGACCGGGCAGTCGGTGACCGGATCGGCCGGGGCGGCCTGGGTCAGATAGCCGGCGGCGACGGCCCCGGCGATGACCAGGCCGACCAGCAGGAGCGGCAGGGCCGGCGTCCGGCGCATCCGGCGCCGCCCGCCAGCGGGACGGGGACTGCGGGCCATCAGCCGCGCCTGTCGTAGGCCAGGGCCCGCGCCCTGGGCGCTTCGGGCAGGGGGGCGTAACCGGCCAGCAGGTCGATATGGGCGATGGCCTGCTGGCGCGCCTCGTGGATGTCCGCCTGCGCCGCCTTCACCTGGCGCGCCCAGGCCGCCGCGACGTCCCTCATCGCCGCGCGGGCTTCCGCAAAGGCCGCGGGCGGCTCGAGCTCGATCCCAACAACCGGCAGAGCGGGCCAGGCCGGGCCGCCTTCCGAGCGGACCTCCTGGTTGCCCTCGCGATAGTCGACATCGACGCCTTCCACGGCGCGCTGCAGGATCTCGTGGCGCCGGTTGGCCTCGAGAATCCGGGCGGTGGCGGCGTCGACCCGATCTTCCATCGCCCGGGCCCAATCGCGGGCCGCCGCCAGCATCCCCCCGAGATGATCAGCGGGTCCCTCCGCGGCGGCGTCCACGGCTCCGACCAGGTCGTCGCGGCGGTCGCGGAGGGCGGCGGCGGCCTTCTCATGGGCGCGGCCGGAGGCGCGCAGCGGCTGGACCAGGCCATGCCAGAAATCGTGGGCCTTCCAGGCTCCGGCGCCGAAGCCGACCAGCCCGATGACCATCAGGCCCAGAGTCTCCCAGTGGACCAGGACCGACAGTGGCTGGCCGGCCCGGGCCAGGACCTCGGCGGCGGTGGCGTCGAGGCCCTCGATCAGGCAGGCCCGCATCGCCGCCATCACATAGAGCAGGACCGCGGCCAGGATCGCCAGGCCGACCGCCCCGCAGCGGCGCAACAGCACCATCGGCGCTGTCCGGTCGACATGGTTGGCCGGCCGCAGGGTCAGATGCCCGGCCGAATAGCCCAGCCCGATGATCACCCCGGCCATGGTGAAACCCTGCAGCACTGCGAGGGACCAGCCCAGGGCGTGCTTGAGAATGAGATAGGCCACGCCGCCCTCCACCAGGCCGACGCAGACCAGCATCTCCCAGAAGCTGCGGATGCTCTTCCAGCCGCCGCGCGGCGTCGCGCTGCGGGCGGCCTGGAAGTCGCGGCGGCAGTTGCGGCCGGCGGCGTCCTCCATCTCGCGATGCTCGCGCAGATCGGCGCCCTGCGCCTGGACAATGTGGTCGATTTCGGCGGTCGCCGCCGAGACCACGGCGGAGCAGCGGTCCTCGGGGCCGGACCCGGCCTGGACATAGGGGTTGTCGCGCATGTCGCCGATCAGCGCCCGCAGATCCTCCTGGGCGGTATGCTCGGACAGATGCGCCAACTCCTGGGCGCGGTGCAGGACGTCGCGCTGATAGGCGGACGGGGTCGACGAGCCGGCCGCCGGCAGGTTCTTCTGGCCATCCGCGCCGCCACGATCCCGCGCGGCCTCGCCGCCCATCAGGCGCTGGCGCAGGTCCTCGTAGGTCCAGCGGACCGTCTCGATGGGGTCCCGGTGATCTCGGGCCATCTGCGCCTCCCTTTCGATAGTCGGTTACAGTTTCGCGCTTTGCGCGAGACTCGGATGGGGTTTGGTCGGAAACTGGCCGGACGTCGGCGTCTAGGACCTCGGTTACGGCCCCATTGATATATCATTTTGAGTTATTGACAATACGTCTTTTTTCGTCTTTCTTTGGCTCAAGCACGCGGGAGCCGTATAACTTCCGGAGAAATTCCATGTTGAGTTGGTGTTCAGCGTTCGACAAAAGCGTCATTATGATATATGGTGCGCCATGAGCGGGTTCTTCGACGTTATGACCCCCGCTGAGGCCACGAAGCGTATCAACGGCTGGGCTAGGGGAGACGTCCTGCGCGTGGACCCTTCGCTTCATGCGACCAGGCGCCAACGGGAGCGGCGTATCTCGCTCGACGACGTGCTGTACGTCCTGGAGACCGGGTCCGTGCAGCGGCTTCCGAGGGCGTCGGAGAAGTATCCGGGAGACTACGTCTACCGCTTCGAGGGGCCGGGCCTGAGCGAGCCCGGAAGGATTGTGAAATGCCTGGTGGCGCCGGTGGCGCCCGCCTGGGTGAAGATTCTGACCGTATTCTAGAGAGACGAGATAATGACCGCCAAATCACCCGTTCAGCGGATCGACCACCGCTATGACGAATGCGGCGTCGAGGGCGTTACGCTTGTAGGCCTGCCGATGGGTGAGTGGCACGGCGAGCCCTATCTCGAGATCGCCAACATCAAGGCGCTGCACCGGGTCCTGTATGACGCCGTGGCGCGCCGAGCGGGGCGGTTCGCGCCCCAGCACCTGCGCTTTGTCCGTGTCGGGCTGCGCAAGACCCAGGGCGAACTGGCGAGCCTTATCGGCCGCGACCTCCAGACGGTGGGCCGCTGGGAACGCGGCGAGGGCCCGATCGACAAGGCGGCGGAAATCGTCATCCGCCGCATGACACTTGAGCACGCCGGCGTCGGCGCGCTGCCGTCCGTCGAGGATCTCGCCGAGCTGATCGCCGCGCCGGAAAGCGGCGCCGGTATTCGGATCGACGCCAGCGATCCGGACAATTACCGCCTGATGGGGTCGACCGGAGCGGTCATCGCCTTCCGGCCGGCCAAGAAGTCCGTGACGCCGCAGGTGGTCTCTCCGATGGAGCTGGCCATGGCCGCCGCGCGGAAGACCAGGGCCGGCGGGGCTGTTTCCGTCCAGCCGGACAAGCCCGCGCCACGGCCGCGGAAAACCCATTTCCTGGGAAGCCTGATCGGGCCGAACGGCAAGGCGCGCCTGGCCCGCGAGGGCGAGGGCGTGTTTGTCGACCTGCCGTCGGGCCCGAAGGTGGGCCAGCTGTTCCTAGGCGACAAGCCCTTTACGCTCACGCCCGGGAGCCGGAGCCGCCGATATGTGGTGTCCGACCTGAAGGTCGGCGACGCTCAGGCCTTTCTCCTGCGCCAGAGCCGCGATCCGGCCGCCTATCCCGCGGACTGGCGATGAGCGCCGCGGGCGGATCATTGCAGGTCAGCCCGCACTGGATAGAGGCCCAGAGCATCGCTCTGGGCTGCTCGCTGCTGCGCGCCCTGGACGGAGGAAGTCCCGAGGAGCAGGCCCGGGTCTTCGGCATGCTTTGGCCCGATCTTCTGGAACCGGAACCGGAACAGCAGAGCGGCTATCTTCGCCGGCTGGAACTGCTGCCGCCGACGACTTTGGAGGCCTTGTGCAACTTCCCCAGCGGCGAACTGGGATGGTCGGAGCACAGGCCGTTCTGGCTGCAGGCCCAGGCGAACCAGCGCAAGCGCAGCGGGCAGTCCACGCCTATCGCCGGCGCCCGGATCCTCGCCGAGCGGCTGCTGCACGGCGAATTCACCCCGCCCCAGCTGATCCGCCTGGCCAAGCTCGAGATGGGCGCCGGCTGGCCGGAAAAGTCGGCGCCGGCCCTGGCGGGCCTGATCGCCAGTCTCAGGCGCGACGAAGGGCTGGCGGGCCTGGCGGCCTTCCGCGAGCAGGCGCCCGGCCTTTCGCGCTGGGAGCTGGTCGAAAACGACCTGTTGCACCGCGAGTTCGCCTGGCCACTGCTGATCCTCAGGTCGGAGCGGTTCGACCCCATCAGCTGCGCCCTGCCGATCCGGGTCAACGTTGTGCTCGGCGCGCCGGCCAAAATGCCCCGTGTGCTGTTCAAGGGCGGCGGCGGCATAGACTGGCGCGACTGGAAGATGGCGGCGACCCGGGCGCTCGAAGCCGCCATCGACCTTTGGGAGCACGAGCACTCCACCTGGGATGAGGCCTTTGCCCGCGACATCCGCGACGCCAAGGTGGTGCTCGACCTCAGCGCCGCCGAGCAGACCCTCGAACCCTACCGCGACCTGGTGAAGATCAACCTTAGGGACGACAGTCTCGGGGCCTATCTGGGCCTGGTCATCCTGGGCCATTTTATCGACCACAAGGGGGTCGACACGATCTGCGCGACGGGGGGGCTGGGCAAGCGTTTCAAGGATGTCCGCGGCGCGGACTATCAGATCGATCAGGTCGATATCGGCCCCAAGATCGCCGGCGCCGAGGCGGCGTCCTTCTACGAACAGATCATCATCCCCAGCGACGGCAATCCCGTCACCACCTACCGGCCGCAGCTGCGGGTCAATCGCGGCGCCAAGTTCTCGGACTATGCCGAGCACGCGATGAGCCAGGCTTGGCGCAAGCATCGCTATGTCCGCGTCCCCGACCTGGCGGCCGCCTTCAAACGCTATCGACGCGTGGGCCGTGGCCGCGTCGAGATCCCGTCCGAGGAGAACCAGGCGCAGATCGACCGCGTACTGGACGCCCTGGAAAGGAGCGGGGAGCCAGTGCTGCAGCTTGACCCCGACATCACCCCGGAAAACGTCATCGCCGCCCTCTACGAGATCAGCCACCTGGCCCCCCGCGACCCCGACTACGGCGGCGCCCCCTTCGAAAAGCTGCCGGCCTTCGCCACGGTGCGGGCGACGGAAGGCGAGGGCAGCGAGCGGTTCTGGCGGGTGGTGTGGGAGATGCTCGACTGGAGCGACGCCGACCTGAAGACCTTCAATTTCACGGTCAACGGTTCGGCGGCGGCCAGGATGCTGGCGCGGCAGATGAACCGGTTCGTGCCGACCCGCTTGGACCCGGTGCGGGCCCCGGACCTGCTGGTGATCGTGGGTTACGAGCATTTCCCGGCCCCGTCGGTGCTGGCCGAAGGCCCGTTCTCGCGGCTCCATCTGAGCCGCCTGACCGCGGCGCTCAAGCGGCTGCCCGCCAACCAGACTCTGCAACCGACAAGGATCGACGCCGTCCATCGCCGCATCGGCGCCACGCGCATCCTGCTGGTCGCCGATCCACGACAGCCGTTTCCGGCCCCGACCGAGCCGTTCGAACCGGCCTTGTATGAAGCGCTGCAGAAACTGGCGATTTTCCGGCACGGCTTCACCCACGAGATGGCCCGACGGATCGTCAATCTGGCCGACGACGATTTCGCGGTGCTGTTCAACCGTCTGCTGGACCTGAAGGACGCCGGCCGGCGGGTGCTGGTGGAGGCGACGGCGGCCAGCGAGTTCTTCCTGGCCGTCAGGCCGGCCGTCCGAGGGTCGAACCTGGTCCAGGCGAACCTGCACTACGCCGCCGCCAATGCCATCGTCGGCTACCTCGAACCGCAGCGGCATGGCCACCGGCTGGACCTCTCCGTCGGCCTTTCGGCGCGGTGGCACCACGAAGCTCTGTGGCATCTGTATGAGGGCCGCGCGTTGGCGCGACTGGAGGAGGAAGCCCGCAGGAGAAAAGCCCTGGAAGCAGCACGCCGGTCTAGATCGGCGTCGAAGCCCAAACCGCCGGTCAAACTGGCGAGCAAATTCCACGTCGCGGTCGAGCGGGTGAACCGTATCGCCGAACCCTTCAGTTGGGCCCGCATCCGTCATGCGACGCGGACCCGCGCGACCGAAGAAGGCTTGGACACCTGGGAAACCCTCTGCGCCCATCTCGATAGCCTCCCGACGGCCAGCCTTGTGCACCCGATCGAACTCCTCTGGGCGGCGAAGTTCACCTACAAACTGGAAGGATCCGGGCAGGCGAGCGCCGAGATGGCGCCGCGCCGGTTGGCCTTCCTGGACCGCGCGCGCAACGCCTGCGCTCTGTTGGCCTCGGAGGAAGGTCGGGCCAGCCGGTTCGCGGTGGAATCAACCTCGGCGGCGATGATCATGCAGGCGGACCCGACGATGCGAGGTTATCGGGCCGCCCAGGGCCATACCGACGCGGCGATGGCGCTGATGTCGTCGGACCCGACCCCGCCACCAATCCTCGAAATCCTCGACCCGGACTGGATAGAATGTCGGGGCGACGCAGCGTCGAACGCCCGGCTCGCCGCACCGCTCTATCGCCTCGGCTTCGTCAACCCTCGCATTCACGGCGCCCATGGACTGAGCCTCTCTGCCCTGGTGAAGTACGTAGCGGTCTGCGCCGAGACCGCGACCCCCCTGGCGGACGACGTGGAGGAAATGATCGGTAAGGTCGATGCGGGAGGGCGCGGGTGGCTGGCGGACAATCCGCTGCCCGGACCCAAGACCGGCGGCCTCTACAAGGAGGACCATGTCATCGATCGCTGGGAGCGCGGCCGCCGCCTGCTCGGACGACGGTGGAAGGCGCCCTATGCCCAGTGAGGCCATCCGGGTCGGGGTTATCGAGGTGGGCAGCCGGGCGGTGCGCCTGCTGGTCGCCGATGTCGTCCAGGGCGCCCTGCGGCCGGTCCTGACGCGGTCGCGGGAGACCCGGCTGATCGCGTCTCTGGAACAGGCGGCGGGGGATCGGGCCCTGACCCTGGACGACACGGCCGACGCCGTCAGCCAGTTCATCGGTCTGGCGGCCAGGCAGGGCGCCGTCCGGACCGTCGCGTTTGGAACCGAGGCGGTGCGGCGGCTGGCGGCCAAGGCGCTTATCCCCGCCGGGTCCGCCCTGGCCCGGCTGCAGGTTCTCAGCGCCGAGGACGAGGCTCTGTGCGCCGCCCGGGCGGCCCTGTCCGGCCTGGACGGCGCGGCGCGGCCCGACGACCTGGCGCTGGTGATCGATCAGGGCGGGGGCAGCCTGGACATGGCTGTGGTGACCCGGGGTCCGCCCATGCAGGTTCGCTCGACCGGCAGCCTGGACCTGGGCAGCGACCGACTGGTCCGGCGGTTTACTGCAATGGGTTGCGATCTGTCGGCGCTGCGATCGGCGCTTGAGGCCGAAATCCGACCACCGGTTGCAAAGGACGACTTCTCCATTACCGTCGCGCAGGGCAGCGTCGCCACCAAATGCGCCTGGCTATCGCTGTCGGACAAGCGCGGCAGCCGCTACGACCCACGCAGCGTTCAGGGCGTCGAGCTGAGCGTCAGCAACCTCGAGGCTATGCTGGCGCTCTTCACCCAGCGGCCCTACGCGCAGTGGGAGCCTCTACGCGCCATATTCGATCCCGCCAATCCCGGCGGCGACGAGATGGAACGGGTCGTCACAGGGGCGATAGCCCTGTCCGCCGTGCTGCAAGGCCTGGGAGTAAACCGCTTTACCGTCAGCGCGTTGGGCGCCCGGCACGGGATGGCGCTGGAATTGGGGCAGAGGGAAGGCTGAGCGGCGATTCCGCCCAGCCCGCGCCTATGGCTGCAGCCGGTACCCGCCCGCTTCGGTCAGCAGCAACCGCGCATTGGCGGGATCGGGCTCGATCTTCTGGCGCAGCCGATAGACGTGGGTTTCCAGCGTGTGGGTCGTGACCCCGGCGTTGTAGCCCCAGACCTCGGTCAGCAGCTCCTCCCGCGACACGGCCTTGGAGCCGGAGCGGTAGAGGTATTTCAGGATATTGGTTTCCTTCTCGGTCAGCCGCACCTTCTTGGCCTTGTCGTCGACCAGCAGCTTGGAGGACGGCCGGAACTCGTAGGGACCGATGCGGAAGACCGCGTCCTCGGACGCCTCATGGCTGCGCAGCTGGGCGCGGATGCGGGCCAGCAGCACGCCGAAGCGGAAGGGCTTGGTGACGTAGTCGTTGGCCCCGGAGTCCAGGCCCAGGATGGTGTCGGAATCGCTGGCCGCCGCCGTCAGCATGACGATGGGCGCGGTGACGCCACCCTTGCGCATCAGCCGGCAGGCCTCGCGGCCGTCCATGTCGGGCAGGTCGACGTCGAGCAGCACCAGATCGGGCCGGATCTCCTTGGCCAGCCGCACGCCTTCGCCGGCGGTGTCGGCCTCGACGGCGGAGAACTCCTCGTGCAGCTGCAACTGCTCGGCCAGCGCCCCGCGCAGGTCGTTGTCGTCGTCGATGATCAGTAGAGTCTTACGTTGCGCCATGCCTGAGACCATGCACCGGTTCGTGAGCTTACGCCAACTCTTGGGGCTAGCTGCGCGTTCCGAACAGGGCGCTGCCGACGCGCACGCTGGTCGCCCCGAAGCGCACCGCCGTCTCGAAATCGCCGCTCATGCCCATGGAGAGCCTGTCCAGCCCATTACGCCGGGCGATGGCGGCCAGCAGGGCGAAATGCGGCCCGGCGGCCTCGGCTTCCGGCGGAATGCACATCAGGCCCTCGACCGTCAGGCCATAGGTCTTGCGGCAGGTCTCAATGAAGGCGTCGGCCTGCGTCGGGATGACGCCGGCCTTCTGCGGCTCCTCGCCGGTATTGACCTGCACATAGAGGCGCAGGCCCCGGCCGGCCCGCTGGATCTCGTCAGCCAGGACCCCGGCCAGCTTTTCCCGGTCCAGGGTCTCGATCACGTCGAACAGGGCGACCGCCTCGCGGGCCTTGTTGCTCTGCAGAGGCCCGATCAGCCGGAGTTCGAGGCCTGACCGACGCTCAGCCCAGCGCTCCTGCGCCTCCTGCACCCGGTTCTCGCCGAAAGTCGTCTGGCCGGTCGCCAGCATGGCGGCGATGCGCTCTTCCGGCTGTTGCTTGGAGACCGCCACCAGGGTCACATCCCCGGCGTCGCGCCCGGACGCCTTGGCGGCGGCGGCGATCCGGTCCAGGACGGCCTGGCGGGCGGCGGCGATGGAGGCGTTGAGTGTCAAGGTCACGGACGGAGCTTCAGCGGCTGTGGGAGGTCGCCACCTCCCTAAGCCTCGCGGCCTCCGCGCGGAAGGGCCTGCCGCCGCTGCTGTTTCTCACCGACCCGGAGCGGACACCCGATCCCGGGGGCGTGGCCCGCCAGCTTCCGGCCGGGGCAGGCGTCGTCTTCCGCGCCTTCGGAGCGGCCGACGCGGTCGAGCAGGGCCGCCGCCTGGCCACTATCGCCAAGGAACGCAGCCTCATCCTTCTGGTCGGCGCCGACGAGGCTCTTGCGGAAGCCTGCGATGCCGACGGACTGCATCTGCCCGAACGCGCCATCGCCGATCTGCCGGCGCTGAAGGCCAGGCATCCGGACTGGCTGTTCACCACGGCCGCCCATTCCGCCGAGGCCCTGCACGCCGCGGCCGAAGCCGGGGCTGATGCGGCCCTGCTGTCGGCGGTGTTTCCCAGCCAGAGCCCCTCGGCCGGCAAGGCGCTGGGCCAGCGCCGCTTCGCCGCCCTGGTCAGGGACGCCGGGTTGCCGGTCTATGCGCTCGGGGGCGTAAACGTGAAAACGGCCCCGCGCCTGGAGGCGACCGGGGCCGTTGGCATCGCCGTGGTGTCGGCGCTTAAAACTTAAAGGCGGTTTCCAGACGAACCCGCGGGGCTTCGTCCTTCTGGATCGGCTTGCGCAGGGCCTCGTCGCGGCTCGAGCCCACGCCCACGCCGGCGCCGACGCGCAGCTGCGGGGTGACCTTGAACCAGGCGCCGGCCTCGACGTCCTTGAGCTGCAGCTCGCGAGTGGCGGGCTGGTCGAGGTCGAGGGAGAGGCCCCAGCGGCCCTTCTTGGTGTCGAACTGCAGGGTCTTGCGCGAGGCCAGCGGGCCGAACTGCCCGACCTTGGGATCGAAGTCGCCCTTGACGGTGAAGGCGTCGGCGACGGACGGCGCGGCGTACGGCGGCTTGACGCGCAGGGTCTCGGCATGGGCGGCGCTCGCCAAACCCATCGCCGCAACAGCAGCCAGACCGACTAGGAAATCTTTGTGGCGCATAGCGCTCTCAAAACCCCATCCCCACCCATCCTCCGCCTTTTCGCGGCGGTAGTTGGGCGTTGAGTGAAATAAAGGGTCCCCAGGCCCCGGGGTCAATGAAGCAACAGCGCTTGGAGGTGAATCATCGTGATTCACAGTTCGCCTGTGGCGAGAAGGTCACGAGATTCCTGTTTGGAGCCTTGGCGGCCATGATGTAGACCCACCAGCACGTGCTCAGGCCCTTGTTTAGACACAGACCTGAGCGCTAAAGGCGTCTGCTCGGCCCATGACAAGTGGCTCGGGGGGCGGATGCGATCGGAGCGGACGAGAATGCGGTTTGGGCGTAGCTTGGCGCGGGGCGCTGTTGTGGGTGTGGCGACGTTGGGCCTGATGGGGCTGGCGGCGTGCGGCACGACCGGTCCGAAGGTCGACAAGCCCAAGGGCGGTCTGTTCGGCCTGGGCGGCGCGCCCAAGCCTGGCGGCCCGGCCCAGATCGGCGTCAACGGCTATCTGTGGCGCGCCACCCTGGACACCCTGGCCTTCATGCCCCTGGCCTCGGCCGATCCCTACGGCGGCGTGGTGATCACCGACTGGTACACCAATCCCGAAACGCCCAATGAGCGCTTCAAGGCGACCGTCTATATCCTGGACACCCGCCTGCGCGCCGACGGTCTGAACGTCACCATCTTCAAGCAGGTGTCGGACGGCGCCGGCGGCTGGGTCGACCAGCAGCCCTCCGCCCAGACCGAGACCGATATCGAGAACTCGATCCTGACCCGGGCGCGACTTCTCAGGCTGGCCAACGTCAACCAACCGTAGTCTCCCAAGGCCAGAAACGGGGGATGCGGCAGATCGCCATTCCCCTTTTCAACGAGCCGAAGTAGACCCGGACCATGGTTCGCTACAATCCAAGAGACACTGAGCCCAAATGGCGCGCCGCCTGGGCTGACGCCGACACGTTCAAGGCCTCCAACGAGGACGACGGTCGGCCGAAATACTACATCCTGGAGATGTTCCCCTATCCGTCGGGGCGCATCCATATGGGCCACGTGCGCAACTATACGATGGGCGACGTGGTGGCCCGCTTCAAGCGCGCCCAGGGCTACAGCGTCCTGCACCCGATGGGCTGGGACGCCTTCGGGATGCCGGCCGAGAACGCCGCCATGGAGCGCGGCGTCCACCCCAAGGGCTGGACCTTCCAGAACATCGCCGCGATGCGCGAGCAGCTGAAGCTGCTGGGCGTCTCCATTGACTGGTCGCGCGAATTCGCCACCTGTGAGCCGGCCTATTACGGCCAGCAGCAGCGCTGGTTCCAGGCGCTGCTGAAGCGCGGCCTGGTCTATCGCAAGGAGGCCCAGGTCAACTGGGATCCGGTCGACATGACCGTGCTGGCCAACGAGCAGGTCATCGACGGCCGCGGCTGGCGCTCGGGCGCGGTGGTCGAGAAGCGCAAGCTGACCCAGTGGTTCCTGCGCATCACCGACTATGCCGACGAGCTGATCGAGGGCCTGAAGACCCTGGACCGCTGGCCCGACAAGGTCCGGCTGATGCAGGAAAACTGGATCGGCCGCTCGACCGGGCTGAGGTTCAAGTTCGCCTACGACGGGAAACCTCCAGCCAATCAGGACGACGGGTTGGAGGTCTACACCACCCGGCCGGACACCCTGTACGGGGCCAGTTTCGTGGCCATCGCGCCGGAACATCCCCTGGCCGAGCAGCTGGCCGCCGCCAACCCGGAAGTCGCCCAGTTCGTCGCCGACTGCCGCAAGGGCGGCACCTCGGAGGCCGAGATCGAGGGCGCCGAGAAGCTGGGCTATGACACCGGCATCCGGGTCACACACCCGTTCGATCCGAGCTGGACCCTGCCGGTCTGGATCGCCAACTTTGTGCTGATGGACTACGGCACCGGCGCCATCTTCGCCTGCCCGGCCCATGACCAGCGTGACCTGGACTTCGCCCGCAAATACGACCTGCCGGTCAAGCCGGTGGTGCTGCCGCCGAACGCCCATCCGGCCACCTACATGATCGGCTCGGAGGCCTATACCGGCCCCGGGACCATCTTCAATTCCGACTTCATGGACGGGATGGGGATCGAAGCCGCCAAGGCCGCCGCCGTCGCGCGGATCGAGGCCAAGGGCGAGGGCCAGGGCGCCACCGTCTATCGCCTGCGTGACTGGGGCATCTCGCGCCAGCGCTATTGGGGCACGCCGATCCCGGTCATCCACTGCCAGGCCTGCGGCGTTGTCCCGGTCCCCGACGACCAGCTGCCGGTCGAGCTGCCCGAGGACGTCACCTTCGACCGCCCCGGCAACCCGCTGCTGCGCCACCCCACCTGGCGGTTCACCACCTGCCCGACCTGCGGCGGGGCGGCCGAGCGCGAAACCGACACCCTGGACACCTTCGTGGACTCCAGCTGGTATTTCGCGCGGTTCGCCAACCCCGACGCGGCCACTCCGATCGACAAGGCCGCCGCCGACCGCTGGCTGCCGGTCGACCAGTATATCGGCGGCATCGAGCATGCCGTGCTGCACCTGCTGTACGCCCGCTTCGTGACCCGCGCCCTGAAGGACGAGGGCATGCTGAGCGTCGCCGAGCCGTTTGCCGGCCTGTTCACCCAGGGCATGGTCACCCACGAGACCTATTATCGACAGGACGAAGCCGGTCGGAATCTGTGGGTCGAGCCTGGGGACCTGGTCTTCGGTTCGGAAAGCGGAACCCGCGTCGCCAAGCTGAAATCCACCGGCGAGCCGATCACCATCGGCGATGTCGAGAAGATGTCGAAGGCCAAGAAGAACGTCGTCGCGCCCGAGGACATCTTCGACGCCTATGGCGTGGACGCCGCGCGGCTGTTCGTGATGTCCGACAGCCCGCCCGAGCGCGACGTGCAGTGGAGCACCGGCGGGGTCGAGGGCGCCGGCCGCTTCGTCGGCCGGGTCTGGAACGAGTTCGACGTCGAGCCGGCGCCGACCGCCGCTCAGGATCCTGAGCGGGCCGACGCCCTGCGCCGGGCCACGCACAAGCTGATCAAGGCCGTCACCGAGTCGATCGAGGGCTTCAAGTTCAACAGCGGCATCGCCAAGCTGTACGAATTCCTGAACATCCTCAAAGGCTTCCCCGCCACCGACGGCGCCGTGGCGGACGTCCGCGCCGAGTCCCTGTCGGCCTTCGCCCGGCTGATCGCTCCCTACACCCCCCACCTGGCCGAGGCCTGCTGGGAGCGGATGGGCGGCGAGGGCTGGGTGGTCAACGCCCCCTGGCCGGTGTTCGACGCCGCCCTGGCCGCCGACAGCGAGCTGGTCCTGCCCGTGCAGGTCAACGGCAAGCGGCGCGGCGAGGTCCGCGTGGCCGCCGGTACGCCGGAGGCCGAGGTTCGCGCCTTGGCCCTGGCGGACGCGAGCGTATCGGTCCACCTTGCGGGCCTGACCGTGCGCAAGGTGATCGTCGTCACCGACCGCATCATCAACATTGTGGCGAACTGACCATGCGGCTCCCCGCCCTTCTTCTTGGCCTGACCCTCCTGGCCACGCCTTTGCTGGCCGGTTGCGGCTTCACGCCCCTGTACGCGACCCAGGGGCTGTCGCCGGCCCTGTCGGGGATCGAGACCATCGCGCCGGAAGGCCGGTTCGGGGCGCTGCTGCGCGAGCAGCTGGACGACGCCCTGGCCCGCGACCGCGGCCAGCCGGCGGCGATGCGGCTGGAGATGACCATCAAGCAGACCCGCACCGCGCGCGGCCGGCGGGTCGACAACGTGGCCACCCGCTACGAGATGGTCGCCACGGCCGAATGGCGGCTGACCTCGCTCAGCGGCGGCCAGGTGGTGCGCACCGGCTCCACCTCGGCCGAGGTGACGGTCGACGCCAGCGACCAGCCCTATGCCGCCGTCGCCGCCAACCAGGACGCCGAGGCGCGGCTGGCCGGCGTGCTGGCCCAGCGGATTCAGCTTGATATCTCGACCTGGCTCTACCGCCAGAAGACCGGAAGCTGAGCCACTCTATGGATTTCTTGGGGTGATCCTCTCCAAGCGCCCCGACGTCGAGCGCTTCCTGAAAGGTCCGCCGGACAACATCCGCGCCTGCCTGCTCTACGGCCGCGACCGGGGCGGGGTGCGCGAGCGGGCGGACCAGGTGGCCAGGACCATTACCCCGGTCATCGACGACCCCTTCAACGTCGCCATCCTCACCGAGACCGACCTGGATTCGACCGGCACGCTGGAAGGCGAGCTGGCCGCCATCTCGATGATGGGCGGCCGGCGGCTGGTCCGCTTGCGGCTGACCGGCGACAAGGCCGGGCCGGACAAGCTGGCCGCCGAGGCCCTGACCGCCCACGCCGACGGCAAGCTGAACCCGGACGCCTTCTTCCTGATCGAGGCCGGGGGCCTGGGGCGCGATTCCGCCCTGCGCAAGGTGGCCGAGAAGGTCGCCGGCTGCGCCTGTATCCCCTGCTACGAGGATGAGCACGGCGATATCGCCCGGCTGGTCCGCGAGGCCCTGGTCGGCGATCGGGTGGGGTTGGACGCTCAGGCGCTGGACCTGTTCGTGAGTCGGCTGCCCAAGGAGCGCGGCGTGGCGCGCCAGGAAATCGAGCGCCTGGCCCTGTGGCTAGGTCCCGGCAGCGG
Source organism: Caulobacterales bacterium (assembly GCA_038236615.1). Taxonomy (GTDB): domain Bacteria; phylum Pseudomonadota; class Alphaproteobacteria; order Caulobacterales; family Caulobacteraceae; genus Caulobacter. Next base: position 185,711 of record JBBRZO010000007.1, read on the forward strand.
GCGCACCGCCACCGCCGCCGACCTGGAAGACTTCCTGGGCGTCGAGCCGGAGGCCTCGCTTTCCGACGCCGCGGTCGACGCTTTTGGCGGACGCCTTGCCGCCGCCCAGGCCGGCCTGCGCCGCGCCGCCGCCGAGGGTGAGGCGGGTCCGCCCGCCGTGCGGGCCATGGGCATGCACCTGGCCAAGCTGCGCCGGACCCTGACCCTGGCCGCCAACGGCGCGGGCCTGCAGGAAGCGGCCAAGGCGTCCGGGGTGTTCTGGAAGGCCGAACGGGAATTCCTGCGCCAGGCCAGAGTCTGGAGTCTCGAAAGCCTGTCGGCCCTGCAGCCCGAAGTCCTCAATGCCGACCGGGCCTGCAAACAGACCGGCTCCCCCGATCACCTGATCGCCGAGCGCCTGGCGCTGACCATCGCGGGTCGTGCCCGCCGATTGGGCCTGTAGGCCCGATTTTTAGATCAATGATTACAAGGTGTTACAGGGGCCAATTTTGAAATTGGCTCTGTGGCGCACAGCGCAGCCTGCTGCCGTAGGGTAGCCGGCGCTGTGCGGCTGACAGAGGCCTGCCCCAGGACCAATCGGCATTCGCTGAGCCGGCTCGGACCGCCACCGCCGTGGACGGCATGGATGTGGGTTTGGGGGTCGCTACCCCAAATCACCACGCGTCCGCGAAACGAGGACGTAGGAGTGAGGCCACCCACGGTCTTGCAAGGCCCACTCAATGACCCTGCATGTCACTGAGGCCTAGCCGCGTGTCAGCCGCCGGCAGAGGTCGTCGAGCTGCTCGAGGGTTTCATAGGCGATACGGATTTCGCCGCGCCCGCCCTTGTCGAGAATCTCGACCCCCAGGCCCAGAACCTCGGAGAGATCGTTCTCCAGCGACAGGGTGTCGGTGTCCTTGCCGGATGGGCGGGGCGGCTTGCTGGCGCGCGGCGCGCCACCCTCGGTCGCCGAGCGTTTGGCCAGCGCCTCGGTCTCGCGGACGTTCAGGCCCTTGGCCACCACCTGTTTGGCCAGCCCACCCGGATCGGCAGCGCCGACCAGAGCGCGGGCGTGGCCGGCGCTTAAGGACCCCTCGGCCAGCAGGGCCAGCACGGGTTCGGGAAGGCTCAGCAGCCGCAGGGCGTTGGCGACGTATGGCCGGCTCTTGCCGACCACCTGGGCCACCGCCTCCTGGGTGCGGCTGAAGCGGTCGATCAGGGCCTTGTAGCCCTGGGCCTCTTCGAGGGCGTTGAGGTCGGACCGCTGGACGTTCTCGACGATGGCGATTTCCAGCACCTGCAGGTCGTCCAGCTCTCGGACCACGGCCGGCAGGGTCCGAAGGCCCGCCCGCTGAGCCGCTCGCCAGCGGCGTTCGCCCGCCACCAGCTGGTATTCCCCGGTCACACCGGGCGCCGGACGCAGTAATACCGGCTGCAGTACGCCTTTTTCGCGCACCGAGTCGGTCAGCTCGGCCAGGTCGGCCTCAACGAAGGTTCGGCGCGGCTGGTCGGGATTGCGGCGGATCAGCTCCAGCGGAATCTCGCGCGCGCTGGCGGCTTCGCCCTCGACGCCTTCGGCCTCGCTCTCGCCCAGCAGGGCCGACAGGCCCCGGCCCAAGCCCCGCCTACCCTCGACCATAAACTTGTCCTTCAGCCATCTTTTAGCCCAGTCAAATCAGAGTGATAAAATTATGCGGCCGCGCGGCGACGGTCGCGTTCGCGGCCCACCACTTCGCGCGCCAGCTTGAGATAGGCCTGTGATCCAGCGCATTTCAGATCGTAGATCAGCACCGGCTTGCCGAACGAGGGGGCCTCGCTGACCCGGACGTTGCGGGGGATCACCGTCTCATAGACCTTGTCGCCGAAGTGGCTGCGCACATCCTTGGCCACCTGTTCTGACAGGCTGTTGCGGCGGTCATACATGGTCAGCACCACCCCCTGGATCTCCAGGCGCGGGTTGAGGCTGCCGCGCACCATCTCCACGGTGCGCATCAGCTGGGTCAGACCTTCAAGCGCGAAGAACTCGCACTGCAGCGGCACGAATACCGCGTCGGCGGCCGTCATGGCGTTGACCGTCAGCAGGTTCAGCGAGGGCGGGCAGTCGATCAGCACATAACTGTACTTGCCGGTGGCGCGCAGCACATCAAAAGCATCGCGCAGGCGGTATGACCGTCGCTGGCTCTGGCCCAGCTCCAGCTCGACCCCGGCCAGGTCGCCATCGGCCGGCACCAGGTCCAGGCCGGGCAGGGCGGTGCTGACGGCCGCGTCGGCCATCAAGGTCTCGCCCATCATCACGTCATAGAGCGACACCCGCCGGTTCTGGCGCGGCACGCCCAGGCCCGTCGAGGCGTTGCCCTGCGGGTCGGCGTCGACCAGCAGCACCCGCTCGCCGACGGCGGCGAGGGCGGTGCCCAGGTTGATGGCCGTGGTGGTCTTGCCCACCCCGCCCTTCTGGTTGGCGACGGCGAGGACACGCATGGGAGCCAGAGCCGGGGGAGACGGGTTATCGGACACGGGAAAGTCCCTTTATCTCAACGATATGGCCATTGGGATTGCTCAGGCTGGGCGTCAGGGTCGCCTCGAACCGCCAGGTCTCGCAGGCCAGTTCGATCTCGGCCGGCGCATCCTGGCCCTTCAGGAAGAGGCCGGTCGCGCCGCGCTTCAAATAGGGTTCGGCGAACCCCAGCAGCTTGGTCATCGGCGCCAAGGCCCTGGCGGTGACCACATCGACCTTGAGCTTCAGGCTTTCGGCCCGGGCATTGTGGACCTGGGCCGGCAAACCCAGCGCTGCTACGACCTCGGAGAGGAAGCGGCAGCGCTTGGCCAGGCTGTCGACCAGATGGACCCGGACATCAGGCCGCCCCTTCAAAAGTATGGCCAGTATGACCCCGGGAAAGCCGGCCCCCGCGCCCAGGTCTGCCCAGGTCAGAGCGTCCGGCGCCAGGCTGAGCAGCTGGGCGCTGTCAAAGGCGTGGCGCGGCCAGAACTCGGCCAGGGCCGAGGGGCCAACCAGGTTCATCTTCTCGTTCCACTCGGTGAGCAGGGCGAGATAGGCGGCCAGATCGGCCATCTGACTGTCGGTGGCGCCGGTCGCCGTCTGGAAACTGGCGGCGTCGGTGACGGTCCGGTCCTGGGTCAGGGTCTCGCTCACGCTGCCCGAACCCGCCGCGCGTGGGCCAGCAGGGCGGTGATCGCGCCCGGCGTAACCCCTTCGATCCGGGCCGCCTGGCCGAGGGTCAGGGGGCGGATATTGGACAGCTTCTCGCGGATTTCATTGGAGAGTCCGCCTACCGCGCCATAGTCCAGCTCGGCCGGCAGCCGCAGGTCCTCGTCGCGGCGGAAGGCGTCGACGTCGGCCTGCTGGCGATCGAGATAGCCCGCATAGCCCGCATCGATCTCGACCTGCTCGCGAATGGCCGGCGGCCAGTCGCCGATCTGCGGCCACAGGGCCTGCAACGCCGGGAAGGTCACATCGGGAAAAGCCAGGAGCTGGAAGAGGTTGCGGCGCTGCCCGTCGGCCTTGACCTTCAACCCGGCTTTTTCGGCCTGGGCGGGGGTCAGGGTCAGGCTTCGGGCCGTTTCGCGAGCCTCCGCCAGGGCCTTTTGTTTCACGTGAAACACTCCGGCCCGGTCGGACCCGACGCAGCCCAGGGCAATCCCTCGGTCTGTCAGCCGCTGGTCGGCGTTGTCGGCCCGCAAAGTCAGCCTGAACTCCGCCCGGCTGGTGAACATGCGGTATGGCTCGGTCACACCACGGGTCACCAGGTCGTCGATCAGCACCCCGATATAGGCCTCGTCCCGGGCAAAGCTGGCGGCCTCGGCCCCCGAGGCGGCCCGGGCGGCGTTCAGGCCCGCCACCAGGCCCTGGGCCCCGGCCTCTTCATAGCCGGTGGTGCCGTTGATCTGGCCGGCCAGATAGAGGCCCGGCAGCCGCTTGACCTCCAGGGTCGGGTAGAGCTCGCGCGGATCGACGTAGTCGTACTCAATGGCGTAGCCGTAGCGGCGGACCGCGACGTTTTCGAGGCCCGGAATGGTGCGCAGGAACAGAGCCTGGGTCTCTTCCGAAACCGAGGTGGAGACGCCGTTCGGATAGACGGTGTCGTCGTCCAGGCCTTCCGGCTCCAGGAAGATCTGGTGGCTGGACTTGTCGGCGAACCGGACGACCTTGTCCTCGATGGAGGGGCAGTAGCGCGGGCCGCGCCCCTCAATCCGGCCGCCGTAGACGGCCGATTCGCTCAGGCGCTCGGCGATGATCCGGTGGGTCTCGGCGGTGGTGTGTGTGATGCCGCAAGCGATCTGCGGCACCTCGATGCGGTCGTTCAGGAACGAGAAAGGGATGGGGACGTCGTCCGCCGCCTGCATCTCCAGGCGATCCCAGGCGATGGTCGACCCGTCCAGCCGGGCCGGGGTGCCGGTCTTCAGCCGGCCCATAGACAGGCCCAGGCCATAGAGCCGGTCCGACAGGCCGATGGCGGGCGCTTCGCCGACGCGGCCGGCCGGGATACGCTTTTCGCCGAGGTGGATAACGCCCTTCAGGAAGGTCCCGGTCGTCAGCACCACCTTGGGCGCGACGTAGGTCCGGCCGCTGGCGCCGATGACCCCAGTGACCACACCGTCCGTGATGATCAGGTCCTCGACCGCGTCGGCCAGGATGTCGAGGTTGGCCTGCTCGGCCAGAGCCGCCTGCATGGCCTCGCGATAGAGCTTGCGGTCGATCTGGGCCCGCGGCCCGCGCACCGCCGCGCCCTTGGAGCGGTTCAACATGCGGAACTGGATGCCGGCCTGGTCGGCCATGCGGCCCATCAGGCCGTCGAGGGCGTCGATCTCGCGGACCAGGTGACCCTTGCCCAGACCGCCGATGGCCGGGTTGCAGCTCATCTCGCCGATCGTCTCGACCTTGTGGGTGAGCAGCAGGGTGCGCGCGCCAAACCGCGCCGCCGCCGCCGCCGCTTCGCAGCCGGCGTGACCGCCGCCGATGACAATGACATCCCAAGAGGACATGGGCGCTAAATGGGCCTCAAAAGCCAAACGACAACGCCCCCGATGGACGGGGGCGACGGGGTAGTCCTATAGCGCAAGTGCGGGAGGACGGCGAGTCGGACGGCGCAAGTGTTTCACGTGAAACACGTCCTCTCCTCCCCCGCTTCGCGGGGAGGAGAGGTCACTTGCCGATGCAGAAGCTGGAGAACACCCGGTCCAGCACGTCCTCGACATCGACCCGGCCCGTCACTCGGCCCAGGGCCCGGGCCGCCAAGCGGACATCCTCCGCGGCCAGTTCGACCTCGGTCTGGGCGAGGGCCCGGCCCAGGTGAAAATGCGCGGCGGTCAGGCTTTCCGCATGCCGCAGCCGCGTAGCCGCCGGCAGGTCGGCCCCGGAGAGGGCGGCGATCACCCGTTGCTCCAGCAGCTTTTCCAACGCTTCGAGGCCATGGCCGTCGGTGACCGAAATGGCCAGAGGCTGCCAGCCGTGCTGGCGCGCCTGGTTCTTGATCGGGCCCGTCAGGCGGCTAGGGCCAAGATCGGCCTTGGTCCGCACCAGAAGGTCGCCGGAGCGGCCGAGCTCAGACAAGTTCTCCCATTCGGCCTCACCGGTCCCGTCGACCAGCAGCAACCGAAGATCCGCCGCCGCCGCCCAGGCCCGCGCCCGCCGCACGCCCTCCATCTCGATGGGGTCGACGCTCTCGCGAACCCCGGCGGTGTCGGCCAACAGCACCTTGTAGCCGGCCAGGACCAGCGGAACCTCGATGACGTCCCGGGTCGTGCCGGGGGTGGCGGTGACGATAGCCGCATCGCGCCCGGCCAGGTGATTGAGCAGGGTGGACTTGCCGGCGTTGGGCGCGCCGACCAGGGCGACCCTGAACCCCTCGCGCACCCGGCGTCCCCGGTCGGCGTCGCCGAGCGCGGCCTCCAGCTCGCCCAGCAGCTGGGTCAGGCCCGGCCGGGCGCGAGCGGCGACGTCCTCGGGCAGGTCTTCGTCGGGAAAATCGACGGCCGCCTCCAGCACCGCCAGCGCCTCAACCAGGATCTCGCGCCAACCGTCGTAGCGGCGGGACAGTCCGCCCTCCAGCTGGGCCAGGGCCTGGCGGGCCTGGGCGGACGTCTCGGCGTCGACCAGATCGGCGACGGCCTCGGCCTGGGCCAGATCCAGCTTGCCGTTCTGGAAGGCTCGCCGGGTGAATTCCCCCGGCTCGGCCAGGCGCAAGCCTAGGCCCGCCAGGGCCTCGATGGCCGCCTCGACCACCGCCGGGCCACCATGCAGATGCAGTTCGGCGCTGTCCTCGCCGGTGTAGTTCTCAGTCCCCGGCATCCACAGCACCAGGGCCTCGTCGAAGACCTGGCCGTCGGCGGTCCTCAGCCGGCGCACCGAGGCGCGGCGCGGGAAGGGGAGCTTGCCGCCAAGAGCCTGCAGCGCCGCGCCGCTGGCGGGCCCGGACAGGCGCACCACCGCGACCGCCGCCCGCCCGGGCGCGGTGGCCGGGGCGAAGATGGTATCGGTCATGTCTTGCCAGCTACTTCTTGGTCGGATCGCCGCCCATGGCGCTGGTCGCCGCCCCGGTCATCAGCTTGCGGAACTGCTCCTGGGCATTGGTCCCGAAGGCCATCCAGTTCTTCATCAGCTCGTCCGGGGCCAGGGCGGCCATGTTGCTGTCCATCCGGGTCTTCATTTCGTTGACCAGGTGGTCGTTCAGCGGCGTGACGTCCGGCAGGCCCAGGAAGGTGCGAGCCTCTACCGGCGAACAATCGATCTCGATGGTCATCTTCATGGGGCGTCTTTCTCTGGGCCGCGCTGATCTGTAAAGGGGGCGGACAGCACGGGAGAGACCAGCATGAGCGGTGAAAGCCTGACCATCAAGACACCGGATGGATCGTTCACGGCCTATGTGGCCCGACCGGCTAATCCCAAAGCCCCCGCCGTGGTGGTTATCCAGGAGATATTCGGGGTCAACGCGGTGATGCGCGAGATCACCGACGGCCTGGCGGGCCAGGGCTATCTGGCCATCTGCCCGGACCTGTTCTGGCGCATCGAGCCGGGCATCGACATCACCGACCACTCCGAAGCCGAGTGGAAGCGGGCCTTCGAACTGTTCAACGCCTTCGACGTCGAAAAGGGCGTCAAGGACATCCAGGCGACCATCGACGCGATCCGCGCCGACCCTGGCTGCAACGGCAAGGTCGGCTCGGTCGGCTTCTGCCTGGGCGGGCTGCTGGCCTATCTGACTGCCACCCGCACCAACGTCGACGCGGCGGTGGCCTATTACGGGGTCGGGATCGACAAGCATCTGACCGAGACCGTCAGCCATCCGCTGCTGATGCATGTGGCGGCCGAGGACGGCTTCGTGCCCAAGGAGGCGCAAGGAGCCATCCATGCGGCGCTGGACGCCAACCCCAAGGTCGAGATTCACGACTACCCCGGCCGCGACCACGCCTTCGCCCGACCGGGCGGCGAGCATTATGACGCCGGTGACGCGCAAAAGGCCGGCGAGCGGTCGCTGGCATTCTTCAGCGCCAAGCTGGGTCAGAGCTGATGCTCGCCATCCAGGCCGTCCGCACCGGCGGACCCGAGGTCCTTGAGGCCGTTGACCTGCCGGTCCCGACGCCCGGCCCCGGCCAGATCCTGGTCCGCAACGCCGCCATCGGGCTGAACTATATCGACACCTATTTCCGCAGCGGCCTCTACCCGGCCAAGCTGCCGGCGGTGCTGGGGCTGGAAGGGGCCGGTGTCGTCGAGGCGATCGGCGAGGGGGTGACCCGCTTCAAGGCCGGCGACCGCGCCGCCTACGGCAACGGCCCGATGGGGGCCTATGCCGAGTATCACGTGGTGGCGGCCGACCGCGCCGTGCAGATCCCCGAGGGGGTCGACACTCAGACGGCGGCGGCGGCCATGCTCAAGGGCATGACGGCGGAATTCCTGCTGCGCCGCTGTTTTTCCGTGAAGGCCGGGGATGCGATCCTGGTCCATGCGGCGGCCGGCGGAGTCGGGCAGATCCTGGTGCAGTGGGCGGTGTCGCTGGGGGCACGGGTGATCGGCACGGCCGGCTCGGCCGACAAGGCGGCGATCGCCAAGGCGCTGGGCTGCGAAGACGTCATCCTCTACCGCGACGAGGACGTCGCGGCGCGGGTCAAGGCCCTGACCGGCGGGGCCGGGGTGCGGGTGGTTTATGACGGCGTCGGCGCGGCGACCTTCGAGGGGAGTCTTTCCAGCCTCGGCCGACGCGGGATGCTGGTCTCCTACGGCAATGCGTCAGGGCCAGCGCCGGCCGTGCTGCCGCTGCGGCTCAGTCAGGGCGGCTCGCTGTTCCTCACCCGGCCGACCCTGTTCGACTATGTCGCCACCACGCCCGAACTAGACGCCAGCGCAGCGGCGCTGTTTGCGGTCATCGCCTCGGGGGCCGTGAAGATCCAGATCGGGCAAAAGTTCGCGTTGAAGGACGCGCGGGCGGCGCATGAGGCGCTCGAAGGGCGCGAGACGGTCGGGACGACGTTGCTGATTCCGTGAGATGAAGGCCAAAGCCCTTCCCCCGCTGGCGGGGGAAGTGGGCCGACAGCGAAGCTGGAGGGTCGTTGGGGGCCCTTGCGGCGCTCACCGGCGCACCGGAGTCTCCTGCAAGGGCCCCCAACGACCTTCGCCGCTGCGCGTCTCAGGCCACTTCCCCCGCGAGCGGGGGAAGGGCTGATGACTCTGACCTTCGCTAGGTATTCATCGAGTTGAAGAAGTCCCCATTCGTCTTCGACTGGCGCATCTTGTCGAGCAGGAACTCGATGGCGTCCTGGGCGCCCATCGGGTTGAGGATGCGGCGCAGGATGTAGGTCTTGGTCAGCTGGTCCTTGGGGGTGATCAGCTCTTCCTTGCGGGTGCCGGACTTCAGGACGTCGATGGCCGGGAAGATGCGCTTGTCGGCGACCTTGCGGTCCAGGATGATTTCGCTGTTACCGGTGCCCTTGAACTCTTCGAAGATCACTTCGTCCATCCGGCTGCCGGTGTCGATCAGGGCGGTGGCGATGATCGAGAGGCTGCCGCCCTCCTCGATGTTCCGCGCCGCGCCGAAGAAGCGCTTGGGACGCTGCAGGGCGTTGGCGTCGACGCCGCCGGTCAGCACCTTGCCCGAGGACGGGACGGTGGTGTTGTAGGCGCGGCCGAGGCGGGTGACCGAGTCCAGCAGGATCACCACGTCGCGCTTGTGCTCGACCAGGCGCTTGGCCTTTTCGATAACCATCTCGGCGACCTGCACGTGGCGGGTGGCCGGCTCGTCGAAGGTCGAGGAAATGACCTCGCCCTTCACGGTGCGGCGCATGTCGGTGACTTCTTCCGGCCGCTCGTCGATCAAGAGGACGATCAGGTAGCATTCGGGGTGGTTGGTCTCGATCGACTTGGCGATGTTCTGCAGCATCACCGTCTTGCCGACCCGCGGCGGGGCGACGATCAGGCAGCGCTGGCCCTTGCCGAGCGGGGCGACGATGTCGATGACCCGGCCGGAGCGATCCTTCACCGTCGGATCGGGCAGCTCCATGTTCAGCCGCTCTTCCGGATACAGCGGCGTCAGGTTGTCGAAGTGCACCTTGTGGCGGACGTTCTCGGGCGACTCGAAATTGATCTGGGTGACGGTGACCAGCGAGAAGTAGCGCTCGCCTTCACGCGGGGCCCGGATGGCGCCGTCGACGCTGTCGCCGGTACGCAGGCCGAAGCGGCGGATCTGCGAGGGCGAGACGTAGATGTCGTCGGGGCCGGGCAGGTAGTTGGATTCCGGTGAACGTAGGAAGCCGAAGCCGTCGGACAGCACCTCCATGGTGCCCGAGCCGGAGATCTCGATCCCCTCCTCGGCGACGGTCTTGAGGATCGCGAACATCATGTCCTGCTTGCGCATGGAGTTGGCGTTCTCGATCTTCAGCTTTTCAGCCAAAGCCAGCAGGTCGGCGGGCGACTTGTCCTTCAGCTCCTGCAGCGACATGCGGGTCAGGCCCAGCTCCGCCACGGCGACGGAGATGTCGTGATCGTGGTCGTCGCCGTTCTCATCGGCGGCGGCGGCGGCGGCCTCAGCAGCGCCGTCCTCCTGCGGGGTGGTGTCGACCTCGGCGTCTTCGCCGGCGGGGACTTCGGTTTCGGTATTGTCGGACATGAATAGACTCGTGGGTGCGAAGGCCGGATGGGCCTTCGGGTCTTGCTAAAGCCAGGCTTGAGGCCGGGCAATGAGGCGCTTGGTAAAGAGCGCCGGGTCTTTGGGGGGCGGACTTTGGGGCGGCCCAGGACGGGCGCCGATCCGTAAGGTGTGACGAGGAGCAAATCAGCCCTTCGCTTCGCGGTGAGGGGAACCATATGGCGGCGCGCCGGTCAAGCTTCCCGTCTCCTCACCCGTAGCGAAGCGTGCGGGGGAAGAGGATTAGTTCCCGAACTCGGTCGTCACGGCGATGACCATGATGATGGCGGCGACGAAGGGCAGTTCGTTGACCGCGCGCCAGAACCGGTCGCTGCGCTGGTTGGTTCCGGTCTCGAACTTGCGGCGGGCGTTGGACAGGAAGCCGTGCCAGCTGACCAGGAAGACGACGCCAGCCAGCTTGGTCAGCATCCAGGGCTTGAGCAGAAAACCCCAGCCGCGCAGGTGGCCGTCGATCCAGATCAGCAGCAGCCCGAACAGGAAGGCGATGATCATCGCCGGGTTGATGATGCCGCGCATCAGACGGCGCTCCATGACCTTGAAGGTCTCGTCCATCTGCGAGCCCGGCTCGGCGGTCATGTGGTAGATGTAGAGGCGCGGCAGATACATCATGCCGGCCATCCAGGCGATCACCGCGATGATGTGCAGGCCGCGGACCAGGTCGTACTGCCGAAGGATCCAGTCGCCCATCACGCCCTCTCCGTCGTCTTCTCAGAGCGCGGACATTGCCGCAGAGCCGCCGGGCAGATCCAGTCGCCCACCGGGCCGATCCCGCCGGGCCGCTGGAGCGCGGTGCGCACGGCGCCGGCCAGGCCCTCGATGAAGGCCGCGTCGATGCCCAGGGCCGGCGCGCGAACATAGCCGGGGCAGCCCTTCTCCCGGGCCATGGCCCCGTATTCGTGGTCCAGTTCGACCAGGGTCTCGATATGCTCGGAGACGAAGGCGATGGGGACAACCACCAGATTGAGGCCCGCCTCGCTGGCCTCGGCGATCGCCAGGTCGGTGGCCGGCCCGATCCATTTCATCGGTCCGACCCGGCTCTGGTAGCTGATCTTCCAGTCCCATGACCCGGACAGCTTGGCGACGACGGCCGCCGCGGTGGCCTCGATCTGGGCCTGGTAGGGATCGCCCTTGGCGACAACGCTTTCCGGCAGGCCATGGGCCGAGAACAGCAGCCTGACCGGGCCCGAACAGCCGCTGGCGGCCCAGGCGGCCTCGATCTTGCCGGCGTGAGCGGCGGCGAGACCCGCCAGGGTGGGATAGCAGCAGATGGCCCGGCTGCGGCCCGGCCCCTTGTAGACCTTGCGCCAGGCGGCGAGGGAGGAGCCGGTCGTGGTGGTGGAAAACTGCGGATAGAGCGGGGTCAGCACGATCTCGTCGGGACCGAAGGCGGCGACGGCCTTGGCGGTCTCGTCGCTGAACGGCTTCCAGTAGCGCATGGCGATGAAGCAGCGGACCTCGTCGCCCGGTCCCGCCAGGGCGGCCTCCAAGGCGGCGGCCTGGGCGGTGGTTTCGGGCAGCAGGGGCGAGGCGCCGCCCATAAGGGCGTAGTTGGCCTTGGCGCTCTCCTCGCGGCGGCTGGAGATCAACGCGGCCAGCGGCGTGCGAACTATCCCCGGCAGGGCGATGATGGCCGGGTCGTTGAACAGATTGAACAGAAAGGGCCGCACAGCGTCGGGCCCGTCCGGACCACCGAGGTTGAACAGCACGACGGCGATCTTGCGGGTCATGCCGCCACCATTCGAAACGCTCTAAGACTTTCCTCGCCCATTGGGCGAGGTGGCGGCCCCCGGGTCGCGCGAAGCGCGCGCCCGAGGATAAACTCCGCCGACGGAGTGGGCCGTGGTCCACACAGGGCTTCAGGATCGAGCACCATCTGAGTGGGCCTTCCTTCGCCTATGTGCGGTCGGA
>JBBRZO010000008.1:0-196947 GCA_038236615.1 Caulobacterales bacterium
CGCCGGCGGGACTGGCGACGGAGCCAACATCCTCAACAACGGCTCGGGCACGACCACGGTCAACATCTCCGGAGCCAGCAGCTCGACGGCCGGCAACGGCTTCATCGTCCGCGACACGGGGGCCGGCGGAACCATCAGCGTCACGACCGGCGCGGTGACCGCCCTGACGGCCGGCAAGAACGCCATTGACGTTCAGAGCCAGTCGCTGACCGGCAACCTGACCGAGGTGGCCAACGGCAACCTGCAGGCGGGTAACGCCGGCATGGTCGGGGCGATCCTCAATGCGGGCGCGAGCGGCAACATCAATGTGACGGCCAACGGGACGATCACGGCCCGGTTCGGGGTCGACGCCGAGAACTTTGGCTCGGGCACGACGACGGTGACGACGGTGGGCGCGGTCAACGCCACCAGCGGCAACGGCATCTTCGCGCTGTCGACCGGCGGCGCGGTGACGGTGAACGCCGGCGCAGTAACCTCGACCGGCAACACGGCCATCATCGCCCAGCAGACCAACGCTGCAGGCGCGGGCACGGTCGCGGTGACGGCCGGGACGGTGTCGGGCACGACCGGCATCATCGCGACCAACACCGGAACGGGAGCGGTGAACGTCACTGCCCACGGCACGGTAACCGGCACGGGGGCCGAAGGCATCCTGGCGACCGGCAGGGCCGGCTCGACGATCATCGTCGACAACACGGTGACCGGCGGGACCCGGGGCCTGAGCCTGGTGGCCGGGACCGGCGGAACGGGAAACATCTCGGTGACCGGGACCGGCGGCTTCGTCGGCGGCTCGGGCGATGCGGCCAACATCCTCAACAACGGTTCGGGCACGACCACGGTCAACGTCTCGGGGGCCAGCAGCTCGACGGCCGGCAACGGCTTCTTCGTCCGCGACGTCGCGGCTGGCACCGGTGTCTCGGTGACCACCGGGGCGGTGACGGCGCTGACGGCGGGCAAGAACGCTATCGATGTGCAGAGCCAGTCGCTGACCGGCAACCTGACGGAAGTGGCCAACGGCAACGTGCAGGCAGGTAACGCCGGCATGGTGGCGGCGATCCTGCCTGGCGCGGCGACGGGCAACATCAATGTGACGGCCAACGGCACGATCACGGCCCGGTTCGGGGTCGACGCCGAGAACTTCGGCTCGGGCACGACGACGGTGACGACGGTTGGCGCGGTCAACGCCACTAGCGGCAACGGCATCTTCGCCCTGACCACTGGTGGAACGCTGACGGTCAACGCCGGCGCCGTGACTTCCACGGGCAACACCGCCATCATCGCTCAGCAGACCGCCGGCGCCGGCGCCGGCAATGTCAGCGTGACGGCCGGGGCGGTCTCGGGCACGACCGGGATTGTGGCGACCAATGTCGGCACAGGCACTGTGACGGTCACCGCCAATGGCTCCGTGGCCGGGACCGCCGGCAACGGTATCCAGGCCAGCGCCACGGCGGCGACTTTGACGGTGACCAACGCCAGTACGGTCAGCGGCACGGTCAACGGCATCCTGACCGGCAACACCGGGGCGGGCGTCACCAACCTCAACGTCAACGGCGATGTCACGGCGACCGGCGCGGGCTTCTCGGCGATCAACGCCGCGACCACCGGCACGGGGACCATCACGGTCACTAACGCCAACAACCGCACGATCAGCGACACGGCGGGCAGCGCCATCCGCACCACCAGCAATGGCGGCACGGTGAACATCAACACCGGAACCGGCACCACCCTGATCGGGGCTGGCGCCGGCGCGACCGGCTGGGTCGTCGACCTGAACAACGCCGCCGGCGGCACGACCAACTTCACGGTCGGCGCCAACTCGGTGGTCCGCTCGATCGACAACACCACCGCCGGCTACGATGACCTGGCCATCCGGGGCGTCGGCGGGAGCGTGGTGGTCAACAACGCCGGCCGTATCCAGGGCGTGGTTCGGTTCTCGGGCCTGACGGGCAACGTGGTGTTCAACAACACCTCGACGACCAGCTGGCACACCACCGGGGCCTCGATCTTCAGCCCCGGCGCTGACCTGCTGAACAACACCGGCGCCATCTTCACCAACGCCGGTGGAGTGGCCACCTCGTTTGACTTCGGAGCCGGCGTGGACGTGTTCGCCAACTCCGGCATCCTGGTTGTCGGTGAGCCCGCTCAGGGCGCGGCGACCCTGACGATCACCAACCTGGAGACCTGGAACAACTCCGGCACGATCATCTTCGGCAGCGCCGCATCCACCACGTCGGACGGCTTCGCCAATGACAGCATCTTCGCGGCCGGAACCACCTTCAACGGCACGGGCGCCAGCCGCCTGATCATGGACGCCAACCTCGGCGCCACGGTCCAGACCAGCTGCGCGGTGCTGGCGGCGGCTGACTGCTTCAGCCTGACCGGCGGCACGACCACGGGCAGCACCCTGATCCTGGTCAACGACACCAATGCCGGCGGCGGCGGCTATAACCCGACCGGTATCGTCCTGGTCGACGTCACCGGCGGCACGACGGCCGCGACCAACTTCTCGCTGGATCCGAGTTCACCGCATTGGCGGGCCGACCCCAGCTCGCCGGACGGCGTGCTGGACAAGGGTCTGTTCATGTACAACCTGATCCTGGACGGCAAGCAGCATAAGCTGGTCAGCGTTCCGGACGGCGAGGCCTTCCAGTTCACCACCCTGGGCCAGGCCGCCCAGTCCGCCTGGTATCAAACCACCGGCACCTGGTTCGACCGTCAGGCCGACATCCGGGATCAGGCGGGCGACATCAGCGGCAACGGCTACGGCGTGTGGATGCGAATCTCGGGCGCCACGGCCAGCCGTGACCTGACCTCGTCCTTCACACTGCTCGGCACGACCTACAGCTTCGACACCGGCTTCGACCAGAATACCGCATCGCTGACGACGGGCATCGACCTGGTGCACTCGACCAGCAACGGTCTCTGGCTGGTCGGCGGCATGGTCGGCTATGTCGACAGCGACGTCAGCTTCAACGCCTCGCCGACCGTGGCCTCGATGGAAGGCTACGACATCGGCGGTTACGCCAGCTACCTGTCGGACGGCCTGTTCATCGACGCGGTGGTCAACGCCAACAACCTCGACCTCAGCTGGCAGGCGCCGACCCTGGCCCCGGCCGGTTCGGACATCTTCCGCTCCAAGCTCAAGTCGCTGGGCGGTCAGGTCGAGGCCGGCAAGACCTTCGCGCTGGGCGGCTCGGGCTTCTTCGAGCCCCTGGCCAGCCTGGCCTACGTCAAGACCACCATTGACGACGTCAAGGTCCCAGGCGCGACGATCGATTGGGACGACCAGACCAGCTTCCGCGGAAGCCTGGGCGGTCGGATCGGCCTGAACACCTCGATGGACACCTTCAACGCCAAGTTCGCGCTGACCGGCCGGATCTGGGACGAGTTCGAAGGCGGCAACAACCTGGTCATCCACAGCGGCGGGCCCGACCTGCCGCTGGGCGACGACTTCTCCGGAACCTTCGGCGAAGTTCAGGGCAGCGTGAACCTGTTCAGCACGGTCAACGCCTTCTCGGCCTTCGCCACGGTCGGGACGAAGTTCAAGGACACCTACACCGAGACGCAAGGCAACGTGGGCTTCCGCTGGCGCTGGTAGGCCAGACCGGAGCAAGAAAGAAAGTGGGCCGGTCGCAAGACCGGCCCATTTTCGTTTAGGAGACTGAGAAGCCGAACAGTTTCAGCAGGCCTGCCGCCGGCGACTAGAGCGCGTTGCGATCTGATGGAATCAGATCGGCGCTCTAGGTTTTTGTTTTGACGCGCGTTTTTTCCGAAAACCGGTTCCCACTTTTCGGAACGCGCTCTAGTTCCGGCTAGGAATGACTACCGGCAGGGTTTCATAGCCGCGCACGAAGACCGAGTAGGACCGCTTGGGCTCACCCACCACCCGGACTTCCGGGAAGCGCTTGAGGATCTCTTCCCAGATGATGGTCAGCTGCAGCTCGGCCAGGCGGTTGCCCACACAGCGGTGAATGCCGAAACCGAACGAGATGTGCTGGCGCGGCCGTTCGCGGTCGATGATGTAGTCGTTGGGCCGCTCGATCACGCTGTCGTCGCGGTTGCCCGAGACGTACCACATGACCACCTTGTCGCCCTTCTTGATGGTCTTGCCGCCGATCTCGATGTCCTCGGTGGCGGTGCGGCGCATGTGGGCCAGCGGGGTCTGCCAACGGATGGTCTCGGAGACCATCGAGGGGATCAGGCCGGGATTGGCCCGCAGCTTGGCATACTGATCGGGGTTCTGGTTCAGGGCCAGGATCGAGCCGGAGATGGTGTTGCGGGTGGTGTCGTTACCGCCCACTGTCAGCAGCACCACGTTGCCGAAAAACTCCCGCGCCTCCATGTCCCGCGTCTGCGGGTGGTGGGCCAGCATCGAGATCATGTCGCCGGCCGGCGGGGCGTTGACCTTCTGGTTCCACAGGCCGTTGAAGTAGGCCTGGTACTCCTGGAAGATGGCCAGCTTCTCTTCCAGCGTCTCGACCAGACCGCCGGGCACCGGGATGGCGGTCACCACGTCGGACCAGTAGGTCAGCTTGCGGCGGTCCTCCTGCGGGGCGTCGAACAGCGTGGCCAGGGTCATGGCCGTCAGTTCCTTGCTGACCAGGTCGACCCAGTCGAATTCCTCGCCAATCGGCAGGCCGTCCAGGATGGCGCCGGCCCTCTCCCGGATCTGCGGAGCCATGACCATCAGGTTGGCCGGCGAGACGGCCGGGCTGACCGCCTTGCGCTGCACGTCGTGCCGCGGCGGGTCCATGGCGATGAACATCGGCAGCGGCTCGAAGTTCGACTGGCCGCCGGCGATGGTGATGCCGCCCTTCAGGAAGTCGGACGAGAAGGCCTGGTGGTTGGTGTCCACCGCCATGATGTCGTTGTAGCGGGTGATCGACCAATAGGGCCCGTACTCGCCGCCGGCCGTGTAGTGGACCGGGTCCTCGCGCCGCAGCCGGTCGAAGATCGGCCACATGGCGTCCTGCTGGAACAGCCCCGGCTGGGCCGGATCGAGGGACTCCAGGGGCATGGCGTCGATCAGCTCGCGCGCGCCGCTCTGATCGACCGATCCGTCATCCATGGTTCCACTCCCTTTATCGCTTGAGCCAAGCAAAGACCTTCGAACAGCGTTCTACAAGGCGCATTGCGGCGCTTCGACAAATTCTGACGCGATATAGCCCGCGTTCGGGTGCAGCATAGAGTCACAGACAGGGGAGGCGGGATGAGCCGGATATTCGGGGCGGTGACACAGAACGGCTATGTCGTGCGCGACATCCAGGCGGCGATGAACCACTGGATCACGGTGATGGGGGTGGGACCCTGGTACTATATCGAGACGGTCCAGACCGACTATTTCCGCCATCGCGGCGTCGACTCGCCGGTCGAGCTGAGCATCGCGTTGGCCAACAGTGGCGACCTGCAGATCGAGCTGATCCAGCAGCGCAACGACGCGCCCTCGATGTACAAGGAATTCCTCGACGCCGGCCATGAGGGCCTGCAGCACATGTCGTATTGGACCCACGACTATCAGGCGCTCTACGACAAGGCCCTGGGGTTGGGCTACCAGGTCGGCCACGAGGGCCAGATCGGTGGAGAGCTGGGGCGGTTCTGCTATTTCGATACTCAGAACCATCCGGGCACCGTGGTCGAGATCTCGGACATCAGCGGCAATAAGGGGAAGTTCTTCGAACATATCCGCCGCGTCGCCCAGGACTGGAACGGCGAGAACCCCATCCGGCCGGTCAAGTGAGCCCCACCATGCGCGCCGTGCTGCCCAGCCCAGAAGGGCCCGTTCTGGAGGAGATTTCCCAGCCCTGTCCTGGACCTGATGAGGTACTGGTGAGGGTCCGTGCGTCAGCCCTGAACCGCGCCGATCTGGCGATGCTTAAGGGCGCTGCTCATGGCCGGACGGGCGGGCAGGGCATACCGCTGGGCCTGGAATGGGCCGGCGAGATCGTCGAGGCCGGCGCGGCGGTGACACGATGGAAGATCGGCGACCGGGTGATGGCGGCCGGGGGCGCGGCCTTTGCCGAATACGCGGTGGGCCATGAGTGGCGGCTCTATGCCGTCCCGGCCGGGATGTCGTTCCAGGAGGCGGCCTGTTTCCCCGTGGCCCTGCAGACCATGCACGACGCCATCGCCACCAACGGACAGCTTCAGGCGGGCCAGTCGGTGCTGATCCAGGGCGCCAGTTCCGGGGTCGGGCTCCTGGGCCTGCAGGTGGCCAAGGTGCTGGGCGCAGGCCTGGTCATCGGCTCGTCCACCTCGCCGGAGCGGCGGGCGCGGCTGGTCGAGTTCGGGGCGGACCTGGCCATCGACACCCGGGCCGAGGACTGGGTGGCGCAGGTCATGGAGGCGACGGGCGGCAAGGGCGTCGACCTGGTGATCGATCAGGTGGCCGGGCCACTGATGAACGCCAACCTCAAGGCGACCCGCATCGGCGGCCGGATCGTCAATGTCGGACGGCTGGGCGGCAACAACGGTGAGATGGACTTCGACCTGCACGCCCTGCGCCGTATCACCTATATCGGCGTGACCTTCCGCACCCGCAGCGCCGCCGAAGTCGAAACAATCAACCGCCTGACCACCGAGGCGCTGAGTCCGGCTCTGCAGGAGGGTCGGCTGCGGCTGCCGATCGATAGCGTGCTGCCGCTTGAGGGCTTCGCCGAGGCCTTCGCGCGGATGAAGCGCAACGAGCATTTCGGCAAGATCGTGCTGACCCCGGCCTAGCGGCCGCAGATCACCGCCCGCACCCGCTCACGCGATTCCTTGCCCAGCTGCAGGCCGGGCGGCGGCTCGATCTCGGTGGTCGCCGAGCTGATCAGCAGGAAGGCGCGGGTCACCGCGTCGGGACCCTCGAAACCCAGGCCTTCCATGCATTCGGTGAAGAAGGCCAGCAGGGCCTGGTCCAGCTTGCGGACCGAGGCGCGGGCGCGCAAATCGCTGCGCGCCCAGGCCCGCATCGCCAGGGTCAGCCGAGGCAGGTCGCCGGCCACGGCAAGGTCCGAGGCGATATTGATCCGCTCGATCGGATCGGCGGCGGCGGCCCGGATCCGGTCGAGGTTGGCGCTCAACTGCTCGCCGCTGAAATAGTCGGCCAGCTGTCCCAGATAGGCGTCGAAGTCCTTGAAGTGATGATAGAAACTGCCTGTCGAGATGTTGAGGCTGGCGGTCAGCACCTTGAGCCGCAACGCCCGCAGGCCATCGTCGCGCAGCAGCCGCTGGCCGGCCTGCAGCCAGTCTTCGCGGGTCAGGTCTTCGCGTCGGGTCGTCATCACTGCAGCCTAGCCGAGTCGTCGCCACAAAAGGGGCGTTGCGGTTTCCATAACATAAGTTATGTTATGTAGAAATCCACGGGAGGACGCCATGCTTGATTCCGCACTGACAACGCAAAGCTGGGTCGACTGGGCCGACGCCCAGGCGCTGGTCCTGGCCGAGCGCGCGCCGGAGGCCGAGGCGCTGCGCAGCCTGCCCGAGGCGACGATCGAAGAGGCGCGGGTGGCCGGTTACTTCGCCATGCTCGCGCCGACGACCGCGGGCGGCGCCGGAGCTTCGCTTGGCGAGTTTTTCGATGTGTCGAGGCGGCTGGCCCAGGGCTGTCCCTCCAGCGCCTGGACCCTGTCCTTCCTGGCCCTGCACGCCTGGCTGCTGTGCAAGTTCGAGCCGGAGCTGCAGCGGGAACTGTTCAGCGACGGCGGCTGGCCCATGGCCCCGGCGCCGCTGGCCCCGACCGGCAAGGCCGAGAAGGTCGAGGGCGGCTATCGCGTCACCGGCCGCTGGGAGTGGGCGACCGGGGTCAACCACAGTAACTGGGCGATGGTGAACTGCATCGAACCCGAAGGGCAGGGCCCCCGGTTCTGCGTGCTGCCGATGAGCGATCTGCGGGTCGAGGACGTCTGGCGCACCGCCGGCATGGCTGCCACGGGGAGCAACACCGTGATCGTCGAGGGCGCCTTCGTGCCCGAATACCGCAGTCTGCCGGCCTGGAAACTGAAGTTCGGCGAAGCGCCCGGCGTGGCGCAGCATCCGGGATCGACGGTCAACTATCCGATGAGCCCGGTCCTGGCTCTGGTCGCCGCCACCCCCGCCCTGGGTGCGGCGGAGGGGGCGCTGGCGGTCTTCCTGGAGCGGATGAAGGCCAAGGTCATGGCCTATACGGTTGGGGCCAAGACCAACGACAACCCGGCCACCCACCTGCGCCTGGGCGAGGCCCTGGCCACGGTCCGCGCCGCCCGGCTGATCTGGGCCGACGCCATCCAGCAACTGGAGACGGAAGGCCCGCGCGGCGCGGCCGTCGAGGTCGAGACTCTGGCGGCCATCCGCCTGGCGTCGGCCGATGTGGTGCGGCTGGCCAACCAGGCGGTCAACCTGATGTGCGCCGCCGCCGGGGCCAGTTCGGGGTTCCTGACCTCACCGCTGCAACGCCACCTGCGCGACCTGCAGATGATGCGGGGCCATGTGGTGTTCGACTGGGACCGGGCGGCGCAGATCGGCGGCCGGATCGCGCTGGGGCTGGAGCCGACGATGGCGGACCTTCTCTAGTGTGCTTATCGATTCCGAAGTTCGTGACCGCCCGCCACAAACGCATGCGAACTTCGGAATCGGGACACTAGAGGGGCAGGGCCAGGGCGGCCAAGCCTGCCAGGCTCAGCCAGAAGCCGAAGGGGGTCGGTCCCCGGCGGCGGCTGACCGCCTGGATGGCCAGGGGCGCGAGGGCGGCAGCGGCGATCATCGCCGAGGCCAGCCGCCAGTTCACCAGCACCCCCAGCAGGCCGGCCAGCACCACATCGCCCGCGCCCAGGCCCTGGCGCCGGCCCAGGCGCCGCAGTGTTTCCAGCACCAGGGCGATCACGATGCCGGTCGCCAGGCGCTCGAGGCGCTCACCGCCCTGCCAGAGGTCGATGGCAGCCAGCAGCGCCAACAGAGCCAGGCCGGGCAGGGGGATGCTGAAGCGTCGCAGATCGGTGAGGCCGAGATAGGCCAGGACCGCGCCCGCCGGAATCAGCCAGTAATCTAGCGGGTGCGCCAGTACCGCCAAGCCAGAGACCAGACCGAAGCCGGCCCCCAGAGCAAGAATGCGAGGCGCGGCCAGCTTCAGCGTCGCGGGCGTCGGCAGGCGTGGCCAGCGGGCGGCGAACAGTCCCCCCAGCAGGCCGGCGAGCAGGCCGGCTAACACGGCTGCCAGGGCGTGGCTCATGCCGGCGGCATGGGCGCCGGGCAGAGCCGGGCGTCGGGGGCAAGACGTAGCAGCCGCCAGTCATGGATATGCCAGGCGACGCCCTTGCGGCCGGTGAAGCGCACCCGCTCCCACAGCACATCCTGGTACTTCGTCGAACCCAGCGCGGCCCGGACAATCACCGTGTCGCCCGGCGTCGCCGGCGCCAGCTCAGGGAGCAGGGCCGTACGCGGCGGGCGGGGCTCAGGGGCGACGGTCAGGCGGCCCAGGGTCAGGCCGCCGCGCAGGCAGTCCTCGGCCCATCCGGTCGCCCCGGCGGCGGCCACGAAGTCGCGCATACGGTTGAACTGGGCCCGGGTCGGGGGAGAGCCGGGCTGGTCGCCGGGCTGGGTCATGGCTTTGGCGACCATGGCCTTGAGTTTCGGGTTGAGCACCGAGGCGATTACCGTCTCGGGGGGATCGTCGTTGATATCGCCGTTGTAGCGCGCGGCGATAAAAGTCAGCTGGACGGTGCGGCCGTTCAGGGTCTGGACACTCTGCCAGCGGTCGATCTGTGGAATCCCGGTCTTTTCCAGCTCGGCCAAACCCGCCTGGACGGCCGATTCCAGGGTGATGCGGGCGAAGACATCGTTGTCCCGCTGCCGCGCGGCCTTGGCCCGGACGGTGACCATGCCGGTCAGGCCCGAGGCGATAGCCATGATCGAGAAGGCCAGGGCCAGGGTCAGGGGGAGTGTGAACCCCTTGAACCTTGTTCCTGGGCGGCTGCTAACGCTTGTCACGCCCAAAGCCCAGGGCCGTCAGCCCGGAGGCGATCTCGTCGGTCACCCGATCGGCGTCGGCGCGGTTGCGCACCAGGGTGGCCTTCAGGAACACCACAAGTTCGGTCCGCGACTTGACGTTATCGCGGCCCCGGAAGGCGGCGCCCAGGACCGGGACACGGTCCAGATACGGCACCCCGGTGTCGGACTTGCTCCGCGAGGTGCGGATCAGGCCGCCCAGGGCGATGACCTCGCCATCGTCCACGGCGATCTGGGTGCGGAACTTGCGCTGGGCGATGGTCGGGGAGTCGATGGCCGAGCTGGTGGTCTGGGAGACGTCACTGACTTCCTGCTGGATGTCGATGAATATCCGGCCGCCCTCGCCAACCCGCGGGGTGACGGTCAGCACCACGCCGGTGTCGCGGTAGGTGACCGAGTTGACTGTCCGGCTCAGGGTCTGATCGCCGGTGCTGGTCTCGGTGATGATCGGAACCTGGTCGCCGACCTGCAGGGTGGCCGTCTCGTTGGCCAGCACCAGCAGGCGCGGTGTGGAGACCACCTCGACATCGGTGATGGCCGAGAGGGCGTTGATCACCACCTTGAAGTCCCGGCCCAGATAGGCGAGCGACAGGCCGGGATAGGTCAGGGCGCCGTTGCCGTTGCCCGTCGTCGACATGCCGCCCTGGAAGCGCGGGTTGTTCGACAGGAAGGCCTGGACGCCCAGGTTCAGTTTGTCGTTCAGCCGCACTTCCGCGACCGTCCCCTCGATCAGGATCTGCGAGGGCGGCACGTCCAGCCGGCGGACCACCTGCAGCAGGTTCTGGTAATCGGCGTCGTTGGCGTAGAGCAGGATCGAATTGGAGCGCGGGTCGGCGGTCACGGTGTTCGAGCCGGAGGGCGCCGTGGTCCCCGCAGGGGCGTCAGGGCTCTGCAGCGAGCCTGGCGCCTGGGGCCCGCCGCCGCCGCCGAAGAAGCCGCCGATCACCTTGACCAGATCTTCGGCCTTGATGTTGTCGAGCGGGATGACCCGCAGGCGCTGGTCCGAGGGCGAGGCGGGCTGGTCGAGCCGGTCGATCCATTTGGCGGTCTGGGCCAGCAGGGGCGGCGACTTGGCTACGATAATGATGGCGTTGAGGCGGTTGATGTCGATCAGGTCGACCTGGGTGCCAATCGGCCCCTCCGGCCCGCCATAGACCCGCCGCACATCCTCGGCCACGTCCTTGGCCGCGGCGTATTTCAGCGGGTAGTACTGGAAGCTGTTGCCCGCCATCCAGTCGACATCGAACATCTCGGCGGTGCGGAGCAGGCTGTTCACCGCGCCGGGGTCGCCGGAGATGTAGACATGCTCATGCACCGGGTCGGCCCGGACCTGGGCCCGGCCTTCGGCGAGAGGGGTCAGCAGCCGCACCAGTTCGGCGGCGCTGACGCTGCGGGCGCGATAGATGGCGACGCCGCCGGCATAGTAGGCGCGTTGGGGCGAGTCGGCGCCGGGCAGCACCGAGAAGGCCGGGGCGTTGGCGATCGGCACAATCGTCAGGGCGCCGCCGGGGCCGCCCGTCAGGGCCGCGCCACTGGTCCGCAGCGACTGGTCGAGGGTTGCCAGGATCTCGGCCTCGGTCATGTCGCCGACCAGCCGGAACGAGACCTCGCCGGTCACCGCCGGATCGATGCGGAACGGGCGCTGCAGGGTGTCGCCCAGCACCGCGTCGGCGGCGGCGGCGATCGGGGCGCGGTCCATGATGACGTTGATGGCGATGCGCGGCGCCACCGGGCCGGCGGTCGGCGCCGGAGCGGGAGGCTGGGCCGGCGTATCGGTCCAGCCGGGACGGTCGGGAGCGGGGTCCTGTGCGACGCGGGCGTCGGAGGCCGCCTGGGCCTGGGCCGCTGGTGAAGTCGGCTGAGCCTTGGGCAGGCTGACGCTGGCGCCGGGCAGGCGCGGATCGCTCGCGCAGGCGGCGACCAGCAGGCCTGCCGCGACAAGGCCGATGAGCCTGGAAATATTCATGGTCGCGCCTCTACTGGACCGAGATGTCCCGGTCCGCCCCCTCGCCGCCCGGCTTTCCATCCGACCCAAGGGAGCCGATGGTGAAATTGCCGCCGTCCTGCTTGTAGATGAAGGGCCTACCCCAGCTGTCCTTCAGCTGCGCCTGTGTACGGATGTAGGGACCGGTCCAGCTGTCCAGCCCCGCCGGCCGGGTCACCAGGACCTGCAGTCCCTCTTCTTCGGTCGGCAGTCGCCCGTTATCGCCCTGAAACAGCTCCACCGCCGCTGCGATGCTCTGCGCCTGGAGTTTGGCGGTGCGGTTCTGCGCCTTGCCGAGTTGTCCGATGGTCTGAGGAATGACCACGGCCGAGATAAGGCCGATTATCGCCACCACGACGAGCATTTCTGTCAGGGTGTAACCTGGCATGGCTCGATGGCTTCGACGTTTGGTCTTCCGATTGGAAGCTAAAACCGCCATGGTGGTCCCGACCTACTCAAACTTTGCAGTGCACTTATGCCTCAGCCCGTTCCGCCGAGTCTACCAGGGGTCATGGGCAACGCGAGTAGGTCAGATGTCGCGCCTGATCTCATTCTTCCGGCGCTCAGCCGCCGCCTGACCGAGGCTGCCAAGGCTCTATCCGAAGCGCTTGGTCTGGATGCCGCCGCCCGCGAGCGCCTGCGCGCCGCCGCGGTCGAGAGCGGCCAGCCCGCCGCCGTGGCCGCCAGCCGCCTGGGTCTGGCCCCCGACGAGGCCATAGCCGCCGCCAGCGCCGGCTTGCATGACGCCCCGCTGTGGGAAGGTCCGGCGCCGGCGGCCATCACCGGCCCGGCGGCGCTCAACGACAAGTTCCTGGCCGAGAACTATGCCCTGGTCCTGACTGACGATCCCGAGCGGCTGGAGGTGGGCCTGGTTGACGCTGGTTCAGTGGAGCTCCGGCGCGGCGTACAGTTCGCGGCCGGCAAGCCCGTCGCCTTCCGCACCGTGCCCTTCAACGTCTGGCGGACGGCCCGCACCGCCGCCGTCGCTGCCCAGGCCGGGGCCGCCGCCGAGGCCGACCTGACCCAGGACGCCGAGCGCCTGCGCGACTTCGCCAGCGACGCCCCGGTGGTCCGTTATCTTGACGGGCTGCTGGAGCGGGCGCTGCAGGAACGCGCCTCCGACATCCACCTGGAGCAGAAGGCCGACCGCTGCCTGGTCCGCTTCCGCATTGATGGCGACCTGCGGGACATCGACCCGCTGAGCCAGGCCTTCGGGGCTGGGGTCATCGCCCGCATCAAGGTGCTGGCCGACCTGGACGTCGCCTCGGTCCGCGCCCCACAGGATGGCCGGGCCACCGCCGCCATCCGCGGCGCGCCGACCGATCTGCGGATTTCGACCACGCCTACCGTGTTCGGTGAGTCGGCGGTGGTGCGCCTGCTGGTCCGCCACGGACTGGATTTCACGGTCGATAGTCTGGGTTTCGACCAGGGCTTCCGCGACAGCCTGGCCCAGCAACTTCGCAAGCCCTACGGCCTGATCCTGGTCACCGGTCCGACCGGCAGCGGCAAGACCACCACCCTCTATGCGGCCCTGCGCAGGCTGGCCACGCGCCAGCGCAAGGTGCTGACCATCGAAGACCCGATCGAATACGTCTTCGACGGCATCAATCAGACCCAGGTCAACGAGGCGGCCGGCGTCACCTTCGCCTCGGCCCTGCGAGCCTTCCTGCGTCACGACCCCGACGTCATCCTGGTCGGCGAAATCCGCGATAGCGAGACGGCCCACCTGGCCGTCCAGGCGGCCCTGACCGGTCACCTGGTGCTGGCGACCCTGCATACCAACGACGCCGCCACGGCGCCCGCGCGCCTGGCCGACATGGGAGTGGAGCGCTACCTGTTGGCCGGGGTGCTGATCGGCGCTTCGGCCCAGCGCCTGACGCCGCGGCTGTGCGAGGCCTGCAAGGCGCCCCGGGCCATGACCGCCGAGGAACAGGGCATCTTCCGGGCCCATGGCCTGGACCACGCCGGGGCGCGGCTGCACGAGGCGAGCGGCTGCCGGACCTGCGCCGGCACGGGCCGGGTCGGCCGGCTGCCGCTGGGCGAGATATTTACCGTGGATGAAACGGTCGAGCGGATGATCTCCACCGGCGCGCCCACCGCCGACATCCGCCAGGCCCTGGCCGCTCAGCCGGCCTTCCGCCCCCTGGCTCGGGACGCCCTGGCGCGGGCGGCGGCGGGCGAAGTGTCGCTGGATGACGTGTTCCGGGCGGTCGGGCTGTGACAGCCTTCGCCTACAGGGGTATGGACGCTCAGGGCCGGCCCGTGCGCGGCCGACGCGAGGCGGCCGACGAGACCCAGCTGCGCGACGGCCTGCTGGCCGAGAAGGTGACGCCCCTCACCATCACCCCGCTGGCCTCTTCCCTGGCGCCCCAACCTTCGACCAAACTCTCCCTCAACGAGGCGCAGGCCGGGGCCTTCTGCGCCGACATCGCCCGCTTCCTGAAGAGCGGCCTCTCGCTCGGCCAGACCCTGCAGATCATCGAGACCACCGCCGAACTGCCGCCCGTGGCGCGGCTGGCTCACCATGTGCGCGGCGAACTGATGGCCGGCCGGCCGCTGTCGGCGGCGCTGGAGGTGCTGCCCGGCCAGACCGGCCGCTACCTGCAAGCCCTGGCCAAGGCCGGGGAAGCGACCGGGCGGCTCACCGACATCCTGTCCGGCGGCGCGGCGGCGATGAAGGCCTCCTCGGCGGCCAGGCAGCGGCTGCTGACCATGATCATCTATCCAATGTTCGTGATGGCCATGGCGGCCGGCGCGATCAGCCTGTTCGCCTTCGTGGTGCTGCCGGCCCTGGAGCCCGCCTTCGCCGGCGTCAACAATCTGCCGACCTCGACCCGCGTCGTGCTGGCGGCGGGACGGGTGCTGCGCCATGCCGCGCCGCTGCTGGGCCTGGGTCTGGCAGGGCTGATCGCCGCCATCGCACTGGTGACGCCGGTTCGCGCGGCGGCGCAGCGGCTGCTTTACCGTCTGATGCTCTCACCGCTGGGCCTGGGGATTCTGGCCGACACCGTCTACGGCAGCCTGGCCCGCCGCTTGGCCATAGCCATTGGGGCCGGGGTGCCGCTGGCCAGCGCCTTTCGGGTCAGCGTCGAAGCCATTGGCATTGAGGCGCTGCGCCGTCCGCTTGAAGCTCAGGAGGCCCGGCTGCGCGAGGGGGCCAAGCTCTCCGGCGCCTTCGCCGCCACCCGCGCTCCGGTGCTGCTGATCAGCCTGACCAAGGTCGGCGAGACAGCCTCGGACCTGCCCCGCGTCCTGGACGAGGCCGGCGAGGCGCTGGCTGTCCGCGCCGCCGAGCGGACGGAGCGGCTGCTGGCCCTGCTGACCCCCGCCATCGTGCTCAGCATCGGCCTGGTGGTCGGGACCATCGTGCTGGTGGTCTTCCAGGGCCTGCTCGCCATCAGCCAGTCGGTGGATGTGTGAGGCGCGCGCCCTTCAGGAGGGTCAGGGGCTTCATCCTGGTCGAAGCCCTGGTCTCGGTGGCTCTGGCGGCTCTGACCGGTGCGGTGGCTGTGACCCTGCTGGTCTGGACGGCCCAAAGCCTGGAGCGATCCCAGGCCCGGCTGGAGGCGGCGACGCTTGTCGAACAGCTCTACGAAGAGGCTCGGCTGGCGACGCCCGCCGATCTCGGAAGGCCGGCCGACGGCCAGATCGGCCGCTATCATTGGCGACGGCTGCCGCTGGGCCTGGTCGATCAGCCATTCGGCGCCGGCCCGGAGCGGGTGCGGCTGGACGTGACCTGGCGGGCCGGCGGCCGGCCGCAGACCAGCCATGTCGAGGCCTGGATCACCGGGGGCGGATCGTGAAGGGGTTCGCGCTGACCGAGACCCTGGTCGCCCTGGCCATCGCGGGACTGATCGTCACGGCGTTGCTGTGGCTGCAGGTCGACTACATAGCCCTGGCCCGGCGAGCCATCGCCCAGGGCCGGCCTGACGCCGACGCCCGCGCCCTGCAGCAGCAGGCCAGGGCCTTCGACAACTGCGCCAGTCCCAAGGCCATTCTGGCCGAGACACCCGGAGGCGTGGCGAGCCGGGTGGGAGAGCTGGATACGCCGCTGATCGGCCTGTCGTCCAAGGCGCAGGCGCGGTCCGTCGCCGCCCTGGGCCCCGACGGCAAACCGCGCGGCGGCTGGTCCAGCGCCGCCATCACCCGGGGCGGCGCGACGATTGCGGTCATTGCCCTGCGCTGCGATTTGCCCGAGTTGTGCAACTACGACATGGCCAAGGACGAGTGCCGCGGGAGTTGATGGTGTCGGGGGGCTTTGAACAGATGCCGGACGAGGCGGGCGCGGGCGCGCCGGTCTTCGTGCGCGCTCTCGACCTGCCGACGGCCTCGCTGCGGGCGGCCACCGAAGCCTTGGCGATGCAACTGGACATCCTCTCGCCCATGCCCGCCGCCGAGACCGTCTCGGCCATCCGCCTTGTCGGGCCGGCCGAGAACGGCCTGACCCGCTTCGCGGTGGGCCTGGCCCCACTCAGCGCCTTCGACGACCTGGCGGCTCAGGCAGCGAGGGGTCCGGCGGCGCTCTATCTGACGGGTGAACTGGACGGGCAGGCGATGACCTTCCGGTTCGACAATCCCTATCGCCGCAAGGCCCTGTCCGCGGGACGAGACCAGATTGTCGCCATGGCGGCGCTGGGCGGACTCTGCGCGGTGCTGATCCTGGGCGCCCTGTCGCTGCGGCTCGGGGGCGAGATCGACCGCGCCGAGGCTCGCCTGGAAGCCACCCAGCAGGTGGTCCGGCTGGCCAGCCAGCAGAAGCGGCTGCAGGGCGATGCCCGGCGGCTCTGGGATGGCGTCGCCGCGCCGCGCAACGCCCGCCTGGTGTCGTGCACGTTCAACGCCCTGGCCTCGGCGGGCGGCGGGCAGGTGTTGCTGAGCGATCTCACCCTCGGCGAGGGGACCGCCAGTGTCGGACTGAGCCAGCCCCTGACACCGGGTCAGTCGCGGGGTCTGGCCAGCCTGGGAGCCCGGCAGGGTCCCGATGGGCGGGTTGTGCTGAATACGGGGGCCTGCCGATGACTCTGCCGCCCGCTCTGGCCCGGTTCGAAAAGGCGTTGCCGGTTATCGGCGTGGCGCTGGTCGCGCTGGCCGCCGTGCTGGCCGTGCGGATTGGCCTGCAGTTGCGCGCCCTGGACGGCGTGCACAACGAGATCCGCTATCAGGAAGATCTGGTCCGTGACTATGGCGGCCGGGGTGCGCGGCCCATTGGCGTGGCCCTGTTGTCAGCGCCATTGCCCGACCTGCCTCAGGCCACGTTGGATCGTCTGCGCCGACAGGCGGCTGAAGCCGGGCTTAGCCTCTCCGAGGCCAGCATCGCCGGCCGTGACCCCGCCGGCCCCAACATGCAGATGGTGCGGGTAATTCTGCATGGGACCGCCGATGCTCCGGCCATCGATCGCTTCGCCCGCTGGGTGGACGCCAATGGCCAGTCGGTGGCCCTGCATCGGCTGACCTTGAAGGCCGGGACGGGTCCGGACGGAGGGCCTGTCACCGACGTTTTCGCCGAGGTGACCGTGCTGACCGCTGTGGTCGGAGGCGCGCCATGAATCGGTCATTCCTCGACCAGCCAGGCCTGATAGCCATCATCGGCGCCGCCGTGTTGGGACTGCTGATCCTGGTCTGGCCGCCCTTGCAGCGCGACACTGTGGCCGACGGCTTGCTGCCCGAGGGCCAGCGCCCGCGCCTGCTTAACACCGCCGCCCCGACGCTGGAGGCATCGGCCGCCGCGCGCATGATCGTTTTCGCGCTGCCCGGCGCCGGTCCGCCTGTCTCCTCCGTGGCCGATCCTGCCGCCGCCGCGCCCGCCGCCCCCGCGCCGCCGCCGATCGACCTGACGCCGCTACTGGTGGGGATGGCGGGAACTGACGCGGCGCCGGTCGGCTATTTCTCGTCCAAGGGCCAGACCTATCGGGCCCGAAGGGGGGAGAAGATCGATGGCTGGACGGTCGTCGCGCTAAGCCGGCGCCAGGCCAGACTTTCCAAGGGCCGCCGCCATCTCACCACCGCCCTGTTCGCTGGCCGCAACGGAGCGCTGAGCCCGTCGATGGCGAGCGGCTCGCCAGCGCCCATGGCGACGACGTCCTCGGATTTGCCGGCCACGACGGCTTCCGCGCCGTCCGCCCCGGTTTCGGCGGGGTTCGCACCGCCGGGAGTCAAGAAACGCAAGGTCCTGCCGCCGTTGCCGCCGGGCAGCAAAGGCTATTGGACCGGCCCCAAAGGGGAATCCCCTCCGCCGGGCTACACGCGCATGCCGGATTGAAGACGAAAGCGACGCCCTGGTCGTTTGGCTCGGAAGTGGGGTCTAGCTCATCACCGCGTCGGTCATCACCACAGTGGCGACCGTCTTGGTGGCGGCGTCCGCCTGGTTGCCCTTCCAGAGCTTGCCGGTGATCGACACGATGCCGACCGCACCGGGCATCTTGGCGACGTCCTTGGGGTAGACCCGGACGCAATCGATGGGCCAGTCTGCGTACCGGGTCGATTTAGGGTCGGTCTTTTGGGCGGTCGGCGAAAGGACCAGGTAGTAGTTGGTCACCTTGCGGAGGTAGCCCTTCATCGTGACCGTCTGGCCCTGGACAGTGGCCGCCTGGGCCTGGCTGGCAATGGGCGCGATCGTTGCGGCGGCCGCGGCTCCGGCCAGAAATGCACGACGTTTCATGGTCTCAACCCCCACAGCAGCCCATCAATTTGAGCGATCACGGTAACAGCGAATATATGAATTCGCTATGTCCGTTCCAGCGATTTTGCTTGAAGTGTCAATGGGATAACCATCGCGCGAGTTGAGAATCCATTGGTCGATTAGATTGCATTCCC
Organism: Caulobacterales bacterium; assembly: GCA_038236615.1. GTDB lineage: Bacteria > Pseudomonadota > Alphaproteobacteria > Caulobacterales > Caulobacteraceae > Caulobacter. Next base: position 18,758 of record JBBRZO010000008.1, read on the forward strand.
GCCTCGGGCGAGTTGGTTAGACACGAACCAATCGGAGGCTGGGGCGTTGCAACAGGGCATGCCTGGGTGGCGATCCCATTTCCGAACGGCGAACGGCCGCTCGTGCTTTGTCACGAGCAGGGCGGGGTCCAGCCATGACTAAGATCCTGACGCAAACGATGATTCGCCGGCCCAGTCTGGACCCGGACCATGACAGTCTGTTCCTCGATCTGGACGGGACACTGGCGCCGCTCGCGCCCCGACCGCAGGACGTCGTCGCCGACCCCACTCGCAATGCGCTGTTGGCCGCCCTTTCCAGCCGCATGCAAGGCCGCGTGGCCGTGGTCAGCGGTCGGACCATTGAGGATGTCGATCGCATCCTGAGCGGCAAAATCCAGGCGGTGGCCGGGGTTCATGGTCTGACGCGGCGAACCAGTGATGGGAGGTTCATCCTCGCCGCTCTCCACCCAGGCCTGGGTGAGACCCGAGCCGCATTCAAGGCCTTTGCCGCCGCCCTCCCTGGTCTGCTGATCGAGGACAAGACCGCCAGTATCGCTCTGCACTATCGCGGCGCGCCCCAGCTGGAGCGCCAAGCCATCGCCCTTGCCGAACGACTGGCCGCCAAGACCGGCCTGGTGGCCCAGCGCGGCGCCGCGGTGATCGAGCTGCGCACCCCGGGCGCCGACAAGGGCGACGCCGTCGCCGCCTTTCTGGCCGAGCCGCCGTTCGTGGGCGGCCGGCCGGTTTTCGTCGGCGACGACCTGACCGACGAAGACGCTTTCATTTTTGTCGAGCGCATGGGCGGCCAGGGGGTGTTGGTCGGACCTAAGCGCGACACCGCCGCCAGCCGCCGCCTCGAAGATGTCGCCGCCGTGCTGACCTGGCTGCAGGAGATCGTTCGCGCATGACCGGCATTGTGTCACCTCAGACTCTGGACCTCTCGCCAATCGGTAACTGTACGGTCAGCGCCCTGATCGATGCTCAGGGCGCATTCGTCTGGGGATGTGCGCCACGTCCCGACAGCGATCCGTTGTTCAGCGCCCTGCTCAACGACGCCCCGGCCGACGCCAGCGAGGCCCGGGGCTGCTGGACTATCGTGCTGACTGACGGCGTGTCCTGCACCCAGGCCTACCTGCCCAACACCGCCATCCTGCGCACCGAGTTGACCGACTCCCATGGCGGGGCAGTGGAGATCCTCGACTTCTGCCCGCGCTATCGACAGCTGGACCGCATCTATCGCCCCACCGCCTTCGTGCGCATGGTCCGCCCGCTGAAGGGCTCGCCCCGCATCACCGTACGGCTGCGGCCCAGCATGGGCTACGGCAAGGCCCCGGCCCCCGCGACCGCTGGTTCCAACCACATTCGCTATGACGGATCGGACATCACCCTGCGCCTGTCGACCAACTGCCCGGTCAGCCACGTCACTGACGAGCGGACCTTCCGGCTGGAGCAGGACCTGGCCTTTTTTCTGGGCCCGGACGAGCCGTTCGGGGGCGAGATCGAGGCAGGCGTGCGCCATATGCTCAGCCGCACCGAGGCTCACTGGCGCGAATGGGTGCGCACCCTGGCCCTGCCCCTGGACTGGCAGTCGGCGGTGATCCGCGCCGCCATCGGGCTGAAACTCTGCGTCTACGAAGAGACCGGGGCCATCATTGCCGCCATGACAACCTCACTGCCGGAATCGGCGGGGTCGGGCCGCAACTGGGACTACCGCTACTGCTGGCTGCGGGACGGCTACTACGTGATCCAGGCCCTGACCCGGCTGGGCGCGATGGATATTCTCGAGAACTATCTGGGCTATCTTCGCAACATCACCGCCCAGGCGGCGGGTGGGCACATACAGCCGGTCTATGGCGTCGGCTATGAGTCCGACCTGACCGAGCGCACGGCGCCGGATCTGGCCGGGTATCGCGGCAATGGGCCGGTCCGGGTCGGCAACCAGGCGGCCGAGCACGACCAGTACGACGTCTACGGCCAGATCGTGCTCTCCAGCATCCACGCCTTCTTCGATGAGCGGCTGCTGCGACGCGGCTCGCTGGCCGATTTCGAAGCGCTGGAGGAGGTCGGCGAACAGGCCTTCGCCCTGCACGACCAGCCGGACGCCGGCCTGTGGGAATTCCGCACCCGCGCCAGCATCCACACCTATTCGGCCGTTATGTGCTGGGCCGCCTGCGACCGGCTGGGCAATGCCGCCCTGACCTTGAACCTGCCCGAGCGGGCCGAACTCTGGAACGACCGCGCCAGGCTCATTCGCGAACGCGTCGAGAAAGACGCCTGGAACGAGACCGCCGGCCGCTTCGCCGCCAGCTTCGGCGGCGATGAGACAGACGCCAGCCTGCTGCAGTTGATCGACCTGCGCTTCATCCGGCCGGACGACCCCCGCCACCTGGCCACTCTGAAGGGACTGGAGGCCGACCTGCGGCGCGGGTCGTATTTCATGCGCTATTCCGACCCCGACGACTTCGGCAAGCCCGAGACGGCGTTCAACTTCTGCACCTTTTGGTTCATCGAGGCCCTCAAGTTGGTCGGCCGGGACGAAGAGGCCCGCGAACTGTTCGTCGAGATGCTCAGCCGCCGGACCCGCGCCGGCCTGCTTTCGGAAGACATCGCCTTCGAGGGTGGAGAGCTCTGGGGTAACTATCCGCAGACCTACAGCCTGGTCGGGCTGATCAACTGCGCCGTCCTGCTCAGCCGACCCTGGAGTTCGGTCCGATGAGCCGGTTGATCGTGGTCTCAAACCGGGTCAACCCGCCCGCTGATCCGGGATTGGGCTCCACCGGCGGCCTGGCCATGGCCCTGGCTGCGGCGCTGCGCGAATACAGCGGCGTCTGGTTCGGCTGGAGCGGCGAAACCACCGAGACCTTCACCGGCCAGATCCGCATGCAGAAGGTCGGCGGGGTGACCATCGCCCTGGTCGATCTGGAGGAGCAGGACCGGCTGGAATACTACAACGGCTACGCCAACAAGACGCTGTGGCCGCTGTTTCACTACCGCACCGACCTGACCAGCTACGAGCGCTCGTTCGACGAAGGCTATGCGCGGGTCAACCGCCGCTTCGCCGAGACCCTGGTTCCGCTGATCGAGCCGGACGACCTGATCTGGGTCCACGACTACCACCTGATCCCCATGGCCCGCGAACTGCGCCGGCTGGGCGTGAAGAACCGCATCGGCTTCTTCCTGCACATCCCCTGGCCGGCCCGCAGCCTGCTGCTGACCCTGCCCAAGCACCAGGCGCTGGTCGAGACGCTGTTCGACTACGACGTCATCGGCTTCCAGACCGAGGGCAACCGCGAGGCCTTCGAGGATTACGTGCTTCATGATGTCCAGGGATCCGTGCCCGGCCCTGGCCGACTGAACGCCTTTGGACGCACCGTTCAGGTGGACTCCTTCCCAATCGGCATCGACGCCCAGGGCTTCATTGAGGCGGCCAGGTCCGAGGAGGCGATCCAACAGTTCGACCGCATGCAAGCCAGCCTGGCCGGCCGGAGGATGGTGCTCGGGGTCGATCGGCTGGACTACAGCAAGGGGCTGGAGGAGCGCTTCCTGGCCTACGAGCAGTTCCTGATCGACCATCCCACCATGCAGGAGGATGTCTTCCTGCTGCAGATCGCCACCCCCAGCCGCGACGAGGTCGAGGCCTATCAGGAGATCCGCCACCGCCTGGATGGCGTCGCCGGCCGCATAAACGGCGAGTTCGCCACCGTCGACTGGGTGCCGATCCGCTATGTGAACCGCGGCTACCGGCGCGACCAGCTGGCCGGCATCTACCGCGCCGCCGCCGTGGCCCTGGTCACCCCCTTGCGCGACGGCATGAACCTGGTCGCCAAGGAATTCGTGGCGGCCCAGGATCCCGAGGACCCCGGCGTCCTCATCCTCTCCCGCTTCGCCGGCGCCGCCGACCAGATGACCGACGCCATCCTGGTCAATCCGTTCAGCCGCGAGGACATGAGCGACGCCATCAAGCGGGCCCTGGCCATGCCGCTGACCAAGCGGCGGATGCGCTGGGAGCGGCTGCTGGAGGGCGTGAAGCGCGACGACGTCAACGCCTGGCGCGACCGGTTCGTGGCGGCGCTGCGGGGCCCACCGCCTCAGGCGGCCAATGGGGACGGGCCGGAGGATACAGCGGCGGTGGCTTGAGATGCCGACGCGGCCTAGGTTGCTCGGTCGAAACTGGGGGGCCGCCATGACTGCAATACGAACCAGACTGGCCGGCCTTGCCGCCCTGCTTCTGGTGATGGCGGTCGGCGCGCCGGTCCAGGCGGCCTCCAAGCGCCACCTCCTGTTCGACACCTATTGCGAATTCAGCCTGGGCCAGCCGGTCCCGGCCAATGCGGTGAAAGTAACCACCCTTAAGGTTGTCACCGAAGGCGAGCCCCGGGTCTATCAACGTTACAGGGCCTGCCGGGGTCGGTCTGAAGCGCTGCTGGAGGTGAAGGGCGGCGTTATCGACAGCATCACTGTCAGTCGGCCAGGTGACTGCATCGCCAAACTCGCCTGTGTGGGCGACCCCTACGCCAAGGTGGCCAAGCGGTTTCGCCAGGCTTCGCAGACATCATCCCAGATCGAGGGCCGGACGTTTAGCCTGAACGTCAGCAGTCAGGCCACGATCGCCTTCAGCGTCCAGGCGGCGCCGAGCCGCTGTTCCAGCGGGCCAAAATGCGGGCCGGTCCTCAAGCCTCAGTTCGTGACCAGCATCTACTTGCACGACTGACCGCTTACGTCGGACAGGCCGGCGCTTTCCCGCCGCTGGCCGGCGTTGCAGAAGCCCGGAAATGATAGCTGTCGGCGATGGGCGCGGGCAGGGTCTGGATCAGGTCGCTCGCCGACAGGGTCAGCAATACACCGGTCGTCTGGCAGACAATCTGGCGCGATCCTGCGGGTGAGAGGGCGGCGTTCGGGTCGAGGCGGGTCGTGGCGACGGTCTTGCCTTTGCGAGTCAGTGTGCAGCCGACCGTCCGCCCATCGCCTCGGCAGGCCAGATGGAAGGCGATCCTCCGACCGTCCATCAGGTCGAGGTCCAGCGTGGCCTGGCCGGGATCGCGGGCGTCCTCGACGACGATCTCGGCCTGGGTCGGCCGGATCGCGGCCTGGGCCGTGGCGGGCAGGATCAGCAGGGCGAGGGCCAACGTGAAGCGCATTCCTCGACGATGGACCTCTCCCCGCGAGCGTCAATCCCGCCTATATGCCCAGCCATGGCCGAAGCCTTCAATGACAAGACTCTCAGCGCCGACCGCGCTGTCCGCTATGCCGAACTGACCGAGGAGATCGCCTCGGTCCTTGACGGTGAGCCGAACCTGACCGCCCGCATGGCGACGGTGGCCTCGATGCTGGCCGCCAGTTTCGAGGACTATTTCTGGACCGGCTTCTATGTCGTCGATCCGGACAAGGACCAGGAACTGGTCGTCGGCCCGTATCAAGGCACCCTCGGCTGCCTGCGTATTGCCTTCGGGCGCGGGGTCTGCGGGGCGGCGGCGGCCACGGGCAAGACCCAGCTTGTCCTGGATGTGCACGCCTTTCCGGGACACATCGCCTGCGACGGCCGTTCGCAGAGCGAGGTTGTGGTCCCAGTGTTCGACCGGCAGGGAGCCCTGATCGCCGTGCTGGATGTCGATTCCGACCGCCTGGCCGCCTTCGAGGAGACCGACGCCGCCTGGCTGGAGAAGATCGCCGCCCAAATCGTCCCTTGAGGGGGGGGGGGGCGTTAAGGTCTCGTCAACCACGTTAACCATTGGCGCCCGGCTTGCTGCCGTCCTCTGCACGAATCCCTAACCGGGACAGCGTAAGGACGGATGAGATGCTGACCGCCAAGACCCTGCACCCCAGCGACCTGAAGGGCGCCGACCTCGCCGCCTGGCGGGATCTGGCCGCCGCCCATCCGGCGTTTGCCAGCCCGCTGCTGGGGCCGGATTTCGCCCTGGAAGTCGGGCGCGTGCGCGACGACGCCCGGGTGACGGTCTGGAAGCGGGATCACCAGCCGGTCGGCTTCCTGCCCCATCACCGCCGCCCTGGCGGCCTGGCGCGGCCGATCGGTTCGCCCTTCTCGGACTATCACGCCCTGGTCAGCGCCGCCGACGCGGGGCTCAAGGGCCCCGAGGCCCTGGCCATGGCGGGGATATCGGCCTTCCGGTTCACCGGCCTGGTCGATCCGTTCGACGTGTTCAGCGAAGCGGTGGCCGAGCGCTCGCCCAGCTTCGTGGTCCAGCTCGACCAGCCCGCCCCCGACTATCTGGAGGGTCTGCGGGCCGCCAGTCCCAAGCGGTTCAAGAACTACCGCCGGCTCGACGCTAAGCTGGACCGTGAGGTCGGGGCGCTGCGGCTGGTGACGACCGACCATTCGGACGAAGCCTTCGAGACCCTGTTGCACTGGAAGCGCGCCCAGCTGACCCGCACGGGCCTCGCCGACTTCCTGCGCCCGACCTGGACGCGGGCGCTACTGCGCAATCTCTTCGAGCGGCGCCGGGGCGAGACCCAAGGCCTGCTGGTCATGCTCTATGCGGGCGCCCAGCCGGTGGGCGGACATTTCGGGGTGCGGCAGGGGGCGGTTTATCACCCCTGGATCGCCGCCACCGATCCGCAGTTCGCCGCCTGGTCGCCGGGCATCACCGTCCTGGCCCGGGCCATCGCCGCCATGCCGGAGATGGGCCTGACGACCTATGATCTCGGTCCCAGCCACGACCACTACAAGCGCCACTACGCTATGCCGTCGGCCGAGGTAGGCGAAGGCCTGGCCACCGCCGCCAGCCCGGCCGGCCGGATGGCCGGCAACGTCGAGAACGCCTGGACTTTCGCGGGAGCCCGCCGGGCCGGGCCGGTCGGCAAGCTGCGCCGCCGTCTGGACGTCATCGCCACTACCGAACTGACCACCGCCGGCCGCGTGCGTGGCTTTGTCGAAGCGGTCGCCGCGCAAGGCCGCCGCCGCACCGTGGTGGAGAGCGAACTGGGATAGCCATGCCAAAGATCAGCATCATCATCCCCACCCAGCGCCGGCCTTTGGGCCTGGCGACGGCCATGGCCTCAGCCGTGGCGCAGACCGGTGTGGATGCCGCCGATCTCGAGCTGGTGGTGGTAGACAACGACGCCAAACCTTCGGCCAAGGCGGCCGTCGAGGCGCTGAAGGCGCCTTTCCCGGTCATCTACGTCCATGAACCCGCCGCCGGGGTCGCCAACGCCCGCAACGCTGCCATGGCGGTCGCGAGGGGCGACTTCATAGCCTTCCTGGACGATGACGAGGAAGCGCCGCCGCACTGGCTGGCCGCCCTGCTAGACGTTCAGGCGCAGTTCCAGGCCGATGTCGTGTTCGGACCCGTCCGCGCCCGGGCGCCGGACACGGTTCGCCTGCACCGGCCCTATCTGGAAGCCTTCTTTTCGCGGCCAGGCCCCGCGGAAGCCGGGCTGATGGATGACTATTTCGGCTGTGGCGACAGCCTGCTGCGCCGCGCGGCGCTGCCCGATCCGATCAAGCCTTTCTCTGCCCTTCGCAACTTTATCGGCGGCGAAGACGACATGCTGTTCGGCCAGATGAAGGTCGCCGGGGCGCGGTTCGCCTGGGCGCCCCAGGCCTGGGTCTGGGAAGATCCTGTGCCCGACCGCCTGTCACTCGGCTACACGATCCGCCGCGCCTTCGCCTACGGTCAGGGCCCATCCTCGGCCTGCGCCGTGCGGTCCGACCGGCTGGGCGTCGCCCGCTGGATGGCCATCGGCCTGGCTCAGGCCGGCCTGTTCGGCCTGGTCGCCGCCGCCAAGTGGCTCATCCGGGCCCCGGACCGCGCCTGGGCGCTGGACCGGGCGGCGCGGGGCCTGGGCAAGACCCTGTGGTGGGGTCCCTTCAAGATCGACTTCTACGGACGGACGATATGAGCGTGATCACCGACTGGTCAGCCGACAAGGCGCGCGACTTCACCCAAGGCAACCTGGCCTTCAGCCATCGCCTGCACGAGCGGCCGATGTTCGATGACGCCGGCCTGGCCGATCTGCTCGACCGCTATCCGCGCGAGCACCTGGGCGTCTTCACCATGGGCGAGGACCCGGTCGCTTGGCGCAGTTGGCGGCGCGGCCTGGCCGGCGACCTGTCGGGCGCTCAGCTGCTGGCGGCGGCCAAGGCTGGGCGCATCTGGCTGAACCTGCGGGCCTGCAATGACTTCCTGCCCGAGTACAACGCCCTGGCCGGCGAGATCTTCGCCGACAAGGAGGCCCATGTCCCGGGCCTCAGGACCTTCAAGCGTGACCTCGGCGTGCTGATCTCGTCGGCCAACGCCCAGGTCTTCTATCACCTGGACGTGCCGCTGGTGTCGCTCTGGCAGATCCGCGGCCACAAACGGGTCTGGGTCTATCCGCCGACCGAGCCCTATGTCGGTCAGGAAGCGCTCGAGAAGATCGTGCTGCGGGAGACCGCCGAGCAGTTCGATTTCAGCCCCGCCTGGGACGCCGGCGCGGCGGTCTATGACCTGACCCCCGGCTCGATGGTGACCTGGAAACAGAACGCCCCGCACCGCATCGAGAACGGGCCGATGCTCAATGTGTCGCTGTCGATCGAGTTCATGACCGCCCCGGCGCTGGTGCGCGCCAACGTCATCTACGGCAACGGCGTCCTGCGCCGGAAGCTGGGCTGGACCCCCGCGCTGAAGCCCGGCGCCGGTCCGGCCAACCTCGCCAAGCTGGCGCTCGCCCGAGCCGCCAAGGCCGCCGGCCTGATCAAGCCCAATCCCCGCGTCCTGCCGCCCAGTTTCAATCTGGCCGAGGGTATTCCGGGCGTCATCAAAGACGCCGTCGCAGCCTAGTTCCTCGCCCGTTGGGCGAGGGGGACCACGAAGTGGTGGAGTGGGCTCTTCCAACCGCACATAGGGGAGGAATGACCCACGTCGGCGACACTTCGTTCTGAAGCTCCGTGTGGACCACGGCCCACTCCGTCCGCTTCGCGGCCACCTCGCCCACCGGGCGAGGAACTTGGAAAGCTGATCTACCCCGCTTGCCCAATCGCCGCCTATTCCCCAGAAGGGGTGAATGAGCGGCGCCCACATCTTCGACCTGGATGGCAACGACCCGAAGGCCGACGCCCGCGCCTTGCGTAACGCCTTCGGCTGTTTCACCACCGGCGTCACTGTGGTCACCACCCTCACGGCGGACGGCGAGCGGGTAGGGTTCACCGCCAACAGCTTCGCCTCGGTCTCGCTGAATCCGCCGCTGGCGCTGATGTGCATCGGCCATGACGCCTCCTGCCTGCCGGCCCTGGAGGCCTCGGGCTTCTTTGCCATCAACGTGCTGCATGTCGACCAGCAGGTCCTGTCGCGGCAGTTCACCGCCAAGAACGCCGATCGTTTCGAAGGCCTGACCCCGGAAATTTGGAAGACCGGGGCCCCGATCATCCCCGGCTGCATGGCCAATTTCGACTGCCAGACCCACCACGCCTTCGACGCCGGCGATCATCGCGTCTTCGTGGGGCGGGTGCTCAAGGTCGGCTATGATCCCGACCATGAGCCCCTGGTTTACCTGCGCGGCGGCTACCGCAAGGTGCACACCGACTAGGGTCGGGATTGAATGACGCTGGGTCACACTTGGCAGAGTGAAACCGCCGCATTACTTGACGTTGACGTAAACAGAAACCATTCGGGAGAACGGTCATGGGTGAAGCCTATATCGTAGCGACGGCGCGCACCGCCGGGGGCCGCAAGGGCGGCCGTCTTGCCGGGTGGCACCCGGCCGATCTGTCCGCCGCCGTGCTGGACGCCCTGATCGAGCGCACGGGCGCCGATCCGGCCATCGTCGAAGACGTCATCATGGGCTGCGTGAGCCAGGCCGGCGAACAGGCGATCAACATCGCCCGCAACGCCATTCTCGCCTCCAAGCTGCCCGAGAGCGTCCCGGGCACCAGCGTCGACCGCCAGTGCGGCTCCTCGCAGCAGGCCCTGCACTTCGCCGCCCAGGCGGTGATGTCGGGCGCGATGGACGTGGTCATCGCCGCCGGCGTCGAGAGCATGACCCGCGTGCCCATGGGCGCCCCGGCGTTCCTGGCCATGAAGGCCGGCATGGGCAACTACATGAGCCCCAACATCCAGGCCCGTTACCCTAACATCCAGTTCAGCCAGTTCGCCGGCGCCGAAATGCTGGCCGCCAAGTATGGCCTCTCCAAGGACCAGCTGGACGAGTACGGCTACAACAGCCACCGCAAGGCCATCGCCGCGACTCAGTCGGGCGCCTTCAAGGACGAGATCGTCCCGCTGGAGATCACCACGGCCGACGGCTCCAAGGAGATGCACACCACCGACGAAGGCATCCGCTACGAAGCCAGCCTGGACGCCATGAAGGCCGTCAAGCTGCTGCAGGAAGGCGGCGCGATCACCGCGGCGACCTCCAGCCAGATCTGCGACGGCGCCTCGGGCGTCATGGTGGTCAACGAGAAGGGCCTCAAAGCCCTGGGCGTGAAGCCGCTGGCCCGCATCGTCCACATGACCGTCATCGGCCATGACCCGGTGATCATGCTGGAAGCCCCGATCCCCGCCACCCAGCTGGCCCTGAAAAAGGCCGGCATGACCATCGACGACATCGACCTGTTCGAAGTCAACGAGGCCTTCGCCTCGGTGCCGGTGGGCTGGCTGCAGGTCACGGGCGCCGACCCGGACCGCCTGAACGTCAACGGCGGCGCCATCGCGCTGGGCCACCCGCTGGGCGGCTCGGGCACGAAGCTGATGACCACCCTGGTCAATGCGCTCGGCCAACGCGGCAAGAAGTACGGCCTGCAGACCATGTGCGAAGGCGGCGGCCTGGCCAACGTGACCATCGTCGAGCGCCTCTAGGCCCTCAAGGTCACTGCAAGACACGGAAGCGGCGGAGGACAACCTCCGCCGTTTTTCGTTTGCGCGGGCCGTCGCCCCCACGGCTATACAAGCGTCGTGCAGGTCTTCGATATCACCCATTCGCCCGATCTGATCCGGCCCGCCTACTGGCTTATTGGCCTGTTCTGGTGTGTCGGACTGTTCATGGCCGTGTTCGGCATTGGCATACTGAAACACGAAAAGCGGGATGGGAGCGACTACAGCAAAGGCATGTTGCGGAATGGGAGGCGGGCCGCTTGGTTTTCGCTGCTCTGGATCCTGATCACGGCCTGGGCAAGCTACAGCAATATTCATGCCGCCATGAACGCGCGCCACACCCTCGCGACGGGTCGGTATCCGACGCTGGAAGGTTGTCTGAGCTACTTTGATCCAGGCGAGGTCACCTGTCGGAGGGGCGGAAGAGGCGCCGAGCGCTGGAAGGTTGGGGACCGGGAATTTTCGTATTGCGGGGACTCAGTGACGTTCGCCTACCATTCAACCGAGGCTGGAGGAGGCATCGTCCATTCAGACTCCTGGGTCCGCGTTTCCTATATCGCGGGCGGCCTTTTTGGGGGCGACGACATCGTTCGAATGGAAGGCAAGCCAGGAATCTGTGCTCCGGCCCCGCTACCGGGCTCCTAGCCCTCGGCCGTTTTTCGCCTGGCCTCGACGTCCATGACCCTGGGCGGAAACGGCGTATCGTTTCCCTGGCTGCCGGTGATTCCATCCGGCTCACCGAGGGCGGGCGATGAACGAAGAACCGAGCTTGATGACCAGCGAGGTGCTGCTGTCCCGCATGCGGGATTTCAGCCTGACCGGCATCAGCCAGGTCGCCGGCCTGATCATGGGCGGCGTGTTCGCCACGGCGGCGGTGACCTTCACCGAAATTCTCCGCACCCAGGAGGCCCTGCCTGAGCGGCTTGCCGGTTGGCTGTTCGGTGTCACCGCCTCGCTCATGGCCCTGGACGGGCTGATCCGCCGGGCGCTCATCGAGGCGCGGCCGATCCTGCATGCCGTGCCCATGGTTGGTCTGGCCGGCCTCCTGTCGATGGTGGCCTTCGCCTTGTTGGGTCCGCTCACCGGCGGGCACGACGGCTGGCGGTATTCGAATCTGCTGGTGGTGATCGTCGGGGTGCTGTTCCAGCGCAGCTTCGGCTCCAGCGTCGCCGAGCATGTCGAGCCCGCGCTTCAGCCGCTCTATGAACGCATCCAGAGCCGCAGCCGCCGACGCCTTCGGCAGGTGCTGATCCTGGTGACGCTCTCGCTCGTGCCGTTCGTCATGGCGATGATCGAGCAGTTTGCCGGGGTCGCGCTGCAGTGGCCGATCGCCCTGACCAATCTGGTGCTCTGCGGCCTGTGCGTTTTCTCGATGATGCACTCGATCCGCTACTACGCCGCCATCAATGTCGAGGCCTACGCCGCCCATGTGGAGAAGGTGGCTCAGCAGGCGCCAGAGGCTCGACCTCGACGTCGAAAAGCCGCCGCCGATCCGCCGGTCTAGGTCAGGCCTTCGGTGTAACTCGCCAGATCACTCCTCCCACGTCATCGGCCACCAAGACTGCGCCACGCTGATCTTCGATCACGCCGACAGGCCGACCCCGCGCCTTGCCCTTGTCATCGAGGAAGCCGGTGAGGATGTCCCGCGCCGGGCCCGAGGGCTTGCCGGCGGCGAAGGGGATGAAGACGACCTTGTAGCCGCTGGGCGGGTTGCGGTTCCAGGAGCCGTGCTGACCGACGAAGGCGCCGCCGCGATACTGCTCCGGCAGCAGGACGCCGGTGTAGAACAGCAGGCCGAGCGAGGCCGTGTGCGGGCCCAGGGCGTAGTCGGGGACGATGGCGCGGGCGACCAGGTCGGGGCGCTGGGTCTTTACCCGGGCATCGATATGCTGGCCGTAATAGCTGTAGGGCCAGCCGTAGAAGCCGCCTTCCTTGACCGAGGTCATGTAGTCGGGGACCAGGTCATTGCCCAGCTCATCTCGCTCGTTGACCGCCGCCCACAGCTCGCCGGTGACCGGGTTCCAGGCCAGGCCGTTGGGATTGCGCAGGCCCGAGGCGAAGACCTTGGGGTCCGTGCCGTCCGGATTGACCTGCAGGATCGAGGCGCGGCGGATCTCGGTATCCATGCCGTTCTCGCCGATGTTCGAGTTGCTGCCGACCGAGACATAGAGCTTGGAGCCGTCCGGGGCGGCCAGCAGGTTGCGGGCCCAGTGCATGTTGGTGGGGCCCGCCGGCAGGTCGAGGATCTTGGTTCCCTTGGCGGTGATCTCGGTCTGGCCGTCGACATAAGGGAATTTCAGCACCGCGTCGGTGTTGGCGACGAACAGCTCGCCGCCGATCAGCGCCATGCCGAACGGTGAATGCAGGCCGGTCAGGAAGACGGTGCGGGTCTCAGCCACGCCGTCGCCGTTTGTATCGCGCAGCAGCACGATCCGGTCAGGGCTGGCCTGGCCCGCGCCGGCCCCGCCCATGACGATCTTGGCCGCCCAGCCCTTGAAGCCCTTGGGCTTGTTGGCCGGGCCGTTGGTCTCGGCGACCAGCACGTCGCCGTTGGGCAGGCGATACAGCCAGCGCGGATGGTCCAGCCCCTCGGCGAAGCGGGCCACCGCCAGGCCGGGCGCCGGGGTCGGCGCGACTCCGGCCGGCCAGCCGACCGCCTTGGCCGTCTTGACCAGCGGCAGGGCCGAGGTCTGCGGGGCGGGCAGGTTGGGGTTTGGACCATAGCCGGCGGAAGCGGGCGTGTTGCTGGCCTTGCCGCAGGCGCTGAGCGCCAGGACGGCGGCGCCGGTCAGGAGGAGGGCGTAGGCTGGAGAGCGGCGCATGGAACGGGTCTCTTTTGGCGACCCGCATGGGTAGCTTGCCCAAATCTTGGAGTCACGCGGAAGGAGTCACCCCGCCCAAGGCCAGGTGTAGACAACCGCTTGAAGACCCGTGGCTCAGCTCTCTCCTCACCCGTAGGGGGAGGTGTCGCGGAGCGACGGAGGGGGGAGCGAGACCCGTACACAAGAACAAGCACGCCCCCATCTTCTCTGCCGTCAGTCGCGAGGCGGTGTGCCGCGAGCACTCCCCCCTCCGGCCCTCCGGGCCACCTCCCCCTACGGGTGAGGAGAAGTAATCGCGCTTCACTGTCAGACCCGAACCCGGACTAGGCGGGTGTCACCCGCCAGACGGTGTCGCCCACGTCATCAGCGACCAGCAGCGCGCCGGCCCTGTCGAGGATCACGCCGACGGGCCGGCCGCGGGCCTGCCCCTTATCATCCAGGAACCCGGTCAGCACCGGCTCGGCCGGGCCGCTAGGCATGCCGCCCGCGAAGGGGACGAAGATCACCTGGTATCCGTTGAAGACGCCGCGGTTCCACGAGCCGTGCTGGCCGACGAACGCCCCGCCCTGATAGCGAGCCGGGAACAGCCCGGCGTCGTCGAAGGTCAGGCCCAGCGAGGCGGTGTGGGCGCCCAGCGCATAGTCAGGGACGGTGGCGCGGGCGACGAGGTCGGGGCGGCGGTCCTTGGTCTTGATGCGGGTGTCGACGTGCTGGCCGTACCAGCTGAACGGCCAGCCATAGAAGCCGCCGTCCTTTACAGAGGTCATGTAGTCGGGGACCAGATCGTCGCCGATCTCGTCGCGCTCGTTGACCGCGGTCCAGAGCTGGCCGGACTGCGGTTGCCAGGCTAGGCCGACGGGATTGCGCAGGCCCGAGGCGAAGATCCGCCGCGCGCTGCCGTCCAGGTTCATCTCCAGGATGGCGGCCCGCTCGACTTCCTTGTCCAGGCCGTTCTCGCCGACGTTCGAGTTGCTGCCGACCGAGACGTAGAGCTTGGTCCCCTCGCGATTGGCGACGATGTTCTTGGTCCAGTGGTGGTCGATCGGGAAGGCGGGCAGGTCGGCGACCTTGCGTCCCGGCCCGCTCAAGCTGGTGGCGCCGCTCTGGTAGTCGAAGGCCAGCACCGCATCGGTGTCGGCCACGAACAGGGTGTTTCCGACCAATACCATACCGAACGGCGACTTCAGCCCGCTCAGGAAGACGGTCTTGATCTCGGCGACGCCGTCACCGTCAGCGTCGCGCAACAGGGTGATGCGTTCGGGGCTCGGCACACCGGCGCCCGCCTTCTTCATCACGATGCCCATCACCCATTCCTTGAGATTGCGGGGTGGCAGGCCGGGGCCGTTGGTCTCGGCGACCAGGATATCGCCGTTGGGCAGGCGATAGAGCCAGCGCGGGTGGGTGAGGCCCGTGGCGAAGGGGCGGACGGCGAAGCCCGGCGCGGCGGTCGGCGTCACGCCGGCCGGCCAGCCAGTCGCCGGGGCGATCTTCACCTTGGGAATAAGCTGCCTGTGCGGCTGGGGAAGCTGCGGCTGAGGGCCAAAACCGGCGGCCGAGGGCAGGGCGGCGTGCGCGCCGAAGGCGCTCAGAACCAGAAGGGCGGCGCCGAGCATCAAGGTGTTGCGATGTGTCATCATGATCGCAGCCAACGGTCCCAGGCGAACGCGGTTCCGGAATGGCCGGAAAACCGCCATGCTGGTCATTCATGGACAGTTCAGCCCCAGCCAGCCAAAAGGCGCTCATGAACCGCTTCTGGACCCTTTCCGCCCTAGCCGCTCTCGGCATTGCCACTTCCGCGATCGGCGCCGACACGGCGACCATTCGCCCCGGCTATTGGGAAAGCACCAACAAGGCGCAACTGGTCTTCACCCAGACCACGACCGAGAAGCGCTGCCTGACGCCCAAGGATGTCGACAAGTTCCTCCAGGGGCCCAGCAACCACCACTACAAATGCAGCTATCCCTACCGCTCGGTGGGCAATGGCAAGCTGAGCTTCAAGGGCACCTGCATCGACAAGAAGGGCCGCCAGGTCAATGTCGTGGCGACCGGCAGCTATTCGCCTGACCGCTTCCAGATCACCGCCAACCTGTCGGGCAAGCTGGCCGGCGTGCCGCTGTCGGCCACCTTCAGCACGGACGCCCACCGTATCGGCGACACCTGCCCGCCACCGCCGCCGAAGCCGGCCAAGAAGTAGGGTTTCGCGCGGGGACTAGTGCCCCCCGCCCATCTGCATGCCGCCCGCCGGCGGCTTGGGCGCGACCCAGACCACCATGGCGGCGATGACGAACACCACGGCGGTGATCAACAGCAGGTGGTCGGTGGCCAGCATCACTGCCTGGCCCTGGGCGAGGTTGTCGATCTGACGGACCGCCTGGTCGCCTGTCATGCCCAGACCCTTCAGTCTGTCGATCGCGCCTTGCGGGTCGTTGAGTTCACCGGCCATGGCCGCCTTGCTCTGGCCGATGTCGTGGTCCCAGGCCGTTGTGATCAGCGAGGTGCCGAACGCCGCCGAGGTGGTGCGCAGGAAGTTGCTCAGACCCGCCGCCGAGGCTGTCTCGCGCGGCTCGACCGAGGCCAGGGCGATCTGGTTGGTGGGGATGAAGAAGAAGGGCATGGCGAAGCCCTGGGCCAGAAAGGTCAGGGCGATGGACCAGAAGGTGATGGTGCTGGCGAACTCGGACCGGATCACCGCGATGCAGGCCAGCCACAGCACCCCGAAACTGACCAGCGCGCGGTGGTCCACCTTGCCGACCAGCCGGGCGACAATCGGTGACATGACCACCGCCAGCACGCCGCCCCAGCCGGTGACCTGCCCGGCCTTGGTGGCCGTGTAGCCCATGTTGGTCTGCAGCCAGAGCGGGATCAGCACGATGCTGGAGAAGAAGGCCCCGAAGGTCAGGCTGATGGTAATCACCGCGCTGGTGAAGCCCCGGTGGCGGAACACTCGCAGGTCAACGATGGGATCGGCGGCGGTCAGCTCCCAGATCAGGAAGGCGATGAAGCCGACCACGGCGACGATGGCCAGGCCGATTATGACCGGCGAGGAGAACCATTCCAGGTCCTTGCCCTTATCGAGCATGATCTGCATGGCGGCGATGAAGACGATCAGCAGCAGCAGCCCGACATAGTCGATGGGCTTCTTCTGGGTCGGGGTCTCGTGGCCGGCCAGGGCCCGGGAGGCGAAGAAGGCGCAGAAGGCGGCCACCGGCACATTGATGTAGAAGATCCACTGCCAGCCGACGTTGTCGCATATGGCGCCGCCCAGGATCGGCCCCAGGATGGGGGCCACGACCGTGGTCATGCTCCACAGGCCCATGGCCTGGCCGCGCTGCTGCGGTGGAAAGATACTCATCATCAGGGTCATTGACATCGGCATGATCGGGCCGCCGCAGAGGCCCTGCATGACGCGGAACAGCACCAGCATGTTCAGGTTGGGGGCCAGGCCGCAGAGGGCCGAACAGACCCCGAAACCGACCAGCCCGAACAGGAAGACCTTCACCGCCCCGAACCGGGCGGCGAGCCAGCCGGTCAGCGGCACGGTGATGGCCTCTGCCACCGAATAGGAGGTGATGACCCAGGTGCCCTGGTTGGGCGACACTGCCAGCCCGCCGGCGATGGTCGGCACCGAGACGTTGGCGATGGTCATGTCCAGCACGACCATGAAGTTGCCCAGTGACAGCAGCACGCTGGCCAGGATCAGGGCGGCGCCGGTCAGGGTTGGGACGCTGGGTTGGCCTTGGGCTGTGCTGCTCATGACCGGACTAGCGCGAGATGTTGATGTCGGCCTTCATGGAGAGGCCGACGCGCAAGGGATGGTCGGCCAGTTCCTTGGGGTCCAGGCTGATGCGCACGGGCACGCGCTGGACCACCTTAATCCAGTTGCCGGTGGCGTTCTGGGCCGGGATGATGGCGAAGGACGAGCCGGTGCCGCCCGAGAAGCCGACCACCTTGCCGTGGAACTTCACCTTGCCGCCGTAGAGGTCGCTGGTCAGGGTGACTGGCTGGCCGATCTTCACATTGCGCAGCTGCACTTCCTTGTAGTTGGCGTCCACATAGGCCGTCTGGATGGGCACGATGCTCATCAGCGCCACCCCGACCTGCACACGCTGGCCGACCTCGACGGTGTTCCTGGCGACGACGCCGTCGACTGGGGCGCGGATGACGGTGCGCTCAAGGTCGAGCTTGGCCTGCTCGACCTTGGCCCGTGCGGCGGCGACTTCGGGGTTGTCGGAGAGGCTCGTCCCCGAGATCAGCGCGGCGGCCGACTGCTGCTGACCGCTGGCGGCGGCTTGTTGCGCCTTGGCCTGGGCGACTGCGGCGCGGGCCGCGTCTACTGAGGCCTGGGCGTCAGCCATGCGAGACTTGGCGGAGGTCAGTTCCTCGCCGGAGATGGCGCCGGTGCCCGCCAGGCTCTGGCGATTGGCGAGTTCGGACCGAGCCTTGTCCGCGTCGGCCTGAGCGCTGGCCAGCCTGGCGGCGGCGCTGGAAACGTCGGCGCCCCGCGCGGCCGTGGTGGCGGCGGCGGCGCTGGTGTTGGCGGCGTATTGGTTGACCCGCCGCTCGGCCTGGCCCAGCGCGGCCTGGGCGCTGGCCAGCGCCAGTCGGGCATCGGTGGGGTCGATGACCACCAGCACATCGCCCTTGTGGACGAACTGGGTCTCGCCGACCGGGGAGGCGATCACCGCGCCGCTGACCAGAGGCGTGACCTGGGCGGTGCTGGCCCCGACATAGGCGTTGTCGGTCTTCACGTGATGCGAGCTGACCAGCAGCCAGTAGAAGAAGAACACGAAGCCGCCCAGGAAGACGGCTGCGCCCAGCAGGGTCAGCAGCCGGTTGCGGGTCTGACTCTTCTTTGGGTTGGCGGGGTGACCGCCGGCGGCGGGCGGGGTGGTGGCGGTATCGGCCATGGAAGGCTCCGGCGTGTCTTTTGGAATCAGTTGGTGGTGAAGCCGCCGCCCAGCGCCCGGACCAGGGCGATGTCGGCGGTGAAGGCCCGCGCTTCCAGCTCGGCCACGGCCCGGCGCTGGGCCAGGACGTCGTTCTCGGCGGTCAACACGGTGATGTAGTTCGAAAGCCCGTTCTCGTAGCGCAGGCGGGCCAGCCGAAAGGCGTTCTCGCCGGCGGCCAGGGCCGTTCTGCGACTAGCAAGTTGGTCGGCGATCGAGCGGCTGGTGGCGGCGGCGTCGGCGACGTCGCGCAGGGCCCCGGTCAGGGTCTCGTTGTAGGCGCCGACGGCGGCGTCATAGTCGGCCCGCGCGCCCTTGTAGGCCGACTTCAGCTGGCCGCCCTCGAAGATCGGCAGGCGCAGGGCCAGGCCCAGGTTGCCGATGGCCGACTCCGGCTGGGTCAGCAGGTCGATGCCGATGGCCTGGCGTCCCAGATAGGCGGCCAGATTAATATTCGGATAGAAGTCGGCCTTGGCCACATCGATGCGCTTGCCGGCCGCCTGGGCGCGGAGCCGCGCGGCGGTCAGGTCGGGGCGGCGACCGATCAGGTCGACACTGAGGTTCTGCGGCAGGCCGAACGGCTTCAGCGCCGTGTTGGCGGGGCGGGCGATGTCCAGGCCGCGATCCGGACCGGCGCCCAGCAGGGCGGCCAGGCGGTGGCGGGTGATCTCGATCTGCTCATCCAGCGCGACCAGGTCGGCCTCGGCGGCGGGGGTGGCGGACTTGGCCTGGTCGAGCTCGGCGTTGGAATCCAGGCCACCCTCGACCCGCTTGGCGACCAGGTCCTGCACCTGCCGGCGGACTTTGAGCGCGCCCTCGGCGGCGTCGCGCTGGGCGTAGAGGCGAGCGAGGTCGGCATAGGCGCCGGCCACCGCGGTCGACAGGGTCAGCCGCGCCTGGGCCGCATCTGCCCGCGCCGCCTCGGCTTCAGAGGTGGCGGCGGCCAGGGCGGCGCGGTTGCGGCCGAAGAGGTCCAGGTCCCAGCTGGCGTCAAGCGTGACCCGGCCGTTGTCCTGAAAGCCGCTGGGCAGCTGCGACTGGATGAAGGGCGGATAGCCCATGTTGCGGCTGCTCTCGGTCGTGGCGACCTGACCGTTGGCGGTGACCTGCGGCAGGGTCGCAGCGCGGGCCGTTCCGACCTGGGCGTCGGCCCTGCGCATGCGGGCCTGGGCCTGGGCGAGGGTGGGGGAGTTCTGGAGCGCTTCTTCGATCAGCCCGCTGAGCTGGCCGTCGCCATAGGCTGTCCACCAGGCGTCGGCGGGCCAGTCGGCGGTCGGGGCGGCCAGGCTGCGCGCGCTGGCCAGGTCATCGGCCGTCAAGGTCTTCGGCCGGGCGCCGAGGTCGGGTGTCGAGACACAGCCGGCGAGGGCTGCTGCGACCGCCAGGGCTGAGGTAACGCGGAAAAGTGAGGGGAGGATCATGCGTCAATCTGTAAATTTGACCGTACCGTACGGTCATGACATATTCCCAAAATCCCCCACGTCAAATTAAATCTGCTCCCATGTCCGATAGTTCCGCTGCATCGACGGCCAGATTTCAGCCGAGCGCCGCTCGCACCGACCAGCGCCGCCGCGCCATCCTCAATGTCGCGGGCGAGGCCTTCCGGCAGGACGGCTACGCCGCCACCTCGATGTCCTCGATCGCCGCGCGACTGGGGGGGTCGAAGGGGACGCTCTACAACTACTTCCGCTCCAAGGAGGAGCTGTTCGCGGCCTTCATGGAAGATGTCTGCGGTGAGGATGTCGTGCCGCTGTTCGACCGCCTGCCGGGACCGGACGCCGACCTGCGCGAAGGCCTGATCGCCTTCGGCTGCGCCTTCCTGGCCTTCATCACCAGCGAGCCGCGCATCAGCATCTACCGGGTGATCATCGGCGAGGCCGGCCGGTTTCCGGAACTGGGGCGTATCTTCTACGAGGCGGGGCCACAGGTCGGCGAGCTGCGGCTGGTCGAGTATTTCGAAGGCTTGATGGCGCGCGGCGTTCTGCGCCAGGCCGGCTCCACCTCGGTCGCCCGCCATTTCAAAGAACTGTGCATGTCAGGCATGCACCAGATGCGCCTGATGGGCGTGGCGCCGGACCTGGACGAGGCGGCGGTTCGCCAGACGGTCACACCTGGCATCGAGGCCTTCCTTCGGGCCTACGCGCCGGACTAGATTGCGGCATGGCCGAGCCCGTTCGATTTCCCAATCTGCCGCAAGACGTCCACCAGGGTTGCGACGACTGGGGTTTGCCCGGCTGGATTTATCACGACGAGGACTTCTTCCGCGCCGAGGTCGAGGCCGTATTCCGGCCCAGCTGGCAGATCGTCTGCCACCAGAACGACATTCCAAACCCCGGCGACTTCCACACCCTCGATTTCCTGGGTGAAAGCCTGGTGGTGGTGCGGGGCGACGACGGTCAGATTCGCGCCTTCCACAATGTTTGCCGGCACCGCGCCTCGCGGGTGGTCGATGGGCCCACGGGCAATTGCGGTCTGCGGATGACCTGCCCCTACCACGCCTGGAGCTACGACCTGCGGGGCCGGCTGGCGGGCGTGCCGGGCCGACGCGACTTCATCGACTTCGACACTGAAAGGTTCGGCCTGGCTCCCGTCGAGGCCGAGGTCTGCCTGGGCTTTGTCTTCGTGCGGCTTGAGCCGGGCCTGCCCAGTGTCAGGGACATGCTGGGCGAGGCCTATCTGGCCGAGATGGCCCCTTACTGCATGGAAGATTTGCAGCCGCTGGGCCGTGTCACCCTGCGGCCGCGCGATGTGAACTGGAAGAACGTCTCGGACAACTACTCCGACAGCCTGCACATCACCGTCGCCCATCCGGGCCTCACCCGTCTGTTCGGCAACGGTTACGGCCTGGAAGCCGGCGAATGGACCGACAAGATGTGGGGCCAACTGCGCGACGGCGAGTCCGACAACTGGTCGGAGCGGCGCTACCAGGCCATGCTGCCGGACGTCCCGCACCTGCCGGCCGAGCGCAAGCGGCTGTGGACCTATTTCAAGCTCTGGCCGAACATCGCCTTCGACATCTATCCCGACCAGATCGACTTCATGCAGTTCATCCCGGTCTCGCCGACCCGGACAATGCTGCGCGAGATCGCCTATGTCCTGCCCGACGACCGCCGCGAAATGAAGGCGGCCCGCTATCTCAACTGGCGGATCAACCGGCGGGTCAATATCGAGGACAAGGACCTGATCGAGCGGGTCCAGACCGGCATGGGCTCGTCCAGCTTCGCCGCCGGACCGCTGAGCCGCAGCGAGGTGGCGCTGCGCAGCTTCGCCAAGCGGATGCGCGGGCTCATTCCGCAGAGCCGGCTGGACCGGGCGCCGCCCAGGGGCTGGGCCTAGGCTGTAAACCAAAACGCCCTGTCGCGCGTATTGCAGCGATGCCCCTGCTGAAACGCCTTTTCACAGCCGCCCTCGCCAGCCTCGGCCTGGCGGGCTGTTCGACCGTCGATGTCCTCAACCGTCTGGAGCCGCAGTCCGGCGTCCAGGTGACGCGCGACATCGCTTTTGGGCCTGGCGAACGGGACAGGCTGGACGTCTATCGTCCCAGGTCCGGCAAGCCCGGTCCACTGGTGGTGTTCATCTATGGCGGCAGCTGGGATAGCGGCAGCCGATCAATCTACACCTTCGCCGGCGCCGCTCTGGCCGCCCATGGCTACACGGTGGTGGTCCCCGATTACCGGGTCTATCCCGAGGTGAACTATCCGAGCTTTCTCGAAGACAACGCTCGGGCGGTGCGCTGGGCGAAGGACCATGCCGGCCAGTACGGCGCCGATGGCTCAAGGCTGGTGCTGCTCGGTCATTCCGCCGGCGCCTACAACGCCGCCATGCTCACCTACGACCGGCGCTGGCTGGCGGCGGTCGGCCTGGATCCCCGGCGTGACGTGAAGGCCCTGGTCGGACTGTCCGGGCCGTACGACTTCCTGCCCCTGCACAGCGACGAGCTGAAGACCATCTTCGGCCCCGAGGACCAGCGTCCGGCCACCCAGCCCATAAATTATGTCAATGGCGAGGGGCCGCCGGTTTTCCTGGGGGTCGGGCTCAAGGACAGCGTGGTCAACCCCGGCAACACGGCCCGCATGGCCGAGCGTATTCGCCAGAAGGGCGGGACGGTCGAGGTCAAGCAGTACGCCCGCGTCACCCACGCCATGACCATCGGGGTCTTCGCGGCTCCGCTACGCGGCATCGCCCCGGTGTTGCGCGACGTCGAAGCCTTCATCGATAGCCACAGCTGAGGAAACGACCATGAAGCCTGTCCTGATGGCGATTGTCCTACTCGCCGCCACGCCGGCCATGGCGGCCGACGCATCTGTCGCGGGGCCGTGGCGGGTGTCAGGGGCGGTCAGCGGCTTCAAGTTCGAGCTGCGCTGCGTCTTCCAGCAGGCGGGCGAGCGGCTGACCGGGACCTGCACGGATCTGGCCACCAACAATCCCAAGGCCCCGCCCAAGTCGGCGCCACACGCTCTGACGCGAGGTTCGGTGGCTGGCGGCAAGGTTAGCTGGACCTATCAGTCCAGCTTCCTGCTGCAGAAATTCGATGTGACCTACAGCGGCGCGCTCTCCGGCGCCGCGATGAGCGGGACGATCCAGGCCGGCGGCAATTCCGGCAGTTTCACAGCCCGCCGCGAATAGGCAGCTAGGCCAGGCTGGTGGCGATCGCCACGCCGCCCTTGAGGGCCAGGGTAACGGGCGTTCGCTCGGCGATATCGGCCAGTCTGGCGCGCTGGTTCTCATCCAGGCCGCCGGTCAGGGTCAGAACGCGGGTGATCGAGCGGGACTCGCCTTCTGCCAGATAGTGCAGATCGACATCGACTGCCTCCAGCGGCCAGCCCTTGCGCTCGGCATACATGCGCAGCGTGATGGCGGTGCAGGAGCCCAGCGAAGCCAGCAGCAGCGGGAAGGGCGCTGGGCCCGCGTCCGCCCCGCCCAGCTCGGTCGGTTCGTCCGAAACCAGACTGTGACGGCCGGTAGTGACCGTGGTGGCCCAGTTGGTCTGGCCGATGTGGGCCTTGGCGTGCGCCATTTCAGAACTCCAGTTCGCCCATCTGAAAGCCGTTCTTCGCGCCACCGCATTCCGGGCATTTCCAGTCGGCGGGAACGTCCTCCCAGCGGGTTTCCACCGCCAGCCCTTCGTCGGAAACGCCGACCGCCTCGTCATAGGCGTAACCACAGGTCCGGCACTGCCAGGTCTTGAAGATGGGATTGTCCATGTTGGTCTCGCGGGGTGAGGCGAGATCAGACGCCAGGCCGGGTCGGCAGGCAATGCGCGGCGCAGGATGCGGGCAAAGAAAAAGGCCCGGGGGTGTCGGGGTCCCCGGGCCTCCTCAGGCGGTCCTGGTTTGGCGCTATTCCGCGGCCATGAGCTGGCTCTTGATGGGCAGCGGTTTTTCCAGGGTCGCCCAGTCGATGAGGCCGTCATGGACGGCGTCCTCGAACTTCAGCACGCCCAGGGCTTCGAACTTGGGCCGCACGCTTTCGGTGAGCAGGCCGATGCGCTTGAGGTTGGGGATCATCCGTTCGAACAGGAAGTCGCGGAAGGCCTGGCCGCTCTGGGCGTTGTGGTTGATCTCGCGAGCCTCGTCGCGGGTGAAGCCGTACTCCATGGCCACCTCCACGCTGAACAGCCGCTCGCGCATGATCACGCAGGCCTCGTAGGCGAACTGAGCCCGCTCCTCGATCTCGTCCTCTGGCAGGGCGCGGATCCAGTTCTCCAGGTAGTTGACCCCGAAGGCCACGTGCCGGCCCTCGTCGCGCATGACCAGTTCGACGACCTGCTGCAGCAGCGGATCGCGGGTGGTCTGATGCATCGACTGGAAGGCGGCCAGCGCCAGGCCCTCGATCAGGATCTGCATGCCGATGAACTTCAGGTCCCAGCGCGGATCGGTCAGCACCTTGTCGAGCAGCAGCTTGAGATTGGGATTGATCGGATAGATCAGCTTGCAGCGCTCGGTCAGGTATTTGTGGAACACCTCGACATGCCGCGCCTCGTCGAAGGTCTGCGAGGACGCATAGAGCTTGGCGTCGTAGGTCGGGGCGCAGGAGACCAGCTGGCTGGCCACCAGCATCGCGCCCTGCTCGCCGTGCAGGAACTGCGAGATGGTCTGGGCGTGGCCGCGCCAGGCGAAGTCGAGCTTCTGCTGCGGGGTCAGGGCCTCATATTTCGGATGGCCGGCAAAGGCATTGAGGCGGGCGTCGTTCGGCGCCTCGGTGTGGGGGAAGGGGACGGTCCAGTCGACGTCCAGCTGGGCGTCCCAGTTGAACTTCTTGCCCAGCTCATAGAGCTTGCGGATCTTGGCGTTGGCGTCCTGGTAGTCCCAGTTGTAGCTGCCGGTCAGCGGGGTGTTGAAAATCTCCCGGACGACCTCGACGTCGTCTTCGCTGAGCTTGTGGGTGAGTTCATTGTCAAACTCGCGGATTTCCTGGGGCGGTTCGGTAACCAGCTTGACGTTCAGCATGGGTCTTCTCCCGTTTGGCCGGCCCTAAAGTTGACGCCGGCGTCATTTTTGAGGCGAGAAAAAAGACGCCGTCAGGAACGGCGTCTCATGAACTCAGCGCTTGAGATTGGTGAACAGCGAAACGCCGAATAGCGTCACG
The DNA here is from genome assembly GCA_038236615.1 of Caulobacterales bacterium. Lineage (GTDB taxonomy): Bacteria > Pseudomonadota > Alphaproteobacteria > Caulobacterales > Caulobacteraceae > Caulobacter. The sequence continues at coordinate 43,898 of JBBRZO010000008.1, forward strand.
GCGAAAAGTCCGATGCCGCCAATGACTCCGTAGAGGTAGAGGCTGCTGATGAGCGACAGGTGTGGCATGGGGGTCTCCAGTTGCCGCGCCATCCTGAGCCCCCGTGCCGGGCCGACCTTGATCTGCGTCAAACGGGTTGGAAGCCTTCGTGCTGCAGCAGCCAGGCCTTGCGGTCCAGCCCGCCGCCGTAGCCGGTGAGCGTTCCGTCCGTGCCGATTACCCGGTGACAGGGGACCACTACGCTGACCGGGTTGGTGGCGTTGGCCAGGCCCACGGCGCGAACGGCGCTGGGCCGGCCGATGCTCTGGGCCAGGCCCCGATAGGTAAAGGTCTCGCCGACGGGGATGGATCGCAGGGCAGTCCAGACCTGCTGTTGGAACGGTGTGCCTCCGGTGTTCACGACCAGAGAATCGATGGCCGCCAGTTCGCCGGCGAAATAGGCCTCCAGGGCCAGGCGGCCGCGAGAGGCTGTGTCTCGATCGCTGAGCGTGGCGCCCTTCAAGGCAGGAGCCATACGGTATTCCCGGTCGGACCAGTTGGCGGCGCGCAGGGCGCCGGTCTCATCGGTTAACAGCAGGAACTCGCCGACCGGGGTCGCGAACCGCTCGCGCAACAGAGGAATGATTTTCATATGCAGACTCTAGCGGATCGCGCTGACCTCGGCTGGCCGTTTTCGGACCCAAAACGGGTATAACTATGCCTGCCAATGCTCAGGCTTGATTCAACAATTGCTGTCACAACGGTTGCATGTCGGTCCGCAGCCTCAAGCCCCGCGTCGAAACCCGCAATGTGCGGATGGATCCCAGCCGGTTCCAGGTCATGCTGCGCGCCCATGAGGCCTTTGCGATGTCCAAGGGCGGGGCCCGAGCCTTGCCTCGCTATGTGGATATGCCCGGCCTGCGCTGTGATCGCCGGATGATGGCGGACATCGACTTCACCGGCTCGGACCTCACCGGGGGCAGCTTCGTCGGCGCCGACCTGACCAGGGCCTCACTCTATTGCGCCAATCTCTCACGCTGCAATTTCAGCGACGCCACGCTGGTGCGCGCTGACCTGCGCGGCGCGGCCTTTACCGGGGCCAAGCTAGAGGCCGCCAATCTCGACGGGGCCGACATGCGGGCCGCCGTGCTCTGCGCGGCCGATGACGAGAAGGGGCTGACTCTGATCGGGGCGCTCGCCGACAAGATTATGGCCAGCCTGATCGGCGCCCGACTGAACGGGACCGACCTTTCCGACGCCGCCGCCTATGGCGTCGATTTCGCCAACGCCTCACTGCGCGGCGCGCGGCTGCGCAACGCCAATTTCAAGAACGCCCGTTTCGACGGCGCCAATCTGGACGGCGCGGACCTGGCGGGCGCGCGCCTGGCCGGCGCCCGCTTCCAGAACGCAGTTCTGACCGGGATCGACGTCGCGGCGCTGGGCCTGCCACCCGAGGCCCTGTCCGGTTGCCTGCTCGACCCGACCCCCGAGGCCAAGGCGCGACTGGACGACATCCACCGGGAGCTCGACCAAGCCGACCTTTGGATTTCCAGCCATGGCGGCGAGGGCCATCCGGCCCTGCTCGATGGTCTGGACCTGCGTCCCGCGGCGCTGGAGTTCGCAGGCCGCCTGCTGGCGGGACTGACCGCCCGCTACAGCGTGGCCGTCGGCGTCAGCTTCGCCGATGCCCAACTGCAGGGAGCGGTGTTCGACGGGGCAGATCTGCGCGGCGCTGATTTCAGCCGGGCCGATCTGCGCGGCGCATCCTTCCGGGGCGCGAACCTCTCCCACGCCACATTCCTGGGCACCGACCTGTCGGCGCTGGGGAACAGCGGCCCGGCCCGCTTCGACGGCGCGACCCTGGACGGCACGGGCCTGGCAAAACGCCCCAAGCCGGTTGAGAGCGTCGAGATCTAGCCGCCGCCGGTGGTGTCCGAAAACCGCGAGACTTGAACCGTCTTCCGCGCGATCTTCCGCGTATGGAAGACCTCGACGACGACGCCTGCTACCGCGCCATCTCGACCCGCGACGCGCGGTTCGACGGCCGGCTGTTCATCGGGGTGAAGACGACCGGCATCTATTGTCGACCCGTCTGTCCCGCCCGCACGCCAAAGCGCGAGAACGTCACCTTCCACCCCACAGCCGCCTCAGCCCAGGAGGCCGGTTTCCGGCCCTGCCTGCGCTGCCGGCCCGAGACTGCGCCGGACCTTGGCGCCTGGCGCGGTACCTCCAACACCGTCTCGCGGGCGCTGGGCCTGATCGAGATGGGGGCGCTGGACGAGGGCGACCTCGAGGCCCTGGCCAATCGGGTCGGGGTCGGCGACCGGCAGCTGCGGCGCCTTTTCCAGCGGCATCTGGGCGCCTCGCCAGTGGCGGTGGCTCAGACCCGCCGGGTGCTGCTGGCCAAGCAACTGATCCACGAAACACGCCTGCCGATGGCTGAGATCGCCCTGGCCTCAGGCTTCGGCTCAATCCGCCGTTTCAACGAGACCTTCCAACAGCTGTTCGGCCGCCCGCCCAGCGCCTTGCGACGGGCCGGGGGTGAGACTGTCTCGTCCGGTCCGGCCGGCGAGGTCACGGTCCTGCTGCGCTATCGTCCGCCCTATGACTGGGACGCCATGCTGGCCTTCCTTCGCCTGCGGGCGATTCCGGGTGTCGAGGTGATCGACCAGGGCAGCTACGCTCGCACCATCGAGATCGACGGGGCGCAAGGGACGCTGAGGGTCGAGCCGGGCGAGGGCAATACGCTGCGGGCCGCGATCCGTTTCCCGAAGCTCTCGGCCCTGCCGATCATCATCGCCCGCCTGCGACGCGTCTTTGATCTGGCCGCCGACCCCGTGGCCATCGGAGCTCAGCTTTCCGAGGACCCGGCCTTGGCGCCCTTAATCGCCGCGCGCCCGGGCCTGCGGGTCCCCGGCGCCTGGGACGGGTTCGAACTGGCTATCCGCGCCATCCTGGGCCAGCAGATCAGTGTCGAGGCGGCCATCGTGCTGGCCGGCAAGCTGGTCGCCCGCTACGGCGCACCGCTGGAGGCGCCGCGAGAAGGGCTGACTCACCTCTTTCCCCGCCCCGAGCGGTTGGCGGCCGAGGACCTGGCGGCGCTGGGCCTGATGCCTGGCGCCCGGGCCAGGGCCCTGTCCAGCATTGCCGCCGCCGTGGTCGCAGACCCGCAGATCCTGGGAACTCGCGGCGACCTGGACGAGGCGGTCCGGGCCCTGAAGAGCCTCCCGGGCATCGGCGAGTGGACCGCGCAATACATCGCCATGCGCCAGCTGCGTGAGCCCGACGCCTTTCCGGCCGCCGATATCGGCTTGATGCGGGCGCTGGAGGACGAGGCCGGGGTGCGTCCCACGCCAGCCGAACTGCTGGCCCGGGCTGAGGCGTGGCGGCCCTGGCGCGCCTATGCGGCTCAGCATCTGTGGGCCTCCTGGACGCCGCACGCGGCGGTGAAGGCGGCCTAGGCGGCCTTGAGATGATCCAGCAGCTGCCGGGCGAAAGGCCGCAGCTCGGCTTCGTCGCGCACGCACAGGGTCAGTTCGCGCGGGGCCCAGTCGTCGGTCAGCTCGACGATGGCCAGCGGCAGGGTGAGGGCAGCTCGCTTCGCCGTGGTCTCAGGCACCACCCCGATCCCGACCCCGGCCGACACCAGTCGGCAGACGGCGTCGAAGCTGCGAAGCTGCACGCGAAGCCGCAGCGGCAGCCCGACCCGCGAGGCCTTGTCCGCCAGAAAGCGCTGTAGGGCGCTGGAGCGCTCCAGCCCGACGATGTCGAACCGCAGGGCGTCCGCGAAGCGAATCCTGGTCATCTGGCCCAGCGGGTGGCCAAGACCGGTGATCAGCACGAAGCGGTCCGAGCGGAACGGAAACGTCTGCAGGCCGCCCACATCCACAGTTCCAGCAACGATGCCGATATCGCCGGCGCCTTCAGCGATCATGCCGACGATCTCGTCCGACAGCCGCTCTTCGAGATCGACGCTGACGCGGGGATTGGCGCGCAGGAAGGCGCTCAGCGCCTCTGGCAGGAATTCGGTGGAGGCGTTGGTGTTGGCCAGCACCCGCACCTGGCCGGCGAAGCCCTTGGCGAAGGCGGCCATGTCGTCCTGCAGCCGGCCGGTCTGGGTCAGGATGGCCTTGGCGTGGACCAGCAGGGCCTGGCCGGCGGCGGTGGCGGTCACCCCATAGCGGCCGCGGGTGAACAGCTTGGCCCCTAACGAGTCTTCCATGCCCCGAATCCGCGTAGAGGCCGCCGCCAGGGCCAGATGGCTGCGCTCGGCTCCGTGGGTGATGGAGCCGGCCTCGGCGACGTCCCGGAAGAGTTTCAGGTCGATCAGGTCGAACCGCATCCTTCGTCCCCCATCCTTCGCTTAGGGCGAAAGCTGGAGCGTTGATGCTACGATTTCTGCAAGAAAGCCAGTCTCAAGCCTTCGCCTAGGCGCGAGCCAGCGGCAGATCGTCGAACAGGCTGGGCTGGGCGCTGGTACGGGCCTTCTCGATGGTCAGCATCTTTAGTTTGGTGTCCACGCCGCCCGGCGCCGAGAAGCCGCCGGTCCCGCCGTTGGCAGCCATGACACGGTGACAGGGGACGATGATCGGGATGGGGTTCTTGCCCATCGCCTGGCCGACCTCGCGGGAGAGGTTCACGCTGCCCATGCGGCGGGCGATGTCGCCATAGGTCAGGGTCTCGCCCGGCGGTATGGCGCGGGCGATCGCGTAGACGTCGCGCTGGAAATCCGAGACGCCAGACAGGTCCAGCTTGATATCCGCCAGGTCGCGCTGGCCGCCGGCGAAAAGTTCGCGGACGGCCTCAATGGCGGTGGCGATATCACTAGGGGGGTCGGTTTCAACAGCGCTGGGTGTGCGGCGCAGAAGCCGCTGGCGGGTGGCTTCCAGGTCGGCCTCGGGCAGGACAGCGTTCGTCACGCCGTCATCGCCCCAGACCAAGCCGCAGGGACCGATGGCTGTGTCGAAGAGGGCGTAGGCGGACATGCGCTAGGCTACCATGGTTGCCATGGTGTGCTGGCGGCTTTCGGACCTCAAGGCAACACCGCGCCGGCCCAGCTGGCGTAAGCCGACTGAGCTTCGTCGGCTGAAATCAAGGGCTCGAACGTCCGGTCATAGTGCGCCAGACGCCCCAGGTCGTCTCGCCCGATCAGACCGGCGCCCATCGCCGCCGCCATCATCGCCCCATAGGCCGTAGCATCGCGCACCGCGTGGCGTCGGACAGGGCGTTGCAAGGCGTCGGCCTGGATCTGCATGAGCAGGTCGTTGGCTGTGGCGCCCCCGTCGACCGGCAGGCTGTCCGGCAGCTCGATTGCCGCTTCGGCGGCCGTCCCGGCAATCTCGCGGATGCGCCAGGCCAAGCCTTCCAGCGCCGCCCGCGCCAGTTCGCCCCGGCCGACGCCGGGTCTCAGGCCATCGATGCGCGCCGGCAGATCGAAACGACCGTGTGGGGCGCCCAGTCCCTGCAGCGAAGGCCGCATCGCCGCACCGCCACTGGTTGCCACGCTTTCGGCGGCGGCCTGCAGGTCGCTGGGAGAGGCGAACAGGCCCACCTGGCAAAGCCAGTCGATGAAGGCGCCGGCGGTGATCACCATGCCCTCGAAACAGAACAGCACCTCGCCGCCGCCCGCCGCCAGGGCCATGACCGGCAGGGTGGGGTGGGGGCTGGCCGGCTCTGGCCCCATCGACACCATCAGCACCGCCGAGGTGCCGTAGGTGGCCTTCCAGGCCCCGCGGCCCGGCCAGCCATGGGCGAACATGCCGGCCTGCTGGTCGGCCAGGATGGCGGTGATCGGGATCCTGGCGCCCAGGCTTGCCACGCTGGTTTCGCCGATAGCGCCCCAGCTTTCGACCACATTGGGGAACAGACCCTCGGGCAGGTTCTGCGCCGCCATCAGCCCGGCATGCCAGGCCGGGAAGCGGTCGAAATCCATATAGCCGCTGACCCAGGCGTTGGAGACGTCGGTGACATGCGCCGCGCCACCGCTCAGCTTGGCGACGATGAAGCTGTCCAGCGTGCCCCAGGCCAGGGCCTTGGGGTCTCGGTCGCCCAGCGCCATTTCCAGCTTGCAGGCCGGGGTCTGCGGCCAGACCGTAAAGCCCAGTTCGGCCAGGCTCTTGGCTCTCGGCAGGCCACGCAGATCACTCCAGACGACCATCGGCGCGACGGCGTGAGTGGTCGCCCTGTCCCAGAGCACGATGCTGGCCCGCTGGGTCGTCACCCCGATGGCGGCGACGTCGGCCAGCTCGCGGCCGGCCTTGGCCAGGGCCAGGGCCATGACCCGCCGGGTCAGGGTCCAGACGGCTTCCGCGTCCTGCTCGACCAGCCCGGGCGCGGGGTATAGCGAGGGGATCGGCGCGCGGGCCGAGCCCAGCACCCGGCCATCGGCCGTGCCGACCAGCGCCCGTGTGCTGGTAGTGCCGACGTCAAGGGCGAGGATCAGTTCAGGCATCTGGCAACAGATTGCCGGGGTTCATGACCATGTTGGGGTCCAGCGCCCTCTTGATCTTGCGCAGCAGCGCCACCCCCTCGTCGCCCAGGTCATGGTGCAGGTAGTCGCGCCGGACCCGGCCCGAACCATGGTGGTGGGCGATGCCGCCGCCATGGCGGGCGGTGGCCTCCAGAATGCGCCGCCAGCATTCGAAATACAGCGGTTCCATGTCGGCGCTGTCCTCGACCTTGGCCGCGAAGCTGAAATAGAGGTTGATGCCCGAGCGGTAGACATGACTGGAATGGCCCGAGGCGTTGACGATGCCGCCCACCTCTTCCAACGAACTCACCGCGTCCTCGTAAATGGCTTCGATGGCCGTCCAGGAGCCTGACACCTCCACCGTATCGACGATAAAGCCGCGCTCCAGCAGGTCGCGCCAGGCCGGTACGTGGTTGCGGCGGGCGAACCAGTCGGCGGTGGCCTGTTCGGGGGCGACCGTCAGCCCCGCGGCCAGGGCCAGGGCGGTGACGCCGGCCACCTCGACCTCGACGCGGGCCTTGGGGCCTTCGTGGATCATCAGCAGCAGGCCTTCGCCCTCGTTCGCATGCTCCTTGAACGAGCGGCGGGCTTCCTTGGCGTCGTAGAGGCGCATGACCGGCGGGCGCCAGTCGGCCTGGTAGATCACCCGCTGGGCCTCGAAACCGGCCTTCATGCTCGGGGCGTGGAAGGCGGTCATCGCCCGGTGCTCGGCCGCCCGGCGCAGAGAGAAGGTGACGCCGGTGACGACGCCCATGATCCCCTCGGCCCCCATCAACAGGTGGCGCATATCCGGCCCGGCGGCGGCGCGGGCGGCCTTGCCCAGCGTCACCAGTTCGCCAGTCGGCAGCACCGCCTCGATGGAGTGGATGATGTCCTCGATATTGCCATAGGCGCTGGAGAACTGCCCTGAGGCCCGGGTCGAGACCCAGCCCCCGACGCTGCTGATCGCCACCGACTGCGGCCAATGGCCGATGGTCAGGCCGTGGGCGGCGACCGCCTCCTCGGCTTCGAGGCCGTTCTTGCCGGCGTCGAAGCTGGCCAGCAGGTTGATCGGGTCAATGTTGCGCACCGCGTTGAAGCTGCTCATGTCCAGCAGGATGGCGTCGGGCGAGGCGACGACCCCGCCGCAGACGCCGCTGCCCAAGCCATGCGGGATGACGGCGATGCTTTCCCGGTTCGCCAGGCGCAGGATGGCCTGGACATCGGAGACGCAGGTCGGCCGGACCACCACGCCGGGTAGCGGCAGGACCTCGCCGCGCCAGTCGCGCAGATGGTTGACCACCCACTGGTCGAAGCGGCGGGACTTCAGACTCTCCAGATCGACCGCGACCTTGTCCGGTCCGATGGCGCCGGAGAGGGTGGAAATGATGTCGTCGATCATGCGGCGGCCTCTAAAGCAGCAGTGTTCAACCGGTCCAGCGACCGGCAGTGGTCCAGTTCGGCGGCCCGCCGCTCGGCGCTCCAACCCAGCAGTTCACTCATGCGGTCGGCGGCGGCTTCCAGCCCCTCCGGCCCGCCGAACCAGGCCCGGGCAGTGCGGCGAACCCACCAGTCTTCCAGGGTCAGGGCGCCCTCATGCTGCACCGCCTGCGAGGCTTCGGCGGCGGCGTCACCGCCGGCGGCCCGAACGGCCTCGGCTTCGGCGCCATAGAGCCTCCAGAGCCGGTCGTCGCTAGGCGCTTCAGAACCACCGGCGCCGGGCACGGGTTCCTCGGCGGTGCGGCACAACGCGGTCTTGGCGTCGAGAACTTCGGCCACCTGATCGACGATCCTCTCGGCCATGGCGCGATAGGCGGAAAGCTTGCCCCCCGCGATGGCGATGACCCCGGCCGGGCCGGTCCAGACCTCGTCCTTGCGGGAAATCTCGCTCGCTGACTTGCCGGCCTGGCCGATCAGCGGCCGCACGCCGGACCAGACGGCCACGGCGTCCTCGGGTTTCAGGGTCGGCGCGTCGAGCAGCGCCTTGGCGGAGTCGACGAGGTAGCTGAGGTCCGCGCGGGTCACAGTCGGCCAGTCGTCAGCGGTCTCGTAGAAGGTGTCTGTGGTGCCGATGTAGGTGAAATCGCCGCGGGGCACGGCGAAGGTCCCGCGCTTGTCGGCGGCCCGCAGGATCACCGTGTTGTTCACCGGCAGGACGGCGCGGGGCAGCACCATGTGGACGCCCTTGGTCAGGGTCAGCCGGGGCGCCGCGCCGCCGTCTTCCAGCGCCCGGATGGCATCGACCCAGGGGCCGGCCGCGTTGACGATCAGCCGGGCGCGGACGGTGACCTCACGATCCTCACCGGCCAGGGTCGAGCGGGCCAGGACGCCGACCGCCTTGCCGCCTTCGGTCAGGATGCGGGCAGCTTCCAGGTGGCTGGCGACCGCCGCGCCGTGCTCGGCGGCCGAGCGGACATTGGCCAGCACCAGCCGGGCGTCGTCAGTCAGGAACTCGGGATAGACCAGGGCGGCGTGCAGTCCCGCCGTCTTGATCAGCGGTTCGCGCCGCGCGATCTCCTTGAGATCCCAGATCTCATGCACCTCAGCCTTGGGCACCTCGCCCAGCTTCTCGAAGGTCCACAGGCCGGCCCGCATCTTGGCCAGGGTCGCGAGGTTGGGCAGGGTGATGACGAACGGGGTCAGCCGGGCCAGGTGCGGGGCGATGCGGCGCAACACCTGCCGCTCGGACGCCGCTTCCTTGACCAGGGCCAGGTCGCCCTGGGCCAGATAGCGCAGGCCGCCATGGATCATCTTGCTGCTGCGGCTGGACGTGCCGCTGGCCCAGTCCCGGGCCTCGACCAGGGCGACCTTCAGCCCGCGCATGGCCGCGTCCCGCGCCACGCCCGCGCCGGTGATGCCGCCGCCGATGACCAGCAGGTCGTAGGTCCCGGTCTCCAAGGCGTCGAGGTCGCTCGCGCGTCGGCGCGAATCCAGGCTGGCGGTTGCCATGTTTTTCTCCCTGGCAGGCACCCTAGAGGAGCCCGGCCCTTGGCGCGACGGCCAAGCTGCGCGATGCTTGATCAAACAGACAAATGAAAGAGGGAACGGCCCATGAGACTGAGCCAGCCGCGCATCGCGCCGCTCGACCTGAACGACATGAACGAGGATCAGAGAGCGATCGTCGCCCCGATCGCCGCGCGCGGGCCGGTGCTCAACATCTTCATGACCATGGCCCGGGACCCGGAAGCGGCCAAGGCCTTCCTGGCCTGGGGGAGCTACATCCTGTCGCGCAAGAACGGCCTGCCGGCCCGCGAGCGCGAGATCGTCATCCTGCGCACCGGCTTTCTGTGCAAGTCGGGCTACGAGTTCACCCAGCACACCCGTATCGGCCTGAACGCCGGCATGACCGATGACGAGATTGAACGGGTCAAGCGCGGGGCCGACGCCGGCTGGAGCGAGGCCGACGCGGTGCTGATCCGGGCCTGCGACGACCTGAACAGCAACCACTTCGTCAGCGACGCCGTCTGGGCCGAGCTCGGCCGCTTCTACGACGACAAGCAGAAGATGGATCTGGTCTACACCGTCGGCCAGTACACCCAGGTCTCCATGCTGCTGAACAGTTTCGGGGTGCAGCTCGACACGGGCCAGACCCTGGACCCTGAACTGAAGGGCCACTGAGATTCTGGAAGACGGCTATCAGCCGGCGGCCGTCGAGGCGGCCCGCGACCGGTTCTTCGTGATCACCGGCTGCTCGGGCGGCGGCAAGTCCTCGCTGCTGGCCGGGTTGAGGGCGGCCGGCTATCCGGTCATCGAAGAGCCGGGCCGGCAGGTGGTGCGCGAACAGGCGCTGACCGGCGGACCGGGCCTGCCTGACGACCTCGACCACTTCCTGGACCTGACCATCTCGCGGACCATGTACGCGATGACCCTGGCCTTGGCCCGCGGTGGGCCGGTCGTCATGGACCGCTGCATCGTCGACCAGATTTCCGGACCGGATCAGCCGGCCTGGCGACTGGAAGCGGCGCGGCGGTTTCCCGTCAACCGAACGGCCTTCGTCGTCCCGCCTTGGCGGGAGATCTTCGCCACCGACGCCGAGCGCCGTCACGGCTTCGAGGACGCCGAGGCCATGTACTACCAGCAGATGGCGACCTATCGGGACTTTGGCTACGACCTGGTCCTCATTCCCAAGCTCGCGGTCGTCGACCGCCTCGCCTTCCTGCTCGAACGCCTGCCCCCGCCTGGAGAGACCTCATGACCGACCGCCTCAAGGGCAAGACCGCCGTTATCGTCGGGGCCGGCCAGACGCCGGGCGAGACTATCGGCAATGGCCGGGCCATGGCCGTGCTGTTCGCCCGCGAGGGAGCCGAGGTGCTCTGCGTCGATCGCGACATCGCCCGGGCCGAGGAAACGGCCGAGATGATCGTCGCCGAGGGCGGCCGCGCCGCAGCCTGGCAGGGCGATATCACCAAGCCGGCTACCGCCCAGGCTCTGGCCGACCTGGTCAAGGAGCGCTGGGAGCGGCTCGACATCCTGGTCAACAATGTCGGCATCGGCGGGGGCGGCGACGGGCCGGCCCATCGGCTGGAAGAGGCCGCCTTCGACCGCATCATGGGGGTCAACCTCAAGGGCATGTGGCTGACCATCAAGGCCATCGTGCCGCTGATGCGCGAGCAGGGCGGCGGAGCCATCGTCAATATCTCGTCACTGGCGGGGATCGCCGGCGGCAACCAGGTCGCCTACGAGATGTCAAAAGCCGCCGTGAACCGCCTGACCACGTCCGTCGCACAGGCCAATGCCGCCAAGGGCGTGCGCTGCAACGCCATCATGCCTGGGCTGATGGACACCCCCATGGCGGTGGCCGGCATCGCTGGCGCTACGGGCCAGGATCAGCAGGCCGTGCGCGAGGCTCGCAGCGCCCGCGTGCCCTTGCGGGGCCGGATGGGCACGGCCTGGGATACCGCCTTTGCCGCCCTGTACCTGGCCAGTGATGAGTCGGCCTTTGTCACCGGTGTGGTGCTGCCGGTGGATGGGGGGATGTCCAGCCGGATCGGGTAATTGACCGAGCGGCGTTCGTCGAGCAGGCTCCCCAACACAAGAACGGGGAGGTTCTGAATACATGTCTGTCGAACTCACCATGCTGGCCTATGCGGTCGGCCTGCTTATCGTGCTCATCGTCGTCCAGGCCCTCGCAGGGATTCGCTCGGTCGGCCTAATGCCGCTGGCCAATAACCGAGACGGACTGCCGCCCGCGACCGGCTTCCACGACCGCATGCTGCGGGTGGTCGATAACCACCGCGAAGGCCTGACCCTGTTCGCCCCGCTGGTGCTGATCGCCGCGGCCACCAGCGTCTCGACGCCGATGACCGTGCTGGGCGCGCAGCTGTTCTTCTTCTCGCGCCTCGTCCACGCGGTGCTCTACGTCCTGGGCGTGCCGCTGGTGCGGCCGCTGGCCTGGGGCGTGGGCATGGCCGGGACCGTGATGATCCTGCTGGCCGTGCTGCACCTCATCTAAGGCTCGTTATAGCACCTGGTGCAGGCTGTAGATCGGCCCTTCGGCCGTCTGCCGCCCCACGCCGATACACAGTGTGTCATTGAGCCAACCATAGGCCTGCGCCCCTGTCTCAAACCGCGCCAGGGTGCGCAGGCTGTATTCCGTCTCGTCCAGCAGAGCGCCCCGGGCGAAGCGCTCCATGACCTCGGGCGCGGCGCGGAACAGGCCCTGGTAGGTCATGTAGATCAGCGCCCCGTCGTCGGTCTTCAGGGCGATCCGTACGTCGATGGCCATGGCGCCATCCGGCCGGTTGATCACCCAGTCGGCGCCGCCCGGCAGCACCGTTCCTTGCAGCCGCGGCCCCTCAAATGTCCCGCCCAGGATCGGCGCGATCCGCCGCCGGCCGTGAACGGTTGTCCCGATACTGAGCATCCCGCCGAAATCCACATCCAGGCGTAAGGTCAGCAGAAAGGCGGTGTTCAAGGCGTCCCGCGCGGCGTCCATGGCTCGTATCCTTTCCCTCGCGGCGGATGCTCGCCGGCCGGAACACTGTTACCCAGTCAACCGGCCTCAAGGCCACTAGTATGACCGCCAGCCGACGAACCGGCCGTCGCTGATGGCCTGCTGGGCATGGCGCCCGAGGCCTACGCCATTCGCCGCAATTCCGAGGAACTGTATGGCTCTCGGCCGGGCCTGACCGGGGAGGGTCGGGACGCCTATTTTCCCCGATAGATCTCGCACAGGGTATCGATCACCCGCATCGCCGCCGGATCGGACAGCCGGTAGTAGATGGTCTGGGCCTCGCGCCGGGTGGCCACCAGCCCCTCTGCGCGCAGCTTGGCCAGGTGCTGCGAGGCGGCCGATTGCGCCAGCCCAACATGCCGGGCCAGGTCGCCGGCCGAGCATTCGCCCTCGCTCAGCCGGCACAGCAGGATCAGCCGCTGCTCGCTGGCCAGCAGCTTCATCAACCGGGCGGCGGAAGCGGCGCTGGCCGTCAGTTCGGCCAGTTCGGTGGGGGAGGGGGGCGGCAAGGTCTTACTTTTCATCCGACTAATATAAGGCCGACCATCAGCCAGGCAAAGCCGGCTCGTCCGGCCGCCCGTCGTCCCGCAGCGCCACATAGATGGCCGGGATGACCAGCACGGTCAGCAGAGTCGACGAGGCCAGGCCGAACAGCAGCGAGATGGCCAGGCCCTGGAAGATCGGGTCGAACAGGATCACCGCCGCCCCGATCATCGCCGCCAGTGCGGTCAGCACGATCGGCTTGAAGCGGATCGCCCCGGCCTCCAACAACACGGTCCTGAGCGGCCGCCCGTCGCCGGCGCTGTGGCGGATGAAGTCGACCAGCAGGATCGAGTTGCGCACGATGATCCCCGCCAGGGCGATGAAGCCGATCATCGAGGTGGCGGTGAACGGGGCGTGGAACAGGATGTGGCCGATGACGATGCCGACCAGGGTCAGCGGGATCGGGGTCAGGATGACCAGCGGCAGCTTGAAGCTTTTGAACTGCGCCACCACCAGCACATAGATGCCCAGCAGGGCGACCATGAAGGCGGCGCCCATGTCGCGGAAGGTCACCCAGGTGATCTCCCACTCGCCGTCCCACAGCACGCTGGCCTTGGCCTCGTCGGTCGGCTGGCCATTCAACCGCACGGTCGGCGCGCCGGCTGGGCCCCAGTCGGCGTTGCGGATCGCCTTGTCGACCGCCAGCATGCCGTAGATCGGGGCCTCGTATTGGCCGGCCAGTTCGGCGGTGACCATTTCGACGTCGCGGCCGTCGCGGCGGAAGACGTGCAGCGAGCCGGGCTGACTGTCGGCCTTGACCACCTCGTCCATCGCCACCAGCCGCGCCTGCGGTCCTGAACCGGAGACGGCGACGGTCAGTGCGCCCATCCGGCCGTCCCAGGTCCGCGCCGACTGCGGCAGCCGCACGCTGATTTCCAGCGGCGGGCGGCCTTCGCCGCGTGTGGCGTAGCCGACCACCTGGCCGCCCAGGGCGGCGCCGATGGAGTCGTAGACGTCGCGGTCGGCCAGCCCCAGATGCTCAAGCTGCGCACGGTCCGGTGTGAGGCGCAGGCCGGGGCGGGGCGTTCCGGCGCTGTTGTCGACATCAACGATGTAGGGGACCGACTTGAAGATGGCCTCGACCTTGCGGGCGGTCGCCAGCCGGGTGGCGGCGTCGGGTCCGTAGACCTCGGCCAGCAGGGTGGCCAGCACCGGCGGCCCGGGCGGCGCCTCAACCACCTTCAACGACGAGCCGGCCGGCAGGCTGAGAGCCGCCAGCCGCTGGCGCAGATCCAGGGCCACGGCGTGGCTGTTGCGCTTGCGCTCGCCCTTGGGGGTCAGGGTGACGGCCAGGTCGCCCATCTCGGGCTTGTTGCGCAGGTAGTAGTGGCGGACCAGGCCGTTGAAGTTGAACGGCGAGGCGGTCCCGGCCTGGGCGTCGATGGCGGTGACTTCCGGCAGGCCGCGCGTGATGTCGGCGGCCTGGGCCAGGATGCGCTGGGTGGTTTCCAGGCTTGTCCCCTCGGGCAGGTCGGCGACCACCTGCAGCTCGGACTTGTTGTCGAACGGCAGCAGCTTCACGGTCACCGTCTTGGTGGCGAACATCGTGCAGGCCAGAACCGTCGCCACGCCCACCGCGCCCAGGAAGATCCAGGCGCTGCGCTTGCTGGCGATCACGGGGGCGGCCACGCGGCGATAGAGGCGGCCCAGCCGATCCTCGCCGGCGTGAGCATGGCCCGTGGCCAGGGTCTTGCGGGCCAGCCGCACCATCAGCCAGGGGGCGATGACCACGGCCACGAAAAAGCTGAACACCATGGCCGCCGAGGCGTTGACCGGGATCGGGGCCATGTAGGGGCCCATCAGCCCTGAGACGAACAGCATCGGCAGCAGGGCCGCCACCACGGTCATGGTCGCCACAACCGTAGGATTGCCGACCTCGGCCACCGCTTCGATGGCCGCCTGCTGACGGCTGCGGCCGTCGTTCATCGCCCAGTGGCGGGCGATGTTCTCGATCATGACGATAGCGTCGTCGACCAGAATGCCGATCGAGAAGATCAGGGCGAACAGGCTGACCCGGTTGATAGTGTAGCCCATCAGGTTGGAGGCGAAGAGGGTCAGCAGGATGGTCGTCGGGATGACGATGGCCGTCACCATCGCCTCGCGAATGCCGATGGCGAAGGCGATCAGCAGCACGATGGTCAGCGTCGCCAAGCCCAGGTGAAACAGCAGCTCGTTGGCCTTCTCGTTGGCCGTCTCGCCGTAGTCGCGGCTGATCGACACCTGCAGGCCGGGCGGGATCAGCGTCCCCTTCAGGCTGTCCAGCCGCTTAAGCACCGCCTGGCTGACCACCACCGCGTTGGCGCCCTTGCGCTTGGCCAGGGCCAGGCTGACGGCCGGCGTCTTTGACCACTGGCCGTCGACCCGGGCGTAGCGCCACTGGCCGGCCTGGTCCTCCCGGGGCGCTTGGATGACCTTGGCGACGTCGCGGACATAGACCGGCTCGCCCCGCACCGAAGAGACGGTCAGCAGGCCCACGGCCTGGGCGCTGTCCAGCGTGGCGCCGACGCTGACATTGAGGGCCTGGTTGTCCTGGCGAACGCTGCCGGCCGGGAAGCGCCGGTCGGCCTGGCGGACGGTGTCGACCAGCGCCCCCAGCGACACGCCGCGCAAGGCGAGCAGGGCCGGATCGGGCTCGATACGAATCTCGTCGGGCCGGCCGCCGACGATGAAGGTCAGGCCGACGTCGTCGACCTTGGCCAGTTCGGTGCGCAGCTTGCCGGCGATGTCGTAGAGCGCCTGGTCGGTCCATCGCCCGGCCTGATCAGGCCTTGGCGACAGGGTCAGGACCAGGGCGGGCACGTCGTTGATGCCTCGGGCGACAATCAGCGGTTCGGGAATGCCGACGGGAATGCGGTCGTAGTTGGCGCGGATCTTTTCGTTGATACGGACGATGGCGTCGTCCGGGTCGGTGCCGACCTTGAAGCGGGCGGTGACCATCACCTGGTCGTCGTCGACGAAGCTGTAGACATGCTCGACGTCGCTGACGCTCTTGACGATGGTTTCCAGCGGCTTGGCCACCAGCTCGACCGCGTCGCCGGCCCGCAGTCCGGGGGCGGCGACCTGGATGTCGACCATCGGCACGCTGATCTGCGGCTCTTCCTCGCGGGGGATGGAGACCAGGGCCAAGAGACCGATGGCGATGGCCGCCAGCAGGAACAGCGGCGTCAGCGGCGAAGCGATGGTGGCGGCGGTCAGCCGTCCGGAGAGGCCCAGCTTCATGGCGCGACCAGCACGTCGCCGGCGGCCGCGCCGGAGAGAATCTCCAGTTGGGCGGGATCGCCGGTGGGCGCGGTCTGCACCGGAGTCTCGAGGGCCGAGCCGTCGCGCTGCAGCAGGCGGACATAGTCCAGGCCATAACGGCTGAGGATGAAGCGGCGGGGGACCGTCAGGGACTGGCGCTGGCCGACCGGCAATTGGGCCCGCACGCGCGAACCGACCAGGGTCGCGCTCAGTCCGGCGACCCGGACGTCGGCAGTGACCTGGCCAGATGTAACGGAGGGATAGATCTGGATGACCTGGCCGGTCGCGGCGGCGCCCGGCAGGTCGCCGGGCTGCAGGCTCACCGTCTGACCGACGCGCAGGGCGCCGGCCTGGGCTTCGGGAACCTCGATTCGCAGCAGCGGCTCGCCGGCGGTGATAGTGGCCACCGACTGGCCGGCGGCCACGACCGAGCCGACGGGGGTCTGGGCGGTCAGCACCCGGCCTGCGGCGGGGGCCAGGATGGTTCCCTGGCCGGCCAGGTCGGCGCCGGCGGCCCGCTGGGCCCGCGCGGCGGCCAGGCTGGCGTCGGCGGAGCGCGCGGCGGCCTTGGACTGGTCCAGCCGCGCCTGGGCGTAGATGCCCTTGTCGAACAGGCTCTGGATGCGGGTCAGGTCGGCCCGCGCCCGGTCGGATTCGGCGGCGGCGGCCAGCACCTGGGCGTCGTCGGCCCGGCTGAGCAGGCCCAGGCGCTCGTCGCGCACCCGGCCGATAACCTGACCGGCCCGGACCGTATCGCCCTCGCGCACGCTCAGACTGATAAGGATGCCGCCGATCCGGCTGCGCGCCTCGGCCATATTGCGCGTGGTGACGATGGCGGTCACCGGCTTGAGGTCATCAACCGGGCCGCGGACCAGGGCCAGCCGCTCCCCGCTCGCCTTGACGGTCGCGGCAGGCGCGGGCGGGGGACGACCGCAGCCGGCGACTGCCAGCAGGATCATCGCCATAAAGATCGGCGCGGCGCGCATGATCATTCTTCCTGTGTTCAGCCGACGTCGCGGGTCTGGCCCGTCGCCGGATCGATGGTCACGGTCGGCAGGCCGGCGGCCTTCCAGGCGCCGATGCCGCCCGCCAGGTGCGCCGTGACGTCGACGCCCGCCGTCTGGCAGCGTTCCGCCGCCATCGCCGAGCGCTTGCCCGAGCCGCATTGCAGGACGATGCGCCGATCGCCCGAGTCGGGCAGGGCGGCCGGGTCGAAGCTCGACAACGGGTAGAGCAGGGCGCCGTGGATGCGCTCGGCCTCGAACTCGCCGGGCTCGCGGACATCGATCAGCAGAATGCTGTGTTTATCCAGGCCCACCTTGAGCTGCTGGGCCGTGAGGTTTTCCAGGGTCGCCATGGTCTTCGCTCCGAATGAGTTGGCGGCTCGCGCCGCGCCGTTCGATTTCATATTTGCGTATATGAGCAAGTATGCATATAAAAACAAGCCGTCAGGATGAGACCCTGGGGCGGACCGGGCCGCGAGGCCTTGATCTCGCTCAACGCGGCGCTGTCGAACCGGGAGGACAGTGTTGTCCATGAACAAGCCATCGATCGTCATCCTCGGCGCCGGGCTCGGAGGAGCCATCGCCGCCTTCGAGATCAAGGCCGCCGTCGGCGACCGCGCCCGGGTCACGCTGGTGGGCCAGGGCGACCGCTTTCACTTCGTGCCCTCCAACCCCTGGGTGGCGGTCAGTTGGCGGACTCGCGAGGCCATCGAGGTCGAACTGCCGCCGGTGATGGCCAAGCGCGGCGTCGCTTTCCGGAACTGCGGCGCCGAGCGGGTGCATCCGGCCGAGAACCGCGTGGCGCTGGTGGGCGGCGAGAGCCTTGCCTACGACTACCTGGTTATCGCCACCGGCCCGGACCTGGCCTTCGACGAGATCGAGGGGCTGGGCCCATCCGGCTTCACCCAGTCGATCTGCCATGTCGACCACGCCCAGAAGGCCGCCGTCGCCTTCGACGCCCTGGCGAAAAATCCCGGCCCGATCGTGGTCGGCGCGGTGCAGGGGGCGAGCTGTTTTGGCCCCGCCTATGAGTTCGCCCTGATCCTCGACACCGAGCTTCGCCGCCGCAAGGTGCGCGACCGCGTGCCGATGACCTATGTCACGCCGGAACCCTATATCGGCCACCTGGGCCTGGACGGCGTGGGTGACACCAAGGGGCTGCTCGAGAGCGAACTGCGTCAGCGCCACATCAAATGGATCACCAACGCCAAAGTGGCCAAGGTCGAAGCCGGGATGATGCATGTCGAGGAGATCGCCGAGGATGGCGCGGTCAAGGCGACCCACGACCTGCCCTTCGACTTTTCGATGATGCTGCCGGCTTTCCGGGGCGTTCCCGCCGTGCGCGGCGTCGAGGGCCTGACCAATCCGCGCGGCTTCATCCTGGTCGACAAGCACCAGCGCAACCCGACCTTCCCCAACGTCTTTGCCCTGGGCGTCTGCGTGGCCATCGCGCCGACCGGCAAGACGCCGGTGCCGGTGGGCGTGCCCAAGACCGGCTTCATGATTGAGAGCATGGTCACCGCCATCGCCCGCAATCTCGGCGACCTGGTCGCCGGCCAGCCGGCCGTGGCGGAAGCGACCTGGAACGCCATCTGCCTGGCCGACTTCGGCGACGGCGGGGTGGTCTTCATCGCCCAACCGCAGATTCCGCCCCGCAACGTCAACTGGTCGGCCAGCGGCAAGTGGGTCCACCTGGCCAAGGTCGGCTTCGAGAAATACTTCCTCGGCAAGGTCCGCCGCGGCGAGAGCGAGCCCTTCTACGAAAAGCTCGCCCTCGACATCATGGGCGTCAACAAGCTCAAGGCCGTGAAGTGATGAGACCCACCCCGTCTTTCCAATGGAGCCAATCCCAATGACCCTCGACCGCGCCGTCATGGCCTTCGCCGGGACCATGGTCCTGATCAGCCTGGCCCTGGCCCACTACGTCCACCCCGCCTGGATCTGGTTGACCGTCTTCGTCGGCGCCAACCTGTTGCAGACCGCCTTCACCGGCTTCTGTCCGGCGGCCTTCGTGTTCAAGAAGCTGGGTGTGAAGCCGGGCGTTGTGTTTCGCTAAGCGCCCGCCGAGCCCATATGGGTTTCAAGCGTTGTCTTCCCTGGTAGCCCCATGACACAAACCGTCTGCCCCCATTGCGACGCCACCAACCGCCTGCCGGACGGCAAGCCGGCACTGCAAGGCAAGTGCGGCCGCTGCGGCCAGCCGCTCTATGTCGGCCAGCCCAAGGAGGTCACGGGCGTGGGTCTGACTAAGCGCATGGCGGCCGAACCCGCCCTGCTGATCGATGTCTGGGCGCCCTGGTGCGGCCCCTGCCGGTCCATGGCCCCCAATTTCGCCGCCGCCGCCGCCCGGCTGGAGCCGGATCTGCGACTGCTGAAATTGAACTCGGAGGCCGAACCGGCGGCCGCGCAGCGGTTCAACGTGACCAGCATCCCGGCCCTGCTGCTGATCAAGGACGGCAAGTTGGCGGCGCAAACCGTCGGGCTGATGAGCGCCGAGCAGATCGTGGGCTGGGCGCGGCAAGCGCTACAGACCTAGCTCCATCCTGACAGTCGCGATCCACCAGGCCAGTTGCGGCTCCGGATTCTTGGCCGACTGAGCCTTGACCCCGGCGCTGCGCCGGAACCCCTCGCCATACAGGGCGTCGACCGCGATGGCCTGATGGAAGGCCGCGACGGTCAGGCGGGTGTCCTCCAGGCTGGGTGGCGGCGACCCGCTGGTGCGCGCCAGCCGCGCGGCGTGCAGCACCTCGGCGACCCGGCCGAAGATCGGGTCACCCCGGTCGCGCCAGCCGGCGGCATGCAGCGCCACCGCCAGCTCGGCATAGCCGCGGCGGTAGGGCAGGGCCAGGGCCCGCAACAGCTGCTCGACATCGACATCGCCAGCCGGGACCTCGCCGGCCAGCCAGTCGGCGACAATGGCGTCCGTCGCCGCCCGCAGCCGCGCCCCGGCGTCCTCGATCAACGCCTGCAGCAGGCCCTGCCGGTCGCCGAAATGATGACTCACCCCGGCGTCGGTCATCCCGGCCAGCCGCGCCACGGCCCGCACCTGTACCGCCTCGATCCCGGCCTCGGCGAGCAGCCGCTCGGCGGCGGCCAGGATGTCGGCGCGGGCCGCCTGGGGCGTGCGGCGGCGGCGAGGGGAGGCGGCGGCAGTCATCCGTTCTGGCTAAACGCTCTACCTTGACCATTCAAGGCAAGACGTTACCTTGATATATCAAGGTAACGGAGTCCGAGCCATGCTGACCGGCGATCTTCGACGGCCCGACGCGACCCTCAAGTTTGACCGCCTGGGGGCCGGACCAGACCTGCTGCTCCTGCATGCCGGAGGCGAGCGGCGGCAGGTCTGGCATAGAGTCATGGCGCCCATGGCCGACCGTTGCCGCTGCACCGCCTACGACCAGCGCGGCCACGGCGAGAGCGGCGGCGACCGGGCCGGGCCCGTCACCCTCTATGGCGAAGACACGGTCGCCATGCTGGCCGACCTGGATAGTCCCATCCTGGTCGGCGCCTCGCTGGGCGGGTTCGCTGCCCTGCTGGCCCTGGCCGATCCGGAGGTCGAGCGCCGCGCCGCCGGACTGGTCCTGGTTGATGTCACACCCGATCCTGACCCGGGCGCTACGCGCGCCTTCCTCGGGCCGCTCGGCATGGCCGACACGCCGCTGGTCGGGGACATCCTGGGGCGGGCGCAGGAATTGCGGCGGATCGCGGCCGGCCTGACCCTGCCGATCCTGGCTATCCGGGCTGGAAAGCCCCCGGCCTCCGGCGACCCCGACGCCGAGCGGTTCGCCGCCCTGGTCCCACACGCCCGGTTCGCCACCGTCCCCGAGGCGGGGCACCTGATCGCGCGGGACAGGCCCGAGGCGCTGGCGGCGCTGCTGGCCGAGTTCAGCAGCGCCCCCGACGTCGCCAAGCGCCGCTGACCTACTCCACCCAGTTCGGGAAGTAGCCCAACCTGGCCTGCACCCGGCTGTCATGGGCCGGTACGATGATCAGGCTCGGGTCGGCCTTCTGTAGGGCGCGCATGCGGTCGATTTCGGCATGGGTCCGGGCCGCGTCGCTGTCGGCCAGCAGGCTGGCCAGCCAGAACTTGGGCCGCGCATGGGGGATGGCGGCCGCCGACCACACCGTGTCGCCGCAGAAGAAGAACCGCCGGCCGCTGGAAGTGGTGACGAACATCCCCACGGCGCCGGGCGTGTGGCCGAACTGCGGGACCAGCACCACGCTCCCGTCGCCATAGAGGTCCAGGCTCTGGGCAAAGCCGCGATAGGGCTTGGGCTGGAAGATGATGGTGCGCCAGCGGATGGACGGCTCGCCCACCTGGCTGGGCCAGGCGCCGCCGCTCCGGATGAAGGCCAGTTCCTCCTTCGAGGCCCAGATCTCGGCCTGGGGGAAGTCGACTACGCCGCTGGCATGATCCCAGTGGCTGTGGCTGAGGATGACCCGGCGGATCGGCGGTAGGCCGGCCCGGGCCAGCTGGTCTCGCGCCGGAATGATGGGCTTGAGGTATTTGAAGAACGGCCGCTTCCAGCCCGGCATGTCCCGGGCGTACTGGCTGTCGATGCGCGAGCCCAAGCCGGTGTCGAACAGGAAGCTGTCGTCGCCGTGCCGGATCAGGAAAGCGGAGAAGTTGTTGTCGACCTTCACCGTCTTGTCGCCGCCGGCATAGAGCAGCGACTCCTGGACGATGGTCCGGCCGGTCCTGACAATGGCGAAGCTGACCTTGGGAGGAGGCGGGGGCGGCGCGGCCAGGGCCGGCAGGCCGACAGCCAGGACCGCCAGGGCGGTGAGCAGGCCGGCGAGGCGCGGGCGGAGACGGTGCATGAGGGTGTCCCTTCGTGGTGATGGGCGACCCTAGAGCGACACTTAATATCGGCAAAATATATAGGATTGATCAAGTTTCGATATCTAACCTATGTTTCCGCCATGTTCGACCTGCGCGCCCTCCGCTATTTCGTCGCCGCCTATGAGACTGGGTCGATCACCGCCGCCGCCCGGCGCTGCTCGATCTCGCAGCCCTCGATCACCGCCGCGATCCAGAACCTGGAGGCCGAGCTGGGCGCGCGGCTGTTCGAGCGCACCCGCCAGGGCCTGGCCCCGACCCGTGACGCCGAAATCCTGCATCCGCGGGCCAGCGCCCTGCTGGCCGAGGCCGCCGCCCTGCACCGGGAATTCCGTGTCCGCGCCCCGCGCACCCTGGCCGTCTTCATCCAGCCGGACATCGGGCTGCGGCGCGCTGCTCCGGTGCTGCGCACGGCCTATGAGCTGGTCCCCGACCTGGTGACGCGGCTGGTCGGCGAGCGCGCGCTGGCCGACATCCAGATCACCGCCGAGGGCTGCCGCGAGCCGGACAGCGACTTCACCCCGCTCTGGACCGAGCCCTACGCCGTCCTCATGCCGGCCACGCACCCGCTGCGGTTCCGCAGCCATATCCGACTGGCCGACCTCGACGGCCTGCCGATGATCGAGCGCCCCCATTGCGCCCTGCAGGCCCGGTTCGAGAGCGGCATGGCGGCCACCGGCCTGCGCCCGGACATCCGCGCCACGGCGGCCGACGAGGAGGCGGTGCTGGTGCTGGTCGAGTTGGGCATCGGCCTGGCCATCGCCCCGGCCAGCCATGCAGAAGGCGCGGCAGGCGTGATCGTCAGGCCGCTGGCGCCGGAGATCGCCACGGACCGGACGGTGGGGCTGGCCTGGCGCAAGGGGTCGGCGCACGACGATTTTTGCCGGCGCTTGGCTGACGCTGCACCGGGGCCGGCCGCTAGAGTTGAGCGGGGACGACGCCAAAAGGGTTAAGTCGGATTGGCTGGGGCGCCTGGTTCGCCTCACCCAAAGTGCGGAAACCCGCATGGCGCATCTGAACAAATTCTTTGTGGCATAGGCGCCTCCGCGGCGTCGATTGTTTGCCGACGTCCGATTGTGTCGGCGCATAGGCGTCTATTCGACGCTGTGCGGCATGGCTCGGCGCGAGGCTATCAAATGCTTGTTCGAATTGTCCCGGATTTGCTGCTCGCGGCCGTCTGCTTGGGAGGCATCTGGATAGTCTTGTTGGCTATTGGGCTAACGGTCTGGAGCCCCTCCAGGGCCATTCGCGTCGGCATGTGCCGAGCGTTTGGTCACGTATGCGGCGAAGACTCCGATGAGCACGGCCCCTGCGAGGGCATATGTCTTCGCTGTGGCCGCAAGGTGCGACTGAGCTTCAGCTGAACAACCGCAGCCGCGTCCTTACTGACTGACAGGCATATGTCGCTCACTAGCCTCCGCGAACCTCCCGGAACGGCACGTCCCGATCCACCTCCGGCTCCTTCGGCAGTCCCAGCACCCGCTCGCCGATGATGTTCCGCTGGATCTGGTCGGTCCCCCCGCCGATCGAGGTGAAATAGGCGTTGAGGCTGAGGAAGTTGGCGTCCTCGGCCCTGGGGTGATCGGCCCCTTCCAGCAGGCTGCCGGCGCCCAGCAGGGCGGTGCGCAGGCGGGCTTCCTCGTGGAGGATGCGGCTCATGGCCAGCTTGCCCAGGCTCATCAGGGAGGATGAGGTACCCTGGCCAAGGTCGGCCTTGGCGCGGGCGGTGTTCAGGGCGTTGAGCTGACGCAGGGCGGTGACCCTGGCGATGTCCTGGCGCACCAGCGGATCGGCGATGACGCCGGCCTCTCTGGCCAGGGCGACCATGGGGGCGGGACCGTCCGCCTCCTTGGCGCCGCTGCGGGCGCCTCTGGCCAGTTCGCCCATCACCGAGCGTTCGTAGGCCAGGGCGGTCTGCAGCACGCCCCAGCCCTCGCCTTCGCGGCCCAGCAGGTTGTCGGCCGGGACGGTGGCGTCGGTGATGAAGACCTCGTTGAAGAAGGCCTCGTTGGTGATCTGGCGCAGGGGGCGGACCTCGACGCCCGGCTGTTTCATCGGCAGGAAGAAGAAGCTGATGCCGCGATGCTTGGGCACGTCCCAGTCGGTGCGGGCGATCAGCATGCCGTAGTCGGCGGTGGCGGCGCTGGAGGTCCAGACCTTCTGGCCGTTGACGACCCAGCCCTCAGCGGTCCGGTCGGCGCGGGTGCGGATACCGGCCAAGTCCGAGCCGGCGCCGGGCTCGCTGTAGAGCAGACACATGCCCACTTCCTGGCGCAGCAGCGGGCCGACCAGCAGGTGTTTCAGCGGCTCCGTCCCCTTGGCCAGCACGGTGTTGGCCCAGAGGTTGGTGCGGTCCTGGCCAGTGCCCGGCGCCCCGACGGCGGCGAACTCGCGCTCGACGATGCGGGCCAGAGCGTCGTCGAGGCCGCGGCCGAACCATTCGGCGGGCCAGCGGGGGACGGCCCAGCGGGCCTCGACCACCTTGGCCAGGAAACCGGCGCGGTTATTCGGGTCCCAGTGATCAGCCAGCCAGGCGCGAACTTCATCTTTCAACTGTTCGTCGCTCATGCGGCGGCCTCCAGGCTGCGCAAGTAGCGCTCGCGGTAGAAGTTCGAGTTGCCGAACAGCTGGGTCCCGGCCCTCGCCCGGCGCAGGTAAAGGTGGGCGGGGTGATCCCAGGTGAAGGCGATGCCGCCGTGCATCTGGATCGCCGTGGCGGTGACCGTGGCGTAGGCGTCGGCGCAGGCGAAGGCGGCCAGGGCCACCGCCGTCTCGGCGTCGGGGGTGTTGTCGGCCAGGGCGCGGGCGGCGTTGCGGGCCGCCGAGGTCGCCGACTCCGATTCCAGCAGCAGGTCGGCGGCCATGTGCTTGATGGCCTGGAAGCCGCCGATCGGCCGGCCGAACTGGATACGGGTCTTGGCGTAGTCGACGGTGAAGTCGAGCACCCGCCTGGCGCCGCCGGCCTGCTCGCCGGCCAGGGCGACCAGGGCCAGGTCCAGGGCGGTCTGCACGGCGCTCCAGGCCGGGCCGGTGGTCTCGATGCGCTGGGCGTCGGCGCCGGCGAAGGTCAGCCTGGCCATGCGAAGCGTGTGGTCGAAGGTCGGCAGGGGCGCGGTTTCGACCGCCGAAGCCTCGACCTCGTAGAGCCCCAGACCGTCCGGGCCGTTGGCGGCGACGATGATGCGGGCGGCGTTCTGGCCGTCGGTGACGAAGCTGGCGGTCCCGTCCAGCTTCCAGCCGTTGCCGGCCTGGACGGCGGTGACGGTCACGCCCTCCGGCGTCCAGGTCCCGGCCTCGCCGGTCAGGGCGGCGGTGGCGATCAGCGAGCCGTCGGCGATGGCGGGCAGCAGGCGGGCCTTGGCGACCTCGTCGCTCGTCGCCTGGATCAGGCCGGCGGCCAGCACGGCCGAGGACAGCAGCGGGGAGGGCAGCAGGGCCGCCCCCGCAGCCTCCATCACCGCTTCCAGCTCCAGCGCCCCGGCCCCGGCGCCGCCATGCGCCTCGTCGATCAGCAGGCCTGTCAGGCCCATGGCCGCGATCTGGCCCCAGAGTTCGGGGTCGTAGCCGCTGCCGGTCTCCATGGTGCGCCGCACGTCCTTCTCGGTGCAGCGGTCGGCCAGCAGGCGGGCGAAGCCGTCGCGCAGGGCCGTGCGTTCCTCGGGGCTGAGGCTTGCCATCCTAGTCTTCGTCTCCCGGTCGTTTTCGCCAGCCTAGGGCGGGGCGAGGAGGGCGGAAAGACTCACCTTGGGTCATCTTCCAGATAGAAGACCGCCTCGACCGGCCGGCCCAGCGCCCGGGCCACCTTCAGGGCCAGGGTGGCCGAGGGGGTGAAGACGCGGTTCTCGATGGTGTTGATGGTCTTGCGCGAGACGCCGACCCGCTCGGCCAGCTCGGCCTGGGTGAGGCCCGCTTCCGTGCGATAGTCCTTCAGCCGGTTGCCGAGCTCTCTGTCCGCCATGGGCCGGGTGTGCCCGATGCGGCGTGTAACGTCAAGGTTACATCACTTCTTCAGCATCAGACCGGCGAACTGGATCAGGTAGACGACGCCGATGCCGCTGACGATGTAGCGGGTCCAGGCCAGGAAGTGCGTGTCGCTCATCCGGTCCAGGATGCGGCCGCCGACCACCGTCCCCAGCATCGACAGCGGGATCGAGGCGACGATGGCCCAGTAGAAGCTGGGCGGCAGGCCCTTGGCGGCGATCAGCGGCGCGCCATAGACGATGATCTTGGCTAGGTGAGCGAAGACCTGGGTAGCGGCCTTGGTGGCGACGATCTGATGGCGGTTCAGCGCCGTGCGGACGAAGAAGATGTCCAGCAACGGCCCCGCCACCCCGGCCAGCAGGTTCAGCGAGGTGACCAGGAAGCCCGAGGCCAGGGCGTGGGCGGGCTTGGCGGCATCCAACCGAATCCAGGCCTTGGGCAGCCAAAGGATGCCCGGGACCAGGCCGAGCGCCAGGAACAGGAAGGGTTTGGAGGGCGTGAACGAGAGCGTGGAGACCAGCAGGCCCGCCACGAAAGAGGCGACGGCGTAGAGGCCAACAATCCGCCACTGCACGTGCTTGCGGTGCAGGATGGCTCGCCAGCCGTTGGCGGTCAGCTGGATCATCCCGTGGGCCACGAAGGCCAGGGAAACCGGCAGCACCAGGGCCAGCGCCCCCATCAGCATCAGCCCGCCGGCCATGCCGAACACGCCGGACACCGCCGAGGTGAAGAAGGCCACGACCAGGATGAAGGCCGCCGTGAGGAATGACATCTGGTGCGCCCCTGTGCTGACGGGCGTCGCTATCGGTCTGTCAGCGTCATAAGTAAAATACCGATTTGCAATCGCCGTCATTTGGAATTCTTATCAGGTCATGGACCTGCGCCAGCTCCGCTACTTCCTGGCCGTCGCTGACCGGGGCAGCTTCACGCGCGCCGCGGCGGCCCTGCATGTCTCGCAGCCGGCCCTTAGCCTGGCGATCGGCAAGCTGGAGAACGACCTGGGGACCCGGCTGTTCGACCGGGGCGACCGCTTCGTGCGGGCCACCGAGGCGGGCGAACGGCTGATCGACCACGCGCGGACCTTGCTTGAAGCCGCCGACCGGGCCCGGGCCTCGGTGGCGCCGGCGGCCACGCCGGTCAGCATCGTTCGATTGGGGGCGCCCGCCCTGCTGGCCAGCGCCTGGCTGCCGGGCGCTCTTGCCGCCTTCCTTGAAGCGCGGTCGGACGTGCGGCTGCAGGTGACCGTGGCCGGCGCCCGCATCGTCGAGGCGCAGGTTGCGGCCGGTGACCTGGATCTTGGCCTGATCAGCGAATACCAGCCTTCCAGTCAGGTCGAGGTTACGCCGTTGTTCGAGGCGGCCCTGGGCGCCTGCGTGGCGAACGGCCACCCCCTGGCCGGCAAGACCAGTCTCACCTGGCCCGATTTCCTGGCCCAGCCGCTGGTGCTGTTCCCGCGCGGCTACTACCAGCGCGACCTGACCGAGGCCCAGGCCACCCGCCGCCGGGCCGCGCTGGATGTCGTGGCCGAGACCGACGCCATTCCGCTGCTCAAGGCCATCCTGCGATTGGGCCGGGCGGCAGGGCTGCTGATGCCCATGGCGGTTTCTGCAGGCGAGGGACTGACGGTCGTCCCGTTCGACACCCCGGCGACGCTGCGAATCTCGGCCTGCCGCCGCAAGGGCGAGGGAAGGGCGGCCATCGCCGACCTGCTGGCCCATCTGGTCGCCAGCGCGCCCGGCTAGCCGAAGACCAGCAGATCGCCCTGGGTGCAGACCATCTGCGGCTCGGTCTCGGCCGAGACCGCCGCGTCCAGCCGGGCGAAGCCGCGCTGGATGTCGTCTTCGCTCATATGCTCGAAGGTCGAGATGGCCCGCAGGGACAGCCGCTCGCGGAAGGCGGCCAGGCTGGGCGACACCGAATGGCTGATGCGGGTCAGCGAGAGCCTGCTGAGGCCCACTCCGGCGAACATCGCCTCGATCTCGGCCAGAGTCGGGAACATGCGCTTTTCCACCTCGCGCGCCTCGGGAAAGTAGCGGTGCCAGTGGATGTCCGGGAACCGGTCGCTGAACGGGGTGTAGGTCAGGTAGCGGCCGCCCGGTTTCAGGACCCGGGCAATCTCGGCCGCCCCGGCGGAGCGGTCGCGGACATGGTGGAAGGACAGCATGGTCAGCACGACATCGACACTGTCGTCGTCCAGCGGAACGGCCTCGGCGCGGCCTTCGAGATAGGTCACGGCGGGGTGGGCGGCCTGCTCGGCGGCGACCGCCCGCATCTTGCCCGAAGGCTCCACACCGTAGACCGGGCCGCCGAACACCTGGGCCAGCAGCGGGCTGAACCGCCCCGTGCCCGATCCCAGGTCCAGCACCGTCGCCGGCCGCTTGGCGGGTCCCCGGGCCGCGAACAGGTCCAGCCATAGCTGGGTGGCGTCGGCGTTCAGGACCCTGCCCTGAGCGTAGACCTTGTGCTGGTTCTCGTTGTAGTCGACCACTTTCAGCATGCGGCGCACCCCTTTGTTGTCGGAGGTTGTCTAACACGCCAGCGCGGCGCGTCTAGCGCCGCGCCTCGCCCATGGTGTCGGCCATCCGGGCGCCGCGCGCACCCAGCGGGACAGCCGGGCCGGTGGTGGTGTCGCGGCCGGTCTGGTGCTCCATCTCGGCGTTAAGTTCGGCCCCGGCCAGCACGATGACTGCCGACAGGTAGGTCCACATCATGAAGCCGATCGCCGCCCCAAGCGGTCCATAGGTGCGATCGTAGTGCGCGAAGCTGCCCAGCCAGGCCGAAAATGCCCAGGAGGCCAGGATCCAGATCAGGGTGACAAAGGCGGCGCCCCAGCTCGCCCAGCGCCAGCGCGCCCGCTCACGGCTGGGGCCATAGCGATAGAGCAGGGTGACCGCGCCCCAGATGGCCAGGGCCAGCACGGGCCAGACGGCGCCCTGGGTCAGTTGCTGGGCCTCGTAGCCGAACAACACCAGGGCGGCCGGTACGGCCACCGCCGCCGCCAGCAGGACGATGAAGAAGGCCAGCAGGCCGATGGTGAAGGTGAAGGTGATCAGGGTCAGGTGGATGAAGCCCCGCTTCTCGGTCTCTTCGTAGGCAATGTTCAGGCCCAGGAAGATGGCCTTGGCCGCTCCGTTGGCGCTCCATAACGACAGGATCAGCCCGCTGGCGAAGGCGGCGGAGAGGCTGCTGGGATGGGCGGCCGCGACCTGGATCATCTGGTCGCCGATGAAGTGGACGGTATCCGGCGGCAGGATCACCGCCAGGGTGAGAAGCTGGTCCCGCGCGTCCTGGACATTGGCGAACAGGCCGTAGAGCGCCACGAAGGCGGCTAGGCCCGGAAAGAAGGCCAGCAGCGAATAGAAGGTGATCCCGGCGGCGACCAGGGTGATATGGTCCTCCTGAAACTCCTTCCAGGTGCGCTGAAGGATATCGCTCCAGCCGCGCAGGGGGATGGCGCCGGGATGGCGGGCGTGACGGCCCCGGCCCGGCTGGCTGAGCGCAACCTCCGGTGAGGCGCTGCGGCCGGCTCTGGCGGCTCCCAGTTGGCTCTTGGCGATCAATCCCAGCGAGACGATCAGCAGGGCCAGCGCCGCCGCGTCCACCGCCAGACCGGCTGCTCTAGGCGGGAATGGCCCCAACTTCATGCCCGTCTTTGTCCCTGTCCTCGTCCCCATCCTCGTCTTGGGGCCTGGACGCTCAAAGCTTCAGGGCGGGCTGGGTTCCCGACCGGGGGTGGAACCGGCGCTCTACCCAGCGGTTTTGACGCCATGAAACTTTACCTCTCCCCAGGCGCCTGCAGCCTCGCCGACCACATCGCCCTGCATGAAGCGGGCATCGACTTCGAACGGGTCACGGTCGATCTCAAGGCCAAGACGGTCGACGGCGGCGGTGATTTCACCAACATCAACCCCAAGGGCTACGTCCCGGCCCTGCAGTTCGATGACGGCCAGGTGCTCACCGAGAACATCGCCATCCTCAACTGGATCGCCGAGCAGGGTGATCAAGGTGCGCCGGGCGGCGAGCTCTCACGGGCCCGGCTGTTGGAGATGCTGGCCTTCATCTCCACCGAAATCCACAAGCAGTTCAAACCCTTCTTCTCGGGCGGCTCGGACGAAGCCAAGGCCGACGCCAAGCAGACCATCGAGAAGCGGCTGGGTTTTCTCGCCGAAGGCCTGACGGGTGACTACCTGTTCGGCGACAAGGTCAGCGTCGCCGACGCCTATCTGTTCGTCATGCTGCTGTGGTGGGGCAAGATGGGCATTGATGTCCCGCCGGCCCTCTCAGCCTTCGCCGAGCGCATGAAACAGCGGCCCGCTGTGAAGCTGGCCATGGAGCATGAGGGGCTGAGCTGAGCCAAGCCGGCCGGCGGGACCGTAGTTGGTCCGTTTGAGAGGCTCGGTGTATGCAACCACAATGGCTGCATCGGCTGAACCATACAGGCGCGTTCTGTCTCAAGAAGAACTGGCTCAAGCAAATGACACCCTCGCCGACCGATGGGGGATCGCGACTGTCGGCTACTGGTATCCGCTGAGCGAGACACCGCACCCGCTGACCGCGAAGTTTCCTCTGGTCGCCGTGTCCCTGGATGCGAACTGGCATGCTGGACCAGGCCTGGAAACTTACGACGAGAAGGAGCTCTACAGGAAAATCCGCAGCTTTCTGGACAGGCGGGGCGTCCAAAGTGTTTTTGAAATCTGGGAAGATGGCGATTGCTACCTTCTTTCCCTGCCGCTCGCCGCATTTCGATACGGAGGATTTGAGGGGTTCTGGTTCGACGAGACGAACGACTGGTTGGTGTATTGCTCTCACGAAGGTTCCGTAACGCTAGCCGGCGCCATCGCTGAGATCGTGGCGCCCTATCCTGCCCGATAGCTGGCTGTCCGGCTGGCTCCGGGGCGGGTTTGCCACTATCTAGCCGCTCATGCGCCCCCATCGCCTCTCCGTGGCCCCGATGATGGACTGGACGGATCGGCACTGCCGGGTCCTGCACCGGTCGCTGTCGACGCGCGCGCTGCTCTACACCGAAATGGTGACCACCGGCGCCGTGTTGCATGGCGACCGCGAGCGGTTGCTGGGGTTTGACCCCGTCGAGCATCCAGTGGCGCTGCAGCTGGGCGGGTCCGATCCCGCCGACCTCGCCGCCTCGGCGCGGATCGGCGAGGACCTGGGCTATGACGAGATCAATCTGAATGTCGGCTGCCCGTCCGACCGGGTGCAGTCGGGACGGTTCGGGGCCTGCCTGATGCGCGAGCCGGAGCTGGTCGCCGACTGCATGGCGGCCATCCGGGGCGAGGTTAAGGTCGATGTGACGG
Organism: Caulobacterales bacterium; assembly: GCA_038236615.1. Lineage (GTDB taxonomy): Bacteria > Pseudomonadota > Alphaproteobacteria > Caulobacterales > Caulobacteraceae > Caulobacter. The sequence goes on from JBBRZO010000008.1 coordinate 75,198, forward strand.
TCAAGTGCCGGATCGGCGTCGATGACCAGGACCCGCAGGAGAGTCTCTGGCGGCTTGTCGAGCTCTGCGAGGGCGCTGGCGTGACGACCTTCATCGTCCATGCCCGCAAGGCCTGGCTGAAGGGGCTCTCGCCGAAGGAAAACCGCGATGTGCCGCCGCTGGACTATGATCTGGTGGCCCGGCTCAAGCGCGAGAAGCCGCACCTGACCATCGTGCTGAACGGCGGGGTGCCGGGCGTCGAGGCGGCGGTCGAACACCTGGCGGTCTTCGACGGGGTGATGCTGGGCCGGGTGGCCTATCACGAGCCGGCGCAGCTGGGCCGGGTCGACCGGCTGGTGTTAGGTGGAACCGGGCCCGACATCGACCCGTTCGAGGCAGTGGCCCGCTACCGGCCCTATATGACCAGGCAGTTGGCGCGCGGCGTCCATCTGCCGGCCATGAGCCGTCACATGTTGGGCCTGTTCCACGGCCGGCCTGGGGCGAGGTCGTGGCGGCGCATCCTGACCGTCGAGGGCTGCAAGCCCGGGGCGGGGCTGGAGGTGCTGGACGCGGCGCTGGCGGCGGTGACTATGGAGCGGACGGCGGTTCCTGCCTGACGCAGCGAGGGAGACGAGCGATGACGCATCTGGTCTATGAGATCGTCGAACATGACGGCGGCTGGGCCTACCGGGTCGACGGCTCCTATTCCGAAACCTTCAAGGCGCGCGACGCGGCGGTGGCGGCGGCCAAGCGGGCGGCCGGCGAGCAGCGGGTCGGCGGCGAAGACGAGGGCATCTCCTACGAGGACGCCGACGGCCATTGGCATTTCGAGGTGTCCTCGGGCGGCGATCGTCCCGAGACCGAGGTGAAAAGCTAGGAACCGATGTGATCGTCTAACCGACGCCCGCGACTTGCCGTCGCCGGTGCGCGGCGCCCATACTGCCGACCTCAGGGGTTGGGCGGCCATGCCGGGAGATGTCGAGAAATTCAGCCGGGTTATCGGGGCGATCTATGAGGCGGCGCTCGACATCTCAAGCTGGGACGATGCGATCGTCAACTTCATCGAGGCCTACAGTCCGCCCTACTGGGACGTGGGCTTCCTAGTCTGGGAGCAGGCGCCCAGGGTCGGCGCGCAGTTCGTCGCCGCCGCGAATGTCTCGCCCCCGGCCAGGGAGTTATATGCCGCGCACTTCGCCGGCAGGCACCCCTGGAGCCGGCGTATCGCCAATCAGCCCATCGGGCGGGTCGTTGACACCGACGAAATCTGTCCGCGGGAGGACTTGTTCGAGAGTGACCTTTATCGCCATTTCCTGAGCACCTGGGCGATCGTCCGGGCCCTGGCGGTGATCCTGGACCGGCATGGCGAAAGGCGACTGGCGTTCCTGATTGCAGGTCCCGATGGCCAGGATATCGACGGGCTCCGCCGCGCGACTCGCCTGGTCGCGCCACATCTGCAGCGCGCGGTCCGCATCAGTCGGCGGATTGCAGAGGCCGATCTCCGCGCGACGGGCGCCGAGGCTTCGCTCGCACAGGCCACCGGCGGTGTCGTGGCTCTTCGCGGCGACCTCTCGATCGTCAACGCCAACGCCCGCGCCCGCGAACACATGGAGGCCGGCGTCGCCAGTACGCTCAATGGCCGGTGGCGGTTCGCCCAAAGCCGGGCTCAGGCTGAGCTGGAACGCCTGGCGAAGGCTGACGGACCGGCGAGTGCGGCGTTCAATGTGTTCGCCACTGACGGTGAGGAGCACGCCGTGTTGGCGGTGCGCATCGCCACGCAGCGAGTCATGGCCCTGGACGGATTTGTCGATGGGGCCGCGATCCTGCTGACGCTGGGCGCGAAGGCCAAGGCGCCGACCATACCGATTGATCATCTGGCGGCCTGGTATGGACTGACGCCCACCGAGGCTCGGCTGACCGCCGCCCTTGTCGATGGCGAGACGTTGCAGCACTTCGCGCGCCGGCGCGGCGTGTCCGAGAACGCCGTGCGGTTCCTCATGAGGGGCGTGCTGCAAAAGACCGGCGCGCCCGACCAGGCCCGTGTCGTGGCGGCGCTGCGGGCCCTGCCTATCGCGCGCCACCAGGGCCCCTACCCCTATGAGTAGGGCTGCCGTCAGTGTCCGGACAGCAGCCCCCCCGCAAGCGTGACGGCGGCGAGGATCGCACCGCCGTCACGCGACGCACTACTGGGGCTCTGACGGCAACTGGGGAGGCGTCGTCGATGGGCCGGGACTGGGGCCGGGCCGGCCAGGAATGCAGCCAGGTCCGCAGAACGTCCCGGTGTTGTCGCCGCCGCGCAGATAGTCGCTGGCCGAGGCCCAGTCCCCGCCGCCGCGCCCCTCCCGGCTGGCGGCGATCTGCGCGCCATCGAGGGGTGGGATTATGGGGGGGCGCCACTGCACGTCGGAGCCATCGGGTACGCGCAGCCCTCGCCGCAGGCCGTTGGCAGACGGCCCCGACGGCTGAGCGACGCCCCCGCTGATCAGGCCGGAGAAATGCAGCACCACCTGCTCGGTGATAACCCCACCATCCCAAAACCGACCGTCCTCGAACTTGACAAATTGGACCTGACCGCCGGGAACGGTGGCGTTGGGGACCTCGTAGGCCCGCCAATTGGTCCCGCCGCTGTTGCCATAGGCATTGGCCCAACAGGCGTATCCTGAAGGCTCGCCGGCCGCCGTGCGCACGAGGCCGAGGCGAAAGCGCCCTTCGAACGGGCCATCAAGGACGGGGGCTCCGCGTCTGTACCGCGCGATGATGCGGTCCCCTGAGTAGACGGCGCAATCTACCACGAAGACGGCAAACCCCTCCATCGCCATGCGGACCGGCCCTTCGATGATGAAGGCTGAAGACGGATGCACGTCGACAAGATCGAGAGGCGCGGTCGGCGCTCCGGCGGACAGATTGAATCCCTCGTCCGAAACCAGGACCATAGGCCCGGCCGCGGTTGCGAGGCGCGCTACATCGGGAGACACGGCGTTCTGTCCAGACGCTGGCAGAGCAAAGGTCGCGGCCAGCGACGCGAACAGCAGCATTCGAAGCGGTTTCATGTCGACTTCCTCCAAGGTGGTTACCCCGAGGTTTGAGTCTAGGCGGGCGTCAGCGCCCCTCGCCCTACCCATTTGAATAGGGTCCAGGCAGGGCGGACATGGTGTGGTTGTTCATCCCGCAGGGAGGCTCGGATGAACGGTCCTGTTCTGGCGCTCGTCATGTCGATCGGCCTCGCGGCCTGTGGCGCCGCCGCGCCGCCGACCCGTTCGGTCGCCGGGCCGGCCAGCGATCCATCCGCGCCGCCGCCTGGCGCGCGTGAGCCTCAAGGCGTCGCGCTTGAGGCTGTCAGCCCATGCGCCTTCACCGCGGCTGAGGTTTCCGCAGTGCTCGGCGGGGCCTATGGCGAGGGCCGGCCTGTCGCCCCTATTGCCGGCGCGCCGCGCCGCGATTGCACTTATGACGCTCAGGACGGCGGCATGGGCCAATTGCGGGTCAACATCACCTGGCTCGAGCCCGCCACCGCCGCGACGTCGCGGTCGATGATGCTCAGGATGCTGGCTGGCGGCACCGCCCCGATCACAGGCGACCCTGACGGCGCGATCTTCCAGGATCAGAGCGAACTTGGGACCTACGCGCTGCACTTTGCACGCGGCAACCTGCTCTATGAGGTTCGACTTATGTCATTCCAGGGCGGCTCTTCGGCCGCGCGCCAGACCTTATTGCGCCTGCGGCGACCGTAGCCGTGTCAGCTTAGACCCAGGCGGCTGGATCGCTGCCCAGCGGCCGGGTCGGCTCAGTCCAGCGGGCCGGCGTCGCCGACAGTCTGACCGGTGGACGCAGGAATCTCACCGGCCCGAAGCCGCCATTCTCATGCAGGCTATAGCCGGCCAGTTCTTCGGCGCTGAACGGCTGCGCGGCCGCCAGCCGCTCCGGCCCCGCGATACCCAGCTCACGCACCCAGCGGGCGGTCTGGACCAGCGAGACCCTGACCCGCCAGCTGCCCCCCTCGGTGGCCCGCCGCCGCAGGGCGATCATCGCGCCCAGGGCCGCGAGGTATCCTGTCGTGTAGTCGTTGACGGCCGCCGGCTGGATGGCCGGTCCCGCCTCGCCGCCGTGGACATGGACCATGCCGGTCACCGTCTGGGCCAGCTGCTCCCAGCCTGGCCGCCCGGCCCAGGGGCCTTCATGGCCATAGCAGTTGATCGAGACATGGATCAGGCCGGGCCGCCGCGCCGCCAGCGCCTCAGGCGAGAGGCCCAGCCGGTCTAGGCCGCCCAGGCGGTAGCCCTGCGAGAAGATGTCGGCGTCATCCAGCAGCGCCAGCAGGCGGGCGTGATCGGCCTGGGTCTTCAGGTCGAGGAAGGCCGAGCGCTTGCCGTGGCCGGTATCCGAGACGAAGGGCGGGATCGAGGGCAGGTTGGGGGAGGTGACATGCAGCACTTGCGCGCCGTGTTGCGCCAGGGCCCGCGCGCAGGCCGGGCCGGCCAGGACGCGGGTCAGATCCAGCACCTTGACGCCGGCAAGCGGGCTGTCGCCGCCGGCCGGCAGCGGCTTGGGCGGGGCGTCGCCGATGCGAACGACCTCGATCAGCGGCGGGCGGACCATGGCCCGGCCCTGTTCGCTGGCGTCCCATTCCTGTGGCGTGCGGGCCATGGCGCCGCAGACCCCGGCGTCGGCGATGGCGTCCTCCAGCGCCTGGGCTTCCCAGCCGGCGACGGTGGCGGTGACCGCCTCGCGGTTGTTGTCGCAACCCAGCAACCGCAGCATGGCCCGTGAGCTCTCCGGAAAGCTGGGATGCAGATAGACCCAGCGGCCATCCCGGCTCCTGAAGAAACCGTCGGCGGCGGTGACCTGCGGGTCGCGGACGGCGGCCCGGGCCGGATCCTCGAAGCGCTGGAACATGAAGCTGATCAGGCTGGCGGCGGCCTCGCGCGTGGCGACATCGACCGACTGGCGCTGGCCGGTGCGTATCTTCCACAAATCCGCCGCCTCGGCCGCTGTGGCGGCGATAACGGCGGCCGCGGCTTCATCGGCCTGGAATCGGGTGGCCAGGGCTGGCGGCTCCTGGCGGATAGTGATGTTTTCATAGCGCTCGCGCCCGGAGAGGGCGGCCAGCTGGCTCAGGGCGTCTGTCATGTCGCGAGCCAAGCACGCGGCATTCCAATGCGTCCAGAGGGCGCCGTCTAGGGATGCAGGATCAGCGACGTGGGTGTGGCTTCGAAGCGCTGTAGCCGGCCGAGGTAGGACATGCCCAGCAGCGAAGTCTGCAGGCCCTTCTGCACCACCAGGGCGTCGACATCGGCGATGCGGGCCCCGGCGATCGAGATGCTGGACAGCTTGATCGAGGCGGCCTTGGTGCGGCCGTCGGCGGTGATGACGTCGTAGTTGTAGTCGAGATGGGCGACGTCGACGCCCAGGCGCTTGGCGTCCTCGGACGTCAGCGAGACGATGGTGGCGCCGGTGTCGACCAGGAAGCGCACGGCCTTGCCGTCGACATTGGCCTCGGCCCAGAAGTGGCCGTCCTTGCTCTTGGTGATCGAGGCGGGGCCGGCCACGGTCGCGGGGGCGCCCGACAGCTGCACAGAGGCGCGCACCGGCGAGGCGGGCTCCAGCGCCGCGACAGCGCGCGCGGCGCCGATCGCCGAGAGCGCTCCCACCAGCGCGATAGCCGCGAACTTCATCATCTCAAAAGACCCTGCCGTTTTGGCTGCCGGGACCGCTGCTGCGGTCATGTCGAGGGGCAGACTAACGATCATGGGTTTGCAACGGATGAATCCGCCAACGGCTCCCGCAAAGAAGATTGCGTTCAGCCCAGGCCCAGCTTCTCGGGCCGGATCAGGCTGCGGCGGTCCTTGAGGCCGGACATGATGTCGGCGCGTTCGTCATCGCTCAGCTTCGCCCAACCGGCGATTTCCGGCAGGGTCCGCTGGCAGCCCAGGCACAGGCCGCTTTCGCCATCGACGATGCAGACCTTGACGCAGGGCGTGACGATGGGCCGGGGCGGGGTGAGAGGGGCGTTCATGGAAGGGCAATGTCGCCATCCGGCCGCGCCGGCGCAAGCGAGTCTCGAGCGGATTAACATCCTGTAATAATGATAGAGTTTAGACACAAAGCGGACACAATATTGAAATCATTAAATACAGTTCATTTCATTCAATTAATTTGAGAATCGCAGTCATTCCAAGCATTCTCTCATCGCTGGGGCGACACGAGGGAGGACAGATCATGCGAATTCTGACGACGGTTATGCTGGTTGCGGCCAGCGCGGCGAGTATGGCGACAGCCGCCTATGCCGATACGGTGCGCTTCAACGACGCCCAGTTTATCAAGGTCTCGCGTTGCCGCGGCTTGGCCGGCTCGCCTGGCCTGGGTGGCGACAAGGCCGCCTATGACGCGGTCATAAAGGCCCAGCGCCAGGGCCGCGAGACCTACACCCGCGACCGGGCGGACCAGGCCCGTTCGGACGCCGAGCATCAGGCCCGCAACGCCAATGACAGCGAAAAACAGGCCCTGACGGCGGAGCTCTCCGGGGCCTGCGCCGCGCTGCTGAGCTGATTTTTCCAAGAATCCGGGTTTTCGAGCACCCAGAGCCAACTTGACGCCCCGTCCCCCCAGGCGGGGCGTTTCTTTTTGCCCAAAATCCAGCGGTCAGGTTTACGTTGACGCTCGCGTCATCTTTTCAAACAGATGTTCGGCCCCTATGATCGCGGCGACGCTTGCGGCCCACCAATAGGCCGTTCCTGGAGCCTGCCATGAACCTCGAATTCTCGCCCGAAGACCTCGCCTTCCGTGACGAGGTCCGGACCTTCATCGCCGAGAATTATCCGGAGCAGCTGCGCGGCAAGCAGGACGAGGGGGACGACCTGGGCAAGGACGACTTCCTGGCCTGGCACAAGGTGCTGGCCAAGAAGGGCTGGGTCGCGCCGTCCTGGCCCCTGGAGCTGGGCGGCACGAACTGGACGCCCACTCAGAAGTATATCTGGTCCGAGGAGCTGGCCCGCGCCGACGCCATCGCCGTGCTGCCGTTCGGCATCAACATGGTCAGCCCGGTGATCTACACGTTCGGCACGCCCGAGCAGAAGGCCAAGTTCCTGCCGGCCACCTACAACGGCGACATCTGGTGGTGCCAGGGCTACAGCGAGCCGGGCGCCGGCTCCGACCTGGCCAGCCTGAAAACCAAGGCCGAACGCATCACCGGCGACGACGGCAAGGAATACTACATCGTCAATGGCCAGAAGACCTGGACCACCCTGGCGCAGTTCGCCGACTGGGGCTTCTTCCTGGTCCGCACCAATCCGACCGCCAAGATCCAGGAAGGTATCTCCTTCCTGCTGATCGACATGAAGACGCCCGGAATCACGGTGCGGCCGATCATCACCATGGACGGCAGCCACGAGGTCAACGAGGTCTGGCTGGAGAACGTCAAGGTCCCGGTCGAGAACCGCGTGTTCGAAGAGAACAAGGGCTGGACCTGCGCCAAGTTCCTGCTGGCCCACGAGCGCTCCGGCATCGCCGGCGTCGCCCGCTCCAAGCGCGGCATCGAGCGCATCCGCGAGATGGCAGGCACGGAATTCAGCGATGACGGCGAGAGCCTGATCAAGGACGCCAGCTTCAAGCGCAAGGTCGCCGAGCTGGAGATCGATCTGACGGCGTTGGAATACACCGAGCTGCGCACCCTGGCCTCCGAGAGCGCCGGCAAGGGGCCGGGGCCGGAGTCCTCGCTGCTGAAGATCAAGGGCACCGAGATCCAGCAACGGATCACCGATCTGGCCCTGGAAGCCGCCGGCCATTACGGCGCGCCCTATTTCCGCGGCTTCCCGGAGGACGGCGACAACGCCCATCCGATCGGGCCCGACTACGCCCACCGCACCGCGCCCAACTATTTCAACACCCGCAAGACCTCGATCTATGGCGGGTCGAACGAAATTCAGCGCAATATCATCGCCAAGATGGTGCTGGGCCTCTAGGTCCGACACCGACAAGAAAAAGCTCAGGATCAGGGACGCCCGATGGATTTCAACTTCACCGAAGAGCAGTCGATGCTGCGCGACACCGTCGCCAGCTATCTCCAGGACAGGTACGACTTCGACTCCCGCAAAAAGATCATCGGCTCTGAGGCCGGTTGGTCCAAGGACGTCTGGTCGGCCTTCGCCAATGAGCTGGGCATCCTGGGCGCGCCCTTCAGCGAGGATCACGGCGGTCTCGGCGGCGGCGCCATCGAGAACATGATCGTCATGGAAGAGTTCGGCAAAGCCCTAGTGGTCGAGCCCTACCTCAGCACCGTCGTCATCGGCGGCGGCTTCATGAAGCACTCCGGTTTCGCCGGCGCGGTCGACATCATCGGCGGGATCATCGGCGGCGAGACGGTCATCGCCTTTGCCTATGCCGAGCCACAGGGCCGCTACAACTGGGCCGACCTGAAGACCACCGCCAAGAAGGACGGCGCGGGCTATGTCCTGAACGGCCACAAGGCTGTCGTCGTCGGCGCCCCCTGGGCGACCCACCTGATCGTGACCGCCCGCACCGCCGGCGGGCAGCGCGACGCCTCGGGCGTCTCTGTGTTCCTGGTCGAGAAGGGCGCCAAGGGCGTCACCACCCGCGACTATCCCACCGTCGACGGCCAGCGCGCCTCGGAAGTCTATTTCGAGAACGTCTCGCTGGGCGCCGACGCCCTGATCGGGACCGCCGACAATGGACTGCCCTTGGTCAACAAGGTGCTGGATGAGGCCACCGCCGCCGTCTGCGCCGAGGCCGTGGGCGCCATGCGCAAGCTGCACGAGGGCACGCTCGACTACGCCCGCCAGCGCAAGCAGTTCGGCGTGGCGATCGCCAGCTTCCAGGTGCTGCAGCACCGCATGGTCGACATGTTCATGAATGTCGAGCAGTCGGTGTCGATGACCTACATGGCCACCATGAAGATCGACGAGAGCGACGCCGAGCGCGCCAAGGCCGTCTCGGCCGCCAAAGTGCAGATCGGCAAGGCCTGCAAGTTCGTCGGCCAGAACGCCATCCAGATCCATGGCGGCATGGGCATGACCGACGAGCTGGCCATCGGCCACTACTTTAAGCGCGCCACGATGATCGAGGGCCTGTTCGGCTCGGTCGACCATCACCTGCGCCGCTACGAAGGCCTGAGCTTCTCCGACGCGGCCTGACGTCCACTGACGGACGGCAAAACTGATCAGCGCCACCCGCATCACGCCGATGCGGGTGGCGTTTTTCTTATCCGGACCCTTCTAGGAATTTCAACCACTTGGCGATATTCCGTGTACTGAATTAGTCCGTATTCGGATTATTTTTCTTGCAATTGATCAACGATTCCAGTGTCTGGAGCTCGACGCGACGACGACTGGGAGGGTGCGAGCCCCTGTGAGCCGAGCGCGTCTCTTTCGTCCCATCGGTCAAAGGAGACGCCCCATGACCAAAGTATCCCCGATGCAGCACACCATGCTGTCGTTTGCCCTAATGGGCGGCCTGCTGGTCGGCGACCGCCGGCCCAAGCCAGCGCCCAAGCCCAAACCATCCCGGAAATAGCGGCCTTTCGGGCTTCGCTTCCGGCGCCTGGGCGGCTATTCAGGCCCGGCCAGAGCGGAGCCCGACATGTCCTTGATCCTCACTGAAAAGCGCGGCCACGTCGCGATCCTGACCCTCAATCGGCCGGACTCGATGAACCCGCTCGGCGCCCCGGGCGACGGCGACCAGGTGGCCGAGGCCTGCGCGGCGATCAACGCCGATCGCGAGATCCGCTGCGTGATCCTGACCGGGGCCGGCAAGGCCTTCTCGGCCGGCGGCGACGTCAAGGCGATGAAGGAACGTTCGGGCGCCTTCAGCGGCGGCGCGGTCGAGCTGCGCGACGGCTATCGCAACAACATCCACCGGGTGGTGCGCTCGATCTACGGCCTGGAGGTCCCCTCCATCGCCGCGGTCAACGGGGCGGCCATCGGCCTGGGCTGTGACGTGGCTTGCATGACCGACATCCGCATCGCTTCCGACAAGGCGCGGTTCGGGGTGACCTTCCTCAAGCTCGGCCTGATCCCCGGCGACGGCGGCGCCTGGCTGCTGCCGCGCACCATCGGCATGAGCCGGGCCTGCGAACTGTTGTTCACCGGTGATGTCATCGACGCCCCGACCGCCGCCGACTGGGGCCTGGTCTCCAAGGTCGTGCCGCACGACACCCTGCTGGACGAGGCCCTGGCGCTTGCCAATCGCATCGCCCTGCAGCCGCCGCACGCCCTGCGCCTGGCCAAGACCCTGCTCAAGCAGGGCCAGACCACCAGCTACGACACCCTGATGGAGATGAGCGCCGCCGCCCAGGCCATCGCCCACCTCACCGAGGACCATATGGAAGGCGTCGACTCCATCCTCGAGAAGCGCCCCGCCGTCTTCAAGGGCGCCTGAGATGGGCAAGGAGGCGCAGGTTCACGCGCGCCTCGAAGGCGGCGCCGAAGAGGGCCGCCTGCAATGGGAGTCGCCCCGGCTGATATTCCGGGGCGCCAGCCGCGTGGCCTTTCAGGGCGATGCGCTGAAGGACCTCAAGGCCGAGGGCGGCGACCTGGTGCTGAAGAGCGGTGAGCGCTTCACCCTGGGCGAACCGCAGGCGGCGCGCTGGGCCGAGGCCATTCTCAATCCCCCCGGCCGCCTGGACAAGCTGGGGGTCAAGGCCGGCCAGAAGCTCGCCATCCTCAATCTCGATGAGTCCGGGTTCGAGACTGAGCTGTGCGGCCGCGCCCCGCCGGTTGGCCCGGCCCATAGGAATGACCTGGATATGCTGTTCTACGGCGCCGACAGCCAGGCCGAACTGGACGCTATTCCCGACCTGATCCCGATGCTGGGCGAGCGGGGCGCCCTGTGGATCGCCTCGCTGAAGGGCAAGGCCGCCACGCTCAAGGATGTCCAGGTCATGGCCGCCGCCAAGGCCCACGGTCTGGTCGACAACAAGGTCTGCGCCCTTTCCGAAACCCGCACCGCTCTGCGCTTCACCCGGCGCAAGCCGTGAAGCTTCGCGACTTCCTGATCCTCGTCTTCATCTGCGTCGTCTGGGCGTCGAACAACATCGTCAGCAAGATCGTAGTGGCGCAATGGGACGTGCCGCCGCTGTTCTACGCCTCGGTGCGTTTCGCGGTGGTGACGCTGGCGACTCTGCCCTGGCTGCTGCCGGCGCCCAGGCCGATCTGGCGGATCGTCACCGTGGCCATGCTGATGGGGGCGGGCAACTTCGCCCTGCTGTTCATCGGCTTCAAGACCGCCAGCCCCTCGGCCGCCTCAGTAGTCATCCAGCTGGGCATGCCGATGACCACGGCTCTGTCGGTGCTGATGCTGGGCGAGAAGGTGCGCTGGCGGCGGGGCATCGGCATGGCCCTGACCCTGGCCGGGGCGCTGGTGGTCATGTGGCATCCAGACGGCATGGCCCTGTCGGCCGGCCTGTGGCTGGTAGCCGCCGCCGCCCTGGCCGGCTCGCTGGGGGCGGTGATGATGAAGCAGATGGAAGGTATCAAGCCCCTGCGCTTCCAGGCCTGGGTCGGATTCTCATCCCTGTGGCCGCTGGCCCTGGCCAGCGCCATCTTCGAGCACGGTCAGGTCGCCGCGGTGGCCGCTGTCCCCTGGGGCTTTGTCGGCGCCATCCTGTTCTCGGCCCTGATCGTCTCGGTGATCGGTCACACCTTCTACTACAGCCTGATCCAGCGCTACGAGGCGACGCTGATCTCGCCGCTGACCCTGATGACGCCGCTGTTCACCATCATCATGGGGGTGACCATCACCCATGACCCGTTCGACCTGCGGATGGGAATCGGGGCTTCCCTGGCCCTGCTGGGCGTGCTGATCATCGCCCTTCGGCCGAACCACGTCATGCCCCTGCTCAACGCTATCCGGAACCGCGTCCAATGAGCCTGGAAGTCATTCCAGCCCCGTCGCCCAACTTCGACAACCGCACCGCGCCGCCCAACATGCTGGTCCTGCACTACACGGGCATGCAGAGCGGCGAGGCGGCCCTTGCGCGACTGCGCGACCCGGAGGCCAAGGTGTCGGCCCACTACCTGGTCGAGGAGGACGGCCGGGTGTTCAGCCTGGTCGCCGAGGAGCGCCGCGCCTGGCATGCGGGCAAGTCATTCTGGAAGGGCGAGACCGGCGTCAACGGCGTCTCGATCGGCATCGAAATCGTCAATCCGGGCCATGAGTTCGGCTACCGCGCCTTCCCGGAAGCCCAGATCGCCAGCGTCATCGCGCTGGTCAGTGAGATCCGCGGCCGCTGGGAAATCCTCGACAGCCGCATCCTCGGCCACGCCGACGTGGCGCCGGATCGCAAAGAGGATCCCGGCGAACTCTTCCCCTGGAAGCGCCTGGCCGAAGCCGGCCACGGCATCTGGGCCGAACCGGCTCCCGCGCCGGGCAACCCGTTGAGCGAAGGCGCCGAGGGCGTCGGGGTGTTCGCCCTGCAGGCGGGGCTGACCCGGCTGGGCTTCGACATCCCCCCGTCCGGCCAGTTCGACCAGGCCACGCGCGAAATCGTCACGGCCTTCCAGCGCCACTGGGTTCAGAACCGCTTCGACGGCGTGGCCGATGGCGAAACCCGGGCCCGGCTGATCGCCCTGCTGCGGATCGCGGACTAGGATCATGCTGGACTTGGCGGGGGCGCTGGAATTCCGGACCGACCGCTTCCAGCTGCGGCCGCTGTCGATGGACGACTCGGCCGTCCTCTTCCGCCATCTCGCCGACCCGGCTGTCACCGAATTCATGGATATCGACCCGCTGACCGGTGAGGATGATGCTGTCGCCATCATCGGCTGGGCCATGGGCATCCGCGAGCGCAACGCCGGCCTGCGCTGGGGCATCCGCGACCGGGAGGGGGAGTTCCTCGGCACCGCCGGTTTCAACTCCCTGGAGCTGGAGCGCGGTCGCCGGGGCGAGGTCGCCTACGACATCCGCAAGGCCAGCTGGGGGCAGGGGGTGATGGGCGAGGTGCTGCCGGCCCTGGCCGTGTTCGGCTTCGAGGGGCTGGGCCTGCGCCGGCTGGAGGCCATGGTCACCCAGGGCAACGAGCCCTCCTGCCGCCTGCTGGAACGCCATGGTTTCCAGCGCGAGGGCGTGCTGCGCGACCACGGCTACTGGAAGGGCGGGTACTGGGACCAAGTCGTCTACGGACGGCTGGCGGGTTGACCGGAGGCCCTCGAGGCTTCAAGGCTCCGCGCGGATCAGACGGCCGGGCGGTCGCCCTCGCTCGCGGGGGAGGAAAGTCCGGGCTCCACGGTGACAAGGCGGCGGGTAACGCCCGCCGGGGGTGACCCTAGGGATAGCGCCACAGAAAGCAAACCACCTGCGGCTTCGGCCAAGGGAAAGGGTGAAAGGGTGGGGTAAGAGCCCACCGCGGACGTGGCAACACGGACGGCATGGCAAGCCCCGCCTGGAGCAAGACCGAATAGGGATTCCGCGCCTGATAAGTCCGCCTTCGGGTCGATACTTCAGGCAGGACCGTCGCCGGTCCGAGGGGTCCGGGTTGGTCGCGAGAACCGTCCCGCGAGGGGCGGTCCAGAGGAATGATCGTCGCCTCTCTTAGGAGGGGGCACAGAACCCGGCTTACAGGCCGTCTGATCCACTTAACGCCGGGCGAAAGCCCACTTGACCGCTTCCTCGAACAACGGCCGCCAGACCTTGTTCTCGTGGCCACCTTGCCCGGTGCGGAAGATGACTTCGCCCCGCGTGCGGCGCGCGCGGTCCACAATGCCGGTGGTGACCGCCTTGAAGGCTGTCTCGTCAGAGCCGATGCCGAAATAGAGCCGAGGCCGGTTGGCGACACCGATATGATCGCCCGCTGCTTCCCACCCGATCGACAGGGTGGTCACGGTCCCGAAGCGGTCCGGATTGAGCAGGCCCGTGTTCAGGGCCCAGGTGGCGCCATCGGAATATCCGAACAGCATCCGGTCGTCCCGCCGGTCCGACGCCCCCAGCCGGGCCGCGGCGAAGGGAACGACCTCATCGAGAAAATAGCGTTTGAAATTGGCATGACGCCGGGCATCGCCATAGCCCGGCAGATATTCGTCGGAGCGGGTCAGCAGGCCGCCGCGCCCCTCGGCCGACCACAGGCCGACCACCACGACGGGCGGGACCGCGCCGGCGGTGATCAACCGCCCCAGGTCGAAGAGAAAGGGGTTCAGATACTGGCCGTCGGCCGCATAGACGACCGGATAGCCCTGGCCCGGTGACCACCCCGGCGGTTTGTAGAGGGTCAGCCGGCGGGGCTCACCCAGCGCCGGGCTCTCAACGGTGACAATGGAGGTGTCGCCCTGGATTTTCAGCCAACCCGGCCGGGCTTGAGCGTCGGCTGGGCTGCGCCACAGGGTCGAGACAATGGCGGCGCCCATGACCGCTCGGCGTGTTGTCACGGTCTTGTCCAGAGTGTTCATCGAGACTCCTGACGCGTCAGCCACCGCTGAAATACAGTTTTACCGCCTCCATGAACATCGGCCGCCATGTGGCGGCGTTATGGCCACCCTTGCCCGTTCGAAAGATGACATCGCCCGGCGTGCGCTGCGCCTGTCTGACGATGCCGGTGGTTACGGTCTTGAAAGTCGTCTCGTCCGTGCCGATGCCGATGTAGAGCCGGGGGCGGTTCGCCACGCCGATACGCTCGCCCGCCGCCTCCCAGCCGATGGAGAGGGCGGTGACCGCGCCGAACAGGTCCGGGTTCTTCAGGCCCGTGGTCAGGGCCCAGGTCGCGCCGTCGGAATAGCCGAACAGCATGCGGTCCTCGCGCCGGGTCGAGCCGCCCAGCTTAAGGCCGGCAAACGGCACGACCTCGTCCAGGAAATACTGCTGGAAATGGGCGTAGCGGCGGGGCGCGCCGAAACCCGGCAGGTATTCCTGCGAGCGGGTATAGGGCCCGCCCTGGCCCTCCGCCGACCACATCCCGATCGCAACGATGGGCGGAACCTCGCCCCGGGCGATCATCGGGTCGAGCAGCTGAAGGAACTGGAAGAGATACTGCCCGTCGGCGGCGTAAATCACCGGATAGCTCGCGCCTTCGCGCCAGCCTGGCGGCTTGTAGAGGGTCAGCCGCCGCTGCTCACCCATGGCCGGGCTGGTGACCCGCACCAGCGACACCGCGCCCTCCGTGGACGGCGCATCCGCCGGCTGGGCAATGGAGATGCCGCGCCACATAGTCGCGAGAGTCGCTCCGGCCACGACCTTTCGGCGAGTAGTCACAGACTTATCCACAGCGTTCGGTGTATGTTCTTGTGAGTTGTTCACGTTGCTTAACAGTTCTTAGGAATTAGCTCAAATGTCGCAGGATTGAGGCGTCTAGTGTCATTGCATCCCAATCAATCCCATGTTAACCCAATTTCATGGTTGGCGGGATCGCGGCCAGGGGACAGTGGGGTCAAGGCAAGGTGTTTCTCTCGACATTCGAGAAGCAACTGGATGCCAAGCGGCGGATCGTGGTGCCGCAGGAATTCCGCGCGACCGTGTCCGGGCCCTTTGACGGCGTCTTCTGCTTCCCCTCCATCGAGCACGATTGCCTTGAAGGTGGCGGCAAGGCGTTGTTCGACCGTTACCAATCGCTGATCGAGGAGTTGCCGTTCGGCGATCCGCTGCGCTCAGCGCTGGAGACCAGCGTGCTGGGCGGCATGGCGAGGCTCTCTTTCGACGACGCCGGCCGCATCACCCTGCCGCCGGGCCTTTGCGACATGTTCGGCATCACCGATTGGGTGGCCGTGGTCGGGCTGGGAGACCGTTTCCAGATCTGGCCGCGCGAGGCCTTCCAGGCGCACCGCGCAGCCGCGCGCGAAACCGCTCGGGCGGGCCTGGCCGATCTGCGCGCCGCCCAGCGGGCCAAGTCCCTGGCGGGCGCTTGATGAGCGGGCCGCATACGCCAGTTCTGATGGATGAAGTCCTGGCGGTCCTTGAGCCGACAGCCGGACGGCGGATCGTGGACGGCACCTTTGGGGCCGGTGGTTACACCCGGGCCCTGCTCGAGACCGGCGCCGACGTGGTGGCGTTCGACCGCGACCCTACCGCTCGCCGCTTCGCCGAACCGATTGCCGCTGACGCAAAGCTTGGTCCGCGTTTCAAACTGATCGAGTCCCGTTTCTCGGCCATGGACGAACTTCTGGGCGAGGGCTCGATGGACGGCGTCGCCCTGGACCTCGGCGTCTCGTCGATGCAGCTGGACGAGGCCGAGCGGGGCTTCTCCTTCATGCGCGACGGGCCGCTGGACATGCGGATGTCGGCCGCCGGCCCGACCGCCGCCGACCTGGTCAACGAGCTGGAGAAGGAGGAGTTGGCCCGCATCTTCTTTGTATATGGCGAAGAGCGCGAAAGCCGGCGTGTCGCCTCGTTCTTGATCCGCCGCAGGGCCGAAAAGCCGTTCACCCATACCCTGGACCTGGCCGAGGTCGTCGAGCGGGCCCTGGGCGGGCGGCGCGGCGCCAAGACCCACCCGGCCACCAAGGTCTTCCAGGCCCTGCGCATCGCCGTCAACGAAGAGCTGAGCGAGCTTGAGGCCGGGCTGGAATCGGCAGAGCGAGTCCTGAAGGCTGGCGGCCATCTGGCGGTCGTGACCTTCCATTCGCTCGAAGACCGTATTGTGAAAGCCTTCTTCACCGCCCGTTCGGGACGCACGCCCGGCGGCTCGCGCCACGCCCCGCCGGTGCAGGGCGGCCCTCAGCCCAGTTTCAAAATGATCTTCAACGGCGCCCGCGAGCCCGGCGACGCCGAGACCGCCTCCAACCCTCGCGCCCGGTCCGCCAAGCTGCGCGCCGCCACCCGGACCGACGCTCCCGCCTGGAAGGCCGCGGCATGATCGGGGCTCTGTTCAACCACCGGACCCGTGGCTTCCGCACCATTAACCTTGTCGGCATGGCGGTGCTGATCGCCCTGGCCCTGACCGTCAACCTGGCCAAGACCTACGCCGGCAAGGAACGCAACCAGGTCGACCGGGTCGACCGCCAGATCGCCGCCGAGCAGGTCCGCATCCGCCTGCTTCAGGCTGAAGTCGCGCACCTGGAACAGCCTGGCCGCCTGGAAAAGCTGTCGCGCGAAGAGCTGGGCATGGCGCCGACGACCTCCAAGCAGGAGGTTAGCGCCGCAACCCTGGCGCAGGTCGTTGGCAAGCCGGCCGAGCCCATCCGTATCGCGACCGCTTTGGTCGCCCCGCCGCCTGAAACGGACAAGGCCAAGCCGGCTCCGGACGTTTCTGCCAAGGCCCCCCCCGCCGCGGATGCGGCTCGATGAGCCTCGCCGACCTCCGCCCACATCGTTTTCCGGCCGCCTGGCGCTGGATCATCGAGCGGGTCTGGCGGCTGGAACATGCGTTCGAGCGGGCTCGGGCCGCCGGCAAGGCTGAGGATGACACCCGCCTGCGCATCCTGTTCGTGCTGGCGGTCTTCACCCTGCTGTTCCTGTTCGCCAGTGTCGGCGCGACCTTCGCGGCCCTGTTCTCCGACGCCGGCAAAGGTGGGCTGGGCGCCGGCCTGGCCAGCAATGCTCGCGCCGACCTGGTCGATCGCAACGGCCAGCTGCTGGCCATGGACCTGACCCACTACGCCGTCTACGTCGACCCGGACGAGGTCTGGGACCGCAACGAGACCCGCAAGGGCCTGCTTGGTGTGCTCCCCGGACTGCCGCCCAAGCGGCTGGACAAGGTGCTGGCCGGCAAGCAGCGCCGCTTCATCTTCGGCGGCCTGACCCCCGACCAGAAGCGGATGATCCACGACCTGGGCCTGCCGGGCGTCAGCTTCGAGCCGGAGGTCGGCCGCTCCTATCCGCTTGGCAGCACCGGCTCGCACCTGATCGGCTTCGCCCGTCCTGATGGCTCCGGCATGGCCGGCGCCGAGGCTGGCCTTGAGCCGGCGCTCGTGGCCGGCGCCAAGGACGGCAAGCCCGTCGCGCTTTCCATCGACCTGCGCGTCCAGGGCGCCCTGGAGGACGAACTGGCCGCCGCCGCCGCCGAGTTCAAGCCGCGCGGCGCGGTCGCTATCGTCACCGACATTCACTCGGGCGAAATCCTGGGCATGGCCAGCTGGCCGGACTTCGATCCCAATCGTCCCGGCGCCGCCAGCCCCGACCAGACCCTGAACCGCGCCGCCGCCTCGGTGTTCGAGATGGGCTCGACCTTCAAGGCCTTCACGGTCGCCATTGGCCTGGACACCGGGGTCGCCACGCCCAGCTCGATGTTCGACGCCCGCACGCCGTTCCAGATGGGCTATCGCACCATCCACGACTACCACGGCACCAACCGCATCCTGTCGCTGGTGGAGGTGTTCAACCACTCGTCCAATATCGGCACCGCCAAGTTGGCCGAGAGCATCGGGCCCGACCGCCTGTCCGGCTATTTCAAGAAGTTCGGCCTGACCCGCCCCGCCAATATCGAGCTGCGCGAGTCCGCCCGCCCCCTGACCCCGAAGAACTGGGCGCCGGACGACATCGCCTCGGTCAGCTTCGGCCACGGCATCGACGTCAGCCCGCTGACCCTGGCCCAGGCCATGGGCGCCATCCTCAACGGCGGTCACATGATCCCGCTGACCATCAGGAAGCAGGCCGAGGGCTATTGCCCCAAGGGCGAGCAGGTCATCTCCGAGAAGACCAGCATGACCATGCTGCAGATCATGCGGGCCAACGTGGTGGGCGGCACGGGCCGTAAGGCCGACGCCCTGGGCTACAACGTCGGAGGTAAGACCGGCACCGGCGAGAAGTACGACCCCTCGATCCGCAGCTACAGCAACTACAAGCAGATCGCCTCCTTCGCCGCTGTCTTCCCGACCGACGGGCCGATCACCGCCAAGCGTTATTTCGTCCTGGTTCTGCTGGACGAGCCGCAGGGTGCGATCCGCACTGGCGGCATCGTGTCGGCTCCCGCGGTCGGCAGGATTATCGAGCGTATCGCCCCGTTCCTCGGTGTGCCGCGCCGCGCGCCCATGCTGCCAATGTTCAACATGGCTCCGGTGACGCCGGAGGGCGGCCTGTGAGGCTGTCCCAGCTGATCGATGGCGAGATCGAGGCCGACCCGGAGATCACCGGCGTCACTGCCGACAGCCGGCGGGTGAAGGCGGGCGTATTGTTCGCCGCCATGCCCGGCTCCAAGGTCGATGGCCGCAGCTTCATTCCCGCCGCCCGGGCGGCGGGCGCCGCCGCCGTGCTGGCGCCGGATGACGTGAGCGGCCTGCCGGTCCCGGTGGTCCATGCCAAGGATCAGCGCCGCGCCTATGCCCTGGCCGCCAGCCGCTTCTGGGACGCCCAGCCGGCGACTTGCGTTGCCATCACCGGCACCAACGGCAAGACCTCGATCGCCGCCCTCTGCCGCCAGGTGTTCGCAAGGCTGGGCCATGTATCGGCCAGCATGGGCACCCTTGGCTTCCGCATCTCATATCCCGGCCAGCCTGACGAAGTGCTGACCCCGCCCGGCCTCACCACCCCGGACGCCGCCGACGTCGCCGAGCTGCTGGCCACGGCGGCGGGCAAGGGCGTCACCCACCTGGCGCTGGAAGCTTCCTCGCACGGCATCGATCAGCGGCGGCTGGACGGGGTGACCCTGACGGCGGCGGGCTTGACCAACTTCACCCAGGACCACCTGGACTATCACGGCACCATGGGCGCCTATCGCGCCGCCAAGCTGCGCCTGTTCGAGACCCTGCTGCCGTCCGGTTCGACCTCGGTGCTGAATGCCGACAGCGATGCCTTCGCCAAGTTCGCCGAAACCGCCCGCGCCGCCGGCCAGACCGTTCTGTCGGTCGGCGAGACCGGTGAGGACCTGCGGCTGATCTCGCGCCGGGCCACGCCCGAGGGCCAGCATCTGACGGTCGCCTGGCGCGGCCAGCACATCACCTTCCGACTGCCGCTCGCCGGCGCCTTCCAGGCGTCCAACGCCCTGGTGGCGGCGGGCCTGTGCATCGCCGCGGGCGAAGACGCGCAAGCCGTGCTGGCGGCGCTGGAACATGTCGAGGGCGCGCCGGGCCGCCTTCAGCGGGTCGGGACCGGTCGGCAGGGCGGCGAGGCCTATGTCGACTATGCCCATACGCCCGACGGCCTGGAGACGGTGCTGTCGGCTCTGCGCCCGCATACCGAAGGCCGGCTGATCGTGGTGTTTGGGGCTGGGGGCGACCGCGACAAGGGCAAGCGCCCCCAGATGGGCGAGATCGCCGCCCGCCTGGCCGACATCGCCATCGTCACCGACGACAATCCCCGCTCTGAAGACCCCGCCGGCATCCGGGCCGATATCCTCAAGGCCGCTCACGGCGCGCGCGAGATCGGCGACCGCCGCGCCGCGATCCGCGCCGGCGTGGCCGAACTGAAGATGGGCGATGTGCTGGTCGTGGCGGGCAAGGGTCATGAGCAGGGCCAGATCGTCGGCGCCGTCACCCATCCCTTCGACGACGTGGCCGAAGTTCAGGCGGCGCTGGAGCTGGTCCATGTCTGAGCCGCTGTGGACCGCTCAGGAAATCGCCGCCGCGACGGGCGGGCAGGCCAGCGGCGCCTTCGACGTCACCGGCGTGTCGTTCGACAGCCGCGAGATCGGCCCTGGCGACCTGTTCGTCGCCCTGGCCGGGGTGCGCGACGGCCATGAGTTCGCCGCCCAGGCGCTGAAGCAGGGCGCGGCCGGCATTCTGGCCTCGCGTCCGGTCGATGGGCCGTCGGTGCAGGTGGCCGATACCCTGAAAGCGCTCGAGGATCTGGGCATGGCCGCCCGCGACCGTGCGCCAGGCGCCCTGCGCGGCGCCGTGACCGGCTCCGTCGGCAAGACCAGCGTCACCCAGGCGGTGGCGGCGGGGCTGGCCCGGGCCGGCCGTTCGCATAACTCGGTCAAGTCGTTCAACAACCACATCGGCGTGCCGCTGACCCTGGCGCGGATGCCCCGTGACACTGAGCGGGCGATCTTCGAAATCGGCATGAACCACGCCGACGAGATCACGCCGCTGAGCGGCATGGTCCAGCCGCATGCCGTTGCGATCACTACGGTCGGGCCTGTGCATATCGAAGCCTTCGCCGACGGCGAGGCCGGCGTGGCGCGGGCCAAGGCCGAGATCTTCGCCGGCCTGAAGCCCGGCGGCGTGGCGGTGCTGAACGCAGACAACCCGTGGTTCGACTATCTCTCAGCCGAGGCCCGCAAGGTCGGCGCCGAGGTCTGGAGCTTTGGCGCGGCCGGAACGACGGCCAGACTGCTCGACTTCCAGCCCCGCAGCCATGGCGCCGCGATCCGGGCCGAGTTTGACGGCCGGCCGCTGGACTTCCCCATCCGCCAGAGCGGCTTTCACTGGGGCCCCAACAGCCTCTGCGTCCTGTTGATGCTCAAGGCGCTGAATGTCGATGAGGCCACGGCGCTGGCGGCCCTGGAAAACTTCGAGCCGCTGGCCGGCCGGGGCGCCGAGCGTGAGATCCATGTCGCCGGCGGCGCTTTCACCCTGGTCGACGAAAGCTACAACGCCAATCCGATCTCGATGCAGGCGGCGTTCAAGAGCCTGGGCGTGCGTAAGCCGGCGGGGCGGCGGATCGTCGCGCTGACCGATATGCTCGAGTTGGGCCCTGACGAAGCACTGTACCACGCCGCTCTCGCGGAGCCGATCAATGCGGCCGAGGTCGACCTCGTTTTCTGCGCCGGGCCGCTGATGAAATCGCTTTTTGACGCCCTTCCGCCGACTCGCCGAGGCGGCTACGCGGAGACGGCGGCCGAGCTTGCGCCGCTGGTCACCTCGGCGGCCGCGCCGGGGGATCTCGTGATGGTCAAAGGGTCCAACGGCTCGCGCGCGGCGTCCATCGCCGCGGCGCTGGCCGGACTGGACCGCGCCGGGGGAGGCGCCTGATATGCTGTTTCTGCTCCATCAGTGGCTGTCGGGGTTCGGGGAGCACATCCCTGCCGCCAACCTGTTGAAATACCTGACGTTCCGAAGCGGCATGGCGATGATCACCGGCTATGTGGTCGCTGTCGGCATGGGCTCGCGGTTCATCGGCTGGATGAAATCCAAGCAGGGCAAGGGCCAACCGATCCGCACCGACGGCATCGCCCGCCACGTGATTGAAAAGGCCGGCACCCCGACCATGGGCGGCTTCATGATCCTGGCCGGGATCGTGGTCGGCTCCCTGCTCTGGGCCGACCTGACCAACGTCCATGTCTGGCTGGTGCTGGGCGTCACGGCGGCATTCGGGCTGCTGGGCTTCCTGGACGACTACGCCAAGGTCACCAAACAGACCACGGCCGGGGTTTCGGGCCGCATGAAGCTGTTCATCCAGACCCTGGTGGCGGTTGTCGCGGTCGCCATTCTGATCTTCTACGGGCCGCCCTCACCCGATACGCCGCAGCTGTCGACCTCGGTCGCCTTCCCGATCTTCAAGAACCTGCTGGTCAACCTCGGCTATTTCTACATTGTCTGGGCGGCCTTCGTGATCGTCGGCGCCTCGAACGCCGTCAACATGACCGACGGACTGGATGGGCTGGCCATCGTGCCGGTGATGATTGCCGCCGGGGCCTTCGGCATCATCGCCTACCTGGTCGGCAACTTCTCGTTCGCCCAGTACCTGCAGGTCCATTTCGTGCCGGGCCTGGGCGAGGTGGCGATCATCTGCGGCGCCACCATCGGCGCGGGCCTGGGCTTTCTCTGGTACAACGCCCCGCCGGCCCGGATTTTCATGGGCGATACCGGCTCGCTGTCCCTGGGCGGCATGCTGGGCATGATCGCCGTGATCGCCAAGCATGAGATCGTGCTGGGCATTGTCGGCGGCCTGTTCGTGGCAGAGGCGCTATCGGTGATCATCCAGGTCGCCTACTTCAAGCGGACCGGCAAACGCATCTTCCTGATGGCGCCGATCCATCACCATTTTGAAAAGCTGGGCTGGGCCGAGAGCACCGTGGTGATCCGCTTCTGGATCGTCGCCCTGATGCTGGCCTTCCTCGGCCTCGCCACGTTGAAGCTCAGGTAGAGGGACGCAGCCCAGCATGATCCCCGTCCGTGGTTTCGAGGGCCGCAAGGTCGCCGTGTTCGGCCTGGGCCGCACCGGCCTGACCGCCGCGCGCGCCCTCATGGCCGGCGGGGCTGAGGTTGTGCTGTGGGATGATGGTGAGAAGGGCCGGGCCGCGGCCCAGGCCGAGGGGTTGCCCCTCACCGACCTCAACTCCGCCGACTGGTCGGACTTCGCGGCGCTGATGCTGTCGCCGGGTGTGCCGCTGACCCATCCCAAGCCGCACTGGACGGTGGAGAGGGCCAAGGACAGCGGCGTCGAGATCCTGGGCGATATCGAACTCTTCGCCCGCACCCTGGCTCTGGTCCCCGAGCACAAGCGGCCCAAGGTCGCCGCCATCACCGGCACCAACGGCAAGTCGACCACCACGGCCCTGCTGGGCCATGTCTGCAGCATGGCAGGTCGCGACACTCGCATCGGCGGCAATATCGGCTTTGGCGTGCTGGGCCTGCCCGACATGCATGGCGGGGCGGTCTATGTGCTGGAGCTCAGCTCTTATCAGCTCGATCTGACGTCCAGCCTGAAGCCCGACGCCGCCGTCTTGTTGAACATCTCGCCCGACCATCTGGACCGCCATGGCGGCATGGAGGGCTACGTCAATTCCAAGAAGCGCATCCTGCTCAACCAGGTGAAGGGCGACACGGCCATCATCGGCGTGGACGATGAGTGGTGCCAGCGCATCTGCACCGAGATCACCGCCGCCAACCGCCGCACCATTCGTCCGATCAGCGCCTCCAGGTCGATGGGCCGGGGCGTCTATGCTCTGCAGGGCGTGCTGTATGACGCTACCGGCGAGCGGGTGGTGACGGTCGCCGACCTGCTGCGGGCCCGCTCGCTGCCCGGCCGTCACAACTGGCAGAACGCCGCCGCCGCCTACGCCGCCGCCCGCGCTCTTGGCATTCCGGCCGAGGAAGCCGCCGAGGGGCTGATGACCTTCCCGGGCCTGGCCCACCGGATGGAGACCGTTGGCCAGGTCGGCCGGGTGCGCTTTATCAACGACAGCAAGGCCACCAACGCCGACGCCGCCCGTCAGGCGATGTCCAGCTATCCGAACTTCTACTGGATTGGCGGCGGCCAGCCCAAGGCTGGCGGCATCGATGGATTGGCCGACCTCTTCCCCCGCATCAACAAGGCCTACCTGATCGGCGAGGGCGCCGACGAGTTCGGCCGCACGCTCGAGGGCAAGGTCCAGTACGTGAAGACCGGCACGCTGGAGGCCGCCACGGCCGCCGCCTATGCCGACGCCGCGGCCAGCGGTGAGGACGCCGTGGTGCTGCTGTCGCCGGCCTGCGCCTCGTTCGACCAGTTCAGTGATTTCGAGCAGCGGGGCGACGCCTTCCGCGCCGCTGTCGAGGGCCTTGTCCGCCCAGCCGCCCGGGGAGCCCGCGCGTGAGCCCGACCAACCAGCACATGTTCCTGCGGTCCGACAAGACCCCGCTCGGGCGGTGGTGGTGGACGGTCGATCACTGGCTGCTGGGCGCGGTCGGCGTCCTGCTGGTGACGGGCGTCTTGCTGTCGTTCGGGTCGAGCCCGGCGGCGGCGGCCCGCATGCACGTCTCCGATCCGTTCCACTTCGCCATCCGCCAGAGCATCTTCGCGATTGGCGGCGCGGCCATCCTGATCGGCGTCTCAATGCTGTCGCCGCGGGGCGTCAAGCGAGCGGCCTTCTTCATCTACCTGGCCTCGATCGCGGTGATGATCGCCCTGCCGTTCATCGGGCACGAGGCCAAGGGGGCGAACCGCTGGCTGCTCATTGGCGGCTTCACCCTGCAGCCGTCCGAGTTCATGAAGCCGGCCCTGCTGATCCTGGTCTCGTGGATGTTCTCTGAAGGCCAGAAGGGCGAGGGCGTGCCGGGCGTCTCCATCGCCTTCATCCTGTATTTCATCGCCGTGGGCCTGCTGCTCATCCAACCTGACGTCGGCCAGACCGTGCTGATCACTGTCGCCTTCGGGGCCGCCTTCTGGATGGCGGGGGTGCCGCTCAGCTGGATCACCGGTCTCGCCGTCGTGGCCGTGGGCGGCCTTGGCTCGACCTATTTCATCTTCCCGCACGTGGCGTCCCGCGTGAACCGCTTCCTGCAGCCCGAGCACGCCGACACTCACCAGGTCACCAAGGCGGCCGAGGCCATCCTCAACGGCGGCCTGTTCGGCAAAGGGCCCGGCGAAGGCGTCATGAAGTCAGGGGTGCCCGACGTCCATACCGACTTCATCTATTCGATGGCGGCTGAGGAGTACGGCCTGATCTTTTCGCTGACCCTGATTGCCGTGTTCGGCGTGCTGGTGGTGCGTGGCCTCTATCGCTCGATGCGGTTGTCCGATCCCTTCGAGCAGGTGGCGTCGGCCAGCCTGTTCGTACTGCTGGGCCAGCAGGCCTTCATCAACCTGGCGGTCAATCTCAACCTCATTCCGACCAAGGGCATGACGCTACCCTTCATCAGCTATGGCGGCTCTTCGGTGCTGGCCATGGGGCTGACCATGGGCATGGCCCTGGCCCTGACGCGCCGTCGACCGGGAGCCTATCTGCCCGCCGAAGGACTCGCGCGGGCCGGCGCTTTCGCCTAAAGCGCCCGCATGGCCGAGAGACTTGCCGTCATCGCCGCCGGGGGCACCGGCGGCCACATGTTCCCCGCCCAGGCCCTGGCCGAGGCGCTGCGGGCGCGGGGCTGGCGTATCCTGCTGGCGACGGACGATCGCGGGGCGCTCTATGCCGACCGCTTCCCGGCCGACAGCCAGATCTCCCTTTCGGCCGCCACCGCCAAGGCGGGCGATCCGATCGGCATGATCAAGGCGGGCTTCGCGGTGATGCGGGGCGTGATGCAGGCGCGAGCCTCGTTCCGCAAACTCGACCCCGCCGTGGTGGTGGGTTTCGGCGGCTATCCCTCGCTGCCGGCGCTGCTGGCGGCCATCGGCCAGAAGCGCCCAACGGTCATTCACGAACAGAACGCCGTCTTCGGCCGGGTGAACCGCTTTATCGCCGGCCGGGTCACCGAGGTCGCCTGCGCCTTCCCCACGCTCGAAATGGCCAAGCCGGCCATCAAGCAGCGGGCCCATGTGCTGGGCAGCCCCGTGCGGCCCGAAATTATGGCGCTGGCTAATGAGCCCTACGCGCCACCGGAGCCAGGCGGCCGCATAAACCTGTTGATCACCGGCGGCAGCCAGGGCGCCCGCCTGTTGTCGGAACTGACCCCTGAGGCCATCGCCAAGCTGCCGGAAGACATCCGCGGCCGGCTCGACGTCCAGCAACAGACCCGCAAGGAGTCGATGGACTCCGCCCGCCGCACCTACGCCAACGCCCTGGTCAAGGCCGAGGTGGCGCCCTTCTTCCGCGACATGGCCGGGCGCCTGGCCAAGGCGCATCTGGTGATCGGCAGGGCCGGCGCCTCAACGGTCTGCGAGCTGGCCGTGGCCGGCCGGCCTTCGATCCTGGTCCCGCTGAAGATCGCTGCCGACGATCATCAGCGCTACAACGCCCGCCTGCTTGAAGACGCCGGCGGCGCGGCTGTGGCCCTGGAGGACGAACTGACCGTCGACAGCCTGGCCGCCGCGCTCAAGCACATGCTCGGTAACCCCGCCCTGCTCGAGCGCATGGCCAACGGCGCCCGCTCGGTCGCCAAGCCGGATGCGGCAGAGCGCCTCGCCGATCTGGTCGAATACACCGCCTTCGCCTGACCCTTCGCCCGACCCTTCGCCTTGGCCGGAAAATCGTCTAACGGGGTGGGATGATCCAGCGCCGCCGCCCCGTCCCGTTCGAACTCGGTCCCGTCCACTTCGTCGGCATTGGCGGCATCGGGATGAGCGGCATCGCCGAGATCATGATCCGCATCGGCTACACGGTGCAGGGCTCGGACGTGAAGGCTTCGGCCAACACCGAGCGGCTGGAAAAACTGGGGGCCCGCATCTTCATCGGTCATGAGGGCAGCCATGTGGAAGGCGCCTCGGCCCTGGTCTATTCGACCGCCGTCAAGCAGGACAATCCCGAGCTGATCGCCGCCCGCGAGCGCCGGCTGCCGCTGGTGCGCCGGGCCGAGATGCTGGCCGAGCTGATGCGCCTTCAGTTTTCGGTTGGCGTGGCCGGGACGCATGGCAAGACCACCACCACCTCGATGGTCGCCGCGGTGCTGGACGCCGGCGGGCTGGATCCGACGGTGGTCAATGGCGGCATCATCAACGCCTATGGCACGAATGCCAAGGTAGGGGAGGGCGACTGGATCGTCGTCGAGGCCGACGAGAGCGACGGGACCTTCCTGCGGCTGAAGTCGACGGTGGGCATCGTCACCAACATCGACCCCGAGCACCTGGACCACTACGGCGACTTCGAAGCGGTCAAGAAGGCCTTCCAGGACTTCATCGAAAACATTCCCTTCTACGGCTTCTGCGCCGTCTGTCTGGACCATCCGGAAGTGCAGGCCCTGGCCGCCAGGATCGAGAACCGCCGGCTGGTCACCTACGGCGTCAATCCGCAGGCCGAGGTGCGGGCGCTGAATATCACCATGGGCCCGGACGGGGCGGCCTTCGACGTGCTGGTCACGCCTCGCGAGGGCGAGCCGCTGCACTTCGAGGGCATGAAGATGCCGATGGCCGGCCACCACAACGTGCTCAACGCCCTGGCCGCCATCGCTGTGGGTCGCGAGCTGTCTGTGCCCATCGAGGCCATCCGCAAGGGCCTGGCCGAGTTCGGTGGGGTGCGGCGGCGGTTTACCACCACCGGCATCGCCAATGGCGTGCGGGTCATTGACGACTATGGGCACCACCCGGTGGAGATCGCCGCCGTGCTCAAGGCCGCCCGCGCGGTGACCGAGGGTCGGGTCATCGCCGTGGTCCAGCCGCACCGCTACACCCGCCTTCGTGACCTGATGAGCGAGTTCTCGTCCTGCTTCAACGACGCCGACACGGTGATTGTCGCCCCGGTCTACCCGGCCGGCGAGCAGCCCATCGAAGGCGTCGACCGCGAGGGCCTGATCGAGGGCCTGCGCCGCTTCGGTCACCGCCGGGCCCTGCCGCTCAGCGGCCCGGACGCCCTGGCTGCCCTGGTGGCCGAGGAAGCTCATTCAGGCGATCTGGTCGTCTTGCTGGGGGCCGGCGATATCACCAGCTGGGCCTATGCGCTCCCCGGGCAACTTGAGGCGCTGGCGTGACCAAGTGGGGCGAGGCGCCGCCGCCGAAACATGAGCCGGCCGTGTCGCCGACCGCCTTCCTGCGCAAGGTGGAGGACGAGGCCAAGCGGCGGCGCATTCCGCTGAAATACCTGCCGCAGCTCGACAAGGGGCGGGGCCTCTCCGACGGCTTCTGGCTGCAGATCGTCGTGCCGCCCTACACACCGCGCTACGAGATGTTCCAGATGGAACGCAACGTCCGCACGCCGATTTTCGACACCTACGACATGTCGGAGGCCGAGCGGCTGGTCCTGCAGCACGCCGACAAGTCCGCCCGCAAGGCCGAGGCCCGATGACCGATCTTCCCGCCGTGCGCGGCAAGCTGCTGCGCGAAGAGGCCCTGGCCCCCTTCACCTGGTTTCGGGTCGGGGGCCCGGCCGAGGCGCTGTTCCTGCCGGCCGACGCCGACGATCTGCGCGACTTTCTGAAGACCCTCCCCGCCGAGGCCTCGGTGATGCCGCTGGGCGTCGGCTCCAACGTCATCGTGCGGGACGGCGGCATTGCCGGCGTGGTCGTGCGCCTGGCCGGTCGCGCCTTCGCGGGGGTGAAAGTCGAGGGCGAGCTGATCACCGCCGGAGCCGGGGCCCTGGACGCTTCGGTCGCCAAGGCCGCGGCCAAGGCGGGGCTGGCGGGACTGGAATTCTACGCCGGCATCCCCGGCACGATCGGCGGCGCCCTGACCATGAACGCCGGCTGCTACGGGGCCGAGACCAAGGACGTGCTGGTCAGCGCCTGGGGCTATGACCGTAGCGGCGAGCGGCGCGACTTCGCCCTGGCCGACTTCAGCTACACCTACCGCCACAGCCATGCGCCGGAAGACATCATCTGGGTCGAGGCGACCTATCGCGGCACGCCGGACGAGCCCGCCGCCGTCCAGGCCCGCATCGACGCCATCACCGCCCGCCGCGAGACTACCCAGCCGATCCGCGAGAAGACCGGCGGCTCGACCTTCAAGAACCCGCCGGGCGACTCCAGTTGGCGCCTGGTCGACGCCGCCGGCTGGCGCGGCAAGCCGCACGGCGGGGCCAAGTTCTCCGAGCTGCACAGCAACTTCATGATCAACACCGGCGAGGCCACCGCCGCCGACCTCGAAGGCCTGGGCGACACCGTCCGCGCCGACGTGAAGGCCAAGTTCGGCGTCGAGCTCGATTGGGAGATCAAGCGGATCGGGCGGCCTGGGTAAGCGCCTTTTCCGAAGCGACCAGCCGGGCGGTCGAGGTCGCCCGCGCCACCAGGATTCCCTCGGCATCGTAGAGCTTCCCTTCCAGGAACCCGATGCTCTTACCCATCTGCACGACCTGCCCCTCGCCGACCAGCGGCCCCGGCCTGGCCGGTGCCAGGTAGGAGACGTTTATGTCCATGCTCACCGTGTACAACGCCCCGTGCGAGGCGATGAAGGCCGCCGGTCCCATGCAGTCGTCCAGCATGGCCGCCAGGAACCCGCCCTGCACATAACCGGCGGGATTGACGAACTCCGGCCGCCCGCGAAACCCGATGCGGATCCAGCCGCGCTCGGGCTCGGCCTCCAGGATGTGCCAGCCCAGCAGCTGGGCGCAGGGCGGGGTAGGCAGGTCGTCGAGGGCGGTAGCGGTCATGGCTTCCTCCAGTCTGGAGGGCAGGATGGCCGAGGGGTGCTGACAGCATGGTGTCAGCAGGCTGGTCAGCGGGCGCGGTCGATTGAGGAACGTTGACAGATTTGACGCCTCCACGGCCTATCATCGTCGGATGATCGTCGAATACCGTGCGGGCGAAACAATCATTGAAGCTGATGTCAGTGAGGCAACGCGCTGGCCAGACGTCATTGGTTTGGCCCGCCGAAAGGGGAGGGAAATCGGCGCAGACAACATTCGCCTTTGCGACGACGGCGGAAACGAAATCGGCGTCTATCCAGTGCATGAATTGTTTTCGACACCACGGCATTGACACACCGCGCCCGCTAGCGCACCCGGCCCTAATGCGCATGCTCATCCCGGCCCTCGGGGCCTGCCTCGCCCTGTCTCTGACTCCCGCCATGGCCAAGCCGACCAAGCCCAAGGCCAAACCCCCGGCAGCCGCGCCGGCGCCGCAGCCGCCGGCGATGGTCGCCGCCGCCCTGCGCGACAAGGCGCTTACCGACACCACCGCCTGGAACGTGCTGGAATCCCTGACCACCGAGATCGGGCCGCGGCCGGCCGGCTCGCCCGCCATGGCGCGGGCCAAGGACTGGGCGGTGGCCAAGTTCACGGCGCTCGGTTTCAAGAACATCAAGGTCGAGGAATTCGCCAAGCCCAGCTGGGCGCGCGGCGAGGAGTCGGCGCAGATCACCGGCCCCTATCCCTTCAAGCTGTCGATCATCGGCCTGGGCGGCACCGTCCCGACTCCGGCTGACGGCATCGAAGCGCCCATCGTGGTGTTCGACAGTTTCGCCGAGCTGCTGGCCGCGCCGGAAGGCTCGCTGACCGGCAAGATCGCCGTGCTGAACCAGCCGATGACCCGCACCCAGAGCGGCTCGGGCTATGGCGCGGCCGTCCGCGCCCGGAGCGCCGGCCCCAGCGAGGCGGCCAAGCGCGGGGCGGTGGCCTTCATGATGCGGTCGGTCTCGACCTCGGGCAACCGCGAACCCCACACCGGCGGCACGCGCTATGCCGATGGCGTGGCGAAGATCCCCGCCGTGGCGCTGGGCATCCCGGACGCCGACCAGCTGGAGCGGCTGGCCAAGCTTGGGCCGGTGACGGTGAAGATCAAGCTGGCCTCCTCGACCAGCACCACCACGGTTTCCTGGAACATCTCCGGCGAGATCGTCGGCTCCGAGAAGCCCGACGAGGTGATCGTCATTGGCGGCCACCTCGACAGCTGGGATCCGGGCACGGGCGCCATCGACGATGGCTCGGGCGTGGCCATCACCACCGCCGCCGCCAAGCTGATCGGCGACCTGCCGCAGAAGCCCAAGCGCACCATCCGCGTGGTGATGTGGGGCTCGGAGGAGACCGGCGGCTCGGGCGCCGCCTACGCCGCCGCCCACAAGGACGAGCTGGGCAAGACCATCATCGCCGGCGAGAGCGACCTGGGCGCCGACTACATCTATTCGGTGCAACTGCCGGCTGGGGCGCTCAAGGACCCGGCCTTCGCCAGCCTCCCCAGCCTGTTCGCGCCGCTGAAGATCATCATCTCTCGCGATGCGGCCACCGACGGCGGCTCCGACACCGAGGACATCCAGAAGGACGGCGTGCCGGTGTTCGCCCTGAACCAGGACGCCAGCCGCTATTTCGACCTGCACCACTCGGCCGACGACACACTCGACAAGGTCGACCCGCTGCAGCTGAACCAGAACGTGGCGGCCTGGGCTTCGCTGCTGTGGCTGATGGCCAACAGCGACATCGATTTCCGTAAGACTTCAGCAGCGGCGAAATGACTCAAGACCTGACCGGACTTCACGTGGCCGTCCTCAAGGGCGGCCTCTCCTCCGAGCGCGAGGTCAGCCTGGTCTCGGGCGCCGAATGCGCCAAGGCGCTGCGCAGCGGCGGCTTCAAGGTTACCGAGGTCGATGCCGGCCGTGACCTGGCCCAGGTGCTGACTGCCCTGGGGCCTGACGTCGTCTTCAACGCCCTGCATGGCGAGTGGGGCGAGGACGGCTGTGTCCAGGGCATCCTGGAAACCCTGGACATCCCCTACAGCCACTCCGGCGTGCTGGCCTCGGCCCTGGCGATGGACAAGGCCAAGTCCAAGGCCGTGCTGGCGGCGGCCGGCGTCGCGGTGCCGGGCGGCGGGCTCTTCAACCGCTTCGAGGCGGCCAGGGACCACGTCATGGCCCCGCCCTATGTGGTCAAGCCGAACGCCGAGGGATCCTCCGTCGGCGTCTTCCTGGTGTTCGAGGGCGCCAACAGCCCGCCGCAGGAACTGGCCCAGCCCAGCTGGACCTATGGCGAAGAGGTGATGATCGAGCCCTATATCGCCGGGCTGGAGCTGGCGACGGCGGTGATGGACGGCAAGGCGCTGGCCGTCACCGAAATCGTTCCGTCCACAGGTTTCTACGACTACGAGGCCAAGTACGGGGAGGGCGGTTCTGTGCACGTCGTTCCCGCTCGCATGCCTCAGGAAGACTATGATCGCGCCCTGCGCATGGCCGAGGCGGCGCATGCCGCACTTGGTTGCCGAGGCGTGACCAGAAGCGACTTCCGTTATGACCCTGTTAAGCGACTTCTGGTCCTGTTGGAGGTCAACACGCAGCCCGGAATGACACCCACTTCGCTCGTCCCAGAGCAGGCGGCCCATCTCGGAACTTCGTTTGATCGGCTGGTGATGTGGATCGTGGAGGACGCTTATGCCCGCGGCGCTGCGGGGGGGAGGGCGGCAAGCCGCCAAGCCCCGGGCTAAAACGCCCTCGAACGCGACAAGAGGCCGAAGCACGCCGCCGCCCCGTTCAACCGGAGCGACGAAGCTTCGCGCCGCGCGCGGAGTCTTGCCCGCCAAAATCGCCCTTCCCGCCGCCGTTGGCGTTCTGGTGCTGGGCTTGATCGTCACGCTTGCCACGGGCCACCGGGCCGAGCGGCTGGGAAACGCCATGAGTCAGGCCATGGCCGGCGAAGGCGCGAATCTGGGCCTGAAGGTCGCCGCCATCCACGTGCAGGGCGCGACGCCCGCCGCCGAACGTTCGATCCGTGCGGCGCTTGGCGTTCAGCCGGGCGATCCGATCATGGGGGCGAGCCTCGCCGAGCTGCGGGCCCGGGTCATGCAGGTCGGCTGGGTCAAGGACGCCCAGGTGGTGCGGCTGCTGCCCGACACCCTGCTGATCGCCGTCCAACAGCGCGACACTCTGGCAGTCTGGCAGCGCAACCACCGCATGGTAGTCATCGACGCCTCCGGGGCGGTGATCCCCGAGGCTGATCCGGGCCGCTTCCCGGAGCTGCCGCTGATCGTAGGGGTGGGCGCCAATGACAGCACGGCTCTGCGGATCCTGCCGGCCATTTCCCAGCGTCCGGGTCTGCGGGACCGGCTGGAAGCCCTGGTGCGGGTGGACGAGCGGCGCTGGGACCTGCGGCTTAAAGACGGCTCGCTGATCCAGCTACCGGCGGTGGACGAAGAGGCGGCTCTGATCCAGCTGGACCAGCTGGATGAGCGGCAACAGATTTTGACCCTGGGCTTCTCGCGCATCGACCTGCGCGAGCCGGGGATGGTGGCGGTGCGTCCGCGTGAGACCCAGACAGCCGCCGCGACAGCGCCGGTCCTGGCAGACGGCGTTTAGGGTAAGGGCTGAGGCGGGTGGTAAAGACAATGTCAGGACTGGCGGATCGCAAACAGGCCAAGGACAGCCTGAAGCAGGCGCTGCAGCGCCAGCCGGTGATTGCCGCCGTGGACCTGGGCGCCTCCAAGGTCGCCTGTTTCGTGATGAAGCCCGACGGCGTGCGCCGGGGCGACCGCACCCTGACCACCGCCGGGGTCGGCTATGTGCAGTCGCGCGGCGTCAAGGGCGCCTCCATCGCCAGCATGGACGAGGCCGCTGAAGCCATCGCCCTGGCCGTCGAACGCGCCGAGGGCGTCGCCAATCTGTCGGTCCAGGGCGTGACCATCGCCACCTCGGGCGGCCAGCTGGCCAGCCAGCGGGTATCGGCCCGCGTCTCGCTGGGGGCTCGGCCGATCAGCGACAACGACTGCTCGCGCGCCCTGGCCTCGGCCATGGCCCAGATTCGCCTGCCGGGCCGCAAGGTCATCCATCTGCTGCCCATCGCCTGGTCGGTGGACGGCCAGAAGGGGGTGCGCGACCCGCGCGAGATGTTCGGCAAGTCGCTGGGCCTCGAGCTCCTGGTCGTCTCGATCAACGAGAACGTCTTCCAGACCCTGACCCACTGCGTCGAGCGCGCGCATCTGCAGTTCGAGGGCGTCGTTGCGGCGCCGTTCGCCTCCGCGCTCGCCGCGCTGGAAGAGGACGAGATGGAACTGGGCGCCATCTGTATCGACATGGGCGGCGGCTCGACCTCGGCGGCCGTGTTCTCGGGCGGCAGTCTAGTCCACGTCGACAGCTTCCCGATCGGCGGCGAGCACGTCACCGCCGACATCGCCCGCGGTCTGTCCACCTCGCGCGCCGGCGCCGAGCGGGTGAAGACCCTGCACGGCTCGGCCATCGCCTCGGCCAACGAGGACCGCGAGATGATCGAGGCCCCGCCGCGCGGCGACGATCCCGGGGCCGGCCCCGTCACCGCACCCCGCAGCCTGCTCAAGGGCATCATCGCCCCGCGCGTCGAAGAGACGCTGGAACTGCTGCGTGATCGTCTGAAGAATTCCGGCGCCCTTATTGAGCCCGGCGCCGGCATCGTGCTGACCGGCGGCGCCAGCCAACTGGCCGGTGTCCGCGAAGTGGCGGTGCGGGTATTCGATCGCCCGGTGCGCCTGGGCCGTCCGCGCCGGGTGCCGCATCTGGCCGACGCCGTCACCGGCCCGGCCTTCTGCGCCGCCGCCGGCATCCTGCACCGCGCCGCCTTCGGGCCGCGCGAGGCCGTCTCACCCAAGGCGCTGGCGGCGGTGAAGACCCCACGTACGCCGGTCGATCCCAAGGCCGGGGCGGTCACCAAGGTCGCCGCGTGGCTGCGGGATAATCTCTGAGAGCGCGCGCCGAAAAGTGGCGTCCGGTTTTCGGATAGGGCGCGCAACTAACCAAGGCGCCCGCCCTTTCCGGGACTTAATTCCGGACTCTAAGGAACGTCGACAGTTGATTCGCTGCTGATCTGTTGAATCGTCCAGCGCCTAAGACGCGCTGGACGTTCGCGACAATCCGTAGCAGCCAGAACCAAGTTTCGAATCGCCGAAACCCTTACAGGACAACAAATTCTGTCCACAGACGGGTCGACCTGCGCACGACTCACGGTATGCGGTTAACCGCCGATTAAGGATGCGGGTTCTCATATTAACCGCGCCGTAAGGCATTCCAGACGGGCGGGTCGTCTGGCGTTCGAAACGAGCGGCGAAAAAGGATGCGGGTCCAATAATGAAACTCTACGCGCCCCCCACCACTGAACTGAAGCCCCGGATCGTCGTGTTTGGCGTCGGCGGCGCCGGTGGCAACGCCGTCAACAACATGATCGAGGCGGGTCTCGAGGGTGTTGAATTCGTCGTGGCCAATACCGACGCCCAGCAACTCGCGTTTTCCAAGACCGATCGCCGCATCCAGCTTGGGATGACGGTGACGCAGGGCCTTGGGGCCGGCGCGCACCCGGAAGTCGGCATGAGCGCCGCTGAAGAGTCGGCTCCCGAGATCGGCGAGCACCTCGACGGCGCCCATATGGTCTTCATCACCGCCGGCATGGGCGGGGGCACCGGCACCGGCGCCGCCCCGATCATCGCCAAGAGCGCCCGCGAGCGCGGCATCCTGACGGTGGGCGTGGTCACCAAGCCCTTCCACTTCGAGGGCCGTCACCGCATGCGCCTCGCAGACGCCGGCATCGCCGAGCTGCAGCGCTATGTCGACACCCTGATCGTCATCCCCAACCAGAACCTGTTCCGCGTCGCCAACGAGCGGACCACTTTCGCCGAAGCCTTCGGCATGGCCGACCAGGTGCTGCATTCGGGCGTCCGCTCGATCACCGACCTGATGGTCCTGCCCGGACTGATCAACCTCGACTTCGCCGACGTCCGCACGGTGATGACCGAGATGGGCAAGGCGATGATGGGCACCGGCGAGGCGTCCGGCGAGGACCGCGCCCTGATGGCCGCCCAGAACGCCATCCAGAACCCGCTCCTGGACGAAGTCTCGCTCAAGGGCGCCAAGGCCGTGCTGGTCAACGTCACCGGCGGCCTGGACATGACCCTGCTGGAAGTCGACGAGGCCTGTAACGCGATCTCCGACCAGGTCGACCCGGACGGCAACATCATCTTCGGCGCGGCCTTCGATCCGTCGCTGGAGGGCACCATCCGCGTTTCCGTGGTCGCCACGGGCATGGACGGGGCCTCGATGGCCGCCATCGAACCGGCCGCCCGGCCGACCCGTTCGACCATGGGCCTGCCGCAAGCCGCCCCGGCCCCGATCGCCACGCCCGCGCCGGTCAGCTACGCCGCGCCCGAGCCGCAGCCGGAACCGGTGATGCAGTCGCCCTCGCGCTGGGAGCCCAGCTTCACTCAGCCCTCGCTCTCTATTGATGAGCCGCAGGCTGATCTGGGCTTCGACGCCCCCGTCGCGCCTGAGCCCGTCCGGGCGGTTCAACCCGAACCGGCGATCCGCATCGAGCCGCGCATCGAGCAGCCCCGCACGGTCATTGTCGATCCGCTGGTTGAAGAGCTGAGTGACGAGCCGCTGTTCGGCGATACCCACTATGGCGAAGAGAAGCGCAAGGGCGGCTTCCTAAGCCTGTTCGGCGGTCGTCAGCAGCCCCGTTACGACGCGCCGGCCCCGACGGCCCGTCCCGCCTCGCGCGGCGGCGCCCAACCGGCCCAGGCTCTCGAGGAAGAGGCTCACATCGAGGAAGGGGACGACCTCGAAATCCCCTCGTTCCTGCGCCGTCTGGCCAACTAAACCTCATCGCCTTCTGGCGACGAAACGCCCGGCTCCGAGAGGGGCCGGGCGTTTTTCGTATGCGGCAGGATTCGCCTGGAAGGCGAGGCGGCGATTGAAGATTCTCCCACCGCCGTTCTTGGTTACGGACAAGGTTACAATCCGAAACAGCCCTTGTTTTGCCCCCTGACACCCCAATCCGTAGAAGGCTTGTGGGGCGTGAAGCGGCAGCGACTGCCGCCCACGATTAAGACAGAGGTCGGCAGTGTTGGTTCAAGAGTTCACCCATGCATTCCAGCATACGCTGGCCGGGCCCGCGATCTTCGCGGGGCTGGGCGTGCATACGGGTGAGCATGTGCGAGTGGCCATCCGCCCGGCCGCGCCTGACGCCGGTATCGTCTTCGTCCGCACCGACATCAAGGATCGTGACAACCGCGTCGCCGTCTCCGGCGAGGGCGTGATCCGCACCGAGCTGGGCACCGTTATCGGCAACGCCGCGGGCGTGACGGTCTCGACTATCGAACACCTGATGGCCGCCATGGCCGCCCTGGGCGTCGACAACGCGGTCGTCGAGCTGGACGGACCGGAAGTGCCGATCATGGACGGCTCGGCCGAGCCCTTCGTGCAGATTCTCGACCGCGCCGGTCGCCGTCGCCAGGACACCCCGCGCCGCTATATCGAGATCACCGACGCCATCGAGATCACCGAAGGCGACAAGCGCGCCTCCCTGACCCCGTCGGACCGCTTCGAAGTGGCCTTCGAGATCGTCTTCGACAGCGCCGCCATCGGCCGCCAGCGGGTGGACGTGGTTGCTGACGAGGCCGGCTTCCGCAAGGAGCTGTCCAACTGCCGTACCTTCGGCTTCCTGAAGGACGTCGAGGCCCTGCGCGCCAAGGGGCTGGCCCGTGGCGGATCGATGGACAACGCCGTGGTGTTGGATGGCGACCGGGTGCTGAATCCGGAAGGCCTGCGCCGTCCCGACGAATTCGTGCGCCACAAGGCGCTGGACGCCGTGGGCGACCTCTATGTGCTGGGCATGCCCATCGTCGGCCGATTCGAAGGCGTCCTGGCCGGACACGGCCTGAATAACCTGCTGGTTCGCGAGCTTCTCGCTCAGCCGCAGGCGTGGCGCGTGCGCACCTTCGCGCCAGAGATGGCTGAAGCCGTCTAACTAAGGCCCCTCCAAGCGCTTCCCGGCCGGTAATCCGGCCAAGAAGCGCGTCTAAACAAGGAATCCTCGATGCTGCGTCGCCACATGCGAGGCGTCACATCATCGAGGGAGGGTTCGCCGCATTTGCGCCCGCCTTTTCGTGGTGTAAGACCCATGTCGGCGCCCAAACAGCTTTGGGGGGGCGCATCCGCTCTAACGGGGTGAGGGTTGGTTTTGTTTAAAGGTTCAGGCCGTGTGGCCGCCGTCATCGCCGTTATGGTCATCGCCCTGGCGGCGGCGGGCTGCGCGCGCGAGAAGCCCAAGCCCCGGCTGGTCTATCAGGAGCGCCCGGTTGAGCTGCTCTATTCGACCGGCGCCGCCAAGCTGGACGACAAGCACTGGGCCGAGGCCATCGACTATTTCCGCGAGGTCGAGCGCCAGCATCCCTATTCGGAGTGGTCGCGCCGCGCGATCCTGATGACGGCCTACGCCCACTATCAGGGCAATGCCTACGCCGACGCCATCGACGACGCCGACCGGTTCATCTCGCTGTACCCGGGCAATCCGTCGACGGGCTATGCCTACTATCTGAAGGCCGTCTGCTACTTCGAACAGATCGTCGACGTCGGCCGCGACCAGGCCTCGACCGAACAGGCCCTGGCGGCCCTCAACGATGTCATCGCCCGCTACCCGCGCAGCGAATTCGCCGCCGACGCCCGTCTGAAGATCGACATGGTCCGTGACCAGTTGGCCGGCAAGGAAATGACCATCGGCCGCTACTACCTGCGCCAGGGCCAGACCCTGGCCGCCATCGGCCGCTTCCGCACCGTGGTGGACAAGTATCAGACTACCTCGCACACGCCTGAAGCCCTCTATCGCCTGGTCGAGGCCTATATGACGGTCGGCCTGTTGGGCGAGGCCAAGCGGAACGGCGCGGTGCTGGGCTACAACTACGTGGACGACCCCTGGTATGGGGATGCCTACAAGCTCCTGACGAGCAGGGGTCTGCAACCGGCCATCGAGCCCAAGGTCGCCGGCTCGAAGAAGAGCTTCCTGCAGCGCCTGACTCACGACAAGAACGCTACCCTGGCGCCGCCGGCCTCGGACATCTCGACCGACGCCTCCATGCCGGACCAGACCACCGCCAGCCTGCAGCCGCCCCCGGCCGATGCGGCCCCCGCCGCGCCGCCCCCGCCGCCCAAGGCCAAGCGCAAGAGCTTCCTGGACAAGCTGCTGCGGAAATAGGCTGAAGCCGCCCCTGTCACGGGGCGGCTTTTGGTTTGTTCCCCTTGCGTTCGGCAGCGTTTGGCGGGATTCTAGGGTCATGCTGATCGGTCTCGGAATCCGCGATGTGGTGCTGATCGAGTCGTTGGACCTGTCCATCGGCTCGGGTCTGACGGCCCTGACCGGCGAGACCGGGGCCGGCAAGTCGATCATCCTGGACGCCCTGGGCCTGGCCAGCGGGGCCCGCGCGGAAGCCGGCCTCGTGCGGCGTGGCGCGGCCCAGGCCAGCGCCGCCGCCATCTTCGCCCTCTCGCCCGACCACGCCGCCTGGGCGCTGCTGGACCAGAAGGGCCTGTCCTACGACAGCCACGAGGACCTGGTCCTGCGCCGCACGCTCACCGCCGATGGGCGTTCACGAGCCTTCGTCAACGACCAGTCGACCAGCGTCGCCACGCTCAAGGAGTTGGGCGCTCTGCTGCTGGAAGTGCACGGCCAGCACGAGACGGTCGGCCTGCTTGATCCCCGCACCCATCGGCCGCTGCTCGACGCCTATGGCGGCCTGTCGCTGGAGCCGGTCGGCAAGGCCTGGAGCGGCTGGCGGGCGGCCCGCGAGCGGCTGGCCGATCTGCAGGCCCTGGCGGCGCGCGCCGAAGCCGAGATCGAAGAAATCACCCTGCGGCTAGGAGAACTGGATAGGCTCGATCCCCGCGAGGGCGAGGAAGAGCGGTTGTCCGAGGAACGGGCCCTGCTGGGGTCGGCCGAAAAGGCCCTGGCCGACATAGATTCCGCCCGCGACGCATTCAACGGCGCCGCCGTCACCGCCAAGATGGCCAACGCCTACCGCGCCCTGGAACGCGCCCGCGACCGGGCGGTGCAGTCGGGCGCCGCCGCCGACGGCCCGGCCGTCGTGCGGCTGACCGCCGCCGCCGATCAGGTCGACAAGGCCATCTCCGAGGTCCAGGAGGCCACCGCGGCCATCGATAACGCCGCCTCGGCCTTCGATCTGGATCCCGATCAGCTGGACCGCACCGAGGAGCGCCTGTTCGCCCTGCGCGCCATGGCCCGCAAGCTGTCGGTCAGCGTCAGTGAGCTGCCCGCGACCAGGGCCGCCTTCGCCGCCCGCCTGCGCGCCGCCGAGAATAGCGAAGAGGCTTTAAAGGTCGCCCGCGCCGAGACCGCCGCCGCCCGCCAGGCCTATCTCGACGCTGCCGGACGGCTCAGCGCCGAGCGCCGCGCCGCCGGCGACCGGCTGGCCGCCGCCGTGATGTCCGAGCTTGGCCCGCTGAAACTGGAAAAGGCCCGCTTCCGGGTGGCGCTGGAGAACCTGGGCGAGGACCGCGCCGGCCCCACCGGTTGCGACCGCATCGCCTTTGAGATTTCCACCAACCCCGGCGCCCCATTCGGCGAGCTGGGCTCGATTGCGTCCGGCGGTGAGTTGGCCCGTTTCGCCCTGGCGCTGAAGGCCGCGCTGGCGGGACGGGGCGATGTCCAGCCGCTGATGATCTTCGACGAAGTCGACCAGGGGGTCGGCGGCGCGGTGGCCGACGCCGTGGGCCTGCGCCTGCGCCGCCTGGCCCAGGAAGCCCAGGTGCTGGTCGTCACCCACAGCCCGCAGGTCGCCGCCCGGGCTCACGCCCACTGGAAGATCAGCAAGGTCGGCGACGACACCGCCACCCGCACCGCCGTTCACACCCTCGCGCCGGAAGCCCGCGAGGAGGAGATCGCCCGGATGCTGTCGGGGGCCGAGGTCACCGACGCCGCCCGCGCCGCAGCCCGAGCCCTCATGAATGCCTGAGAAAACTGTCGCCGACCTCAGCGAAGCGCAGGCGCTGGAGGAACTGACGCGCCTGGCCGACGAAATGGCCGCTCACGACCTGCGCTACTATCAGGACGAGGCGCCCACCGTTTCCGACGCGGAGTACGACGCGCTCAAACAGCGCAACCTCGCCCTCGAGGAACGCTTCCCGCATCTGATCCGTGAGAACTCGCCGTCCTTGAAGGTCGGCGCGGCCCGCGCCGCCCAGTTCGCGCCGGTCGAGCACGGCACGCCGATGCTCTCGCTCGATAACGCCTTCTCCGACGAGGACGCGGTGGAGTTCGACGCGCGGATCCGGCGCTTTCTCAAGCTGGACGAGACGCCGGTGGCCTACACCGCCGAACCCAAGATTGACGGCCTTTCGGCCTCGCTTCGCTATGAGAAGGGCGTGCTGGTCCAGGGCGCCACGCGGGGCGACGGCCGGGTCGGTGAGGACGTCACCGCCAACCTGCGCACGCTTGCCGAAATTCCGCACCGCCTGAAGGGCTCTGGCTGGCCCGACATCATCGAGATCCGTGGCGAGGTCTATCTGGGTCACGCCGAGTTCGCCGCCCTAAATGCCGCCGCGGCCGCGGCCGGCGAGAAGATCTATGTGAACCCGCGCAACTCGGCCTCCGGCTCCCTGCGCCAGATCGACCCGACCATCACCGCCAAACGGCCGTTGCGGTTCTTCGCCTATGCCTGGGGTCTGTTGAGCGCCCCCTTCGCCGAGACCCAGTGGCAGGCCCTGGACAAGCTCAGGGACTGGGGCTTCCAGGTCACCCCGCAGGCCACCCGCGTCGAGGGGGTCGACGGCCTGATCGCCGCCTACAATGCCATGCAGGCGATGCGAGCGGGCTTGGGCTACGACATCGATGGCGTGGTCTACAAGGTCGACCGTCTGGACTGGCAGCAGCGGCTGGGTTTCGTCAGCCGCGCCCCGCGCTGGGGCATCGCCCGCAAATTTCCGGCCGAGCAGGCCCGTACGATCCTTGAAGCCATCGACCTGCAGGTCGGCCGAACGGGGGCCATCACGCCCGTCGCCCGGGTCAAGCCGGTGATGGTTGGCGGGGTCACCGTCGTCAACGCCACCCTGCACAATGGCGACGAGATCGCCCGCAAGGACTTGCGCGTCGGCGACACTGTCATCATCCAGCGGGCCGGCGACGTGATCCCGCAGATCGTCGGGCCGGTCCTTGAGGAGCGACCGGCCGACGCTGTCCCCTTCGAATTCCCGACCCACTGTCCGTGCCCGCTGCAGTCGCCCCTGGCCCGCGAGACCACGGCCGGCGGAGCCGAGACGGTGGTGCGGCGGTGCACCGGCGAGTTCGCCTGTCCCTTCCAGCGGGTCGAGCACCTCAAGCATTTTGTCTCACGCCGGGCCTTCGACATCGAGGGGCTGGGCGACAAGCAACTGCAGGCCTTTTTCGATGAGGGCCTGGTCCGCGAACCGGCCGACATCTTCCGCCTGGCCCGCAACGAGGAAGTGCTGTCGGCGCTCAAGGTCCGCGACGGCTATGGCGAGACTTCGGTCGCCAATCTGACCGCCTCGATCGACGCTCGACGCCGGATCGGCCTGGACCGCTTCATCTTCGGCCTGGGCATCCGCCATATCGGCGAGACCACGGCGGTGACCCTGGCGCGGGGCTACGGCGACGCCGCCAGCTTCCTGGCTGCCATGGACAAGGTCGCGGCGCGTGACGAAGAGGCCATGGCCGAGCTCGATGCGCTGGATCAGGTCGGCGAGGCGGTCATCGAGGCCGCCGCCAGCTACTTCGCCGAGGACCACAACCGTCGCATCGTCCAGGAGCTGGCTGGCGAGCTCGACGTCCAGGACGCCGAAAAACCCAAGACCGACACGGCGGTGGCCGGCAAGACCGTGGTCTTCACTGGCGCGCTGGAAAAGCTGACTCGCGATGAGGCCAAGGCCCAGGCCGAGGCGTTGGGGGCCAAGGTCTCATCCTCGGTGTCCAAGAAGACCGACCTGGTGGTGGCCGGGCCCGGG
The DNA here is from genome assembly GCA_038236615.1 of Caulobacterales bacterium. Lineage (GTDB taxonomy): Bacteria > Pseudomonadota > Alphaproteobacteria > Caulobacterales > Caulobacteraceae > Caulobacter. The sequence continues at coordinate 117,891 of JBBRZO010000008.1, forward strand.
GCGGGCTCCAAGCTGAAGACCGCCACGGAGCTGGGCATCCAGGTGCTGACCGAGGACGAGTGGATCGCGCTGGTGGCGGGCTAGAAATAGTCCCTGAGCGTCAGGGTCTTCACCGTTCCGTCCGCCATCGTCACCGCAAGGGTTGAACCCGCCGGCAGGGCGCGGATCTGCTGCAGCCGCGCGGCGCTCATATCCTTGAGGGGCGTTCCATCCATGGCGATCACCGTGTCGCCGGCCTTGAGACCCGCGGCCTCGGCGGGCGAGCCGGGCGCCACGAAGAGCAGGGTCCCGTCCGGCGGCAGAAGCTCCAGGCCCGTCCGGTTCCTGACAAAGGGCGGGCCAGCGCCGCCGTTGACCGGCGTCAGCCAGATGCGGTCATGGGCGAAGTCGGTGGTCAGCAGGAAGCGGCTGAGGATCGGCATGCCGATATTGCCCAGCGAGACCGTCCCGTCGGCGTCCTTGGCCTCGTCGCCGAACAACTCTGCGGGGATCTGGGTGAAGGTCACTCCGGCAAAGATCAGGCTTCGAACCGTGATGACGTCGCGGGTCTTCATGCCGCCCACCGCACCGCTCAGCTGCTTGGAGCTCGGACGTCCGTCGGTCAGCAGGCCGGCGGGCTTCCAGAAGCCGGAATTGATCAGTAGGGGCGATCCATTGCCGAGGTCGAAATCCATGGGGACGGGCGGGCGGCCCTCGATCGAAACCGGGACCGTGCGGATGCCGTTGACCGCCATGATCGGCACGGCGGTGGCGCCCGGCGGCGGGGTGAAGGCGGCGGCGTCGGTGAAGGCGATGGTCTTGGCCTGGAAGTCCAGGCTGACAGCCAGGTCGGTGAAGGCCTCCTTGCCCAGGATGACCGGCAGCGGCCGGCCCAACCGCCTTTCCACGCCGCTGAGATCGATGATGGCGACGGTCAGGTCCTTGAGCTCAAGATCGCCAATCCGGATGCTGACGCCGGTCGCCAGGGCAACTTCGGTGCGGCCGCCGGTGCCGACGCCGCTCGCCGATCCGGACGCCTTGATGCCGTGCTGTTCGGCCCAGGTCTTGTCCAGCACAGTCGCCTCCGACCCGGAGTCGAGCAGGATGGGGACCGCCACGCCGTTGACGCTGCCCTGAAGGGAGATGCGGGTCCCCATGTAGAATTCGAACGGCATGGGCCCGGTCGTCGATGCCCCGTCCGCGAAGGCGAACTTGCGGTCGCCCGCCGGGGCCGCCCAGACCTGAGCCGGAATGGCAGGGTCGATCTCGATCTTGCTGAACGTGAACTGCACCTGGCGGACCTCCGTGGAGATCTGCTGCCGCTCCTGGAAGGGCATCCGCACACCCCCGACCATTCGCCAATCGGCGAAGCGCGTGGTGATCATCTCGCGATCCTGGGTAAAGCGGGTGGCGACCAGCGCGCCGGTCTGGCCGTTGAGCAGCAGGTCGTATTTGTCGGGCCCGTCGAAGACGACCCGGACTACCGAAACCCTGGTTCCGTCGAAAGTTTCGTCCGCCTGGAGGCTGACCTTGGCCCCGCCTGCGCCCCGCAGGGCGTCATCGAAGGTCATCAGGGCGCGGTGGCGCAACTGAGCCAACTCAGGGGGCGAGACCGCTTCGAGTTGGTCGCTGATCGTAACGGTCCAGCCACCGTCGGGACCAAAGGCGTGGTTCTGCCGCGCGGCGCCGACGGCGATCTGCTCGCGCCAGCGATCCTGGGTCTGCCAGCGCTCTATGGAACCCTGATACTGGCCATCCTGACCTTGTCCGGTCTCATAGAGTCCGGTGGCGGCGGCGAAGGCGGGGCCGCCTCGCCAGGCGACATAGCGGTCGATCATATCCGATAGCGGATCGGCGTGGACCGCGCCGGCGGTGAGGGTCAGGGCCAGCACGGCGCCGGCCAGGGTGGCGAGGCGTTTCATTCGGGTTCTCCGAGCAATTGAGTGAGGCCGCTGGGGCGCAGGTTGAGCAGGGCCAGGTCGGCCATCGGGTCGTCGAAGGCGGCGGCATTGATGCGCAGTTCGGCGGCCAGGCCGCTGTGCTGCAGGCAGGCAAGGTAGACGCTGTCGCTGGATACCCCCTGGATCACCCGATCGCCGTCGGGCGAGATCAGCGCTACAAGATGCTCGCGAGCGTCGGCCACCACGGTGACCTGGCGGCCGGGCCATCCCTGCGCGGCCCGCTCGGCCGAGGCGGCGTGCACGACACGGAAGCTGGCGCTGGTCGGGACATAGGTCAGGCCGGCGACGATCACCCCGCTCGCGGCGGCGCGCTCCAAGTCAGCCCGCAGGGCTTCGAACGGCTCGGGGAACAGGTCGAACAGCACCACCTCGCGCGCGGCGGCGATCATCGCCCGGGCCCGGGCCAGGACCTGTTCCGGCGTCTTGAGGGCATAGAGGCGGGTGTCGGGATCGGGCGGGCGGATGGCGCTCAGCGCCGCCAGGGCCGCGCCGCTGCGTCGCTCGTAGTTGGCCTTCAACGCCGCCACCAGTTCGGCGGCGGGGGCGGCCCGCCAGGCCTTGGCCTGGGTCTCGTCGACCTGAACCGCGCCCTTCTGGCTGAGGCTTTCCAGGGCCTGGTAGACATTGGCGGGGGCCTTGCCGATGGCGCGGGCCAGCCGATAGCCCGTCGCCGGCCCGCCCCGGGCCAACTCGCAATAGAGGCGGGACTCGGTGTCGGTGAAGCCAAGTTCGGCCAGCAGGCGCTCGGGGGCTTCAATATTAGTAGTCATAGCAACTACTAATCAGGCAGCGACCGCCTGGGTCCAGTGAAAGCTTGGTAATCCTCGCTCAGGCTGGCTTGGGCTTGCCCAGGTCGCAGAGCGCCGCGACGCCCGCGACCACCAGGTAAATGATCAGGCTGGTGCGGCCAAAGGCGGCGGCGCTGCCGGTGGGGGCGATGAAGAGGCTAACGGCCTGCAGGCCCAGCAACAGAGTCAGGAAGATCAGACCCTGCCAGAGGTTTCGCCCCTCCTTGCCGCGCCGCCAAAGCCAGGCTGCGCCGGTCAGACCGATCAGCCCGGCCTCAAGCAGCAGTTCGGGCATGGGGTAATCCCACCAGGCCAGGCCCACCCGGCCGGGGACGATGAGCAGTTGGAGGTCGGGACGATGGACCAGAAAGTCGCCGATCCAGTGGGAGAAGACCACCAACCCGACCAGGCCCGCCACGCGCCAGGGCATTTTCATCAGCCAGCGACACAGGCCCGCCCCGGCCAGCAACCACAGAATGGCGGCCGGCAGGCTGTGGGTGAAGGGCATGTAGTCCAGCACCAGGAAGCTACCCGGCAAGTCGGGGTCGAAACGAACCTTCTCGACGCCCGCCATGACCAGCGAGCTCCAGCCGATGTCGAGCAGCTGCGCGGCGGCCACGTAAGTCCACAGTGGCCCGCGTGGCTCGGCGGCCTTGGCGGCCAGGGCGGCTGAATAGTGGCCGACGAACATGCGGGTCCCCTCCCGATCTCACTGGGAGTTTGGGCCCAAGGGCGGGCGGCTTCAATAGTAGTCGGCGAGAACCAGGTCGCGCTGGCGGCCGTCGGCCAGCGTCAGGCGAACGCGAGCGCCGGCCCGCTGGCGCGCCCAACCGGATTGGCGACTGACGGGCCAAGCATAGTTTACCGCCTGTCCATTCACGGCCACGATCCGCTCGCCGACAGTCCAGCCCGCCGTCTCGGCCGGGCCCGCCTCGGCGATATGAATGACTTCCAGTGCGTCGCCGGTGAACCGCACCGCCAAGCCGGAGCGGTCCCGGTTGAAGCGCGCCTCAAGCATGGCCGCGTCGGGCTTCAGCCATAGCGTCCCGGCCGCGAAGTCGCTCAGCAATCGAAAACGCCGCCAAACCGGCATGCCGATCACCGCCGGGCTCGCGCCTTCAGGCTGACTGTCAGTGATAGCGACGGGCACGTTGCTCAGGATGAAGCCGGCCAGGTCAACTCTGGGCAGTACGGCGGTCGTGACCTGGTTGACCCCGTCCAGGCCGGTGATGACCCAGCTCGACTGTCGCAGACCTGCCAGCAGGCCATTCGCCTGCGCCCAGGCTCGGCTGACCTGGAGGGGTATGGTGGCGCCGAGGTCAAAGGTGGCCGCCATTTGGGGATGGGCCCCGACCTGGATCGGCGCACAGCGCAGACCGTCATCTTCCACCTTCAGCGGCAGGCTCGTCCAGCCCTCGGGCCGGGCGGCGTCCGCCACCCGCATTCGCGCCTTCGGAAGATCGAAGTCCAGCCGCGCCGACTCAAACAGAGCCCTGCCCAGGATGGCGCCGACGCCAATCCCGCCGGCAAAGCCCGTGAGATCGATGGCCAGGACACTTTCCGGCGGGAACTGTAGGGTGATGCCCGCGACCGAGAGAGAGAAACCGCCAGTCCGCCAAGCCGCAGCTGCGCCGCCGGCGGTGCCGATGGCCGACCCGCCTTCTGCAAAGGCCAAACCCAGCTCGCGCGTCCTGTCGGGATCGACCAAGGTCGGCACGGAACCGCTGTCGAGCATGACGCCCATGGGTCGGCCGGCCAGTTCGCCGTCCACCACCACGACACCGGTGCGGAGATCGAGCCTGGTCCATCGGCTGCTGGCCGCGAGCAGACCTGGAACGGCCAGGGCCGCTCCAGCCGTGAGCAGGGCCTGGCGACGGTTTACAATGGCGCGCAGACCTCGAGCAGCCAGGCCCGAACTTCCGGCTCGACCAGGGGCGAGATCGTTTCCAGCACCCGCGCGTGATAGGCGTCCATCTGCTCACGCTCGGCGGCGGTGAGCAGGCGGGTCTCGATCAGCCGGCGGTCGATGGGGGCCAGGGTGAGGGTCTCGAAGCCCAGCATCTTGCGCTCGCCGCCGGCGATGTCGCGGGCCTCGGTGACGTACTGCAGGTTCTCGATGCGGATGCCGTACTCGCCGGTCTTGTAGTAGCCCGGCTCGTTGGAGAGGATCATCCCCGGCCGCAGGGCGACATTGTTGGGGGCCTTGGCGATGCGCTGGGGCCCCTCATGGACGCCCAGATAGCTGCCAACGCCGTGGCCCGTGCCGTGGTCGTAGTCGAGGCCCGCCATCCACAGCGGCGCCCGCGCCAGGGCGTCGATGGCCGAGCCGCTGGTGCCGGGCGGGAAGCGGATGGCGGCCAGGGCCAGGTGGCCCTTGAGCACCAGGGTGAAGCGCTCGCGCATCTCCTGAGTCGGCTCGCCGATGGAGACAGTGCGGGTGACATCAGTGGTGCCGTCCAGATACTGGGCCCCGGAATCGACCAGGAACAGCGAGCCGGTCTCGGCCTTCTTGTTCAGCCGCTGGGTGGGCCGGTAGTGGACGACGGCGCCGTTACTGGCGGCTCCGGCGATGGTGTCGAACGACAGGTCCTTCAGCGCCCCGGTGGCCTCACGGAACCCTTCCAACTTGCGCACCACGGTGACCTCGTCGGGGAGGCCTTCCTGTCCCTCGGTGGCCAGCCAGTGCAGGAAGCGGGTCAGGGCCGCGCCGTCACGGACGTGGGCGCGGCGCGCGCCTTCGATCTCCACGGCGTTCTTGCAGGCCCGGGGCAGGGCGACTGGATCCATCGCCTTGACGGTGGTGGCGCCGGCGTCATCCAGCGCGCCGAAATACCAGGCTGAGGACAGGGCGGGATCGACCAGAACGCTCTTGCCCTTCAGCTCAGCCAGGGCGCCGGGCAGGGCCTCGGGCTTCTCAAGCGAGACCTGGTTGCCCAGCCAGGCCGGCAGGTCCTCGGTGACCTTGGCGGGGTCCAGGAAGACCCGGGCCGTGCCGTCGGCGTTCAGCACGGCCTGACCGATCGGCAGGGGCGAGCGGATAACGTCGCCGCCGCGCACATTGAACAGCCAGGCGATGGAGGCGGGGGCGGTGATGACGGCGGCGTCGGCGCCCATGGCCTTGAGGCTATCGCCGACCCGGGCGCGCTTCGAGGCGCTATCCTCGCCGGCGTACTGCAGCGGATGGGGCACGATGGGGGCGGTCGGCTGGGCCGGGCGCTCGGCCCCCCAGGCAGCGTCGAGCGGGTTGGTCTCGACCGGTAGAAGCTTGGCGCCGGCCTTCTCGGCGGCGGCGCGTAGGCTGGCCAGGGCCTCGGGGCTGTGCAGGCGCGGATCGTAGCCGATCACACCGCCCTTGGGCGCGCGCTCTTCCAGGTAGGCCGGCACACCGCCCTCGACGAGATCGCGGATCTCGAAGGTCTGCTGGTCGACCTGGTCGCGAACCTGCAGGGTGTAGCGGCCGTCCACGAAGACGGCGGCGCGGTCCTTGAGCACCACGGCGGCCCCGGCCGAGCCGGTGAAGCCTGTCGCCCAGGCGAGCCGATCGTTGGCCTCGGGCAGGTATTCGTTCTGGTGCTCGTCCTCGTGGGGGACCAGGAAGCCGTCCAGGCCCTGGCTCTGCATGGCTTTGCGGATCAGCGGCACGTGGCGGGGGCCGAAGGACGGGTCGGTAGCTTCATCAAAGGTCTGGCGCATGGGAGAGATTTAGGCCCGGGAGCAGCGGGGCGCAAACCCTGTAGCCTTGATTGACGCCGCGAATTGCCGACAACCTCGCCGGGACAACGTCGGGAGGGCGACCATGCAGACCTGTGAAGCTTATGTCAGTCCGTCACGCCGCAAGTTTCTCCAAACCATAGGCCTGGGCGGCGGGGCGATGTTGCTCTCGACCCTGGCGCCGGGCGTGGCTCTGGCCGGTCAGGCGGATGCGCTGCTGCTGACCTGCATGGACTACCGGCTGACCGACGACATCGATCGGTACATGAGCGGGCGGGGCATGACGGACAAATACGACCATGTCGTCCTGGCGGGCGCGTCGTTGGGCGTGCTGACTGACAAGAAGCCGGCCTGGGGCGAGGTGTTCTGGGACCATCTGGAGGTCGCCAAGGCCTTGCACCACATCCACGAGGTCATCGTGCTGGATCACCTGGATTGCGGCGCCTACCGCGTCTTCCTGGGTGATGACGCCGTGAAGACCCGCCAGGCCGAGCATTTGGCGCACGACGGGTATCTGCGTCGGCTCAAAGCCGAGATCGGCAGGCGTCATCCCGACCTCCAGGTGGAGATCGGGATCATGTCGCTGGATGGGAAGGTCGAAACCCTCGCCTAGGCTTCTACTGCGGGGCTTGATCGTTCGGGGCCGTCGAGGCCGGCGGCGGGGTGGCGGACGTGGTCGCGTCCCGGGCGCTGGCGGCGGCCCGGTCGGCGGCGTCGCGGGCCGAGGCAGCGGCCGCGCGCGTGTCGGCGGCGGCCTGGTCGGCGGCGGACTGAGCGCTGGACTGGGCGCTGGACTGGACGCTGTTCAGGGTGGCGTTGGAGCCCTCGACGATCCCCTGGGCGCGGGCGTTGTCTGCGGCGGTCTGCAGATCCTGGGCCGTGGGGGCGGGGGTGCTGTTACCCATCACCATGAAGGCGACGGCGATGATGGCCACCACGGCGACTACGCCGGCCACCAGCCAGCCGACGGCGTTGTTGTTGCTTTCGCGCCGAACTTCCACCGGCGAGACGTAGGCGGGATCACTGACCGGAGCCACATAGGCGGGGTCGCGGTTGGCGTCGTACTGGGACATAAGCAGCTCCTGAACCTGTCCCCCGACAGGGTGCAAACGCCAGGAGTCGGCCAGGAGTTCCGGTCAGGCGCGTTGCAGGACCAAGGTCGCCCAGGCGTCGCGGTGCAGCCGCTTGACCATTCGGAAACCGCGCGACAGGTAAGCCGCCTTGACCATCCGCTCCTGGCTGCGCAGCAGGCCTGAGAGGATGGCGATGCCGCCGGGCTTCAGCGCGCCCTTGATGTCCTGGGCCAGGCCGATCAGGGGCCGTGCCAGGATGTTGGCGAACACCAGGTCATAAGGAGCCTGACCGGCGACCAGGCGGTCGTTCAGGCCATTGGCGTGGACGAAGCGAGCAGGCGCGTCGTTGATCGTGGCGTTCTCATTGGCGATGCGCACGGAGTCGCGGTCGATGTCGGTGCCGACCGCCACGCGCGTGCCGGTGCGGGCGGCGGCGATGGCCAGAACGCCGGTGCCGCAACCCACGTCCAGCACCTTGCCGAACCGCCGGGCCTTCAGCAGGCCGTCATAGGCCGAGAGGCAGCCCTCGGTGGTGCCGTGGTGGCCTGTCCCGAAAGCGGCGCCGGCCTCAATCCGCAATTTCACGGCGTTTACTGGTGCGCGTCCGGTGTCATGGGCCCCGAAGACAAAGAACCGTCCGGCCCGCACCGGCGGCAGTCCCGACAACGACATGGCCAGCCAGTCGGCGTCGGCCAGCTTGTCGACGCTGACGCTGAGCTGCGGATAGCCGGCCAGCAGGGTGGTCAGACTGTCGATCTCTTCGGCGGTGGTCGGGAAGGCGTCGATGCGCCAGACATCGTGGTCTTCATCCTCTTCCAGGATGGAATAGGTGGCGCTCTCCAGGTTGATTTCGGCGTCGATGGCGCTGGCGGCGGTCTCGGCGACAAGGCGGGGACCGCGGGCGATGATCTGGACGGCGTCTTGGCTCATGCCGTCCTGTAGCGACCCGGGAGCCTGTTAGGAAGAGAGGGCGGTTAGGAAGGGGAGGCGGGACTGGTGTCGCCGGTCGTGGCGCTGTCGTCGTCCGTCGCCGACGGGGCGGCCGGCGTCGGCGGCTTGGCCGAGGGCAGGGGCTGGACCGCGATGTGCGGCGTCAGGCCGGCCAGGATGTCGCCATCGGCGCTAGGGTAGCGGGCGCTGGTTGCCTCAGGCGGAGGCGCGGCAAGATCATCCTGTAGAGCGGCCTGTCTGATGGCGTCGGCGCGGTCTTCTGGGGCTGGGCGAGGGTCATAGCGCGGCACAGCGGTGTCGCCGGCATCGTAGGAGGCTGACTGAAGGAGGGCCTGATCGGACAGCGCCCAGGAGTCGTAGTAGACGGGCGCGACGGTCGGCGCGTAACTGGCGGTGTCGTCGTAGGCGGAGCCCTGTTCCACCGGCGTCATCGATCCGTCGCGGGTGGCGCTCTCGATGGGACCCAGTTTGAACATCCCGCCGCAGGCCAGCCCGACCAGGGCAGCGGCGCCGATACCGTAGAAGAGTTCCTTCATCGGCTGGCGACGATCTGGCTACCGGCCCCCGGTTGATCGCCCTCGTTCACACTCACGCCGGCCCCCAGAACCAGGGCCATCAACAGGCACATCTGCAGAAGGTTCTTCATGTCCGCCTCCACACGATCTCTGCTGCGAGAGCGTGTGAAGGCGGCAAAGGTTCAATCGTTAACTTAAGCCGTCTGGCGCGATCTGGCGGCGGCCGCTTCGATGGCGTCGACCAGGGTTGGGATCAGGGCGATAGGCAGGTCATGGCCCATGCCCGGAATAATCCGAAGCTCGGCCCCTGGGATGACCCTGGCGGTGTCCTCGCCGCCATCGACCGGCACCAGCGGGTCGTCCGCGCCGTGCAGAACCACGGTCGGGCAGCTGACTTTCGCAACAGAGGCGCGGCGATCGCCGCTGGCCAGCACGGCGGCGTACTGACGGGCCACACCGACCGGGTAGACCGCCCGTTCGGCGTCGGCGCGAAGGCGGGTGCGCATGTCGGCCTCATCGAAGGGATAGCCGGGGCTGCCCACGACCCTGGCGCTTTCCAGCGCGAACTCGACGGCGGCGTCGATCCCGGCCTCGGCGGGCGGGCGGCTGGTGAGCCGGGCGGCGGCCTCGGGGGTCGATTTGGAGAGCCCAGGATTGCCGGTGGTCGACATGATCGAGGTCAGGCTCAGCGCCTTGTCCGGATACCGCGCCGCCAGCTCCTGGGCGATCATCCCGCCCATTGAGGCGCCGACGATATGGGCCCTGGCGATACCCAAGGCATCCATCAGCCCGGCGGCGTCGGCCGCCATGTCCTCGACCAAATAGGCGGCCGGCGAGGGCTTGCCGGCCGCGCGGGCGGCCAGGATGGCGGGAATGTCGGGCGGGCCAGAGCTCTCGAAACGGTGCGAGAGGCCGACGTCGCGATTGTCATAACGGATGACCTGATAGCCGCGCTGGGTCAGGGCCTCGACGGCGGCGAGGGGCCAGCGCGTCAGCTGGGCGCCCAGGCCCATGATGAACAGCACCGTCTCGCCGGCGGCATCGCCGTAGCGCTCGTATTCCAGTTCGATCCCGTTGGCCTTTGCCTTCGCCATCGCCGCCTCCCTTTATGTCTTTGGAGGCAGCTTAGGGGAGGGCGGCGAAAGCGGCTAGGCCGCCTTCTTCCGCCGCGCCGGCTTTTCGGCCCAGTCGGGAGCCAGCCCCTTGCGCCAGGCGATGCAGCCGGGGGCGGAGAGCTTCACGTCGAAGCGGCGCTCGTGATTGCGCTCGAAGTTCATGGCCGGCGGGGCGTAGGTCTTCAAAGCCTTGGCCGCCAGCAGATAGGCGGGGCTGACCGCCTGGGCGACGCCGCGCGACTTGGGGGCCCAGCCGAAGCGGCGGCGCAGGGCGCCGTTGGTGTAGAAGACGCTGTTGGTCAGCATCGAGCGCGGCGAGGAAAACTCGATCGAGATCGAGACATTCAGGTCCTCGCCGTTGATAACCCGGTGCGGCGAATGCAGCGGCCAGTAGGCGCCCTCGCCCGGCGAGAGCATGACCGGGGTGACCTCGTTCTCCATCAGCGAATTGTAGGGCAGGTCCGAGAGGGTTTCCTTGTGCAGGATGGCCTCCAGGGCCGCCTCGGTCACATGGTCCTCGCGCGGCGGGTAGACGAAAATCGTCTTGTGACCGCGGATATGCCACAGCATCGTCTCGGCCGGATCGACATGGAAGAAGATGCCCATGTTGGGGCTGGAGATCAGCACGGCGGCGTCGGCGGTCAGGTGCGGGATGCCGGTAGCCTTGGTGAATTCGCCCATCAGCCGGTCGAAGACGACCTTGTAGCGCGGGTTCTTGGTCATGGCGCTGCGGGGGCTGACCCACAGGGCGCCCTTGCGGGCCGCCTCGACCAGCTCGGCGCCGGTCAGCTTGCCAGGGTCGCCGGCGATCCAGGTCTCGTGCGGCGGCGGGTTGGGCCGCATGGTGCAGACGGTCAGCTCGTCGCGCGGATGCTCGTCGATCAACCGGGCCAGGGCCTCGTCGGTGAACAGACCGGTTTCCTCAAGCCGGTGGTGGAGCTTGAGGATTTCCTTGCCGGCGATCTTGCGGTCGTCGCGGGAGAGGGTTTCGAGTAGCTGCATTGGCTAAGTGTCCCAAGGCGGATCAGTCGCCTTGGCTGGCAGCAAGTCTTGGGCCGGGATTAAGACGGAGGCCCGGGATCTGCAATCACTTGGTCGCACGTCTTCAGCGGCACGGAGGCCAGGCCGTCGTTCTGGCCCAACATGCGGATGCTGCGCAGGATGGCCAGGCCCGTCAGGCGGTTGGCCTGGGCGCCGCCGACGGTCCAGGCGTGGACGTAGGCGTTGCCCTGTGGATATTTGAGCACCAACAGGACCTCGCGGCGCAGCACCGTTCCGCCCTGGCAATGCACCTTCTGCTGGACCGGGCCGCCGTTAGGATCGGGCTTGAAGGTCGGGAAGTTGCCGACATAGGCCCCGGCGTAGGTCACCTGGCCCTTCTGGAAATAGTAGACGGTGGAGCCCGGCCCCGGGTTGACCAGCGTGGTGACGCCGGCTGGCAGGGTGACCTCGAAGGGCGGCTTGGCGTTGGTCTCCGCCATGGCGGCCGAGCCGGCGACCAGCATCGCCAGTCCAACGCCGAGACCGGCCAGGACGACCCTTGGCCAGGTTTTGGGTGCGTCCATCAGCCCTTCTCCACAAAGCTGTCGATGACTTTTTTCTCGCCGGCCTTGTCGAAACTGACGGTCAGCTTGTTGCCCTCGATGGCGGTGACGTCGCCATAGCCGAACTTGATGTGGAAGACCCGGTCGCCGCGCTTGTAGGCGCTGGACTTGCCGGTGTCGGAGACGGCGACAAGCCGACCCTCGCCCTCGATCGTCTGGGTGCGGCCGGCCGGGCCGCCGTGGTAGTTCTTGGCCTGGGCGCGCTTCCAGCCGGGCGAGGAATAGCCCTGGCCGAAGCTGGTGGAGTCGTCCCAGCGCGAGGCGGTCTGCTGCATGCCCGGGCCGCCGCCGTAGTAGCCGGTCTCGCTGGCCGCCTCGACATTGGCGATTGGCAGTTCGTCGACGAAGCGGCTGGGTAGCTGGCTGGTCCAGCGGCCATAGACCTGGCGGTTGGCGGCGAAGGAGATGCGGGCCTCCTGCCGGGCCCGGGTGATGCCGACATAGGCCAGGCGGCGTTCCTCCTCGAGGCCCTTTTCGCCCTTCTCATCCATGCTGCGTTGGCTGGGGAAGACGCCTTCCTCCCAGCCGGGCAGGAAGACCAGCGGGAATTCCAGCCCCTTGGCGGCGTGCAGGGTCATGATCTGCACGGCGTCGTCGCCGGCCCCCCGGTCCAGGTCCATGACCAGGGAAACGTGCTCCAGATAGGCCTGCAGGGTGTCGAAGTTCCCCATCGACTGGACCAGTTCCTTGAGGTTCTCCAGCCGCGTCTGACTGGTCGGCCCGCGGTCCAGGCGCAGGGCGTCGGTGTAGCCGCTCTCCTCCAGGATGGTCTCGGTCAGCCGCGCCTGGTCAGTGGTCTCGGCCAGAGCCCGCCAGCGATCCATGTCGCGCAGGAAGTTGGCGAGCGCGGTGCGGGTGCGCAGGGCCAGCTCGTCGGTCTGCACCAGGCCGCGCGAGGCCGTGCTCGCTGAGATGCCGTTGACCCGGGCGAAGTGCAGGATCTTCTGGACCGTGGTGTCGCCGATGGCCCGCTTGGGGACATTGACGATGCGCTCGAAGGCCAGATCGTCGTCCTCGGACTGCACCAGCCGCAGATAGGCGTGGGCGTCGCGAATCTCGGCCCGCTCGAAGAACCGTGGGCCGCCGACCACCGTGTAGGGGATTTGCAGCATCACGAACCGCTCTTCGAAGGCCCGCATCTGGAAGCTGGCCCGGACCAGGATGGCGATGTCGCGGTACTTGCGGCCCTTCTTCCAGCGCTCGATCTCGTCGGCGACCAGCCGGCTCTCGGCCTCGCCGTCCCAGACCCCGCGCACCACGACCTTCTCGCCGCCGTCCGCCTCGGTCCACAGGGTCTTGCCGAGGCGCCCCTTGTTGACCGCGATCAGTCCGGAGGCCGCGGCCAGGATATGGCTGGTCGAGCGGTAGTTGCGCTCCAGCCGGATGACTTTCGCGCCCGGGAAGTCGCGCTCGAAGCGCAGGATGTTGTCCACCTCGGCGCCGCGCCAGCCATAGATCGACTGGTCGTCGTCGCCCACGCAGCAGACGTTTTGTCGCTTCTGGCCCAGGAGGCGCAGCCACAGGTACTGGGCGACGTTGGTGTCCTGGTATTCGTCAACCAGGACGTACTTGAAGCGTGTGTGATATTCCTCAAGGATATCAGGAAATTTGGTGAACAAAGTAATGTTATGCAGCAGCAGATCGCCGAAGTCGCAGGCGTTCAGCACCCGCAGGCGGTCCTGGTACATGGCGTAGAGCATGCGGCCGCGATTGTTGGCGAAATCCGCCCCTTCGGCGGGCGGCAGCTTGTCCGGCGTCCAGCCGCGATTTTTCCAGTGGTCGATCAGCCCGGCCAGGGCCTTGGGCGTCCAGCGCTTGGCGTCGATGTTCTCGGCTTCCAGCAGCTGCTTGATCAGCCGTTCCTGATCGTCTGTGTCGAGGATGGTGTAGCTGGACTTCAGGCCCAGCAGCTCGGCGTGGCGGCGCAGGATCTGGGCGGCGACAGAGTGGAAGGTGCCGAGCCAGCGCAGGCCCTCGGCGGCCGGGCCGATGATGTGGGTGATCCGCTCGCGCATCTCGCGCGCGGCCTTGTTGGTAAAAGTGACGGTCAGCAGCTCCCAAGGCTTGGCGCGGCCTGTCGCCAGGATGTGGGCCAGCCTTGTGGTCAGCACGCGCGTCTTGCCGGTGCCGGCGCCGGCCAGCACCAGGACGGGCCCCTCCGTGGCCTCGACAGCGGCGCGCTGCTCGGGGTTCAGCCCGTCAAGATACGGGGCCGGCGCGTCGGCGCGGGCCAGGTCGGAAATGCGGGGCTGGGGCAAGGAGTCGGACATTACGGAACATATGTAGCACAAAGCTGGCTGGGCTTAAGCCGCTCCGGCCCCTCGTTGCAAGGCATAGACCCGGCAGGCCGATGCGAGCGGTCGACCAGCCCGTCCATCATCGATAGCGCCGATCAGGGCGGCGAGGCTCAGGCCCTCAGCGGCCGCCGCGGCGTCCAGCACGGCCCAGAACTCCGCCTCCAGAGCCAGCGAGGTGGCGTGGCCGGACAGGTTCACCGAGCGCTTCTTCAGATCACCGGGCATCTGAAATTCCCGCTAGGGGCAACCGCTCGCTGGACTCGGCGTTTCCCCTGCCGATGGCGCCGTCGCGCCGGCCTTCAGCAGGAGTTGCCCTATGATTTCGCCCACGGAAATTCGTGAACATATGGAAGTCGTCGGTTCGGACGAACATCACGTCGGCCGGGTCGACAAGATCGAAGGCGGCGAGATTGAACTGGCCAAACTGGACCTGGGCAGCGGTTTCAAACACCATCTGATCCCGCTTTCCTGGGTGGAATTCGTCGATGAGGACAAGGTCCGCCTGACCATGACCGCCGACGCCGCAAAGGCTGCCTGGACGGAAAAACACTAGTCCGCCTCCCGCTTGGCGGAATCGAGTTTGGAGGCCGCCTTGTCGCGCAGGGCGGTCTCCAGCTGTTTCTGGGCCTTGGTCTGGCCGAACTTTACCCGGTTCTCGGCCGCCTGAGTCTTGGCTCCGGCCTTGGCCTTGGCTTTGCGGAAGCGGTTGAGATTGACGGGATCGCTCATCGCGGGGTGATCACGATGGTCGCCTGCAGGTGCAGGGCGCGGCCCTTGCTCAGCACCACCGGCGTGCGGCCCGGGAAAATGCAGTTCTGCACCGAGGCTTCGCGGCGCAGCATCCATTGCTGCAGCGGCCGGTCGTCGACCTTGCAGGCCAGGCCTACGCCCCAGCGGTCCAGGCCGGATTGGCCCGGCCAGGCAAAACCCATCGAGCTTCCCGCGCTGATCGATCCAAAGGCGGGATTTACGGGCCGTCCGTTGGAGGCGAACGACAGGCCGGACGCGCCGGTCAGCCGCAGGGCGAACCCGCCGAAGCCGCGTTCGTCGTCATTGCCGCCCAGCTGGAGGCCGTCGACCTTGGAGGTGATGGTGGTGTCGAACTCGACCCGTCGGGCGCCCTTCTTCAGCGGGTAGATGCGCACCACCGTGATCTCGTCGGCCGCGTAGAGCAGTTCCGGTCCGGAATTGATCAGCCAGTCGGTCTTGAGCGTGACTTCGGCTGACCCGCCTGGGCCTGGACCAAACTTCGTGTCGCGCACCGAAAATCCGATGCCCTTCATGTTCCAGCTGTCAGCGACCGGCTTGCCGTCTATCTGGATACGCGGCCAGGCCCAGAAGGCGCCCCGCTGCTGCGGATAGCTGGCGGCTCCCTCCTCGGTCAGCACCGTGCCGTCAGGGGCATAGAGGGGATGCAGGTAGTCGACCCGGCCGGGCTCGGCGCCGGGCGCGGCCTTGGTGCGGAAGAAGAAGGCCGGCTTGTCGTTTTCGTACACCGTCACCCCGTCGGGGGCGACATGGGCATTGAACACGGGCTTGGGGGCCGGCGTCTGGGCGGCGGCCGAAGTCGCCGTGAGCAGGGCCACTGAGAGGAGAGCAGAGCGGATCATGGGGCGGTCCATGGCGGTAAATTGCGGCAAGTTGTGGAGCCGTCCGCGTTCCGGAGCAACGGGTCAGGCGCTATGACGTTACTGTCGTGTTTGAGAGTTAGAAGAGTCGCATGATGTCGGACGCCTTTCGCGCCCATATGCAGGTCGTAGGATCGGATAACCGGCCGGTCGGCGATATTCTGCGCATCGTCGGGCGGCATATTGAACTGGCCGTCGAGCCGGTTCTCCGCATCCCGCTGGTCTGGGTCGCTCGCGTCGAAGCCGACCTCGTGAGGCTGGACCGCCCGGCCGCCCAGGCGCTGAAAGCCAATCCCCAACCTGCCTAAACTAACGGCTTGAGCGCGGCTGCGGCGCCCTGCCGCCGGACCCCGGCCTTGGTGTAGACCTAAAGATTGCGCTAGGTGACGGTCCTGAACTCGTTGGGGGAATCGTCGTCGTGCGCCAACTGCGTCTTATCCTGGCCCTGTCGGTAGCCGTCACGGCGGTCAGTCCGGCCCCACTGATGGCCCGGCAGAGCGCCCCAACAGTTTCTGCCGCCAGCGCTGACGCCATGACCTGCATGGGCGCCTATGGCGCGCTGGGCAAGCTGCGCGACAATCTGGCGGTGACCAACCCGGACCTCAAGGACATCCCCAACTTCAGCGGCGTCGACTTCTCGGCCCGCAAGGTCGAGCTGCAGCGCCGCACCGCCTTCGACGCCGCCCAGGTCAACGCCAACGAGAGCGCCGCCATCACCCTGCTGACCAGCGGGGTCATCAACAGCGACCCCGCTTCGATCCAGCGCGTGCTCGACACGGTCGCCCGCTGCGACGCGGTGTTCGGTTTCAGGCCGCAGCTGGGCCAGGTACAGGGCGGGACATCCGCACCCGCTGAACCGCCGGAACCTTCGCCGTTGACGATTAGGTCAACTCCGGCCGCCCCCACGCCGCCGCCGCAGCCCGCTGCCGCGCCGCCACCGGCCGCTCTTCCGCCCTCGGCCACGGATGATCGCAGCTGCGCGATCGCCTATCTGGCCCTGTCCTGGGGCAACGGCGCCAATCCGACCCTGGCCAAGGCCCTGCTGGACCGGGCCCTGACCTCGGGCGGCAAGTACATGGCGAGCAATCCCAAGCTGGCCGTTCCAGACGTGCAGGCCGACATCCAGACCGCCGCCAAGGCCCGACTGGATCCGATCGTCACGGGCGCCGCCGGACCTGAGTCACTGTTCGCCGACGTCCACGCCTGCGACACCAAGTACGGCTACGGCGTTCCTGAAGGCGTCAAACCGTAAGGGCCTAGCGCACCGCCCCGCAGAACCGCTGGATGCGGCTGCAGGCATCTTCCAGCACATCGTTGGAGGTTGCGTAGCTGATGCGGAAGAAGGGCGAGAGCCCGAAGGCCGCGCCGTGCACTACCGCCACGCCCTCGGCTTCCAGCAGTTCGCTGGCGAAGTCTTCGTCGCTGCCGATAATCTTGCCGGTCGGGGCTGTGCGGCCGATCAGTTTTTCCACCGACGGATAGACGTAGAAGGCGCCTTCCGGGGTCGGGCAGTACATGCCGCTGGCCTGGTTAAGCATGGAGACCACGAGGTCGCGCCGCTCCTGGAACAGGCGGGCGTTGGGCTTGATGAAGTCCTGCGGGCCGTTCAACGCCTCGACAGCCGCGTATTGCGAGATCGAGGTCGGGTTGGACGTCGACTGGCTCATCACCTTGGCCATCAGCTTGATCAGCGGTTCGGGCCCGGCGGCGTAGCCGATCCGCCAGCCGGTCATGGCGTAGGCCTTGGAGACGCCGTTCATGGTCAGGGTGCGGTCGTAGAGTTCAGGGCAGACCTGGGCGATGGTGGTGAACTCGAAGTCGTCGAACACCAGGTGCTCGTACATGTCGTCGGTGAGGATCCAGACGTGGGGGTGGCGCAGCAGTACCTCGCCCAGGGCTCGCAGTTCAGCTCGGGTATAGGCCGCTCCCGACGGGTTGGACGGCGAGTTGAGCAGCAGCCACTTGGTGCGGGGGGTGATCACTGCCTCGAGGTCGGCCGGCTGGACCTTGAAGCCCTTGGCCGCTGTGGTGTGGACGAACACCGGCTCGCCGCCGGCCATCAGCGCCATGTCGGGATAGCTGACCCAGTAGGGGGTCGGCACGATCACTTCGTCGCCGGGCGACAGGGTGGCCATGAAGGCGTTGAAGATCACCGGCTTGCCGCCCGGCGAGACGTTCACCTGGCTGGGCTTGTAGGACAGGCCGTTCTCGCGGGCGAACTTGGCGCAGATGGCTTCCTTCAGTTCCGGGATGCCGTCGACGTCGGTGTACTTGGTCTTGCCCTCGCGGATGGCCCGGATTGCCGCCTCTTTGATATTTTCGGGGGTGTCGAAGTCCGGCTCGCCCGCGCCCAGCCCGATGATATCGCGACCTTCCCGCTGCAGCAGGCGGGCCTTGGCGCTGACGGCCATGGTGGCGGAGGGCTTCACGCGCCGCAGCGCGGCGGACTCAAACGACATTGGGTTCCCCTGGACTCGAATGGGTTGGACAGGATTGCGGGGGTCTTAGACCCCGCCATGCTGCGATGCAATGTGAAGGTTCGTATTGAAAGAGGACTGACTGGACCCCATGTTCGGTCTCGCATCAACAGGGAGGCCGCGATGGCCCGCGAACCGCTTCAACCCGCTCCGCCGCAAGGCAGCGTCCTGGTCGTCGGCGTCGGCGCTCTGGAGGGCCTGGGCGCCGCTATAGCCCGCCGCTTCGCCGAGGGCGGCTATCCGGTGGTTATTGCCGGCCGCAATGCGCCCAAACTGGAGGCAACGGCCATGGCGCTGCAGGGCCTGGACGCGCCGGTTACAGCCGTGGTCGGCGACGCCTCTAACCCTGAGGACACCAGACGCTTCGTTGAGGCAGCCGACTCCATCGCACCACTGGCCCTGGCGGTCCACAACGCCGGCTCCAATCGGCCCGCGCCGTTCCTGAAGGTCAGCGCCGAGCACTTTGAAAGCCATTGGCGCGAGCACACCCTGGGCGGCTTTCACGTCGCGCAGGCCGCCCTGCCGGTCCTGGTCGAGCACGGCGGCGGCAGCCTGATCTTCACGGGCGCCAGCGGCAGCCTGCGCGGCAAGGCCCTGTTCGCGCCCTTCGCCGCCGCCAAGGCCGCCCAGCGTGCCCTGGCCCAGAGCATTGCCCGTGAGTTCGGCCCCCAGGGTGTCCACGTCGGCTACGTCGTGGTCGATGGCGGCATCGAGGGCGAGCGGCTGTTGACCTTCCGGCCCCAGCTGAAGGACGAGCGCGGCCCAGACGGCATGCTCAATATCGACGCCATCGCCGAGGCCTACTGGGCCTTGCACCACCAGCACCGCAGCGCCTGGACCCTGGAGCTGGATCTGCGGCCCTGGAGCGAAAACTTCTAGGCGCGGTGGGCTCTTACAGCCTCGACGAAGCCAGCCAGGTGCTTGCCTAGAATCTGGCGCGTCCGTTCGTCGGTCAGTTCGCCGTCGACGATCTTGGTGTGGGCCTGGAAGACCAGCACTTCGCTGAGCGGCGCCGCCTGGGTCTGGGTGCGGCGAAGGATCAGGCGCAGGTGATCCTGAGCCCGGGCGCTGCCGGTCATGCCCGGGCTCGCGCCGATCATGCAGGCGATCTGGCCGGTCAGCGGCGCCGGATCGCCGCGCGAGGCCCAGTCGATGGCGTTCTTCAGGACGCCGGTGACGCCGTTGTTGTACTCGGGGCAGGCGATCAGCAGGCCATCGGCCCCGCGTATGGCGTCCTTCCAGACGGTCACCGCCTGTGGGTCGCCCTGGTCCTCGACGTCCTGGTTGAATAGCGGAAGGTCGTGCAGGCCGAAGATATTGATCCCCACACCGGCAGGCACAAGTTCCTGCGCGGCCTTCAGCAGCGCGGTGTTGAACGAGGCGGCCCGCAGGCTGCCCGAAATGCCCAGGAGTTTCATGTGGCGAGGATGCCGCACTTCGCCGCCACCTCATAGTCGGGAGCGGAACTCCCCTGCCGGACGATCATTTTCAGACCGTGGGGCAGGAGAAGCCATGACCCACGCCACCCACCCCAACCGCGTTGATGGAACCCCGTTCTGGCTCGACTGGACGAACGTCGACTGGCGCCATCTTGACCCGCTGTCCGCAATCGGCGAGGCCTGGGTTCGCATGAAGGCCTTCATCCAATTCGTCATGAACATGGACGCCCGCGCCTGGCGCACGGTGGGTGTTTCCTTCGTGCTGTTCGGCGGAGTGGGCGTGGTTTTCGTCTTTGGGGCTCAACTGTTGGGCATCAATGGCGCCGACACCATGGAGCACTGGATGAACGCCGCCCATGGCGTCTGGGCTCTACCTGTCGCTGTTGGAGCGTTTGCCGCGCTGGCCTTTCTGGGCGTGCCGCAGATCGTGCTGATCGCGGCGGCCGTGGTGGCCTTCGGGCCGTGGACCGGCATGCTTTATAGCTGGATCGGCACCATGGTCTCGTCCGTGGTCGGCTTCTGGCTGGGGCGACTGTTCGGCGGCCGGCTGCTGCGCGATGTCGGTGGTGAGCGGGTCAATAAGTTCATGGACCTGATCGGCCGTAACGGTTTCATGGCCAGCCTGATCGTGCGGCTGGTGCCGTCCGCGCCGTTCATCGTGGTCAACATGGCCGCCGGTGTTTCGCCGATGCGCCAGCGGGATTTCTTCGGCGGCACGGCGCTTGGCATCCTGCCCAAGATCGCCCTGACGGCCCTGGCCGGCCACTCCGCTATGAAGGGCATGTCCGGCGGCGGCCTGGCCAGCTATTCGGTGATCGGCCTGGTCGCGGTAGCCTGGATCGGGGTGGGCTGGTTCGCGCGGCGCTGGCTGCGCAGCCGCGAGGACGCCGAGCCCAAGCCCGACGCCCCCGAAGCCTAGAGCGCGTTCCGAAAAGTGGGAACCGGTTTTCGGAATAAACGCGCGTCAAAACAAAGACCTAGGGCGGCGATCTGATTCCATCAGATCGCGGCCCTAGGCAGGCGCTAAATCGGACGTTTGGCGGTGGACGCCATGACCCGGTCGAGCCCCTGGGCCAGCTTGGCCCCGTCGGCCAGAAGCGCGCGCGCCTGGGTGGTGACGTGCTCAAGCGCGCCGTCCCAGGCCTGATCCAGTTGGCGGACCTGCTCTTCGGTCAGCACGCCGCGCGGCGCGGTGGCCCGGGCCTGAGCGGCGAGAATGACGGCCGCCCCGATCCCCGCCGTCAGCACCGGATCGAGCCGGCTGGCCAGGCCGAAAGCCCCCAGCCGCTGGAACCGGTCGATCTCCGCCGGCCGGGTGCGGATGACCGGATCCCAGGGATCGCCGGCCTCCATGACCCATTCCCACCAGGGAATCTTGGGCTTGTAGAGGATCTCGCGCACATGCGCCTTGGAGCAGGCGCCCCGGATGCTCTTGAAATAGGCGTCGGCCAGGGTGCCGAACTTGTACCAATAGTCGAAATCGGCCGGGCTCAGGCTGTGCTCGAGGGTATTGAGCTGGCCCTTGTTGCGCGCCCTGATCTGTCCAAGCCAGCCCTTGGACAACTCCTTCAGTTCCCCGACCGATGAGGCCTTGGCCAGGGCCTGCCACCAGCCGAACTTCAGTTTCGATTTGGGGATCAGCCAGTAGATAAGGTTGCGGTAGTAGTACTGGATCTTCTTGTAAGCGACGTTGGGCAGGCGCTGGCCGTTCTGCAGGGTGAAGAAGCCGTGCAGCCGTTGGTCGTCCGGGGGCAGGTCGTCGGACAGGAACAGATCGCCGGTCAGATTGATGTTGAAGAAGTGGTGCCAGGTGGAATCAACCACCACCCGGCCCTTGCCGACCCGGTGGCCGTCCCAGGCCCCGATAACGCCGAACCGCTGGCCGGTGCTGGGGTTGGTCTCGTTGAAATGATCGCCGAACAGCGAAGGGCTGGCATGGCCAGGGATGACCACGCCCTCGGCGATGACCTCGGGTGCCAGGGGCGTCCCGGCCAGGTCCGGATATTCCCGCAGCGTCTTGCCGTCCAGGGTGAAGGTCCGGCCGGCCAGGTTGCCCGGAACCTCGCACTGGCCCTCGTGCATGTGGTCGGGCAGCCACTTGATCGCCCCATCGGGTGAGCAGAGCAGGGGGTGGGGCAGGGAGAAGGTGGCGGGATAGCCGCCGACCGAGCCCAGGCCGGCGCTGTACCAGACGATGTCAATCGGCTGGGCGATTTCGTCGGACTGGTCCTCGAACTGATAGGCGTTGTCGGGTCCGGCCTGCAGGGTGTCGTGGCGGCCGGTTCCCGTGCCTGAAGGCGCGGCGGGCTCACCATTGGGGCCGGTGCTCGCCCACCAGCGCCGCATGCTGCCGACCCGCGGGATCATGTGGGCCAGGGGGAAGCCGAGATTCTCGTGATCGCCGGTGGCGAAGAAGCCGCCGCCAGCCTCCATGAACCGGGCAATGGCGTCGGTCTCGGACTGCAGTTTGACCTGGTCCACCGCTTCGAAGGTGGTGATCGAGAAGAACAGGATCACGTCATAGTCGGCGATCTTGCGGCTCTGGCCGTCGGCCTGGAAGGCCTCGTCGAAGCGGAAGGCGACCACCTCGGCGCCGGAGCGGTCCTTGATCTGCTGGGCGGTGAGGCTACCGCTCGGCGCATCGCGGTGGGCCAGGGTCAGCTTGACGTCGAACCCCAGCCAGGCAGTGTCCTTCAGGGTCCGGACAAACTCACCGAGGTGAAAAGCGCGATCGACGGCCTGGGTCATCCAAGGCAGGAAACCGCCGTCGGAATCATCGGTAACAATCAGAACTTTAACGTCCGCAGTCATGTGCGACCTCCATGCGCCGACGCGCCGTCGATAGGCGACGGAGGGTTCGGCAGGGATGACAGGTAGCAACCGGAGCGGGAACATATACTTCACTGCAATCGAGTCCAGCCGAAGTTTGGCGCGTTTGATAAATGTCACCAAGGTTACACTGGTGAGAGACGCTGGCGATCAAACTGCCCCTAACGGAACCTGGGAGGGGTCTATGCGGAAGCTCGCGATCACGCTGGCCATGGCGGCCATGTTGGCGGCCCCAAATGTTCACGCGGCGCAGCCGGCCAGCCCCGCCACTGTCCAGGCCCAGGCGACGCTGAAGGCAACGTTGCCCTTCGCCGACCGCCAGGACTTCGACTTCGCCAGCCGGGGCTTCCTGGGGACGCGCACTGATCCGCAGATCAAGGACGCGGGCGGCAAGGTGGTCTGGGACCTGTCGGCCTATGACTTCCTGAAGGGCGAGGCGCCGGCGACGGTCAACCCCAGCCTCTGGCGCCAGGGTCAGCTGCTGTCGATGAACGGCCTTTTCCAGGTCAGCGACACCATCTGGCAGGTGCGCGGCTTCGACGTTTCCAACATCACCTTCGTCAAGGGGCAGACCGGCTGGATCGTCATCGATCCCCTGACCAGCACCGAGGTCGCCAAGGCGGCCTATGACCTGGTGACCGAGAAACTCGGGTCTCGGCCGATCGTGGCGGTGATCTACACCCACAGCCATGCCGACCACTTCGGCGGCGCGCGCGGCATCGTCAGCCAGGCCGACTATGACAGCGGCAAGGTACGGGTGATCGGCCCGGCCGGCTTCCTGGAGGAGGCGGTCAGCGAGAACGTCATCGCCGGCCCGGCCATGAACCGCCGGGCGGTCTATCAGTTCGGCTATGCTATCGATCCGGGCCTCCAAGGGCAGATCAGCTCGGGTATCGGCCAGGCCATCTCCAAGGGCACGACCAGCCTGCTGCCGCCCAAGGAAAGCATCGACCGCACCGGCCAGGTGCTGACCGTCGACGGCGTCAAGATCGAGTTCCAGGTGACGCCCGGCACAGAAGCGCCGTCCGAGATGAACTTCTACTTCCCGGACCTGCGCGTGCTGTGCATGGCCGAGAACGCCAACGCCTCGATGCACAACATCCTGACCCCGCGCGGGGCCAAGGTGCGCGACGCCAAGGCCTGGGCCGACTACCTCTCGGAATCCATCCGCCTGTATGGCGACAAGACCGACACCATGTTCACCAGCCACGGCTGGCCGCGCTTCGGACAGCAGACCATCGTCAGCTACCTCTCCGACCACCGCGACGCCTACAAGTTCCTGCATGACCAGACCGTGCGGCTGATGAACAGCGGCATGTTGCCGGGTGAAATCGCCAACGCCCTGGTGCTGCCGCCGGCCCTGGCCAAGGACTGGTTCAACCGCGGCTACTACGGGACGATGAGCTTCAACAGCCGGGCGGTCTATCAGCGCTACATGGGCTGGTACGACGCCAATCCCGCCCACCTGGCGGTGCTGCCGCCTGCCGAGGAGGGGCGGCGTTATGTCGAGGCGATGGGCGGGGCCGACAAGGTGCTGGGCCTGGCCCAGGCGGCCTACGACAAGGGCGACTACGGCTGGGCCGCCACCCTGCTCAACAATGTCGTCATGGCCGACGCCGGCAATGTGAAGGCCAAGGGCCTGCTGGCTGACGCCTATGAGCAGTTGGGCTACCAGGCCGAGAGCGCCATCTGGCGCAACATGTACCTGACCGGGACCAGCGAGCTGCGCGACGGGATCAAGCCGTCGGGCCTGCAGTCCGGCTCGGCCGACGTGGTCGCCAACCTGCCTACGCCAATGATCTTCGACCTGTTGGCCACCCGCCTGGACCCTGCCAAGGTCGGCGACGGCGCCGTCAGCATCCTGTTCGTCTTCCCCGACCGCAATGAGCGCTATCTGGTCCGCGTCCACAACGATGTGCTGACCGCGGAGCCGGCCGCAGCCGATACCAAGGCCGACGCCACCCTGATCGTGGCCCGGGGCCTTTTCCTGCAGTCGCTGTTCACCGGCCAGTCGCTGGCCCCCAAGGTGCTGACCGGCCAGGTGAAGATCGACGGTGACGCCGGGGCGCTCAAGCGGCTGACCAGCTGGTTCGATGCGCCCAAGGGTGGGTTCCCGATCGTCACGCGGTAGGGTTACATAGGGGATCATGCTGATCCTCTACGTCCGCGCCGGGTCCTGCAGCCTGGCCAGCCACATGGCCCTGGAAGAAGCGGGCGCGCCCTATGAAATTCGGGACGTCGACTTCGGCGCTCAGCAGCAGCGCTCGCCGGACTATCTGGCGCTCAATCCCAAGGGCCGCATCCCCGCCCTGATCACCGATCGCGGCGTGCTGACCGAGAACGTTGCCATCCTGGCCTATATCGCTCAGGCCTTTCCGGAGGCGCGGCTGGCGCCGACCGATCCGTTCGAGTTCGGGCGGGCGCAGGCCTTCAACGCCTACCTGTCCTCGACGGTGCATGTCGCCCATGCCCACAAGTTCCGCGGCTACCGCTGGGCCGACGATCCCGCCGCGCATGAGGCGATGCGGGCCAAGGTCGCCTCGAACATGGCCGAGTGCGCCGCCCTGATCGAAACCGAGATGCTCGCGGGGCCCTGGGTGCTGGGCGAGGCCTACAGCATCTGCGATCCCTACCTCTTCACCATCGCCGGCTGGCTCGAGAGCGACGGCGTCGATCCGGCGCAGTTCCCGAAGATCACGGCGCATATGGCGCGCATGGCTGAGCGCCCTGCCGTGCGGAAGGTTCTTGCCGCGTTGGCCTGATAGGCGACCTTTCGGCGCAAGACTCTTGCGCGGATTCGCGAGATTCATTAGGGAAGACGCATGCGCAGCGCTCGCGACAACCTGCTTCTTCTTGGCCTGGGGCTTAGCCGCCCCTGGGCGACCGCTTAGCCGCGCGCAGTCGCGGCCGGGCGCTCAGGGGTGAGTTGATCCGACCCTGACCCCGACACAAAGCGACGAAAGTTCCTTACAATGACTTCCCCGGTATCTGACGCCCAAGGCGTATCCGACGTAGCCGCTGAAAAGCGCGACCGCGTCATCATCTTCGACACCACCATGCGCGACGGCGAGCAGTCGCCCGGCGCCTCCATGTCTCTGGAAGAGAAGCTGGAGCTGGCCAAGATCCTCGAAGAGATGGGGGTCGACGTCATCGAGGCCGGCTTCCCCATCGCCTCGAACGGCGACTTCGAGGCCGTACGTGAAGTCTCCAAGATCGTCACCGAGAGCACGGTGGCGGGCCTGTGCCGCGCCCACCAGGTCGACATCGAGCGCTGCCACGAGGCGATCAAGCACGCCAAGCGCGGCCGCATCCACATCGTCATCGCCACCAGCCCCCTGCACATGAAGCACAAGCTGCAGATGGAGCCCGAGGCGGTGCTGGAAGCCATCACCAAGTCGGTGACCCACGCCCGCAACCTGTGCGGCGACGTCGAATGGTCGGCCGAGGACGCCACCCGCTCGGAGCGTGACTTCCTGCGCCGGGCCATCGAGACGGCGATCAAGGCGGGGGCCACGACCATCAACCTGCCCGATACGGTGGGCTACACCTATCCGTCGGAATACGCCGACCTGTTCAAATACATGACCCAGAACGTCGAGGGAGCCGACAAGGCCATCTTCTCGACCCACTGCCACAACGACCTGGGCCTGGCCGTCGCCAACAGCCTGGCCGGGGTGCAGGGCGGCGCGCGGCAGGTCGAATGCGCCATCAACGGCCTGGGCGAGCGGGCCGGCAACGCGGCGCTGGAAGAGATCGTCATGGCGCTGCGCGTCCGCGGCGACCGTCTGCCCTACGAGACCGGCATCGTCACCCAGCACATCACCCGAGCCAGCCGCTACGTCTCGGCCATTACCGGCTTCCCGGTACAGTTCAACAAGGCCATCGTCGGCAAGAACGCCTTCAGCCACGAGAGCGGCATCCACCAGGATGGCATGCTGAAGAACCGCGAGACCTACGAGATCATGCGGCCCGAGGATGTGGGGCAGGGCGCCACCAACCTGGTCATGGGCAAGCACAGCGGTCGCCACGCCTTCCGCGAGAAGCTGAAGGGCCTGGGCTACGAGCTGGGCCAGAACGCCCTGAATGAGGCGTTCGGGCGGTTCAAGGATCTGGCCGACAAGAAGAAACACGTCTTCGACGACGACATTATCGCCCTGGTCGATGACGCTCTGGCCCGCGGCTCGGAGAAGATCCGCGTCGTACGGATGCGCGTCGTGGCCGGCACCGACGGTCAGTCGGCTGAGCTGACCCTGGATGTCGACGGCGTGGAGAAGACGGCCGAAGCCACGGGGGACGGCCCGGTCGACGCGGTGTTCAACGCCATCCACGAGATCGTCCCGCACTCGGCGGCTCTGCGCCTGTTCCAGGTGCATGCGGTCACCGAAGGCACCGACGCCCAGGCCCAGGTCTCGGTGCGTCTGGAAGAAGATGGCCGTATCGCTACGGGCCAGGCGGCGGACACCGACACCCTGACGGCCAGCGCCAAGGCCTATGTCAATGCGCTGAACAACCTCTTCTCCCGCAAGGAAAAGACCCGGCCGGAAACGGCGATCGCGAGCGGGTTCTAGGGAACTTCAACGAGGCGCTGGATCACCAGCCCTTCCCCCGCTGGCGGGGGAAGTGTCCTGAGATGCGCAGCATCGAAGGTCGTTGGGGGTTCTTGCGGCGTTGGCGGACATCCCCACCCCTGGGAAAAGGCCCCCAACGACCCTCTGGCTATCGCCGTCGGCCCACTTCCCCCGCCAGCGGGGGAAGGGCTTGGGCTTCGCGCCTGAAAGGCCCGAGAGATAGGTCATGCTCTGGATTCCCATCACCGTCGCAGCGGCTGGCTTTCAGGTCGCCCGCAACGCCGCTCAGCGCAGCCTGCTGACGGGCGCTGGGCCTTGGGGCGCGACCCTGGTGCGGTTCCTGTTCGGGTTGCCGTTCAGCCTGGTTTTCGTGGCCGTCGCCCTGGCCATCTCACCGGCCCAGCCGCGCTTCACGGCGGTTTTCTGGCTGTGGTCCTGCCTGGGCGCCTTCGCCCAGATCGGGGCCACCGCCGCCCTGCTGGTGGCCATGCGACGGTCCAGCTTCGCGCTGGGCACCGCCTTCCAGCAATCCGGCTTACCGTTCGCCGCCCTGATGGGCTGGGCGTTTTTCCATGATCATCTGCACCCGCTGGCCTGGGTCGGCGTACTGGTCGCCACGGCCGGGCTGATGGCGCTGTCCTGGCCGCGGCAGTCCGAAGGCCCGCGCGACTGGAGCGCCGCTTGGCTGGGCACGCTGTCGGGCGCCTGTTTCGCGCTGTGCGCCAACGCCTTCCGGCAGGCGGGCTTCGCCCTGGATCCTGTGCACCACATCCCGGCGGCCCTGATCACCGTCGCTGCGGTGCAGGCGGTACAGTCCACCGCCCTCGTCACCTGGATGGGCCTGACCCAGCGCCCGGCGCTCGGCGCGGCCTTGCGATCATGGCGGGTTTCGCTGGGCGCGGGCCTCTTCGGCGCCTTGGCTTCAGCCGGCTGGTTCAGCGCCCTGGCCTTGTCGCCGGCTGGGCCGGTTCGGGCGGTCGGCGTCGTGGAAATGCCCTTCGCGGCCCTTGCCGGACGCCGCCTTTTCGCGGAGCGGTTGACGCTGCGCCAGTGGCTGTTCGGGGCTGTCACAGCGGCCGGGGTGATTCTGGCAGCGGCCGCTTGAAGCAGGGCTATTAATAGACCTTGAATTCAACACGTTCGCAGGGCACACCGCAGCACGTTCTGCATTTCCCACCGACTCTGTTGTTCGACGCTGCGCCAGGGGAGCGCGCTCGCGGCGTGGTCCCAGGTTTGCAGGGCGAGTGTCTAGACGTCCCGATTTGCTCCTGCCCTAAGGTCCTGAATGTTCGGCTCTCTCTTCGGCGCCATCTCCAACGACATCGCCATCGACCTCGGCACCGCCAACACCCTTATCTATATGAAGGGCAAGGGGATCGTGCTGAACGAGCCCTCGGTGGTCGCCCTGCGCAACATCGGCGGCCGCAAGACCGTCCACGCCGTGGGCATAGAGGCCAAGCAGATGCTGGGCCGCACCCCGGGTCACATGGAAGCCATCCGTCCCATGCGCGACGGGGTCATCGCCGACTTCGAAGTCGCCGAGGAAATGATCAAGTATTTCATCCGCAAGGTTCACAACCGCAAAGGCTTCGTGAACCCCAAGGTCATCGTCTGCGTGCCGTCGGGCGCCACGGCCGTCGAGCGCCGCGCCATCAATGACAGCTGCCTCAACGCCTCGGCCCGCCGCGTCGGCCTGATCGACGAGCCCATGGCTGCGGCCATCGGCGCCGGCCTGCCCATCCATGAACCGACCGGCTCGATGGTCGTCGACATCGGCGGCGGCACCACCGAGGTGGCCGTGCTGTCCCTGTCGGGCATCGTCTATTCGCGCTCGGTGCGGGTCGGCGGCGACAAGATGGATGAAGCCATCATCAGCTACATGCGCCGCCACCATAACCTCTTGATCGGCGAGACCACCGCCGAGCGCATCAAGAAGGAAATCGGCACCGCCCGCGCGCCGGCCGACGGCGAAGGCCTGTCGATCGACGTCAAGGGCCGCGACCTGATGCAGGGCGTGCCGCGCGAAGTTCGCATCTCCGAGAAGCAGGCGGCGGACGCCCTGGCCGAACCGGTCAACCAGATCGTCGAGGCCGTGAAGGTGGCGCTGGAAGCCACCCCGCCGGAACTGGCCAGCGACATCGCCGACAAGGGCATCATGCTCACCGGCGGTGGCGCTCTGCTGCGCGGCCTGGACGCCGAAATCCGCGACCACACCGGCCTGCCGGTGACCGTGGCCGACGACCCGCTCAGCTGCGTGGCGCTTGGCTGTGGCAAGGTTCTTGAACATCCTAAATGGATGAAGGGCGTTCTCGAGTCGACGCTGTCCTAGACCGTCCCGTTTCGGGGCGGGGGCCCCGAAGGAGAAGACTTAGGTGGCGTTCCGCCAGGATCCATTCGGCGAAATCAAGGTTCCGCTCGCCTGGACGGCGGCGGTGGCCTTCATCGTCTGCGTCGTCATCGCCGCGGCCCTGTTCCTGAGCGACCGGCGTGAGACGCTGGAAGAGAAGGCCTATCCGCAGGCCCGCCAGGTGGTTGATGTCGCCGCCTCCAAGGCCGGCGGCGTGGTGGCGGCCCCGACCCGCTGGGCCGGCGACTTCTTCGGCGCCGTGGGCAGCTACTTCTTCGCCGCCAGCGAGAACCGTCATCTCAAGGAAGAATTGCTGGCCGCCCGGGCCGAGGCCGACCGCGCCGTTGCCCTGGCTGACGAGAATGAACGGCTGCGCGCCGTGCTGGGCGTCAAGACCGACCCGCCCATCCCCATGGTCACCGCCCATGTCGTTAGCGACTCGCGCGGTCCCTACGCCAATGCCCGTCTGGCCGACGCCGGCACGGAAAAGGGCGTCCAGATCGGCTTTCCTGTGATCAGCGAGCGCGGCCTGGTCGGCCGGGTGGTGGGCGTGGCGCCCGGCGTAAGCCGCATTCTGCTGTTGACCGACGTCATTTCGCGCACGCCGGTGATGATCGATCGCACCAACGCCCGCGCCATCCTGACCGGCGACGGCGGACCCAATCCCAAGCTGGAATACCTGCGCGGCCGTGATCCGGTGAAAGAGGGCGACCGGGTGCTGACCAGTGGCGACGGCGGCGTCATCCCGCGGGGCATTCCCGTCGGTCGCGCGGTCAAGGGACTGGACGGCGCCTGGCGCGTGGTCCTGGACAGCGACAGCCAGGCCATCGACTGGGTACGGATCCTGAAATTTACCGACTACAGCCAGCTGGTGAACCAGCAGGCTCTGTCGACTTCGTCCCTGCCGCCCGTGATCACCGAAGACCCGCAGGCCCGCATCGTGCCCGAGGCGACCAAGCCCGCCGCAGATCAGCCGCCGGCGGAACAGCCCGCCAAGCCGGCCGATAAGTCCAAGCCTGGCGACAAGCCTAAACCCGGCGATAAGCCGCCCACCAAGCCCGGCGACAAGCCGGCCGCCGACAAGCCCAAGCCTGCGCCAAAACCCGTCAAGCCGACCGCTCCGGCGGGGGCGCCGCAGTGAGTTTTGACACCGCCCGGCCGCTCAACCCCTGGCGCTGGCTGGGCGTCCCGGCCCTGCTTTGCATCCTGGCGGCCGTGGTGTTCGCCACGCCCATCCGCATCTTCGGCCAGCAACTGCCTGAGCCGGTATTTCCAATGGTCTGCGCCTTCTCCTGGGCGGTGATCCGGCCGGCCATCCTGGCCCCTATTGTCCTGCTGGCGATGGGCGCGTTGCTGGACATCTTCTGGGGCGCGCCCATGGGGCTATGGGCCCTGTCACTGCTGATCGCCTATGGCGGCGCCCTGGCGGTGCGCAACATGATGACCGGCCAGAGCCGGCCGATGATGTGGGCCTGGTACGCCGGGTTCTGCGCGGTGGCGATGCTGACCGGCTACTTCTTCACGGTGATGGACGCCAAGACCCCGCCCAGCCTGATCGCGGTGTTTTGGCAATTTTTAGCCACCAGTCTGCTCTATCCGTTCGCGCACCGGCTCATCGACCGGTTCGAGGACGCGGACGTGAGATTCAGGTGAGCGAGCCGTCAATCTTCTTCTCGGAGGTCAACGAGCGGCAAGGCGTCTTCACGCGAAGAGCTTTTCTGATGGGCGGCCTGACCGGCGCGGGGCTGGTGGCGCTGGGCGGCCAGCTGATCCATCTGCAGCTGGTCGAGGCCAACCGCTATTCGCAGCTGGCCGAGAGCAACAAGTTCAACTTCCGCCTGGTGCCGCCGCCGCGCGGGTTGATCCTTGACCGTAACGGCGTCACCCTGGCCTCCAACCGTCCCAACTTCCGCCTGCTGGTGGCCAAGGACGGCGACATGGATGTCGAGACCACGGTGACCGAGCTGTCCAACCTGGTCCCCATCGACGGCAAGCGCCGCGACCGGCTGATCAAGGACATCAATCGGGCGCCCAAGCGCTCTCCCGTGTCGGTGATGGAAGACATGACCTGGGAGGAGTTCTCTCGCGTCAATGTCCGCGCGCCCGAACTGCCCGGCGTCACCGCCGACATGGGCGAGGTGCGGGTCTATCCGCACGGCGGGGCCTTCGCCCATGTCATCGGCTATGTGGCCAAGGTCAACGACAAGGACGTCAAGAACGCTGGGCCAAACCCTGACCCACTGCTCTACAATCCGGGCTTCCGCATTGGCCGACAGGGCATCGAAAAGGCCTTTGACATCGAGCTGCGCGGCAAGCCCGGCGCTCAGAAGCAGGAAGTCGACGCCAAGGGCCGGGTGGTCCGCCAGGATCCGCGCGGGGATATCGCGCCGACGCCCGGCAAGGAAATTCGCCTGACCATCGACGTCGACGTCCAGGAGCGCGCGCTCGAGGTGTTCGGCGAGCAAAGCGGCGCGGCGGTGGTCATGGACTGCCGCACCGGCGACCTGCTGTGTCTGCTGTCAGCGCCCAGTTTCGACGCCAACCGCTTCGTGCGCGGCCTGACCGTGCCGGAGTACAAGGCGCTCTCGGAGTACGAGCGCAAGCCGCTGCTCGACAAGGCGCTCTCGGGCAACTACCCGCCCGGCTCGACCTTCAAGACCATGACGGCGCTGGCCGCCCTGGAAAGCGGCATGGTCAAGCCCGAGGACCATTTCATCTGCACGGGGGCCTGGTGGTTCGGCGGCCGCTACTTCCACTGCTGGAAGAAGGACGGCCATGGCGCGCAGGACATGCACAACGCCATCAAGAACAGCTGTGACTGCTATTTCTATCAAGTGGCGTTGAAGATCGGCCCTGACCGTATCGCCAAGGTGGCCGGGCCGTTCGGCATCGGCCAGACCTTCGACATCGGCATTACCGGCCAGATCCCGGGCATCCTGCCCTCGACCGACTGGGTGCGGACGCACCGCCAAGACAAGGTTTGGCACCCCGGCGAGTCGCCCAGCTACGGTATCGGCCAGGGCCTGTTGTCTGTGAATCCGTTGCAGCTGTGCGTGATGACCGCCCGTCTGGCCAACGGCCGCAAGGCGCTCAATCCACGCCTGGTCAAGTCGATTGGCGGCGTGGAAATGCCGTCAGGCTCGGCGGCGCCTGATCTGCCCTTCGCGCCGGAACATATCGACATCATCCGGGCCGGCATGGCGGCGGTGGCCAACGACGTTACCGGCGGCGCCTTTCGCCAAAGCCAGCTGGGACTGGGGCCGATAAAGATGGCCGGCAAGACCGGCACCGCCCAGTCGCACGACTACAAGGAAGGCGTCTCGCGCAAGAGCTCCAGTTTCGAGTGGAGCAAGAAGGACCACAACTGGTTCATCGCCTTCGCGCCCTTCGATGCGCCGCGCTACGCTCTCGCTCTGTTGGTTGAACACGGCGGCGGCTCCGGCGCCACCGAAGCGGCGCCCCGGGCCCGGGAGATCATGCGCACCGTCCTGCTGAAGGATCCGGAACTGCGCAGCCTGATCGAAAAGCCGCTGCCGCTTCCCGAGGCCGATCCCAGTTCCGACACCGAGGGCGTGGCGCCGGATCTGCCGGACGCCACGCCCCCATCTCCGCCGCCGGGAGCGCCCACATGACCGTTTCCGCCCTGACCCGTCCCGGCGAGCGCGACCGGCTGATCGTCAAGTTCAGCGAGATCGACTGGACCTTCTGCCTGGCCCTCTGCCTGATCGCCGGGGTCGGCGGCATGATGATGTATTCCGCCGCGCCACAGTCCTGGATGCCCTGGGCGGCGCCGCACCTGATCCGCTTTGCAGTGTTCTTCGTCATCATGATCGTCCTGGCGATGGTCGATCTGCGCGTCTGGTTCGGGGCGGCCTATCTCGTCTACGGCTCGGCGCTGGTCCTGCTGGTCGGGGTGGAGATATTCGGCCACATCGCCAAGGGCGCCCAGCGCTGGCTGGATATCGGCCCGATCCGCATTCAGCCTTCCGAGATCATGAAGATCGGCCTGGTGCTGGCCCTGGCGCGTTTCTACCACGGCCTCTCGGGAGACAACGCCCGCTTCTCCTGGTGGCTGCTGGTTCCCGCGGCAATGATCGGCGCGCCGGCCCTGCTGGTCGCCATGCAGCCGGACCTGGGGACCGCCATCCTGATCGTCGCCACCGGTGTGGCGATGATGGTGTTGGCCGGACTGTCCATGCGGATGATCGCGGCCGGGATCGGCGCGGTGCTGATCGCCGCGCCGCTGGCCTTCGAGTTCCTACTGCACGACTACCAGCGCAACCGGGTCTTCACCTTCCTGCACCCGGAGAAGGACCCCTCGGGCGAGGGCTATCACATCCTGCAGTCCAAGATCGCCCTGGGCTCCGGCGGCCTGCTGGGTAAGGGCTTTGGCCTGGGCTCGCAGAGCCAGCTCAACTTCCTGCCCGAGAAGCACACCGACTTCATGTTCGCCACCCTGGCCGAGGAGTTCGGGTTTGTCGGCTGTTTTTCGGTGCTGTTCCTATACGGGGCGATCATCTTCATGGCGCTGAGGATCGCATCCACCAGCCACAGCCATTTCGGCCGGCTGGGCGCGTCAGGCGTGACGGCGACCTTCGCCCTCTATGTGCTGATCAACGGGGCGATGGTGATGGGCCTGGCGCCGGTCGTGGGCGTGCCGATGCCGTTGCTGTCGTACGGCGGCACTGTGATGCTTACCGTCATGATCGGCTTCGGCCTTGTGCAGTCGGTCCGCGTCCACCGCTACTCGGAAGTCACCGCCGGCCGCGGCGCGCTGCTCTAAACCAGTGCAGCCTCGTCCGTCGCCCGGATAAGGGCGTCGATGATGCCAGGCTCGGTCGAGGCATGCCCCGCGTCCCAGACCACCTCGAACTTCGACTCCGGCCAGGCCTTGTGCAGGCTCCAGGCGGTTTCCAGCGGGGTGACCACGTCGAAGCGGCCGTTGACGATCCAGCCGGGGATGTGGCGGATCTTGGAGACCTCTTTCAACAGCCAGCCGTCCTCGGCGAAGAAGCCCTTGTTGGCGAAGAAGTGGCATTCGATGCGGGCGAAGGCGACGGCGAAGTCGACCTCGTTGAACTTGGGCGGACGGGCCTCGGGACCGCGGATCGAGATGGTGTCGCCCTCCCACTGGCTCCAGGCGGCGGCCGCCTCGGCCTGGACCTTGCGGTCCGTGTGGGTCAGGCGGCGGTGGTAGGCGCTGATCATGTCGCCGCGCTCGGCCTTGGGGATCGGCGCACAGAACCGCTGCCAGGCGTCGGGGAACAGCATCGATGCGCCGTCCTGGTAGAACCATTTCAGCTCGCGCTGAGTGACCAGGAAGATACCGCGCAGCACCAGGGCCTCGACCCGCTCGGGATAGGTCACGGCGTAGGCGAGCGCCAGGGTCGAGCCCCAGGAGCCGCCGAACACGGTCCACTTCTCGACGCCCAGATGCTTGCGCAGCCGCTCGATGTCTTCGACCAGGGTCCAGGTGGTGTTGTCTTCCAGGCTGGCGTTGGGCCGCGACTTGCCGCAGCCGCGCTGGTCGAACAGCGCTACCCGCCACTTCTGCGGATCGAAGAACCGCCGCATGGTCGGGTTGATCGCCCCGCCGGGGCCGCCATGCAGCACGATGGCGGCCTTGCCCTCGGGATTGCCGCACTCCTCGTAGTAGAGCTCGTGCGGCCCACCGGTCGGCAACCAGCCGAAGGCATGCGCCTCAATTTCCGGATAAAGACCCCGGCGGGACTGCTGGGCGCCGAGCGGCGGTGTCGGAAGGGAACGATCCATCCGCGCCTTCTAGCTGATCCGCTAACCCTGCGGGAGAGTCCCTAGATGGGAAATCTCTTATCAAGCCAATTGATCAGCGCCCGGTTGGTCTGTTCCGGCTCTTCCTGCTGGGTCCAGTGACCTGATTTCGTCACCAGCGTCTTCTCCAGGTCCGGCACATAGGCCTCCATGCCGTCGGCGGCGGAGGGCGGCAGGACCGCGTCGTTCTCGGCCATGATCATCAGGCCGGGGACATTCACCTTCTGCACGACGCCCTCGCTGAGCCGCCAGTTGCGGGTAAAGTTGCGGTACCAGTTGATGCCGCCGGTGAAGCCGGTGCGCTCGAACGTCGAGGCGAAGACGTCGAACTCTTCGGGGGTCAGGAACTTGGGGCGCGGGTCGACCGCCGGATCCCAGGCCTCGATCACCCTCACGATGGCGAAGGCGGAGGGGTCGCCCGGCTTGCGCTGCACCGCCATCCCGGCCGAGGGCGGCAGACCCAGCAGCGGGCCGCGCATGAAGAAGTCCATCGAGCGGCGCGCATCCTTGCCCAGGATGGCGTCGGCTTCGCCGGGCTTCTGGAAGTGGACGATGTACATCTCATCGCCCATGCGGTTGCGCATGATGGCGATCGGATCCGCCGGCGAGCGGGCCATGAAGGGCGTGTTGACCCCGACCACCCCGGCCACCCGGTCCGGATGCAGCAGCGGCATCTGCCAGACGATGATGCCGCCCCAGTCGTGGCCGACGAAGATCGCCTTCTTCGCGCCGACGTGATCGAGGAGGCCGACCAGGTCGCCGGTCAGGTGCTGGATGTCATAGGCCTCGACAGCCTCCGGACCTTTGGTCAGGCCGTAGCCGCGCTGGTCTGGCGCGATCACCCAGCGGCCGGCGTCGGCCAGGGCCTTGATCTGGTGACGCCACGAAAAGGCCAGTTCCGGAAAGCCGTGGCAGAGGATGATGGGCGCGCCCGTCCTGGGGCCGGCCTCGTAATAGGCCATCCGGATGCCATTCACGTCGGCGTACTGCACGGGTGGCATCATCGGCAGGGCGTCGGGCATGTCAGCTTCCTCCTGGTTTTTGGGGACCGTGACGGGTCGCCGTGGGGGAAGGCAAGATGCTATGAGCACCGCCGTGACCACCGTCCCCGATCCAAAACCCGCGCCCACGCCCTGGGGGCTGGTCATCCTGCTGGGGGCGATGACCGGCTTTGGGCCGATCTCCATCGACATGTACCTGGCGGCCATGCCGGCGATCCAGGAAGGCCTGCGCGCTAGCCCCACCGACGGCCAGGCAACCTTGTCGGCTTTCCTGGCCGGGATGGCGGTGGGGCAGGTGATCTATGGGCCGGCCTCCGACCGCTTCGGCCGCCGGGCGCCGGTGCTGCTGGGTGCGCTGGTGTTCGTGGCGGCCTCGGTGCTTTGTGCATTAGCCCCCAACATCGCCTGGCTGATCGCCGGACGCTTCGTCCAGGCCCTGGGGGCCTGCGCCGGCGCGGTGGTGGCGCGGGCCGTCGTGCGCGACCGGTTCGGCCATACAGAGACGGCCCGCTTCCTGTCGCTGATGATGCTGGTCATGGGCCTGGCGCCCATCCTGACCCCCATGCTTGGCGGCTTCGTGCTGCTGTTCTCCGGCTGGCGCGGCATCTTCTGGGTGCTGGCCGCCTTTGGCGCGGCCATCGGCCTGGCGGTGGTGGTGTTCCTGCGCGAGAGCCGCTCGGACGAGACCGCCGCCCTGGCCCGGTCGGAGCATCCCTTGCGAGCCTATCTGACGCTGCTGGGCGAGCGGCGTCTGGTCGGCTATGCCCTGTCGGGCGCGCTGAACGGGGCGGTGCTGTTCACCTATATCGCCAGCTCGCCCGACCTGGTGATCCGCCAGTACGGCGTCTCGCCCCAGAACTTCGGCTGGGTGTTCGCCCTCAACGCCTTCGGGCTGATCGGGGCCAGCCAGGTCAACCGCTTCCTGCTGCGCACCCGCACGCCCGACCAGGTGCTGACCTGGGCCAGCCTCACCGCCTGTGTCTTCGCCGTGCTGATGTTCCTGGCGGCGGCCACCGGCCTCGGCGGCGCCTGGACCATCATGCCGCTGCTGTTCCTGACTCTGGCGACCTTTGGTCTGATGCAGGGCAACACCATGGCCGGGGCCCTGAACATCGACCCCCGCCGGGCCGGCTCGATCTCGGCCCTGATGGGGGCGATGTCCTTCGCGGTTGGGGCCGTGGCCTCCTGGGCGGCGGGCGCCTTTCATGACGGAACACCGCGCCCGATGGCCGGGGTCATGCTGATCGCGTTGTTGGGCTCAGCGACGGCCCTGCGGTTCCTGGCCTTGCCGAAGAAGGCCTAGCAGGAAGTTGGCCGGGGCGAGGAGAGTGCGGAGCACTCCTTGAAAACTAGGTTGGGTCCACCCCGCGAGCGGCCCAGATCACGATCGCCCAGCCGATCAGGAAACTCAGGCCTCCGAACGGCGTGATCAGCCCCACCCAGTGCGGAGCCCCAAGGGCCAAGGCATAGAGCGAGCCCGAGAACAGAACGATCCCACCCATGAACCAGGCCGGCGCGAACCGCGCCCGCCTGGCGCCGACCTGCATGAAGGTGGCGCAGGCCAGGCTGGCCATGGCGTGCATGAACTCGTAGTGGGCGCCGGTCTTCAGCAGCTCGGCCGCGCGCGGCTCGGCGCCATGCGCGGCGAAGGCGCCGATCGCCACAGAGCCCAGCCCCATCAGGGCCGCCAGGGTCATCCAATTCCGTCTGGTCCAGATCGCCACGAACAGTTCCCTCGCGTCACCGTTGCTACGGCCTGGAGCGGACCTTACCGTGGATCACCTAGGCGTACAGCCGCCCATCCTCCCCAATCCGAGGCGGCGCGCCATCCAGGAGGATTCCATGGCGCTGACCAAGGGCGACGACTATCCCATCCATCAGACGCCGGACCCGATCGCCTACGGCGGCACCGACCGGAACTTCTACGACCGCTTCTTCTTCAACGGCTACCACCCGACCGAAGGCGAGGACTTCTTCGCGGTCGCGTTCGGGGTCTATCCGCACCTCAATATCAACGACGCCTCGTTCGTCGTGGTGCGCAATGGGGTCGAGACGGCGATCCATGCCTCGGGTTGGCTGGTCGACCGCCTGGATATGCAGGTCGGGCCCATCAAGATCGAGATCCTCGAGCCCCTGAACAAGCTCAAGATCACCTGCGACGCTCCCGACAAGGGGCTCAAGGCCGAGATCACCTTCACCAGCCGGGCCGCGCCGATCGAGGAGCCGCGCTTCATGCGCCGCATCTCGACCCGCGCCTTCATGGACTACACGCGCCTCACCCAGAACGGCCACTACCAGGGCTGGATCGAGCTGGACGGTGCGCGCAAGTCGGTCGACGGCTTCGTCGGCACCCGCGACCGCTCCTGGGGCGTGCGGCCCGTCGGCGCCCGCGACAGCCAGGAGGTGGTGCCACCGCAGCCGCAGCAGTTCTACTGGCTGTGGTCGCCGCTGAGCTTCGAGGACGGCAGCTTCTTCTTCCACACCAACGATGACGCTCTGGGCCGGCCCTGGAACACCCGGGCGGTCTGGACGCCGGACGGTTCGGACGAGGCCGGCATGCATCACCTCAATGGCGAGGCCAAGCTGCAATGGAAGAGCGGCACCCGCCACGCCAAGTCGGCGACCATCGAGCTCAAGGACGACTTCGGCAAGCCGGCCGGCCAGATCACCTTCGAGCCGCTCTATGAGTTCCTCATGCTGGGCCTGGGCTACACCCATCCCAAGTGGGGCCACGGCAATAACCACGGCCAGCTGGTCGTCGAGCGCGAAGACATTGACCTGGCCAAGGCCGATCCGAAGATGCCCTTCCACCTGCACGTCCAGGCTCTCTCCAAGGTCACCTACACCGACGCGGCCGGCAAGGTTCGGCAGGGCAGGGGCGTGCTGGAACAGCTGGCGATCGGACCGCACGCGCCCTCGGGCTTCAAGGACATGCTGGACTTCGCGCCGTGAGTCTCACCGAGCAGCTCGAAGCTTATCTGAGCCGCAGCACGGGCAAGCCGACGCGGGTCGTCGCCATGACCCGTATTCCCGGCGGGGCCAGCCGCGAGACCTATCGTTTCGACGCGGACGTCGGCGGGGAGGTCAAGCCGCTGATCCTGCGGCGCGATCCAGTCGGCAGTCTGATCGACACCGACCGCCGGCTGGAGTTCCTGGCTTTCCGCAGCTTCCATGGCCGTGGCCTGCCGGTGCCGGAAGCCATCGCGCTGGAGGAGGACGGGGCCGAACTTGAGCGGCCCTTCTTCATCATGGGACGCATCGACGGCGGTAAGGTTGGCAGCCCGTTCAGCGCCCCGCCCTATGGCGAGCATGCGCGCACCATAGGCGAGCAGTTCTTCGGCCACCTGGGGACTATCGCCGCCGCCGACCCCCTGGCCCTGCCGATCAGCGAAGCGGCCGAAGCTCCGGCTCTGGACGCCTGCTGGAAGCGCGAGCTGGACTACTGGTCCGGGGTCATCGACGCGGATGAGCTGCATCCTCAGCCCATCGTCCGGGCCGCCATCCGCCGCCTGCGCGCCAACCCGCCGCCGCCGGCCCAGAAACTCAGCGTCGTGCACGGCGACTATCGCAACGGTAACTTCCTGCATGACGGGGAGGGGAAGATCATTGCCCTGCTCGACTGGGAGATGGCCCATCTGGGCGATCCGCTCGAGGACCTGGGCTGGGCCATGGATCCGCTGTGGTCCTATGGCGAGACCGAGCGGACCTGCGGCATGGTCCCGCGCGAAGAGGCGCTGGCCATCTGGGAAAAGGCCAGTGGCCTGAAGGTCGATCTCAAGGCCTTCGCCTGGTGGGAGCTGTTCGCCGCCGTGAAGGGCCAGGCCATCTGGACCTCCTCGGCCAAGGAGTTCCGCGACGGCGGCCTGAAGGATCCGGTGCTGGGCTTCTCGGGCTGGTACACGGCCCGACGGCAGGACATCATTCTGGCAGACCGGTTGGCGACGATGGAGGCGCTGTCATGACCCCCACCACCGCCGAACTGCTGCTTGGCAACTTCGTGGCTTTCTCCACCCCGCCGCCGCCTGAAGCCCTGGGCGACTTCATGGCCAGCCGCATCGGCATCGTCGGCATGATCTCCATGCTGGCGGCCCAGGAAGCCGACCGAGGCGCCGCCGTTCGCATCTGGGAGAACGGAGCCATCCGCGCGGTCCTGGCCAAGAACGCATCTTACGGGCCTTTTCCGAACACGCCTGATGGCGAGGCGACCATCGAAGCGCTGGACGCCGTCAACGCCGGCCTGCGCCGCTCGCTGATTGGCCTGCATGAAGCGGTTGAAGCGGCAAAGGATCGTGAGCTGGACCGCGAAATCCTCGACCTCTACGTGAAGATGGCTCAGGCTCGGCGTCTCGACCTGCCGCCGTTTCCCGTGAGTTGACCATGATCCGCCGCGCCGTCGCCATCGCCCTCGGTCTGACCCTGGTGCTGGCGGCGCCGGCCAGGGCGGCGCTGTTCCAGGAATTCAAGGACTGGACGACGGTCTGCGATAACATCAAGTCGTGCGAGGCGATGACCTTCGCCGGCGGCGCGTCCGAGCAAGCGGCCTTCTTCACCATCAGCCGGCCCGCCGGCCCTACCGCTCCGGTCAAGGTAGTCATCGCGATGATGGCCAGTGACAATGAGGCCGGGAAGCAGGCGACCACCTGGCAGATGCTGCTCGACGGCAAACCGCTGCCGGGGTTCGCCGACCTCAACGCCCCGGCTAACGATGGCATGTGGCGGGTCGAACTTACCGGGCCCCGGGCCGAGGCCTTTCTGGACGCCATCCGCAACGGCGACGGCCTGGTGGTCAAGGGCGCCGGCAAGGCCGACCGCAGCCGGTTTTCGCTGTCGGGCCTGTCGGCCAGCCTGCTCTGGCTCGATGACAGCCAGGAGCGGGTCGGCGGAGCGACCGCCCTCGCCAGGGCTGGGCCAAAGCCAGCCTCCGCCGTACCTGCCGCCCCCAAGCCGCCGGTGATTATCGCCGCCAAGCCGGTCAGCCAGGCGGGGTTGCCCAAGACCCTGCCCGCGGCGCTGAAAGCCGACCCGGCCCTGGCTGAGTGCGACATCGATTCCAACGCGGGGAACTATGAGTTGGTGGTGGCGCGGCTGGCGCCCGGCAAGCTGTTCTGGGGCGTGCCCTGCTCGGCGGGGGCTTACAACGTCTTCTACGAGATGTTCCTGACCGACGAGAAGGGCGGTGACGCCAAGCCGGCCATCCCGCCCTATGCCCCTGGCGCGGAAGACGAGCCGACCAACGAGCTGATGAATATAAGCTTTGATCCGGCCAAACAGCGGTTCAGCAATTTCGACAAGATGCGCGGCATCGGCGACTGCGGCGCCATGAGCGACTGGGTCTGGGACGGGACGGCCTTCCGGCTTGTCACCCAGTACATGATGCCCGACTGCCACGGCGTGCCGCCCGACGACTGGCCATCGCTTTGGCAGGCCACGGTGAAGTAGGCGACGGGGAAATAGTCGCGACTCGGGCTAGCAGCCTCCCATGCGAACCCCCCTGCGCATGGGCCTCTATTACGCCGGCATCTTTGTCGGCACCGGCGCCAGCCTGCCCTACATGCCGGTTTGGTTTCATGATCACGGGCTGAGCGGCGGTGAGATCGGCCTGGTTCTCTCGGCGCCGATGTTTGGGCGAGTCCTGAGCGGGCCGGCCTTGGCGGTCTGGGCCGATGGTTTCAGATTTCGCCGAACGCCATTGATGTTGTTGGGATTCGGCGCCGGCCTTGCGTTCGGCGCCATCGCGATGGTCAGCGGATTTCCGGCCTGGTTGGCCTGCTGGCTCATCGCCGCATGCCTGCAGGGCGGGATGTCGCCGCTGGGAGATGTCCTCACGCTGCGACTGGCGGCGCGCGAGGGATTTGCCTACGGCCCGGCCCGCTCGGTGGGCTCCATGGCCTTCATGATTGGCAACCTCGTCGGAGGCGCGGTGCTGGCCGCGTTCGGCTCAGTCGCGATCCTGGCCTGGACGGTGACGGCGGCTCTATTGAGCGGAACGATCGCCCGACTGCTGCTGCCGGCCGAGCCGGTCCATGAAAGCGGCGCCATCGCCAGCCGGGCTGACCGTTGGTCGGGGTTGGGTGAACTGCTGCGCAATCGCGCCTTCATGCTGGTCATCGTTTCGGCCGGACTGATCCAGGCGACGCACGCCTTTTACTACGGCTTTTCCAGCCTGCTCTGGCGGCGAGAGGGGATATCAGACGGCGTGATCGGCGCGCTCTGGGCGACGGGCGTCCTGGTCGAGATCGGCTTCATGCTCATGGCTGAGCGGATCCGGAGGCGCGTGAGGCCTGAGACACTCATTCTCATTGGAGGAATCGCGGCGGTCTTTCGCTGGCTCGCCAGCCCTCTGACGCTGCCGGCGGCGCTGCTCTTCCCGCTGCAGGGGCTCCACGCCCTGAGCTTCACCGCGACCTTCATCGGCTCGCTGCAGCTCATCCAGCAGACCGCGCCGGCCCGCTATGCCTCGGTGGCGCAGTCGCTGGCGACAACCCTTTCCGGCGGGTTGCTGATCGGTTTCGCCACTCTGGCCTCCGGTTCGCTCTACGACCATTTCGGATCCAAGGGCTATCTCGCCATGGCGGCGCTGGCGCTGCTGGGCGTCGCGGGGGCCCTGCGTATCCCCGCCACTCTGAAGCGGGCCTGAAACCTGTCCAAAAGTTCATCTGCCGTCAGGTTGTCGCAGGCCCACGCCTGAGAGATAACGGCGCTATTCGGGAACGGGGGCTGCATCATGCAGTTCATCCTCGACGTCATCGCGGCGATAGTCATCTGGCTGGCGGCGGTGGCGTTTGGTCATTTCGGGATCAAGGTCGATCTGCCCGACCGCAGTCCCCACAAGGTGGAGCGCACCATCGAGCGCACGCCGGCGGACCCGCGCGCCCAGCCCGTCAGAGCCGACCCCGACTGTCCCCAGCTCAAGCCGGCGACCGCGAAACACGTCTGAGCGGCGCCTGAGTCTGGCCAAGACTCCGCCTGCGACGCCAAGACCTTAACATAATCTTTGCAAGCGGCTTTCCGCGCGGGTTTTTCCCCTATAGTTTTCACCCAGCGCGAGAAGTCGAGGGCCGGGGCTTGCGTCAACACATCACCATCCGGCCATCCAGGAACCACATCGGCGCATGACGGCCAGACCCCGCCCGCCTTTCGACTTTACCCGTCTCGCCTCGACCCCGATCACGGTGCGGACCTCGCTGAGCGAGGGTATCGCCGCCGAGTCGCCTGAGGCGCCGGATTTGGCCGACACAGACCTGGAAATCCTTGAGGCTCCGGTCCTGGACATGCCTGCCGTCGAGATGGCCGCGGCCGAGCCGCAATCGCCGCCTCCGATGAAGACCCAGCGCCCCGCCGCTGAGCCGCCCTCGACCCCGGCCGTGATCACCCAACCCCTAACGGCCGCCGCCGCCGACAAGGGGCCGGCCTTCTGGCCGATCCTGATCGCCGCCATCATCGCCACGGCCGTCTGGCCGATCGCGCCCCTGGCCTTCGCCTATGGCTATGTCCACAACGTCACCCCCCTGAACGAGACGCCGGTCGCCTGGATGGTGTTCGGCCTGCTGGTCGTGGGGCCACTGGTCCTGGTCTGGATCTCCGCCTACGCGCTGCACCAGAGCCGCCAGTTGGCCGCCGAGGTGCGCCGCAGCCGTGACCTGACAATCCGCATGCTCGGTCCGGCCGCCCTGGCCGCCGCCGAGGCCGGTTCGGCCGTCGAGGCGATCCAAGGCCGGATCGACGCCGCCGCCACCAGCGCGCGTGACGCCCGCGACACCATGCTGGCCCTCAACCAGGCCATGGCGCAGGAAACCGAAAAGCTTAGCGAGACCGCCGCCAGCGCCACCCGCAGCGCCCGGCAGCTGACCGGCGAACTGGCCCGCGAACGCGAGTCGATCGAGGTGATGGGCCAGGCGCTGGACGCCAGTTCCGCCGCCGTCGAGGACGCCATCACCCGCCAGGCCCGCATGGTGGCCGAGGCGTCGGACCTGGCCGAGACCCAGCTGCGCGAGGCCGAGGCCGCCCTGACCGCCCGCGCCGCCGACCTGGCCGCCGCGGCTGGGGAGGCCAGTGACGCCGCCCGCGTCGCCTCCGAGGATC
This sequence comes from Caulobacterales bacterium, assembly GCA_038236615.1. Lineage (GTDB taxonomy): Bacteria > Pseudomonadota > Alphaproteobacteria > Caulobacterales > Caulobacteraceae > Caulobacter. Next base: position 162,046 of record JBBRZO010000008.1, read on the forward strand.
TGGCCCGTCAGGTCGGCCGCCTTGAGACCGCCGGTGTCGGAGTCGGCGACCAGATGCGGCTGGTCGAGGAAGGTCTGACCGAGCAACGCGCCTCGCTGGTCACGGCCGCCCACGCCATCCGCGCCGACCAGGAAGACTTTGCCGCCCAGGCCGAGACTCGGGCCGCGCAACTGGCCGAATACATGACCGCGGCCACCAACAGCGCCGCGGACCTGAGTGAGAAGTCGACCCGCAGCGCCGAGATGCTGCGCCAGCTGATCGGCGACGCCGCCGCGCGCCTGACCGAGATTACCGGCGCGGCCCAGGCCGAGCGTGAGGCCATCGCCCGCCAGACGGCCGAGACCCTTGGCAAGGTCGCCGACGTGGCCAGCCAGGAGCGCTCGGCGCTCGAGGCCGAGATGAAGGCGTCCATCGACGCCCTGACGGGCTCCGCCGAAGCGGCCCGCAAGGCCGCCGAGGGCCACGCCCAGGCCGCCCAGGGTCGGGTGGACCAGCTCAACGAAGCCGCCTTCGCCGCTCACCAGAAGGCCGACGCCATCTTCGAGGCCCGGCTGAACGACGCCCGCGAATTGATCGAGCAGTCGGCCCAGATGGTCGAACAGGCCGGCAGCCGCGCTGCCCAGCGTCTGGAGGAAAGCGTCGCCGCCGTCTCCGCGACGCTCGGCGGACTGGAGAAGATGCTGGCCGAGGTCGAGAGCCGCACGGACAGCCTGCCGGCCCAGGCCCAGGGCAGGGTCGAGGCCATCAAGGACTCGGTCGAACGCGGCATCGACGAGCTGATGGACGCGGCCCGCCGCACGGCCGACGAAACCCAGGCCATCGACTCCGCCTTCCAGGAGCGGGTGCGCCGCAACTACGACATGCTCAGCGAAGCCGCCCGCCTGATGGGCGCGGTGGCCGGCGGCGCGGCCAGCGCCGCCCCGGCTGTTCGACGTGAGGCTCCAGATACTCGAGGGGGTGAGCCCCGGGCTTCCGAGCATCGCGGTATGGAAGCCCTGGTCTCCCCGGTGCGCGAGCCGACGTCTCGCCAGCGCCTGCGCCTGACCCCCACGGCCACCGACGAGGAGTTCCGCAGCGTGTTCGACGCCGCCGGTGGCCGCGAGCCGGCCTTGCCGCCGCGCGAAGCCGCGCCGGCTTCCGGTCCCGCCACCATCGGCGAGGCCTGGAGCTGGAAGGACCTGCTGCAGACGATCGACGATACCCCCGAAGACGCCGAGGGCCAGGCCCAGCGCCTGGTCGCCGAGATCGAAGGGATGGGTATCGACCCCATCGCCCTGCTGCCCAAGCCCAAGATCGATGAGATCGCCGCCGCCGTGCAGACCCGCGACAGCCGCGGGGCCCGCGAAGTGGTCAAGCGCCTGGCTCCGGCCGCTATCCGCCGCCTTGTGAGACGCCTGTTCTCCGACGCCGCCCTGCGCGGTCAGGCGGAACGCTATCTGCGCCGGTTCACGGGCATGCTGGACGAGGCGGCCGAGCGGGATCGCGGCGGGCTGCTGGTGGCGGCGCTGCTGTCGTCGGACGGGGGCAGGGCCTATCTGCTGCTCGACGCGGCGGCTGGGGATTTGGCCTGACCCCTGAGGCTATAGATGCGCCTTGATCCGACACTCCTGCGCCTAGCCGGCTTTGCCGCCCTGGCCGGCGCCCTGCTTCGACTGGTCGCGGCTTTTCCCGCCATCCAGATTTCTGGTCTGGGACAGCAGAGTCTCTATTTCGCCGTCGATGGTCTGCTCACCCTGGGCCTCATCGGCTTGATGGCGGGGACGGATCGTCTGCGGACATGGCTTGGCGCCCTGGGTTTTGTCGGCGCGATCCTGGGCTTCGAGTTGATCCGCACGGGCGATCAGCTCGGCGGGGAGGGCGGCTATCAGCGCGGCGCCGCTGTTCTGAGCCTCGCCCTGGCGATTATGGGCCTGGCCCTGGTTCGCGGCCAATCCCTGGTCCGTCACGCGGGCTGGGCTTGGCTGGCCTCGTTCGCCGTAGGGTTGGCGGGAAGTCTGGCGCATCAGCCGGTGGGGTTCCTGGCGGCAAGCCTGCTGTTCTGTCTGGGCTTTGCCATCGGTGGCGTGGTTCTGCTGCGGGGTGGCGGTGGCCGAGTTTGACTGCACGATTGGCGGGACACTAGCCGAGTTCGGAATGTGCCCTGCGGATGGCGGCCTGGAAGATAGCCGACCCTGAAAGGTCTCGCGGGAACATCTCCAGCGCCAGGAAGCCATCTACGCCTCTTACTGTTGCCAGCCGGTCGGCCAGCGGATCGACTATCGCCCCACCGGTGCGCTCCACAAACCGCATCCACGCCGCCACCGGCCGCGCCAGCCGCTCCACTGGTCGCCCCGCTTCCAGCGCATCCCGCACCGTCGCCAGCAACCGAATCGGCAGCTTCTGCGAGCCGTCCCAGGCGATCTGGCTGAGCTTGTGGCTGATGGCTGGATTGCGAAAGCGCTTCAGGATCGCGTCGATGTAGGCGCCCTGGTCGCCGGGCAGGGTCGGGGCGAAGTCCTGGCGCATCAGGGTTTCGATGAAGCCGGCAAGCTCTGGGTCGGCCATGGCGCCGGCCACTGTCTCGTGGCCTCGCAGCAGGCCCAGATAGGCCAGGCTGGAATGGGCGCCGTTGAGCAGACGCAGCTTGGCCTGTTCGAAGGCGGCGACGTCGCGGGTCAGGGTGACGCCGATGCTGGCGAGGTCGGGGCCGCCCGGCGGCAGGATGTCCTCGATCACCCACTGGGTGAAGGCCTCGCGCTGGATGGGCCAAGCATCCTCCAGGCCGGTGGCTTCCAGCACGCGGGCCTTGAGATCCTCGTCGGTGGCCGGGGTGATGCTGTCGACCATCGAGCAGGGGAAGACGATCTCGCCCGCGATCCAGGCGGCGAGGTCCGGGTCGCAGGCGGCGGCGAGGGTGATGACAGCGGCGCGCAGCTTGTGGCCGTTGCCTGGCAGGTTGTCGCAGGACAGCACGGCCAGAGGCTGGGTATGCGTGTCGCGGCGGCTCCTCAGGCCTTCGACGAGCCAACTGATGGCGCTGGCCGAGAGGTCCGGGCGGTCGAGGTCCAGCGTCCCGTCAGGCTTCAGGCAGTAACCCTTCTCGGTGATCGTCAGGGTCACCAGCTTGAGCTCGGGCGCTGCGAGCCGGTCCGGAGAAGGGGCGACCAGCCGTTCACGGTGGGCGCCGATGACGCGGAAGGCGGTCGTCTCGTCCAGGGTCGCCAGGGTGTAAAGCCCATCCTGCGGGTCCAGCGCCTGCTTGAGGTCGCCGCTGCGCAGGGAGACGGCGCTGATCGCCCAGCGCGGGTCGTGCTCCAGCAGGCGGTCGAAATAGTCGGCCTGGTGGGCGCGGTGGAAGGCGCCGGGGCCGATATGCAGGACGCCGATGCTTGTGGCCTCGCGGTCGTAGGCGAGGGGCGGGGCGCTCGCTGTGCTCAGCCTCAAAGCGTGACCCCGGTCTTCCAGATGGCCATCTCGCGCTCGCCGTTCTGTTCGGCGCGGGTCGGTTGGCCCGAGGCGGTGGCCAGGACCAAAGCCATCAGGTCGTCGGCGGCCTGGTCCATGGTCTGGTCCTTGAGGACCACCCCGGCGTCGAAGTCGATCCAGCGCGGCTTGCGGGCCGCCAGGTCGCTGTTGGTGGCGATCTTCAGGGTCGGCGCGGGGAAGCCGAGCGGCGTACCCCGGCCCGTGGTGAACAGGATCACCGTCGCCCCCGCCGCCGCCAGGGCCGTGGATGAGACAGCGTCGTTCCCCGGGGCTTCGAGCAGGGCCAGGCCGGGGCCGTGGGTGCGTTCGCCATAGGCCAGCACCTGGGCGAGCGGCGCGTGGCCGGCCTTCTGCACCGCGCCCAGCGACTTCTCTTCCAGCGTGGTGACGCCGCCGGCGATGTTGCCGGGCGAGGGGTTCTCGGAGACCGGTTCGCCGTGGTCGATGAAGTAGCGCTTGAAGCCATTCACGAGTTCGACCGTGGCCTCGAACACGGCCGGGCTGGTGGCGCGGGCCATCAACAGGCGTTCGGCGCCGAACACTTCGGGGATCTCGGTGAGGATGGGCGTGCCGCCGCCGTCCGAAACCTTGTCGGCGATGCGGCCGACCAGCGGGTTGGCGGTCAGGCCGGAGAAGCCGTCGGAACCGCCGCACTTCAGGCCGATGACCAGGTCGGAGAGGGGGCAGGGGGCGCGGCGGTCCCGTTCGGCGATCTCGACCAGGGCCTCGACGGCGGCAAGGCCGGCCTCGATCTCGTCCTCCTCGCCCTGGGCGGTGAAGGATCGCAACCGCGAACGGTCGATGCCCGGCGCGGCGGCCAGCAGGGCGTCCAGCTGGTTGGACTCGCACCCCAGTCCGACGATCAGCACGCCGCCGGCGTTGGGATGCGACGCCAGGGCGCCCAGCAGCTTGCGGGTGTGGCCCAGGTCGTCACCCAGCTGCGAGCAGCCGAACGGATGGGTGAAGGCGTGGACGCCCTCGACGCGACCGGCGAACCGGCGGTTGGCGGCCTCGGCGATGCGGCGGACGGTGTGGGCGACGCATCCGACGGTGCAGAGAATCCAGATCTCGTTGCGCGTGCTGACCCGGCCGTCAGCGCGGCGATAACCCATAAAACCTGGTGCGGGCGTCGCCGTGGCTGGCGTGGCGAAAGTAGTCGGGGCTGCATAGCCTTCCTCGCCGCTCAAGGCGGTCGCGAGGTTATGGCTGTGAACGTGGGAGCCAACGGCGATAGCGGCGGTCGCGCGCCCGATCGGCCAGCCGTATTTTCGCACCGCCTCGCCGGCCGCGACCTCGTGCAGCGCGATCTTGTGGCCCTTGGGGATGACGTCCACGGCGGTGACGCCGTTGTGGGTCTCGCCCGCCGCGATGTCGCGCAGGGCGACGGCGACGTCGTCGGCGGGGTCGATGCGGAGCAGGGCGCGGCTCATGGAGCCCAGGGATGATCCCGATAGACACCGGTGTCAACGCGTGAGCCCCACCGGTGGCGCGTCGCCACGACGCAGGTTATGAGAGACAGGACATGACCGAGCGCACGCCTCCGCACGATGACGAGTCACTGGCCGACAACGGCTCCCTCGATTCAGGAATGAGGGGCCGCCGCCCGACCATTAACGACATCGCCCGCCTTGCCGGGGTCTCCAAGAAGACGGTCTCGCGGGTGATCAACGCCTCGCCGTTCGTGCAGCAGGAAACCCGCGAGCGGATCCAGGCGGTGATCGCCGAGACGGGGTATGTGCCCGACCCGCAGGCCCGGGGCCTTGCCTTCCGCCGCTCGTTCCTGATCGGCCTCATCTATGACAACCCCAACCCGCAGTACGTCGTGAACATGCAGTTGGGCCTGCTGGATGGCATGCGCGGCTCTGGGTTCGAGCTGGTGGTGCATCCTTGCGACCGGTCCAGTCCCTCATTCCTCGCCGACATCCGCGCCTTCGTCGAACGTCAGAAGCTCTATGGCGTGGTGCTGACCCCGTCGGTGTCCGAGGACGAGCGGGTCGCCACCCTGCTGGAAGAGATCGGCTGCGAGTACGTCCGTGTCGCCTCCGTTTCGCTCGACAAGCCCGAGCACATGATCGTCACCCAGGACCGGGTCGGCGGGGTGCAGGCGGCGGACTATCTGGTGCAGCTCGGTCACCGGCGTTTGGCCTTCATCTCCGGTCCGGCGAGCTTCCGGTCGTCGCACGAGCGGCGCGGTGGGTTCGAGGACGGGCTGGCGGCGCACGGGCTGAAGCTGGAAGAGGGCTACAGTCGGGAAGGGGCCTACACCTTCGAGTCCGGGATCGCGGTGGGGGCCGAGTTGCTGGCGTTGTCGCCCGGGCCGACCGCCATCTTCGCCGGCAATGACGAGATGGCCGCCGGGGTGCTGCATGCGGCGCGGCATGCGGGTCTGCGGGTGCCGGAGGACCTGACCGTGGTCGGGTTCGACGATTTCCAGATCGCCTCGCGCGTCTGGCCGGCCCTGACCACCGTGCGGTCGCCGACACGGGAGATCGGGCGGCTGGCGGGCGAGCGGATCCTGGGCCAGGAGGACGCCAAGCGTGACCTGGAAGACCGGGCGCCGAAGCTGGTAGTGCGGGATTCCTCGGGGCCGGCGCCAAAGACCTAGCCTGAGCATGGCCGGAAATCGAGTTGCCTAGCCATATGACACCGGTTACCAAGACTTCATGCCCCGCCCGCTGTCCTTACATCCGGACCGTCTTTTCCCCGCCGAGCCGAATGCCCGGGCGGCGGCGCGGGAACTCTATGCCAGCGTCAAAGCCCTGCCGATCCTCAGCCCGCATGGCCACACCGACCCGGCCTGGTTCGCGACCAACGAGCCCTTCGCTGACCCGACGGACCTGATCCTGGCCCCCGACCACTATCTTTACCGGATGCTCTACAGTCAGGGCGTGCCGCTGAAGCGCCTGCGGGTGCCGGCCCATGGCCAGCCGGCGGAAGGTGATCCCCGCGAAGCCTGGCGGACTTTTGCCGGGCACATGCATCTGTTCCGGGGCACACCATCGTCCCTGTGGCTGAACCACGTCTTCACCGAGGTGTTCGGCCTGGACGTCGCCCTGACCGGCGAGACCGCCGACCTCAACTACGACACCATCGCCGCCGCCCTGGCCACCGACGCCTTCCGACCCCGCGCCCTGTTCGAGCGGTTCAACATTGAGGTACTGGCCACCACCGAAAGCCCCGCTGACGACCTGGTCCATCACCGCGCTATCCAGGCCAGCGGCTGGAAGGGCAGGGTGATCACCGCCTATCGCCCCGACCCGGTGATCGACGCCGAGCACGAGGCGTTCCGTGACTCGCTCGAGCGGTTCGCCGCCCTTTCCGGCCAGGATGTGCATGACTGGAACGGCTATCTGCAGGCCCACCGCATCCGCCGCGCGGCCTTCGCGGCGGCCGGCGCCACCTCGACCGACCACGGCCATCCGACCGCCGCCACCGCCGACCTGTCGCCCGCCGCCGCCGAGGCGCTGTTCCGCGACCTGGTCACCGGCGACGTGACGCCCGAGAAGGCCGAACTGTTCCGCGCCCAGATGCTGACCGAGATGGCGGCGATGAGCCTGGACGACGGACTGGTGATGCAGATTCACCCCGGCTCGTTTCGCAACCACAACCGCCTGCTGTTCGAGGGCTACGGCCGCGACAAGGGCGCCGATATCCCGACGCGGACCGACTATGTGCGGGCGCTGAAACCCCTGCTGGACCGGTTCGGCAATGATCCGCGCCTGTCGGTTATCGTCTTCACCCTGGATGAGACGTCATATGCCCGCGAGCTGGCCCCGCTGGCCGGTCACTATCCGTGCCTCAAGCTGGGTCCCGCCTGGTGGTTCCATGACAGCCCAGAGGGCATGCGGCGGTTCCGCGAGCAGACGACCGAGACGGCGGGCTTCTACAACACGGTCGGCTTCAACGACGACACCCGGGCCTTCCTCTCCATCCCCGCCCGCCACGACGTGGCCCGCCGGGTGGACTGCGCCTTCCTGGGCAGGCTCGTCGCCGAGCACCGCCTGGATATCGACGAGGCGGGCGAAGTCGCCGCCGACCTGGCCTACAACCTGCCCAAGCGGGCCTACAAACTCTAAGAAATAAGAGGGAGCGCGAGATGTTCGAAAAGACCCTGCAGGCCACCCATCCGGACATGATGGACGGCGCCAGCAATGACCAGCTGCGCGACCGCTACCTGATCCAGAACCTGTTCGTTCCGGGCAAGGTCAGCCTGACCTACAGCCACAACGAGCGCTTCGTCATCGGCGGCGCCGCGCCGGTCGATGGCCCGGTAAAGCTGCCCGACCAGACCGAGCCGGCCTCGGCGGCGGGCCATCCGTTCCTGGAGCGCCGGGAAGTGGGGATCATCAATGTCGGCGGGGCGGGCAAGGTGACGGTCGACGGGACTGCCTACGACCTCGAGCCGCGCGACGGCCTCTATGTGGGCATGGGCGCCAAGGACGTGACGTTAGAGAGCAGCGACCCCGCCACGCCCGCCAAGTTCTACCTGGCCTCGACCCCGGCTCATGCGGCCTATCCGGTCCAGAAGATCTCCATCGCCACGGCCAACCCGCTGCAGCGCGGGGCGCTGGAGACGTCGAACCAGCGGACCATCTATCAGTATGTCATTCCGGGGATCTGCCAGTCGGCGCAGCTGCTGCTGGGCCTGACCATCCTGGAGACCGGCAGCGTCTGGAACACCATGCCGCCCCACCTACACGACCGCCGCTCGGAGGTGTATTTCTACTTCGGGCTGGAGGGCGACCAGCGGGTCTTCCACTTCATGGGCGAGCCCGACAGCGCCCGTCACATCGTCGTCGCCAACGAGGAAGCAGTGGTCAGCCCGCCCTGGTCGATCCATATGGGCTCGGGCACCCAGAACTACGCCTTCATCTGGGCCATGGGCGGCGAGAACCTCGACTACACCGACATGAATGTCCTCGACATCTGCCAGCTGAAGTGAGGATGGCATGTTCGATTTGAGCGGCAAGACAGCCCTGGTCACCGGCGCCAACACCGGCCTTGGCCAGGCCATCGCCGAGGCCCTGGCCGGGGCGGGGGCCGACATCGTCGCCGTCGGCCGCTCGGCACCCACCGAGACGGAAGCCGCTGTGCGCGGGGCGGGCAGGGGCTTCCTGTTTCTCGAAGCCGACCTGACCTCGCAGGCTGGTTTCTCGGAAATCGCCTCGCGCTGCCACAAAGAGGTTGGCGGGCCCGACATCCTGGTCAACAACGCTGGAACCATCCGGCGTGCGGATGCTTTGGACTTTTCCGAAGCGGACTGGGACGAGGTGATGAACGTCAACCTCAAAAGCGCGTTCTTCCTGACCCAGGCCGTCGGCCGGGGCATGGTCGAGCGCGGCGCCGGCAAGGTCATCAACATCGCTTCGATGCTATCCTTCCAGGGCGGCATCCGGGTAGCCAGCTACACCGCATCGAAGAGCGGCATCGCGGGCCTGACCAAGCTGCTGGCCAACGAGTGGGCGGCCAAGGGCGTCAACGTCAACGCCATCGCCCCCGGCTATTTCTCAACCAACAACACCGAGGCCCTGCGCAACGACGAGACCCGCAGCCGGGACATCCTGGCCCGCATCCCGGCCGGGCGCTGGGGTAAGCCGTCCGACCTGGGCGGGGCGGCGGTCTTCCTGGCGGCGGCGGCCAGTGACTATGTGCATGGCGCGATCATTCCTGTGGATGGGGGATGGCTGGCCCGCTGAGCGTCCAGGACCCGCAGGCCGACACCGGCGCGGTCAGCCGCGACGTCCGGAAGAATGTTGCGTTTCTCGACGGTCTGCTCATCGAGGCCATCCGCTATCTCGACGGCGATGACGCCGCCCACCTGATCGACTCGGCCCGCAAGGCCGCGGCGGTAGGCGGCTCCGACCCGCACCTCGACTTCCTGTTCAGCGCCCTGACCCCCGACGAGGCCATGCTGCTGGCCCGGGCCTTCGCCTGTCATTCGTTGCTGGCCAATATCGGTGAGGAGGTGGCGGGACGACGACGGCTGTCCGAAGCCGATCGGGTCGAGACCCTGGCCGGCGCGGCGGAGGCTATGGGCCTGTCCAAGGCCAAGGCGCGCAAGGCCGTCGAAGCGATGTCGGTGGTCCCGGTGTTGACTGCCCACCCCACCGAGGTTCGCCGCCGGGCGCTGGTCGAGCGGGAGAGCGAGATCTCGCGGCTGATGAGCCTGCGCCGCCATGCCTTGGAGCCGGAACTGGACCGCCGCAGCCGCGAGGCGCTGTTCCGCGAGACGGCGCTTCTGTGGCGCACCCGCCTGCATCGGCCCGAGAAGATCACCGTCAAGGACGAGATCCGCAACGCGCTCTCCATCGTCCGCACCTCGATCCTGCCGGCCCTGATCACCCTCTACGCCGAATGGGGCCAGGCCTTCGGAGCCGCGCCCCAGGCCATGACCCTGGGCAGCTGGCTTGGCGGTGACCGCGACGGCCATCCGGGGGTGGACGCCGACAGCCTGAAGCTGGCCTTCAGCTCACAGGCGCGGATCATCCTGGACCACTATGCCGGCGAGGTGCGGCGGCTGTGGTCGGACCTGGCCATCTCCTCGGCCTATGCCGCCGCGTCCGATGCCGTGCTGGGCCTGGCGGTCGCCTCAGGCGAGGCCTCGGCGCACAGGGCGGATGAGCCCTACCGCCAGGCCTTCGAACGCATTTTCGACCGCCTCTGCGCCAGCGCCCAGGTGCTGGCCGGCGGACCGGTAGCCTATGCTCTGGGGCCATCCGACGCGCCGCCCTATGGCCTGCCGACTGAATTCGTCGACGATCTGGAGGTGATCCGGGAGTCGCTAGAGCTGAACGGCGGCGGCCGGCTGGTCGGCGAGCAACTGACCACCCTGATCGCCGTCGCCAAGGCCTGCGGCTTCCACCTGCTGGCCTTGGACCTGCGCCAGAACGCCGACGTGCATGAGCGGCTGATCGCCGAACTGCTGACCCGCTCGGGCAGCGATGTGGACTATCTCGCTCTGGATGAGGCCGCCAGGCAGGATTTGCTGCTGGCCGAGATGTCCCATCAGCGCCTGCTGCGCTCGCCCTTCATCGAATACTCCGACGAGACGGCGAAGGAACTGCGCACCCTCGAGGCGGCCGCTGAAGCCGTGCGCCTCTTGGGGCCGCAAGCCATCGGCGCGTATGTCGTTTCCAAGTCGGCCACGTTGTCGGACATCCTTGAGCCGTTGGTGCTGCTCAAGCAGGTCGGGCTGGTCTGGGGCGGGGCCGAGCCGCGCGCCACGGTGCGGGTCTCACCCCTGTTCGAGACCATCGGCGACCTGGAGGCCGGCCCGGCCATCCTGCGCTCCTGGCTCGAACTGCCCCTGGCGCGCTCACTGCTCGGCAAGTCGCCGGTGCAAGAGGTCATGGTCGGCTATTCCGACTCCAACAAGGACGGCGGCTATGTCGCCTCGCGCCGGGGCGTGGCGCGGGCGGCGACGGCGCTGGCGGCCGAGTGCGAGCGGCTGGGCGTGGGCTTGCGACTGTTCCACGGCCGGGGCGGCTCGGTCGGACGAGGCGGGGGCCCTGCCGCTGAAGCCGTGCTGGCCCAGCCGCCGGGCACCGTGCAGGGCCGGCTGCGGATGACCGAGCAGGGCGAGATGATCGCCCGCCGCTATGGCGACCAGGCGACGGCCCGCCGTAACCTCGACAGCCTGGCCGCCGCCGTGCTGACCGCCAGCCAGACGCATCTGGGCGATGACGATCCCAAGGTCGCCGCGCGGCTGGACGAATTGGCCGCCGCCTCGTTCCACGCTTATCGCGGCCTGGTCTATGACGAACCGGGCTTCGAGACCTTCTTCTGGCAGGCCACGCCCATCGCCGAGATCGCCCAGCTCAACATCGGCAGCCGCCCAGCCTCGCGCACCGCCAGCCGCAAGATCGAGGATCTGCGGGCCATCCCCTGGGTGTTCAGCTGGTCGCAGGCGCGGTTCATGCTGCCGGGCTGGTACGGCTTTGCCGGCGGAGCGGCTCGCATTGGGCTGGAGGGCGGCGAGCTGGCGGACTTGGCCGCCGGCAACGAGCTGTTCGCGGCCCTGCTCTCCAACATGGAGCTGGCCCTGGCGCAGGCCGACCTGACCCTGGCCGGGCGCTACGCCGCCCTGGCCGAAGACCGCGCCGAGAGCGACCGGCTGTTCGATGCCATCCGCCGCGAATATGACGCCGCTGTTGCCTTGGCTTTGTCAGCACGGGGCGGGGCCAGGCTACTGGACGATCAGCCAAGCCTGTCCGAATCGGTGGCGCTGGCGGCCCGAACAGTTGAGCCCCTCAACCATCTGCAACTGGAGCTCCTGGCTCGTCGCAGGCGCGGCGATCAGGACGAAACCTTGCGGCTGGCCATCCAGCTGACCGTGGCGGGCATCGCCGCGGGGCTGCGCAATACCGGCTGACCCAGGGGAATTTCCCGCGCCGGGTGAAAGCGCCGTCACCCTCTTGTCAAACTCGGAAAATCGGGGTTACCTAGGCAATGATACCGGTGTCAACGCGGCTTCGCTCGTCAATGACACCGGTGTCATAACCTGAGGCGGTTGGGAGCGCGCCCGCCAGGGGGGATAAGGCCAACAACCCGGAATCATGCCGGGACGCGCCAAAGGGGAGGTTGCCAATGTCCAGGAAGTTTGGGTCCAGGAATTACTCATCGCGTGTCGCGGCCCTGCGTCTGGGCGTATCGGCCGCCGCCATCGTCCTTGCGATGGGCGCGGCGGGCGCGGCCAGCGCCGCCGATGCGCCGCCGTCGAACGAGGTCGAGGCCGTCGTGGTCACCGGCTTCCGCACCAGCCTGGAAAAGGCGATCAACATCAAGAAGACCGACACCGTCGCGACCGACTCGATCCTGGCGGAGGACATCGGCAAGTTCCCTGACCTGAACCTGTCGGAATCGATTCAGCGCATCCCGGGCGTGGCCCTGGCCCGTGACGCCGGCGAAGGCCGTCAGATCTCTGTCCGTGGCCTGGGGCCCCAGTTCACCCGCGTCCGCATTGACGGGCTGGAAGCCCTGACCACGGCGGGCGGCACCGACGCGGCCGGTGGGACCAACCGCGGCCGCTCGTTCGACTTCAACATCTTCGCCTCGGACCTGTTCAACTCGATCACCGTCCAGAAGACGGCCCAGGCCTCGACCGAGGAAGGCTCGCTCGGCGCCACGGTCGATCTGCGCACCGCCCGGCCGTTCGACTACAACGGCTTCACCCTCACCGCCTCGGGCCAGGCCAGCCACAACGACCTGGCCGGCGACACCAGCCCGCGCGGCGCCTTCCTGATCTCCAACACCTGGGGCGGCGGCACGTTCGGGGCCCTGCTGTCGGTGGCCTACACCAAGCGCAACCTGATCGAAGAAGGCACCAGCACGGTGCGTTGGGCCAAGGGCAGCGCCTTCGGCTCGGGCTTTCAGTCGGCGCCCGCCGGTTTCACCCTGGCCCAGATCAACGACGCCTATCACCCGCGCTTCCCGCGCTTCGATGAATACACCGACAAGCAGGAGCGCCTGGGCGCCACCCTGTCGCTGCAATGGGCCCCCTCGGACAAGTTGCTGTTCACCTTCGACGCCCTCTACGCCGACTTCAAAGGCACTCGCGAGGAGCAGTTCCTGGAGGCGCCGTCCTTCTCGACTTCCGGCGCTTCGGGCATCGGCGACACCAACGTCACCTCGGCGGTGATCGACGGCAATAACACCCTGATCAAGGGCACGTTTGATGACGTCGACCTGCGGGTCGAAGACCGCTTCGACCGGCTGGACACCAAGTTCACCCAATACGCGCTGAACGGCAGCTGGGACATTACCGATAACCTGAAACTGGTGGGTCTGATCGGGACGTCGAAGTCGGACCATAACAACCCGGTCCAGACGACCCTGACCTTCGATCAGGTCAACGTCGACGGCTACAGCTACGACTACAGCCAGGGCCGCGTGCCGCTGATCACCTACGGCACGGCCAATCTGAACTCGCCGACCGCCTGGGTGCTCAGCCAGATCCGCCTGCGTCCGCAGACGGCGCTGAACACCTACGACACGGTTTCGGGCGACCTGACCTGGACGCTGGGCGACACCTGGACCCTGTCCGGCGGCCTGGCCCTGAAGAGCTACGACTTCGAGACCACCGAGCGGCGGCGCACCAACGGCACCACCACCAACCAGGAGCCGGTGATCCCGGCGGGGGTCGCCGGCATCCCCATCGCCAGCTACAGCCGCACCCTGCATTTCAGGGGCGAAGGCCTTGGTCTGCCGGCCGGCAACGTCAACGCCTGGCTGGTGCCCAACCTGTCGGTCGCCCAGACCCTGCTGCAGCTCAACAGCCAGACGGCCTTCGGCGGCGCCTTCCGCCTCGGGCCTGAGCCGGCGCTGGGCAACAACCGCTCGGTGCAGGAAGACGACACCACCGGCTACGTCCAGGCCGACTTCCGGACCGAGATCGCCGGCATGGCGTTCCGGGGCAATTTCGGGGTGCGGTCGGTGAAGACCGAGCAGTCCGCCACCGGCTACACCTTTGTCAGCGGCTCACCGGTCAAGGTCACCGTTGATCGGGAATACACCGACACCCTGCCGTCCCTGAACCTGGTGCTGGGCCTGACCGACACTCTGCAGCTGCGCTTCTCGGCCGCCAAGACCATGTCACGGCCGGATCTGGGCAGCCTGACCCCCGGCTCGACGGTCAGCGTCTCGGGCGCCACACGCACGGTAACGGTCGGCAACCCCAACCTCGAACCGTTCCGGGCCAATGCCTACGACTTCGCCGCCGAATGGTACTTCAATAAGGGCGGACTGCTGTCGGTGGCGCTGTTCAAGAAGGACGTCGACAGTTTCGTGCAGACGGTCCAGACCATCGGCCCCTTCACCGGCAACGCGTTCGGCCTGCCCGACAGCATCGCGACCGCGGCCTGCGGCGCGACAGTGGGCTGCAACGCCTCGGTCGACTGGCGCTTCACCGCTCCGGTCAACACCTCGGGCGGCACGATCAAGGGTTATGAGATCAACTACCAGCAGGCCTTGCGCTTCCTGCCGCATCCGCTGGACAACCTGGGTCTGCTGATCAACTACACCCACGTTGAATCCCAGATCGACTACATCAACTCTTCGGGCGTGGTGGTCGCCACCAACGACATCACCGGCCTGTCGCGGGAATCCTACAACGCCACCGTCTACTACGAAGATGATCGCTGGAGCGCCCGCGTCTCGGCCGCCTATCGCAGCAAGTACCTGACCCGCGTGCCGGGCCAGGAAACCGGCACCGATGTCGATGGCACCAACAAGACCTTTAACGTCGACGCTTCGCTGTCCTACACGCTCAACGACAACTTCAAGCTCTCCATCGAGGGCGTGAACCTGACCGATGAGTTCCAGGACCAGTTCAACGACAGCGCCAACCGGGTGTCGTTCTACCACCACACCGGCCGCGAGATCCTCTTCGGCCTCCGCTACACCTACTAGCCCATCCCTCCAAGCGCATGACTGGGCGCCGGCATCATCCCCGGCGCCCAACTTTTTACGGGGCTGGGGTTCGGTGCTAGGCGTTCGTATGAGGTCGCCTAGCAGGAGTATTCGATGAGCAAGGATCGCCTGGCCGTATTGGCCGCCATGATCGACCAGGGGGTCATCCCGGTCTTCTACCACCCCGACGCCGAGGTCTGCGCCAAGGTGATCCAGGCCTGCGCCAACGGCGGGGCCAAGGCCATCGAGTTTACCAACCGCGGCGACTTTGCCGCCCACGTCTTCCTGGACGTGACCCGCCACTTCGCCAAGGCCGACCCCAGCGTGATCATGGGCGTGGGCTCGATCGTCGATGCGCCGACGGCGGGGCTCTATATTGCCAATGGGGCAAACTTCGTCGTTGGCCCGATGCTCAACCCGGAGGTCGCCCGGCTCTGTAACCGCCGGATGATCGCCTACAGCCCCGGCTGCGGCAGCGTCACCGAGATCAGCCAGGCCCAGGAACTGGGCTGCGAAATCGTCAAGGTCTTCCCGGGGACCCAGGTCGGCGGGCCGGACTTCGTCAAGTCGGTGCTGGGCCCCATGCCCTGGACCAAGATCATGCCCACCGGCGGGGTCGATCCGACCGAGGCTTCGCTGAAGAGCTGGTTCGGCGCGGGCATCGTCGCCGCCGGTATCGGCAGCAAGCTTATCAGCCAGGACCTGCTGGACGCCGGCGACTATGCCGGCATCGAGCAGCGGGTCCGCGAGACCGTCGCCCTGATCAGGGCCATTCGCGGGAAATAGACGTGACCGACAAGATCCTCGACATCCGCCCCGCCAGCGACTGCCGCTGGGACTGCGCCAGCTTCGGCGAGGTGATGCTGAGGTTCGATCCTGGCCATGGCCGGGTGCGCAACGCCCGCTCGTTCCAGGTCTGGGAGGGCGGCGGCGAGTACAATGTCGCCCGGGCCATGCGCAAGACCTGGGGCAAGCGCTCCACCGCCGTCACCGCCCTGCCGGCCAACGACCTGGGCTGGCTGGTCGAGGACCTGATGATGCAGGGCGGGGTCGACACCTCCCACCTGCTCTGGCGTGAGTTCGACGGCATCGGGCGCAATACCCGGGTGGGGCTGAACTTTACCGAGAAGGGTTTCGGCATCCGCGCCGCGCTCGGTTGTTCCGATCGAGCCAACAGCGCCGCCTCCCAGATCCGCCCCGGCGAGTTCAACTGGGACAGGCTGTTTGGCGAAGAAGGGGTGCGCTGGTTCCACACCGGCGGCATCTTCGCGGCCCTGGCCAGCAACACCGCCGAGGCGGTGATCGAGGCGGTCGAGGCGGCCCACAGGTACGGGACCATCGTCTCCTATGACCTCAACTACCGCGCCAGCCTGTGGAAGAGTCAGGGCGGCAAGCCCGGCGCCCAGCAAGTCAACCGAACGATCGCCCAGCATGTCGACGTGATGATCGGCAACGAGGAGGACTTCACCGCCTGCCTCGGCTTCGAGGTCGAGGGGCTGGACGAGCACATCAGCGCCATCGACCCCGCCAACTTCAAGACCATGATCAAGACGGCGGTCGCCCAATTCCCCAACTTCAAGGTCGCCGCCACGACGCTGCGCAACGCCCGCACGGCGACCTTCAACGACTGGTCGGCCATCCTCTATGCCGGCGGCGAGTTCTACCATTCGACCCTGCGCGAGAACCTGGAGATTTTTGATCGGGTCGGCGGCGGCGACGGCTTCGCCTCGGGCCTGGCCTATGGCTTCCTGGAAGGGAAGGGGCCCCAGGCGGCCGTGGAATACGGCGCGGCCCACGGGGCGCTGGCCATGACCACGCCGGGCGACACCTCGATGGTCAACGTCAGCGAGGTCGAGGCCGTGATGAAGGGCAAGGGGGCCCGGGTTATCCGCTGATCAGCCGCGCGATCTGATCCGCCGCCGCGTCCTGCCCCGCCTCATCCAGCGTCGCGGCCTCCACCACGCCGATCACCACCTGTTCGGACTTCTTCCGCATCCGCCCGTAGGCCGGGTCGTAGTGGTGTTCGATCAGCCCGTCGGCCAGGGCTGCGAAATCGCCCGCGTCCGCCAGTTCCTGCCAGCCCGCGACCTGCTTGCGGCCGGGATGCACCGGCAGCCGCGCGATGGCCGCCTCCAGCGTGGCGGGGTTTTCGACGATGTCGCGGTAGGCGGTGAGCAGATAGTCCACCCGGGCCTCGCGCGGGACCTTCAGCTCGATCACCGACGCGGCCCGCATGGCGTCCCACAGGGCAGGGGGCAGGAAGCGTTCGCCAATGCGACTGGACTCGGCTTCGACCACCACGGGGCGGGCGGGGTCCAGCGCCGCCAGGGCCGTCAGTAGCCGGGACTCGAACAGTTTCTGCGCCGGCTGCGGTTGCCCCGGCACGGCGCCGAACAGCGAGCCGCGGTGTCCGGCCAGGCCTTCCAGGTCCAGCACCTGCACGCCGCGCGCCGCCAGCCGGCCCAGGATCGCGGTCTTGCCCGAGCCGGTGTTCCCATCCAGCAGGACCAATTTCAGCGGACAGGGCTGGTCATAGAGCCTGGCCTTCACCGCCCGCCGATAGGTCTGGTAGCCGCCCTTGACCACGCTGACCCGCCAGCCGACCTGGCTAAGGATGGTGGCCATGGCGTTCGAGCGCGAGCCGCCCCGCCAGCAATAGATCAGCGGGTGAAAGCCCTTGGGCCGGTCGGCCAGGGCGCCCTCCAGATGCCGGGCGATGTTGCGGGCGACCAGCGCCGCGCCGACCCGCTTGGCCTTGAAGGCGCTCTCCTGGACATAGATGGTCCCGACTGTCGCCCGCTCCTCGTTGTCGAGCACCGGCAGGTTGATGGCGCCGGGCAGGTGGTCCTCATCGAACTCGCCCGGACTGCGCACATCGATCACCACATCATAGCGGTCGGCGGACAGGTCCTCGAAAGCCTCGACAAAGCGCATCATGCGTCCTGCTATACAGGCGTTTTCGCGAAAGAGACTCACGAGCCATGACGACCGAGCCTCGTCTGACCTCCCTGGCCCATGGTGGCGGCTGCGGCTGTAAGCTGGCGCCGGGGGTGCTGAGCGACATTCTGGCCCGGATGCCTGCGGCCGGGGTCTTCCCCGACCTGCTGGTCGGGACCGAGACCAGCGACGACGCCGCCGTCTGGCGTCTGTCCAACGACCAGGCCCTGGTGGCGACCACCGACTTCTTCATGCCTGTCGTCGATGACCCCCGCGACTTTGGCCGCATCGCCGCGACCAACGCGCTGTCGGACGTCTACGCCATGGGCGGCAAACCGATCCTGGCTCTGGCCATCGTCGGCATGCCGGTGGGTAAACTGAGCCCTGAGACCATCGGCGCCATCCTGGCCGGCGGCGCCGAGATCTGCGCCCAGGCCGGCATCCCGGTGGCCGGCGGCCATTCCATCGACAGCGTCGAGCCGATCTACGGCCTGGTGGCCCTGGGCCTGGTCGACCCCAAGCGGCTGAAGAAGAACAGCGGCGGCCAGGCCGAGGACGTGCTGATTCTGACCAAGGCGGTCGGGGTCGGGGTGCTGAGCGCCGCCTTCAAGCAGGAGAAGCTGGACGCCGCCGGCTACGCGGCCCTGATCGAGACGACCACCAAGCTCAACCGCATCGGCCCGGACCTGGCCCTCAACCCGCATGTCCACGCCATCACCGACGTCACCGGCTTTGGCCTGCTGGGCCACACCCTGGAGATGGCGCGGGGCGCCGGCCTGACCGCCGAGATCGAGGCCGACGCCGTTCCGTTGATCGACGGGGTGTTGGACCTGGCGCGGGAAGGGGTGAGGACCGGCGCTTCTGGGCGCAACTGGGACAGCTACGGCGCCTCGGTGGACTTGCCCGCGGGCCTGCCCGACTGGCGGCGCGATCTGCTGACCGACCCCCAGACCAGCGGCGGCCTTCTGGTCTCGGTCGCGCCTGAGGGAGCGCCTCTGGTCCTGGCCAGGGCCCGTGCGGCCGGCTTCCCGGCGCGGAGCATCGGTCGGTTGGTGGCGGGGCCGGCCAGGGTGCGGGTGATCTAGCGGGTGAACCCCGCCTCGGCGAAGTCGACCATCCTGGCCAACAGGCCGTCGACGTCGTCCTCGTGAGTCGCGCCTTCGCTCAACACGTTCAGACGGTCCAGCTCGGCGAAGCGGTTCTGGTGGATCATGCCCAGCACGAAATGCAGCCGCCAATAGACCTCCTCGCGGGGGAGGGCCGGGCTGGCGGCGATCAGGGCGTCGGCGAAGCGGCGCAGGTGCGAGACGTCGGTCGACAGCGACTGGCGGATTTCCTCGGTGCCCTCGCTACGGGCCCGGATCAGGAACTGCAACGAGATGCGCCGGTCGTTGGCCGGGGCCAGCCAGCGCAGGGGCGGGGCCATCAGGGCGGTCAGGATCTCGCGCACCGGCGGCGCGCCGCCGTGGCGGTCGTTGGCCTCGTGCAGCATGCGGGCCCGCTCGCGGTTCAGCTCGGCCGTGCGCCGGCGGAAGATCTCGAACAGCAAAGCGTCCTTGGAGCCGAAGTGATAGTTGACGCTGGCCAGATTGACCTGCGCCTCGGCCGTGATGTCGCGCACCGAGACGTTCTGGAACCCGTGCAGGGCGAACAACCGCTCGGCGGCGTTGAACACCAGGTTCTTGGTCGCGGCCTCGACTTCAGGGGGCGCCACATCGGGCGCGCCGCCGTCTTCCATCGAACTCACTTGATCAGGACCTTCCGTTACGAAACACGGAGCATTACGGGCTTGGACGGTTTGCGCAAGCGCGGTTGAACGCTTGTTTGACCCACGGCGTCCACCCGCCGCGCTGAGGATAGAGCTCTAGAAGAAGAAGCCCTGGTTCATGCGATAAACCATGGCCGCCTGGGGTTCGGGCAGCTTCAGGTTCTCTTCCAGAAGGGCCGTCTTGTATTTGCACATCAGCGCCGCCAGCGCCGGCTGATCGCGCAGGCTGGCCTTGCGACGAACCATCAGATTGATGCTCTTCTGATCGTCCGTCGAGAACTGGCTCTGCGCCTTGCCGATCACCGCGTCCCGGACCGTGTTCTGCTCATAGAGCTTGAAGCGGCTGGCGTAGCTGAGGTCGCGCTGCTCCGCCCCGGCGGCGTTCTTGGCCGGGGCCATCGCGGTCTGTTGCAACAGGTCGCCCGCCACCGCCGCGTCGCGCTGCAGGAGGTCGGCCGGCAGTACCTCGCCCGGGTCGAACGACAGGCGCCCGCCGTTGAAATATTCCGTACAATAGGCCGGGTTCTTGGCCGCCAGCGCCTTGGCCTCGTCGCGCTGCAGGGTCATCAGGGCGACGAGCTGCTTGTCGGCGCCCAGCGGGAACTGCCGGGTGATCACGCTCCGCACCTGCAGGCGGATCAGATAAAGCGCCCCGGCCGCGCCCGTGTGGTCGTCCTTGGCCGCCGCGAGCGAACGCTGCATGGCGGCGTATTCATCAGGATAATATCGCTTCAGCGCCACCACGTCCGGCGAGGCGTCGGCGGCCTTGGCCTTCGCCTGGAAGGCCAGGCCGGGCTGCAGGCTGTGCTGGTCCAGCCACCATCCGCCGGCCCCGCCGGCCAGCCCGAACAGCACCCCCAGGCCGATGAGGCCGCTGCGGCCACCCTGGAAGATCGTCGAAACGATCGCCGCGACCGCCACACCCGCGGCGGCCATGCCGACCACCAGGATGATGGTCCAGGTCATTGCACTCATTGGATATTCCCCCGGCTACTGAAGAGTCGGGAGGTTTGCGGGAATGCGCGGGGGTTGCAAGCGGAAAGGGCAGGCCCCTACCGCACCAACTCCCGCATCGCCTTGTCCAGCCCTTCGATGGTCAGTGGATACATCCGCTCGTTCATCAGCTGCTTCATCACCCCGATCGACTGGGTGTAGTCCCAGTGGCGTTCGGGCGTTGGGTTCAGCCAGATGGCGCTTTCGTAGATGTCGATGACCCGGTCCATCCAGATGGCGCCCGGCTCTTCGTTCCAGTGCTCCACCGAGCCGCCCGGATAGGTGATCTCGTAGGGGCTCATCGTCGCGTCGCCCACGAAGATGACCTTGTAGTCGTGCGGGTACTTGTGGAGCACGTCCCAGGTGTTGAGCTTTTCGGTGTGTCGGCGCCGATTGTCCTTCCACACGCTCTCATAGAGGCAGTTGTGGAAGTAGAAGAACTCCAGGTTCTTGAACTCGGTGCGGGCCGCGCTGAACAGCTCCTCGCAGAGCTTGATGTGGCTGTCCATCGAGCCGCCGATGTCGAAGAAGATCAGCACCTTGATCTTGTTGCGCCGCTCGGGCCGCATTACGATGTCGAGATAGCCCTTGCGGCTAGTCCCCTTGATGGTGCCGTCCAGATCCAGCTCGTCCGGCGCGCCTTCGCGGGCGAACTTTCGCAGCCGGCGCAGGGCGACCTTGATGTTGCGGGTGCCCAGCTCGACGCTGTCGTCCAGGTTCTTGTATTCGCGCTTGTCCCAGACCTTGACCGCCTTGCCGTGGCGGCCCTTGTCCTGGCCGATGCGCACGCCTTCGGGGTTGTAGCCGTTGGCGCCGAAGGGGCTGGTGCCGCCGGTGCCGATCATCTTGGAGCCGCCCTCGTGGCGCTTCTTCTGCTCCTTGAGGCGCTCCTGCAGCATCTCCATCAGCTTGTCGAAGCCGCCCATGGCCTCGATCTGCGCCTTCTCCTCGTCGGTCAGGAACTTCTCGGTCAGGGCTTTCAGCCACTCGGCCGGAATCTCGCTGGTCATGCCGTCGCCGACGCTTTCCAGCCCCTTGAAGACATGGCCGAACACGCGGTCGAACTTGTCGAGGTTCTTCTCGTCCTTCACCAGGGTGGAGCGCGACAGGTAGTAGAAGTCCTCGACCTTGCGGTCGATGACGTCCTTGTCCATGGCCTCCATCAGGACCAAGTATTCCTTCAGCGTCACCGGCACCTTGGCCTGACGCAGTTCGGAAAAGAAGCGCATGAACATGGGTGGAGCGCCTTAGGCTTCGAATTGGAGCTTCGAACAATCGTTTGAAGTCGAAGGATGGCGGCTGCGAGCCGGGCTGTCCAGTGTCATCCCCGCCGCAGGATGAACTCGCGGTCGCGCACCTGGCCCACCGGGAACTCGTATTCCCCGACCTTTTCGAAGCCGTAGCGGCCATAGAGCTTCTGGGCGCCGTGGTTTTCCGACCAGACGCCGATCCACAGCCGGCGCGGGCCGTCCTTCTCCAGCCAAGCCAGGACTTCGTGCATCAGCCGGGTTCCGGTCCCGTCGCCCTGGAGCTTCTTGAGGACGTAGATGCGCTTCAGCTCGCCGCAGTCCGGTGTGACTTCGGGGTGCGGCAATTCGCATGGACCGGCCAGGGCGTGACCAACCACCTCGCCGTCCCTCTCGACGATCCACAGGGCCTTGCGCGGATCGGCAAGGTCGCTGCGGGTCTTTTCCAGGGCGTAGGCGTCGCCCAGGAACTGGGCGAGGTCCTCGGGCGGATAGAGGTGGGCGAAGGTCTCGCGGAAGGTTTCGGCGCCGATGGCGGCGAGCGCGGGCGCGTCGGCGGGCAGGGCTCTGCGGATCACAGGTGCGGTCATCGTTTCGTGCGGCTAGAATTGGTCCATGAGCCTTGCCCTCTACACGCATCCGGACATGTTCGACCACCACCCGCCGGAGGGTCATGCCGAGCGCTCGCAGCGGCTTGGCGCGGTGCTTGACGCGCTGAACGACGCCGACGCCCTCGACCTTGAGACGCTGGAAGCGCCACTGGCCGAGCTGGCGGACCTGGGGCGGGTGCATCCGCAGGCCTATGTCGACGCCATGCTGGCCGCCTCGCCGGTTTCGGGCCGGGTCAAGCTGGACCCCGACACCTTTCTCTCAAGCGGCAGCGTCAAGGCCGCGCTCCGGGCCGCCGGCGCGACCATCGCCGCCGTGCGGGCGGTGGCGGCAGGCCAGACCGAACGAGCCTTTTGCGCCGTGCGACCGCCCGGCCACCATGCCGAGCCCGACCGGGCGATGGGCTTCTGCGTCTTCTCCAACGTCGCCATTGCCGCCCGCGTGGCGCAGTCGGCGGGCCTGGCGCGCGTGGCGGTGGTGGATTTCGACGTCCACCACGGCAACGGAACCCAGGCGGCTTTCGAGACCGACCCATCGGTGTTCTTCGCCTCGATCCACCAGCGGCCGCTCTATCCGGGCACGGGCGACGCCTCGGAGACAGGCGTCGGCAATATCGTCAACGGCGTGGTCGGCCCGCATGCGCCTCGCGAACGCTGGCGAAAGGTGTTCGAGGGGCTGATGAGCCAGGTCGACGCCTTCGAGCCGGACCTGATTCTCATCTCGGCCGGATTCGACGCCCATGTCGCCGATCCGCTGGCCAGTCAGTCGCTGGAGGCCGAGGATTTCGCCTGGGCGACAAGGGCGATTGTCTCGGTGGCGAACACACGTGCGCGAGGGCGTATTGTGTCATCGCTTGAGGGTGGATACGACTTAATGGCGCTGGGCCAATCGGCCACAGCGCATGTGCGGGCGTTGCAAGGGGTATAAGGGGAATGGCGAGCCGGTTCCGACTCGCCGCCACAGACCTGGATTCATGGCTGACGTATTGACCGCCGACCATGCCATTGCCGCCACCGCCGCCACCCGTGTGGGCGCGGTCGTTCTGGCGCGCCATGGCGAACCCGATCTGTCGCGCAAGACCCGGCTCACCGCCGAGGGCTATCGCCAGTGGTGGAATCTCTATGAGACCAAAGGCCTGCGCGGCGGCCAAGCCGCGCCCGACTGCCTGAAGGCCGTCGCCGCTAAGGCCGGGGCGGTGATTGCTTCGACGCGCCCGCGCTCGGTGGAAACCGCCGCGGCCTGTACGGCCGGTAAGGCCTTCGCCCAGGACCCGCTGTTTATCGAGGCGCCGTTGCCGCCGCCGCCCTGGCCCAAATGGATCAAGCTGTCGCCTCGCATGTGGGGCTTCTGGTCGCGGTTCTGGTGGTGGTTCTTCGACAATCACCAGGGCCAGGAAAGCCGCGCCGAGGCCCAGGCCCGCGCCGACTCCGCCGCCCGCATGCTGGCGGACATGGCAGCCGGGGGGCAGGATGTGCTGGTCGTGGCGCACGGATTCTTCAACACCATGATCGGCGAGTCGCTGAAGCGGCAGGGCTGGCGGTGCGTCGAGGACCAGGGCTTCAAGTACTGGCGGGCGCGGACGTTCAAGCGGGGCTGAGTCCTAGGCGAGCCCTGATGCCCGCCACGCCGCCGCGCGCTTCTCCGCCGCCTGGATCCAGTCCGATTTCGCGCCGTTGTAGGCCAGGCTGTCATTGGGATGCATCGCCGCGGCCCGCCGTTTCTCGGCCTCATAGCCGGCTGCCTGATCGGGATGTGTGCGCATGTAGTCGCGATAGACCAGGTGGCGTTCGATCTCCGGCGAGTCGGCCTGGTAGCAGTGGGCCTGGACAAGGCGCCGGCCGGTTTCGTCGGACAGCACGCAATAGCGCCGTCCCGCCAGCCCGAATTCGCCGCGCCAGACGAAGCCAAGCGCCTCCACCGCCTCGCGGGATGCATCCAGCGCCGCCAGGCTGGCCACCACCGGCATAAGGTCGATGACGGGCTTGGCCGCGATGCCGGGGATGGCGGTTGAGCCGATGTGGTGGACGACCAGCAAGTTATCGCCGAGCGCGCGCTTCAGCCGCAGCGCCTCGGCCCGCGCCATGTCCGCCCAGTGCGGATTGTGCGGGTGAAGCTCGACTTCTATGCGGTCCTGTGCGGCTTTCGCCCGATCCATCCGCTTCCTCCGCCGTTGCCCCGGCGGCGCCCGGCCACTAGGGTGTCGACAACTTTGAGGGCCCAATGACGCAACCTGCCGATATCGCCAATCTCAGCTTCGAGGAAGCCCTGGGTGAGCTGGAACGCATCGTCCAGCGCCTGGAGTCTGGCCAGACTCCGCTGGAAGAATCGATCGGCATCTATGAACGCGGTGCGGCCCTGAAATCCCATTGCGAGAAGCGGCTGGAAGCGGCTCGCCTGCGGGTCGAAAAGGTCGTGCTTGGCCAGGGCGGCCCGACGGGCGCGGAACCGGCCGAGTTCAATTGATGGCCTCAGAAAATGGCTTGGGGAGCGAAAGCCTGGCGCAACGGATCGCCGAAGCCGCCGACCTGGTGACCGTCGCCCTGGACGCCCTGCTGCCGCGCGCCGACGGGCCCGAATCACGGCTGACCGAGGCCATGCGCTATGCGGCCCTGGGACCGGGCAAGCGGCTGCGGCCCTTCTTCGCCATCGAGACCGGCAAGATGTTCGACCTGCCCGAGCGTCCGGTCCTGCGAGCCGCCTGCGCTCTGGAGTGCATCCACGCCTACAGCCTGGTGCACGACGATCTCCCCTGCATGGACGACGACGACGTGCGCCGCGGGCGGCCGACCGTGCATCGCCAGTATGACGAGGCCACCGCCGTCCTGGCCGGCGACGCCTTGCAGTCGGCCGCCTTTGAGATCCTGGCCCATCCGGACACCAACGCCGACGGCAACATTCGCGCCGAGCTGATCCGCAAGCTGGCCATCGCCTCGGGCGCGGCCGGCATGGCCGGCGGTCAGATGATCGACCTGATCGGCGTGCGTGACGACCTGGGGGCCGTGGCCCGCATGCAGCGGCTGAAGACCGGCGCCCTGATCGCCTATGCCTTCGAAATTCCCCTGGTCCTGGCCCACGCCCAGGACGGCGAGCGCCACGCCCTGATGGCCTTCGCCCAGGACCTGGGCCTGGCCTATCAGATCGTCGACGACGTGCTCGACGCCGAGGGCGATCCCGAGGTGCTGGGCAAGGCCGCCGGATCCAAGGACGTGGCCAAGGGCAAGGCCAATTATGTTACCCTGCTGGGGCTGGACGCGGCCAAGGAGCGGGTCCGCCTGCTGGCTGACCAGACCCGCGCCCATCTCGATCCGTTCGGCGAGCGCGCCGACTTCCTCCGAGCCAGCGTCGATTTGGTGCTGGACCGGCGCAGCTAACCGCGCTTCCTTTGTAAATTCAGACTCACACGGTCAATTCATGACGTCTCAGACTCCGCTCCTCGACAAGGTCGCCTCGCCGGCCGACACCCGTGGTTTCAATGTCGAAGAGCTGAAACAGCTGGCCGCCGAAGTCCGGGCCGAGACGATCAACGCCGTTTCGGTGACGGGCGGACACCTCGGGGCCGGCCTTGGGGTGGTCGAATTGACCGTCGCCCTGCATCACGTGTTCGAGACGCCCAAGGACATTGTCATCTGGGACGTCGGCCACCAGGCCTATCCGCACAAGATCCTTACCGGTCGCCGAGACCGTATCCGCACCCTGCGTCAGGGCGGCGGCCTCTCAGGGTTCACCAAGCGGGCCGAGAGCCCTTACGACGCCTTCGGGGCGGCTCACGCGGCGACCTCGATCTCGGCGGCGCTGGGCTTCTGCGCCGCGCGCGACGCCAAGGGCGAGACGAATAAAGTCATCGCCGTGATCGGCGATGGGTCGATGAGCGCGGGCATGGCCTACGAGGCCATGAACAAGGCCGACGAGACCACCAAGCAGCTGATCGTCATCCTCAACGACAACGACATGTCCATCGCCCCGCCGGTCGGCGGGATGAGCGCCTACATGGCGCGCCTGGTCTCCAGCGCCGGCTACACTTCACTGCGCAAGCTGGGCAAGCAGATGGCCGGGGCTCTGCCCAAGCCGCTGGCCAAGGCCGCCCGCAAGGCCGAGGAATACGCCCGCGGCATGGTCACCGGCGGCACTCTGTTCGAGGAACTGGGCTTCTATTACGTCGGGCCGATCGACGGTCATGACCTGGACGCCCTGGTGCCGGTGCTGGAAAACGTCCGCGATTTCAGTGGCAAGCCCGTACTGGTTCACGTGGTGACTCAGAAGGGCAAGGGCTATGCTCCCGCCGAGAACGCCGCCGACAAATACCATGGCGTGGTCAAATTCGACGTGGTCACCGGCCAGCAGGTCAAGGCCGCCGCCGGTCCTCCCGGCTACACCAAGATCTTCGCGCAGGAACTGGTCAAGCAGGCCCGGAACGACGACCGCATCGTTGCCGTGACCGCCGCCATGCCCTCGGGCACAGGCCTGGACATCTTCGCCAAGGAATTTCCCAATCGCATGTTCGATGTCGGCATCGCTGAGCAGCATGCGGTGACCTTCGCGGCCGGCATGGCCGCCGATGGCATGAAGCCCTTCGCGGCCATCTATTCGACCTTCCTGCAACGCGGCTACGACCAGGTCGTCCATGACGTGGCCATCCAGCGCCTGCCGGTCCGCTTCGCCATCGACCGGGCCGGCCTGGTCGGCGCCGACGGGCCCACCCACGCGGGCAGCTTTGATGTCGGCTTCATGGGCGCGTTGCCGGGCATGGTGGTGATGGCCGCCGCCGACGAGGTCGAACTGGCCCGCATGGTCGCCACCTCGGCCGCCATCGATGACCGTCCCAGCTGCTTCCGCTATCCGCGAGGCGAGGGCCTGGGCCTGGAGATGCCCGACATCGCCGAGGTGCTGGAGATCGGCAAGGGCCGCATCGTCCGCGAGGGCACGTCGGTCGCCATCGTCTCGTTCGGCACGCGCCTGGGTGAGAGCCTGAAGGCCGCCGACCTGCTGGCCGCGCGCGGTCTTTCCGCAACGGTCGCCGACGCCCGCTTCGCCAAGCCGCTCGATATCGACCTGCTGCTGCGTCTGGCCCGTGAGCACGAGGCGCTGATCACGGTCGAGGAAGGGGCGATGGGCGGCTTCGGCGCCTTCGTCCTGCAGGCCCTGGCCACGCACGGCGCGCTGGACCGAGGCTTGAAGGTCCGCACCCTGGTGCTGCCGGACGTCTTCCAGGACCAGGACAAGCCTGAGGTCATGTACGCTCAGGCAGGTCTGGACGCCGAAGGCATCGTGGCCGGAGCGCTGTCGGCGCTCGGCATGGACAATGTCAGCGCCGCCGGACGGCGCGCTTAGCGCCTGTCAGGCGAAGTGTGAGCGGTTCGCCGCCCGGACAGGCGCCACGTAAATCTGGCCCGATCCCTGCTGTTAAGGTCTGGTTAGGCCTGCGAAGGGACCAGAATGACGCGTGTCCGCCTGTGGACGGTCGACAATGTCGCCCCGTTGATGACCATCGCCGTGGTGTTGGCGCTGGACGTATTCGTGGTCGCGCGCGCCTCAATCGTCCGCCTCTTGCACCTGTCCCTGGATACGAACCTGCTGGTCGGGGTCGCGGCTTTCAGTGTCGCCGTGCTGCTGCCCAACTGGGTCGTTCTTGAGATGAATATGCAGGAAGCCCGGACCGCACGGCGGGTGCGTTCGGTAGAAGACTTCCGGGGGCTGCCCTAGCTCAACGGAGCTCTCAACCCGTTGCCGCATCGGTCGAAGAAGGCCTTGATCCGCCTGGGGGCGTCGCGCGTGGCCGCCAGCGGGCCGTTGTCCAACCCGACCTGCAGTTCGATCTGGCCGCTGTCGCGGAACCGCCGCAGGACCGGCGCGCCGGCCGCGACCTCGGCGGTCAGGAACAGGAATTCGTCCGTGGTCGGGTCCGATTCGGTTCCGGCCTTGAGCGCGATCTCGTCGGGTCCTGCCTTGAGCCTGATGACGCGAGGGGCGGCGCTGGCCGCCAGGATCGAGATCTTCACCCGGCCGGATCCCGCGGCGCATTCCAGGTCCATCGGCACGTTATCGGTCTCGGCGATCATGTAGCTCAGCGACACCACGCCCTGGGCGTCGTTGAGATACCAGTTAAAGCCCGTCTCGCTCTCGACTTCGGCGCTTTGGGCGGCCTCGATCGACGGCTCCACAGGCCCAATCGGGGCTCGGGGCGCGCAGGCGGACAGCAGTATCGTCAGCGGCAGCGCTATTTTGAGCAAAGCGACACGAAGCGCCGGGCCAGACCGCGGGGGGCGGGAGGGTTGGTCGAGGTCTCGCCGTAGGCCTGCATGGAAATCTTGCCGGTCTGGCCGAAGGCCTGCAGGGTCGGCGACTGGGTCGAAATGCGGGTCACCAGGCTGGAGCCGCCGTTCATCTCGTCGGCGTCGACATCGGCGGTGATGGTCTCGGTAACCTTGCCCGACGTGAGGGTCAGCTTGGTGGTCCAGGGGCCGGCCTCGCCCTTGGCGTCGACCCAGCGGCCGGCGTCGTCCTGCTTCACCGCCTCGCGGTGGGTGACGAAGAAGTAGACGTCCACGTCACCGCCGCCCGGGCAGCTGAATCCGGGGCCGGCGTCATCACTGTCTGGGATGGCGTAGGTCAGAATGGCCCCGTCGCCCTTTACCGTCAGGGTCCACTGCGTTTCCGCGCTGGGGGCTGCGCCTGGATCGGCCAGCACGGGAGTCGCAACAAGAAGGGCGAGGGCGGAAACGAGAAGGGCGGGTTTCATCCCGCCCTTGTATCATCGTTATCCAGAATAGGGTCTAGAGCGGGCGATCAGATCGCCCGCTCTAGGTTTTTGGTTTGACGCGCATCTATTCCGAAAACCGGTTCCCACTTTTCGGAATGCGCTCTAGGCCCGGCAGTCCGCGAAGAACTGACTGACTCCGGCTTTTTCGCCGCCCTGAGCCGAAAGCTGCACCGACCGGCCACGATCGATGAGGGTCAGTTCGCCGGTCTTGGCGAATTGGGCGAGGCTGGGGGCGTTTGCCGGGACCTCGACCAGGACGACCTGGCCGCCGCCCATGGGATCGTTCTGCACCTGACCGCCGAAGCTGTCCTTGGCGCCGTTCGAGGCCAGGACCACACCCTCGCGCTCCGAACCGCCCAGCATCGAGACCTGGACCCGGTTGCTGTCGGGCTTGCAGCTCATCATCAGCAGCACCGCATCGGATTGCGGCGCGCCATAGGCCAGCTTGGCGCCCTCACCGTCGTTCTGCTGGTAGTTCCAGGCGAAGCCGCCGGACGCTACCGGCTGGGTGGCGCAGCTGCCGAGCGTCATGCCCAGCATGGCGAACAGGATCGGGAACGAGAACAGGCGAAACATGGGCGCCTCCTTGGATGGGAGAACGCCGGCGGGGGGCAAGAGTTGCCGGGTCAGCCAGCGACTGGCGCTGGACAAGGCAGCGCGTGTCCCCGCTGCATCACCTCAGGTCGTCAGAACGGGGAGTATTTCTCCACGATCGACTGGACGGGTGGGGTCTTCTGGACCCGGCTCACATCGCCCCGGCCGCCGTAATAGATGCGGGCCTCGGCAATCTGGGTGTGGCTGATGGTGTTGGCGGCGCTGATGTCCTCGGGGCGGACAATGCCGGTGACGGTCAGTTGGCGGACCTCGTTGTTGGTTTTCACCTCCTGAGTGCCCTGGATGATCAGGTTGCCGTTGGGCAGCACCCCAGTGACGATGGCGGCGATGGTCAGGTTGATCTTCTCGGCGCGGGTCACCGCCCCGGCTCCGGCGCTGGAGCTGGACGAGGCGGTATCGACCATGGCGGAGGGGTCGAACGCCCCCGGCAACACCTTGCCGAGGAGAGTCTCCAGACCCAGGAAGTGCGGCACGCCCGCCTTCATGCCGGCGGTGCGCGAGGTGGCGGTGGTGTTCTTGGTCTGGGCGCTGTCGTCGATGCTGATCAGGATGGTCAGGATGTCGCCGACATGACCGGCCCGCTGGTCGCGAAAGAAGGAGCGCGAGCCGGCCTGCCACAGGCTGTTGGCCGTGCCCTGCGGCGGCGGGGGCGGCTGCAGGCCCTCCGGCGGCAATTGGGCGGGGCCTGCCAGCACGGCGGGATAGCTGGGCGGGCTCATCTGCGGACCCTTGGCGGCCTCCGACACGCCCGCGCAGGCGACCAGAGGAAGGGAGAGGATCAGGGCCAGAGGCAGGGCTAAATATGATGAGGGGAGCGCGTTGCGCATGGAAACAGATCCTAACGGGATGCGACGAGCGAGGAGCGGGCGGCCTTCAGCCGTTGCGCCTCAGGGCCGACCACGGCTTCGCCGGGTCCGGTCGCGACCGCCTCGATGACTTTTTTCGAGGCGGGATTGATGACGTTGAAGCTCTCGCCAACGGCGGCGCTGGTCTGGGCCTTGGCCTGCAGCAGCAGGGTCATGCCCCCGTCGCTCCAGGTCACGGCGACGTCCTCGCCGGCCTTGATAACAATCGGCGCCGAGACGTCGCGCAGCGAGACCGGCGCGCCCTCGCGCAGGGGCCGCTTGGCCGCCATGCCGATGACGACGTCGCTGTCGCGGGGGGCGTCGGCGGGAGGTGCTGCGGCCTTGGCCCAGATCATGTCGGTGGGCTGGACGATTTCGCCGGCCGACAGGCTGCGGGCATAGACCAGGATGTCGACATTACCCTTGGCCGCCGTCGGCGCAGAAGCGGTTGAGGCGTCGCCGCCCCGCACCACGATGCGGCGCAGTCCCTGGGGGTTGCTCCAGGTGAGGCCCGAGCGTGCGGCGAAGGCTTGCACGGCGGCGGCGTCCAGCACCACGCTGGGCCCCTGGCGGGTGGCGACCACCACGCCCGAGGCGCTGCCGGCGCCGTCGAACAGTTCGCCCAGGGTGACCCTGCCGTCGGAGTCGGCGATGTCGGCTTTCAGGGTCACCGCGCCGGCGAAAGCCGGGGAGGCGATGGCGAGGAGCGCGAGGACCGTCAGGAAGCGGCGCATGAGCTTATGTCTTCACCTGAGCGGCGGCCTGCAGCATGTCGTCGGCCGTCGTGATGACCTTGGAATTCATCTCGTAAGCCCGCTGGGCGATGATCAGGGCGGTGATTTCGCTGACCGCATCGACGTTGGAGGCTTCGGTATAGCCCTGCAGCAGCGTGCCGAATCCGGTCGAGCCGGGGTTGCCGGTGACGGCCTGGCCTGACGCGCCGCTCTCCATGAACAGGTTGTCGCCCATGGCCTCCAGGCCCGCCTCGTTGATGAAGCTGGCCAGTTCGATCTGGCCTGCCACGGCCGGCGTCGGGCTGCCGGACGTGGTCACCTGGACCTGGCCGGTCTTGGAGATGGTGACGTCGGTGGCGTCGCTGGGAATGGTGATGGCCGGCTGGAGCAGATAGCCGTCCTCGGTGACCATCTGGCCCTGGTCGTTGACCGACAGATTGCCGGCCCGGGTATAGGCGGTCTCGCCCGAGGGCATCAGCACCTGAAGGTAGCCGCGCCCCTCGATGCCAAGGTCGTAGCGGTTACCGGTCTGGGCCATGCTGCCCTGTGTGGTGATGCGATAGGTGCTGCCCGCCTTGACGCCGCCGCCGATCTGCACGCCGGTCGGCACCACCGTCCCTTGGTCCGACGACTGCGCCCCGGCCCGTTCGAGGGTCTGGTAGAGCAGATCCTGGAACTCCGCCCGTTGGCGCTTGAAGCCGACGGTGTTCATGTTGGCGATGTTGTTCGAGATGACCTCGACGTTCAGCTGCTGGGCAGCCATGCCGGTGGCGGCTGTGCGAAGCGCCTGCATTTCGATCTACTCCCCTAGATCACGTCGAGATTGAACGAGTTCAATCTCGAAAAACGTGATCGATTCTAAAGTGTTAGGGCGGAATTGGTGCGAAAAACCGGTTCCCACTTTTTCGCTCCGCCCTAAGCCACCCGCCCCAGCCGCTCGACGGCGGTGCGGGACAGGCTGGTGACGTTGTCCATGGTCTTGGCCATGCTCTCGTAGCTGCGTGAGATCTCGATCAGCCGGGTGACCTGCAGGATCGAGTTGACATTGCTGCCCTCCAGCATCCCCTGCCGCACCCGGGCCGCCGAGGCGGTGGTGGGCTGCTGGTTGGAGGTGTTCTGCAACAGGTTGTCGCCCGATTTCTGCAGGACCGAGAGGTCGGCGAAATCAACCACCGCGACCTTGCCGACCTTGGCCGTGCCCTGGCTGACCGAGCCGTCGGTGGAAATGGTCACCGGGCCGGCCGCGGGGTCCAATACGATCTCACCGCTATCGCCCATCACCGGGTCGCCCGACTGGGTGGTCAACTTGCCTTCCGGCGAGAGGGTGAAGCGGCCGTCGCGAGTGTAGCGTTCGCCATCGGCGGTCTGGATCTTGAAGAAGCCCCGTCCGTCGATCCCCAGATCGAAGGCGCCGCCGGTCTGTTGCATCGAGCCCTGGGTGAAGTCGCGGGTGACCTCGTCGTCCAGCACGAACTTCAGCGATTTGGGACCGTCGGCCATACGGGCCGGGGTGGCGGGATCCGTCTTGACCTGCAGGGCCTCGACCTTGAAGCCTGCGGTGTCGGCGTTGGCCAGGTTGTTGGCCACGATGTTCAGCTCGCGCTGCAGGGTCATCTGGCGCGACAGCACGACATACATCGCATTGTCCATTTCGACCCTCCTCCAGCTTAAGACCTGCGCCAATTCGCGCACCAAGCCCCGTGCAAGGTCCGGGCCAACCCAAAAGTTGAATAAAATCAGTGAAAACGTTGGTTAACGCGACCTCCCCGGCGGAGTTTGCCGGGTGAGATTTGCAGCGACTTCAGGCTTCAGAAAAACCGGTCCTTAACCAATGCGGCTCAGTGAGGAGAGACCAAGGAATCTAAGGAATCGCGCGCGTGGCCAAGGACAAGGTCAAGGAAGCCGAGGAGGCCCCCGTCGAGGAGGGCGCCGAGGGCGAAGTTCCGGCCAAGAAGAAGCTGCCGCTGAAGCTGATCATCATCGGCGCCGTGGTCGCGGTTCTGGTCCTGGGCGGCGGCGGCACGGCGGCGATGTTACTGCTCAAACCCAAGCCCGGAGCCCAACAGGTCGCCAAGAACGAAAAGCCGAAAAAGAAGACGGCCGAGAAGAAGGAGGGCGGCAAACCCGACCCCAATGCCGCCCAGGTCGCCGATGGCCCGGACGGGGTGGTCTACTACACCATGCCCGACCTGACGGTGAACATGCAGTCCGCCGACGGTCGCCCGACCTTCATGAAGCTGAAGCTGACCCTGGAGCTGCCCGACGAAAGCCAGGTCGATGTGCTCAACGACAACGCCCCGCGTATCCAGGACATGTTCCAGAGCTTCCTGCGCGAGCTGCGCCCCGAGGATCTGAACGGCAGCCAGGGCAGCTACCAGCTGCGCATGGAGATCCAGCGGCGGGTCAACCTGGTGATCGCGCCGGCCAAGATCAATTCCGTCCTCATCGAGGAGATGCTGATCCACTAGCGCCCCGTTTGGGCGCCGGTGGGGCTTACCGCATGGCAGATGAGACCGAAGATCAGGCCGCGATGGCCCAGTGGGCCTCCGAGAACCCGGACAACGCCGACGCGTGGGGTCTGGACGACGGCGGCGACGGCATGCTGGGCGCCGAGCGCATCCTCAACCAGGATGAGATCGACAGCCTGCTGGGCTTCGACCTGTCGGACGACGGCGATGGTGACAGCACCGGCATCCGCGCCATCATCAACTCGGCGCTCGTCAGCTACGAGCGCCTGCCGATGCTGGAGATTGTCTTCGACCGCCTCGTGCGGTTGATGACCACCTCCCTGCGCAACTTCACCAGCGACAACGTCGAGGTCAGCCTCGACAACATTTCGTCGATCCGCTTCGGCGACTATCTGAACTCCATCCCGCTGCCGGCCATCCTGTCGGTGTTCCGGGCCGAGGAGCTGGACAACTACGGTCTGCTGACGGTCGACTCCAACCTGATCTATTCCATCGTCGACGTGCTGCTGGGCGGGCGCCGCGGCACGGCGGCCATGCGTATCGAAGGCCGGCCCTACACCACCATCGAGCGGGTGCTGGTCCAGCGGATGGTCGAGGTCGTGCTGGCCGACGCCAAGCAGGCTTTCGAACCCCTGACCCCGGTCAATTTCACGCTCGACCGGCTGGAGACCAACCCGCGCTTCGCCGCCATCGCCCGGCCCGCCAATGCGGCCATCCTGGTCAAGCTGCGCATCGACATGGAAGACCGGGGCGGGCGCATCGAGCTGCTGCTGCCCTATGCGACGCTGGAACCCATCCGCAAGATGCTGCTGCAGCAGTTCATGGGTGAGAAGTTCGGCCGCGACAACATCTGGGAAAGCCACTTGGCCACCGAACTGTGGACCACCCAAATGGAAGTCCGCGCCGTGCTGGACGAGCAGCAGGTGCCGCTTTCGCGGGTCATCGACCTGAAGGTCGGCGACACCTTCGTGCTCAACGCCACCCCCGACAGCCAGATCGAACTGCGGGCCGGTTCCATCCCGCTGACCCGAGGCCGCATGGGCCGCCGCAACCACAAC
>JBBRZO010000009.1:0-192305 GCA_038236615.1 Caulobacterales bacterium
GTTCTACTTCCGCACGACGGACGTGACCGGCATCATCCACCTGAAGGAAGGTGTTGAGATGATCATGCCCGGCGACAACGCCGAGCTGAACGTCGAGCTGATCACCCCGATCGCCATGGACCAGGGCCTGCGCTTCGCCATCCGCGAAGGCGGCCGTACGGTCGGCGCCGGCGTCGTGGCCAAGATCATCAAGTAGGGCCCACAAGCCTCACTGATCTGCATCGAGCCCCGGCGGGAAACCTCCGGGGCTTTTTGCTGGGCGCTGACTGGCTTAAGAACTCTCATGACCGCCGCTCCCGCCAAGCGCATCCGCAGAGCCCCCGCCGACCTGCGGGCAGAGGCCCTGGCCGCCGCGCGGCGGCTGATCGTCGAGGGCAGGGAGCCGGTGCTGACCATGCGGGCGGTGGCTGACGCCATCGGCGTCACCTATCCAAACCTCAGCCACCATTTCGGTTCGGCCAGCGGCCTGCACGCCGCCGTTGCCGAGGACCTGGTTCGCGAGTTGCTGGAAAACATCAGCGCCATCGGCAAGGAGATGGAGCACAACGACGCCGACTTTGCGCGGCTGGTCGACCGGGTTTTCGACCTCTTCGACCGCGACGGCCTGGGCCATGTCATCGGCTGGCTGGTCCGCTCGGGCGACAACGCCACCATCGAACCGGTGCGATTGCTGCTGACCGACTTCATCGACGAGCGGCGCAAGCGGGCCGGGGAGTCGACCGGCAAGCGGATCGCCGAGATCGCCCTGATGGTCACCTTCACCGCCTACGCCGAGGCCTCGGCCGGCGCCCTGCTGGGCCTGGCGTTCGGGGTAGACCGCGACCAGCGCCGCGCCGTGGTCGCCAGGGCCCTCAACGCCATCCGCAACGTCTGATGTTGATGGATGCATAAATAGTAATTGACGCTGACATAAATAGTGATTACGGAGACTCAACACTCCGGAGCTCTCCATGTCCGCCAGCGCCACCCCCGCCGACCTGACCATCACCCCACGCAACCTGACCTTCGGTCGCGCCCAGGCGCCGGCTCACTGGTGGTATGGTGGTCAGGTGGCTCCGACGGCCTTCTACAATGCGCTGTCGATGACCTTTCCGGCCGGCGAGAGCTTCTTCATCCGCAGTGTCCGCCACTATCGCGACGACGTGGCTGAGCCGCTGAAGAGCCAGATCGGCGACTTCATCGCCCAGGAGGCGGTGCACAGCCGCGAACACATCCACTTCAACCGCCAGATGGCCGACAGCGGCTACGACATGGCCGAGGTCCAGAAGGAATTCGACCAGCGGATGTCGCAGACCCGCGACCGGCCGCCGGTGCTGAACCTGACCGCCACGGTGGCCTTCGAGCATTTCACCGGCATCCTGGCCCATGTCTGGCTGAAGAATGCCCGGTACTTCCGCGGCGTCCCGGACGAAACGGCGGCGCTCTGGCGCTGGCACGCCATGGAGGAGATCGAGCACAAGGCGGTCGCCTACGACACCTTTCTGGCGGTGACCAAGGACCTGCCAGGCTGGAAGCGCTGGGCGCTGCGGGCGCGGGTCATGCTGACCATCACGCCCCGCTTCCTGCGCGGACGCCTGGCCGACATGAAGCGCATGTTCCAGCAGGACGGCGTCGACACCCCGGCTACCTGGGCCAAGGTGTTCAGCTACCTGGTCATCTATCCCGGCCTGCTGCGCCAGGTGCTGCCGCTGTGGCTGATGTATTTCAAGCCCGGCTTCCACCCCTGGCAGCACGACGACCGCGACCTGCTGGCCGCGGCCGCCGACAAGCTCGGCGGAACGCTGGAAGCGGCCGCCGCCTGACGCTTTCCGGCAAATCGCCCGGATAGGCGCTCTTCGCCCTGACAATCGGCGGCCTTAGGCGTTATCTCACGGAACGAAGCTTCCGGAGGTCTCATGCCCGATCCATCCCCGACCCTCGTCCTGCTCGGCGGCGGCGGCGATCTGGCCCGGCGGATGCTGCTGCCATCGCTCTGTCACCTGGACATGGACGGGCTGCTGCCGGAGGGCTTGCGGATCATCGGGGTCGGTCGGGCCGAGGGTGACGCGGCCAGCTACCGCGAGGACGCCCGCCAGGCCGTCGTGTCGCGCGAGACCATCGACGCCGAGGCCTGGACCCATTTCGCAGAGCGCCTCGACTACTGCCCCGCCGATGTCACCAAGCCTGAGGGGGCTAAGGCGCTGGCCGACCGGATCGGCGAGACCGGACCCCTGGTCATCTTCTTCGCCCTGTCGCCCAGCCTGTATGCCCCGGTCTGCAAGGCGCTGCAGGCGGCCGGGCTGACCGGCGAGACCACCCGCCTGGTGCTGGAAAAGCCGATCGGCCACGACCTGGACTCTTCGAGAGTCATCAACGACGCCGTGGCGGCCGTGGTCCCGGAGGAGCGGACCTTCCGCATCGATCACTATCTGGGCAAGGACACGGTTCAGAACCTGATCGCACTGCGGTTCGGCAACATCCTGTTCGAGCCGCTGTGGACCAGCCGGGTCATCGACCATGTGCAGATCACCGTGGCCGAGACTGAGGGCGTCGGCGACCGCTGGCCCTATTACGACGCCTTCGGGGCCATGCGGGACATGCTGCAGAACCACATGCTGCAGCTGCTCTGCCTGGTGGCCATGGAACCACCGATCAACCTCGACCCCGACGGGGTGCGCGACGAGAAGGTCAAGGTGCTCAAGTCCCTGCGCCGCATCCACGCCGGGACGGTGCGGGAGGATACGGTGCGCGGCCAGTATATCGCCGGCAACGCGGCCGGGGAGGCGGCCAAGGCCTATGCCGACGAGGTGGGCCAGCCGACCCGCACCGAGACCTTCGTGGCCATGCACCTGCAGATCGACAACTGGCGCTGGGCCGGGGTGCCGTTCTTCCTGCGCACCGGCAAGCGGCTGCCGGAGCGGCGCACCAATATCGTCATCCAGTTCAAGGATCTGCCGCACTCGATCTTCGGTCCGGCCGCCCAGGGCGACCTGGTCGCCAACCGACTGGTCATCGACCTGCAGCCGGACGAGGACATCAAGCTGACCCTGATGAACAAGTCGCCCGGCATCGGCGGCGAGGGCATGCGGCTGCAGGCCCTGCCGCTGTCGCTCAGCCTGGCCGGAGCGCTGGGCGAGAAGCCCGACCGCCGACGCATCGCCTATGAGCGGCTGCTGCTCGACGTGTTCCGGGGCGACCGCACCCTTTTCGTGCGCCGCGACGAAGTCGAGGAGGCCTGGCGCTTCGTCGACGCCGTCGCTGACGCCTGGGACCAGACCGGCATGGTCCCCAAGCCCTACGCCGCCGGTAGCTGGGGGCCGAGCGGCGTGCACGGGCTGATCGAACGGGGTGGTCATGGACGCGGCTGGCATGAGTGAGCGCCCGCCGATCGAAGCCTGCGCCGGCCCGGCCGAGGCGGCGCAGGTCGCCGCCGCGGCCATCGAGGAGGCGCTGGCCCGCGCCGTGCAGGCGCGGGGGGCCGCCGGCTTCATCGCCACCGGCGGGACCTCGCCCGGCGAGACCTATGACCGCCTGGCCCAGGCCGATCTGCCCTGGGACAAGGTAGCGGTGACCCTGTCGGACGAACGCCGCGTGCCGGTCAGCGATCCCTGGTCGAACGAAGGCCAGCTGCGGGCCCGGCTGCTGGTCGCCCGGGCTGCGGCCGCCCGTTTCGTGCCGCTCGAAGAAGAGGCTGTCACCAGCGCGGAGCCCTTCGATGTCGGTCTGCTGGGGATGGGCGAGGATGGCCACTTCGCCTCGCTGTTCCCCGGTAGTCCGGTGCTGGCGCTTGGCATGGACCCCGCAGATGGCCGCCACGTGATCGAAGTCCCCGCCGGCGAACCGGCGCCGCCTCAGCCGCGTTTAAGCCTGACCCTGCCCGTCATCGCGGCCTGCGGCCTGATCCTCATCCTCATCCGGGGCGAGGCCAAGCGGCGGATTCTCGAGACCGGGTCCGGCCTGCCGGTTCACATGCTCATCGCCCGGGCTCAGGGCCGCGTCCGCCTGATCTGGCATCCCTAAGGAGCCTCGCATGCCCGTCACGGCCGCCATCGCTGAAGTGACCGCCCGGATCACCGAACGCAGCCGCGAGAGCCGCGCTGCCTACCTGGCCCGCATCGATGACGCCCGCCAGTCGGACCCCGGCCGCGCCAAGCTGTCCTGCGCCAACTGGGCCCACGCCTTCGCCGCCAGCCCGGTTTCGGATCGGCTCCGTGCGCTCGATCCCAACGCCCCCAACCTGGCCATTGTCAGCGCCTATAACGACATGCTCTCGGCCCACCAGCCGCTGGAGCGCTACCCCGATCTGATCCGCGCCGCCGCCCGGGCCGCCGGGGCCACCGCCCAGTTCGCCGGCGGGGTGCCGGCCATGTGCGATGGCGTCACCCAGGGGCGGCCCGGCATGGAGCTGTCGCTGTTCAGCCGCGAGGTCATCGCCATGGCCACGGCGGTGGCCCTGACCCATGACGCCTTCGACGGCGCCCTGATGCTGGGGGTCTGCGACAAGATCGTGCCCGGCCTGACCATCGGGGCCCTGACCTTCGGCCACCTGCCGGCCATCTTCGTCCCCGCCGGCCCGATGACCAGCGGGCTGCCCAACAAGGAAAAGGCTCATGTCCGCGCCCTCTATGCCGAGGGCAAGGTGGGCCGTGATGAGTTGCTGGCCGCCGAGCAGGCCAGCTACCACGGCCCCGGCACCTGCACCTTCTACGGCACCGCCAACTCCAACCAGATGCTGATGGAGATGATGGGCCTGCACATCCCGGGCAGCGCCTTCATCCACCCGGGCACTCCGTTGCGCGACGCCCTGGTCGGGGCCGCCGCCAGGCGATGCGCCGCCATCGGCCCACGCTCGAACGACTACATTCCGGTCGGCCAGGTCTATGACGAGAAGGCGGTGGTCAACGGTGTGGTCGGCCTCATGGCCACCGGCGGCTCGACCAACCACTGCCTGCACCTGGTGGCCATGGCGGCGGCGGCCGGCATCCATCTGGCGCTGGAGGACCTGGACGCCATTTCCAAGGCTGTGCCGCTGCTGGCGCGGGTCTATCCGAACGGCGGCGCCG
The DNA here is from genome assembly GCA_038236615.1 of Caulobacterales bacterium. Lineage (GTDB taxonomy): Bacteria > Pseudomonadota > Alphaproteobacteria > Caulobacterales > Caulobacteraceae > Caulobacter. The sequence continues at coordinate 5,043 of JBBRZO010000009.1, forward strand.
ACGTGAACCAGTTCCACGCCGCCGGCGGCATGGCCTTCGTCATCCGCGAGCTGCTGGCCGCCGGCCTGGCGCATGATGACGTGTTGACCGTCGCCGGCCGGGGCCTGGGCCACTACGCTCAGGAGCCCTTCCTGGATGGCGAGACCCTGGTCTGGCGCGATGGCGCCAAGGTCAGCGGTGACACCGACATCCTGCGGCCAGTCTCCGACCCCTTCCAGCCCGACGGCGGCATCCGCCTGCTCGATGGGGCGCTCGGCCGGGCGGTGATGAAAATCTCCGCCGTCGCCGAGGATCAGCAGCAGATCACCGCGCCCGCGGCTGTGTTCAACAGCCAGGAGGCGCTGATGGAAGCCTTCAAGAGCGGCAAGCTGGACCGGGACGTCATCGCCGTCGTCCGCTTCCAGGGGCCCCGGGCCAACGGCATGCCCGAGCTGCACAATCTGAGCCCCCCCTTGAGCGTCCTGCAGGACCGGGGCTACCGCGTCGCCCTGGTCACCGACGGCCGCATGTCGGGCGCCTCGGGCAAGGTCGCCAGCGCCATCCATGTCACCCCGGAGGCGGCCTGTGGCGGACCGCTGGCCTATGTGCGCGACGGCGACATCATCCGCCTCGATCCGCATACGGGCGTGCTGGAGATCCAGGCCGACTTTCAGGGCCGCGAGCCGGCGCCGCAGCCGGCCGCGGGCGCGGGCTATGGCCGGGAGCTGTTCGCGCCGTTCCGGGCCATGGTCGGGGCGGCGGACCGGGGCGCCTCGGTGTTCTGATCCCGTCAGGGTCCGCACAGCTGTCCGCCTCCTGACGCAGAGTGGACGCAACCGGCAAGCCTTGCCGCTACCCGCCAGGCGAAGACTGGCCGACACTCGTGACATCAATCGCGAGTCGACCCATGCTCCGCCGTCTCTTCGCCCTGGCCGTCATCGCCCTGGTCGCCATCGCCTCCGCCGCCCGCGCCTCAGGCAGCGACTTCGAGGAGGGCGCGCCGATGATCGACATCTTCGGCGGCGACGGCGTCGATCAGGCCCGCTTCTTCGCCGGCCAGCCGGGGGTGATCGCGGCCGGCGCGCCCCGGGCCCGGCTGTTCATGGCCTGGCGGCTGCTGCACGGCGAGACCATCCCGCCCCTTGCCGGCGAAGCCCTGGCGCAGCGGTGCTGTGGCGCGCCGGACAACGACAGCATGGGCGCCGCCGGCGAATGGGGCCTTGCCCGGCGCCTGGTCCTGGGCGCCGACACGCCCTACCTCTGGATCGAGCGCGACCGCAAGCTGGCCAACGTACAGTACCGGCTGAACTGCTTTGCCCCCGCCTTCACCGTCGCCACCGCCACGCTCAAGGCCCGGATCGCCGCCCATGGCGCCGGCGATCCGGGCGTGAGGCTCTGGCTGGACCGCCAGGACGGGGTCTTCCAGGCCTGCGCGGGCGAAGGGGCCGAGTTGCCGGGTCTGGCGGGCGCGCCCGGCTGGCTGGTCAAGGACGGGGCCTATCAGGCGGCCGCCCGCAGCCTCTATCTGGGCGACAACCTCGCCGCCGCCCAGGGTTTCGCCGCCATCGCCCGCGACCCCGCCTCGCCCTGGCAGAGGCAGGCCCTCTACCTGACCGCCCGCTCCCTGTTGCGCGACGCCCTGGAGCGACGCACCCCGGTCGCCGAGGCCAGCGCCCGCAAGGTGATCGACGCCCTGGCCGCCTCGCCGCCGGGGACCTGGGCCTACCGCGAAGAAGCGGCCTCGATGCGCAAGACGCTGGACTTCCGCCTGCATCCCGCTGTCCGCCGCGCCGAACTGGAGACCGCCTTGGCTAGGCCGCTGACCCCGGCGGCGGCGGCCGATTTCCGTGACTATGCGCAACTGACCTATGGCGAGCCGAGCCCACCGGAGGTGATCGACTGGATTTTCACGCTGAAGGCGGGCAGCGGCGACGCCACAGAGGCCCTGGTCCATGCCCGGGAGCGCTGGGTGGCCACCCGCGACCCCGCCTGGCTGATCGCCGCCCTGTCCCTCACCGACCAGGGTGACCCGGCCGCCGGCGAACTCGTGGCCGCCGCCGCCAGGATCGATCCCCTGTCGCCGGCCGGCCTCTCCCTGGCCTGGCAGAGCGCGCGCCTGGACATCCAGGCGGCGCCGCCGGCGTCGATGCGGGCTCGGCTGGAGACGCTCCTCGCCCGCCGCGATCTGTCGACCAGCGACCGCAACCTGTTCCTGGCCCTGCGGCTGCAGGTCGCCGAAAGCCCGGCCGCCTTCGTCCGCGCCGGCCTGCAGAAGCGCAACTGCTTCACCGGCGGGGTCTGCGCCCGGCTCGGCTATCGCAACGCTGGCCCCGGCTGGCACGAGGCCCCGGTCGATTTCGCGCCCGATGCGCTGGCGCTGATCGACCGCATGACCCTGGCCGACCGCATGGCGGTGGGCGCCGATTCCAGCCTGACGGCGGAGATCCGGCTGGACCTGGCCCTGACCAACTGGACCCGGGCGGTGCTGTTGCAGGACAACCCCGCCATCGACCGGCTGTCGCGGGACTTGGTCCGCCAGATGCCGTTGCTGGCGGCCGACTGGAGGGCCGTGGCGGCCACGGCGCCGGGACCGGACAAGCGCTTCGCCGAGGTCTTCATCCTTTCCAAGCTGCCGGGCCTCTCCCCCGATCTGTCCGGCTATACCCGCCCCGAGGGGACGCTGGCCCAGATGCAGGGCAGCTGGCAGGACTGGATGCTCGCCGCCAGGGCGCCGGCCGCCGACAATCCCGGTCCGCTGGGTGACCCGCTGAGCCAGGCCGAACCCGTCGACCTGATCTGCGACGGCGAGTGTGGAGGGTGGTTGGCCGTGCGCGATCCGCCCTTCATGCAGGCCGCCCGCGACCAGGCCCGCCGCGAGCGGGGACGCTATCTGCGGGCCGGCGACGAGGAGAAGGTCCCCGCTGACGCGACCTCGGTCTGGGAGGAGGACCTGGCCTGGATTCGCGCCCATCCCGCGGACGCGCGCGCGCCCGAGGCCCTCTACTGGCTGGTCCATGTCGCCAAATGGGGACCGCGGGAGCGACATATCGGCTGCCGGGCCTGGCGGGTGTTGCACAAGGCCTATGGCGCTAGCGTCTGGGCGGCGCGCACACCGCGCTGTTACGACCTCTAGGGTGTGGCGGCATGCGCTTTTTCCTCACCCTGCTGGCGCTCCTGCTGCTCGGCCCCGGTGCGGCGCCGGCCGATCCGCATCGCGCAGCCCTGGTGCTTTGGGCCTGGGACCGGCCCGAGGACCTGCGCTTCGCCCAGCCAGGGGATGAGGTCGCCGCCGTCGTCGGGGTGGTCACCCTGTCGGGCGAGGGGGTCAGCGCGCGGGGCCGGCGGGTTCCGGTGTTCCTGCCGCCCGACGTGCGCCGCACAGCCGTGGTGCATGTCGAGATCGACCGTCGCAACCCGGCCGTCTGGACGCCCCGCCAGCGGGCCGATGCGGCTGCCGCGGTGCTGGGGTACAGCAACCTGGGCTGGGAAGTCGTGCAGGTGGATTTCGAGGTGAAGGCCTCGCAGCGGTCGATCCTGCTCGACCTGCTGAAGGACGTGCGGGCCGGGCTGCCGCGCGGCCAGCGGCTGTCGATGACCGCGCTGGCCTCCTGGTGCGAGACTGAACACTGGATCGCCCTCGCGCCCGTCGATGAGGTCGTGCCGATGCTGTTCCGCATGGGTCCGGGCGGGCGGCCTCTGCGGCGGCGGCTGGAGGCCGGCGGCGATCTGCGCGAGCCGCGCTGCCGCGCCGCCATGGGGATGGCCGTCGATCAGCCGCTCAGCCGCCTGCCCGCCGGGCGGCGGCTCTATCTGTTCAACCCCAGGGCCTGGGACGCCAAGACCCTCGCCGCCGCCCGCGCGAGCATCGCCGCATGGCGCGACTGAGGCCTATTTGGCATAGGCGTCGATCGCCGCCTGGTCGAAATACTCGTCCAGCCGGGTGATCCGGCCGTCCTCGACGCGGCAGACGATGCAGGCCGTTACCTCGGCGGTGGTCCCGTCGGGCCGGGGCCGGGTCAGGCGGTGCTGCTGCACGAAGCCGCCGGGGATGGCGTGGGTGCGGCGGTCCTCGTAGCGGCGGCCGGGCAGGTATTTCACGAATTGGCTGAGGACCTTGAGGTTGTCGGTCTTGCTGGTCTCTATGCCGTCGGTGTTGTGCCAGATCACCGCGTCCTCGGCGTAGCAGTCGGCAACGGTCTCGACATCGCCCGCCTCGATGGCGTCGAAGAAGCGTTTGGCGAGCGCCACGGCGTCGGTCATGTCGGCTTTCAATCCTGTTGGGCGGCCTTGGCCACGACCAGCATCTGAAGGTCATGACCAACCCCGCCGCGGCCGGCGGCCGCGCTCGAACGAAGAGGCGGCGGTGGCGATGGCCGAGAGCCTGATCGCGCTGGGCCTGGTGAAACCCTAGGCCAGCGAGGTCGCCCGGGCGACCGGGTGGCTGCTGGAGAGGCCGCCGTCGACCGCGATGGCCTGGCCGTTGACGTAAGACGCCTCGTCGCTCGCCAGGAACAGCGCCATGGCGGCGATTTCCTTCGGCTGGCCGGCGCGACGCAGCGGGTTGAGCTGGCCGATCTTGTCGTCGGTGCCTTTGGCGCGAGCGCGGTCGAAGATGGGGGCGGTCATCCCGGTTTCGATCAGGCCAGGGCAGATGGCGTTGACGCGGACGCCAGTGCCGCCCAGCTGCTGGCAGGTGGTCTGGACGATGCTGATGACGCCGGCCTTGGAGGCCGAGTAGGGGGTGCCGCCGGCGCCGGAGCGCAGGCCGGCGACCGAGGCGGTGCAGATGATCGAGCCCTTGCCCTTGGGGACCATGACCCGGGCGGCGTGCTTCACCAGCAGGAAGGCCCCGATCAAGTTGACCCGCAGCAGGGCCTCCCACTGCTCGCCGGTCGATTCCATCATCGGGGTGAAGCCGCCGGACACCCCGGCGTTGGCGAAGGCCACGTCCAGCCCGCCGAACTCGGCGACGGCGCGGTCGACCAGGGCGCTGACCTCGGCTTCCGAGCCGGCGTCGCCCTGGACGGCGATGGCTTGGCCGCCGGCGTCCTTGATCATCTGGACAGTGGTTTCGACGTCGGGCGAGCGGTCGAAAGCCACGACCTTGGCGCCTTCGCTGGCGAACAGGATGGCGCTGGCCCGGCCAATGCCGCTGGCGGCCCCGGTGACAATGGCGGTGCGACCTTGCAGGCGGCTCATGACGTTTCCTCCGTCAAACAGTTGTTTGGTTTGGCCGCAACATGCCGGGTGGCGGGGCGGGATGCAATGCGAGCATTACCGTCCTGTCACTTGCAGCCCTGGCGAGGCGGGCCTACGCCAGACCATCCCCTCTTTTCGGAGCGTATCGCCGTGACCTTTGATCGTCGCCAACTGATGCTCACCGCCGCCGCCGGCCTGGCGGTCGCCTCGCCGGCGCTTGCCGCCGCCGCGAAAAAGAAGAAGGCGCTCAGCCCCAACGCCCGCGCCGACGCACTGCTGGACCGCTTCGCCAACGAGATCATCGACCAGAACCCGGCCACCGCTACGGCCCTGGGTCTCGACAAGGGCCGGCGCGCCGCCCTCAAATTCAAGCTGGGCGATGGCTCCTGGGCCAGCGTCGAGAAGGAGGCGGCCGACTGCGGGACGCGCCTGAAGCGCATGAAGGCCATCGACCGCAAGAGCCTCTCGGGGCCGTCTTCGGTGGCCTATGACGCGGTCACTTACGCCAATCAGCTGGGTGTCGAGGCCGGGCGGTTCAAATACGGCGACAACTCGATGTCCTCGGCGATGAGCGAGGCTTCGACCCCGTATGTCGTTAGCCAGCAGGGTGGCGCGTTCAGCGGGATACCGGAGTTTCTCAACAGCCAGCACCTGATCAACGCTCCGGTCGACTGCGAGTCCTACCTGGCGCGGATGGCGGCCTTCGCCGTCCTGCTCGATCAGGAAACCGACCGGGTAAAGCGCGACACCGGGCAGGGGGTCATCGCCCCGACCTACATCCTGGACAACGCACTGGGTCAGCTGACCGGCTTCCGCGCCACCCCGCCGGCTGAGGCCTCGATGACCCTGTCTCTGGCGACCCGCGCCAAGGCCAAGGGCTTCGCCGGCGACTGGGCGGGCAAGTCCGCCGCCATCATCGAAGACAAGATCAACCCGGCCCTGGACCGCCAGATCGCCGCGCTCACGGCGGCTCGCGGCAAGGCCAACGAAGACGCCGGGGTCTGGAAGCTGCCCGATGGCGAGGCCTATTACGGCTGGCTGCTCAAGGTCGGCACCAGCACGGCGCACACCGCCGATGAGATCCACCAAATGGGCCTGCAGCAGAACGCCGAGATCGAAGGCCGGATGGACGCGCTGCTGAAGAAGCAGGGTCTGAACCAGGGCACGGTCGGCGAGCGGGTCCAGGCCCTGACCAAGGACCCCAAGTTCCTCTATCCCAACACCGACGAGGGCCGCGCCCAGGTGCTGGCCTATCTGAACGGCCGCATCGCCGCCGCCCGGGCCAGCCTGCCGAAGATGTCGCGCCTGAAGATGAGGGCCCCGGTGATCGCCAAGCGGGTGCCGCCCAACATCCAGGACGGGGCGGGCCTGGGCTACATGAACTCCGGCTCGCTGGATGGCTCGCGCCCGTCGATCTACTACATCAACCTCAAGGACACGGCGAACTGGCCGGTCTTCACCCTGCCGAGCCTCACCTATCACGAGACCCTGCCCGGCCACGCCTGGCAGGGCGCGTACCTGGCCGAGCACAATGCCCCGCTGATCAGTTCGCTGATGGGCTTCAACGCCTATGTCGAGGGCTGGGCGCTTTATGCCGAGCAGCTGGCCGACGAGATGGGCCTCTATGCCGACGATCCGTTCGGCAAGCTGGGCTACCTGCAGGCCCAGCAGTTCCGCGCCTGCCGGCTGGTGGCCGACACCGGCCTGCACGCCAAGCGCTGGACCCGCACCCAGACCATCGACTTCCTGGCCGGAGCGACCGGCCGGGCGCGCGGCGCCATGACCAGCGAGACCGACCGCTATATCGGCACGCCCGGCCAGGCCTGCGGCTACAAGGTCGGCCACACCGAGATCAACCGCCTGCGCGACGGGGCGAAGAAGAAGCTGGGCAAGCGTTTCGACCTGCGCGATTTCGATGACGCGGTGGTCGAGGCCGGCTCGGTGCCGCTGACCGTGCTGGCGACCGTGGTTGACACCTATGTGGCCCAAACCTTGGCGACGAAGGCTAAAGCCGCCAAGTGATCCATGACTGGGGTTTCTATGCCCTGGCCATCGTGGCGGTCATCCTGACCGGCCTGGCCAAAGGTGGCTTTGCAGGGCTGGGCGTGGCGGCAGTGCCATTGATGGCGTTGGCCGTTCCGCCGGTCGAGGCGGCCGCGATCATGCTGCCGATCCTGATGGTGCAGGACGTGTTCAGCGTCTGGGCCTTCCGCAAGACCTGGAGCGGGCCGATCCTGCTGGTCATGCTGCCGGGCGCGGCGCTGGGCGTCTTCCTGGGCTACAGCCTGGCCGCCTTCGTCAAGCCGGCGGTGGTTGAGTTGGCGGTCGGGGTCATCGCCGTGGCCTTTTCGGTCTATCGCCTGTGGTCGGACCGGCGCGGACCGGTCGAGCTGAAAACGGCCGGCCTGCCGGTCTGGCTGGACCGCGGCCTGGGCGTCGCCGCTGGCGTCCTGGCCGGCTTCACCAGCCAGATCAGCCACGCCGGCGGCCCGCCCTTCCAGATCTACGCCCTGCCCAAGCGGCTGGCGCGGGACGTCTTCATCGGCACCAGCTCGATCTTCTTCGCCGCAACCAACTGGATGAAGGTTCCGGCCTACCTGGCGCTGGGCCAGTTCAACCGCGAGACCCTGCTGACCTCGGCCGTCCTGCTGCCGCTGGCCATCGCCTCGACCTGGGCCGGGGTCTGGCTGGTCCGCCGGGTGTCGGGCGAGAAGTTCTACACGGTCATCTATGCGCTACTGGTCGTGGTGGGCGGCAAGCTGGTCTGGGACGGCGTGGCGGGGTTGCTTTAGACGCTGACTTCGCCGAGCGGCAGGAAGCCGGACAGGGTCTCGACCCGCACCCGGTAGCGGCCTGGCCGCAGCAGGAAGTTCGCCTCAGCCGCCCCCTTGGGAACCAGATACTGGTCCGCCGGCACGCAATGGGCCGGCTCCACCGCCGGGATCGCCTGGATCAGCGCCAGGTCGGGCAGCCGGGGCAGGGGCAGGCGCACCCGGCGACGGTTCGGCGCCCTCGCCAGCCAGCCGGGTCGTCCCCAACGGTCGGGCCAGGGCGGATGGAAGACAGCCAGATCGGCGGCGTCCACTTCCGCTCCGACGCTGACGCCGTCCGCCGTCTCGACGATGATCGAGGTCTGCGGCGCGAAGCGGGCCAGGACCTGCTGGGTCAGCAGGTTGTCCGGCGCGTGTGGGCCGAACGAGCCGGTGCTGGACTGGGTGATGGTCAGCGGATCGATGCCCGTCGCCCGCTTCAGCCGGCTGGCCATCCATTCGCTGCCGCGCATGTCGGGGCTCTCGCGCAGATGGGAATAGCCGACATAGACCAGCACGCGGGCCTCCGGCTCGGCTTGCAGGAAGGCCTGGAGATTGTCGCACTCGGCCTGTTCCCGTTCAGTGATGAGGTCGAGGTTCACGGTCTTGGCGGGATCATGCTGGTCGGCCCGCTGTTCGTAGGGAACCAGCCGGTAGCCCAGCCCCAGGCCCTCGCGGATCGCCTCGGCGTAGGCTGGATCGTGGTTGTAGTTCCCAGCGTCCGGATTGATCGGCCCGCCGGGCTTGAGCGACGTCACCGACGGCTCATCGGCGTCGCGTGAGTTGAGGAAGTCTTCCGCGGCCCAATGGGTGAAGCCTTCCGGCCGCAGCGCCGCCAGCACTTCGCCCAGGAAGGCGCGATGCCGGGAACAGATATGCGCTTCGTTGAGCACGACCACCCGGCGTCCCCGCGCCGCCTCGACGATTCGGTCCAGAGCCGTTTTCGCTGTCAGTCGCCCGTCGGGCAGGCCTTCTTTGGGATTGCGCATCCTGTGCGCGGTTTGCAGGGCTATGGCCTCTTGGCCCAGGAAGGCCGCGTACTGCGGCAGATAGCTCTTGGAGAAGCTGTCCGTCCCTGTCTGCAGCGCCTGCCAGAGCGGCAGGTAGCGGCCGCTGTAGAAGGCCTCGCGCGCGGCGTCCGCGCCGAAGGCCAGGCCGGGCGCGGCCCCGATGGCGGCCATGCCGGCCAAGGCGGTTCTTCGCGTGACCATGTCAGATGCTCGCCTCGCCCAACGTCGTAAGCCCGGCCAGGGTCTCCAGCCGCAGCCGATACCGGCCCGGGCGCAGCAGGAAATTGGCCTCCTTGGCGCCGGCCGGCGGCAGATACTGGTCGGCTGGCACGCTGGCGGCGGGGTCGGCCGCATGGAAGGCCTGAACCAGCGCCTGACCCTCGAACGGCGGCAGCGGAATAGTCACGCGTCGCCGGCCTGGCGCGGCGGCCAGCCAGCCGGGCCGGCCGAACTGATCGGGCAGGGCCGGATGGAACACCGCCAGGTCCGCCGTATCCATCCCCGCGCCAATGCAGACGCCGGCGTCGGTCTCGACGATGATCGGCCGCTGGGGCTTGAACCGCGCCAGAACCTCCTGGGTCAGTGGGCCGTCCGGCGCGTGGGGTCCGAACGAGCCGGTCCTGGATTGGCTGACGGTCAGGGGATCGATCCCGGTCAGATCCTTCAGCCGGCGCGCCATCCAGCTGGCGCCCTCATCGTCCAGGCCCTCGCGCAGGTGGGAATAGCCGACATAGACCAGCAGGCGCGCTTTCGGGTTGGCGGCCAGAATGGCGGCGAGGTTGGCGGCTTCGGCGCCGTCCCGCTGGGCGATGGACTCCGCCTTCGTCTTCTTGGCGGGGTCGCGCTGGTCGCTGCGTATCTCGTAAGAAACCAGCCGATAGCCCAGGTCCAGGGACTGCCGCACCGACTCAGCCAGCACCGGATCCAGGGTATAGGTCCCCATGCTGGGATCGAAGGAACTCCCAGCGGTCAGCGCACTGACATTGGGCACATTCGGCTCGTTGCCGAAGGTCTCGGCCGCCAGATGGGTGAAGCCTTCCGGCCGCAGGGCCTTGAGCAGGTGGGCCAGGAAGGCGCGGTGCCGCGAGCAGACATGCGCCTCGTTGAGGATGACCACCCGCCGGCCCTTGGCGGCCGCTACGATGCGCTTGACGGCGTCGGTAGCCTTCAGGTCTTCGGGCGGCAGGCTCAATGTCGGGTTCTGCTGCTTGGCGGCGCGAGCCAGGGCCACGCTCTCCTCGCCAAGATAGGCCGCGAACTGCTCAGGGGGACCGGCGCGGGGGTCGGCAGTCCCTTCCTGCAGGCTTTGCCAGAACGGCAGGTACCGGCCCTGCTCGAAGATCAGGGCCCAGGGATCATCCGCCGCGCGGGCAAAGCGTGGGGCCAGCAGGGCCGGGCCAAGGGTGGCGAGTAGCGCGCGTCTATCTAGCATGACGCGATAGTGCAATTTCTGCTGACGGCGTCCAGGGGGCGCCTAGCTGACCTTCACCATCCGCTTGCCGATGTTCTCGCCCGCCAGCAGCCCGATCAGAGCCCCGGGCAGGTTCTCGAACCCCTCGATCACGTCCTCCCGCACCTTCAGCTGGCCCGAGGCGACCCAGCCCTGCAGCTCCGCCAGGGCCTGGCTGCGCTGCTCGTCGAAGTCGGAGACGATGAAGCCGGTCATGTGCAGGCGCTTGGTGACGACCAGGCCCGGAATGCCGCGCGGGCCGTGGGCCGGGGCGGCGCCGTCGTACTGCGAGACCGCGCCGCAGCAGGCGATGCGGCCGTGGACGTTCATGCCGAACAGGCAGGCTTCGAGGATGTCGCCGCCGACATTGTCGAAATAGACGTCGATGCCGTTCGGGCAGGCGGCCCTCAGGGTATGGCGTAGGTTTCCAGCTTTATAATCCACCGCCTCGTCGAACCCGAGCTCGGTTTTCAGCAGCGCGCACTTGGCCTCGCCGCCTGCGATGGCGACCGTCCGGCAGCCCTTGATCTTGGCGATCTGGCCGACAATTGAGCCGACTGAGCCGGCGGCGGCCGAGACGACCACGGTCTCGCCGGCCTTGGGCTTTCCGCATTCGAGCAGGCCGAAATAGGCAGTCAGGCCCGCCACGCCATAGACGCTGAGCAGGTGGGTGAGGGGCTCCATCCTGGGGATGGCGGCCAGACGCTTGCCGGGCAGCACGGCATAATCCTGCCAGCCGGTGTCGGCGAACACCAGGTCGCCGGGCTTCAGATGCGCGGCCTTCGACTCCACCACTTCAGCCAGCGAGCCGCCGGCCATGACGTCGCCGGCCTGCAGGGCCGAACGGTAGGTCGCTCCCTGCATCCAGGCCCGGTTGGCCGCGTCCAGCGAGACGTAACGCGAGCGGACCAGCACCTGGCCGTCCTCCGGCGATGGCACGGCCGATTCGGTCTGGCGGAAATGTTCGGGACCCAAACGGCCCTGCGGCAGCTCGGCCAGCACGATCTGACGGTTGGTGGTCATGGCGGCCTCCCTGGGCTCTTGATTGCCTTTACTCTGCCCGCTTGCGTCCGGAGCGGGTAGGCCTATCTTGGGTATGGGGACGGCATATCCGAGGTCAGACAATGTCCAAGCTCGCACTCACCGCCATCATCGCCACCATCGGGGCCGTTGGGCTCGTCGGGGCGGCGCAAGCCAATGAGCCGACCGCACCGGCTCGCAGCTGCTTCTTCATCACCCAGTGGCACGGCTGGTCGGCGCCCGACAGCCAGACCCTGCTGCTCAAGGTCGGCAATCGCGATGTCTACAAGGTCACCCTGAACAGTGGCTCATCGTCGCTGACCTGGCCGGGCATGCACCTGATTTCCGAGGTCCGCGGCTCGAATTCGGTCTGCTCGGCGCGCGACCTGGATCTGTCCGTCGCCGACAGCTCGGGCTTTCGCGAGCCGCTGTTCCTGGGCCAGATGACCAAGCTGACCCCCGAGGAAGTTGCCGCGCTGCCGGCCAAAAGCCGCCCCTAGACTTCTTAGTCTGGATGTTCCGCCGCTGACGGCGGCGGCACATGTCGTGGTCCGGCCATCGGCTCGTACTTTGCCTGGGCCCGCTCGAAGCGGGCCTTCATCTCGGCCGCCTTGTCCGGCTGGGTGAGGATCAGACTGTAGGTCTCGCCCGGATCGGTCTCCAGGTCGAACAGCAGCGGATAGCGCATGGCGGCCAGCGGGATGTCGTAGGTGCGGTAGTAGGACTGCGCCACATACTTCCAGCGACCGGCCCGCACCGCCGCGACCTTGGCGTTGTTGAACAGCACCAGCTCCTCGTGCGGCGAGGCGTCGTCGTCGAGCAGCACCGCCGAGATGTTCGCCCCGTCCAGTTCGCCAGGCGCCGACGGCCGACCGGCCATGGCCAGCAGGGTGGGCAGCAGGTCCAGATTGCTGCTGACCGCCGCGCTGACCCGGCCCGCCGGGAGGGTCCCCGGCTGCCGGGCGATGAACGGCACACGGAAGCCACCCTCCCAGGCGCCGCCGCCCTTGCGGTCGCGATAGGGGCCGGAGCTGCCCTCGAACCAGGGACCGTTGTCGGAGGTGAAGATGGTCAGGGTGTTCTCGGCCAGGCCCAACTCGGCCAGGCGGGCGTGCAGGCGGCCGATGTTCAGGTCGATCTCCTCGACTACCTCGCCATAGGCCCCGGCCGGTGAGCCGGTCAGGTCGTCGGGGTTGGGCTTGAGCGGCACATGCGGCGCGGTCAGGGCCAGCAGAACGAAGAAGGGCCGCTCGCGATTGGCCTCGGCAAACGCCAGGGTTTCCTGGAAGAACAGCTCGGTCAGTTTGGCGAAGTCGGGCTTGGCCTCGGTGACAGTCTCGCCGTCGTAGAGGCTGAGCGGCTTCATGTCGTGGCTGTAGGGCAGGCCCTTGAAGACATCGAAGCCGTAGCGATTGGGCGGCCAGTGCGGGGCGACATGGCCCAGGTGCCACTTGCCGATCAGGGCGGTGGCGTAGTCGGGAGCCAGACCCCTTGGGATGGTGAAGGCGTCCGGTGGCAGGCCCTTGGTGTCGGCCGGTTGCAGCACCTCATGGGCCAGGCCGTTGCGGATAGCGTACTGGCCGGTCAGCAGTCCGGCCCGCGAGGGTGTGCAGACATTGGCCGAAGCGTAGAAGTCGGTGAGGCGGACCCCTTCGGCGGCCATGCGATCCAGGTGGGGCGTGCGGATCAGCGTCCCGCCATCACAGCCGAGGTCGCCATAGCCCAGATCGTCGGCCAGGATGATGATGAAGTTGGGCGCGCGCATGGACCGAGCATGCCCGCCGCCAGCCGGGAGAGCCAGTTTGAAGTTCCGCTGTCATGGCCTGGACCGCTGGCGGAACTCCCGCCTTTGCGGCCTGGCGCCTGCGACGAACCGTCACGGCGGCTCTTCCGCGGGCTGATCAATCCTTCGCGATCACTTCCGCGTAGGGCCGCGCGGCAGACCGCGCCTTCTAACAGTTGGCCGGGCCGCCGGGTTGAACCTTGCCTTCGACCAGGGCGGCGAATTGTTTCCGGACTGAAAAAATGTGGCGGAAATTCAGCGCACTAGATCATCCGCAAGCAAACCGGGTGAAATGAAAGCAATGACGCTTCGGTCCAAAGGACAGGCTGCGGCCCCGGCGATCCGGCCCATCGCGTCCGGCCCGCGCTGTCCCCAATAGCGGTAGTTAAGTTAGACGGTTGATGGCCAACCGGTTGACGTAAAGTCAAAACATACCGCATTCTCGAAACCTCACGGCGTTATTCCAACGCCAAGAATCGAAATGGCCAAGGGGGCCCTTTGGCAGGCAGGCTGTCTTTGACGCCGACACCTGAGCGCGGGATGTGTCCCGACGCACGGGTTCCCTGTTCCCACGGTTCGGGTTTAAAAAAATCAGAGGGCGCTATCGCCCCTGTCTCAACGCCCGTCTTGCGCGCCCGGGCGGGCGCGCGACGGCGACGATGGGACCCAAGGTTCGGACCACGGCGCTCGCCGTGGGGCTCAAAAAGCGGCGCAAAGCCCAGGCCCAAGTCCGAATAAGACAACAAAGTAATTAGGGAAATCAGGGAGGGAGTTATGCGGAGAATAGCTTATCTAGCGAGCGGATCAGTGCTCGCCTTGGCGCTGTCCATGGGCAGCGCGGCTTTCGCGGAGGGCGCCAGCGCCCCAGCCGAACCGGTCGACGTCGAAGCCGTCATCGTTACGGGCTCGCTGATCGCCGGCACGCCGGAAGACGCGGCCCTGCCGGTCGATGTGATCGGACAGGAAGAACTGGCCAAGCAGGGTTCGCCCAGCACGGTCGAACTCTTGAAAGGCCTGTCAGTCTCGAACGGCGTCCTCGGCGACACCAACCAGTTCGACGCCCGCGCTCAGGGCTCGGAAGGCTCGGGCTCGGTCAACCTGCGCGGCCTTGGCCCGACGCGGACCCTGGTGCTGCTGAACGGCCGGCGCATGCCGATCAACCCGTTTGGCCTGGCCGGCGCTGGCGCGGTCGACACCAACATCATTCCCTCCGCGGCCATCGGCCGGGTGGAAGTGCTGAAGGACGGCGCGGCGGCGACCTACGGCTCCGACGCCATCGGCGGCGTGGTGAACTTCATCACCCGCAAGAACTATGACGGCGCGGAAATGAGCGCCAGCTTCAAGAGCATTGACGGCTCCGACGGCGACTACACCGGCAGCCTCCTCTGGGGCTGGGGTGACGACAAGCAAAGCCTGCTGATCTCGGTCGGCATCCAGCATCGCTCGGAACTGCCGATCAAGACCCGCAGCTGGTCCCAGCTCAACTACCCCGACAACCCGGAAGGCGGCTGGTCGGCGGCGGGCAACCCCTCCAGCTTCGTGACTCTCGGCAATGGTACGATATTCCGGGACGACGGCTGCCAGCCCCTCGGCGGCTTTGCCGGCTTCAGCGGCGCGACGCCGGTGTGCTACTGGCGCTACAACAGCTATGACAACCTGGTCGAGAAGGAGAACCGCTATCAGGTCTTCGGCTCGTGGGATGTCGACCTGACGGCGACCACCAAGTTCCACCTGGAAGCCCTCTACGCCAGCACGGATGTGCCGAACTGGAAGACCTCCCCGTCCTACGCCCTGCTCGCGACGCCGACCACGCTGACCTCCGGGACGGCCGGCCGCTACGTCGTGCCGAAGGAGAACCCAGGCTACATCGCCTATGTCAACGCCCACCCGGGCGGCTTCAACGGCCTCACCCAGGCGCAGCTGCTGACGGTCGGCGCGTTCGCCGTCGCCAATCGGCCCTATGCCCTCGGCGGCAACCCGATGTTCAACTATGGGGCCTCGGAGGGCAGCCGCGCCTTCCGCGCCTGGCGGATTTCGGGCGACCTGAGCGGCGAGTGGGAGAACGGCATTGGGTGGGACATCAACCTCACCTGGGGTCAGGAGCGTGGCACCCGCACCGGCTATGATACGCTGGTTGGCCGCTATGCTCTGGCCCTGCGCGGCCTGGGCGGCCCGAACTGCAACTCGACCAACATCGCGGACGCCGGTCACGGCAACTGCATGTATTTCAACCCCTTCTCCAACGCTATTCCGTCCAACGCCATCACCGGCGTGACCAACCCCGGCTACAACGCGGCCCTGGCCAACAGCCCGGAATTGACGCGCTGGTTCTTCGTGAAGCTGGAGACGGAACAGACGGCCGGGGTGTTCGTGGCCGAGACGGTGCTGAACGGCAAGCTCTGGAGCATGGGCGGCGGCGACGCGGCCTGGGCGCTGGGCGCTCAGTATCGCCGTCAGACCTTCGTGGCCAACTACAACGACATCTCCAACCGCGCGCTGAACCCCTGCGTCGACACTCCGATCAACGGCAGCATGAGCTGCACCAGCCCCTCCGGTCCGTTCGCCTTCCTGGGCGTCGGCAGCGAGGCCAGCCTCGACCAGGGGGTCTACTCCGCCTTCGGCGAAGTGAACCTGCCCTTCAGCGACAACTTTAACGCCACCCTGGCGGCTCGCTATGAGGACTACGGCGGCTCCGTCGGCTCCACCTTTAACCCGAAACTGTCGGTCCGCTGGCAGGTCGTCGATGGGTTCGCCCTGCGCGGCTCGGTCGGCACCACCTTCCGCGCGCCGCCGCCGGTCTCGCTCAACAGCGACTTCATCACGTCGCTGCAGGCAATCAACGGCACTTTCCGCGCGGTTGATATCTACGGCAACCCGAACCTCCAGCCGGAAAAGGCCACCACCTACAGCGTGGGCGCCATCTTCGAGGCGGGCGGTCTGAAGGCGACCGTCGACTATTGGAACTTCGACTTCCAGGATCCGATCACCACGGACTCGGTCTCCGGCCTGGTGGCCACGGTCTTCCCGACCGGCACCTCCGGCTCGGTCAACTGCGCCAGCCCGCTGGCCAGCCGCTTCACCTTCACGGGTGGCGCGGCCTGCGGCAGCTTCGCCAGCGCAGCGGCTGCTTCGGCGGCGATCACCCGCCTGCGGACCGAAACGGTCAACGGGGCCGGGGTGAAGACCTCTGGCGTCGACTTCCAGGCTGACTGGAAGTTCGAAGATGTGATGGGTGGCACGTTCACCACGGGCGGCACCGCCACCTACGTGATCGAGTACAAGACCGACGCCACTCAGATCGCCGGCATCACGGTGGCTCCGGCCTTCGACGCGGTCGGTCACCTGAACTACCAGACGACGGCCTACCCGCTCCCGCAATGGAAGGGCAACATCTACTTCGAGTACAACAACGGCCCGCACAACCTGCGTTGGACCATCCGCTACATCGGCGAATACACCGATCTGCGTGGCGGCCCCGCCGGCAAGAACGGCATCTTCTGCACGGTCGCTGACCCGTTGTTCGGGACGGTCGGCTACACTGGCCCCGCCGGCTGTAAGGCTCTGCCCTACAAGCTGGAGAACGGCACGCCGTTCGGTCAGAGCAAGGGCTATACGATCGACGCCTTCATCACCAGCGACCTGACCTACCGCGTGTTCCTGCCCTGGGACACCACGTTCGTTGCGTCGGTGGACAACGTGTTCGACGAAGATCCGCCCTTCGCCCGCCTGGACCTGAACTACGACCCGTTCACGGCCAGCGGCCTTGGCCGGACCTACAAGGTCAGCATCACAAAGAAGTTCTGATCCCTCACCAGGATCGGTCGGGAACGGGGCGGCGCAAGCCGCCCCGTTTTCGTTTGCGGCGTCTTGAACGAGCTCAATCTGGCATTGGAAACCCCGTAAAATACCGCAATGCGTCTTGACGCCTGTGAGTTGAACTGGCGCACTGGAGATGAAACCTAGGGGGGAATCACCATGGCGCGCCGCCGGTCAAGCTGGGTCCTGGCCGCGCTGCTGGCGTGGAGTTCCGGCGCCGCGTCACTGGCCTTGCCGCAGGCCGCGTCAGCCGGTGTTGCGGCCCAGTACGACTACGACGCCCAGGGTCGGTTGTGCCGGGCCCGCCTGCCCAGCGGCAAGACCATCAACTACACCTACGACAGCAACAACAACCGCAAGGTCGTGACCCAGCTGCTAACCGGCGGGGCGACCACCTCGACCGCCTGCCCGATGGTCACCGGCGTGCCGGCCGGCGTCTCGCCGGCGCGTCCAAGATCCAACCACGCGCCGACCATTCCGACGTTGGTGCAGGCCAAGGCCTGCTGGCAGAGCGTGATACTCAATTCCGGATGGGCCACCGCCTGCCCAGAGCAGCAGGTAAACCTCCTGCGCTACGCCTTCGATTTCGACTTCAACAGCATCACCATCCTGTCGGCGGCGGTCACCTCCGGCCCGGGGTCGGTGCGGGTCGACGCCAACAAGCTCAGCATCTGGGTCACGCCCCCGGCCAGCGGGCCGGACGGCGTCCAGACAACCATCCTCTACACCGTCAAGGACTCGGTCGGCGCCACGGCGACCGGGACCCTGACGATCACCTTCTACACGTCGTCGGGCTACGTCTTCATCTGACCTTGGGTTCGACGAGACAGCCAGATTTCATGCGTGGCCCCGACGGGCCTGATCAGGGTGGGACATGAAACGCATTGCCCGGTTTCGCGTACTGCGGTGGGCGGCCGTCGCCGCCCTGATCGCGCCGCTGATGTTCGTCGCCGATCGCGGCGTCTCGCAATCGACGCCGCCGGCTCCGACCTCGCCGGCCATCCGGGTCGCGGAAGGCGCCCAGGTCACCGTCGCTCAAGGCCAGACCTTCTTCGCCTCGGCCCCAGCCCGCTCGCTGGAGAGCGACATCCATCCGTTGCTGAAATCGGCGGCCCGGCGGCTGAACAACGACCCCGACCGCATCTACGAATTCGTCTACAACGCCATCGCCGTGGAGCCGGAATTCGGCCTGGCCAAGGGCGCGGTCGGCGCCTACGTCAACCGTAGCGGCACCCCGTTCGACCAGGCCGAGTTGATGGTAAAGATGCTGCGGGCGGCCGGCTACACCGCCCGCTATCGCTATGGTCCGGTCAACCTCAACGCCAGCCAGTTCCAGGCCTGGATGGGGACCAGCAACGCCGACGCAGCCCGCCGCATCCTGACCGACGGCGGCTTTCCCAACGACGTCACCGGCACGGGGACCCTGACCCAGGCCAGCTTCCTCAGCGTCTGGGTCGAGGCCCAGATCGGCGGCCAGTGGTACCAGTTCGATCCGGCCTTCAAAACCAGCACCTGGTATAGCCCGGCCGACTTCAAGACGCTGATGGGCTATGACCGCACCGCCACCCGCACGGCGGCCGGCGCGCTGACCACCAGCGGCGCGGTGCTGCAGTACACCGGCTCGACGGGGGGACAGCTGGGCACGCTGCTGACCACCGAAGCCACCACCCTGCAGTCGGCGCTCAACACCGGGACCTACGCCCAGTCGGCGCCGGAGGCGGTGCTGGGCGGCTCGCGCATCCAGTACATCACCCGCACCCAGCAGCGGCTGACCAGCCTGCCCGAGGCGCCCGGCGGAACCTCGGCGACCTGGAGCGGCGAGATCCCCGATCTGTTCCGGGTCAAGATCACCACCACCAGCTATCCAATCACCAGCGGCTATTCCCCGACCACCGCCGTGGTGTTCGGCGATGCCTACTACGCAGACATGTACCGCATCACCTCCAGCGCGCCGTCCAACACCTTCCGTTGGCTGGGGTTGAACTATGGCTCGACGGCGCCTGGCGCACCGGGACTGCCCGGCGGGATGGACACGATCAGCATCACCCTGGACCATCCCTATCCGGCCGGCTCGGGGGTGTATGGCGACGCCACCTACGTCCAGAAGATCTATGTGCAGCACCCCGAGCCCAACCCGCCCGGCGTCACCGATGTCCCCGCCATCGGCTTCATCAACCTGACGGGGGTCACCCTGGCCCTGGGTCATGAAGATCCGCGCGCCGTCGACCTGATGACCCGGCAGGGCGCCGGCACCGACGCCTGTTCCAACGGCGTCAGCGATTTCGGCATGATCTATCCCTACGCCTACATCTGCGGGCAGGGCGCCAAGGCCACGCTGAGCCGCGTCTCCCAGGCCGTGACCTTCATGCAAGGCCTCGGCTCGGCCTCGATCGCCGCCCACCACACCCTGGCTTTCGAATTCTCCGGCGCGAGCAAAGAGGCCTGGGACGGTTCGGCCCCCGACCAGCCGGGCGGGCCTGGCATGCATTATCTGCTGCAACAGGGCTTCAGCATCGTCTCGGTGCAGTCCGAGATCAGTGTCGCGGCCCTGTCCGGATCGTCCACCGACCGGTCAGCCGCCATCGGCGGTCATGCGGCCCTGTTCGCCCTGGCGGAAGAGGGCGACATGCTCCCGGCCATCGACCGCAATACGGCCCAGGACTTCGCCAACTATTATCAGACCGGCAACAGCGCCAACCGCTTCATCTGGGTCACGCCGGCCAACCTCTCCAGCGCAACGGCCCAGCTGACCGGCTACAGCACGACCTCCATGGCGCGGCTGACCGAGTATATCTCGGCCGGCTACAGCGTCCTGGCCCCGAAGTCGGGCGCCATCGGTCCCGGCAACCAGTCCTACATGAAGTCGGCCGCCTTCTGGGCGGTCAGCCCCAACGGCCATGTCGCCAGCGTCTATGTCGAGCCGGGCGGGGTGGTGCTCAAGGGCGCCGCCATGGCCGCGCCCGACGCCTCGCCCAAGCCGCCGGGCCTGAGCAAGCAGTACGCCGACGAGTTCAACCGCGGTCGGTTCGATCCCTCAGGCTCACTGTCGGTCGACAAGCAGAGCGGCCTGCATGACTTCACCCCGCCGACCCTGTTGTCGACGGGCTCGGGAGACTTCCCCCGGCGGCTCGACTTCAAGGTGAAGATCCAGGGTGAGCCGACGCGAGCGGCCCAGAGCAACATCAGCCTGCCCGAAGAGGTGCTGAACGGCGCGGCGCTGGACGGCAATAATGGTGGCACATCGACCGACGTCGTGACGACATCGCCGCGGCTGGAGCGGGCCGCGATCGGCTATACGATCTACACCTCGCTGGAACATGACCTCAGCCTCGGCGAGGACCTGAACCTCAGTCTGGGCAGCCGCTCGGCCGCCGAGGCCGCGCCGGCCATCGTCGCCGCTGTTACCGCCATGGAGGAATTCCGGGCCGGCGCCGATGGGCTTTCCGGGCTGGTGCAGCTGGGGGTCCAGTACTGGCTGCCCAAGCAGGTGCAGGACAGCGTCGCCACCATCGTCCATGGCGTCGATGGCATCGAGAAGTTCGTCAGAGCGGTGGACGGAACCTGGCTGGCGCCGCCGGACTCGCTTGAGTCCCTGACCCAGACAGGCGTGGCGACCAACCTCTATGCCTACAACCGCCGTGCACAGCGGGGCGTTAGTTTCCTCTGGCGGGGCAAGGACGGCGCGACCAAGAGTTTCGGCCAGCACGTCCAGGCCCTGTCCTGCTTCTCCGGGGGTCTTTTCCCATCGAAGGACGCCTACGGCATAGGCCGCGCCTTCGGCATGGACGTGTGGACCCTGCCGGGCGGGGAGACGGTCACGGCGGACTATGATGCGATTGACCTGGGTACGGGCGCCCCCAGCGCCTGCGGCCAGTACCAGCTGCGCCGGCTGCGCAACAACTATGGCCGCTATCTGGAATTCGCCCCGCTTGGCTCGGCGACCGTGCCCGCCTCCGACGGCACGCTCAGCTATGTGCGCGACGAGAACGGCCGCGAGGTGCGCCGCACGCCGTCCGGCACCGCCAATGGCAACCTCACCGCCATCCTGGGCGGCTTCAGCGGCTGGCGCTGGGGCGCCGCCCAGCCGGATGCCTACCAGATCGGCTATCTGCTGCCCGAGAACCAGCGGCTGTGGCTCGAGGCGGAAGACTGCCGCCAGGGCTGGAAGTCCCCCTACGAGCAGGCCCGCACCTACTGCGACACGCTGAAGCTCTACTACAACGACCCCAAGACCCCCCTGCAGACGGTGAAGATGGACCCTGACGACGAGGGGGTGAAGTCGATCATCGACGGGGACGGGAATGAGACGAAGTTCGCGATCATGCCGGGGTATCGGTATGCTGTGACGGATCCGGCGAGCCACCTGTCGTCACAGCAATACAATGATAGAGGCCAACGGCTTGAAGACTTGAGTAGCGGGGGGAGACTGAAGACCTACGCCTATGATAGCCGAGGCCGGTTGACCGACGAAAAGCTCTTCCTGGCCTCCGATCCCACGGTGAACTTTACCTGGACCAGCTATGTCTACGACAGTGTGGGTCGTCGCATCGAAAAGCAGATCCATCCATGGATGGACCCGGCTACGCATCTTCCCTACCAGAGCGCCACCCCCATAATCACGCAAACGGTCTGGAACACCACATGGAATAAGCCCTCCATCGAGCGAGATGGGCGGGGCAAGGAGGTGCATTACACCTACTCGTCAACGACCGGTTTACCCACCCAGGTAGCCGGTGCAACTGGCGAGTTGAAAACCTATGAATACGACACCCTGGGGCGGGTGCAGCGCCTTCGTATCCTAGTGTCCACCTCACCGACCGTTGAGCGCATTGCAGAGTATAGCTATGATGCCAAAGGTAATTTGACGGGGATTGTCTCCGACCCGGGTGTGGGACATCAGAACCTGACAACTACTATGGGCTATGACCTGGTGGGTAATCTCACGAGCGTGATTAATCCGCGCGGCTACACTACCGCCGCCCAGTATGACAACATACGTCGGCTTAAGCAGGTGGATGGTCCTGCTGGAGATCAGGTTGTGCTGCTCTACGGGGGTAACGGCCAGATTTTCCGCGAGGAACAGAAGACATCCACCGCCAACAAGCCGGCGGTTACGAGCTGGGACTATCTGCCATCAGGCCGTGTGCGGGTTAAGACCGACCCAGACAGCGCGGCTACGACCTATACCTATGACGCTGTCGGCCACGTTCGCTACGTCGACGATCCTGCCGGGAGGCGGATCCAGTATGACTACCTGCCTGACGGTGAGGTCTCGATGGTCACCTATGGGGTCGGATCTACGTCTCCACGTGTCACTTCCGCAGACTATTATGCAGACGGTTCGGTCCGCCACTACCGCGATGGGCTGTATATGGAGACCGGACAGGACTTCGGTACGGTGGAGAGCGTTCGCGATCCGTGGGGGCGAGAAGCCGGAGCGCGCTATGGCGCCGGGGGTCAGTACGAGTTGAAGACTCTCGACGCGGCGGGAAACCTTATTCAGATCCGGATACGCGACAGCGCTCCGGTGTCTGGTGGCGTCGATCGCTACATCAATTTCACCTATGATGACGCTAACCGGCAGACATCCAAGATTGTACCCACGACCACTACGGGTCAAAATCTGACGACAAACTACGTCTATGGGTTGGCTGACGAACTCCTGTCGGCGACCTTCACTGACGATAGAACGGGCGGGACGACGCAAAGGGTCGCGTACAGCTACGATCCGGGCGTTGGGCGAACGACATCCGAGACGTGGTGGGAGAAATACGGCGTCACTTCCGGGTTCACCACGGGATACGAATACGATGCCAGCGGCAATCGCACGGCGATCGTCTGGTCCGATGGCTTTAAGGCGACTTATGCCTACGACACCGGCAATCGCTTGACGCAAGTTGGTTGGATTCGCCCCGGGGTAGGGTCAGGAACGTACGCGACCTATACCCCAGATCCTCAGGGCATGCTCGGCCTCGCCACCTTTGCTAATGGCTCGACTATGACGGTCAGCCACAAGGACTCGGGGGACGTGTATCGCGCCGTCTACGCCTGGCCGGGGGCTACCAGCTCCACGTTTACATATGGGTATGATGCTTCCCACTTGCAGAACTACGAAAATACTTCGGTCAATGCATATGGCTGGTTGCCAACTGCTAACTCGACAATGACCTACAGCGGCATCTCTGGGCAGTCTGTGGGTCTTTATAATGAGTACGGTCAGGTGACCATCAACTCGACGCCAACGACCTTCATTTATGACACCCGATCCAACATGTCTTCGAATGGATCAATGGTGTTCACCTACGACTACGAAAATCGAATGGAGCGAGTTACCAATCTGTTGGGAGCGGAAATCGTCAAGTACGACTACGATCCGGTCGGGCGTCGATCAGTGAAAGCCCTGACTGGCGGCGCGAAAACGGCGTTCATTCATGCCGGCGGCATGGAGATCGCCGATGTGGATACATCGACGGGCGCTATCGTCCGGCGCTACATCCCTGGAGGCGGCGCTGACGCTTGGGTGGCGTTTGTAGACGAGCAGGCCTCAGGGGCAATCAAGTACGTCCACCAGGATAAGCACAACTCGGTAATTGCCCTGTCAAATTCGGCCGGCGCCGTCGCAACTGCAGATCAGTTTTCGTATGATCCCTACGGGCAGAGTTCGTCATCCACCGCCGGTTTCCCGTTCCGTTACACGGGGCAGAGGTTAGATCCCGAAACAGGGCTCTACTATTATCGCGAGCGCTATTACGATCCTAAAAATGGTCGTTTTATGCAAAATGACCCAATAGGCGTTGACGGTGGGCTAAACCTGTTCGCCTACACTACAAACGACCCGCTTAATCACCGTGACTCCCAGGGGCTCGCGGAGACAGGGAACTGCGCTATCGTTCCGGAGGGCACTCTCAATTGTGCGGGCGATCCTAATGCCGGGCAGCAAACGGAAGAGGAGGCCAAGCGAGAAGGCGTCATGGTGGATGCTGTCATCGTCACGGCCTTAAATAGAAACGCTCCAATAGATTGGCATACGCTTCGCAATCAGCCCGGCGAGATCGGCTTCGTAATCCAAAATCAGCAGATGTACTTCGTCCCTCTTGTTCCCGTTTCTGTGACGTTGTGTAATGGGAGCACCGTGGAAGCGAACCGTTTTCCGGATGGTCGCTCACCGGACAAGAAAGGTTGGAGTCCCTTCGATGGTGGAGGGGATTCCCTTGCGGGGGGTGATGCTGGAGGCCACACACATGGTACAGATCTAATGTCCGGTCCTGGGCCTGATGATGCGCTCTTAGCTAAAATCAAACACATGCCGGCGATTGTTCTGGATAGTTACGGAACCACAGTCGTTGAGTATGTTGGGGGGAGTGTGCGGGCTCGTTTGATCGAAGGTACTTGGGAGGATCCCGCCGCCGTGCAGGCATGGGTCCAAAACCTTAATGCGGGCGCTCCGGTGAAGCCATGTTGAGGTTTGTCGCCTTGGTAACTGCTCTTACGGCTTTCATTCCAGCCGCCTCGCAGGCCGGAGTGGCGCAGCCCAAGAAGGAACCGGCCACGATTGAATCTGTCGCGGAATTGGGGCGCCGTTTCGCTTCAGGCCAAGTCCACGACGGAGATTCGGTGTCGCTGAGCGGTTACGTATATATGGATCACCAGTCTCAGCAGATTTTGGACCTAAGCGGCCGTCCTCCGGCGAAGCCCGACCCAACCCTTTGTGTCCAGGTGGTGGCGCCGTATTTCAATGGTACAATAAGCGGCGACTATACGATAAAGGGTAAGATAATTGTGGTGCCTAATCCGCAGTTCGAGGAATCTCTAATCATATCGGTGCGCGGAAGAAAGGTTCAGCCCTTTTGTGTATCCAATATCAATGTATTTCTTCTTGTAGACCAAATGGATATGCGCCTGAAGTAGAGGGGTAAGCATCTCTTTGTCCAGGAGTTACCGCGCAAACAACCCCGCCAGCAGCGGCCGCACGAACAGCGCCCCAGCCTCTTCGCGGCTGACCCCCGGCGCCCACGCCCCCAGTGACGCCGCGGCGTTGAGCATCGAATTCAGCATATGCGCCGCGATCAGCGGGTCGACGGGGCGGATCGAGCCCTCGGCGACGCCGTCGGCGATCATGCCGGCGAAGCGGTCGGAGACGCGGTTGTAGCGCTCGACCATCTCGTGGCGGATCTCGGTGGGCAGGGCGCCCATGGCTGAGGCGCGCAGAAGGGGCCCGCGGTCCGACAGCTGGAATTCCACCAGGGCGGCGGCGGCCGAGGCCAGGCGTGTCCACTGGTCGGCGGGCAGGTCGCGGGCCGCCAGCTGGGCCCGGCGCATGATGGTGAAGGTGCGCTCGAAGCAGGCGATGACCAGGTCATCCTTGGCTTCGTTGTGGTGGTAGAAGCTGCCCTTGGTGACGTTGAGTTGGGCCGAGATGTCCTCGACCGAGGCGCCGCGATAGCCCTTCTGGTTGATCAGCCGGGTGGCGGCGACCAGGAAGGTCTCCTGGCCGGGATCGCGCGCCTGGTCCTCTTCGCCCGGCAGCGGGTCGGCGAGGTCCGGCAGGGCGTGCGGCGCCCAGCTGGGCGAGCCGCTGGCCAGGCCCCCGGTCAGGATGTCGAACATCCGGTCGCGGATGCGCGGATAATCCTCGACGTCGTAGCGGCGCGTCCAGGCGACGGTCCAGAAGGTCTGTTCGAGCAGCAGATGGGTTCGGGCGCTGGCCTCGGCCCGCTCCATGCCGGCGAACTCAGGGGTCTCGAACAGGCCCCGCACCCGGCGGAACAGGTCGTGAAAGGCGCCGGTCACCGTGGTCCGGTGCGGTTCCTTGAGGGTCCGCATCTCGGTGAAGCTGACGATGGGCGGCGCCTGGTGTCGCCGGATCGCTGTCGCCAGATCGAAGAACAATTCGAGGAACCGCCGAAGGCGCTCGCGCGCCCCGCCTGGCGCGGCGGTGGCCTCGACGGCCAGACCGTCGAAGATCTCGATGCCGCGCAGGAAACAGGCAGCCGCCAGGTCTTCCTTCTTGCGAAAGTAATAGGTGACGCTGGTGGTGATCAGTCCCACGTCCTGGGCCACACCGGCCAGGGTCATACCCTTGACGCCCTGACGGTTGAGGATGGTCGTGGCCGCCGCCAGGATGGCTTCCTTCTTGGCGGCGAAGCGCGCAGTGGCGCCTCCCTCTGACGCAACGGCGCAGGACGCGTCGTTGGCGGGAGCGATAGGCTCAGCGGCGGCGCGTGGGCTTGCCATTGCGTCAGCCTAACCTAAGCCCCCGGCCTTGCAACGGCCTGCACGAAAAAGCGGCAGTTAAACTGTCGCCATCTTCAGGCTGCCTCGCCCTCCTGAACCTCGGCGAGGATCTCGGCGTACTTCTCCAGGGCGTCCTCGCGCTGTTGCGGGATGCTGTAGGACGGGAAGAGCTCGTTGGAGGGCTGGATGCGCTTGAGCAGCTGGCGGGCCAGGGTGACCTGGTGAACCTCGGTGGGGCCGTCGGCGATGCCCATCACCAGGCTGCCGATCACCTGGCCGACAAACGGCATCTCGTTGGAGACCCCCAGCGCACCGTGGATATGCAGGGCCCGGGTGGCGATGGCGTTATAGACCTTGGGCATGGCCACCTTGACCGCCGCGATGTCCTTCCGGACCTTGCGGTAGTCCTTGTACTTGTCGATCTTCCAGGCCGTGTGCAGGACCAGCAGCCGGAACTGCTCCAGCTCGATCCAGCTGTCGGCGATCTGCATCTGCACGGCCTGCTTGGACGACAGCGGCCCGTCGCGAGTCTGTCGCGAGACGGCGCGCTGGCACATCAGGTCCAGCGCCTTGCGGGCCTGGCCGACGGTGCGCATGGCGTGGTGGATGCGCCCGCCGCCGAGGCGGGTCTGGGAGATGGCGAAGGCGCTGCCTCGCTCGCCCAGCAGGGCCTCGCCCGGCAGCCTGACGTCGGTGTAGCGCATATAGCCTTCCGAGCCCTCGCCGGCGTAGCCGACCCCGACATTGCGGACGATCTCGACCCCCGGCGTCTTGGTCGGGACCAGCAACATCGACATCCGCTGATAGGTCGGGCCGTCCGGGTCGGTGACGGCCATGACGATCAGGAACTCGGACCATTTGGCGTTGGTCGAGAACCACTTCTCGCCGTTCAGGATCCAGCCGCCCTCGCCGTCGGGCTCGGCCCGGGTGACGAAGGTCAGGGGATCGGAGCCGCCGGCCGGCTCGCTCATCGAGAAGGCCGAGACGATCTCGTTGTCGAGCAGCGGACGCAGGTAGCGATCCTTCTGCGCCTGGGTGCCGTAGTGGGCGATGATCTCGGCGTTGCCGGTGTCGGGGGCCTGGCAGCCGAAGACGGATGAGGCGAAGTGCGAGCGCCCCAGGATCTCGTTCATCAGGCCCAGCTTGACCTGGCCATAGCCCTGGCCGCCCAGCTCGGGCCCCAGGTGGCAGGCCCATAGCCCCTTGGCCTTGACCTGCGCCTGCAGCGGCCGGACCAGGCGATTGTAGAGCGGGTTCTTGACGTCGGCCGGGTGCAGCTTCAGCCGGTCAAGCGGTTCGACCTCTTCTCGGACGAAGCCGTCCATCCAGTCGAGTTTTTCCTGAAACTCAGGTTCGGTTTCAAAATCCCAGGCCATCGTCCGTCCTCTCCCGCTTGTGCTTTGGGAGAGTTTAGAATGATCGGTATGGCGGAGGGAAGCTGGAAACGGCCTCAGGCGGCGTTGGCGCCGGCCCCGTCGATCATCTCGTCGGTCGTTCCATTGGCCAGCTTGGCGATAGCGCTGATCAGCATGGTTGGGCTGAGCGGCTTGGCCACCGAGGCGTTCATGCCGGCCGCCAGATAGGCCTTTACCTGGTGGGCCAGGGCGTTGGCGGTCATGGCGACGATGGGCGTGTCGCCGAGCGGCGCGGGCAGGGCGCGGATCAGGCGGGTGGCCTCGATGCCGTCCATCACCGGCATCTGGATGTCCATGAAGATCAGGTCGAAGCCGACCTGCGCCGCCGCCGCCAGAGCCTCGGCCCCGTCCTCGGCGGTCTGTACCTGGGCGCCCAGGTTCTCGAGCATGCGGGTGGCGATCAGGCGGTTGGTGGCGTTGTCGTCGACGACCAGCACCGACAGGCCGTCAAGCAGCCCTTCGGTCGGGGCTTCGCTGACGGCGCGGCCGGCGACGCGAGGCGCGGCCAGTTCGACCCAGAAGGTCGAGCCGCTGCCGGCCTGGCTGGAGAACCCGACCTCGCCGCCCATCAGCTCGGCCAGCCGCCGGGTGATGGCCAGGCCCAGGCCCGAGCCGCCGAAACGCCGGGTGGTGGAGCCGTCCGCCTGGTGGAATCGCTGGAAGAGGCCGGCCTGGGCGGCCTCGCTGATGCCCACCCCGGTGTCCTGCACCTCGATTCGCAGGCGCGCATTTTTGTGGCTGAGCCGCACCTCCACCCCGCCCTCCAGGGTGAACTTCACGGCGTTACCGATCAGGTTGAACAGAATCTGGCGCAGACGGACGGGATCGACATCCACCCAACCCAGGTCCGGCGCCGCGACAGCCCGCAACCAAAGACCGCGGCTTTCGGCCTGCGGTCGCAGCAGGTCGGCGACGCTGCCCAGCAGAACGCCCGCCTCGACCGGTTCGGGATGCAGTTCCAGGTGGCCGGCCTCGACCTTGGAGAAGTCGATGACGTCGTTGAGCAACTCGGCCAGCATCTGGCCGCAGCCCACGGCCTCTTCCAGCAGGCGCCGGCCGTCGTCGGACAGCTTCTCGCCCTTCAGAAGATGCAGCACGCCCAGCACCCCGTTCATCGGGGTGCGGATCTCGTGGCTCATATTGGCCAGGAACTGCGACTTGGCTTCAGCGGCGGCCTGGGCGGCCCGCTCTCCCTCGCGCGCCGCGTCCCGGGCCTCGGCGGCCTCGGTGACATCCTGGGTGATCCCCAGGATTTCCCACTTGCCGCTGTCGAGCCGGCGCAGGCCGCGCCAGGCGGCCCGAAGCCGGGCCATCGGCTTGCCCTCGACCTGATGGCGGTATTCGATGGTCTGAGGCTCGCCCGTCGCCAGGGTGGTCGCGAAGGCCGTCCACATGTCGGCCCGGTCGTCCTTGTGGATCTCGGCGCCCATCTGGTCGGCGGACAGCACCCGGCTGCCTGGTCCGCCCGGCGTGGTCTGAGCCGGCAGGTCGGCGTCGACCAGATAGATGCCGGTGTCAGGATTGAACTTCCAGGTGAAGATGCCGGCGGCGTTGCGCAGCAGCTCGCTGGTGCGGTGTGCAGTCTCGGAAGCCTCGGCTTCTTCGTGCTCGGCGGTGACATCCTTGAGGACAACAATGGTCGATTGGATCGTAGCGCCGCGCTTGGCGCGCGCCTTCACCCACAGCCAACTGCCGCCCCGGTGGGCAAGGCGATGTTCGGCCACGGCCTGGCCGTCCTTGGCCAGGTCCTCCACGACCTGTTGGACGCTTTGGCCATCGTCCGGGTGCAGGAAATCCTCGATCGCCCGGCCGACAGATTCGGGCTCCGACCAGCCGGCGAGCGCCGTCCAGGCCGGATTAATCCGGGTGATCAACGAGCCCTCGAGCACCAGAAAGACGTCGTCCGTGTTCTGGAAAAACCAGCGCGCGGCTTCGATATCCAGCTCTGACGGCGCCCGGGACCCGATCGTATCGGAGGTCTTCTCGGCCATGCGTGTTTCCTCTGGGTGAGGAATTTGCGCCATCAAGGTAAAGTTTGGGTTGCTCCATACCTGATCTTCGATAAGCCAGCGAAAACGTCGCAGGGAGTTCTGAGCCATGTCCAAGCCCGAATCCGTCGGCCTGTCCTCCGATCGCCTGGCCCGCATCGATCGTTTTCTGGACGAGCGCTACATCCAGACGGGCAAGCTGCCCTGCGCCCAGGTCAAGGTCTGGCGGGGCGGCCAACTGGCGCATTCGACCCTGCTGGGCTCGGCCGACATCGAGCGCGGCAAGCCGATCGCGGAAGACAGCCTGTTCCGGATCTATTCGATGACCAAGCCGGTCACCTCCGTGGCCTTCATGATGCTGGTCGAGCAGGGGCTGGTGGCGCTGGACGATCCGGTGGCCAAACATATCCCGGCCTGGGCCAACCTGGGGGTTTTCGACGGCGGAACGGTGGACGGTTTTCGCACCAAGCCCTGCGGCCGACCGATGCAGATCGTCGACCTGCTGCGCCATACCTCGGGCCTGACCTACGGCTTCCAGCAGATGACCAATGTCGATGCGGCCTACCGCAAGCTGAAGGTCGGCGAATTCGTCGACGCCGGCAGCCTGGACGACATGATCGCGGACCTGGCCAAGCTCCCGCTGGAGTTCTCGCCGGGCGAGGCCTGGAACTATTCGGTGTCGACCGACGTGCTGGGCTATCTGGTCGGCAAGATCAGCGGCCGGCCCTTCCCGGTCTTTCTCGAAGAGGAAATCTTCGCGCCGCTGGGCATGAAGGACACGGCCTTCCAGGTGCGGTCCGGTCAGGAAAGCCGGTTGACGGCATGCTACGCGGTTGGCGCCCTGGGCTCGAAGCAGACCCTGGCCAAGCCGGTCCTGCAGGATGACCCGACCAAGAGCATCTATCTGCGGCCCCCCGAACTGGTGTCCGGCGGCGGTGGCCTGGTCTCCACGGCGGAAGACTACCTGCGCTTCTGCCGCATGCTGCTGAACGGCGGCGAGCTGGACGGGGCGCGGCTGCTCAGCCCCAAGACCCTGCACCTGATGACCGCCAACCACCTGCCCGGCGGCAAGGATATGGCGACCATGTCCCGCTCGCTGTTCAGCGAGGCCAACTACGCCGGCGTCGGTTTCGGCCTGGGGTTCGCCGTCACGATCGACCCGGCCCTGCCGCTGATCCCCGGCAGCGTCGGCGACTTTTTCTGGGGCGGGGCGGCCAGCACCTTCTTCTGGGTCGACCCAGTCGAGGACCTGACGGTGGTGTTCCTGACCCAGCTGCTGCCGTCATCGGCCTATCCGGTGCGGCGGGAGCTGCGGACCCTGGTCTACTCGGCGATCACCGAGAGCTTTGCCTGATCCGTACTAGGGCAGTGGCGGATCGTCGGCGATGATCCGCTCCATGCTGGCGATCTGCTCCAGCGTGGCGGCGTGCGACTCGCGGGTGATGCGGTAGAAATACAGGCAGACCAGCGCCCCGCCGTAGAAGACGAACAGCGCGCCCAGGTAGCCGACCGCCAGCCGTGTGAGGCTGTCGGCGCTGACATGGCCCAGGGCCGGCCGATGGGAGAGGCCCGCCCAGGTCAGGATGAAGCCGGTGGTGATGGCGCCCAGACCGGTGACGCATTTCTGGACGAAGGCGATGGCGGCGAAGATCAGCCCCTCGGCCCGCTTGCCGGTGCGGGCTTCGCTGTCCTCGACGACATCGGCCATCATCCCGACGATCAGGATGGTGCAGGTGATGCCGGCTGTGCTGCGCACGATGCCGATGAGGTAGAGGGTCCAGACCAGGGACGCCCCGCCGGCCGGAAATAGGCCGGTCAAGCGCAGGAGCAGCGGCGCGGCGGACAGCAGCACCGTGGTGATCAGCGTCCAGATGGCGACGGTCTTCTTGTTGCGGCCCTTGCTCAGGATTGGGGCCAGGATCAGCGCCGCCGTCGAGCCGAAGAAGGCGTCGGTGCCGAGGAAGCCCTGGACCGCGGGGCTGAGGCCCCAGAAGTAGCTGACGACATAGGTGTAGATCGAAAAGCCTACGCCCTCGGCGGCGGCGGCGAAGATGGCCACGCCCAGGATGGCGGCCAGGTGCCGGCTGGCCAGCGAGGCGAACATGTCCCGGACCACCGCGACCGGCCCCTTGGGCGGCTCCACCGGCGGCTTGGGCAGCCAGGGGATGAAGCGGTGCGTTCCGATCGCGGAAGCCGCCATGACCAGCCCCATGAAGATCGCGGCGATGACGCCATAGGGAATATAGGCGGACGGATCCATCCGCCCGTCCTTGAAGCCCGCGCGATGCGCCATCAGCACCGTCAGGGTGAAGATGTAGAGGATCAGCCCGCCCCACCAGGCAAACAGCACCCGCCAGCCGACGATCCTGGTGCGTTGGTCGTAGTCGGTGGTCAGCTCGGCCACCAGGGTCGAGGATGGGATCTCGAACATGGTGATGAAGGTTCGGGAGGCGATGGCCAGAACCACCATGTAGGCCAGCTTGAACAGATCCGAGGCGCCGGTCGGCGGCATCCACAGCAGGATGAACAGGATACAGCCCGGAATGATGGCGGCGTACATGAACGGGTGCCGCCGGCCCCAGCGCGATTTCCAGTGGTCCGACATCTGCCCGATGATCGGGTCGCAGATGGAGTCCACGGCGAGCGCCACCGCCAGGGCCGTGGTCACCCAGAGGATCGGCAGGCCGATGACCTGGTTGTAGAAAAACACCAGGAAAAAGCGGAAGCCGTTGTCCTTGATGCCGAACGCAGCGGCGCCGATGCCATAGAGAAACTGCGATCCAAAGCCGAACTTCGGTCTCGGCCCCAAAGGTGGCGCATCGGCGCGAACAGCGTCGGTCATCCTATCGTCTCCCCATTCCCCTTGCAGCGGGGAGCCGCGCCGTTTTGTCCCGGCTGCGGATTTTCGAAGTTGGAGTATGGACAAGGCGAGTGTCAACCGGTCGCGCTCGCCTCTGAGGCGAACGGAGCGAGAACATTGCCTAACGCGCGCGCCTCTGCCAGGGTAGAGGACCTTGGGGATCGGGGTCGGTCGATGAAGCGTATGGTTGCCGTGCTGCTGGCCGGCTGTTTGGTCCTGGCGGGCGGCCTTTCCGCCAGTGTGGCCGTGGCTCAGAACGCCCCCAAGTCCGGTCCGGGCAAGAATGGGGGCCATGATCCCAAGAAGGACGAGAAGCTCGTCCCAATGACCTTCCGCCTGGTCACTAACGGCCAGGACTGCGCCGACTGCACCTGGATCGCCGCCGATGGCGACATCGTCTACGAGACCGGGCGGACCTTCGAGGCCTTCCTCAAGAAGGAAAACCTCCAGTGGTCGGCGCTGGTGCGGTTCAACTCCGGCGGCGGATCGCTGCCGGGCGGGGTGGACCTGGGCCGGGTGATCCGCAAGGCCAAGCTGCGCACCGCCATCGGCGAGACTATCGACGATCCCAAGACCAAGGGCCGCTCAACCTGGAAGCCGGGCCTCTGCGCCTCGGCCTGCGCCTATGCCTTCCTGGGCGGGGTGTCGCGCACGGTCGACACAGGGTCTCTCTATGGCGTGCACCAGTTTCATAGCCCCGAGGCCTCGAACGACCAGGACGTCCAGACCGTCGTAGCTGTGCTCGGCTATTACGTGGTCGAGATGGGCATCAAGCCCGAGCTGCTGCTGGTCGCCTCCTCGACCCATACCAACGACATCATCTGGCTGGAGCCCGAGCAGATGGAGGCGCTGGACGTCGTCACCAACCGCCAGGAGTTGCCCGACGCCCAATGGACCCTGGCTCCGTTTGGCGACGGCCTGGGGGCCCGCACGACCCAGATCCAGTCGGACGGCTCGGCGGTGACCTACGCCCTGACCTGCAAGGCGGGCGAGGCCGACTACATCCTCTACGTGATCCGCGACACCTACGCCCTGAACGACAAGGAGATCACCGGCGCCAAGACGGCCATCAAGGGCGTCAGCTTCCTGGCCTCCGACAAGCCGGTCGGCGGGATGCTCGAGACCCATCCAATCGTCGGACGCTCGAAGCTGACCCTGGGCGCGGGCCTGCCCAAGACCACGGCGCGGACACTGATCGAGGACGGCGGCGAATTGAAGGTCACGGTCACCGCCCCGGCTGCGCTGGACGACTATCTGAACGGCGGCCGCTACCACTTCCCGGTCGCCAACCTGACCCGACTGCTGCCCTATCTGGACCGCAACTGCTTCACCAAGGGCGAGGCCGAGCTGGACACCAGCGGTGAGGGGCGCGGCAAGACCGGGCGCTAGGGGTTATCCCAGACCGCCGGACGTTTGCTCAGGAAGGCGTCGATACCCTCGGCGGCGTCGGCGGCCAGCATGTTGTCGGCCATGGCCCGCCCGGCCTCGCGATAGGCCTCAGGCAGCGGCAGGCCGGCCTGAGCGTAGTAGGTCCGCTTGCCCAGCGACAGGGAGTAGGCTGACCGGCCGGCCAGCTGCCCGGCCAGTCCCTCCGCCGTTGCCAGCGCCTCACCGGGCGGAACCACGCGGTTGATCAGGCCGAAGCGCAGGGCCGTGGCGGCGTCGACCATCTCGCCCAGCAGCAGCATCTCCATGGCCGGCTTGGGCGCCAGGTTGCGAGCGATGGCCACGCCCGGCGTCGAGCAGAACAGGCCCAGATTGACCCCCGGCGTGCAGAACCGCGCCGCTTCGCCCGCCACCGCCAGGTCGCAGGCGGCGACCAGCTGGCAGCCGGCGGCGGTGGCGATGCCCTCAACGACGGCGATGACCGGCTGGGGCAGAGCGTTGATGGCCAGCATCACCTGGGCGCAGCGGTCCAGCAGCGCCTCGTAGAAGGCACGGCCCCGGTCGGGATCGTTACGGTGGGCCTGGATCTCCTTGAGGTCGTGGCCGGCGCAGAAGGCCGGGCCGTCGCCGTCGAGGATGACCGCCCGGACCGCACGGTCGGCGGCGACGGCGGCCAGTTCCGTCTCGATGGCCTCCAGCATGACGAGCGACAGACTGTTGCGGCTGGCCGGAGTGTTGAGGGTCAATCGGGCGACGGCGTCACTGTCGCGGCGGACGACGAGGGCATCGGTGGCGGTCATGCCGGCGAGGCTAGACCCGAGAAGCCGGCTCAGCCAGCCCGGATGATCTCGATGATCTGCGCCTCACCGCGCCGCAGGAACAACAGCAGCACGCCGCCCAGCAGCAGTGGGATGACAGCGGTCCAGGCCATGGCGATGCCAGGCGGAAGCGGGGCGGGGAAGGTGATGCTTAGCGGGATGGCGGCCAGGAAGGTGGCGAACGCGAAGAGGCCCGTGGTGAACAGGAAGGCCATCGACACCCAGAACCCCTGCCCGCCGCGCCGCTGGCGGCGGAAATCGCCTCGCTTGGCCGGCTTCTGATACCAGATCGAGAGCAGACCTGCGGCCAGGGACAGGATGACGCTGCCGACAATGGCGCTTAGGCCGGCTTGCGGCGCCAGCCAGGTCACGTAGCCCAGTGGGACCGCCAGGATCACCGCCAGCGGCGCTAAGGCGGCGGTCAGCTTGGCGCGGTGCAGCACCGACAGCTTGGCCGGTGAGGACAACAGCAGCTCGGGCGCCTCCTCGGTCGAGACGGTCACCCAGACCAGGCTGGCGGCGACCTGGCCAGCCATCATTGCCAGAGCGCCGGCCCCCAGCGGCAGGGTGAACTCGGCGTGCTTCGAGGCCTGACGGGCCAGCAGGGCGCCCAGCGGCAGCAGGTAGAGCAGCCGCAGCAGGATCTGCGAGAGCATGGCGATGTCGCGCGACAGCAGCTTCAACTCCTTGCGCAGGGTGACGGCGAAGACACCCTCGGCGAAGGCGCCGGCCACCGCCTTGCCGGCCTTGACCGGCCCGCCTGCGCCCGCGCCGGAAGCCGCCGCGGCGTCGACGGCGAAGCGGCCGCCCAGCCACAGGGTGGTGGCCGCAAAGAGCAGGATGGCGGCGCCGAGGATAATGACCAGCGGACCGGGCTGACCGATCATGGCCCGCAGTGGCAGGTCGGCGAACGGGAACAGGTGGAAACCCGGGGCCGTGGCCTGGGCGTACAGCCTGGTGAACAGGCTGGCCCGGTCGTCGCCGGTGAAGTTACGGTACTGGGCGGCCAGGAAGAAGGCGGCGCCGATCAGGGCGGCCAGCACCTGGGCCACCGCCCGGGTGCGCTTGGGGCCCAGGACCCGGAACAGGCTCATGGCCAGCAACAGGCCCAGGCTGGTGGCGGTCAGGGCGGCGGCGGCCAGTACGGCCAGCAGGCCCAGCCAGCCGGGATGACCGCCGATGGCGACGGGCAGCAGGACGGCGGCGATGAAGGTCGGGATGCCCAGATAGGCGTTGGCGGCGATGGCCAGGCAGCGGACGAACAGCACCTTGCGCGGCGAAAGCGGCGAGGAGAACAGCAGGTCCAGGTCGCCCCGGCCGTAGAGCGCCTGAGTGGCCGCCGCCAGCGACTGCGACAGCATCAGGGTGAAGACGGTCAACAGGGCCAGGTCCGCGATGGCTTCCCAGACCGGCTGGACGGGAATCTCGTGGCCGCGCGAGGCGATGCCCAGCGGCAGGCCGACCGCCAGCACCAGGGCGATCAGCGCCACCCCGAACAACACGGCCCGCACGCCCGGTCGCTTGGCGAACACATCGCGCCAGGCCAGGCGCATCTCGTGGCCCATCAGCCAGGGCAGGGAACCGGCGGGAAACATCAGGCGGCCACTAGGCTGGAAGCGGCTGGTCGGCGGGCGCCGTCAGCTCCAGGAACAGATCTTCCAGCGTGGCGCCCTGTTCACCGGTACGGGCGCGCAGCTCGGCCAGGGTGCCTTCGGCCAGCAGACGGCCACTCTGGATGATGCCGATGCGGTCACTCATCCGCTCGGCGACCTCAAGGATGTGGGTGGTCAGGATGACCGTGGCGCCGTCCCGCACCCGCTGCTGCAGCAGGTCCTTCACCTGGCGGGCGACGGCGGCGTCCAGGCCGGTCAGCGGCTCGTCCAGGATCAGCAGCCTGGGCTGGTGGATCAGCGCCCCGGCCAGGGCGACCTTCTGCTTCATGCCGCGCGAGAAGCCCTCGCAGCGCTGACGGCGCTGTTCCCACAGGCCCAGCCATTTGAGCAGTTCCTCGGCCTGGCGGCGGGCCGACTTGCCGTCGGTCCCCCAGAGGCCGGCGACGAACTCCAGGTACTCCATCGGGTTGAGCTTGTCGTAGAGCAGCGCCTCGTCGGGCGCCCAGGCCATGACCCGCTTGGCGCCGGACGGATCGGCCCGGGCGTCGATCCCGAACACCGAGATGGCCCCGGCGTCGGGGGCCAGCAGGCCGGCCACCATGCGCAGGGTAGTGGTCTTGCCCGCCCCGTTGGGGCCGAGCAGGGCATAGAGCTCGCCGGAGCGGACCGTCAGGTCCAGGTTGTCCACGGCGCGCTTGCCGGAAAAGGCCTTGGTCAGGCCCCGCAATACGAGGGCGTCAGTCACGTCGGTCAGGCCCCCAAGCCGGCTGGCACGCTCACAATGAGCGCAATATGGGGCAAGCTCGCGCGCCGGTCCATGTCCGGGATGACAGCCGCGCCCCGCACGGTTTAGGTTAACGCTGGAATCGAAAAGGGGCGGGCGCTCGATGCGCAGACTGGTGCTGCTGTCGCGCAAGGGCGGAACGGGCAAGACGACCCTGTCTGTCAATCTGGCCGTGGCCGCTGTCGGTGCGGGTCTGAAGGTGGCTATGGCCGACCTGG
The DNA here is from genome assembly GCA_038236615.1 of Caulobacterales bacterium. Taxonomy (GTDB): domain Bacteria; phylum Pseudomonadota; class Alphaproteobacteria; order Caulobacterales; family Caulobacteraceae; genus Caulobacter. The sequence goes on from JBBRZO010000009.1 coordinate 42,426, forward strand.
ACCCGCAGAGCTCTGCCTGCCGCTGGAGCGACGTGCGGGCCAATCCCGAACCCTCGATCAAGGCCGTCAACAGCGGCACCCTGTTTCCCTACGCCAACAATGTCGAGCGGTTGGGCGCGGACCTGCTGATCATCGACACCCCGGCCGGAGACACGGCCGCCAGCCAGGCCGCCATCAGCATCGCCGACCTCTGCGTGCTGATCACCCGGCCGAGCTACTTCGATCTGGAAGCCCTGGCCTGGGCGGCCGAGGCGGTGCGGGCGCGGGGCAAGCCGGGCCTGATCGTGCTCAACCAGGCGCCCAGCCGGCGCGGCGGGATCGAGCCGCCGATCATCCATCGCTCGGCCGAGGCGGCCCGCAAGCTGGGTCTGCCGCTGGCGGCGGTGGGCCTCAGGTCCCGGGTGGCCTTCCAGGACTCTCTGTGGCGTGGCGAGGGCGTGCTCGAGTTCGACGCCCGCAGCGCCGCCGCCGAAGAGATCCGCCGGCTGTGGGCCGAGGTCTCCGCCCTGCTGGACGCCCAGGCGACCCCGCGCGCCCAGGCGGCGTTGGCGTAAACAACTATTACATTTGCTTCATGAATATTGTTACAGACATTGCATCTGTGTAACTCTGTTAAATACACTTCATGACTGTAGATTAACAAGACTTCGAGTAATCGAGCTCGTATCTCCTGACTTGTCCGCGGCCGACACCGACCGCCTTGCCAATTCGGAGATTTCCACATGTCCAAGTTCGCCGCCCAGAAGACCGTCGCCTCCATCAGCGGCATCGCCACCTTCGCTCTGGCCATCCTGCCCGCCCTGGCCATCGTCAGCGGCGCCCATGCCGAGAGCCTCAGCGTCAAGATCAGCGACCTGAACCTCAACACCTCGGCCGGCCAGAAGGTCTTCGAGCAGCGGGTCAACGTCGTCGCCCGCCAGTACTGCGCTGAATCGATCACCACCGGCACGCGCCTGGGCAGCCCCGCCGCCTGCCGCTCGGCCGTCCGCGCCGAGATCATCGCCAAGCTGCCCAAGGCGCAGCAAACGGCCGCCAACTAGCTCAAGAGAAAGGTTTGCTGGCGGCGAGCCCAGGTCCGGACACCCCCCCCGTCCGCCGGACCGCTGTCCCCCCAGATCGTCGCCTGCAATCCTGGGAAGCCCGCCTCCGTGAGGCGGGCTTCCTGCTGTCTGGGCCCTACCAGTCCAGCTCGATCCGGTGGCCGGCGATCAGCAGGCCGATCAGCCGCGCGCGGCCGTCCTTGCCAATGGACACCAGAGCATAGGCGGGGGCCTGCCCGCCCGGGTTCAAGCGGGCGATGTCGCGGGCGATCCGCTCAGACTGCGCCTGCGAGGCGTGGAACCGGGAGACGCCGATATCCAGGTGGATCTGACGGTCGCCGAGCGGCGTGCAATAGGCCGAGCCCTTCACCGGCAGCACGCCCAGCCTGGCGGCGGTGGCCCGGTCGGCGGCCTGACCGGTCGCCCGCCAATGATTGTCCTTGGCATCGCCCGTCGGTGAGAGCGCGACCCAGGTCGCTGTCGAACTGATGGCCGGATTGATGAGGGTGACCGGGCACATCTCGATCTCTCTGAGCGGCTCGGCCAGAGTGAAGGCGACATAGTGGCCTGTGAGCAGATCGCGCGGGTCGACCCCCTGGAGTAACAGGGCCACCTCGCGGCCGGCCCTCCGCGCCTGATGTTCGCGGATGACCAGGGCGGTCATGGCCCCGGCCAGCAGCAGGCCGGCCAGCACGATGAGGATGGGACGCAGGCGCCTCATCGTGGCGTTCTCCCACGGATCAACCAGACCACCGCCAGCACCCCAATCGCGGCGACGGCGAAGATCATCGAGGCGGTCAGCAGGTCGACGCCAAGATCGACCATCAGCACCATGATGCCCACGATCAGTGACACGACGCCGGCGGCCATCACCCCGGCGTGGCGGTCGACGCGGCCCAGAGTCAGCACCGCTCCGGACAGCAGCAGCCAGACGATCCGGTGAACCACCATCAGGGTGGTCTGCTCATGCCAGGCGCCCGAGGCGGCGGCGAAGTGGGCCAGGGCCCCCCAGGCCAGCCAGCCATAGAAGACCCGGCCTTCCTCGCGGTCGCGTTCGGCGCCGAAGCGGCCGGCCAGGGCGCCAAGAGCCATCAGGGCGCTGGCGGCGAAGCTCTGCCAGCTGGGAATGTCGTGGCTGGGGCTCAGATGGATCAACGCCACGAATGAACCGACCAGCAGGCCGATGGACGCCGCATGCGCGGTGGGCCGAGAGCGCCACAGCACCGCCAGCACGGTTCCGCCAAGCGCCGCGGGCAGCAGCCACCAGCTGTCCGGGTTGGCGAAGTCGCCAAAGCCGATCAGTAGCAGGGCCGCCACCGCCGCGCCGCTCGATCGCCCAACGACGGCCAACATGGCGGCGGCCAGGCCGGCGCTCATCAGGGCGGTCTTGGGATCGCCGGCGATGTCGAAGATCTGGCCGGTCAGGCCGATGGTGGCCGCGAAGATGGCGGCGGCCAGGGTGATCAGCCCATTGCGCGCATTGGGCCGCCCGCTCCGGTCGGCCCAGGCGCCGCCCAGGCAGGCCGCCAGGAAGGCGGCGATCAGCACGCTGTAGCGGGCGATGCGGGGAATGCCGTTCCAGTTGGCGGCGACGAAGGCGATGATCGCTGCCCCGGCCAACAGGACCCCGACCATGGCCAGGGCGCTGACCGCGTCGGGCCGGCGGCTGTCGGCCACGGAATCGAGCATGGGCTGACGGCTGGCGGCCGGGACCAGGCCCTCGCCGACCCAGCGCTCCAGATCCCCCCTTAGTCGTTCCTTGTAGGACGCCATGCGTCGACCTTGGCCCGGCTTTGTGTGTCGGTCGAGTGATATTCCCCAAACAGGCGCCAAGGAGACCAATGACCCTCTAGGCAATCTAAACGCGAAGTGCATATTCTTGCGCCGCTTTGATTGTCGAGGGACTGAGCGGATGGCCATCGATCTCACCGGGCGGCTGCTCTGCGCCTGCAGCCAGGCCTACAGCATCCTGACCACCGGCCCGGGGCCCATGCCCCAGCCGCGCGCCGGCTATGTCGGCTGGAGCCAGCCGCCGCAGGCTTTCGCGACGGGCGATGACAAGATCGACGCGGTGCTGGTCGGCGAGACGGCCAATGAGATCATCGTCGCCTTCCGGGGCACCCTGCCGTTCGACAGTCCCAACCAGCGCCAGATGATCATGGACTGGCTGGATGACCTGGACTGTCCCCTGGTCGCCGATCCCGGATTGCCGGGTCTGGTTCACCAGGGCTTCAGCGTCTGCGTCAACCTGCTCTGGCCGCAGGTCAAGCCCCTGGTCGCCGCCGCTCTGGCGGTCAGCCCGCAGCGGCCGATCTACATCACCGGCCACAGCAAGGGCGGGGCGGTGGCCTTCCTGGCCGGTTGGCTCTGCCGCCAGGCCTTTCCGGCTGCGGCGGTGCATGTCTGCACCTTCGCCGCCGCCCGCTGCGGCGACCAGGCCTTTGCCGACGCCTACAACGCCATCCTGCCGCAGACCGCCCGCTACGAATATGCCGACGACATCGTTCCGCACCTGCCGCCGGACCTGGCCTTCGCCCACATGTTCGCCGACACGCCCTTCCTGGCCGCCCGGCTGGCGCTGATGTCCTACAACTACGTCTCGGCCGGGGACCTGTTCTTCATCAACTGGACCGGTCAGATCGTCCAGGATACCGGCAATCCGCTGCTGCGCTTCGAGCGCTTCATGCACCTGGCCACCCTGATCGCCGAGTTCAAGTTCGCCCAGATCGCCGGCGACCACAGCATCAATCTCGGCTCCGGCTACGCGACCGCCATCTGTCCCGGATACTAAAATAGGAGCGCGCCATGAGCGACCGCCCGAACATCCTGCTGATCACCTGCGACCAGTTCCAGTTCTCGCGCTTCGCCTACGGACCCGAGCACGGCTTCAAGCAGGACCTCAAGGATGTGCTTGGCTTTCAGGCGCTCAAGCCCGGCAACAGCTACGAGCAGTACTTCCCCGGCCTGAAGATGCTGCGCGATGGCCCGACAGTCGTGCTGCGCAATCACACCATCGCCGCCAGCGCCTGCACGCCCAGCCGGGCGGCCATCTATACCGGCCAGTACGGCACCAAGACCGGCGTCACCCAGACGGACGGCCTGTTCAAAAGCGGCGATGACTACGATTTCCCGTGGCTGGAGGCGGACGGCATTCCCACGCTGGGGACCTGGATGCGCGAGGCCGGTTACAGCACCCACTATTTCGGCAAGTGGCATGTCAGCGATCCGCCCGGCCACTCGCTGGACCGCTTCGGATTCGACGACTGGGAGCTTTCCTATCCCGAACCCCATGGGGCGGCGATCAACAACCTGGGCATCTATCGCGACGTCGGTTTCGCTGACGCCGCCTGCGCCTTCCTGCGCCGCCAGGGCCTGGCCGTGAACTACAACCGCCAGGTCGCCATGGCCCAGAAGCATGACCCCTATTCCAGCGGGCCCGATCCGGAAAAGTCGGTGCGGCCCTGGTTCGCCGTCGCCTCCTTCACCAACCCGCATGACATCGCCACCTATCCAGCGGTGATCGGCCAGGCCCTGCCCAAGCCGGACGACAGCGGCCCGCAGGGGGTGATGGGTCCGCTGACCGTGCCTCTACAGGCCCAGACGACGCCGCCCCCGACTGGCGGGACGATGACCGTACCGCTCAACCCGATGGCCTTCCCGCAGGACAACGCCGCGGCCACCCCGACCCAGGACGAGGACCTGCTGAGCAGCAAGCCCTCCTGCCAGTTCGACTACAGCTACAAGGTCGCCCTGGCCCTGAACGCCAAGACCGGTTTCAACGGGGTGCTGGGCATGGACCCGCCGCCGGCCACCGACGAAGCCGCAATGGCTGCCGCGGTGGCCATCGCGATGCAGGGCTCGATCCCCTTTCAGCTCTACAACAGCAAGGGCGGGACGCCGGCTTCGAGCGCCCTCGACTTCCTGCAGCTCTATGCCTGGCTGCATTATGCCGTGGACCGCCATATCACCGAGGTGCTGACAGCGCTGGAGAGCTCGGGCCAGGCCGACAACACCATCGTCATCTTCCTGGCCGACCACGGCGAGTACGCCGGGGCGCACGGCATGATGATCGAGAAGTGGCACACCGCCTACCAGGAGGCGCTGCATGTGCCGGTGGTCATCCGCTTCCCCAAGAGCGTGGGCCAACCCAGGACAGGCGAGGACCCCGTCCAGATCGACGCCCTGACCAGTCATATCGACATCCTGCCGACGGTCCTGGGTCTGGCCGGGGTCACCAGCGACGATCGCGAAGCCATCTCGGCCCGCATGGCCGCCCGACGGCCCGTGCCGCCCTTGCCGGGCGTCGACCTCACGCCGCTGATCACCGGCCAGACCAATGTGGTGATCGAGCCCGACGGTCAGCCTCGCAAAGGCGTGCTGTTCATCACTGATGATGAGATCACCGCCCCGCTGCCGCCCTCGCGCAGTCCTCAGGACGCCAAGTCGATGCAGGAGTTCGAGGTCTTCAAGGCCATCGTCGAGACGGTAAAGCACGGAACGCCCGGGAAAGCCGCCGTGCCGCAGCTGGCCCCTGGCGCGGTGCGCCAGCCCAACCATGTGCGCAGCGTCCGCACCCTGGACTACAAGCTCTCGCGCTACTTCGACCCGTCGGGGACCGAGGCCCAGGAATGGGAGTGCTATGACCTCCACAACGACGCCATCGAGGCGGTCAACCTGGTGCAGGTCACGGTGAGCCCGCCGACGATCAGGACCGACCTCGACATCAAGGACCCGTCCGGCTTGCAGCAGACGGTCGATGAGCTGGCCGAACTGCTGGCTTTGCTGGAAAAGCGCGACCTCTGAGTTCTCCACAGACTTGACGGAACCGGGGGCGAGCGGTTGTGTTTCGTCCCCGACACTGTCGGAGGGATCAGCCATGCAGCACGATCGACGCGAACTCCTTGCCCTGGCCGGGGCGAGCGGCATCAGCCTGGCCCTGAGCGTGGCCACGCCCGTGGCGGCCGCCGCCTCGCTTGCCTCGGTCAATCGCGATGCGGGCGAGGCTTTGGCCCAACTTCGCCGCACCAACAGCACGGCCAACTGGCTGGCGCCTCGGGCCCGCGCGACCCTGATCTTCCCCAATATCGTCAAGGCTGGTCTGGTGGTCGGCGGCAGCTACGGCAAGGGCGTGCTGCGGGTCGGCAGCAAGGTCGACGGCTACTACCATTCGGCCAGCGGCTCGTTCGGCCTGCAGGCGGGCGCGCAGTCTTACGGCTACGCGGTCTTCCTGATGACCCAGAAGGCGGTAAAATACATTCACGACAGCCAGGGCTGGGAGATCGGGGTCGGCCCGACCGTGGTGGTCGTCGACGAGGGGATCGCCAAGAACCTCTCGACCTCGACCTTGAAGGACGACGCCTACGCCTTCATCTTCAACCAGCAGGGCCTGATGGCGGGTATCAGCCTGGAAGGCACGAAGATCTCCAAGATCAAGGGTTAGCCTTCGACGGGCGGGATCGCCTTAAGTCGGCCGCTCGGCGCCAGGTTAAGGCCGACAAGGCGGAAGACGACCGGAAAACGCACGCGCGCACCGGCGGTTGGCGCGCCGCCAGCAGTCTGGGGCGCCAGGGCGAAGAGCCCGACATCGGCCATCCGCTTGGCCGCCGCGCCGAAAAACAGACGAGGCGCCGACTCTTTGACGGTCTGGCAGTCGGAGAGGCCGCCCTTGCCGTCGACGGCGCAGTTGATCACCGCCCAGCCCGGTTGGCCTCTCTCTGCCGCGACTTCCGGGGTATAGGGCGCGACGGCCTTGTCCGTGGGAAAGCGGGTCCAGACCAGCCCTACGGTCAGCGGCTCGGAGTCGGCTGCCAGGGTCGTCACGGGGGCGGCAAGCAGCGCGCCGATCAGGATGAGATTGCGTAGCGGCATCGTCGAGCTCCAGAAATCGCCCGCAGACTTACTCGCGGTTGTCTTCGCCGCAAGGCGTCTTGTCGGACCGGCGCGGTGCATGGGAAGTTCCCCGGCAAGGAGCGACGATGATCCCCGCGATTGCCGAGCTAGTGACGAACTGGTCGGCCTCACCATTTGCCGACATCGACGAGAGGCCTTGGGCCATCGTCGCCCGGGCGCCGCGACTCCTGGCGGCGCTGCTGCAACGTCTGGACGACGGCTATGCGGTCGCGGGCGATGTCGCCGTCCACCGCACCGCCAGCCTTGAGAGCGGCGCCGTGCTCAAGGGTCCGGTCATCGTCGGCCCGAACTGCCTGGTGGCGACCGGGGCCTATCTGCGAGGCGGGGTGTTCCTGGAGCGTGACTGCGTCATCGGGCCGGGGAGTGAGCTGAAATCCAGCCTGGTCTTCGCCGGATCCAAGTTGGCGCATTTCAATTTCGTGGGCGACTCCATCCTTGGCTCGGACGTGAACCTCGAGGCCGGCGCCGTTATTGCCAATCATCGAAATGAACGGGCCGACAAGACCATCCGAATCCTTTTGGACGGTCGGATCGTCAATACTGGGATGGAGAAGTTCGGAGCCCTGGTCGGCGATGGCGCGCGAATCGGCGCCAACGCGGTCGTGGCCCCCGGCGCGGTGCTGGCGCGTTCAGCTGTCGTCCCGCGTCTGGGTTTGATCGATCAGAGTCCAAAGGCGTAGATTTCGTGTCAGGAGGAACCGCCATGGACAGGTGGCGCTCCCGACCCCAAGCCGCCTTAGAACAAACTGGACTGGACGCCGGAGGGCGGCGGAGCCGACGGGGATCCCGGCCTGAACCACTGGCCCGGCGGGTCGCCGAGGGCCTTTATCCGGCCTGCCGTGTTTAACGCCGCCGCTATGACGTCCGCCAGCCCCAGCCAATTGATGCCCATGATGGGTGGATATTGGCCAAGTGAAATCAGGCCGCAGGCACAACCTCCGATTTATTATCTGTGGGCGGTTGGCAAAATACCTCACTAAAAGCAGGCCCGCGGCGCGAAACCATTTGCGCAAAGCTGTGCTGTGGGTGGAAGTAAACGGTCAGTTAACAAAGAAACGAAGCTAGCCCCAGTGTGGGCGGGCTTGGTGCTTTCAAAAGGGGTCATGGGCATGAACATTACAGGCACACCGGGCAACGATCCGCTGCTCCTTGGCACGGCCGGCAACGACATCATCGATGGCCTGGCCGGCGCCGACGTCATGGCTGGCGGCAATGGCGACGACACCTACTATGTCGACGACGCCAACGATCAGACGGTGGAACTGGTTGGCCAGGGTATCGACACGGTGGTCGCCTCGGTCAACTGGACGCTTTCGGCCAACGTCGAGCGACTGGTGCTGGCCGGCGCGGCGGATCTGAACGGTACGGGCAACAGCCTGGACAACCTGATTATCGGCAACAGCGGCGCCAACATCATCCTGGCCGGCGGCGGTGTCGACATCGTCGATGCCGGCGACGGTAATGACACGGTGTTCGGCGAGGCAGGCGACGACCTGGTGAGCGGCGGCAACGGCAATGACTATGTCGATGGCGGCGACGGCAGCGATTACGTCAATGGCAACGACGGCAACGACATCCTGATGGGGGGCGCCGGCCGTGACTACATGAACGGCGGCAACGGCAACGACAGCCTCGACGGCGGAACCGGCGTCGACACGATGGCCGGCGGCGACGGCGACGACGTCTACTATGTCGACAACTCAGGCGACGAGACCGTCGAAACCCTGACCGGCGGCATCGATACGGTCCATTCCACCGTTACCTATACCCTGACCGCCAATGTCGAGCGCCTGGTCCTCGACGGCTCCAGCGATCTGGACGGGACCGGCAACGCCCAGGATAACCTGATGGTGGGCAATAGCGGCAACAACAATCTGTATGGCGGCGACGGCGCCGACATCCTCAAGGGCATGGACGGCCGCGACTATCTCTATGGCCAGGGCGGCGACGACCTGCTGGTCGGCGGCAATGGCGGCGACGTCATGGATGGCGGCGACGGCAGCGACTATCTCTATGGGGACGCCGGGGCCGACATCCTGACGGGCGGCGCCGGTCGCGACTACATGTTTGGCGGCAGCGAAAACGACACCATCGACGGCGGGACCGGCATCGACACGATGGCCGGCGGCACGGGCAACGACGTCTATTACGTCGACAATGTCAGTGACGAGACCGTCGAACTCGGGGGCGAAGGCGTCGACGTCGTGCGCGCCAGCGTCACCTGGACCCTGGCGGCCAACACCGAGAACCTGGAAATCCAGGGCACGGCCGACCTGAACGGTACGGGCAACGCCACGTCCAACAACATACTGGGCAACAGCGGGGCCAACACTCTGTCGGGCCTGGGCGGCACCGACACCCTCAACGGGGCCGGCGGCAACGACATCATCATCGGTGGGGCCGGCAACGACATCCTGAGCGGTGGTTCGGGCGCTGACACCTTCGTGGTGCTGCAGGAGAGCCTGGGCAACGCGTCGCTGGAAATCGACACCGTGTCCGACTTCTCGACCGCCGAGGGCGACAAGCTGGACCTGTCGGCCATCGACGCCAACAGCACCCTGGCCGGCGATCAGGCCTTCTCGCTGGTGGCGTCCTTCAGCCACCATGCCGGCGAGATGACCCTCAGCTTCGCGGGCGGGATCACCACGCTGAACCTCGACGTCAATGGCGACGGGGCAACCGACTACCAGATGCGCATCAACGGCGACGTCACCGCCGACAGCGCCGGCTGGGTGCTCTAGACTGGACGGAGGCCCCGCCGGTCGGCGGGGCCTCCAACCCACCAGAGTGCGCCATATGAAACCGCCGCCTGCCAAGCCCGCCAATGGGCCGACCTTCGCTCCACCGACGCCCAAGGTCAGCCGGCGCAAGGCTGCCAAGGTGCTGACGCCCGCCGAACGGGCCGCCTTCCTGGCCTCGCGGCCGGATCTGAAGTCCTAAGTCAGCCCGCCCGCAGGGCCGCTTCCAGCGACCCATAGTCGGCAAAGCCGGTGGCCGGCGTCACAACCTCGGCCCAGCGAGCGTCGAGCGCTGCCGCGACCTCGGCCGCCATCTCCGCCTTGTGGCCGCCGACCCCGCCCTTGCGGACCTTGGCGGAATCGCTGCCGGGCGGCAGGCCGGCCCGTTCCTCGGAAACCTGCCGCATCAGCAGGTCGTCGAAGCGCTCCTTGTGCTGCAGCATGAAGTCGATCGACGAATGCTTCAGGGTCAGGGCCAGCAGCTCGTCATCGAGCGGGATGGCGCAGAAGGCCGCCAGCCGTCGCACGCTGGCCTCCGGATCGGCGACCATCTGCTCATAGGAGAACATCAGGACGCTGGGGTTGTGGCGCTGGTTCCACCAGCTCACCAGGTGGCTCCAGTAGTCGGCTCGCCCCTCGCTCGGCGGCCCGCCCATCCGCGCCGCCGCGAACTCGCCGAGGGTCACGGCCCCAGGCTCCAGGAACCAGCCCTCCATGAAGCGGAACATCGAGACCATGGCGTCCTTGGGTTCGCGCAGGGCCACGACATATTTGGCGCCCTTGGGCAGCGCCTCATAGGACAGGTGGCTCTTGAAGCCGCGCGGCTCGGCCCGCTGCGGCGCTTCCAGGTCGACCCCGAGCATCTTCGAGGTTTCGATCCAGGGGACGACCAGCGAGACGTCCTGGAAATCCATGTCGCCCCGGGTGCGCAGGCAATGGAAGGTCTGCTGCAGCCAGGTCGTGCCGCACTTGCCGAACGGAGTGATGATCACGTCGGTCGGGCGGGGCTTGTAAGCGGCGATGGACAGCCTGGCGTCGTCCGGCTGGCCCATCCGGCCCATGATCTCGCCCATTTCCGCCATGGTGCGCGCGCGGCGGCGAATGGTGTCAGTCATGGTTTGCGCCCCCGCGTCGCGGCCCCCTCCCTGGGGCCAATCGGCAGGAACCTAACAGTGTCGTTGCAAGCGAGGCAATCGCGGCCGCACGGCCCTTGCCGTCCGCCGCCGCCAGGGTCAGTCTGGGGGCCGATCAGCGGGGACGACTGCGGTGAACCAGTTTCTTTCCAGCCCCCCGCACCTCCCCGCCCAGGCCTTCTATTGGAGCTATGCGGCCTGGGGCCTGATGGAGGCCTGGGTGTTCAGCCGAGACCGCCGGCGGGTCGCCGGCCAGGGCGCCGACCGTTCCACCCTCTGGGTCGTGGTGTTCGGGATCGGCCTCAGCGTCGCGGCGGCCTTCTATTGCGCGCGGGGCGGGCCCCCGATGGCCCGGGTCGTTGACAGTCTTCGCGAATGGCTGAGCCCCGCCGGGATCGGCCTGATCTGGGCCGGCATGGCCCTGCGCCTCTGGGCCATCCTGACCCTGGGCGGGCTGTTCCGCACCACGGTGGTCATCCAGGACCAGCACCGGCTGGTCACCGCCGGGCCGTATCGCCTGCTGCGCAACCCCAGCTACACCGGCTCATTGATCACCCTGGCCGGCATCGGCCTGGCGCTGGGCAACTGGCTGTCCCTGCTGGCCATCGTGACCGGGCCGCTGCTGGCCTACGGCTGGCGGCTCAAGGTCGAGCAAGCCGCTCTGCGCACCCGGTTCGGCGAGGCCTATGACGCCTACGCCAAGCGGACCTGGGCGCTGATCCCGTTCGTCTGGTGATGCCCATCACCGAATGCCCCATCCCGCCCTCCAGCCTGCTCGAAGCGGAGCGGATCAGCACGGCCGGGTTCTGGGATTCCTACCGCGCGCCGCTGGTTCGCCAGGACATAGGGATGGCCGAGCTGTTCTTCGCCCTGTTCGGCCACACGCCGCTGCCCTTCAAGCTGCTGCTGGTCGCCCGCAACTTGGCGGCCCGGCTGGCCGGACTGGCGGTCCCCACCCTGGCCCAGGTTCTCAAGCCCCGCCCGCTGCCGGCCTATGCGGTAGGCGACACCATCGGCCCCTGGCCGATCTTCACCCTCACCGACCGCGAACTGATCGCCGGCCGCGACAACCCCCACCTGGACTTCCGCCTGTCGGTGTTGAAGCAGGGCGAAGGCCAGGATGGAGACGCCAGCGTCACCGTCAGCACGGTCTGCACCGTCCACAACCTGGCGGGCCGGATCTATCTGATGGTCATCACCCCGTTCCACCGCTGGGGGGTGAAGCAGCTGATGGCGCGGGCGGTGGCGGCCGGGCGGCTGTGAGGGGCTGAGCCCCTCCGCCCCCCGACCTGACCGCGTCTAGCTAGCTTCCTCGAAGGTCACCGCCACGTCGGCGTTGGCCGACAGCCGCACCTTGTCGCCCTCGATCTCGGCCACCAGCCCGGCGGCGATCCAGTGGTGTTTCTGGTCCACGGAATCCTTGCGGCTCAGCTTGATTCGCTCGCCGTCGATGTGATCGACCGTCCCGACGTGGACGCCATCGGCGCCGATGACTTCGGCCCCGGCCTTGATATTGGAATGGTCATGCATGGTGTGCGCTCCTCGCGATTGCGGAGGGGTAACGCACGAGGCGGGAGAAGGGCCCACGAAAGAACCGTCGCCGACGGGGCCGCCGCCGGCTATGCGCTCACCACTGCAGCCCCCCGACGGAAAACGCCGCGGATTGCCGCCCGGTTTGCTTGAACTCCAGCTGCACCCGCAGCCGCTTGGCGCCCTTGATCTTGTGGATCAGCCAGGTTTCGTGGCCCAGGAAGACGACGTTGCTTCCGCCGCCTGCCGGGGGCGAACCCGGCCAGCGCCTCGCCCAGCCGTCGTCGAACCTCAGGCGGGCGAAGCAGCGGTCGCTGGAACACCGCAAGCCCGCGCCCCGCTCCGGGCTGACCATGACATTCAAGAACAATCCGTGACGGCGGCGCAGGCACAACTCCAGATGCTGGACGCCATAGGGAAAGCCCATGTCCACTGTGTCGCTTGAGGTGACACAGGCCATCTTCACCGCGGCGCTGCTCATCTCGCCGGGCGTGTCGTCATAGATCCATTGCGAGGCCGCCGGGGCGCCGGAGGGCTGAGCAGGGGCGTCGGCCGTGGGTGCGGCGGGGGCCGGGACTGGGGCAGGGGCTGGGGCCGGCGAGCGGGCGGCGGCCGGCGGCGGGGTTGCCGGGACCGGCTTGGCGGTGCTGATCAGCAAGGCGCAGGTCCCGACCATCAGGACCAGGACCAGGGCCACGAGGCCCCACGCCCACCGGGCGCAGCCCCAGGCGGCAGCGGCCGCCGGGCTGAGCGGAACCGAGCCTCCTGACACGATCGGCGAGGATGGCGGGGGCGGCGGAGACGAGAAGGAGGCCTGCGCCGCGGCGTCACGCGCCTCCAGCTCGGCCTTCAGCCGCTCGTTCTCGGCCCGCAGGTCCTCAAGGTCTTCCGGTTCATCCGCCATGTAGCCCCCCAACGCTTCAGCGCGCCTGCGCTCCGGCCAGCGCCGAGGCGGCCGCAACGGTCTCCGCCTGTCCGTCAGCGGGATAGATGGCGTAGAGGCCATAGGTCCAGTCGCCACGGCGCTGTAGCCAGAAGCTGCGGCGTTCGCCGTCCGGCATGGTGACGGCGCCCGTCGCATAGAGCACGCCCTCCGGCCCGGTCAGCCCCGGCATGTTCTGGCTCTTTCCGCCGTCGCCGCCCAGCAGGAAGACGGTCGATAGAGTCAGGTCATCCTTGAACGGCTCACCCTGGGCGCGGGTGGCGAAGATGGCCAATCGGGCCCGCCCCCCGCTGTAGCGGCAGCCGACCTCAAAGCCGCCGTTGGCCGGTCCATTGAGGGTCAGGGCTGAGCGCTCGAAGCCCTCCAGCCTCGGCGGGCAGACCAGGCCCGAGGCGGCGGCGGTCGCCCGGCCATCGGCGGCCAGGCTGAAGGCGGCCGTCAGGTCGGCGCCGTCGTCCGGGGCGTTCCTGGCCTTGGTCATCAGGGTTCCCAGGCTGAGGGGCAGCACCATGGCGGCGTTGTCGGCATAGTCGGCCTTCTTGACGTCGAAGACGGTCAGCGCCGGGAAGCGGCCCTCCAGCACCGCCCGCATGTCGTCGACCAGCCGCTCGTCCGTGGGCATCGCGTCATAGAGGGCGTAGATTCGCCGCTCATTGCCGTCCGTCAGCGCCAGCACCCAGACCCAGCGGTCGAAGGTGGCGTCACCACTGCGGTCGCCGCTGGCCTGCCGCGCCTTGGCCCAGGCATAGGCGGCTTCCGGATGCGGGGAAAAGGCCAGGAAGACGATCCGCTTGCGATCGCCGCCCGCCGTGGCCCAGCGTGGCGGGCCTTCGTCGGCATCCTTGTCGCCATACAGGGTCCAGGCCTGACCCCCGGCCTGGAAATCGGCGCGCCGGCAGGGGGATTTCGCCTTGGCGATATCCTTGGCTGGGAAGCTATCGGGCAGCAGTCCCAACTGCAGGCTCGTCGCCAGCCCGCTGTACCAGGGGGTGTCCAGCCGGTAGGCCGGTAAGGCCTTGGCCGCCGCCGACCCGGCGTCGCCGCAGGCCAGAGCAGGCGCCGCGACCAGACTGGCCGCCAGCGCCAGGCCGGCGACCGTCAATCCCCGAAACATCCGCAACATCCCGACTTCCCCCTACAAGACGCTATCGGCGTCGTTGGGAGCCTAACAGCCTGAACGCGAAACGGGCAAACGGGGCTCGGAGCTGTGGCAAGAGGGAGGAGGCCAGGGTCATTGTTGGTGCGCGGCTGGCTGAAAATCGCTCTGCCCCCTTTTTACGCTCGTCGGCAACAGAGCTGTCATCGCCAGGACAGCTGGTCCTTCGGCAGTCGTCCGCTCGGGTCGTGGACCGTGACCCTGTGCGGAAGAGAGTCGGTCCAGTCCCAGAGGACGAGGTTGACGTCGCCTGCGGTCGCGCCGGGCGCGAAGCTGGGCGCCAGAATGCCCGCGCTCCCAGCGGCGATGAGACGCCGCGACAGCGCCCAGCTTGGTGGTTCAGCACCGGCGGCGGACAACAGCAGCCAGGCGCAGGACAGCTCCGCCGTTCCGACGCCCGCCGCCGACTGAGCAACGGGGTGGCTCAAGTCGACGATGTCCTCACAGTCCACTTCGTAACTGCAGAGCAGACATGGATCGATCTTGAACGGCAGGCCCTGATTGGCTTCTCTGATCGCGCCGTTCAGGCTCAGGCTGAGATAGAGCGCGGGCGCGCCAGATGGATTGAACCGGCCGCCCCGTAGAGCTGCCCCATCACCCGACAGCGGCCGAAACGACCACATCGGGTTGTGGGCGCGGTACGCGACGCCCTGGAATCTCAAGCAAAACCGCCCAGGGCGATGTGGTCGAGATAGTCGCGCACGAGCGAGGCCTGGCCGGTCTTGACCAGGGCTTCGGCCGTCCGGTCGCCCAGCGCCGGTATCGGCTGAGCGCGATACCAGGCCATGGCCTGTGCCTTGCCACCGGCCCATGTTTCAATTCGGCTGATGATCTCCAACAGTTCCAGCAGTCGGCTGCGCGTCTTGGCGGCAGTCCGCCGTTTGGCCTTGGACAACGTGTCGCGGCTGAGGCCCGCCGTTTCCGCCAGTTGCGACTGGGTCATGTTGAAGACCGACGCCACGGCATCGACATCAAGGTCGCCGGCGTTGCCCACAAGCCCGGCGAGGAGGGGCGAGGAGGCCGGAGCTGGCGCGCCGGCTTGCGAAAAGGCGATCCAGGACGCGGATGAAGAGGGTTGCTCCATACCTTCTACCGCATAACGGCTAGCTTTCAGGCTGGACGCGATTCCGGCCACGGTCCGAGAAAGACGGACCATTTGCCGCCCCAGGGCCAAAAGTTGCAGGCTTTCCACCTGTGCTGTCAGAGCCTCGCCTGAAGCGGCCCTGTCGACGAGATCGGCCAGGTATGCAAGGCCGCCCAGCGGCTCAAACGCCGGATCCTTCGCAAGCCGGTCGGCAAGAACCAGCGGCTCGGCAAGCCGGCCTTCACCGATCAGGCGGATAATCTCGGCGAAGACCCGGCCGTGAAACGGTTCGAAGAAATCCTCCGGCTGCATCAGGTCGACCAACATGACTTGCAACCGATTATCGAAGAGCAGCGCCCCCAGCACCGATTGTTCGACCGTGAGGCCGACGCCCCGCCCCGTCCCGGGTGTGGAGGCGCCTTCGGCGGGTTTGGTTACCACGGCCATTGACAGGACCGCCGTGACACAAGTCTATTCATGGCAATCAAATTATCCCCAAAACGGGACAAATTCCAGGACAAATTGCAGGCAAACCGCGAAGGCGGGATCAGATCATCGCCACCAACCGATAGACGCCCCGCCCCTCGAACCGCAGATAGCACCGGTCGCGTAACACCTGCAGTTGCTGCCTGATCTTCGGTCGGACGTTGGCGTTGCCGGGGCGGCCAGGCGGTCTTCCTGGGCGTAGACCTCCGCCAGGGTGAAGTCGGGGCGGGAGTTGGCCTCGACGCCACCTCGATCATCCAGCCGCGCGCCTCGGGCGCCTCGTCCTGCAGGAAGCGGGTGGCGCGCCATTGCAGCCAGGGCGCGGGGGCGGGGCGCGCCGTCGCGGACGCCGAACCCCGGACGCGGGCGCGTCGCCCAGCCGGATGTTGCAGCCCACCCAGCCGGCCCGGCGGGCGGTGGCGGCCAGGGGCGGGCGCTCGGCGATCAGGCCGAGAAGTGGCGCGGCACGTCGAACAGGTTGGCAGCCGCCAGCCGGGCCAGGTCATAGGTCATCAGGACCAGGTTGGGATTACCGCCAGCCTTTCCAGCATGGTGCGATGGGCGCCGTCGGCCACGGTGGGCCCGAACCGGCCTTTCTGGCTCTTCAGCTCGAACTCGGCCTGGCAGTGGGGACAATCGGCAACCGGCCGGTTGGCCCCGAACCGCTCGACCGGCTGGGTCCCGCAGTCGGGACAGAAGAACCACCGCGCCACCCAGGTTTCGGACCAGACGCGGGCGTTCTGGGAGCCGCTGTCGAACGGGGTGGCGGATTCCTCGAAGCCTAGTTCCATGCGGGGAATGTTGCTCCTGTCACCCTATTCGCCACAGCCGGTTCATCTCCGCCGATCCGAAGTTCGATCGCCTGTGGATCTACACCCGCGAAATCCCCACCCCCGACCAGCGCGCCGCCCTGGTCCAGCGCGCCCAGGCCCTGGGTTACGACGTCAGCCGGCTGGAGTTTCCCCCGGCGCGGTAGCTACCGGGTCTGCACGCAGCGCAGGCTCGTGCTGAAACCCTTGGCTGCGTAATCGTCCTCTAGGGTTCTGGCGGCCGCATAGCAATCGTCGGCCCGGTCGAACTTCAGGTCGGTGTTGAGGGTCGCGGCCTGGAACGGGCCGCCGCTCGCGCCGACGATCAGGATCACGAGAACGAACTGCATAGCCAAGCCTCCTCTGGTTATGTCGCGACCATACAGGCGCCTCAGGCTGCCGCCACCGCCGCCATTACCGCGGCCTTCACCGTCGGCTCCCAGGCATAGAAGTGCAGGCTGTCGATGCCCCGCGCCTTGGCGGTGGCGACGTGCTTGTTGATCTCGGCGGGGGTCACCGAGCCCAGCTCACCCGCCATGGGGACAATCTTCGCCTTGTCGCCGCCGGCCTTGCTCCAGAAGGCGATGCCCTGGTCATAGTTGTCGTCGGGCAGGCCGTGGCCGATCGTCCCCTCGGTCGAGCGCCAGTAGGACTGCGGCAGCAGCACCGTGGCGTACTTCAGGAACACCGCCCAGGGGAGGGTGGGGAAGACCGCCTTGGCCCGGTAGTGCGAGGTCAGGCCGAACGGCCGGGCGCCGATAGCCCCGGCGATCCGTTGGCAGAAGGCCTGGGCCACCGGCGCCAGGCCAGGCTGCTCCCAGTCATAGGGCTTGTTGGGCTTGCCCGGGATCTTCTGGGCCCCTTCCGGATCGACGAAATAGCCGTCCATGCCCTGGCCCAGCAGCCCCACCACCTTGTCCGCCTCCTTCATCGCCGGATCCATCATCGCCGAGGGCCAACGCCAGCCGAACACCTTGATGCCGTGGGCGTGAAAGGCGGGCAGAGCGGCGGCGATGTCGTTGTCCGTGCGGATGGCGACCCCGGTGGCCCCGACGGCCCGGGCCGCCGCCAGGAAGTCGGTCATCGTGTCATAGTTGACGACCCAGAGGATTTTCTCGGTGGCGGGCATGAGGTCTGGCTCCTGGTTTGGAGGTGGAGCTTGGACTGGCGGGGTTGGGGGTGTCCGTGACGGGGCTCACGCTATGGCGCGCTGAGGCTGGGTTGGGTGGCTGAGGCCGAAATTAGTATTGTGTCCCCCGATTTCCACCTCCTCCTGGCCTTCCGCGAAACCGGCCCGGGCCCCAAGGCCGACGCCCTCCTGGCCGAAGCGCTGACCTACAACCCGCACGTCGCGGCGCTCCTGCTGGGCCGCAAGCGGATGCCGAAGGCGGAGCCGGACGACTATAGTCCCGGGGAGGCGAGCGAGGCGGTGGTCTACGTCAGGGACGGGGCGGCGGCCTGGGCGAGCTTGGCGGGGGCGCTGGCGTGGCTGAGAGAGCGGGCGGGGTGAGGCGGGCGTGATTGGACGCTTGGGTGAATGGATATCCTGTCACCCTATTCCACTCACAGGTTGGGATTGTTCCGCGCCGCCAGCCTTTCCAGCATGGTGCGATGGGCGCCGTCGGCCACGGTGGGCCCGAACCGACCCTTCTGGCTCTTCAACTCGAACTCGGCCTGGCAGTGGGGACAGTGGAAATCGGCGACCGGCCGGTTGGCCCTGAACCGCTCGACCGGCTGGGTCCCGCAGTCGGGACAGAAGAACCACCGCGCCACCCAGGTTTCCGACCAGACGCGAGCGTTTTGGGAGCCGCTGTCGAACGGGGTGGCAGATTCCTCGAAGCCTAGTTCCATCCGCGCGCGCCGCCGCCCCTATCAGGCCGGGAGTGTGGCGTGCCGCGGATCAGAAGTCACCGACCTGACCGTCTCCCACCCAGCGGACCGGGAAACCCTAATCCTGTAACCCTATTTCCCGTATCTCCACGCTATCGCGAGGATCAAGAAGTTGCGGCTACCACCGCACAACGCATTTTTATCTTGTCTCCAGACGATATTTTCTCTCTTGGGGAGTCTTTCCCGACATAGGTAGCTATCACTCTATCTTCGGAAATTGTTACTTTCATCCGCTTTCCGAGTCGACTCAACTCAGCGGAGACCAGTCCAAAGAAGCTATTGTGATGAAAATTTCCATCTGTATTGATTTGAGAGTAGTTGGAATTTGGAAAGGCTCCGTCCATCAACTCAAGGATGTTCAGATCGCTGGTCCATTCATCCGGTTCAAGCCCTGAGGAGCGATTATTTTGTATTTGAACAGTCGTAACATAAGTTCCGTAGGCATCCGAGTAGAATTCAGGAAGCGGACAGTGTAGCGTCCTACCTTCACCCAGTAGATTTGCCACTTCCGAAAATCCTACGAACTCCCTGTCTAAGCGACAGTTCGCAATCGGCCGCGGGTCCCCACCAAAAAAAGATACCAAACTTGCGGCGCGATTCTTAGTTTCATCACCGATATCGAGCTTCGCGATTGCAACACACTGTCTTGTGGCCCATGCAGCTACCTTACCTGGATCCAGAAAGGTGCCCCCATCTCTTCTGGGTCCGGCAGGTATATGTTCTATTGATCCGAAATACTCTGATACACGGAATATTAACTCGGAATTGAGCCGCCCGGCAGCTAGCCCACCGACGGTGGCCACATCTAGATTGAAGCTCGAATATCCCGACTCCTGGATTGCTATCGAGGCTAGACCCAATCCAGGATTTTCGGGGTCGATGAGCTCCAGTAAGTCTACGGCAATAGGGTGCTCTTCGGGAGAAATGGCTGGCAAGGCGCGAGATAGCCAAGTCCGGATATCGTCGTACCACTTCCTACCATGAACAAGGACGCGCCCGTTCTTATCCTCAAGGTAAATGTCGCAGTCTACAGATGTGCATATCTGGGAAATCAACTCGGATAGAGAATAAGTAACTTCGCCTTTAGTGCTGGATATCGTAGTCAATTTTTCATACGACTGGGCCGACATCTGGAGGGAAATTCGGGTAGACGTCTCAGGGCTTAGCCGATTATGTCTCTGGTCCAACAGTATTGGCCTCAAATTCGTAGATTCATTAAATCTAAGGGTCCGCGTCGTATCGCTACCTTTATCAAATGCCCTAGAAATTACGTCTATACAATCTGTAAGCATAAAAACAGAAAAGAACCCAATGCCATATCTGCCAATACGGCGGCGGCTTCTTGCAGAAAGGCCTGGTCTTTCCTCCCGAACTAATCCGCTATCCCAATACCCAGAGCCGAATTCCAAAAATGGGCCGACTAACGCAGCTTCACTCATGCCGATCCCATTATCTTCAATCTCAAGAGTTACTCTCTCCTCGGACTCCGTTAATCTGACAACAACATGTCCTTGCTCGCTCGGCCACGTCTCATCCGCCTCTCGCCTCATTTTGATAGCATCGACACTATTTTGAACTAGCTCTCGGATAACTATCCAGGGCCTACTACCGTAAAGCTGCTCACCTCCGAGCATCCTTACCACGTGATCTACACGTCGAACGGTGACCTCGGCCGATACGGGCTTCCAACCTATCGTCGGGATGTGACCGGAAAGCCGCAAAGGAGAGTCACAATCTCGAATTCGTTCTATGGCGAATTTTGGAAAACCAAGGTCTCGTAATAGGGCTTTCGATTGCGCCAATTCTCTATCTGCTATTCGGATGGCATCATAAGCAATCCACCACGCGTCTGCGTCTTTTTCCGAAAAAGCGGTCGTAGAGCTCATAACTAGAGCGCCCGGATCATCTGCATCTGTCGCGGGCGCTGCAAGTCTGTTTTGAGCTCTCCAATGTTGCTCTGAGACTCCCTTCAATTGCAGCATCGCATAGAGAAAATCCGGCGCACGTTGCTGATCCAGCTGAATAGCGTCAGCGCAGCGAAGAAGGCAGGCCAAAGGAATCGGGCGTACTCGCCACTCGGCGGGCATTGTACCCAGCGCCCCAACAACCTTCGGAAGTCTTTCTTCTAGATCGGCGATATCCCAGTGGTGGCTCGCCGCGACCAGTCCAATAACGCGGGTTAAGTGCACGCGCAGAAGATCGTTCGAAATTAAATGAAAAGTGTTTCCTGAAATGTGATTTCGAAATTCTAGTTGGCCAATCTCTGTGGCCTGTTTAGCATGGAGTTGTCTGAGCGTTTCGAATAGAGCGCGATTATAGACACTTTCGTCGATCTCACCAGTCGGGGGATCGTCGCCGCCAAGCGCGTCAGCAAGAGCGTCTCTCCATTCGGGAGTTGACTTCAGTTGAGCGATTCCGCCCGGATAAGCAGAAATGGCATGGCCCGCGTCGTGCAAGAGTATTGCTCCGCCGAGAACGAAGGTTTCAAGTGGCGTAAGGGTGTATTCCGGTCCTGCAATCTGGTCAGCCCTGTCCCAGAGAGCGTCAAAATGAGATTCGTCGTGAAGCGTCAGATTTGGAAGGCTCTTGGCAATCTGACCCGCCAGAACACAGCCATTCTCCCAAAAGGAGCCGTAAGCCGCCGCGAGTCTCGACCGTTCCTCTGCATAAGGGTCATTCTTTCGTGTATCGAAGGCCGCTTTCCATAGGCGAGTGTTCTGATAACGCATGGCCCCCTCCGATTTCAATTTTGGAGAGTATAGGGAACCTCCGCGATTGGAAGCTGTTTTGCCTTTGGGGATAGCGGAGATTTTCTTGGAAGTTTCAGGAAATAGATCGAACGCCGCTGGATCCCCTACCGCCTCCCCTTCCGAAACCGCTCCGCCGCCTCCGCCCTTGCCTGAGCCCGGGCCGCCTTCGGCGCCGCCCGGTCCACTTCCTCGCCACTCCCCGTCATCACCTCGTTCGCGAACTCCAGGTCCAGCATCTTCAGCCGCTTGACCTCGTCCCGCAGCCGGGCCGCCTCCTCGAATTCCAAATTCGCCGCCGCCGCGCGCATCTTGTTTTCCAGGTCCCGCAGGGTCGTCTGGAAGTTGCTGCCCAGGAACGGCTTGGCGTCCTCGGCCACGCCGACGTCCACCGTCACTCGGTCCTTCTCGTACGGCGAGGCCAGGATGTCCTTGATGCGGCTCTTGACGCTCTCCGGCGTGATGCCGTGTTCGGTGTTGTAGAGGGTCTGGCGCTCGCGGCGGCGGGTGGTTTCGGCCATGGCGCGTTCCATGGAGCCGGTGATGGTGTCGGCGTAGAGGATGACCTTGCCGTCGACGTTGCGCGCTGCCCGGCCGATGGTCTGGATCAGGCTGGTCTCGGAGCGCAGGAAGCCCTCCTTGTCGGCGTCGAGGATGGCGACCAGGCCGCACTCGGGGATGTCCAGGCCCTCTCTTAGGAGGTTGATGCCGACCAGGATGTCGAAGGCGCCGAGCCGCAGGTCGCGGATGATCTCGATCCGCTCCAGGGTGTCGACGTCGCTGTGCATGTAGCGGACCCGCAGGCCCTGCTCGTGCATGTATTCGGTCAGGTCCTCGGCCATCTTCTTGGTCAGCACGGTGACCAGGGTGCGGTAGCCTCTGAGGGCCATCTGGCGCGCCTCGTCGATGACGTCGTCGACCTGGCTGGCCCCGCCCTTGGCGACCGGACGCACCTCGACCGGCGGGTCGATCAGGCCGGTGGGGCGGATGACCTGCTCGGCGAACACGCCATTTGTCCGCTCCATCTCCCACCTGCCGGGGGTGGCCGAGACGTGGGTGGTCTGGGGCCGCATGGCCTCCCACTCCTCGAACTTCAGCGGGCGGTTGTCCATGCAGCTGGGCAGGCGGAAGCCGTATTCGGCCAGGGTGAACTTGCGGCGGTAGTCGCCGCGATACATGGCCCCGATCTGCGGCACGGTCTGGTGGCTCTCGTCGACGAACAGCAGGCTGTTGTCGGGGATGTATTCGAAGAAGGTCGGCGGCGGCTCGCCCGGCCGGCGGCCGGTCAGGTAGCGGCTATAGTTCTCGATGCCGGCGCAGCTGCCGGTAGTCTCCATCATCTCCAGGTCGAAGGTGGTGCGCTGTTCGAGGCGCTGGGCCTCCAGCAGCTTGCCGTTGGCGACCATCCAGTCGAGCCGCTCCTTGAGCTCGGCCTTGATGGCGATGCTGGCTTGGTTCAGCGTCGGCCGGGGCGTGACGTAGTGGCTGTTGGCGTAGATCTTCACGCTGGGCAGCTCAGCGGTCTTCTTGCCGGTCAGCGGGTCGAACTCGTGGATGGCCTCGACCTCGTCGCCGAACAGCGAGATGCGCCAGGCGCGGTCGTCATAGTGGGCGGGGTAGATCTCGACGCTGTCGCCGCGCCGGCGGAAGGTGCCGCGCTCGAAGGCCGCCTCGTTGCGCTTGTACTGCAGGGCGACCAGGTCGGCGAGCAGCTGGCGGTCGTCGACCTTGTCGCCCACCGCCAGGCTGAAGGTCATGGCCGTGTAGGTCTCCACCGAGCCGATGCCGTAGATGCAGCTGACCGAGGCCACGACGATGACGTCGTCCCGCTCCAGGATGGCGCGGGTGGCGCTGTGGCGCATGCGGTCGATCTGCTCGTTCCGGCTGCTGTCCTTCTCGATGTAGGTGTCGGTGCGCGGGACGTAGGCTTCCGGCTGGTAGTAGTCGTAGTAGCTGACGAAATACTCGACGGCGTTGTTGGGGAAGAAGCTCTTGAACTCGCTGTAGAGCTGGGCCGCCAGGGTCTTGTTGGGGGCCAGGATCAGGGCCGGCCGCTGGGTCTCGGCGATGATGCTGGCCATGGTGAAGGTCTTGCCCGAGCCGGTGACCCCCAGCAGCACCTGGTCGTGCTCGCGGTCCTTGATGCCCTGCACCAGTTCCTTGATGGCGGTCGGCTGGTCGCCGGCCGGCGCGTAGTCGCTGACCAGCTCGAACCGGCGGCCGCCTTCGGACTTCTCCGGGCGCGAGGGACGGTGCGGCTTCCACAGCATCGGCGCATGGGCGTCGGCCAGGTCGTGGACGAACTGGGCGGAGACGTCAGCGACGCCTGGGGAGGAAGGGGGAGCAGGCATGATCGGAAGGTAGGTCCTGCCGACCGCCCGCGCCAGGGGGCCTGCTGACAGGGCGTGTCAGCAGGGTGGCGGGAGGATCGCCTCGCCGATCAGCGCACCGCCCGTGTCAGCAGAGCGAGCAGGCCAGGGTCGGGGGTGTCGGTGGGGCGTTCGCCGTAGGTTCGGCTGGCGGCGAGCGGCTGGCCGAACAGGGCCTTGGCCAGGGCGGCTTCGTCGACCGGCGGCAGGGCGCCGTCGTCGGCGCGGCGGACGGAGATCAGGGCGATCACGTCGCGCCGCACCGCCGATCCCCCACGTGTGGAGAGCCCGGGAATCGGAATGGCGACCAGGGACCGGCCGTCGCCGCCGCGCCGCGACAGGGAGCCGAGCGAGCCGATCATCACCGCCTTGCGGTAGGGGACCCGCGCGGTGACCTCGATCCGGGTCTTGTCGGTATCGAGCACGCTGGCGGTGCGCGGGCCGTTGTTGAAATTGCGGTCGGTGATGTTGGACAGCTCGAGCACGATGGTCAGGTCGACATCATCGGCGCCGATGCGGTCAGGGGTGACTTCCAGGGTCAGGCCGACGTCCTTGTCGATCGGCTGGGCGCCGTCGCCGGACGGCACGATCAACAGCGAGGCCCCCTCGATGAACTTCGAGGTCTTGGCCAGGCGGGCGACGACCACCGGGGTGGCCTCGAGGGTGACCTGGGAGCTGTTGCGCGAGGCCAGATTGAGCGAGTAGGTCAGCGAGGGCAGGCTGACCTCGATATTGCTCCCTGTGCTGAAGCCGGTGGAGTCCTGCACCAGATTGACCACCGTCCCGGAAAAGCTGAGCGACAGGGAGTCGAGCAGGTTGAGGCCTCGGGTCGAGGCGGCGGTGCGGCCGTCGCGGATCATGAAGGCTTCGATGATGACGTTGTTGTCGGGGCCGGCGGCGGTTGGGGCCGTGGCCGGCGAGGCGGGTTCGGGCTTCCAGGCCCCCGATCCGGCGAAGGCGCGGTTCAGGAAGGCGCCGCCCTCGCTCCCGGTATCTGGCGCGGCGGCCAGAGCCAGACGGGCGAGCTCGGGACGGTGGGCCCGATAGGCTACCAGCGCCAGCGGCAGGGCCAGGTCGCCGACTTCGCCCCGCCGCTGAACAGCGGCCGACAGGGCGGCCAGGGCCTCGTCGAACTCGCCCAGGCGATAGTCGCAGGCGGCCAGACCGACCAGCGGCTCCCACATGTCAGGGGCCAGCCGCGCGGCCGTCTGGAAGCCGCTGCGGGCCAGCTGGATGTCCGACGGCCGCCCGCCGGCCCGGCCCAGCAGCCAGAGCGCGGTTTCCATATGCGCCCGGGCATCGAGCGGCGTCAGGCGGGCCCCGCCGTAGCCGTCGGGCGAGATCGAACTCCCGACCTGGGCGACCGACTTGTTGAGGCTGGTCGAGGCGCAGCCGCCGAGCGGCGCCGCCAGGGCCAGGCCGGAGAGCAGCAGGGCGCGGTACAGGCCTAACGGGCTTCGGGTCATCGGTTCATCCCCCATTGTTTGGAGGAGTAGGTCCCGGGACGCCCGCCGCGCCTATCCCATGATGCGGGGACCCTCACCCGAGGACCGCGGGATGGTCAGGACCACGGACGTCTCGCCGTCCTGGCGGGAGATGGCGATGCTCCCGCCCAGGCGTTCGGCCCGCGTGGCCATGTTGCGCAGGCCGTTGCCGCCGGTCTGCTCGCCAAGGCCAATACCGTCGTCGCGGACGGCGATCGCGAGGTTGGGCCCGGCTTCGTAGGCGGCCAGCACGATACGGCTGGCCTGGGCGTGCTTGAGGACATTTGTGACGGCCTCCTGGACGACGCGCAGCACGTCGAGCACCTGGGTCGGCCCCAGCCCCGGCAGCGGCGGCAGGTCATCGACCCGCCAGTCGAGCGACAGGCCGGCGGAGCGGATCAGCGGATCGAGCCGCTCGCGCCAGGCCCCCAGGGCCAGGGTCAGATCGCCGCCATAATCCTCGAGCGAGGCGATGATCAGCCGCATGTCGGCGAGGGCCGAGCGGGCATGGGCGGCGATCTCGGTGGGATGCGGATCGGGGGCGTCGGCCAGGGCCAGCATCGAGGCCAGATCGCCGCCCACCCCGTCGTGCAGGTCGCGCATCAGCCGGCTGCGTTCGCGCTCCACGGCCTCGGCCTCGCGCCGTATGCGCAATTCCTCATAGGTCACGCGAAGCTCGGCCTCGGCGGTCTCCACCCGGGCGCGGAGCGACTCGGCGGTGGCGTCCGCCGCCTGCATGGCCCTGGTGAAGCGCAGCGTCATGGCCGTGCACAGCGTGAGCACCAGCGCCGCCGAGGTTGGGCGCGCGAGGAATATCTGATTGGCGGCCCCGGTGAGGATGATCCAGAAGTCGTGGAGCACGAACGCGAAGATCATGATCATGCCGAGAAGCGTCACCAGCGCCTCGCGGTTGCGACGGATGGCGGCTCGGACCAAGCCCACCAGGCCCAAGGCGATCTGCGCGCCCATGATTACGATTCCGATTGGAAAGCCGACGGCGCGGGCCACCGAGGTCGAGCTGGCCAGGATGAACAGGGTCAGGCCAAGGGGCGGGAGGAAGAACAGCCAGGTGCGACGACCGTCCTGAATGCCGGCGATGGACCGCATGAACATCAGCAGGGCCGCCGTTTCCCAGATGACCAGCCAGTTCCAGAACGGTTTTTCCGTGCTGCCGACGCCAAAATCGGGGATCAGCACCGATCCATGCGCGGCGCCGATGAACAGCAGCAGCGCCAGCCAGCCGTACTCGTTTTCATGCCGGCGCTGGGCCCAGATCAGCAGAAACACGACGGCCAGAGCGGCGTTGCCGCCGACCACGATGGTCGGCAGCACGGCGGAGGCGAACCAGCGGGTCTGGTAGAAGGCGCGCAGCGTCTCGCGGGGACCCAGATAGATCGTGCCAAGGTTCAGGGGCAGGCCAGGCCGGCCGGTGACCCGGATGCTGAACCGGTTGACGGCCCGACTTGTCGCGCCGGGCGGCAGGGGCGCGAAGGCCGGCAGGTTGACGAAGCGCAGCTTGCGCATGCCAAAGATCTCGACCAGGGCGATCTGGTTGCCGTTGGCCTCCATTTCGAGGGTTTCGGCGAAGGAGGGGATCAGCATGGCGTCGTTGACGGTGTTCTTCCCGCCGCCATCCACCTCGAACCGGCAGGCCAGGACGACATCGGCCCCGCGCCAACGGGGCGGGTCGGTATGGGGTAGCGAGACGGGATGAAAGGCCTCCAGCGGCTGGCCGGCATGGGTCTGGTGCTGGCAGTCGATGACGTTCAGCGCCAGGCTGTAGGCTGGCTCGCGCAGGGCGGTCATGGCGGCGATCGTGCCGACCAGCAGCAGGGCCAGGACGAAGACCGCGATGCCGAGGGCCGGGCGCCCGCCGTCCGATTTCAGCGCCTGGAGGGTCAAAGTCGGATCAGCCCCAGCTGGATGGCCTCATAGACGGCCTCGCCGCGAGTGCCGACCTGCAGCTTGCGGTAGATGGCCTTGATGTGGGTCGGCACAGTGTTGGGCGACATGCCCAGCCGCTCGGCGATCTCGCCATAGGTCAGTCCCTTGGCGATGCCCCAGAGAATGTCCAGCTCGCGCGGGGTCAGGTGAGGAATGTCCGGGTCCGCCGGCGCCGGCGCGGCTGGCGCGACAGCGCCCTCACGGGCGCGGCGTACGATGAACCGGGCGATGGACGGCGAGATCGGCGATCCGCCCGCCAGCACCTCCAGGGCCGTGGCGCGGATGTCGGCGGGCATGGCGTCCTTGAGGAGATAGCCGGAGGCGCCGGCGGCGATGGCGGCGATGATGGTCGCCTCGTCTCCGAGCACCGAAATGACCAGGCTCTCGACCTCGGGATGCTGGTCACGCACCTCGGCCAGCAGTCCCAGGGCCAGGCCGTCGGGCAGGCGCAGGTCCGAGATGATCAGGTGCGGCAGGGCGCGGGCCAGGGCGGCGCGGGCGGCGGCCAGGTCGCCGGCCTCCGTCACCTCGAAATCGCCCCCCGCCGCCAGGGCGCGGGCCAGCCTCGCCCGGATCGGCGCGTCGTCCTCAATCAGGAGAACCTGGTGGGGCTGACCGGTCATGAATACCCGTGTTCAGGCCCTGCAGCGCGAGGGCCAGCTTGTCACGCTACCGAGGCGCCACGGGCGGCACCCTCCCATGAAGCGGGGACCCTGGCCATGGGATACCGACGATATGCCGGGCCGCGCATGGTCTGGCGGCTCGGGCGCTTCTGTCCGGCAAGACACAGATGGGAGCTTCACGATGCGTAAGCTTATTGCCGCCGGCGTGCTCGCCGCGATCGCCGCCGCCATTGCCGTCCCGGCCTCCGCCAAGTCGATGAACTGCAGCCTGGACTCCACCTACGGCCCGGCGATCCTGAAGATGAGCCCGTTCACCTACAAGGGCACCACCTACCAGCTGGTGCAGACCAAGACCTTCTCGGGCGCGCCCGGCGAGGTTGGCGAGCAGGATTCGGCCGTCTCCGTTCAGTGGACCGTCACCCTCGCCACGCAGCTGTTGGTGCCGGTCCAGGCCCGCACCCGCAGCCCGGCCGACTGCCTCATTGCCATCGCCGATTCCGACAAGAAATGGTGGACGGGCATGAGCTGCGACGACAGCGCCTACAAGAACACCGGGACGCACTACGTGCTCAGCCGGGTCTCGGACGCCAGCGTCACCCCCACCCCGCAGACGCCGGTCGTCTTCGCCATGGGCGGCGGCGTCTCGACGGTGAACCATGTGCGGCAGTTCATGGGCTTCTACGCCCAGACCGGAACCGCGGCGAGCTACAAGCTGATCGGCGCCTGCGTCGAAGGCTGACCTGTATCGCGCCACCGCTCCTCAGGGGCGGTGGGAAGGGGGGGCGATGGAAGGGGGCCGGACGCCGGTCCCCTTTTTCGCGCCTGGCCTTTGGCGTCTGACGCCCCCTTATGTGGGCTGCGGGGCGGACGCCGGCCCGGCAGTCTGCGCCCATGAAACGCCTCGTCGTCCTCGCCGCCCTGCTTCTGTTAATCCCCGCCGCCGCCCGCGCCGCCGACGCCGGCCTGCTGACTGGCCATTGGGAGGGCAGCTATGTCTGCGGCCAGGGGAAGATGGGCCTGGTCCTGGACCTGGTCGGCAAGCCGGACGGGACAATCAGTGGGACCTTTGCGTTCGCCCCAGCCCAGGGCAGCGGCCCGCTGGCGGCCAAGGGCCGCTACAGCCTGAAGGGCGCGCTGCGTGACAGCGGCCTGTTCTCCCTCGACGGCGACGCCTGGATCGACCGGCCGGAGGGTTATGAGATGGTCGGGCTGATGGGACTGGCGGGCTTTTCCGGCATGCGGATCGACGGCTTCAGCGGCCAGATCAAGGCGGAAGGCTGCGAGGGCTATTCGGTGCGGCGGGTGGAGTAGACCCGAACAGCCGTTCGAATCCCCCTTCCACAGTGATCAACGATCACTAGAATGCGCCCCCGAACGAGGCCGCCAAAGCGCGGCCCATCCGGACGCCAAGGAGGACGGCCATGCGCGACTACATGAAATTCTACATC
The DNA here is from genome assembly GCA_038236615.1 of Caulobacterales bacterium. GTDB lineage: Bacteria > Pseudomonadota > Alphaproteobacteria > Caulobacterales > Caulobacteraceae > Caulobacter. The sequence continues at coordinate 71,760 of JBBRZO010000009.1, forward strand.
GACGGTAAGTGGGTTGACCCGGTCACCCCCAAGAGCCTCGACGTGATCAACCCGGCCAACGAGGAAGTCTGCGGCCACATCTCCATCGGCACGGCCGCCGATGTCGATCTGGCCGTCGCCGCCGCCAAGAAGGCGTTCGAGACCTGGTCGCTGACCACCCGCGAGGAGCGCATCGACGTCCTCGAGCGGATCATCGTCGAATACCAGAAGCGCTACGAGGACATGGCCAAGGCCATCACCGAGGAAATGGGCGCTCCGTCCTGGCTGGCCCAGCGCGCCCAGGCCGCCATGGGTATCGGGCATGTTCAAACAGCCGTTGCAGTGCTGAAGACCTACAAGTTCGAGGAAGACCGCGGCACCACCAAGCTGGTCAAGGAGCCGATCGGCGTCTGCGGCTTCATCACGCCCTGGAACTGGCCGGTCAACCAGATCGCCTGCAAGGTCGCGCCGGCGCTCGCCACCGGCTGCACCATGGTGCTGAAGCCCTCGGAAGTGGCCCCGTTCTCGGGCTACATCTGGTCGGAAATCCTGCACGCCGCCGGCGTGCCGGCCGGTGTCTACAACATGGTCAACGGCGACGGCCCCGGCGTGGGCGTCGCCCTGTCCAGCCATCCGGACGTCGACATGGTCAGCTTCACCGGCTCGACCCGCGCCGGCATCGAGGTGGCCAAGAACGCCGCCCCGACCGTCAAGCGCGTCCATCAGGAGTTGGGCGGCAAGTCGCCCAACATCATCCTCGACGACGCCGACTTCCAGAAGGCCGTCTCGGGCGGCGTCGGCTCGGTGATGATGAATTCCGGCCAGTCCTGCAACGCCCCGACCCGCATGCTGGTCCCCGGCAAGCGCATGGACGAAGTCATCGCCATCGCCAAGGCCACGGCCGAAGCGCATGACGTCGGCGATCCCAACGGCAACCACCGCATGGGCCCGGTCGTCTCGGAAGTGCAGTGGAACAAGATCCAGGCGCTGATCGAAAAGGGCGTCAGCGAAGGCGCCACCCTGGTCACCGGCGGCCCCGGCCGTCCCGAGGGCCTGGACAAGGGCTACTATGTGAAGCCCACCGTGTTCGCCAACGTCACGAACGACATGTCGATCGCCAAGGAAGAAATCTTCGGCCCGGTTATCTCCATCCTCGGCTACGACACCGTCGATGAAGCCATCAAGGTCGGCAACGACACCGAGTATGGCCTGGCGGCCTATGTCTCGGGCGGCGACCTGGAGGCGGCCCGCAAGGTCGCCAGCAAGCTGCGCGCCGGTCAGGTGAACATCAACGGGGCGGGCCCCGACATGATGGCTCCCTTCGGCGGCTTCAAGATGAGCGGCAACGGCCGGGAATGGGGCGATCACGCCTTCGGGGAATTCCTGGAAACCAAGGCTATCCTGGGCAACAGCGCCCCGGTCGCGGCCGAGTAAGCGCCTAACTTCAAGGAAACGGCGGTGGAGCGATCCGCCGCCGTTTTTCTTTGCCCGCAAACTCGGGTTTAGTGGCGCCGCAAGAAGCGCCGGTGAGGGAAGAACGACATGGAACCGACTGGGGCCGATTTGGTCACCTGCGTCGCTGACATTCCACGCGTGCAGGCGCGGCTGCGGCCGGACGCCGAGATGCTTTGGTTCGAGGGTCGCTCGACGACCTTCGCCCAGTGGGACGAAGCCTCCAACCGTTGCGCCAACGCCCTGATCGCCGCGGGCCTGAAGCCCGGCGACCGGGTCGGGGTGCTGGCCAAGAACACCGACGACTTTTTCACCCTGTGGCTGGGCTGCGTGAAGGCCCGGGTCTGCCTGGCGCCCGTCAACTGGCGGCTGGCGCCGCCCGAGGTCGCCTTCATTCTCAAGGACGCCGACGCCAAGCTGGTCGTGGCCGGCGCCGATTTCCACGACGTCATCGACATGGTCGCCGGCGACCTGCCGGACCTGAGGGGGCTGGTGCAGTTCGAGCCCGGCCATTCGCGCTGGCCCGGTTTCCGCGACTGGATCGCCGCCCATCCGGCGACCGATCCCATGCTGCCCGCCGAACCGGGCGACGACGTCATCCAGCTCTACACTTCCGGCACCACGGGCCTGCCCAAGGGCGTGCAGCTGACCGACGCCAACTACGTCTCGCTGTTCAAGAGCGCCATCGGCGCCGGCTGGGCCCACTACGAGACGGGCAAGACCAACCTGGTGCTGATGCCGCTGTTCCATGTCGCCGGGGTGAACTGCGGGCTGCTGGCTCTGCTGCAGGGCGTGCGCTGCGTGCTGCTGCGCGAGGTCAATCCGGCGGAGATCATCGCGGTGATCCCGGACCACCAGGTGGCCTATGCCTTCCTGGCCCCGACCATAATCAACATGCTGCTGCACACCCCGGGGGTCGAGGCGGCCGACTATTCCAGGCTGGAGCGCATATTCTATGGGGCCTCGCCGATCGCCGAGGAGACGCTGCGCCAGGCCCAGGCCCGGTTCGGCTGCGACTTCACCCAGCTCTACGGCCTGACCGAGACCATAGGCGGCGCCACCTACCTGCCGCCCGAGGACCATACGCCCGAGCGCGACAAGTTGCGCTCCTGCGGCAAGCCCTGGCCGGGCTACGAGGTCCGGGTCTGGACCAATGAGGGAACGGCCGGCGGGACCGGCGAGGTCGGCGAGATCCAGATCCGCAGCGCCGGTGTCATGAAGGGCTACTGGAACCGCCCCGAGGCCACCCATGACGCCATCGACGGCGAGGGCTGGTTCCGCTCCGGCGATGCCGGCTATTTCGACGACGAGGGCTACCTCTACATCTACGACCGGGTGAAGGACATGATCGTCTCCGGCGGCGAGAACGTCTATCCGGCCGAGGTCGAGAACGCCCTGTTCAGCCACCCCGCCGTCGCCGACGCCGCCGTCATCGGCGTGCCCGACGACAAATGGGGCGAGGCGGTCAAGGCCATCATCGTGCTCAAGGCCGGCGAGACCGCCGACCCGGCCAGCATCATCGCCCACTGCCGTGAGAAGATCGCCGGCTACAAGGCCCCCAAGTCGGTGGACTTCATCGAGGTGCTGCCGAGGAACCCGTCGGGCAAGGTGCTGCGGCGGGAGCTGCGCGAACCCTACTGGGCCGGCAAGGGGCGGATGGTCGGCTAGCCATGGAAAAGGGGGCGGCATCCCGGATCGCGGCCCTGGCTCTGGCGATCGCCATGGCCTGGTCGCCGATGGCCGGCGCCAACCCCCGGGCGTTCGCCCCCGACGAGCCCCACCCGAACGTCTTCACCATCAGGGGCTGGGGCCGTGCGCCCGGCACCGAGATTCTGGACCGGTCGGCGACTATCGACTGGGTGAAGCTGGAGGTTGGGCCGCCCCTGGGGTGCCCCGCCCGGAACGGCGGCCCGTTCGGCTGGGTCAACCGGGTGTTCATGGTGGTGAAGCGCTGGCTGGGCCAGAGGCCGCCGGACTGCGACCGCTCCAACTCGGTGCGGGCCCGGGTGCTTGAGCGCCTGCGCGGACAGGGCGCCCTCATCTATCCGCTGCGGTACGGCTGGATGGGCTCGGAACATGGCCTGCAATGGGACCCCGTCCAGCCGGAAGGCCGCAATCCGTTCGGTGGGCCCGATCTGCGAGGCGTCTATCCCAGGCAGGCGCTCGATGGGCATCGCGGGCCGGCCTACTGGGACCATGCTCCGGCGCTTTATCTGCCTCGCGCCCTTGCGCTCGATGCGCCAGGCCCGCCGCAGGCGGACGTCAAGCTTCGCTACCTGGTCTTCCGCGATGACCAGGGCGTCGTCCTGGCCCTGGAGCCGGTCGCTTCGGCCAATGACGACCTGCTGGCCCGTCTGCGGGCCTATGTGAAGGGCAGCCCGTTCAAGGCGCCGATTTACCCGCTGGCCGACTTCCTCCGCGAGTCGCGCAGCGCCGCCATCGTGCGGGTGACCGCCTGTGAGCGCACAAGACGCCAGGCTCTCCATGTCGGGGCCGTCCTGGTGTCGGGCGACCTGGAGGCGGCCCGCTGGAGCTGGTGGCCGCCCCATCAGGTCCCGGAACTGGGCTGGGTCGGTGACTATCTGGACGCCACCGGTCAGGCCTGCCGGCCCGGCGACCAGCTACTGATCCTGGGCTGGACCTTCCCCGAGCCCAGCCCAAACCCGGGCTTTCCGCGCGTCGCCGTCATCCGCGCCGGCGCCATCCGCAAGGCGGCACTGCTGACCGGCCTCAGGCTGGATGGGCCGGACGAGATTCCGGTCACCCAGGCCCTGGCCTGGGCCGCGGAGGGGCGCCGCAAGTTCGGCCCCAACATCGTCGTTCCCCCGACTAGCAAGGACGCCAAATGACCCCCGACTTCCGCATGATCGAGACCAACGGCATACGCCTGCGCGCGGCGGTGGCCGGGAGTGGGCCGCTGGTGGTCATGGTGCATGGCTTTCCGGAGAGCTGGTACAGCTGGCGCCACCAGATCGGGCCGATCGCCGAGGCGGGGTTCACCGCCTGCGCCATCGACGTGCGCGGCTATGGCGGCTCGGACAAGCCGGACAAGGTCACCGACTACGGCCTGGAATACATCACCGCCGACGTCGCCGGGGTGGTGGAAGCCTTGAGCCCGGGCCAGCCCGCCGTGCTGATCGGCCACGATTGGGGGGCGCCCATCGTCTACAATACGGCGCTCACCCGGCCCGACGTGATCCGGGCGGTGGCGGGGCTGTCGGTGCCCTATACCGGCGTGCCGCAGATGTCGTTCAAGGCCATCTTCAACGCGCTGTTCGTCGACAAGGGCCGGTTCTTCTACCAGGCCTATTTCCAGGACGTCGGGGTGGCCGAGGCCGAGATGGAGGCCGATGTGCGCGGGGCGCTGCGCAAGTTCTACTACGCCATCAGCGGCGACGCCCCCGACGGGACCTGGCCGCCGGACAAGGCGCATGGCGAGACCCTGCTGCACCGCCTGCCCGATCCCGACCCGTTCCCGGCCTGGCTGACCCCGGCGGACATCGACTATTTCGTCCTTGAGTTCGAGGGCTCGGGCTTTTTCGGGCCGCTCAGCCGCTATCGCAACCACGACGAGGACTTCGCCTTCCTGTCGAAGTTCAAGGACCAGAAGATCGAGCAGCCGTCCCTGTTCATCGGCGGCAGCCGCGACCTGGTGCTGAAGATGATCCCGGGCGTAAACCCACTGGACATCATGACCCCGCACCTGCCCGGCCTGCGCGGGGCGACGGTGCTGGAGGGCTGTGGGCACTGGACTCAGCAGGAGCAGCCGGCGGAGGTGACAGCGCTGTTGATCCCCTGGCTGAAGGGACTGTGAGGGGCTGACGTGGGGTCATTCTTGCTCCCGCCGCGCCCCTTCCGCTAACGTCAGCCTAACAACGATAATATAGCGGGAGGATCGGCCAATGGCTGATGATCTGGGCGCGGCGCCGACCAAGCCGGCCTTCAAGCCCCTGCCGATGAAGGGCCCCGACGTCACCGTCGAGCGGCGCGCCGACGGTTCGATCCTGGTGCAGTCCAACCATGCGCCAGGCGCCGGCCCTCGCTCCATTGCCCATCTGCTGAAGGAGAAGGCGCAGGCCCATCCCGACCGACCCTGGATGCGCCAGCGCGAGCCGGGCCATGGCCCCTGGCGCACAGTCACCTACGGCGAGGCGCTGGCCGCCGCCGAGGGCATCGCCCAGGCGCTGCTGGACCGCGGCCTGACCAAGGACGACAGCGTCATGGTGCTGTCCTCCAACTCCATCGAGCACGCCCTGGTCACGCTGGGCTGCTACACGGCCGGCGTGCCGATCGCCCCGATCAGCCCGGCCTATTCGCTGATCTCCACCGACCACGCCAAGCTCAAGCACTGCGCTGGCGTCGTAAAGCCCAAGGTCGTGTTCGCCCAGTCCGGGACGATGTTCGAGCGCGCCTTCGACACCCTGCGCACCGTCGATCCGGACCTGGAGTTCGTCACCGTCGACGGGACCGCCGGCAATCTGACGCTGGGCGAATTCATCGCCACCAAGCCGACGCCGGCCGTGGACGCCGCCCGCGAGACCCTGGGCCACCACAGCGTCGCCAAATACCTGTTCACCTCCGGCTCGACCGGCATGCCCAAGGGCGTGCCGCAGACCTTCGGCATGATGGCCGGGGTCATCGCCGGCCAGGAAGGCCTGCGCTCCGAACCGGCCGACCCGGACGTCGTCAGCCAGAGCCTTGAATGGATGCCCTGGAGCCATATCTCGGCCGGCAATATCGGTTTCAATGGCGTGCTGTGGGCCGGCGGCACCGTCTATCTGGACGAGGGCAAGCCCATCCCCGGCCTGTTCGACACCACCATCAAGAACCTCTACGAGGTTTCGCCGATGGTGTTCGGCTCGGCCCCCGTCGCCTTCGGCATGCTGGCCGAAGCCATGGAGCGCGACCCGGCCCTGCGGGCGTCCTTCTTCAAGAACCTGGTCTATATGGGCTATGGCGGCGCCACACTATCGAACGACGTCAACGACCGCCTGCAGGCCCTGGCCGTGGCCGAGACCGGCCACCGCATCCCGCTGACCACCATGTATGGCGCGACCGAGACACAGGGCATTACCGTCACCCACTGGGCAACCGAGCGGGTCGGCCTCGTGGGCCTGCCGCTGCCGGGCATCACCATCAAGCTGGTCCCGAACGGCACGAAGTACGAGGTGCGGGTCAAGGGGCCGACCGTCACCACCGGCTATCACGGCGACGCCGAGAAGACCGCCGCCGCCTTCGACGAGGAAGGCTTCTACAAGCTTGGCGACGCGGCGAAGTTCGTCGACGACAACGACCCGGCCCAGGGCATGGTCTTCGACGGCCGGGTGACCGAGGACTTCAAGCTCGACAGCGGCACCTGGGTCAGCGTCGGGGTGCTGCGCCCGGACGTGGTCGCGGCGTGCAGCCCCTTTGTCATGGACGCGGTGATCTGCGGGCAGGACAAGCCGTTCATCGGCGCTCTGGTCTGGCCGTCGATGGCCGGGATGCAGTCGCTGGCCGCTGAGGGCAATCCGCTGGAGAAGCTGACAGAGCTGCTCAGCGAGAAGCTGAAGGCGTTCAACGCCACGGCAGGCGGCGGCTCGCGCCGTATCGGCCGGCTGATCATCATGACCGAGCCGCCGTCCATCGACGCCGGCGAGATCACCGACAAGGGCTATGTCAACCAGCGCGCCACGCTCGAGCGCCGCGCGGCGCTGGTTGACGGCCTCTACGCCAATCCGCCGGCCCCCGGCGTCATCGCCCTCTAGGAGAACTGACCATGGCTCAACTCGATCCTGCCTTCCGCGCCATGCTCGACGCCGCCGCGGCGGTGGAGATGCCGCCGCTGTCGATGATCCCGCATGAGATGATCCGCGCCAACTACGTGGCCCAGCGGGCCGGCCAGGACGCCGGGGCGCCCAAGGACCTGGACGTCCGCGACCTGCAGGTCGACGGCGCGGCGGGGCCCATCGCGGCGCGGCTCTACACGCCCAAGGACGCCAAGACCCCAGGCGGCTGCCTGGTCTATTTCCACGGCGGCGGCTTCGTGATCGGCGACCTGGAGACCCATGACGACTTCATGCGCCGGCTGGCGGCGGAGTCGGGTGTGCGGGTGCTGGGCGTCGACTACCGCCTGGCCCCGGAGCATCCCTTCCCGGCGGCCCATGACGACGCCCTGGCGGCAACCCGCTGGACCTTCGACCATGCCGGCGAGATCGGCGTCGATCCGGCCAAGATCGGGGTCGGCGGCTGCTCGGCCGGCGGCAATCTGGCCGCCTGTCTGGGTCTGGAGATGCGCGGCGACACCAGGCGCAAGTTGGCCTTCCAGTTCCTGGCCTATCCGGCCACGGCGATGATCCTGGAGACCCAGTCCCGCAAGGACCTGGCGACCGGCTACATGCTGACCGCCGAGGTCATGGACTGGTTCGCCGGCCACTTCGCCGGTCACACCCATGCCGACGCCAAACGGGCCGAGCCGGCCCATGTCGAGGACCTCTCCGGCGCGCCGCCCGCCTATATCGCCACCGCCGGCTGGGATCCGCTGAAGGACGAGGGCGCCGAATACGCCCGGCGTCTGAACGCGGCGGGCGTGAAGGCCGAGCTGGTCGAGCATCCGACCATGATGCACGACTTCTACATCATGGCCTCGGTGAGCCCGGCGGTGCTGCCCGCGATCGCCCAGGCGGCCGGCGCGTTGAAGAAAGCTCTGGGCTAGAGGTTGCGCCGGCGGGCAGCCGGACGCATCTGCACCCTATGCCCGTCTCGCCCGCCTATCGCCCGGACCCTCGCTTCATGGCGATGGGCCCCGACTTCGCCGATCCGGTCCTGCCGGCCGACTTTCCCCAGACGATCACCCGCTGGCGCAACCAGCGGGCGGCCGAGACTGTCGGCCTGGACAAGCTGACCGAGGCGGAGTGGACCGCCCACTTCGGCCGCTTCCAGCCGCTGCCGGACAATCAGCCTGGGCCGCTGGCCATGCGCTATCACGGCCATCAGTTCCGCAGCTACAACCCGGACCTGGGCGATGGGCGCGGCTTTCTGTTCGGCCAGCAACGCGAGGCGGGCTCGGACCGTCTGCTGGACCTGGCCACCAAGGGATCGGGCCGCACGCCCTGGTCGCGCAACGGCGATGGCAGGCTGACCCTCAAGGGCGGGGTGCGGGAGATCCTGGCGGCGAACATGCTGGAGGCGCTGGGCGTGCCAACCAGCAGGGCCTTCTCGCTGATCGAGACCGGCGAGGATCTGGTGCGCGGCGACGAGCCCAGCCCCACCCGCTCGGCGGTGCTGGTCCGCTTGAGCCACAGCCACATCCGCTTCGGCAGCTTCCAGCGCCACGCCTTCCTCGACCGCGCCGACAACGTCGCCAAGCTGGTCGACCACGCGGTTGAGACCTACTACCCGGGCCTCGCCGACGCGCCGGACCGCGCGGCGGCGCTGCTCGGCGCGGCGGTCCTGCGCACCGCCAATCTGGTGGGTCGCTGGATGGCCGCCGGCTTCGTGCACGGCGTGCTGAACACCGACAACATGGTGATCACCGGCGAGAGCTTCGACTACGGCCCCTGGCGCTTCCTGCCGCGCAATGATCCAAACTTCACGGCCGCCTATTTCGACGAGAGCGGCCTCTACAGTTTCGGCCGTCAGCCGGAGGCCGCCTTCTGGAACCTACAGCAGCTCGCCGGCTGCCTGACCCTGGTCAGCGACAGCGAACGGCTCGTCGAGGCGCTCAACGGCTTTGGCCCCGCCTACCGCGACAGCCTGAAGACCGCGGTGCTGGCCCGGCTGGGGTTAAAGTCACGCGCACCGGAAGAGGACATCGACCTGGTCAACGCCGCCTTCCGGGCCCTGGCCGAGGGCGGCGAGGCGGTCCGCTGGGAGCCCTTCTTCTTCGACTGGTTCTGTGGCGGCGCGCGGGCCATGACCGGGCCGCGCGCCGGCGCCTATGGCGGCGAGGCGGCGTCAGAGTTCCGGCGGCGGCTGGCGGACTTCGAACCCGACCGGCCCGAACGGCTGGCTCATCCCATGTTCCAGGCCGACGCGCCGGAGGAAATGCTGATCGAAGAGGTCGAGGCCGTGTGGGCGCCCATCGCCGAGACGGATGACTGGGGACCGCTCAACGCCAAGCTGGCGCGGATCGAGGCCGCGCGGCAGGCCTGGAACCTTTCCCCAACGTAACCGAGGGCGCATGCAAAAGCCGCCGTCCGATTCAGGACAGCGGCTTTGATGCCTGCAACCCGAAAATCAGGCCGCGACGGCGGCTTCCTGGCCGGCCAGGGCCCGGGTCAGGGCCAGCACGGCGCCGCGGGTGCGCGAGTCGGGCAGGGCCGAGAAGGCTTCAAGCAGTTCGAACGCCTTGGGCGAGGCAAGCTGGCGGATGGCGACCGACTTGGCGGCGCGATCCTGGTCTTCTTCGCCGAGCAGGAAGGCGGCGGAGCATTCCAGCTTCTCGGCGGTGCGGATCAGCATCGAAGCCGAGATGCGGTTGACGCCCTTCTCGTACTTCTGGACCTGTTGGAAGGTCAGGTTGAGATGCTTGGCCAGTTGTTGCTGGCTGATTCCCAGGGTCTTGCGACGGAGACGAATCCGGGCGCCGACTTCGATGTCGAGAGGGTCGGGTCCAATCTGGTCTTCAATACGCGCCAATTCCAAGCTCCTTCTTCGCTGTCCCCGCAGATCCAGTAATGCACCGGGAAAGTCCAACTTTGAAGTGCGATTCTGCGCAAATGTCCTAGAAAATAGCAAGAGAGTGCGCGCACGGCGAGAGGCGACCTAACGCCGCGGTTGCAACGTAGTCTCTACCCGCCTTTGCGAGAATTACCCGGCTTGAGTAATCCCGATGCGCGACTCGGTACTATTCGAGGGCTTGCAACCTCTGGCATCGAACCAGCAGATCTTGCAGTAGCCGGTCCTGAATAGACAACAACCCCACGGCGGTTTCATGGCGCCGGCGATCGGGGGCGGATGCCGGGACAGCGCTAAGAAGCTCTCCCAGATCAATGGCCTGCAGCAGGGCAAGGCTTTCGGTCAGGCCTTCGGCGATCTGGCTGACCTGCTCATGGATGTGGCCCAGATCAGGTCCGGTTTCGACCACCGCGGGCATTGTCCCGGGGCCGGCCGCCTGAGAATTGGCGCGGGGAAAGGGGGTGACGGAAGAGGGCGGGTCTCTGCGAGAAGCCATGGAAAACCTTGAACTCAATGGGGGTTGGTGGCGCCGCGCGTGGCGGATTGGTCCAGGACGCCGGGCTGGTCCCAGGCGCCGTCGGGGCGAAGCAGGGTCATCGGATCCGAATCGATGCTCAGCGCCCCGGGGGGCGGGGTCAGGCGGCGCTCGACCTCGACATATTCATGGTCCGAGAAGATGAAGCTGGGGCGGCCGGGCCGGGCGGTCAGGCCGGCATTGCGCTCCCAGAAGCCGACCAGCCTGGCCTGGGCGTGACCCAGGATGTGGCGATAGCCGCGCCGGGCGGCCAGGTCGCAAGCGAATTGCAAGAGGCGCGCGCCCAGGGTGTGGGCTCGGAACCGGGGCAGGACGGCCGCGCGCTCGACCTTGGCGAAATCCGCGAACCAGCGGATCCGAAGCGTTCCGGCCACCGCGCCATCGACCCGGGCGATCAGATGGGTCGAAGCGGAAAAGTCGTTGCCGTCGAATTCCTCTTCCAGCGGGCAGTCCTGCTCGCCGACATAGATGGCGCCGCGCAGGGCGATGGCGGCCAGAATGTCGTCCAGGCCCCGCGCCACATCGACCGTGACCTGGCCGAGGGCCATGCGGCCGGGGCGGGGGTCGACATGGGCGTTCATGCGGCGTGATCCAACTCGGTCTCGCCCGGCTTGCCTTCAAGCGGCCGCGGGGGCGCCCACATCAGTTCGTCGTCCGGGTAGCGCATGGGATGGAAGTTCATCCGTTCAGCGGCGATCTTCCGGCCGGCCGGCGTGGCCGAACGGGCGAAGGTCGGCAGGCCGTTGGTGAAGGGGCGGGTGGCCAGCAGGCCGTGGATCATCTGGCGGGCAGCGTCATGATCGACCGTGGCGATCCCCCAGAACCACCAGGCCCCGATCCGCTCGCCTGGCCGGGCCAGCAGGCTGAGGTCCGGCTCCAGGGCGTTGAACTGGCCCATCCAGAGATAGGGCATGGCGCGGGGGCTCATCGGCAGCATGCCGCTGTAGCCGCGCATCGCCTCGCCATGGCCCATGCACAGAAAGGTCTGGCCCGTGCGGTCGTGGCAGGCCTGCATGGCTTCCAGGGTGGCGGTGGTCCCGCCAATCAGCCGGTGGGTCAGCCGGACGATGGCTTCGTAGTCGGCGAGGCCTTGCGGCGGGGCCAGATCGAACGGCGCGGCGGCCGCGTAAAGGCCTTTGGGATTAGCGAGTACGATCGGAACGTTGCCGGCCATGTCGAACCTCCCCGGTTGGGTCGGCCGATACTCAGCAGGTCTGCTGGTGAAGCGCTTGAGGGAAGTCGACAAAGCGGAAATGCGGTCGATGACTGCAATGCCAGCCGAGAAATCACGTATTTTGCGTAGGTGTGGTTGTATTCAGTCTACGGCTCGCCTGCGACCGTGCTGCAGGGTGACGAGGGCTGATCTTTACCGTTAGGATTACCGTCGAGTTGCAAGGGGGCTTGCGCGGGGACAAGGCGGCTATGTCAGGAACCACCGAGGTTAATCTGGAAAAAGGCTTCCGGTTGGACTGGAACGACGTGCGGGTTTTCCTGGCGGTCGGCCAGACCGGCAGTTTGTCGGCGGCGGGCCGGTTGCTGGGTATGCTGCCCTCGACTGTCAGCCGCCGGGTCGAGGATCTGGAAGGCCGGCTGGGCGCCCAGCTTATCCGTCGTTCGACGACTGGTGTCATCCTGACCGAGGCGGGAACCTGGCTGGTCGAGCAGACCGCCAGCATGGCCCGCACCATGGGCGCCGCCGAGCGGGCCCTGCGCGACATGGACCGGCAGAAGGGCGGCCGGGTCGGCCTGGCCGCGCCCGACGGGGTGGCGGCCTATGTGCTGATGCCGCAACTGGTGGCCTTCCGCCGCCAGCATCCGGATATCGAGCTGTCGCTGGACTGTGGCCTGTGGCCGGAATCGCCGCTGCTGGTCGACACCGATTTCAGCCTGGACTTCCAGGAGCAGGGCCCGGGCGATGTGGTTTCGACCCCGATCGCCACCATCCACTACGCCTTCTTCGCCGCGCCCAGCTATATCGCGGAGTTCGGCGCGCCACGCTCGCTGGCCGAGTTGGCCGACCACCGGCTGGTCACCCATGTGGGCCACCGCAGGCAGAAGTCCGCCTGGCCCGGCCAGGCCAAGGCGCTGGACGAACTGATCCGTCATCGCTTCGAGACCAACTCCAGCGCCGCCATGTATGTGGCCATGCAGCAGGGCGCCGGAGTGGGCTGCGTGCCGACCTACATGTCGGTCTATTCCAAGCAGGAGCTGGTGATGCTGGACCTGCCGCCGATGGCCGGCATCAAGCTGTGGCTGCGGCATCACCGGGCGGTGGCCAGGACAGGCCGGGCCCGGCAGGTCAAACAGTGGCTCGAGAGCGTCTTCGACCCGGCGGTGCATCCGTGGTTCCGCGACGACTTCATCCACCCCGACCAGTTCGGCGACGCGGCCGCCAAAGCCCTGGCCAAGGTCGGCTGAGGGTATTTGGCGCTGGCGCGCACTGCGGACGGAACGACCTGCCCTAACGCTCAGGTTCGAAATTGATCGGGACGCGGACATCGCCAGCGTCCGTGGGCTGTCCGTCGACCGTCTTGGGATACATGCGGAATTGGCTGGCCATGCGAACAGCCGCATCGCCGAAGCCCCAGCCCGTTGGCGTCTCCGCCTCGACCTTGCACCCGGCCAGCCGGGTATCCCGTGCGACCTTGCAGTTGATGACAACCCGGCCGGCCACACGTTTGCGCTCCGCTTCCTGCGGGTAGTAGCGCTCGATGTCTTCGGCGGTAGGCTTGCGCCGCCAGTCCGGATTGCTCACGAGATGGCCGTCGGCTGACGTCACGGCCTTGGGCGGCGGCTCCAGCGGGGCCTCGGCGTGGCGTCGTGGAAAGACGATCGGCAGTTTGAAGCCCGGGTTGGAGACGAACCACACAGCCGCCATGGCGCCCAACAGGGCGATGCCCATCAGAACCAGAGCGAAGATCATGGCCAAGGGTGTGCGGTCGCCATCCTCGATGGGATTGCTCATCGCCGGTTGGTGGCCTGCCGAAGTCGGGCTTCGGGCAAATAGCCCTCCTGCCCATGGCGGGTGCGCACCGCCAGCCAGCGGTCGTCATCTCGTGATCGGCCCCAGGCCACCACCGCCGAGCCGGGCGGCAGGGTGACGACCGCGTCCCAGGCCGCGCCCGGACCGCGTCGAACCACAGCGTTCCGAGCGTCCGGCTCCGACCGGACGCTATAGACCTGGGCGCGGGTAAAGGACTCGACGTCCGGATCCAGATAGTGACGCAGGAAAGGCGCGCTGGCGACAATCAGCGCCATCACGATACCCAGCGCCAACCAGCCGCCGACCTTCTGACGCGGCGGCGGCGCGGCCCGGCGGGGCTTGCGGGCGGCCGGCCGCAGCATGGCTTCCGGCCGCGGCCGCGGCTCGCCAGGCACGAAGGGCAGGTCTGGATAGATCAGGCGAAGCTCAGCGACGTCGATGGTCAGCCGCTTGTCCTCGCCCCGGCCCAGCCTGCCATCGTGTACGAACTGGGCGATAATGGTGGGATCGACCCCCGCCAGACGCGCGGCGTCGGCTAGGGGCAGCCTGACGGCGGGCTCCCATCCTGGCTCGACCAGCATGTCCATGCGGCTCATTCCTGCCCGTCCCCCGACGTGTCTTCAGGCCTGTAGTATAACACTGAAAGGTGAGGGCAGGGCGTGGGGCCTGTCAATGCGACCCGTGCAACACATCTTGACCAATCCTGGCCTCGTTCAGTCCTGGTAGTCGGCCTCGGGGTTGGCCCTTCCCATCAGCGGCCGGATCAGGCCCTTCAGCCGTTCGACGACCCCGCGCCGGCGGCCCAGCAGGCGAGATTCATCGACACCCGGGAACCAGCCCGAGGCGACCACGAACTGGCGTACGTGCGGGGTGGGTTGGCGGATGGTCACGCCGTGCAGGCTGTCATGGGTGTTGAGCATCAGCACCAGTGTATTGGGCGCATATTTGATGGTGGTGACTTCCTCGACGTCGGCGGGATCCGCCTGCAGTGTCCAGGGCTTTTGCCTGGCGCCCTTCTTCCAGCGGAAGATGGTCAGGTCGCCGCCCTCGGACTCGTCGCCAGGCCGACGGACATAGAACAGGCCGACATAGGCCTTCCAGCGGTTGTCGACGTGGGGCCCCCTGACGCTGGCCGGGGCGGTTACCGGCGTATTCACCGCCACGGTCGCCCGGGCCAGGATGTCGGTGTCGGCCACCGGGCCCTTGAGCTGCAGCATGTCAGCCAGGCCTTCGCCCAGGATCTCGGTGCGCACCCAGCGCTCGCCCGGCCGGCCGCCTTCAACGGTGGCTTTCGGGAACAGGTCGAACACTTTGCGGGAAAATTCGGGAGTCGTGTGGTCCGCCAGGAACCGCTTCCAGACCGGCGGCGCCTGGTCGCTGGACAGCTCGGTCGGGCCCCAGCTGGACATCAGGTTGAGGCGCTTGTTGTTGGCGCCGGCCAGACCTGAATCCAGGCCGTCGAGCCCTGGGAAGGCGGCCGACAGGGCCTGATAGTAGTCGTCCGGCAGGGCGTCGCGCACGACGATATAGGGGAAGGGGTCCTCGACCACCTGGGCGGGGTCGGCCCGGTCCAGCACCGTCGCGGTGCGATCAGCGATCTGGCCCATCTCCTAGCCCCTCTTCACAACGACTTCGGTCATAAACACCCCTCTCCTGGCAGGCAATCAAGAGCGGGCATCTACGGATTGCCGCCCGCCTGCCCCGGGGCTAAGTGACAGAGTTCAGCGGGGAGCGTTCAGGCTGAAATATCGCGCCGATATCGATGGCCTGCGAGCCGTGGCGGTCCTGCCGGTGGTGGCCTACCATGTCGGCTTCAGCCAGTTTCCCGGCGGATTTGTCGGGGTGGACGTGTTCTTCGTCATCTCCGGCTATCTGATCAGCGGCATCGTCCAGGACGAGATCGAGGCGGGGACGTTCTCGCTCGTGTCGTTCTACGAGCGGCGCGTGCGCCGTATCCTGCCGGCCCTGTTCGCCATGATGGCGGCAGCCACCGCGGCGGCGGTCTGGCTATTGTTTCCCGCCGAACTGATCAGTTTCGGCCAGTCGCTGGCGGCGGCGACGCTGTCGGGCTCCAACCTCTTCTTCTGGCAGACCACCGGCTACTTCGACGAAGTGGCCGCCCAGGCGCCGTTGCTGCACACCTGGTCGCTCGCGGTCGAGGAGCAGTTCTATCTGCTGCTGCCGGGCCTGTTGCTGCTGGCGCGCGGCCGGTCGCGGCGGTTTCTGGTCTGGGTAATCGGGGCTGTCGCCCTGGCGTCGCTCGCCCTCAGCATCCACGGCGTGAAGGCCCAGCCGGAGGCGGCCTACTACCTGCTACCCGGCCGCGCCTGGGAGCTGGCCCTGGGCGCCCTGCTGGCTTTCGGCGCCTTTCCGGCTTCGCCGAACCGCTGGCTGCGGGAAGTCGCGGGCTTCGCGGGCCTCGCCGCCATCGCCTGGGCCGTGCTGACCTACAGCGTCAAGACGCCGTTTCCGGGCCTGGCGGCGCTGGCCCCCTGCCTGGGGGCGGCGGCGGTGCTGTGGGCCGGCGGCGGCGGCGACAGCTGGGTGCGGCGGATCATGGCCTTCAGGCCGCTGGTCTGGATCGGGCTGATCTCATACTCGCTCTACCTCTGGCACTGGCCGGTGATCGTCTTCAACAACGCCGGCCTGCTGCTGGGCGAGGCGGTTTCGCCCAAGCTGGAAAAGGTGATCCTGGTCGGCGTTTCGCTGGCTCTTGCGACCGCCTCCTGGTGGTTCGTCGAGCGGCCGTTCCGCAGCCGTGAGGCCATCAACCGCCGAACGGTCTTCGCACTGGCGAGCGCCGGGGCGGCGCTGCTGGTGACGGTTGGCCTGGGCCTTTCCGCCGCCAAGGGGCTGCCGGATCGCTTCCCGGCGCATGTCGCCTGGACCGGCGCCTGGCTGGGCTATGACCAGCGCGCCGCCTATCGCGAGGGGACCTGCTTCGTCACCGCCCGGTCGCGGAAGGCCTTCAATGAAACGCTCTGCCTCAACGGCGTCCCTGGCCGGCCGACCTTCCTGCTGATCGGCGACAGCCACGCCGCGGCCCTGTGGTCAGGCATGGCCAAGGCTCTGCCGGACGCCAATGTGCTGCAGGCCACCAACGGCGGTTGCCGGCCGGTCTACCCCTCAGCCTCGAGCGACGCGGGCTGCGCAGCGATGATGAACCGTCTGCTGGGCCGCTGGATTTCCGGCCGGCGCCTGGACGGCGTCTGGCTGGCAGGGCGCTGGGGCGAAGGGGACCTGAAGCCGCTGTTCGCCACCGCCGTGGCGCTCAGGGCCCAGGGCGTGAAGGTGACTGTCATCGGGCCGCTGATCCGCTACGACAAGACCCTGCCGCGCCTGCTGGCGCTGGGCGAACTGCGGAACGATCCGGCCCTGGCCGACCGCCACCGCATGACCGAGATCCTCGCCCTGGACGCAAGGATGCAGCGCATGGCCGCCGAGCGGGGCATCCGATACGTCTCGCTGAACGCCCTGATCTGCACGGAGAAGGCCTGCATCACCCGCACCCCGGCGGGCGTACCGCTACAGTTCGATGGGGGGCACCTGACCGGCGAGGGTTCGGCGCTGGTCGGCAGGCTGGCCGCGCCGAAGCTGGTCGCGCCTTAGGGCTTGCGCAGGACTAGCATGAAGCTCTCGGCCGCCTGATCGCCGGCGACCAGCCGGAACAGGGCCTGGCCGCCGCGCCACAGCACGTGCAGCGGCGGAATGATCTGGAAGTAGCCGCTGTTCCAGAACACCCGCGCCTGCTCGATCTCCAGGCCGTTGTCGCGGGCCAGCTGCTGGAATTCACCGGGCGTGCAGCGGTTGTAGAAGGCCTTGAACCCGCCCTTGCCGCCATGGTCGGGCAGCGAGCGGAGCAGGCCGCGCTTCACCGCCTCGGGCAGGATCATGTTGAGGCGCGAGAAGGCGGCGTTGCGGCTGGGCTGGTAGATGACCGCCCGGCCGCCGGGCTTGAGCATCGAGGCGATGGCCCGGATCGAGGCGCGGTTGTCGGGCACGTGCTCCAGGCAACAGTGCGAGATCACGAGGTCGGCTGTGCCGTCCCCCTCAAAGGCGGTCAGGTCGGCGACGATGGCCCGGTCATAAGCGCCGGGCGGGGCCGCCTCCAGTTCCTCGGGATCGATATCCAGGCCCACCACGGTCAGGCCGATCTGCGCCTTGCGGTCGGGCCGGATCATCGGGGTGCGGCCGCTGCCGATGTCCCACACTGTCAGTCCGGGCTTGAGGAAGGAAGGCAATGTGTTGTTGCGGTATTCCCGCGAGCCCTCGACGCGCCAGTCCTCGGGCAACAGGCGGTCGAAGGCCTGGGACGACCGGCTGAAGACGGTGGCGAGTGACATGGGCGGACCCTGCCGCAGGCCCGCCTGTATGGCTAGAGCTCGATTTCGAGTTCGCGCAGCTGCGCCATCAGGCGACGCAGATTGGCATAGGTGTTCCAGGCGTACTCCACGCCCTCGGGGCTGGTCAGCACGGCCTGGGGCACCACCACGCCCTTGCGACCGTCGCGGGTGCAGAGGTTCATGTCGACCAGCCGGTTGATGTAGCGGCGGACGGTCTCGCGCGGAATGTTCAGCGACTCGGCGATGGCCCTGGCCGTGACAGGTACGCGCACGCTGTCCGGCGGCGGCTCGGCGCCGGCATAGGTCTTCGACAGGCGCGGATCGTCGGCGATGGGCCGCACATTGGCCTGCAGCACGGCCAGATAGACCACGCCCAGCATCGGGTCGTTGTCGAAGGTCCGGGCCGTCAACTCGACCTGTCGCAGCATGTAGTCGCCGGCCGCCCGCAGCACGAGCCGCACCTTGTTCAGATCGAAGTCGTCCACCACCACGCCACCCGACAAAAAAGGGACTGGCAACCTCGTGGCAAACGCCCCAATCGTAAAGTCCTGGGGCGGCAAGGCGGCGTTATGTCGCCCGGGACTAGAACCCTCAGAGGCGACTCTTGCGCCGGTTGATGGCTTTGCTCCCGGCCGGCAGGCTGATGACGTCGCCGTCGCGGGCGATCCACAGCTGGCCTTTGAAGATCTTGCGGCTGTCGCCAAGGAACGGGCCCTCCATCGCCTTGAGCGGCAGGGGCGGGATGATGTGGGTCAGCAGCAGCGAGCGGGCGCCGGCGCGCTGGGCGATGCCGGCCGCCTGCTCTGGCGGGGTGTGGTAGGCCAGGATGTCGTTCATGATCTTGGCGACATTGTCCCGGTGGGCGTCGAGCGCCGCCTGGCGCAGCATCATGACCATCTTGGGCGCCAGGGCCTCGTGGACCAGCAGGTCCACGCCCTTGGACATCCGCTCGACCTCGGCGCAGGCGCGGGTGTCGCCGCTGATCACCACACTGCGGCCCTTGTAGTCGAAGCGATAGCCGACCGCCGGGTTGGCCGGGTCATGCTCGACCCGGAAGGCGGTGATCTTCAGCCCGCCGTCGTCCAGCACTACGACCGGGTTTCCGGGCGTAGGCGTGGCGAAAATCCTCGGCGCATAGCCGGCCCCGCTGGGCGGCGCGACAGCCACACCGTGGTGTGTGGTGCGATAGCCGTTGTCGAGCGCGTAGGCCTCGTCGAAGCCCGCCGCGATCCGCTGCACGCCCTCAACGCCGTAGAGGGTGATGGGTGTGGCCCGCGAGCCGCCGACCCAGCGCTGGACGCTAAGACCGCCCAGGCCGTCGATATGGTCGGAGTGGAAGTGGGTCAGCAGCACCGCGTCGACATCGCCGGGACGCAGGCCCATGCGGGCCAGGGTCTCGGTGGCGTTCTCGCCGACATCGACCAGGAAGACCCGGTCGCCGGCCACCACCGCCGTGCAGGGACCGTTGCGCTCGGCGTCGGTCATCGGAGAGCCCGAGCCGCAGACCAGGACGTTCAGCCCGTCGGGCAGATCCTTCTTGAGGTTGGCGCTCATGTTGCGCTCGGCGGTCACGGCGACCAGCCGCATGGCGATGGGCGCCCGGAAGGCGTAGGCGGCCCCCAGCACCACGACAACCAGCACCGCCAGTCCGATGAGCAGACGCTTGATCATGCCGCGCTCCTGGCCATGAGGCCGTTCTGTTCCAGCCGCCATTTGAAGAGGTCAAAGCGGTCCTGACCGAAGAAGGGTTCGCCATTGAAGACGATCAGCGGCACGCCGTAATGGCCGGCCTCTCGCTGATCGACCTGGCTGGCGGCGATGATGGCGTCCAGCCGCTCGGCCTGCTGAGTGGCGGCCGGATCGAGCGCCGTCAGATCCAGCCCGGCGCGCTGCACGGCCTGGGCGATATGGTCGCCCGCCGTCCAGTCATCGGTGGACCCGCCCCAGATCAGCCGACTGATTTCGTCCAGCAGCGCCAGACCCTTGCCCTGCTCGGCGGCCAGCACGCCCAGCCGCGTCAGGCGATGGATGTAGGGTTGGTCCTCCGGCGCGGCATAGCGGCCCGTCTCGGGGTTACGGCTCACCGGGTCGGGGCGGGGCCAGCGGAAGGGCAGACCCAGGAACTGGGCGACACGGTAGGTGTCGCGGGCGAAGTAGCTGAACCACAGCGGGTCCTGGGCATCGAAGAATTCCGGCTCGCGCACGGCGATCGGCAGCACCGGCCGCACATTGCATTGCACGTCGTACTCAGCTTCCAGCGCCACCAGACGCGGGGTCAGGAAGTAGGAGTAGGGCGAGCGGAAGGACCAGTAGAGGTCATAGGTGAGAGTCATGCGCGGTCCGAAGGTCGGGCGATAAATTGGCACTCATAATGTCATTATTGACAGCGGGCGGTCAATTCCCAAGGATGTAGCCCATGTCCAGCGAACTTGCCGCAATCCTGCCCACGCCAGCCATCCAGACTGACGGGCGCCGCAGGCGCGCCGATGTCAACCGGCAGCGAATCGTGGACGCCATGATGATCCTGGTCCGCGAGGGCGAGGTCTTCCCGTCCGCCGAGGCCGTCGCGTCGCGGGCCGGTGTCGGTCTGCGCACGGTGTTCCGGCTGTTCAGCGACATGGACGGCCTCTACCGCGAGATGCACGCGGCGATGATCGAGCGGCTGACGCCCATCTTCCACGAGCCGCTGGGCGAGGGCGACTGGCGGTTCCGGCTGGGCGCGCTGATCAGCCGCCGGGCGCGGTTGTTCGAAGACATGCTGCCCATCAAGACAGCCGCCGACGCTCACCGCTATCAGTCGCCCTACTTGCAGGGCGAGCATCAGGAACTGGTCTCGCTGCTGCGGCAGATTCTGGTTTTCGTCGTTCCCGAAGCTGTGCGCACCGATCCGATGGCGATGGACGCGCTGGACCTGGCGCTGAGTTTCGAATCCTGGCGCCGCCTGCGCTATGACCAGAAGCTGGAGCCTGAAAAGGCCGAGGCGGTCATGCGCCATCTCGCCGACAGCCTCGTCGCCGGCCTCTGAGGCCCGACCTTTCAGGTAATCATTGTTCAGTTGATCTGATCTGGATCAAAGGCGCCGCGCCAGAACCCCGCAATCTGCCTTCCAACAATAATGGGAGGGCGGCATGGCCGACACTGCAACGCTTGAACGGCCATCCGCCGCGGCAAAGACTGAGCATTTCGACGTCCTGATCGTCGGGGCCGGCATCTCCGGCGTCGGCAGCGCCTATCACCTGCAGCAGCAGTGCCCCGACCGCAGCTATGTCATCCTGGAAACGCTCGACAGTTTCGGCGGCACCTGGTTGACCCACAAGTACCCGGGCGTCCGCTCCGACAGCGACCTCTACACCTTCGGCTACCGCTTCAAGCCCTGGGTCGGTCCGCCGATCGCCACGGCCGAGGAAATCCTGACCTACATGAACGAGGTCATCGACGAGAACGGCATCGGCCCCAACATCCGCTACGGCCACACCATCACCTCGGCGACCTGGTCGAGTGCGGAAAACCTCTGGACCATCAAGGCAGTGCGCAAGGCGGACGGCGCGGCCCTGACCTTCACGGCCAACTTCCTCTGGATGTGCCAGGGCTATTATCGCCACTCGCAGGGCTACACCCCGCAATGGCCCGGCATGGACCAATACAAGGGCCAGATCATCCATCCGCAGACCTGGCCGGAGGACCTGAACTACAAGGACAAGTCGGTGATTATCATCGGCTCGGGCGCCACCGCCGCGACCGTGCTGCCGGCCATTGCCGACGACTGCAGGCACGTCACTCTGCTGCAGCGTTCGCCGACCTATTTCATCCCTGGCCGCAACGCCAACGAGATGGCTGATACGCTGCGCGAACTGAAGGTCGACGAGACCTGGATCCACGAGATCGTCCGCCGCAAAATCCTGTTCGACCAGGACGCCTTCACCCAGCGCGCCATCAAGGAGCCCGAGGTGGTCAAGCAGGAGCTGCTGGCCGGCGTCCGCGCCTTCCTGCCCGAGGAGGCGGTGCAGGCCCACTTCATGCCCAGCTACCGGCCCTGGCGCCAGCGGATCGCCTTCGTGCCGGACGGCGACCTGTTCCAGAGCGTCCTCAAGGGCAAGGCCTCGGTGGTCACCGACCAGATCGACTGCTTCACCGAGAAGGGCATCAGGCTGAAGTCCGGAAAGGATTTGGAGGCCGACATCATCATCACCGCCACCGGCTTCAATCTGAACGTCATGGGCGACATCGACTTCGCCGTCGACGGCAAGCCCGTGGATTTCGCCGACACCGTGACCTACCGCGGCATGATGTTCACCGGTATTCCCAACCTAGTCTGGGTCATGGGCTACTTCCGGGCCAGCTGGACCCTGCGGACCGACATCCTGGGGGACTATGTCTGCCGGCTGCTTAACCACATGAAGGCCAAGGGCAAGAACAAGGTGGTCATCCAGATCCCGCCGGACGACCGCGACATGGCGCTGGGCCCCTGGATCGATCCGGAGAACTTCAACCCGGGCTATATGATGCGTGGCCAGCACCTGTGGCCTAAGGCCGGCGCCAAGTCGGAGTGGGCCCATACCCAGGACTACTGGAAGGAAAAAGACGAGCTGCCGGCGATCGACCTGGATAGCAAGGAATACGTCTACGGCTGACCGATCAGGGTGCGGTTACTACAGCCGCACCCGCACGCCCAGCAGTTCGGGGAAGAACTTCTGCTCGATGACCTTGGCCAGGTAGGGGACGCCGGCGGTGCCGCCGGTGCCCGACTTGAAGCCGATCACCCGCTCGACCGTCTTCAGGTGACCAAAGCGCCAGAGCTGGAAGTGGTATTCCAGGTCGACCAGCTTCTCGCCCAGTTCATAGAGGTCCCACCATCGGTCGGGTTCCCGGTAGATCGCCGCCCAAGCCGACTCGACGCCTTCCGAGTAGCCATAGGGTTGGGTGAAGTCTCGTTCCAGCTGTTCGGCGGGAATGGCGAGGCCCCGGCGCGCCAGCAGCCGCAGGGTCTCGTCATAGAGGCTGGGGGCGGTGAGGTCGCGGCTGAGGACCAATTGGATAGCCTCGTCCCCATCATGCACCTCGATCATGCCGGCGTTCTTGTTACCCAGCAGGAATTCGATCTGGCGATACTGGTCGGACTGGAAGCCAGAGCTGCCGCCCAGCGAGCCGCGCATGGTCGAGTAGTCGGCCGGGGTCATGGTCGACAGCACTTCCCAGGACTGGATCAGCTGCGTCTGGATGCGGCTGACCCGCGACAGCATCTTCAAGGCCGGGGAGACATCGTCGGCGGCGACATGCGCTCGGGCAGCCCGCAGCTCATGCAGGCACAGCTTCATCCAGATCTCGGACGCCTGATGGATGGAGATGAACAACAGTTCGTCATGGGCGTCCGACAGCGGCGTCTGACAGGCCAGCAGGTCATCGAGGCGCAGATAGCTGCGATAGGTGATCGGGCCGGCCATAGGGTCTAGTGTCCCGATTCCGAAGTTCGCATGAGTTGTGGCATCCCCTGTCGAACTTCGGAATCGATGAGGACACTAGAGAAGTATGAGTTTCTAGTGTGCTTTTTGGATTTGAAGTTCGCTCCACAGACTAACCAAGACGCAGGCGAACTTCAAATCCAGCACACTAGCGCGACATCCAGGGCTTGGATTTCGAGGACGAGCTGTGGGCCGCGGCCTGCTCGCGCTGAAACCGCCCACCGCGCGGCGGTTTGGGGCGCTTGTCCAGGGCTTCCTGCTTCAGCCGCAGCGCCTTCTGGATCGGCGTCTCGTCGGGAGGGGTTGGATCGTCGGTCATGCGTGCTTGTAGCGCCGCGCGGGAGCGATGTCGCCCATCGCGAGAGCGCCTGCCGGGGACTCAGCCATCCCCAATGCATGTGATTGCCCGGCGGCCGACGGAATAGGATGCTTGGGCTGGCGAAGTCCCTGTACTGGAGTGTCAGTCGGGGCGGAGGATACCGAGGTGGCGACGGCTGAGACACGCGCGCGGGTGGCGATCATCGAGGACGATCCGGTCCTGCGCGATGAGCTGGCCTATGCGGTCGGCCAGGCGCCGGACTTGGAGGTTGTCGGGGTCGCCGATTGCCTGAGTCGGGGCCGTGAGTTGCTGGCGCTGGGTGTCGACGTGCTGCTGATCGACCTGGCCCTGCCCGACGGCAACGGGGTGGAGCTGATCCGCGAGATCGACAATCGCGCCGACCGGGTGAAGGTCATCGTCATCAGCGTGTTCGGCGACGCGCAGAGCGTGGTGCGGTCGATAGAGGCGGGCGCCGCCGGCTATCTGCTCAAGGGCGCCAAGCCGGCTGAGGCGGCCGAGGCGATCCGCACGGTGCTCGAGGGCGGCGCGCCGATCAGCCCTTCGGTCGCCAATCACATCCTGGCCCGCATGCGCCGTCAGCCCGACCCGGCGGCCAGCAGCGGGCCGGTGCTGTCGCGGCGCGAGATCGCGGTGCTGACCGACCTGGCCAAGGGCTTCCGCTACAAGGAGGTGGCCCGGCTGCAGGGCATCTCGCCCAATACGGTCGGCGATCACGTGAAGTCGATCTATCGCAAACTGGCGGTCAATTCCCGGGGCGAGGCGGTGTTCGAGGCGGTGCAGGCCGGCCTGATCCGGTTCCAGGACTGATGGGCTCCCCTCCTGGGTTGGGGCGCTGGCGGTTGGCGGCGGTCATCGTCGGGCTGCAGATCCTGCTGAGCGGCCTGCTGCTCTGGGCCAACGTCACCGCCGAGAACGCACCCGGCCGGCTGATCGCCGTGACGGGCATGGTGGACAGCGCCCTGGCGCGGCCGGGCCTGGCCGAAGCGGACTTCACGCCGACCCGTCTCCCGGTCGGCCGTTGCTGCGCCACCACCCCGCTGGTCTTCCGCCTGCATCTCACACCCGCCGATGCGGCCCTGCGAGAGCCGGCTGTGCTGGTCAGCGGCGCCCAGGACAATGCCTGGCTCTATGTGGATGGCCGACTGGTTGAAGGGCAGGGGCGGGCCGATACGACCGTGCTGAGCCGCCGGCCTCTTCTGATGCGCCTTCCAGCGAATCTTGGCCCCGGCGCCAGGGTCGATCTGGTGGTCAGCCGTACGGTCGGTTTTGGCCATCTGCGGCCGTTCCACGTTGGCGAATACCCGGCGCTCTACCCGTCATTCCTGGCCCTGCGGTTCCTCAGATCCGACCTGCCGCTGGCCAATGCGATCATCGGCGCTTTCGTGGCCGCCTTCTGCTTCTGCGCCGCGCCGCTGTTTGGGGCCCGAGGCCTGCTGCTCTCGCTGGCGGGGCTGGCGGTCGGCTGGTCGCTGCAGCATGTCGGGCTGATGCTGACCGATCCGCCCTGGGGGCCGGTCGCCAATGGCGGGGTCTACATGGCCGCCTTCCTGGCCACTCTGGTCTGCCTGGTCTGGTTCTTCGTGGAATGGACCTCGGTCCTCGCTCCGCCCGGAATCAGTCGGCGCGGCTGGATCATCGGGGTCTGGGACGGTCCTTCGCGCGCCCGGCTGGGCTGGTGGGCCCTCACCCTCTGCGCGGCGGGCAGCGCGGCCATCGCCCTGCGGCTGCAGTTCGATCCCGCCGTCGGCCTGCAGCACATCAACCAGATTATCGGCTGGCTGGGCCTTGCCGCCATGGCCTTCTGCCTGACCCGGCTGGTCGCCTACTATCTGAGCGGCGGCGGGCGCGACCCGATCGAGGCCTCGGCCTTCATCTTCGTGCTGCTGGCGGCGGTGGCCGACATCGTGACGGTGCGGTTTCTCAAGAGCTACGGCATCTTCCTCAGCGCCGCCGTGACCTTCTTTCCCCTGGCCCTGCTGGTGTCGCTGGCCGTCCGCGCCCGAGGCGTGTTCGAAGCCGCCACCACCACCGCCGAGAAGCTGAACCTGCTGGTGGCGGAGCGGGAACGCGAGCTGCTGGCCGGCCTCAAGGACCGCCAGCGCCACGAGCGCGAGGCCCTGCTGCTGGAGGAGCGGGCCCGGATCATGCGCGATATGCACGACGGCCTCGGCGGCCAGTTGCTGGGCCTGGTGATGCGGGCCAGAGCCAACCGGCTGTCCGGCCCGGCCCTCGTCGATGGCCTGGAACAGAGCCTGGATGACCTGCGCATGGTGGTCGGTTCGCTGGAGCAGAGCGAGGGCTCGCTGGCCGCCGCCCTGGGCGCCTTCCGCGCGCAGATCGAGCCACGCTGCGAGGCGGCCGGCGCGACTCTGGTCTGGCGCATTGAGGACGTCGGCCAGATCGAGGGCCTGGGCCCCGACCGCACTCTGCAGATTTACCGCATCCTGCAGGAGGCCTGCACCAACGCCCTGCGCCACGGCCAGCCCGACCGCATCGAGGTGCGGCTGCAGCGGGTTGGCGACGGCGTGGTTCTGTCGCTGGAGGACAACGGCCGCGGCTTCGACCCGGCCGGGGTCGCCGCCGGCCGGGGCCTGGCCAATATGCGCCGCCGCGCCGAGCTGATCGGGGTGCGGCTCACCATCGAGTCAGGCCCGGAAGGATCGAGTGTCGTCCTGGCCATCCCGCCGGGCGCCTGGGGCGATGACGGCTGAAGTGGCGGTGTCGTCAGATTAGGGTCAACCTGCCCGCCCTGAAGGCTTAGAATCGATCACGCCGAATTTGGATTGATCCGATCCAAGACCAACGTGATCCAGGACAACGATGATGACGCTCTTACAACCGCCGCCTACGCGTCGCCTCCATGACAATGGGCCGATGGTCTCCGCCGTCGCGTGGGGCATGTGGCGGTTCTCCGGTGATGACCTCGTCGCGGCTGGGGCGCGAGTGAATGCAGCGCTTGAGGCGGGCGTCACGCTGTTTGACACCGCGGACATCTATGGCCCTGACAATGGCGAGCCGTTCGGAGCTGCCGAAGCGCTTCTGGGCAGGGTGCTGGCTGAAAAACCTTCGCTCGCGCAGCGCATGGTCATCGCCACCAAGGGGGGCATCGTGCCGGGTACGCCCTACGATTCCAGCGCGGCCTATGTCACCGCCGCGATCGACAACTCGCTGAGGCGGTTGGGCGTGGAGCAGGTGGCGCTTTGGCAGATCCATCGACCCGACATGCTGACCCACCCGGCGGAGACGGGCAGGGCCCTGTCCGACGCTCACGCGGCCGGCAAGATCGGCGCGATCGGCGTCTCCAACTTCACGCCGTCGCAGGTCGAGGCCCTGGCGGCGCATTGCGACCTGCCGATTGTTGCCTGTCAGCCCGAGTTCTCGCCACTGGCGATCTCGCCGCTGACCGACGGCGTCCTCGATCAGGCGCTGGCGCGGGGCATGACCGTACTGGCCTGGTCGCCGTTGGGCGGCGGACGGCTTGGGAACCCGACCGATGATCGGGCCCGCGCTGTCGCCAGGCTGCTTGACGCCAAGGCCGAAGAGACGGGCGTTTCCCGAGCGGCCGCGGCCTACAGCTGGATCATGGCCCATCCGGCGCGTCCGATCCCCATCGTGGGCACGCAGAGGCCCGAGCGCATCGCCGAGATCCCTGACGCCTTCAAGCCTCGCTGGACTCGCGCCGACTGGTACGCGGTTCTGGTCGCTTCCATGGGACAGCCGCTGCCATGATCCTTCCGCCTTGCGAAGTTTCCTGGTTCTCGGCGTTGTGCGACGACGACTACGAATTCCTCGGTGTGCCCGACCCGATGTTGCGGTCCAGTTGGGAGCATTGCCGCGATATCGTGATGCAGGCGGAAGCCGGCGGCTTCGACAACGTCCTGCTGCCCTCGGGCTACGATCTGGGGATCGATACGACGGCCTTTGCGGCGGGCATTGCCCCGATGCTCAAGCGCATTCGGCTGCTGATGGCCGTGCGGATCGGCGAGATGTGGCCGCCCCAGCTTGCCCGGCAGATCGCCACTATTGATCGGATGCTGGGCGGTCGTCTGACGATCAACATCATTTCGTCCGACATGCCGGGCGAAACGCTGGCTTCCGGTCCGCGCTATGCCCGCACCGTAGAGGCGATGAGCATTCTCAAGACGCTCCTGAACGGTGACCCGCTGGACCATGACGGCGCGTTCTGGAAACTGAAGCTGGAACCGCCACGGATCTCGACCCTGTCAGGCAAGGCGCCGTTGCTCTATTTCGGCGGCCTCTCCGAAGACGCCCGCGAGGCGGCGGCCAGGGGTTGCGATGTGTTCCTGATGTGGCCTGATCGACGGGAAGTCATTGCCGCCATCATCACCGACATGACGGCGCGGGCGGCCAGATACGGTCGCGTGCTGCGGTTCGGCTACCGGGCGCACATGATCGTCCGAGAGACGGAGGAGGCGGCGCGAGCCGCGGCGAACCGGCTGCTCTCCAAGCTCGATGCCGAAACCGGCGCCGCCATCCGCGCCAAATCGCTCGATTCCAGGTCGACTGGCGTTCTGGCCCAGGCAGCGCTGCGCGAGACGGCCTCGGATGATGGCTATGCCGAGGCCAATCTGTGGACCGGGGTCGGACGGGCGCGATCGGGCTGCGGGGCGGCGATTGTCGGCGATCCGGACCAGGTGCTGGCCAAGATCAACGACTACCGCAGCCTTGGCATCGAGGCCTTCATCCTGTCGGGCTATCCGCATGCGGCCGAGGCGGACCTGTTCGCACGGCACGTACTGCCGCGGATCGAGCATGGTCCGCTGTCCTAGAGCGGGTCGCCGGGGCATTTGACAGCGGGAAGGCTTGCTATAGCTCAACGTCGTAAGACGGTTTTGGGGGCGAATATCTTGGACAATGTGGTCCGCTACGGCCTGGTCGGCACGGGCATGATGGGTGTTGAGCACATCAACAACCTCTCGGTCACGCCAGGTGCGGTCGTCACCGCCCTGGCCGATCCGGTGGAGCGGTCGTTGGGATGGGCGCGCAGGGCGCTCGGCGATCGCGCCGACCAGGCGACCGCCTTTGCCGATAGCGCCGCGCTGGCGCACAGCGGCCTGGTCGACGCGGTGATCGTCTCAAGCCCCAACAACACCCATCGCAGCGTGCTCGAGCCGCTGTTCGATGCCGGCCTGCCGATCCTCTGTGAGAAGCCACTTGCCACGACCCTGGAGGATGCCCGCTGGATCGTCGACAGGGCCGCTGGCTCGCCCGCGCCGTTCTGGACCGCGATGGAATACCGCTACATGCCGCCGGCGGCGGCGTTCATCGATGACGTCCATGGGGGGCGCGTCGGCAGGCTGCAGATGCTGTCGATCCGGGAGCACCGCTTCCCGTTCCTCAAGAAGGTCGGCGACTGGAACCGGTTTTCGCGCAACACCGGCGGCACGATGGTCGAGAAATGCTGTCACTTCTTCGATCTGATGCGCCTGATCGTCGGGGCGGAGGCGGTGCGCGTCTATTGTTCCGGCGCGATCGACGTCAACCATCTCGATGAGCGCTATGGCGGCGAGGTCCCCGACATCATCGACAACAGCTTCACGACTGTGGACTTCGCAAACGGCGCGCGCGCGATGCTTGACCTGTCGATGTTCGCCGATGGCGCCGAGAACCAGGAGGAGATCACGGCGGTCGGCGATAAGGCCCGGCTTGATGTGCTGATTCCCGCCGGCGAAATCATCTACTCGCCCCGGGTCGGGTTCGGCGGCGCCAAAGCGCCGCAACGGCGTTTCGTCGAGGTGGACGAGACCGCGCTCAAGGTCGGCAGCCATCACGGCTCGACCTTCTACGAGCATCAGAAGTTCAACGCCGCCGTCCGGGGCGTGGGCCCTGTCGAAGTGACCGCCCACGACGGGCTGATGGCCGTTGCGATCGGCACAGCCGCGGAGATCAGCGCCCGCGAACGCCGTGTCGTGGAGATGGCCGAACTCGGATTCTGACGCCAACCTCGGCGCGCCGAGGGGCTCTGATGAATTTCTTGGAAGTGGCGACCCGGGAGGGACTCGAACCCCCGACCTTAGCTTTAGGAAAGCTCTGCTCTATCCGGCTGAGCTACCGGGCCACGCGGGGCGACTGGTAGCGCATAACGGCGCGGCTAGACCAGCCCTAGACCAGTCCCGCCACCGCTTCGTCGCCGACCTGGGCGCGGATCGTGTCGCGCAGGCGGCCCAGGGCCTGCTGCTCGATCTGCCGGACCCGTTCCTTGGAGACGCCCATCTCCACGCCCAGCGCCTCGAGGGTGCAGGGGTCTTCGGCCAGGCGGCGGGCCTTGATGACCGCACGCTCGCGAGGGGTGAGATTCTTGAGGGCGTCAGCCAGGACCCGTTCACGGGTCCGGCCGTCGAGGCGGGCGCTGACCTGCTGCTCGGGGGTGTCGGCCTCGTCGGGGATCAGGTCCTGCCAGCTCTCGGCCGACTCGTCGCTGATCGGGGCCGAGAGTGAGCGATCGCCGGC
The DNA here is from genome assembly GCA_038236615.1 of Caulobacterales bacterium. Classification (GTDB taxonomy): domain Bacteria; phylum Pseudomonadota; class Alphaproteobacteria; order Caulobacterales; family Caulobacteraceae; genus Caulobacter. The sequence continues at coordinate 101,980 of JBBRZO010000009.1, forward strand.
CGCCAGCCGCATGGCCATGCTGGCCACATCGTCTTCCTCGACCCCCAGCTCGACGGCGATGGCCGTGCGCTGCTCAGGGGTCAGGGCGCCATCCAGTGAGCCGAGCCGGGCCCGCAGGCGTCGCAGATTGAAGAACAGGCTCTTGCCGGCCGCCGTCGGCGCGGCGCGCACGATCGACCAATTGCGCATGACATAGTCCTGCATGGCTGCCCGGATCCACCAGCCGGCATAGGTCGAGAACCGCACGGCGCGGGCCGGCTCGAACCGCTCTGCCGCCTGCATGAGGCCAACGGCGCCTTCCTGCACCAGGTCGCTCATCGGCAGGCCATAGGCGCGGAACCGGCTGGCCATGGCGATGACCAGCCGCATGTAGGCCTCGGTCAGCTCATGCAGGGCCGCGTCATCGCCGGCCTCACGCCAGCGGATGGCCAGGTCCTGCTCGTGATCAGCGCTGAGCAGCGGCGCGCGCATGGCCCGGCGGATGAAGCGCCGGTCGGCGGTATCGCTGGTGATGGGCTCGGCCACGCCGGTTGGGCTCCAGGGGTGCAATCCCTGGCGATACGCGACGTTCGGGTTCCCGGATCACTCGGCGCTATTCGCCGGGCGCTAGCGCCTTGATCGAAAGGGCGTGAACGGGGCCGGCCAGCAGGTCGGCCAGGGCGGCGTTGACCGCCCGTTGGCGCGCCACCCGCGACTGTCCGGCGAAGGCGGGCGCCTCGATGGTGACGGTGAAGTGGCTCTCGCCGCCCTCACGGGCTCCGGCGTGGCCGGCATGCTTGTCGCTGTCGTCCACGACCTCCAGCCGGGTGGGCTGCAGCGCGTCAGTCAGTTTTTGCCGGATGGCGGTGATTATGGGGCCCATTGGCGCACAGTTCAATTCTTGAATGAGAAGGTTTTCCCCCCATACTTCGGCGCATGCCCGGCGCCTTTCAATACCGTCCGAAATTCGTGGACATCCGCGTCCGGCCCCCAAAGCCGGAGGAGGAGGCTGCGGCCGCGAAGGCGGAGGCTGACGTCTTTGCCCTCAAGCCCGGAGAGCGCCCCTGCGACCACGCAGACTGCCGCCTGGCCGCCACCGCCAAGGCGCCCAAGTCGCGTGAGCGGATGCACGAGCACTACTGGTTCTGTCAGGCCCATGCGGCCGAGTACAACAAGTCGTGGAACTTCTTTGCCGGGATGAACGACGAGCAGATCGTCAAGGCCCAGGCCGAGCGCGCCACCGGCGAGCGGCCGACCTGGAGCTTCAAGGCCTCCAACCGTTCGCGCGAAGCGGCCGCCCAGGCCAAGGGGCCGATGGGCTGGTCCGACCCGTTCAGCCTGTTCGGCTTCGGCAAGGGCGGGGGGCAGGAGCAGCGCGCGCCGGAAAACGTTCGCCACCTCGGCAAGATGGAACGCAACGCTCTGGCCGATCTCGATCTGAGCGATGCGGCGCTGGGGCCGGAGATCCGCGCCCGCTACACCGAGCTGGTCAAGCGCTGCCACCCGGACGCCAACGGCGGCGACCGTTCGACGGAGAACCGGCTGCAGCGGGTGATCAAGGCGTTCAAGACGCTGCGCAAGGCCGGGATGGTCTGAACCCGCAAATGGGCTCAAACAGCCGTTTGCTTATCAGCGATTAGGCGCTAATGCCTTTTGCATTATGGCTGACACCAACACACCTCCCGCCGCCGATCCGTTGCTGGGCCTGGTTCCGGACAAGCAGGTCTCGATCCGCGAAGTCTTCGGCGTCGACAGCGACATGAAGGTGCCCGCCTTCAGCCATCGCGACAGTCACGTGCCTGATCTGGACGAGGCCTACCGCTTCGATCCGCAGACGACCCTGGCCATCTGCGCCGGGTTCGCCTTCGACCGGCGGGTCATGGTCCAGGGCTATCACGGCACGGGCAAGTCGACGCACATCGAGCAGGTGGCGGCGCGGCTGAACTGGCCGATGATCCGGGTCAACCTGGACAGTCACGTCTCGCGGATCGACCTGGTCGGCAAGGACGCTATCGTCCTGAAGGACGGCAAGCAGATCACCGAATTCCGCGAAGGCATGCTGCCCTGGACGCTGCAGCGGCCGATGGCCCTGGTGTTCGACGAATACGACGCCGGCCGCCCGGACGTGATGTTCGTCATCCAGCGCGTGCTGGAAGCCCAAGGCAAGCTGACCCTGCTCGACCAGAACCGGGTCATCCGGCCCAACCCCTATTTCCGGCTGTTTTCGACGACCAACACCATCGGTCTGGGCGACACCACCGGCCTCTATCACGGCACCCAGCAGATCAACCAAGGCCAGATGGACCGTTGGTCGATCGTCACCACGCTGAACTATCTGGAACACGACGCCGAGGCCGAGATCGTGCTGGCCAAGTCGCCGGCCTACGCCACGGCCGAGGGCCGGCGGACCATTGCCGCCATGGTTCGCGTGGCCGACATGACCCGCAACGCCTTCATGAACGGCGACATCTCCACGGTCATGAGCCCGCGGACGGTGATCACCTGGGCCCAGAACGCCGAGATCTTCGCTGGCGACATCGCGCTCGCCTTCCGGCTGACCTTCCTCAACAAGTGCGACGAGCTGGAGCGGCCGACCGTGGCCGAGTTCTTCCAGCGCGCCTTCGGGACGGACCTGCCCGAGAGCGCCGCCAGAGTGAAGGTCGCGTGAAGGTGGCCTGATCGGCCTTGCCAGACTGAGATGTCCCTGGCCTAACTGAGCTTCAGGGGCGACAGGCAGGAGTGTTTGAATGAAGAACTCGATGAGCATCGCATTGGCGGTGTGTGTGTCGTTGGCCGTCGCCGGCAGCGCTGTGGCCGCGATTGACGCGGCGGCGGTCCTGAAGACTCGTTCTGACGGCATGAAGTCGCAAGGCGCGGCGCTCAAGGGCCTGGGCCAGGGCTTGGCGAGCGGCGGCTCGGCGGCCGACCTGAAGGTGTTTTCGGCCAAGCTCGTAGAGACCTCTGGCCAGCTTCCGGGCTGGTTCCCCAAGGGCTCGGGTCCGGAATCGGGCCTGAAGACCAAGGCCAAGGCTGACATCTGGAGCGACGCCGCCGGCTTCAAGGCGGCGGCGGACAACTTCAAGACTCAGGCGGGCAAGCTCGACGCGACCGTGGCCGGCGGCGACATGGACGCCATCAAAGCCCAGTTCGGCGCCACCCGCGCGGCCTGCAAGTCCTGCCATGAAAAGTACGAGGTCCAGGATTGATCAGGGTCTGGGACGGCGCGCTCCGGCTCGTCCACTGGGCGCTGGCCCTGCTGATTCCGTTCTCCTGGTGGGCCCAGAAGACCGACCACATGGCCTGGCATCGGCTGTCGGGCTACACGGTCGCCGCCCTGCTGGTCTTCCGCCTCTGGTGGGGTTTCGCCGGGCCTGAGACGGCGCGTTTCAGGGGCCTGCTGAGCGGCCCCAAACGGATCGGCGCCTATCTCGCCGGCAAGGGTGGAGTGGGGATCGGCCATAATCCACTGGGCGGCTGGAGCGTGGCGGCGATGTTCGCCGCCCTGGCCGCGCAAGTGGGCCTTGGCCTGTTTTCCATCGACGAGGACGCTATCGAGTCCGGGCCGCTGGCCAACCTGGTCAGCTTCGACCAGGCGCGCTGGGCGGCGCATGCGCATGAGGTGGTGTTCAACATCCTGCTGGGCCTGATCGCCCTGCATCTGGCGGCCATCGCCGTCCATGCGGCGCGGGGCAAGAACCTGGTCGGGCCGATGCTGACGGGCAAGACGAAGGCGCCGGAGGGCGTGGCCGGAAACAGGCCGCTGTCGGTGGTGGGACTGCTGGTCGGGCTGGTGCTGGCGGGGGGCGTCTACGCCCTGCTGCTGTGGCTGACCAAGAAGGCGGGACTGTAACCCACTTCCTATTTACTCGGCTGTTGGCTCGCCTAGTGTCAAAACAAGGGAGTCGAGCATGAGCGAAGCGAAAATCGGCCGCACCGTGGCGGAATCCACGCCGTCCTGGCCCGCGCCGCCCAAGCCGCCCAAGGGCGCGCCCAACATCCTGGTCGTGCTGTTCGACGACGTCGGCTTCTCGGATTTCGGCTGCTACGGCTCGCCCATCGACACCCCGACCATCGACGCCATCGCCCAGCGCGGGCTGCGTTATACCGGCTTCCACACCACGGCCATGTGCTCAACGACGCGGGCGGCCCTGCTGACCGGTCGCAATCACCACAGCGTCGGAGTCGGGTGCCTCGCCAATTTCGACAGTGGCTATCCCGGCTATCGCGGCAAGATCGCCAAGGAGGCAGGCATCCTGCCCGAGATGCTCAAACCCCACGGCTACCGCGCCTACATGGTCGGCAAGTGGCACGTCACCCCGCTGACCGAGACCGGGCCGTCGGGGCCGTTCGACGGCTGGCCGCTGGGCCGGGGCTTCGACCGCTATTACGGCTTCATGGACGCCGAGACCGACCAGTATTCGCCCGAGCTGGTGCGCGACAACACCCCCTGCGAGGCGCCCGGGACCTACGAGACCGGCTACCACCTGACCGAGGATCTGGTCGACCAGACCATCCGCTTCATCGCCGACCACACGGCCGATGCGCCGGACACGCCATGGCTCACCTGGCTGGCCCTGGGCGCCTGTCACGCGCCGCATCAGGCCCCGCGCGATCTGATCCTGAAGTATGACCAGGTGTTCTCGCGCGGCTGGGACGTCGAGCGCGAGGAGCGGCTGGCCCGCCAGAAGGCCCTGGGCATCGTCCCCGCCGACACCAACATGCCCGAGCGCAACGACTATGTCCGGGCCTGGGCCGACCATTCCGACGACGAGCGGCGGCTGTTCGCCCGGCTGCAGGGCGCTTACGCCGCCATGCTGGAGCATGCCGACCAGCATCTGGCCCGGCTGATGGCCTTCCTCGACGAGGCGGGCCTGACCGACGATACCCTGGTCATCGTCATGTCCGACAACGGCGCCAGCCAGGAGGGCGGGCCGCTGGGCATGGTCAATGTCATGGGCCCGCTCAACATGCGGTTCGAGCCCATGGACGAGAAGATCGCCCGCATCGACGACATCGGCGGTCCCGACACCCACACCAACTTCCCGCTCGGCTGGGCGATGGCCTCCAACACCCCCCTGCGCCGCTACAAGCAGAACACCCACGGCGGCGGCATCCGCGATCCGCTGGTGATGAGCTGGCCGGGCGGCATCCAGGCGCGGGGCGAGCTGCGCACCCAGTTCACCCATGTCAGCGACATGGTCCCGACCCTGCTGGAGACCCTGGGCATCACGTCACCTGCGAGCATCGCCGGCGTTCCCCAGATGCCAATCGAGGGTGAGAGCTTCGCCGCTAGCCTCAAAGACCCGGCCGCCGCGCCGCGCAAGCGCCCGCAGTATTTCGAGATGTTCGGTCATCGGGGTCTCTGGAAGGACGGCTGGAAGGCCGTGGCCTACCACCCGCCGGGCCGGCCGTTCGAGAGCGATGTCTGGGAGCTCTATCACCTCGACAAGGACTTCTCGGAAACCAACGACCTGGCCGCCGTCGAACCCGAGCGGCTGAAGGCGATGATCGAGGAATGGTGGGCCGTCGCCGAGGCGAACAAGGTGCTGCCGCTGGACGACCGCTTCGTCGCCCGCTTTACCGACAACGCCGCCCGCTTCCACGGCCCGCGCAACCGCTTCGTCTTCCACAAGGGCATGGGCCACCTGCCCACCGACGTGGCCCCGGACGTCCGGAACCGCTCGTATCGCATCGAGGCCGAGGCGCGGCTGGCCGAGGGCGACCAGGGCGTGCTGATCGCCCACGGCGACGCCACCAGCGGCTATTCGCTGTTCGTCCAGGACGGCCATCTACATCACGTGATGAATGTCGGCGGCCAGCTGGTCACGGTGACCTCGGAACGGCCGATCCCGCCGGGCCTGCGCCGGCTGGGCGTCGCCTGTCACCGGCCGGAGTCGGGGCCGCGCAAGCTGACCCTGCTGATCGACGGCGAACCGGTTGGCGCGGTGGAAAGCCCGGTCGGCTTCATGAACATGATCTCCTGGTCGGGCCTCGACATCGGCCGCGACCGGGGCAGCCCCGTCGCCCCCTACGCCGCGCCCTTCGAGTTCACCGGCCAACTGCGCAAGGTGACCGTCAGCATGGACGGCGACCAGCAGCTCGACAGCGAGGGCGTAGCGGCGGCGGAATTGGCGCGGCAGTAGAGGCCAATTCCTCGCCCGTTGGGCGAGGGGGACCACGAAGTGGTGGAGTGGGCTCCTAGGAGCACACGGAGTTTCAGGCACGTCCACTCCGACAGTGCTCAATCCTGAACCACCGTGTGTTCCACGGCCCACTCCGTCGGCTTCGCCGCCACCTCGCCCAAGGGGCGAGGAATTAGGATGGCGTCGGCCCGCCGCACCCCTTGTGTTGCCCCCATGCCACACCTAAATCCCGTCAGGACGGGTTGCGCCAGATCAGGGCAAGCCGGCCAAATCCGCCTATTCAGGGGACATCATGAATATCGACCTCTATTCCGACCGCGCCAAGCAGGCCGTCCAGTCCGCCCAGTCGCTGGCCCTGGCCCGCCGCCACCAGCATCTGACGCCCGAGCACATCCTCAAGGTGCTGCTCGAGGAGAAGGACGGGCTTTCCCGCGCTCTGATCCAGAGCGCCGGCGGCCGGCCCGACGCCGCCGACGCGGCCGTCGAGGCGCTGCTGACCAAGATGCCCAAGGTCGAGGGTGGCTCGGGCCAGCTCTACCTCAAGCCCGACACCGCCCGCGTGTTCGCCGCCGCCGAAGAGGGTGCCAAGACCGCCGGCGACGCCTTTGTCACCACCGAGCGCCTGCTGATCGCGCTGGCCAAGGAGGGCGGGGACGCGGCCAAGGCGCTGAAGGACGCCGGGGCCAGCGAGAAGGGCCTGGAGGGCGCCGCCAACGACGTCCGCAAGGGTCGCACCGCCGACAGCGCCTCGGCCGAGGAAGGCTATGACGCCCTCAAGCGCTACGCCCGCGACCTGACCCAGGCGGCCCGCGACCAGAAGCTGGACCCGGTCATCGGCCGCGACGAGGAGATCCGCCGCACTATCCAGGTGCTGAGCCGCCGCACCAAGAACAACCCTGTCCTCATCGGCGAACCGGGCGTCGGCAAGACCGCCATCGTCGAGGGCCTGGCCATCCGCATCGTCAACGGCGACGTGCCCGAAAGCCTGAAGGACAAGAAGCTGCTGGCCCTCGACATGGGCAGTCTCATCGCGGGCGCGAAATACCGCGGCGAGTTCGAGGAGCGGCTCAAGGCGGTGCTCAACGAGGTCACCGCCGCCGAGGGCTCGATCATCCTGTTCATCGACGAGATGCACACCCTGGTCGGGGCCGGCAAGTCGGAGGGGGCGATGGACGCCTCCAACCTGCTCAAGCCCGCCCTGGCGCGGGGCGAGCTGCACTGCGTGGGTGCCACCACGCTCGACGAATACCGCAAGCACGTCGAGAAGGACGCCGCCCTGGCCCGCCGCTTCCAGCCGGTGATGGTCAGCGAGCCGACGGTCGAGGACACCATCTCGATCCTGCGCGGCCTGAAGGAAAAGTACGAGCTGCACCACGGCGTGCGGATCAGCGACGGGGCCATCGTCGCCGCCGCCACCCTCTCCAACCGCTACATCGCCGACCGCTTCCTGCCCGACAAGGCCATCGACCTGATGGACGAGGCCGGCAGCCGGGTGCGCATGGCCGTGGATTCCAAGCCCGAGGAGCTGGACGAGATCGACCGGCGGCTGGTCATGCTGAAGATCGAGCGCGAGGCCCTGAAGAAGGAGACCGACAGCGCCTCCAAGGCGCGCCTTGAGAAGCTCGAAGACGAGCTTGTCGACTTGGAGGCCCAGTCCGAGGACATGACCACCCACTGGCGCCAGGAGAAGGAAAAGGTCGGCCAGGGCGCCCAGCTGCGCGAGGCCCTGGAGCGCCTGCGCGCCGAACTGGTCGCCTCACAACGTCAGGGCAATCTGCAACGCGCCTCCGAGATCGCCTATGGCGAAATCCCGCAGCTTGAGAAGCGCCTGGCCGAGGAAGAGACCAAGGGCGATGCCGCGGCGTCCAGCCCCGAGGTGGTCGACGCCGAGCAGATCGCCGCCGTGGTCAGCCGCTGGACCGGCGTTCCCGTCGAGCGGATGCTGGAGGGCGAGCGCGGCAAGCTGCTGGCCATGGAGGACGCCCTGCGCGGCCGGGTGGTCGGCCAGGAGGAGGCCCTGGTCGCCGTCTCCGACGCCGTGCGCCGGGCCCGCGCCGGCCTGAAGGACCCCGGCAAGCCGATCGGCAGCTTCCTGTTCCTGGGCCCGACGGGCGTGGGCAAAACCGAGCTGACCAAGGCGCTGGCCGAATTCATGTTCGACGACGAGGCGGCCATCACCCGCCTCGACATGAGCGAATACATGGAAAAGCACAGCGTCAGCCGGATGATCGGCGCGCCTCCCGGCTATGTCGGCTACGACGAGGGCGGGGCGCTGACCGAGGCGGTGCGCCGCCGGCCCTACCAGGTCGTGCTGTTCGACGAGATCGAGAAGGCCCACCCCGACGTCTTCAACGTGCTTCTGCAGGTTTTGGACGATGGGCGGCTCACGGACGGCCAGGGCCGCACGGTCGACTTCCGCAACACCCTGATCATCATGACCAGCAACATGGGCAGCGAGTTCCTGGCCGCCCAGGGCGAGGACGACGACGTCGAGTCGGTCCGTCCGATGGTGATGAACGTGGTGCGCCAGCACTTCCGGCCCGAGTTCCTCAACCGGATCGACGAGATCATCCTCTTCAAGCGGCTGGGCCGCGGCGAGATGGGCGACATCGTCAAGATCCAGCTGCAGCGGGTCGAGCGGTTGCTGGCTGACCGCCGCATGTCCATCGCCCTGGACGCCGCCGCCGAGCATTGGCTGGCCGACCGCGGCTACGACCCCGTCTACGGGGCCCGGCCGCTGAAGCGGGTCATCCAGAAGGAGCTGATGGACCCGATTGCGCGCAAACTGCTGGCCGGCGAGATGGCGGATGGCGCGGTGATCGAGGTGACGGCGGATCAGGACGGGTTGGTGATCGGGAAGGCGCGGGTGCACTAGGCGCCCGCGCTAGACAATCAAGTTCGAGCAGATCACGCTGGTCGGAAGATGTGTTCGGGTGAGGGGGCTTCGTGAAACGTACTTTCGGCCTTTTGGCCGCGGCGCTTTGCGTTTGCGTCTCTGGGAATTCGTGGGCGATGAACGCGTACGCCGCCAAGCGAGCCCATCCCGTTCCAAAGGCAGGCTATGGCATCGTCGTGATTTCGACGTATGCGCTCAAGCCCTGTTGGGCCATGTCCACCACCCTGCTTGTCTACTCCGAGCACGCCCGTATTCCGAGGTTGGAAGCGTTCCAATTGACGATCGACAACAGCTTGTTGGGCAGCGACTTCCAGGATCACACGGGTTCACTCGACGTCCTGACTCTTCCTGCCGGCAATTATCGGGTTCGCCCGCGGCCTGCAGATCCGAAATTGTACATTCGTGAAGATCCGATCTGGCAGTTTACAGTTTCGGCGGGTGAAACCCTCTATCTAGGAGAGTTTCATGTCGACCCCTCCTGTTCGTGGACGCCAGGCTATTCGATCGACGATCAGCAAGATCGGGATTTGACGCTCCTGGCGACTTTGAACCCGGCGTTTTCATCAGTCCAATTCACCAAGCAACTACTGACTGTTTGGGAGCACTGACCGGCAGTTGAGAGACGGCCACACCCTCGCTCGCGGCGACTGAAATCAGGGGACACAATACCTATTTGGGTCGGGTAGGGTGCTTGATCCACCCTGTTGCAGTCCCTCTCCGGCTCAGTTCAAATGCCCAAATGGGCTGGCGCGATTTCGATGGCGGAAAAACCTTGGGTGAGCGCGGCTCCGAGAGGGGGGTCATCCTCATTGACGAAGAGCATGATGCGGGTGCGCGGATAACCCTTGAGCGTGATGGGGTTTGCGCCCCTTTCGCTATCACCTGTGGCGTTTACGGCTGGCTGATGCACACTCGTTTTTTCGATGCCGATGTGGAAGCGCGCGGCGAGTTCGACGCCATGAAACTGGCTTTAGCCGAGTTGGCGGTCTGGGAACCTGCGGCGGGAGGCGATGATACGTCTGAAATGATCGATGTTATGCACGCCTTCGTGGAGCGCTTCCCATAACCTTGGGCGGCTAGCGGCACAGGGGCAGCGCCAATGACAGACGAGGTCGCCGCCCGACTGACCTTCCGCGGTCTGCAAATCGCCAGCCTCGTCGGCATCGTCCTCTGGGCCTGCTCGCTCGCGATGCCGGCCTTCACCACCTGTGCTGATCTTCGTCCGGAGGTGCGCAACTTCCCTGCCGTTCTTCCCGGCTGGCAGGTTCTGGCAGGCGGCTGGAGTGGGCCGATGATGCTCTACGGGCTGTTCGGCGACATCCCCGACCGCGCCTACCCGGCGGCCTGCGCCGCCCTGCTTCCACCGCTCGATCTCGGGGCCGACCGCGCAGATACCAGCGCGATGCTGAGCTGGTATGCCAATCCGCTGTGGCTGTTCGCGACCTGGAGAATGGTTCGGGGGCGGCGGCCGGGGCTCATCATCGCGGTCATCGCCGCGCTGCTGGGCATTCTGGCGCTTCAGCCTCACACAGAGGGCTTCGATCACGGTCCGGAAAGCGAGAACACGCCGGCTATCGGCGCCTATGTCTGGGCCATCGCCATGACCTTGCCGCTACTGTCGGCTGTGGCGTGCGGGCTGATCGTGGCCTTGACCAATCGGGAAGGCCGCGACGCTCCCGCGCGGGGCTGAAAGCCACTTTCCCCCATCGCCGCAGCCGGTCAGCACATCCTTTGACTCCATAACATACTCGTTATATAACGTATCCATTATGCAAGATCGATTGAGCGTCAGCCTCTTCGCCCTCGCCGATCCGACCCGCCGAGGCATTCTGGCCCGTCTGGCGTTGGGGGAGGCGAGCGTCACGGAACTGGCCAAGCCGTTCGAGATTAGCCAGCCGGCGATTTCCCGTCACCTAAAGGTGCTGGAAGCCGCCGGCCTGATCGAGACGCGGCAGTCCGCTCAGGAACGGTTGCGGCGGCTGAAGCCCGGCGCGCTCGATGAGGTCGCCGTCTGGCTCGACCGCCTTCGCAACATGTGGGGCGAGAGCTTTGACAGGCTCGACGAATATCTGAAGTCAGAGGAAACGGGGAAGAAGGTCTGATGTCCGAAAAGTTTGAGATCACGCGTGTCTTCTCCGCGCCCCGGCAGCGGGTCTGGGAGGCCTGGACCAAGCCTGAGCAGCTCGGCCGTTGGCTTGGTCCGCCGGGCGCCACGTCCGAGGTGAAGCACTTTGAGCTGAAACCGGGCGGTTACCTTCATACCAAACTGACGGGTCCGGACGGCTCAGTCAGCTGGGGCAAGAACATCTATCGCGAGATCGATCCGCCCCGCCGCCTGGTCTGGGAGCAGGGCTTCTCGAATGAGGCCGGCGACTTCGTACCCGCGCCGTTCCCGATGCCGTGGGCGCGCACCATGCGGACCACCGTCGTCTTTGCTGACGAGGGTGCGGACACCCGCGTGACGCTGACCTGGGAGCCGATCGATCCGAGCCCGGAACAGCTGGCGTCGTTCGTGCAGATGCTGGAGTCCATGACCGGCGGCTGGACGGGGACCTTCGATCAGCTCGACGCCCTTCTGGCCGGCGGCTCCCCATCGCGAGCATAACCATGCCAAGCCGACCCGGGCGTGGCAAGCCAACTTAAGTTGCGTTGCGAGCCTCCCCGCCAGGCGCGATTTCGGGCCGGGTAAACGGGGAGATGGCGATGACCGGAAACGTGCAAACGGAGCGGGCGGCGCCCAACGTCATGGACACGACGCCTGAGAACCAGGCGGCCACTTTTCGCAACCAGGACCAGGTTTGGCCGACGCGCGCGATCCGCCGCGGCCGATCGGTGCGGCCGCTGCCGCCGCACGCGCGGTCGCTGGCGGACCTGACCTATCGGCTGGGCGAACTGACCTTCAGCGTCGACGACTTCATGACCCGCCGTCGCACCGCAGGGCTGCTGATCCTGAACGGCGGCGAGATCGCGCTGGAGCGCTACGGGATGGGTAATTGTCCGGAGAGCCTGTGGACCAGCTTCTCGACCGCCAAGTCTATCACCGGGACACTGGCCGGCGCCGCGCTGCACGACGGCGCGATTGGCAGCCTCGATGATCCCTGCGACCTCTATCTGCAGCGTCTGCGAGGCTGCGCCTACGAAGGCGTCACGATCCGCAATCTGCTGCGGATGTGTTCAGGCGTGGCCTGGCGCGAGGTCTATGAGGCGGGCGCGCCCTCCGAAGTCCATCGCCTGGGCCGGGCCATGGCGCGTCGACAGCCCGGAGCGGTGCTGGACCTGCTCTGCAAACTGCCGCGCGTCCATCGGCAGGGGACCGTGTTCAACTACTCCACCGGCGACAGCTGCGTGCTGGCCGCGGTGGTCGCCGCCGCGACGGGCCGTCCGTTGGCTGACTATCTTGCCGAGCGGATCTGGGGCCTCTGCGGCATGGAGGCCGACGGCCATTGGCAACTGGAGTCGGACGACGGCCTGGAGCTGGGCGGGCACGGCATCGGCGCCCGGCTGCGCGACATGGGCCGTTTCGGGTTGTTGATGCTGGAGGACGGCGCGTTTGACGGGCGGCGCGTGCTGCCGCCGGGCTGGCGCGATCTGGCGAGCCGGCCTGACAGCGAGGCCACCGCCTTTGGCCGTCTGACGCCGGGCGATGGGGGCGGCTACGGCTATCACTGGTGGTCGACGCCGCCCGCCCCGGGCGTCCACGCCGGAGTCTTCGCGGCGATCGGCGCCTTCGGTCAGCTCATCTACATCAACCCTGGCGACCGGGTCGTCGCCGTTATTCAGAGCGCGTGGCGTCAGCCCCAGGACGCCGCCGCCAGCGCGGAGACCGTCACGCTGTTGCGCGCGGCGGTGGGCGTGCTGCGCCAAGCGCCGTAGCTGTCGTCCGGAGCCGTCAGGGTCCGCGCTCGATCCTGAGCGGACCTCCATGCGGCGCTCTGTAAGGTGAATTTCCAAAACCCACGGCAGGTCGGAACGAACACCAGGCGTGGCCGTTGCGCTGCTACCTTCGTTGCTTTGACGGGGTGAGTGAATTGGTGGCCCGCGCGCCTCTTCGGAGGTGTGGTTTGGCTGAGCCTGATGCCTCTCGTGGTGCTTTAGCCGTTCGACGGCAAGCCCCTCGGCCACCGCCAACCACGGCCATGCGATCTGACGCAGCGCCATACATTTGGGGAGATCCGTCATGGTAAGCACTGCTCACAGGATCAAGGACATTGGGCCCAAGCCGCAATCCTTCGACATTGAACGCGCGACAAAGGAAAACACGGACTACCGGTCCGTTGCCTGGAGTGGGCGCTATCTGCAAGTGACGCTGATGTCGATTCCGGTTGGCGGCGACATTGGACTTGAAGCGCATCCAGAGACCGATCAATTCCTGCGCCTCGACGCCGGCAGCGGTCGAGTACAGATGGGATCGGCGAAGGATAAGCTGACCTTTGAAGAGAACGTGTCAGACGGCTGGTGTGTCCTCGTTCCGGCGGGGACATGGCACAACATCACCAATATCGGCACAACGCCAATGAAGGTCTATACGATCTACGCGCCCGCCCATCATGCGCCAGACAAGGTGCAGGCGACGGCGGCGGCGGCCGAAGCTGACAAGGACGACGCGCCAGCGGCCTGGTCAGTGCAGCCAAAGCAAGCGCCCGACAAACACGGGTGATCCGGCAGCGTGAGTGGCCGCTCAGCACCCTGGTCGGAAGTTCGGACCATCCGGCCGCGTGCTTGCCGAAGCGGAGGTCGGTGCGACTGCGACCGCCGCCGTTGATATCGATCTCTCCGAGGTGTCCAACTGGGTCATCAGCCAGGCCCTGGACGACGTCGTGACCGTTTCAGCCGCCTAGGCCGGCGAGTTGCGATCTGATGGATTCAGATCGCCTCTCTAGCTGTCCGAATACGGGGAGCCGTCCTTGTGCAGGAAACGGCCGTCGGCATTGCTGCTCATGACATCGATGTCCGAGCAGGTCGTGACATCCTCAGGGGCTCGGGAGCCGATCTCCAGGTAGGTCGCCCAACGATCGGACCGGTTGATCATGTGATGGCCGTTCCCGGTTGCTTTCGGGAAGGCGGCGGCGTCGCCCGCCCGCAGCAGGGTTTCGCCGCCGTCCTCCACCAGCACCAGCTCACCTTCGAGGATGAGCACGAACTCGTCCTCGGCCGAATGCCAGTGCCGCTGGCTGGACCACTCGCCTGGCGGCAGGCGGGTGAGATTCACGCCGAAATCGGTGAGCCCGCCGGCGGCTCCGAGCCGCTGTCGAAGACGGTTGGCTGACAGCGTTGCGAAGGGCTTCGGGTAGCCGACACCCTTGCGCTCGGGAACGACGGCAATATCGATCTTCGGCACGGGTCCTCTCTCCCAGAATATCTGGCGTGGAAGACTGACCGAGGTCCGGGTCGAAGGCCACCCTTCCTGCACCTGTGGACGTCGGCTCGATGTCGGCGCCGTCGTGGACTTCAACGACGCGACGAAGCCTGGCCTTCCGTGGATTTTCAATGTGGCTGACGCGACCATGGACTGTGGCATCGGCCTGATGCTGCTGGGGGCTTTGCAGGGTGAGCGCCGAGCCGGGGCCTAGATTTGGTCCTGCCGATTGGGCGCCCACAGGCCCTCTGAGCGCAGGCTCGCTTCGATGCGCTCAATCAGCAGGTCTCGCCGAGCGGAGGCCGGTCGCTCGATAAGGGCGAAGGCGCGCAGGATGGTGAGGTAGGGGGCCATTGCCGCCGTCAACGCCGCGTCGGACAGGCTAGCCAGTCGCGCATATTCGACCTGCACGGCCGCATTGAATGCGCGCGGCGCCTCTGGATCGACGCCTTCCGGGGCGTCGACAAGTTCGGTGAAGGTGACGTGGCAGCGGCCAAGATCGAAGGCGGCGGGCGCGCGGACCGCACAGGCCCAGTCGATGAGTCTCGGACCGTTCGCCGTCATGATCACGTTACCGGGGTGAAGGTCGGCGTGGCACAGCCCGTCTGCGGCCGGCAAGCGTTCGATCATGGCGAGGATGCCGGCGGCGATTGGCCCCGGAATGCCGTCGTGGAGCCGCGACGCGGAGTCGAACCAGTCGTGCAACGAGGGCGCTTCCGGCGGAGGGGGCGTATTGTGAACGGTGATAAAGAGGGCCGCGAGGATTGCGCCAGCCTGCTCCGATGTCATAGCGCGGGCCAGCATGAGCTGCAGCAGGGTTGGTCCATCGAGGCGCGGCAGCACGATGCCGAAGCGCCCCTCCAGCGTTACCTCGGCGAATACCTCCGGCGCCGGACCGCCGACGGCGAAAACGTCGCGGGTCATCTGCGCTTCCTGCGCGCCGATCTGATGCGAGACACCGGCCTTGAACAGCTTCAGAACCTGACCGGGCGCCCAGGCGTGGATGTCCGCCATCGCGCCTTCGCCGATCTTCTCGCCTATGGATCCCCCCACCGCCCTCTAGCCTCCGATCGGCTTGATCATAACGCAAAGCGGCACGGGCGCGCCGCCGCGCGCGTCGGTGAAGCGGCGCTCGGGCCTAAAGCCGTTGGCGCTGTAGAGCGGTTCGCCCGCCGCTGTCGCGGTCAGCTCCAGGCGGCGGAAGCCGGCTTGCGAAGCCGCCTCTTCGCAGAGCTGCAGCACCATCCGGCCCACGCCTCGCCGGGCGAACTCGGGCGCCGTGTACATGGCCCTGACTCTGGCGGCATCCACCGCCGGGTCGAGCAACGCGTCGTCGCGGCCGGGGGACTGATCGCCGCCGTAGGGGGTGGCTCTACGGCTCCAGCCGCCGCAGCCGGCGATGGCGCCATCCAGCTCGATGACGAAATAGGTCCCGTCGGCGATCAGCCGGCTGTCGACGCCCATGATCAGCCGGCTGGCGGCCAGCTCCGCCGGGTCCAGCACCGCGCCCAGCAGAACGTCGATAGCCGACTCAGCCAGGGCGGTCAGGGCCGGGATGTCCGCCGGGCTCGCCAGACGGTGGGTAAAGGGCTGGCTCATGCGCTCAGCGATAGCCGCAAAGGGCCTGTGAGTCATTTCCGCCCCGTTTGCGGACAATCCGTGCTAGACTTCTCGTTCATCGCGCTTTCAGCGCGCGCCATGTTGCGCTTGGCCCCGGCTTGTTGGCCGTCCGTGCCGCGACAGTTCGGAGAAACCATGATCGAGGAAGGCTTCGTGCGGATGTATGCGCACGACTTCACTACCCTGGCGGCACGCGCCGAGAGCGGCGCCGAGGTCGAGCTCCTGGTTCAGAAACGCATTGGCGAGGCCCGCAGCCACGCCGCCCTGATGGACGCCCGCAAGGGCGATGGCCACCTGCCGGCCGTCGTCGAGCGCATCCGCGCCGAATCGGCCCGTGACGACGTGCGCACCCTACGGGCCGGCGAGGACGTCGAAGGCGCCCTGGCCCGCCGCCGGGAGTTCCTGCTGCGCATCGCCGACGTGCTGGACACCCCGGTTCCGGTCGCGGTCAAAGCCCTCAGGGCGTAACCACCACCCGTCCGCGCACCTGGCCCGCCAGGATCGCCTCGGCCAGTCGCGGCAGGTCTTGCAGGCCTGCGTCGCTGGTCATGGCGTCCAACTTGGCCAGGTCCAGGTCCTGGGCCAACCGCGCCCACGCCTGCTCGCGCAGCGCCATCGGGGCCATCACTGAATCCACCCCCGCCAGCGTGATTCCACGCAGGATGAAGGGCGCGACCGAGCCCGGCAGGTCCAGACCCTGGGCCAGGCCGCAGGCGGCGACCGCGCCGGCGTACTTCGTCTGGGCGATGGCGTTGACCAGGGTGTGGCTGCCGACGCTGTCGACCGCGGCGGCCCAGCGCTCCTTGCCGATCGGCCGGCCGGGCTCGGACAGTTCCTTGCGGTCGATCAGTTCCGCCGCGCCCAGCCCCTTCAGATAGTCGCCCTCGGTCTCGATCCTTCCGCTGGAAGCGATGACCCGCCAGCCCAGCTTCGACAGCAGGGCGATGGCCACCGAGCCCACCCCGCCGGCCGCGCCGGTCACCAGCACGTCGCCGCGATCGGGCGTCAGACCCTGCTTTTCCAGGGCCAGCACGCAGAGCATGGCCGTGTAGCCGGCGGTGCCAATGGCCATGGCGCGGCGGGTCGACAGGGCGTCGGGCAGCTTGACCAGCCAGTCGCCCTTGACCCGCGCCCGCTGGGCATAGCCGCCGTTGTGGCCCTCACCGACGCCGTAGCCGTTCAGCACCACCCGGTCGCCGGGCTTGAACTTCGCATTGTCGGAGGTCTCGACCGTCCCGGCGAAGTCGATGCCGGGGATCAGCGGCCAGGCGCGGACGATGGGGGCGCGGCCGGTGATGGCCAGGCCGTCCTTGTAGTTGATGGTCGAGGCCTCGACGGCGACTGTGACATCGCCGGCCATCAGGTCGTCGTCGGTCAGGTCCTCGAAACGAACTTCAGGCGCGCCGTCTGTCTTGTGCAGGCGCAGGGCTTTGAAGGTCATCGGTCGAGGTCTCCTTTGATCTGGCCGTGGCGTAGACCGCGCCGGCCCTGGTTGGCCAGATCGACGGCCAGCATCTTCTTGCCATCGGCCGTGCGCATTTCGCCAGGGCCCAGCAGGGTCATCATCGCCACATAGTCGCCCAGTGAGTCTTCCAGCGCATGCGAGAAGCCGGCGGCGTCCTGGGCCTTGTTGATCTGCAGCTTTGCAAAGCGAAGAACGCCGGCCGAGTTCTCGGCCACCCGGCGGGCATAGGCGAAGGTCTCGCGCTCCAGGTCGGCGGGGGCGTAGAGGCGGTTCACGAAGCCCAGCTCGTGCGCTTCAGTCGCCGTGATGAAGCGGCTCTCGAAGATCAGCTCCTTGGCCTTGCGCGCGCCGATGTCCCAGGGGATCGACATGTATTCCACGAACCCGGCCAGAAACCGGGCGTCGTCGGCTGCGAAGACGATGTCCATGCAGGCGGCCAGCATCCAGCCGGCATAGATGCACCAGCCCTCGACCAGGGCGATGGTCGGCTTCTCGAAATTGCGCCACTTCAGCAGCAGGTCGAGATTGTAGCGCTTGAAGCCATCGTAATAGGCCAGCGGCCCGCCCTCGCGGATCTTGGCCCGGTATTCCGAGCCTTCGCCGGAGCCCAGGTCATGGCCGGCCGAGAAACAGCCCTCGCTGCCCCGGATGACCACCACGCGGACGGCGGTATCGTCGCGGGCCAGGTCGAAGGCCTTGTCGATCTCCTCCAGCATCCGCCAGCTCTGCGCGTTGCGCTGCTGGGGCCGATTGAGGGTGATGACGCCGACGCCGTCGTCGACATGGTAGAGGATGTCGTTGAATTCCAAGGCCCGCCTCCCGCGTTTTGCGGAGAGGTTAGCAGCGTCGGCGGTTCTGGCCTCACTATTCCTCGCCCGTTGGGCGAGGTGGCGGCGAAGCCGACGGAGTGGGCCGTGGTCCGCACGGGGCGTCAGGATTGAGCACCTGCCGGAGTGGGTTTGCCTTCCCCTGTGTGCGGTCGGAAGAGCCCACTCCACCACTTTGTGGTCCCCCTCGCCCAAGGGGCGAGGAACTTTAGTTTTTCGCGGGTGGCGGCTTCTCTGCCCCGCCCCAGGCCTTCCAGTTGTCATATCCCCGGCGGACGGCGCGGCGCGGCTCTTCGAAGCCGGCCTGCTGCATGCTGTCGTCCCAGTCGCCGGCCAGCTTGCGGACGATCTCGCTGGGCTGGCTGGGGTCCAGGGTCGAGGCCCAGCTCTTGATCGAGGGGGCGTTGAAGAAGGCCAGCAGGATGGTGGCGAACAGGATCGAGCGGCCCGCCCAGCGCTGGGTGCGGGCGGCGGCCAGTTCGTCCTCTTCCTCGTCCTCGGCGCCGGGGTCATAGCCGCTGAACTTGCGCAGCCAGTCGACCATGCGGGCGAAGCTGTCGGGCTCGAACTCCTCGCCCATCGGGCTTTCCAGGTGGCTGTCGTCGCTCATGGATGGCCTCCTAGAACTGGAAATAGATGAAGGGGGCGATGCCTTCGGGGCGCACGGCCTCGATGACCAGCATGATCGCGGCGGCCGCGGCGCCCAGCGCCGGCGAGGGCAGGTACTTGGCCATACCGGCCACCGCCTCGCCGGCCCGGGGCGGCAGGAAGTGGATCGCCAGGCCCAGGACCGTCAGCGAGACCAGGAATGGCGTCGCCACGCTCGCCGGTCCCCAGCGCCCGAATCCGGCCAGGAAGTCGAGGGCCGAGCTGAAGGAGTCGGAGCGGAACAGGATCCAGCTGAGGCAGACGATGTGGAAGGTGATCAGGATACCCAGGAGGGTCGGCAGGCGCGGCCAGGCCGCCGGCTTGAACTTCTTCCACAGCCGCTCGAAGACCAGCACCCCGCCATGCAGCGCCCCCCAGGCCACGAAGGTCCAGGCGGCCCCGTGCCACAGGCCGCCCAGCAGCATTGTGATCATCAGGTTGCGGCAGATCTTCCACTCGGCGCCCCGGCCGCCGCCCAGCGGAATGTAGAGATAGTCGCGCAGCCAGCTCGACAGGCTGATGTGCCAGCGCCGCCAGAAGTCCTGCAGCGACGAGGCGCGGTACGGCTGGTCGAAGTTGCGCGGGAAGCGGTAGCCGAGCAGGCCGGCCACCCCGATGGCGATGTCGCTGTAGGCCGAGAAGTCGCAATAGATCTGCGCCGCATAGCCGTAGGTCGCGGCCAGCAGGTCCAGGGCGCTGTGAGCGGTGGGGTCGAAGAACACCGGATCGACCAGGCCGACCGACAGCTCAGAGGCGATGACGGTTTTCTTGAACAGGCCCCAGACGATCAGGATCATCGCATGGCTGACCATGGCCCGTGTCAGGCGCGGGGTCTGGGCGAACTGCGGGAGCAGGTCGCTGGCCCGCACGATCGGCCCGGCCACCAGGTGCGGGAAGAAGCTCATCAGCAGCATGACGTCGAGCAGGCTCTTGGCCTTCTCGCAATGGCCGCGGTGCACATCGACGATGTAGGAGACGCCCTGGAAGGTGAAGAAGCTGATCCCCACCGGCAGCACCACCTGCAGCAGCGGCAGGTCGCGCTGCCAGCCGAAAATCCGCAGCACATCGCCCAGCTGCTCGACGAAGAAGCCGTAGTATTTGAAGAAGCCCAGGATGGTCAGGTTGACCGCCACCCCCAGCGCCACGAACCACAGCCTTCGCCGCCCCTGGCTGCGGTCGACCAGCTCGGCGATCAGGAAGTTCAGGGTGGCGGAGGCGATCAAGAGGCCGATGAACCGCCAGTCCCACCAGCCGTAGAAGACCCAGCTGGCCAGGACCAGGAAGGCTTTGCGCCGGCCGTTCTCGCGATCCAGGCTCCAGGCCGTGACGAACACGAACAGGAAGAACAGGGCGAATGTCATGGTTGGGAACAGCATCGGCTAGTTCCCGGTCACTGGCGCCGGAGCCGGCATGAGCGTGGCGTTGAAGGCGCCCATCAGATCGGCGGTCAGCAGGCCGGCGATCCAGTCGCCGCCCTCGCTGCGGAAATGGATGTGGTCGCCGCGCATGTAGTCCTGCTCGGGCCGGCTCAGCACATGCGAGCTGCAGGGCCCGCCCATCCGGGCGCTCCAGTCCCAGAAGGCCGCGCCCTCGGCCAGGGCGGCGCGGCGCTCGGCCTCACGGACGGGACCAAGGCTGGGCGGTTCGTACCAGCGGGCCAGGACCGGGCTTTTCGACGCGACCAGTTGGTCATAGTTGGCCCGCTCGTCATCGGTCAGCGGTGCGCAGCTGAAATCCTTGTCCTCGATCCCGTCCAGCTTGATGTCGGGCCGGGTGCGGCTGGCGTCGGGGGCGCCCATCACCAGGATCGCCGCGCCGGGCGCCAGATCCTTCAGACGGCGTATCTGGGCGCGCACCTGCTGCTCGTAGGCCACCGGGTCGACATTTGGATCGAAGCCGTCGTTGGTGCCGAAGGCCAGCACGATCAGATCGGGCGGATAGACGGCCAGCTCCGAGGCCAGCATCGCCGAGTCCCGCTGGGCGAAGTCGCTGAGCCGGGCCCCGACCACTCCCAGCGCCGACCAGACCACGCCCTTGGCCCGCCGATAGGTGGCGTAGGACAGCAGGGTGACCGGCGCCCCGCCGCGGGCGGTCAGGGTCACATGGGTCTGGGGGCTGGCCAGGTCCGTGGACCAGCAGATGGTCCCCTGTGCCGGCGCCTTGAGGTCGAGTGTCTCGTGTGCGTCGCCGACATCGACGCCCAGCGCGCCGGCGTTCGGGCCACCCTGGGCGCAGAAGGCGAAGCGGTCGAAGCGGCCTTCCGGGTCGGCGGCCAGATCGACGGTGGCGCCGTCCTGCGTCGAGGTCAGCCTAAAGCCGCTCAGGCCAAAGCGACCGTAGCCGGTCGGGAAGCTGGGCTCCTGACGCCAGCCGGTCGACTGAGTGACGCTGACCTGGCGCTGGGAGACGGCGGGGTAGGGGATGCCGGCGGCCATCACGCCCCGGCCGCCTTCGCCGAAACGGGCCTGCAGCCGGGCCCGCAGGCCGCCGGAGATGTTGTCGCTGGCCGTGAGGCTGTCGCCGATCTGCAGCACCTGTACGGGGCTGATGCGCGCGCCGCTCTCAAGCCCGGTCAGGGCGGTGAAGAAGGGGGCCAGGGCCTGGGCGTTCTCCAGGCCCGAAGGCGCGCCGGGCGGCAGATAGGGCTCGGCCTCCGTCGGGTGAAAGCTCAGCGACAGCGCCGACAGGGTCAGGCCCAGCAGCAGGGCCGCGGCGCCCTTCTTCATCGCCCGCTCACCGGCCGCTCGGGGGCGGCGAGGCGGGGGCGGAGGCCAGGCTGCTGACCGCGCCGCCCGCCGGGACGCCGGCGGCGGCCAGGGCGGCGCTGACGTCGCTCCTCAGACGGTCGGTGACCGGGCGGGCGATGCGCAGATAGCCGGCCATGGTCATGTGGATGCCGTCCTTGGCCCGCATCAGCCGGGGCGTGTCGTCGCCCTCCGGGATCAGGTAGGCTTGGTACTCACCCTTGTCGTCGATGGTGGCCGGCACCAGGTCGATGAAGGGCATGCCCAGAGCCGCCGACTGCTCGGCATAGAAGCTGGTCAGCACGGTCGCTCGCCTGTCGTAGTCGGTCCTCTTCATGCGCGGCAGCCCGACCCAGTAGACGGCGGCGCCATGCTGGCGGAGCAGGGTGGTCAGGTCGGCGATGCGCTGGCCGTAGACCTGCTTCCAGCCGTCGCTGGCGAAGGGCAGGACCTTGCCGTCCGCGATGATGCCCTGCTCGTCGTTGGCCCCGAACAGCACGATGGCGACGTCGATATGCTTGCCGTCCAGCTGCTTCTCGGTCTGCTTCTGGATGTCGACATAGTCGTAGCGGGCCAGGCCCGTGGACGCCTGGCTGTAGCGAACGACCTGATAGCCCTTGTCGTCATGCAGCTGGTGATAGAGGCCGGCCCAAAGGCCATCGCCCATGGAATCCCCGAACACCCCGACCACCACCGGCTGACCGGGCGTCGCCTTGACGGTCTGCAGCAGCGGCGTGACGGGCGCGGCCTTCTGGGCCAGGACGGGCTTCTTGGCTTGGGGGGCGGGCGACTGCTCGCTCTGGTCTGCCAGCATCTGCATGCCGGCCGCGCCGAGGACGGCTCCCACCGCGGCGCCGACCATCAGGCCGACGACGAAAACCGCCATCCGGCCCAGCCTCGCGGGACGCTGGGCGCGCTTGGCGCCGTATCCCTCGAATTGGCTATCGTCCGCCACGGTTGACCCACCAACGCCCCGAAAACTCTCCGGGCGGACCAAATCACCCAGAGCGCCCGGGGGCAATACCGGTCACCGGCAAGGCGAACCGTTAATCACGCTCTGCACCCGCGGCTCTCCGTCGCGGTTCGTTAACGCGGGCAGGCTCACAGCGCGGCGCGGGAGGCGGCCTCGACCTTAGCCCTGGGGATCATCCGGATGGTGGAGCTGGCCTTGGCCAGCACCTCGCCCGCCGGGTCGAGCAGGCGGGCCTCCATGAAGTTGGTCGAGCCGCCGCGCCGTTCGATCCAGGCCTCGGCGATGACCAGGCCGGGGCGGGTCGGCTTGAAGAAGCTGACCTTCAGCTCCAGCGACATCGGGGTCATCTCGAAGCCGGTCGGGGCCATGGCGGCATGGGCCATGGCCGCGTCCAGCCAGCCGGTGATGAAGCCGCCCTGCACAACGCCGCCCGAGTGGCACATGTGTAGTCCGGCGCGGTATTCCAGCGTCGCGCGGCCTTCGGGGCTGACCTCGATACGGCGCACCAGGCCCATGGTGCGCGAGAGGTCGTCTTGATTTTCTGGGGCTTCCGCCGTCGTCGTTTCCATGACCTCATTTCGGAAGGCTGCCGCAACGGACGTCAAGACACCGCCGGATCAGCCATTGTTGTTGCGTTGGAAGGTCGGGGAGGCTTTTCAAAATGAGCCTGCAGGACGCGGCGATCGCCGCCAATCGTTTCGGCCTGGGCGCCAGACCCGGGGATCTGAAAGTCATCGCCGGCGACCCGCGCGGCTGGCTGAAGGCGCAGCTGACGCCTGAGCCGGCCCTGCCTGCGCCGCTCGCCGCCCTGCCGCCGACCGCCGACGATGTCGGGGCCTTCCAGAAGTGGAT
Source organism: Caulobacterales bacterium (assembly GCA_038236615.1). Classification (GTDB taxonomy): domain Bacteria; phylum Pseudomonadota; class Alphaproteobacteria; order Caulobacterales; family Caulobacteraceae; genus Caulobacter. The sequence goes on from JBBRZO010000009.1 coordinate 125,483, forward strand.
CAAACAGTCGGGTCTGACCGGCAGTATCAACGCCTACACAAAGGCGCCGGCCCAAACACCGGGAATGGGGGACGGCGGGGCGATGCCGGGCGCCCAGGCCGGCTCGCCCGCCTCCAAGCCCGGCTTCAGCGTCGAGCAGTCCTTCATCGCCTTCTTCGGCCCGCGCTACGCCCAGGCTCTGGCGGCCCGGTTCCAGGTGGCGACCACCACCGACCGGCCCTATTTCGAGCGGCTGACCCACTTCTGGGGCAACCATTTCACCGTCTCCTCGGCCAAGCCGGTCGCCCAGGCCCTGCCGCCGTCCTTCGAGCGCGACGTGGCCCGCAAGCACGCCATGGATCACTTCGAGGCGATGCTGATCGCCTCCTGCACCCATCCGGGGATGCTGATCTATCTGGACAACTACATCTCGGTCGGCCGCCATTCGGTGGTCGGCATGCGGCCCGACCTGGTGCCCAAGCAACTGCGAGAGCTGCTCAAGGGTCTCAACGAGAACCTGGCCCGGGAAGTCCTTGAACTGCACACGCTTGGGGTCCGCAGCGGCTACACCCAGGACGACGTCATCGCGCTGGCCAACATCCTGACCGGCTTCACGGTGGCCCAGGACGGCAAGGGTGGCGGCGAGACCGGCCTCTTTCGCTTCCAGCCCTATGCCCACGAGCCGGGGCCGCAGACCTTGCTGGGTCAGAAGTTCCCGCAGCAGGATGTCAGCCAGGGCGCCGAGGCCCTGACCATGCTGGCGCGTCATCCAGCGACGGCGAAGTTAATCGCCACGAAGCTGGTTCGCCACTTCATCGCCGACGATCCGCCGCCCGAGGCGGTCGATATCATCGCCAAGGTCTTCCAGGTTTCGATCGGCGATCTGAAGTCGGTCTGCACCGCCTTGGTCGATCTGCCTCAGGCCTGGGACCCGACCCCGCGCAAGATGAAGCCGCCGGAGCAGTATCTGATCTCGGCGGTGCGGGGCATGGGCGGGCCGCCCCTGAACGGCATGCAGCTGGCGGCGCTGCTGGGGCGGATGGGGCAGCGGCCCTACTATGCAGCCGGCCCCAATGGCTGGGCCGATGTCGAGGGTGAATGGATCGGCCCCGACCCGGTCTGGAAGCGGCTGGAATGGGCCTCGACCGTCTCGAAATACATGGCGACCGCCAGCGGCGACCCCGCCGTGCTGGGCGATGCGCTGCTGGGGCCGGGCCTGACCGAGGCCACCCGCAAAGCCATCCAGCGCGCCGAAAGCCCGGCCCAGGGCCTGGCCATCCTGCTCGTCAGTCCTGAATTCCAACGGCGGTGAACCCCATGGACCGCAGACAGTTACTCGCCACTTTCGGCCTCTCCATCGCCGGCGCCGCGGTTCCCCGCTTCGCCTTCGCCAGCGCGCCGACCGACAAGCGCTTCCTGGTCATCATCCTGCGCGGGGCGATGGACGGCCTCTCGGCGGTTCCGGCATGGGGTGATCCCGACTTCGAGCGGGCCCGCAACGGCCTGGCCCTGCCCAAGCCCGGCGAGGCGGGCGGCGGTCTGGCGCTCGATGGCTTCTTCGGGTTGAACCCCGAACTGCCGGGCTTGGCCGGGCGCTATGCCGGCAAGGAGCTGGTGGTCTTCCACGCCATCGCCTCGCCCTATCGCGACCGCTCGCACTTCGACGGCCAGAACCTGCTGGAGAACGGCTCGGCCCAGCCCTACGGCCTGGCCGACGGCTGGCTGAACCGCTCGCTGGCCGGTCTGCCGGCGGCGCTGAAGACGGGCCGCAAGGACTTCGCCATCGCCCTCGCGCCGGCCATGCCTCTGATCCTGCGCGGCGGCGCGCCGGTGACCAGCTGGTCGCCCTCGGTGCTGCCGCCGCCCGACGCCGACCTGATCCAGCGGGTGCAGGCCCTTTACGGCGAGAGCGACCCGGCCTTCGCCAAGGCCCTCTCCGCCGCCAGCGAGGCCCAGGCCGCCGCCAGCGGCATGGGCGGCGGACCGGGCGAGGGCTTCGGGGTGCTGATGGATGCCGCCGCCAAGTTCATGGCCGCCCCGGAAGGCCCGGCGGTGGCCGTGGTCGAGTCGACCGGCTGGGACACCCACGCCGCCCAGGCCGGCCCCTACAGCAGCCTGCAGCGCAATCTCAAAGGCCTGGACGGCGGTATCGCCGCCTTTGCCGCCGGCATGGGCGAGCGCTGGAAGGACACCGCGGTGCTGGCGGTCACCGAGTTCGGCCGCACGGTCGCCAAGAACGGCACGGCCGGCACCGACCACGGCACCGGCGGGGCGGCCTTCCTGGTCGGCGGCGCGGTCAGCGGCGGTCGGGTGGTCGCCGACTGGCCCGGGCTCAAGCCCGCCGCCCTGCGCGATGGCCGCGACCTGATGCCTACGGCTGACCTGCGCGGCGTGATGAAAGCCGCCCTGGTCGAGCACCTGGGCGTCGAGCCCGCCCATGTCGACCGGGTGGTGTTCCCGGGCAGCGAGGCGGCGCCGGCGATGCGGGACCTGTTCAGGTCGTAGAGGGCATCTCGGTCTGCGGAGCCAGCCGCTTCATGGTGAAGCGGTGTAGCCGGCGCTCGGCGCTGTCGACGATGGTGAAGACCACCGGCACGTAGAGCAGGCTGAGCAGGGTCGAGGTGATCAGCCCGCCGATCACCGCGATGGCCATCGGCGAGCGGAAGCCGTTGTTGGCGCCGATGGAGAGGGCGACGGGCATCATGCCCACGCCCATGGCCACGGTGGTCATCACGATGGGCCGGGCGCGCTTGTGCGCCGCGTCGATCAAGGCCTCGCGGCGGGTGGCGCCCTTTTTCATGGCTTCCAGGGCGTACTCGACCAGCAGGATCGAGTTCTTCGCCGCGATGCCCATCAGCATCAGGATGCCGATCAGGGCCGGCATCGACATGTGCCGACCGGCGATCAGCAGGCCCGCGAAGGCGCCGCCGATGGCCAGCGGCAGGGCCGCCTGGATGGTGATCGGCTGGAAGAAGCTTTTGAACAGCAGGACCAGCACCGCGTACATCAGCAGGACGCCGGTGATGATGGCGATCAGGAAGTTGACCACCAGCTCAATCAGGCTTTCGACGTCGCCGGCCGGCTGCTGCCTGACCCCGGGCGGCAGCTGCTTGACCGCCGGCAGGGCGCTGATCTTCTGACTGGCCGCGCCCAAGGCCAGGCCGTTCAGCTCGCCCTGCAGGGTGGCGCTGCGGCTGCGGTCCAGGCGGTCGATCTGCGAGGGACCCGAGCCGAAGGCCAGGTCGGCGACTGAGTTCAACGGCACCGAGCCGCCCGAATTGGTCGGCACCTGCAGGGTCTGCAGCACGCCCAGGTCATCGCGGCCCTTGTCGGTTAGGGTCAGGCGGATGGGGATCTGCCGGTCGCCCAGATTGTACTTGGGCAGCAGCTGATCGATGTCGCCGATGGTGGCGACCCGGACGGTCTGGGAAATGGCCTGGGACGAGACGCCCAGCAGCGCCGCCTGCTCCGCCTTGGGCGTCACCAGGATTTCGGGCCTGGCGATGTCGGCGGTGTTGATGACGTTGGTGACGCCCGGCACGCCGCGCATCTGACGCTCGACCGAACGAGCGGCCTGACTGAGGGTCGCGCCGTTCTCACCGGTCAGCACGATACTGATGCCGGCATTGGAGCCATCGGCGCCGAAACGGATTCGGGCCCCGGGAATGGCCAGGGCCTTCTCGGCCACCTGATGCTCGATCTCGAGTTGCGAGAAGGCGCGCTTGGAGCGCGGGACCAGCACGGCGGTGACCGTGGCCCGCCGCACGTCGGCCAGGGCGCCGCCGCCGCCGCCCGGCCCGCTGGGGGTCAGGGAGGTGCCTTCGGAGGCGTAGATGGCGCTGATCTCCTTGCGCTGGCGGAGCAGCGTGGTGAGCTGGGCGACCACAGCGTCGGTCTCGCTCAGGGTCGAGCCCGGCGGCAGCTCGACCGAGATGGCGGTGTAGCCCTGGTCTTCGTTGGGTATGAAGTCGAAGGGCAGGAAGGGCAGCATGAACAGCGTGCTGACGAACAGCGCGATGCCGGCGAAGAAGGCCACCAGCTTGTGGTTCAGCGACCACTCCAGCGCCTTCAGATAGCGGGACATCCAGAACGGCTCGCCATGCTCCTTGGTGTCGGAGCGCAGGAAATAGGCCCCCATCAGCGGGGTCATCATCCGGGCCACCAGCAGCGAGAAGGCCACCGAGACGCAGGCCGCCAGGGCGAAGGACTTGAAGAACTGCCCCACGATGCCGCCCATGAAGCCGACCGGCGCGAACACCGCCAGGATGGTGAAGGTGGTGGCCACCACCGCCAGGCCGATCTCGTCGGCGGCTTCGATGGCGGCCGGGTAGGGCGCCTTGCCCTCGCGTATGTGTCTGACGATGTTCTCGATCTCGACGATAGCGTCATCGACCAGGATGCCGATGGTCAGGCTGAGGGCCAGCAGGCTGACCACGTTGAACGACTGGTTCAGCGGGGCCAGGATGGCGAAGGTCGGGATCAACGACAGCGGGATGGCCATCGAGGTGATGACGGTGGCCCGCCAGTCGCGCAGGAACAGCCACACCACCAGCACCGCCAGCGCCGCGCCGATGCCCAGCGCCTCCATCGAGGCGTCGTAGCTGTCCTCGACATACTGCACCGTGGAGGTGACTTCCTCGATGCTGAGGTCGCCCCGGGCCGCGTCCAGCTTGGCGATGGCGGCGCGGATCTTCTTGGAGACCGCCACCTCGCTGCCGTCACGGGTGCGCAGCATCGAGAAGCCGACCACCGGCTCGCCGTTGAAACGGGCCATGGAGCGCGGCTCGCCCCAGGAATCCTGGACATCGCCGACGTCACCCAGACGAAGGGAGCGGCCGTCAGCCAGGTTGATGCGGGTGGCGCGCAGCTGCTCGATGCTGTCCGCCCCGCCCAGGGTGCGGATCGTCCGCTCTTCGCCCGACAGGGTGGCGCGGCCGCCGGGCAGGTCGGCGTTAAAGGCCTTGAGCTGGCTTGAAATCTGGGCGGCGGTGACGCCCAGCGCCGCCAGGCGGTCGGGGTCGAGCTTGACGGTGATCTCTCGCGAGACGCCGCCATCGCGATTGACCTGCCCGACCCCCTGGATGGCCAGCAGGGTCTTGGTGACGTCGTTGTCGACGAACCAGCTGAGCTGCTCGGCGTTCATCGACTTGCTGCGCACCACATAGGTGATCAGCGGCTGGCCGCTGATGTCGACCCGCTGGACACTGGGCTCGGGAATATCGGCCGGCAGCTGCGAGCGGATCTTGGAGACGGCGTTGCGGACATCGTTGGTGGCCCGCTCCAGATCGGTGCCGAGCTGGAACTCGACCTGGGTCGAGGAGATGCCGTCGCCCACCTGCGAGCGGATGTGGCGCACGCCGTCGAGGCCGGCCAGGCTGTCCTCAATGATGCGGGTGACCTGGGTTTCCAGCTCGGGCGGGGCGGCGCCGGGCTGGCCGGCCGAGACCACCACGACCGGGAAGCTGATGTCGGGGAAATTGTTCACCCGCATCTTCATGAAGCCGGCGACCCCGGCGATGGTCAGGACCACGAAGAGCAGGATGGTCGGAACCGGGTTGCGGATCGACCAGGCGGAGATGTTGCGGAACATCAGCGCGCTCCGGCCAGCCGAACGTGATCTCCGTCGGACAGGAAGCCGGCGCCCGACAGCGCCACGCGGTCGCCGGAAGCCAGGCCCTGGCGGATTTCGATGAGGTCGCCGCTGCGCACACCGGTCGTCACGGTCCGAAAGTGGGCGACGTTATTGGCGTCGATGACGAACACGCCCGGACTGCTGTCGCGATAGATCACCGAGGCCTGCGGCACGGTGACGGAGGGCTGCATGCCGACCTGGATCGTGCCTCGGGCGAACATGCCGGGCCGGAAGGGGCCGGGGGCGGCCAGGGCGATACGGGCCACGCCGAGCCGGTTCTTGGCGTCGACCTGAGGCGGGACGATCCGCACCCGACCCGCGATCGGGCTCAACCCGTCGGCGGTGATCGTAGCGGGCATGCCGGCCCGGATGACGTGAAGTTGGTCCTCGGGAATGGCGGCGTTCAGCTCCAGCCGCCCGTCGCGGACGATGCGGAACAGCTCGGTTCCGGCGGCGACGATCTGGCCCTTGACCACCTTGCGGGCCGAGACCAGGCCCGAGACCGGCGCGAACAGGCTGGACTGCGCCAGCCGGGCCTTGGCTTCCGCTTCACCCGCTTCGGCCTGCGCAACGCCGGCCAGCGCATTGCCCTGGGCGGCCTTCTTCTGGTCCAGGCCCGCCTGGGCCAGGTAACCGCGATCCTTCAATTCCTGGGCCCGCGCCAGGTCAGCGTTGGCCTGCGCCAGTGTGGCCTTGGCGCTGGCGACGCCCGCCGAGGCCTGGCGCAGTTGGGCGCGCAACAGGGTGTCGTCCATCTTCAGCAGCAGCTGGCCCTGGCGGACATACATGCCCTCGTCGGCATAGAGCTCGACCACGGTCAGGCCGCCGGTCTCGGCGCCCACCGGGGCCTCCTGCCAGGCGGCGATGTCGCCCGACACGGCGATCTCGCGCGGCAGGGTCTCCAGCCCGGCGACGGCGACGGTGATGGTCTGGCTAGGGGGCGGCGCGGCGGCGGTCTTGGCGGGTTTGCCGCCACAGCCGGCCAGGGCCAGCGCGCAGGCAGCCGCGATCACGATTCCATAGCCCCGGGCCTTGCTGTTGATCATGACTCGGTATGCTCCGTGGCTTCGCCGGCCCCCAATACCCGAAAGCTTCCAGCGGCGCATGCTTTGCGGGCCTGGCTGGAATTGCCGGCGCAACTTTGCAACGCCACAGGACATAGGGGTGTTCCCATTTGGGCAGCTGGGCCATGCTGCCGCCGCTTTCTGCTGGTCTGGAGTTCCTCATGCGCCGCGCATTCGCTTCTCTCGTCGTCCTGATCGGCCTCGCCGCGCCGCTCGCGGCCCAGGCGCGCATTCCGCCGGCCGAGACCATTTTCAAGGCCTGGGACAAGAACAAGGACGGGGTCATCACCCCGCCGGAGTGGGCTCTGACCAAGCGCAAGGCCGACGAGTTTCCCAAGGTCGATACCAACAGCGACGGCAAGATCACCCTGGACGAGCTCAAGGTGGGGATCGCCAAGATGAAGGCTGACCAAGCCAAAAAGCCCATCGCGCGCCCGTAGACTACCCCTTCCCCAAGGGTGATCACGGCGCTAGCCTCCCACACCGTTTCAGACGGCTTGGGAGGGCTGACCATGAAATTCCTGAAGACCGCGCTGCTGGCCGCCGCCGCCTCGCTGACCCTCGCCGGGGTCGCTCGTGCGGAAGATCCGGAGGTAAGCTTCAATGTCGGTGTCGCCTCGGACTATGTGTTCCGGGGCGTCAGCCAGACCGACGGCAAGGCGCAGGTGTTCGCGGGAGCGGACGTTTCGTCGGGCATTTTCTACGCGGGAACCTGGGTCTCGAACGTCGACTTCGGCGATTCGACCAGCGCTGAAGTCGACGGCTATTTCGGCGTCACCCCCACGGCCGGCCCGGTCAGCCTCGACTTCGGGGCCTACTACTACGGCTACGTCAACGCGCCGTCCGGCTCGGATTACGGCTACTGGGAGCTGAAGGCCGCTGGCACGGTCCCGGCCGGTCCGGCCACCCTGGGCGCGTCGCTCTATTACGCGCCGGACTATTTCGGCGGCACGGGTACGGCGACCTATTACGAGGTCAACGCCTCGGGCTCGCCCGCCGACAAGTGGACGATCAGTGGCGCTGTGGGCGAGCAGACGTTCGAGGCCGGCGGCGATTACGCGACCTGGAACCTCGGGGCAGCCTACGCCTTCAACGATCATGTTTCGCTGGACGTCCGGTACACGGACAACAACCTCGACTCGAGCTGTGGCAGCATCTGCGACAGCCGGGTGGTGGCGACGCTCAAGGCGACCCTGCCCTAGCCGCCAACAGAGGGGCTGCGACGGGGCGTCACGCTGGCGTCCCGCCGGTGTCAGCGTCTAAGTTTGGCCGATGAAGACGCCCGCCAAGCCGCGCCGCCCGCTGTCCGACCAGGCGGCGGTGCATGATCAGGTCTATGCGCGGCTGCGCGACGCCCTGATGGCCGGCCGCATCGCGCCGGGCCGGGCCCTCTCGCTGCGCAGTCTCGCCGCCGAGCTTGGGGTCAGCCCGATGCCGGTGCGGGACGCCGTGCGCCGCCTGGCGGCCGAGCGTGCGCTCAGCATCAATCCCGCCAACAAGCGCCTGTCAGTGCCCGGGCTGGAGCCGGCTCGCCTGGAGGAGGTGGCCCTGGCCCGTAGCTGGGTCGAGCCGGAACTGGCGGCCCGGGCCGCGGTCCATGTCGACGCCGCCCTGATCCAGGCCCTGGTCGATACTGACGCGGCCATCGATCGGGCTCTGGAGGCGGGGGACCTCGACGGCTACATGCAGGGCAACCGCGCCTTCCACTTCACCCTTTACCGGGCGGCCGGCGCCGAGGTGCTGCTCAACATGGCCGAGACCCTCTGGCTGCAGATTGGTCCGTTTATGCGGCTGGTCTTCGAGCGGCTGGGCGCGTTGCAGCTTCCCGCCGACCGCCATCAGGAAGCCATCGCCGCCCTGCGCGCCGGCGATCCCGACGCGGTCCGCCGGGCCATCGCCGCCGATATCGCCGAGGGCATGGACGCCATGCGGCAATCTTTCCAGGCGCCGGCCCCGGAGAAGCCCGCCGCGCCTTGACTCACCCGGGCCCCTGCGGAACTGTGATCACAGTGAAGTCGAAGGTCCTGGAGAACGGCATTGCCGGCGCTACGGTCCGTCTCCGCCGCGCCTGAAAGTCCGGTCCAGAGCCTGGTCCGGGACGAGACCGAACGCTTTGTCGCCGGCCATCCCCATTCCATTGCTCTGGCCGAACGCTCGGCTGCCGTCTGGCGGGGCGGGGCGCCGTTCCACTGGATGACTGACTGGGCCTCGCCCTCGCCGATCTTCGCCGTCGAAGCGCACGGCGCCAGCGTCGTGGACGCCGATGGCCTGAGCTATGACGACTTCTGCCTGGCCGACACGCCGGCCATGTTCGGCCACGCCCCGCCGGCCCTGGTGGCGGCGGTCGCCGAGCAGGCGGCGCGGGGCCTGGGCTACATGTTGCCGACCGAGACCGCCATCGAGGTCGGCGAACTGCTGGCCGAGCGGTTCGGCCTGCCGGTCTGGCAGACGGCGGTCACCGCCACTGACGCCAACCGCGCTGCCCTGCGCTGGGCCCGGGCCATCACCGGGCGAAACCGCGTCCTGGTCTTCGACGGCTGCTATCACGGCATGGTCGAGGAGACCTTCCTGACCCTGGCGGGGGCCAAGCCGGGGCTGATCGGCCAGGCGACCGATCCGACGCTGACCGCCGTCGCCGTGCCGTTCAATGACCTCGCAGCCCTGGAAGCGGCGCTCGCCGGGGGCGACATCGCCGCCGTGCTGGCCGAGCCGGTTATGACCAACTGCGGGATGATCGCGCCGGATCCCGGTTTCCACGCAGCCCTGCGCGAGGCGACTCGCCGCCACGGGACCCTGCTGATCCTGGACGAGACCCACACCCTGTCGAGCGGCCCGGGCGGTTACGCTCGCGCCCACGGCCTGGAGCCGGACATCCTGACCCTGGGCAAGGCCATCGCCGGCGGCGTGCCGGCCGCTGTCTGGGGCGTCACCGCCGAGGTCGCCCGCCACATGGACGAGGCCCAGCGCCGCGCCGGTCCGGGCGCCAGCGGCATCGGCACCACGCTGTCGGGCAATGCGCTCAGCCTGGCCGCCATGCGGGCCATGCTGGCCGAAGTCATGACCCCCGCCGCCTTCGACCGCATGCAGGCCGGCGCAGACCGGCTGGTCGCGGGCCTGGAGGCGGTCATCGCCCGCCGCCGGCTGGACTGGTGCGTGGTGTGGGTCGGGGCCCGGATCGAGCTGGTCTTCGCCGCCCAACCGCCGCGTGACGCCGCGGCGATGCGGCGGGTGCTGGACCATGACCTGCTGGAGGCCTTCCACCTGTATCTGATCAACCGGCGCCTGCTCATCGCGCCCTTCCACAACATGATGCTGGTCTCGCCCGTGACGACGGACGAACAGATCGACCGACTGGTTTGTTCGGTTGACGACTTTGCCGGCGCTCTCGAAAGTCGCCGCCCATGAACGAAAACCCGATGGTCGCCGATCCGGCCGAATGCCAGGCCTTCCTGGACGCCAACCCGCACATCCAGTTCGTCGAGGTGTTCTTCACCAGCATGACCGGCGTGCCGCGCGGCAAGCGGCTGCGCATCCACGAGCTGATGGCGATCTACGAGTATGGCCGCTTCCTGCCGGGCTCGATCCTGGTGGTCGACACCAATGGGGCCGACTGCGAGGAGACGGGCCTGGTCTGGGAGGACGGCGACGCCGACCGCCGGGCCCGGCCTGTACCTGGAACGTTGAAGCCCGCGCCCTGGCTGGGGCCGGACATCGCCCAGGTCATGCTGTCTCTCTACGAGCTGGACGGGACGGCCAATGACCTGGATCCGCGCCATGTGCTGAAGGGCGTGCTCGACCGCTTTGCCGCAGACGGCCTGATCCCGGTCGTGGCCTGCGAGCTGGAATACTATCTGGTCGATCTGGAGCGCGACGCCGACGGCGCCCTGCAGCCGGCCCGCTCGGCCCTGACCGGCCAGCGGCCCAGCGGCATCCAGGTCTACGGCCTGCCCGAGCTGGAGGCCTGCGGGCCGTTCCTGCGCGAGCTCTGGGCCACCGCCGACGTGCTGGGCGTGCCGCTGGAAGGGGCGATTTCGGAGTTCGCGCCGGGCCAGGTCGAGCTGACCCTCAAGCACAAGCCCGACGCCCTGGAGGCGGCCGACGACGCGGTGATCTACAAGCGCGCCGCCAAGGGCGTGGCTCTGCGCCACGGCTGCGAGGCCACCTTCATGGCCAAGCCCTGGGCCGACCGGGCCGGCAGCGGCTTCCACCTGCATGTCAGCGTCAACGACGCAGCGGGCAACAATCTCTGCGCCAGTGAGGACCTCGCCGGCTCACCCCTGCTGAAGCACGCTATCGGCGGGATGAAGGCCCTGTTGGGCGACTGCATGGCCATCCTGGCCCCCAACGCCAACAGCTATCGCCGCTTCAAGGCCAACAGCTACGCCCCCGTCGCCCCGACCTGGGGCGTCAACAACCGCACCGTCTCGCTGAGGGTCCCGGCCGGAGCGCCGCCGACCCGGCATGTCGAGCACCGCGTCGCCGGGGCCGACGCCAACCCCTACCTGGTGCTGGCCGCCATCCTGGCCTGCGTGCACCACGGCATCACCAATAAGATCGATCCGGGCCCGCCGGTGGTCGGCGACGGCTATGCCGCGGCCAAGGCGATGAACGTGCGCCTGCCATCCAACTGGTTCGCGGCGGTCGACCTGTTCGACGCCTCGGAAGTTCTGCGGGACTATCTGGGTGAGCGGTTCGTGGACATGTTCGTCTCGGTCAAGCGCACCGAGCAGGCGCGCTTCAACGAGGTCGTCACCGCACTCGATATCGACTGGTATCTGCGTAACGCGTGAGTTGGTCTGTCATCGGAATTTCGGAGGGACGAAATGAGTAACCGGATCCTGGGCGCCTCGCGCCGCTCGCTGCTGACCGCCATGGGCGCAGCCGCCATCGGCATCACCTTCACCGGCCTGGAGGGTTGCGCGCCGGCCGCCAAGCCGGCGGGCGGGCCCGAGGAGGCCAAGCTCAACTTCTACAACTGGGACACCTATATCGGCGACACCACCCTGGCCGACTTCAAGAAGGCCACCGGGGTGGAGGTGAACATGAGCCTGTTCTCCACCAACGACGAGCTGTTCGCCAAGCTCAAGGCCGGCAACCCCGGCTATGACGTGGTGGTGCCCTCCAACGAGTTCGTCACCCGCATGGGTGAGGCTGGCCTGCTCATGCCGCTGGATCATGCCAAGATCCCGAACATGAAGAACATCGACCCGGCCTTCCTGGACCCGGACTACGACAAGGGCCGCAAGTTCTCGATGCCCTACACCTGGCTGGTGCTGGGCATCGGCTACCGCAAGTCCAAGATGAAGGCCGGCGTGCCCGATAGCTGGAAGTGGGTGTTCGACTCGCCACAGTACGCCGGACGTATCGCCCTGCTCTCCGAGTCCGCCGACCTGATGCGCCTGTCGGCCAAGTACCTGGGACACTCGGTCAACGGCATCCCGCCCGAGATGGTCAAGCAGATCGAGGCGATGCTGATCAAGCAGAAGCCCTACGTGAAGGCCTTCCACGAGGACGACGGCCAGACCCTGCTGCAGAACGGCGATGTGGACATCGTCATCGAATACAACGGCGATATCGCTCAGGTGATGAAGGAAGACGCCGACCTGGACTTCGTGGTGCCCAAGGAAGGCAGCCTGCTGAACTCCGACACCCTGTGCATTCCGACCGGCGCGCCGCGGCCCGACAACGCCCACAAGTTCATCAACTACATCCTCGACGCCCAGGCCGGGGCGGCGATCTCCAAGACCATCCTCTATCCGACCCCCAACGCGGCGGCCAAGGCGCTGATGCCGGACGACTATCGAAACAACCCCGTGATTTTCCCGCCCGCCGACAAGCTGGCCAAGTGCGAATACGGGGCCTTTGAGGGCGCCGAGAAGGCCCAGCTCTACGAGGAAGTCATCACTCGCGTCCGCGCCGCCTGATCTGAAAGGGCAGGGGGAAGGCGGACATGGAACAGCATTGGACCCGGGCCAAGGGGGCCTTCGCGGCGGTCTTTACCCCGACCGTGTTCTGGCTGTTCGCCTTCTTCCTGATCCCGCTGGGCATCGTCTGGGCCTACAGTTTCGGCCAGAACGACGGGCTGGTGAACATCGCCATCACCGGCACCTTCAAGAACTACGCGCGGGTGCTCGAGCCGCTCTATCTGCTGATCTTCGTCAAGTCGCTTTGGTTTGCCTTCCTGACCACGGCGCTTTGCCTGGGGGTCGGCTTTCCGGTCGCCCTGGCCATCACCTTCGCCTCCGAACGCACCAAGTCCTGGCTGCTGCTACTGATCATGCTGCCGTTCTGGACCAACCTCTTGATCCGCACCTACGCCCTGATGGCGGTGCTAAGGACCGAGGGCTACGTCAACTGGACCTATCACTGGCTGTGGGACCACGCCTCAAGCCTGATGCAGACCCTGCATATGCAGCCGCTGGGCGCCTTCACGCCGCTGGAACTGCTGCATAACAACTTCGCCGTCGTGTTCGGCCTGGTCTACGTCAACCTGCCCTTCATGGTGCTGCCGCTCTACGCGGCCCTGGACCGGCTGGACCGCTCCTTCCTGGAGGCCAGCCTGGACCTGGGCGCCGGCCACATGCGCACCCTGATGCGGATCGTCGTGCCCCTGGCGCTGCCCGGCATCGCCTCGGGTATCCTGATCACCTTCATCCCGGCGCTGGGCTCGTACCTGACGCCCGACATGCTGGGCGGGCCCGACAGCCAGATGATCGCCTCGATCATCGAGCGGCAGTTCAAGCGGGCCAATGACTGGCCGTTCGGGGCGGCCCTGTCCTTCATGCTGATGTACCTGACCTTCGCCGCCATCGCGATCCAGGCGGTGCTGAACCGTCGCGCGTCGGAGAACCGCTGATGGCCCGCAAAACTCCCCCCGGACCGCTGGAATACCTGCGCCGTTGGCCGCTGCAGGCCTGGATCGCCGGGGTCACCATCTTCCTCTATGCGCCGCTGATCTCACTGATGGTGTTCAGCTTCAACGACAGCAAGCGCAACGTCGTCTGGAAGGGCTTCACCCTCAAATATTACGGCAAGGCGCTGACCGACGAGAGCCTGTTGACGGCGCTGGGCAACAGCCTGACCATCGCCCTGGTCGCCACTGTGGTCAGCCTGATCCTGGGCGCCCTGTCGGCGGTGCTGCTCTGGCGGTTCCGCTTCCCGTTCAAGGCGGCCCTGGACGGCGCCCTCAGCCTGCCCATCGTCGTGCCGGAGATCTGCATGGGCGTGGCCATGCTGGTGTTCTTCGCCAAGGTGCTGCCCTGGCCGCCGGAGATGCCCTGGCCGCTGAATCTGGGGGCCATCATTATCGCCCACATCTCGTTCTGCTTCCCGTTCGTGACGGTGGTCGTTCGAGCCAGGCTGGCCAGTTTCAATCGCGAGCTGGAAGAGGCCGCCAAGGACCTTGGCGCCGGGGAATGGCGGACTTTCAAGGACATCCTCGTCCCGCACATGGCGCCCTCTCTGGTCGCCGGCGCTCTGCTGGCCTTCACCCTCAGCCTCGACGACTTCGTCATCACCTTCTTCACGGCGGGGCCCGACACAGTGACCTTCCCGGTCAAGGTCTACTCCATGGTCCGCTTCTCGGTAACGCCCGAGGTCAACGCCGCCTCGACCATCCTGATCGTGCTGACCGTCCTGCTGACCTTCATCGCCCTGCGCTTCCAGAACCCGGCCAAGGAGCTCGGCTGACCATGGCCGGATCTAAGAACAGCCCGATCATCAGCTTCGAGAACGTCACCAAGCGCTTCGGCAAGGTCGTCGCCGTCGACAATGTCTCGCTGACCGTCGAGGAGGGCGAGTTCTTCGCTCTGCTGGGCCCCTCGGGCTGCGGCAAGACCACGCTGCTGCGCATGCTGGCCGGCTTCGACAGCCCCACCGAAGGCCGCATCCTGATCGACGGCAAGGACATCAGCCGCGTGCCGCCCAACAAGCGGCCGGTCAACATGGTCTTCCAGTCCTATGCGGTCTTCCCGCACATGACCGTGGCCAACAATGTCCGCTACGGCCTCTCCATCGCGGGCGTGCCGCGCGCCGAGCAGGACCGCCGGGTCGAGGAAGCCCTGAACCTGGTCAAGCTGGACGGCCTGGGCCCGCGCAAGCCCGACCAGCTGTCCGGCGGCCAGCGCCAGCGGGTGGCCCTGGCCCGGGCCCTGGTCATGAAGCCGCGGGTGCTGCTGCTCGACGAGCCGCTCTCAGCCCTGGACGCCAAGCTGCGCGACCAGATGCGCACTGAGCTATCGACCTTGCAGGAGAAGGTCGGCATCACCTTCATGATGGTCACCCACGACCAGGACGAGGCCCTGGCCCTGGCGACGCGCTGCGCGGTGATGAACCGGGGCCTGTTGCAACAGGTCGCCACGCCCAACGACCTCTACGAGTTCCCCAACAGCCGGTTCGTGGCCGACTTCATCGGCACGGTGAACCTGTTCGAGGGCGCTCTGATCGTCGACGAGCCCGACCACGCCATCATCCGCTCGCCGGAGCTTGGCGCGGACCTCTATTTCGACCACGGGGTCACCGGGGCCAGGGGCGCGACGGTCTGGGCGGCCCTGCGGCCGGAGAAGATCGAGTTGAGGAAGCGCGCCGAGGGCGAGGCTGTCCCCAAGATGGACGACGCCCCGGCCGGCTATAACGTCATCCCCGGCGTCATCCGCCAGGAGGTCTATCTGGGCAGCGAGTCGACCTACGAGGTCGAGATCGCCGGCGAGCGCCGGGTGAAGGTCACCCGCTCGAACCTGACCCGCTGGGACCAGGAGGATTTCGCGATCGGCGAGACGGTCTGGCTGTCCTGGCACGCCTGCTCGCCGGCCATGCTGCAGTCCTGACGGACTCAAGAACAAGAAGAACGAGGAGTACCGGAGTGAACGCGCCCATCCGCAACTACGACATCGCCGAGCTGCGCCGGCAGGATGTCGCCCACCACCTGCCGGCCCAGGCCGACCACAAGGTCATCGCCGAGATGGGCGGCAGCCGGATCATCACCCGGGCCGAGGGCTGCGTGATCCATGACGGGGACGGCAACGCCATCCTCGACGGCATGGCGGGGTTGTGGTGCGTAAACGTCGGCTATGGGCGTCAGGAGCTGGCCCAGGCCGCTTATGACCAGATGCTGGAGCTGCCCTACTACAACACCTTCTTCAAGACCGCCTCGCCGCCGCCGATCATGTTGGCGACCAAGGTGGCGGGGCTGATGGGCGGGAACCTCAGCCACGTCTTTTTCAACAGCTCCGGCTCGGAAGCCAACGACACCATCCTGCGGCTGGTGCGACACTACTGGAAGCTCAAGGGCCAACCGAGCCGCAAGATCTTCATCGGCCGTTGGAACGGTTACCACGGCTCGACGGTCGCCGGGGTCAGCCTGGGCGGCATGAAGGCCATGCATGCTCAGGGTGACCTGCCGATTCCAGGCGTCGAGCACGTCATGCAGCCCTATCTGTTCAATGAGGGCTTCGGCGAAGACCCCGCCAAGTTCGCCGAACGGGCCGCCAATGCCATTGAGGAACGTATCCTGGCGGTCGGCCCTGAGAACGTCGCCGCCTTCATCGGCGAGCCGGTGCAGGGCGCGGGCGGGGTGATCATTCCGCCCGAGGGCTACTGGCCGGCCGTCGAGGCCATCTGCCGCAAGTACGGCATACTGCTGGTCGTCGACGAGGTGATCTGCGGCTTTGGGCGGCTGGGCCAATGGTTCGGCCACCAGCACTACGGCATCAAGCCGGACCTGATCGCCATGGCCAAGGGCCTGTCGTCCGGCTACCTGCCGATCTCGGCGGTGGGCGTGGCCGACCACATCGTCGCCGAGCTGCGCGAGAAGGGCGGGGATTTCGTCCACGGCTACACCTACAGCGGCCACCCGACCTGCGCCGCCGTGGCCATAAAGAACCTCGAGATCATGGAGCGCGAGAAGCTGGTCGAGCGCACGCGCCTGGACACCGGCCCCTACCTGGCCAAGGCGTTCAAGGACCGGCTGGCCGACCATCCGCTGGTCGGCGAGGCCCGCTCGCTGGGCCTGCTGGGCGCGGTCGAGATCGTCGCCGAGAAGGGGACCAACAAGCGGTTCGGCGGCGAGGAGGGCAAGGCCGGGCCGGTGGTGCGCGACCTCTGCATCAAGAACGGCCTGATGGTGCGGGGCATCCGCGACACGATCGTCTGCTGCCCGCCGCTGATCATTAGCCACGCGCAGATCGACGAACTGGTCGATATCATCAAGCGGTCGCTCGATGAGGCGATGCCGATCCTGAAGGCGATTTGATATGCCGGAAGCCATCCTCGAACCCGACCTGCCGATCATTGATCCGCATCACCATCTGTGGGATCGGCCTGCCGCCTTGCTGGCCCAGCTGCCGCCGCCCAAGCACGGCTTCGACCACATTATCCGCAAGACGCCGCGCTATCTGCTCGACGAGCTGATGGCCGACCTGAACAGCGGCCATAACGTCATCGGAACCGTCTACATGGAGTGCGGCGCGATGTACCGCGCCGACGCGGAGCCCGCCTTCAAGCCGGTCGGCGAGACCGAGTTCGTCAACGGCGTGGCGGCGATGAGCGCCAGCGGTCTCTACGGCCCGACCCGCGCCTGCGCCGGCATCGTCGGCCATGTCGACCTGACCATCGGCCCCAAGGCCCGCGAGGTGCTGCAGGCCCACATCGCCGCCGGCAACGGCCGCTTCAAGGGCATCCGCCACAGCGCCTCATACGACCAGGACACCGACGTGCTGGGCCCGCTGGCAGCCCGCCAGCAGGAGGGCCTCTACCGCCGGGGCGACTTCCGGGCCGGGTTCGCCGAGCTGGCGCCGCTGGGCCTGTCGTTCGACGCCTGGCTGCTGGAGCCGCAACTCCCCGAGCTGATCAGCCTGGCCAAGGCCTTCCCCGACACCCAGATCGTGCTCGACCATGTCGGCACGCCGCTGGGAATCGGCCGCTATGCCGGCCAGCGGGACGAGCGCTTCGCCAAGTGGACCCAGTCTATCCAGGAGCTTGCGGCCCTGCCCAATGTGGCGGTCAAGGTCGGCGGCCTGGCCATGGTCTTCCCGGGCTTTCCCAGCTTCATGTCCGACCCGCCGGCCAGCTCCGAGCAACTGGCCGAGGAATGGCTCCCTTACGTCGAGATCTGCATCAAGGCCTTCGGGGTCGAGCGCTGCATGTTCGAAAGCAACTTCCCGGTCGACAACGGCAGCTGCGACTACGCCACGCTTTGGAACGCCTTCAAGCGGGTCGCGGCGGGGTATTCGGCGGACGAGAAGGCGGCCCTGTTCGCGGGGACGGCGCGGAAGATCTATCGGCTGGATATCTAGAGCCGGTCCCGCAGGGCGTACCAGCTCATCCCCGCCGCCAGGCCGGGCCAACGCAGCCATTTGCCGCCGGGAAACGCCGGGGTCGGCAGGCGCTTGAGTGGCTCCAGCAGGGCCGCGTCGCCCAGTGCCGCCTGGGCCAGCAGTTTGCCGAAATAGGGGGCGAGCATGACGCCCTGGCCGCTGTATCCTGCCGCCGCCAGCACGCCGGGCATCGGCTCGCCGACATAGGGCAGGCGGGTCGTGGTGACTCCAAGGGTCCCGCCCCAGGCATGGGTGATCGCCGCGCCAGCCAGCCGCGGATAGGTCCCCAGCATGTGCCGGCGCACGCAGCCGGCGATGTCAGCCGGGAAGCGGGGCGAATAGTTCTCGCCGCCGCCGAACAGCAGCCGTCCGTCCAGGGTCTTGCGCCAGTAGCGGATGACGAAGCGGCTGTCGGCTGCGGCCATGTCGCCGGGCAGGATGCCGTCGTCGTCCAGCGGCTCGGTGACCGCGATGAAGTTGTTGATCGGCATGACTAGCGCTTCCAGCGCCGGGACGAGGCCGCCCAGATAGCCATCGCCGGTGAGAATTACGCGGTCGCAGGCGACTGAGCCGGATGCGGTTCGGACCGTCAGTCCGTCGACGGCGATAACCCGGCTGCGTTCGTGGATTTGCGCACCCGCCGCCTCGGCCAGCGACGCCATGCCGAGGGCCAACTTCAGCGGGTGAAGATGCCCGCCGCCATGGTCGATCAGGCCGCCGAAGTAGCGGTCGCTCCCCAGTAGGTGGGCCATGCGCTCGCGGTCGACCACCTCCAGCAGCGGATAGTCGTATCGCTCGGCCATCAGGGCGGCGTAGGCGGCTTCGTGCTCGGCGCCGGACGGGCGATGCCGGGCCTGGATCAGCCCGGGCCGCCAGTCGCAGTCGATCTCGCCGATCAGGCCGTGAAGGTTGGTCCGCGCCGCCTCGGCCAGGGTCCACAGCGAGCGGGCGTCGTCCAGGCCGACCACCCGCTCCAGCCAGTCCTGCTCGCGGCGCTGGCCGGGATGCACCTGACCGCCGTTGCGGCCCGAACCGCCCGAGCCGACCTCGGCCGCCTCCAGCACGATGACCTTCGCGCCCCGACGGGTCAGCTCCAATGCCGCACCCAGCCCCGTGAACCCGGCCCCGATCACGCAGACATCGGCTCTGATGTCGCCCTTCAGCGCCGGCCGTGCGGGTCCAAGCTCGGCCGTGGCGGCGTACCAGGACCCTTCCGGATGGCCGGTGTTCAACATGGAGTTCAATCCTCCCCCTCCGGGGGAGGATTTGAGGGAGCGGCTTCGTCTCAGACATTCAGCAGCAGGAACTCGCGCTCCCAGGGGCTGATGGTGCGCATGAAGGTCTCGTATTCGACCTCCTTGACCCGGCTGTAGGCGCTGACGAAGGCGGGGCCCAGGATGTCGACCATCTCGCCGCAGGTCTCGAACAGGGTGAGGGATTCGGTCAGGCCGCGCGGCAGGTCGAAGCCCAGCAGGTTGGCGTCGGTCTGCACCGGCTCGCTGGGTTTCAGGCCCTGGACCATGCCCAGGTAGCCGGCGGCCAGGCTGGCGGCGATGGCCAGATAGGGGTTGGCGTCGGAGGAGGGGATGCGGTTCTCGACCCGCCGGTTGGCCGCGTCGGACGGAGGCACCCTTAAGCCCGCCGTACGGTTGTCATAGCCCCAGCGGGTGTTGATCGGCGCGCCGCTGTCCCGCGAGATTCGGCGGTAGGAATTCACGTAGGGCGCCAGGATGGCCATGATCGCCGGTAGGTATTTCTGCTGGCCGGCGATGAAGGCGAAGAACAGCGGGGTTGGCTCGCCGGCCTTGTCCGAGAACAGATTCTTCCCGGTCTCGCGGTTCAGGATCGACTGGTGGATGTGCATGGCCGAGCCGGGCTCGCCCGCCATCGGCTTGGCCATGAAGGTGGCGTAGATGTCGTGCTCCATCGCCGCCTCGCGGATGGTGCGCTTGAACATGAAGACCTGGTCGGCCAGCTCCAGAGCGTCGCCGTGGCGCAGGTTGATCTCCATCTGGGCCACGCCGCTCTCGTGGATCAGGGTGTCGATCTCCAGCCCCTGGCGCTCGCTGTATTCGTACATGTCCTCGAACAGGGCGTCGAACTCGTTGACCGCCGAGATCGAGTAGCCCTGCCGCCCGGTCTCCGGCCGGCCCGAGCGGCCGATCGGGGGTTTAAGCGGATAGTCCGGGTCGATGTTCTTCTCGACGATATAGAACTCCATCTCCGGCGCCACGCAGGGCGTCCAGCCCTGGGCGTGATAGAGCGCCAGCACCCGGCGCAGCACCTGACGCGGGCTTTCCTCGACCGGCCGGCCGCCGGGGTGGAAGGCGTCGTGGATGACTTGGGCGGTCGGATCCTGCGCCCAAGGGACCACGGCCAGGGTGGCGAAGTCGGGGGTCAGGAAGATGTCGGTGTCGGACTGCACCGTCCCGACCAGATCCTCCAGGTCAGGGTATTCCCCGGTGATGGTCTGGTAGAAGACGGCCAGGGGCAGGTTCATCGTCGTGCTGTCGAGGAACTTGCGCACCGGCATGATCTTGCCGCGCGCCACCCCGGCCAGGTCGGGGACCACGCATTCGATCTCTTCGATGTTCTGACGGGCGAACCACTCGGTCGCCTCCGCCATGGAGGCGACGCCACGCTTGGCGCTGGGCGAGGTGAGCCTCGCTTTGGCTTTCGGTTTCATGACACGGCTGTTGCTAAGGTCCGGCAGCCTAACCCGGCCCGCGACGCCGGGCAATTGTGATCACAAACGCAGGTGCGCCGCCGAGGCGGACCTCGGCGGCGCACATCGTCCTTCCCGCGAAGCCGCACCCTCAAGGGCGGTGCGACTTCAGGACGAGGTCCTAGGCGGCCAGCTTGGCGGCGGTTTCGGCGATAGTCCGGCCCTGGTAGCGGGCGCCGTCCAACTCGTTCTGGCTCGGCTGGCGCGAGCCGTCGCCGCCGGCGATGGTCGAGGCGCCGTAGGGGCTGCCGCCGGTCATCTCGTCCAGCTTCATCTGGCCCTGGAAGCCATAGTTGAGCCCGACCACCACCATGCCGAAGTGCATCAGATTGGTGATGATCGAGAACAGGGTGGTCTCCTGACCGCCGTGCTGGGTGGCGGTCGAGGTGAAGGCCCCGCCGACCTTGCCGTGCAGCGCGCCCTTGGCCCACAGCGGCCCGGCCTGGTCGAGGAAGGCGGCCATCTGCGAGGGCATGCGGCCAAAGCGGGTGCCGGCGCCGACGATGATGGCGTCATACTCGGTCAGGTCGTTGATCGTGGCGATCGGGGCGGCCTGGTCGAGCTTGAAGTAGGCGGCCTTGGCGATCTCTTCCGGCACGGTCTCCGGGACGCGCTTGATGTCCACCGTGACGCCGGTTTCGCGGGCGCCCTCGGCGACGGCCTGGGCCATCTGCTCGATATGGCCGTAGGCGGAGTGATAGAGCACGAGAATCTTGGGCATCTGCGGTTCCTTAAGCGGCGTCGACGAGGACGAGTTCAGCGTCTTCGAGGGCGGTGATGGTGATGGTGGTCAGGTCGGTGATCGCCGCGCCGTCGCGGGCCTTCAGCTTGACGCCGTTGACCTCGATGGTTCCCACGGCCGGCACCAGATACGCGTGGCGGCTGGGATCGAGCGGATAGTCGACGCTCTCGCCGGCCTTCAGCGTGGCGCCCAGGACGCGGGCGTCGGTGCGGATCGGCAGGGCGTCGTTGTCGTTGTCGAAGCCGCTGGCCAGGGTGACGAACTTGCCGGACCGGTCGCCCTTGGGAAAGGGCTTGGCCCCCCAGGTCGGCGCGCCGCCGAAGCGGGTGGGCTCGATCCAGATCTGGAAGATGCGAGTGGTGTCGGGCTCGAGATTGTATTCGGCGTGGCGGATACCCGAGCCGGCGCTCATCACCTGCACGTCGCCCGCCTCGGTGCGGCCCTTGTTGCCCAGGCTGTCCTGGTGGGTGATCGCGCCCTGGCGGACATAGGTGATGATCTCCATGTCCTCGTGCGGGTGGGGCGGGAAGCCGGTGTTGGCGGCGATCTCGTCATCGTTCCAGACGCGCAAGGCGCCCCAGCCCATCCGCTTGGGGTCGCGATAGCTGGAGAACGAGAAATGGTGCTTGGCCTTAAGCCAGCCGTGGTCGGCGCCGCCGAGGCTCTCAAAGGATCGAACGTCGATCATCTGCTTGGTTCCTTGCGCCAGCCATCCAGCGCTTCTTGATCGAGATCAAAATAGGGACGAGGATCAGCGAAGAAATAGAAACAATCGAAACTCATAGTTTCCAAAATGGCGCGACTACCCGATCTCGAAGGCTTGGCGATTTTCGCCCGCGTGGTCGAACTGCGCTCGTTTGCTGGAGCGGCGGAAGACCTGAAGCTGTCCAAGGCGACGGTCTCCAAGGCCGTCACCCGCCTGGAAACGCGCCTGGGGGCCCGTCTGTTCAATCGCTCGTCGCGGCGCCTGGCCCTGACCGACGCCGGCCGCAACCTGGCCGACCGCGCCGCCCAGCTGCTGCACGACGCCGAGCACCTGGAAGCCGACGCCATGGAAGGCGCCGCCGCGCCGCGCGGCCTGGTGCGGTTGGCCGCGCCGATGTCGTTCGGCCTGATCGCCCTTGCGCCAATCCTGCCTGATTTCCTGGCCGCCTATCCGCAGGTCTCCATCGACCTTCATCTGTCAGACGCCACGGTCGACCTGATCGGCGAGGGCTTCGACCTGGCCCTGCGCATCGCCGTCCTCCCGGACTCGGCCCTCGTCGCCCGGCGCCTGTGCCCGGTCGAGCGGTTTGTGGTGGGCGCGCCAAGCTATCTGAACCGCCACGGCCGCCCGACCCATCCGGGCCACCTCGCCGAGCACGCCTGCCTGGGCTATGCCAACTCACCCAATCCGGAGACCTGGCGGTTCGTCAATGCCGCCGGGGAGGAAGCCTCAGTCCGCCCCTCTGGTCCCCTGCGCGCCAACAACGCCGACGTCATGCTGCCGGCCCTGCTGTCCGGGGTGGGGCTGGCCCTGCAGCCCGATTTCATCGTCAAGGACGCCCTGTCCGACGGGCGACTGGAGGCGGTCATGCCGGACTGGCGCGCCCCGCCAGCCGCTCTGCACCTGGTCATGCCGCCGGGCGGGCCCCGACCCAAGCGGGTAGAGGTGTTGGCCGAGTTCCTGGCCGAGCGGCTTTCCCGACGACGCTAACCGGCTTGGGCGAGAGCCTGGACCGAGCCGTTCTGCAGGCAGCGCAGCACCCCGCCGATTAGTCCCTCAGGGGTGATCGGCTTGGCGATGTGGTCGTCGGCGCCGGCGGCGGCGGCCTGGGCGCGGTGCTCGGGCAGGGCATTGGCGGTCAGCATGGCGATGGGGATCGGGACCAGACCGCGTTCGGCCTCGAGGCGGCGGATGGCGCGGGTGGCCTCCAGGCCATCCATCACCGGCATCTGCATGTCCATCAGGATCAGGTCGAAACCGCCCAGCTCGAACGCCTCCACCGACGCCTGGCCGTCGGCGACCAGGGTCAGCTCGGCGCCGAGCGGGCCCAGGATCAGCTCGGCGACCTTCTGGTTGATCGGGTGGTCGTCAGCGATCAGGATGCGCAGCCCTTCCAGGCCGGTGGCGTGGCCCTCGGTGTCCAGGGCGTCGTCGATGATCGCCTCGACCCGCTCCAGTGGCAGACGGACGATGAACAGGCTGCCCTCGCCCGGTGTCGAACTGGCCTCGATGGTTCCGCTCATCGCCTCGGTCAGGCCGCGGCAGATGGCCAGCCCCAGGCCGGTGCCGCCGAACTTGCGGGTGATCGAGCCGTCGGCCTGGTGGAAGCGGCCGAACAGCCGGTTCGACGCCTGATAGTCGAAGCCGATGCCCGTATCGCGGACCTTGAGGATCAGGGTGACGGCGTCCGGCCCGCCCTCCGCTCGCTCTTCGAGATCGACTGCGACAGTCACCCCGCCGCGCTCGGTGAACTTGATGGCGTTGGAGGCCAGATTGGCGACGATCTGCTTGATGCGGATGACATCGCCGATCAGCGAGCCGCTGGCCCGGGGAGAATAGACCACGTCGAAGGCCAGGCCCTTCTCGTCGGCCCGGGTGCGCATCAGTTGGGCGGTGGAATCCACGGCCGCCGCCAGGTCGAAGGGCGCGGCCTCCAGGTCGATCTTGCCGGCCTCGACCTTGGAAAGATCGAGAATGTCGCTGAGCAGTCGTTCCAGCACCTCGCCGGAGGAGCGGACCAGATCCAGCATCTCGCGCTGTTGCCCGGTCAGGTCGGTGCGGGCCAGGGCCCCTGCGACGCCGATCACGCCGTTCAGCGGGGTGCGAATCTCGTGACTCATATTGGCCAGGAAGGTGGTCTTGGCCTGGTCGGCGGCCTCAGCCTCGCGCCGGGCGATGACCAGCCGCCGCTGCATGCGCAGGGTCAGGACCAGGGCGACGATGCAGACCGTCAGGGCCAGGCCGGCGCCTGCCGCCAGGATGGCGTTGCGCATGTTCTCGGCCCGCTGGATGGCCAGGCGCTGCTTGGCGGCGTCGACCTCGGATTCCAGGCCGGCCCGCATCTCGCGGATGCCCTCGACCGTGGCGGCGTCCTGCGAGCGGCTGACCTCACGCTGATAGCGGCGCAGGGTGTCGAAGGCGGCATTGAAGTGGCCCTCGGCCCGCAGCACCTCGGCCTCGGCTTCCAGCAGGCTGCGGTTCAGGCCCGGATCACCGCGGCGGGAGGCCTCGGTCTGCAGGACGTTATAGGCGGCGCGGGAAGCTCCAGCGCGGCCCAGGCGGGCAAGCGCGATGGTTTTCAGCCGCATGATCTTTGGCCGGTGTTCTGCCGAGCCCTCGGGAATGGCCAGGGCCTGGTCGGCGCACTGCACCGTCCGCTCCCAGCGGCCGGCGTCGCTCGAAACCATGGCGCAGAGCTCGCGCGCCCAATAGACCTGCTGCGGATCCCCGCCGGCGTCGGCCAGTCGCCAGAGGCGCGAGAGCACCCGGTCGGCCATGGCGGTCTGGCCCTGTTGGGACGCCAGGCGAGCCAGATTGTAGAGAATGGACTGGCCGTCGTACGGCTGGTCGCTGACCTGGGCGGCGGCCACCGTGGCCTCGGCCTGGGTCAGGAAGGCGGGCAGGTCGTCCATGCCCAGCGCCGCGAAGGCCCAGGCGTCGGCCAGACCGCCGCGCAGATCGGGATCGTCGGGGATTCGGCTCAGGTCCTCCATGCCGGCCCTGACGACCTTCAGGGCCTGCACCTTCTGGCCGGCATCGGCCAGGCTGTAGGCGAGCAGCCGCGCGCCGGTTACCCGCAGTTTCGGATCGCGCTCGGTATTCAGAAGGGCGGCCAGCCTGGAGGCCGCGCCACTGTAGTCGCCGTCCAGGCCGGCGGCGTAGAGTCTGAGTTGCCGCAAGGCGCGGGCGTCGCGTTCGCTGTTCTGCAGGCGGATTTCCTGCTCGTAGAGGGCCAGGAATTGGTCGGCCTTGGCGGCGTTCGAGCCTACCAGCGCCTCGGTGGCGATCTTGCGCAGACGATCCAGCCGCTCGGGGCCGTGGGCCGCCAGGGCCCGGGCCTCCCAGGCCGCCTGCTTGGCCGGCGTGATGATCAGCTTGCCCTGATCGATGTCGGCGGCCAGTTGATCGGCGCGGATTTCCTGTGAGGGGCCAGGCAGGCCGCGCTGCAGTCCTGCCGCCCGAACCGACGGCACGCCCGCTGACGCGAAAGCCAGCAGGATCAGAGCCATCAGGACCAGGGCGCTTCGCGCCAGACGCATCTAGAGCCACTCACGGTTGGCGGAAGGTCGGGCACTCTAGACCGCCACCGGTAAACCCAAGCTTGAGATGGTGAATTTTGCTTTTCCTTGTGCCGCTGGGTCACGATTGCGCCGACCAGCCAGGGGTCTACAAACGCGGATCGGCCGCGGCCGCCAAACAAGGGAGCGACCCATGAACTCCGTCCTCAAGGACCAGGCCTTGGCCGGCAAGACCGTTTTCGTCGCCGGCGGCTCCAGCGGCATCAACCTGGGGATCGCCCAGCATTTCGCCCGCGCCGGCGCCAAGCTGGCCCTGATCAGCCGCAGCGAGGACAAGATCGCCGCCGCCGCCAAGACCATCACCGACGAGGGCTTCGAAGCCATCGGCTTCGCGGCGGATGTCCGCGACTACGCCGCCGTCGAGGCGGCTCTGCAGGCGACGCACGACAAGTTCGGCGAGATCGACGTGGTCATCTCCGGCGCGGCCGGCAATTTCGTCGCTCCGGCGCTGGGCATGAGCGCCAACGGTTTCAAGACCGTGGTCGACATCGACCTGATCGGCACCTTCAATGTCCTGCGGGGCAGCTATCAGTTCCTGCGCCGGCCGGGCGCCTCGCTGATCTCGATTACCGCCGGCCAAGCGGTAAAGCCGGCCCTGTTCCAGGCCCATGTCTGCGCCGCCAAGGCCGGCATCAACATGCTGACCAAGTGCCTGGCCATGGAGTGGGGCCCCTCCGGCGTTCGGGTCAACGCCATCTCACCCGGCCCGATCGCGGACACCGAGGGCATGGCCCGCCTGGCCCCGTCCCCGGAGGCCGAGGCCCGCATCAAGTCCCGCATCGCTCTGCGCGACTACGGCACCAAGACCGACATCGCCGAAGCCGCCGCCTATCTGGCCAGCGACAGCGCCCGCTACATCACCGGCACGATCCTCAACGTCGATGGCGGGTCTGAGCTGGGCGACGCCGGGGGAAGCGATGCTCTGGGTGCGTTGAGCTGACGCTGCGGGCGCTTGTCGCAGGGACGGGCGCCGGCCGGCCGGGCTAGAAACCCGGCCATGCCGCCTGCTTTGCAAATCGTCTTCTCCGCCCGGTTCATTTCCGCCGGCGCGGTCGTCATCCTGGCCATGCTGGTCGGCGCCGAAGCGGCCCGAGGCATGAACGTCGTGCAGTGGATGGGCGGGCTGACGTCGGTGTCAGCCGCCGTTTCCTGGGCGGTCATCGAGCGCGCCTGGCCCAAGACTCGCGCCAGCGGTTAGGCGACGCGCGCGTCCGGGAAGATGCGCAGGAAGTTCTCGGCGTAGAAGGCCTCGCGCACCGCCTCGCTCCGCTCGCCCAGCGCCGCCTCGAACCGCCCGATCGGGTTCCGCCCGCCCTCGATATGCGGATAGTCGCTCGAGAACAGGTAGAGGTCGGGGTTCGACTGGTCGATCAGACTTCCCACTTCCTCAAAAACGAAGGGGGTGAAGGCCAGCTGCTCGGTGAGCTGCTGCGACGGCGTGCGGCGCAGGGCCTGCAGGTTGGCGTCGTTGCGGCTCCAGTGCTTGACCACCCAGTCCAGCCGACGCAGCAGTTCCGGAACCCAGCCGGCCCCCAGCTCGACGCTGGCCCCGCGCAGGGTCGGGTGGCGTTCGAGCACCCCGTCCAGCACCATCATGGTCAGGAAGGCTTCAGGTCCTTCATGCAGCAGGGCGACATCCTTGGTGCGCAGGTTCTCGCCGCCACCCAGCCAGTCCTTGGTCGGCGGCCGGCCGTTGTTCATCCACGCCTTGGCCAGCTGCAGCGGCGCTCCACCGACATGCAGCAGGAAGGGCGTCCCGGTCTCGGCCAGCCGGGCCCAGAAGGGGTCCAGGTCCACGTGTCCGGGAGAGCGGTCGCCGCAGGGCCGGTGGGGGATCCAGACGGCCTTGAGACCGGCCTTCAGCACCAGTTCCAATTCGGCCATGGCCAGGTCCGGCTCGTCCAGCGGGATCACCGCCACCCCCATCAACCGGGGATCGGCGGCGCAGAAATCGGCCATGTGGCGGTTGTGGGCGCGGGCCGCGCCATAGCGCAGGCGCGGGTCGAGTTTCGAACTGGGCGAGAAGGGCATGGCCACGCTGTGGGTGGCGAACACCAGTTGCTTGCGAAAGCCCAGCAGGTCCAGCGCGGCGGTGCGATCCTCGCGGTTGAAGGCGCCCAGCGCCTGGATCTCCTTGGACTGCTCGATCAGCCGGTCGCCCAGCGCCACCTGGGCGGCGATATGCTCGGGGCTGTGACGCCCGCCCTGGGCCATGATCACCGCCACCTCCTCGTCGGTGACGATCGAGGCCGAATAGCTGACCTCGGGAATCTCGTCGCGCAGCGCCGGGTCGGCGTATTTCTTCAGGAAGTCCGGCAGCTCCATGATGTGGCTGTCGGCGTCATAGAAGGCGCGGCTGGCGGGCGCGTAGGGCATGGCGAAATCCTCCCGGTCGCCGGGCCGGTTCCTGCGTCACGCGACGGGCCTGCCCTGGCCTCGCCACTATGGCATCGGTGCGCGCCGATTGGCGCCGGAATCAGTAGGAAACTTTGAGTGTCACGCTCACCGTGGCCGGCCGCTGGGGCGTCAGCTGGCGCGCGGTCCGCAGGGTGAAGGGGTTGCCATAGGCGAAGGTGTCACCCCGCTCACTGGTTGGATTGTCGACGGCCAGGCCCAGCATCCACCGCGGCTCCGTCAGAGCGATCGCCAGACGCGCGGCGCTATAGCCACCCATGCTGGGCGCCGTCACCGCGTCGAAGGTCAGGGTCGAGCGGCCAACCCAGGCGTAGCGGCCGGTGACCTCGATCCGTCCGGAGGCGCCCACCTCCCAGCCGTAACCGGCCGACACTCCCCCCGAGAACTCCGGCACGCCGGCCAGGGCCAGATCGGCCCTCGCCGGGAAGGCGGGGTTGGCGTGGTCCAGCTCGGGACTGTTGACCAACAGGTCGCCGCGCAGGGTCAGCGGACCCGACCGCCAGGCGGCCTCCGCCTCCAGGCCCACATTGCGGCCATCGCCGATATTGGCGGTGAACGGCAGCCCGGACGCCAGCAGCTGGTCGCTCTGGATGTTCGTCCACCAGGCTTCGAACACCGCCGCCCGCAGGCGTAGACGTCCGTCCAGCAGGGAGACATTGCCGCCGAGTTCCAGGCTTAGAAGTTCGTCGCCCTGGTAGGCGCGATAGGGCTCCGGCCCGCCTGGCGCGGAAAACAGCTGGCCCGGCGCGCCAGTGGTGTTCAGGCCACCGGCGCGATAGCCCTCGGCCGCCTGCAGGTAGATCAGCCCATGGTCGCCGACCCGGTAACTGAGCACCAGCTTGGGCGCGAAGCCTGACTGGTTGACCCTGCCGCTGAAGGCGGAGGCGGTGGCCAGCAGCGGGGCGGCGATCTGGCTGTCCACCCGCGTCCGCGACGAGAACAGGCGGCCGCCGACGGTAACGTCCAGCCGCGAGGTCAACGGCAGGACGATCTCGCCGAACAGGGCGGCTTCGTCCAGTCGGTCCAACCTGTGCTCGGTAAAGCCGACGACCGAAGAGGCGGCGCCGGTCAGAGAGAGGTCAACGATCTGCCGCGTGTGAGACAGGTAAATCCCACCCAGCCAGGTGATCTTCGCATCGGCCGGCGAGGTCAGGCTGGCCTCCGAGATGAGGCTGCGGATGCTGTTGTCGTCGTCAAAGGCCGACAGGCCCGCCGGCATCGGCAGAGGCGGGGCTGAGGTCGCGTCATAGCGGCTGGTCAGCGCGTGCTGCACGAGCGACGTCGACCAGCGCAGGCGGCTCCATCCCAGGTCGCCCCGCACCGACAGCGAGGTGGCGCTGAAGTCGCTGTCGTGCGGTTCGCGCAGGGCGTTGCTGCGGACATAGGGCGGCAGGCCCGCCAGAGCGTACTGAGTGTCATCGGCGTTGATGGCCTGGTCGACCCGGCTGAAGGTCACGCTCCAATCGGGCGAGAGATCCACTGACAGGCTGGCCCGGCGACCCTGCCGAACCGAGCGGTTGACGTTTTTCAGGCCCAGGCCGGCGTCATCGATATAGCCGCCCTCCACCTCTCGCCAGGCCACCAGACGCAGGGCGGCCCGGCCGTTGAACAGCGGCAGGTTGATCATGCCCTCCAGCGTGGAGGAGGGATCGCCACCGCGCGTGGCGCCGGCGCTGCCCGATACCCAGCCGGAGAGGCTGGTCGGATCTGGGGCTACGGTGATCAGATGGACGACCCCGCCCAGAGACCCTGAGCCATAGAGGGCGCCCTGTGGACCGCGCAGCACCTCGACCTGAGCGATGTCGGTCAGTCTCAGGTCAGGGTCCGGCGCGCTGGAGGTGATGCGCATATCGTCCAGATAGACGCCGACCATGGACTGGGTCCGGCCGGTCAGCGGCCCATCGGACAGGCCTCTCAGCAGGATCTTGTCGCGGCCCTGGCCCAGGTTGGTCACCGTCATCGCCGGGGTCAGGAGGGCCAGGCCCCCCGCGTCCGTCGCACCCTGGCCCAGAAGTTCGGCGCGGGTGACGGCGCTGACGCTGTAGGCGAGCTGATCGATGGGCGTCGGGGCGCGGGTGGCGACGACCACGATTGGCGCCACGTCCTGCACAGTCGGGGGCGGCGGCGGCGGCGCGGGTCTGACTGGGGGCTCAGGCATTGGCCGGGGTAGGGGGATGATCTCCACCGACTGCGCGTCGATGAACCGGAAGCCGCAGCCCGATCCGGCCAGCAGGCGCGCCAGGCCCTCGCGCGGGGTGAAGCGTCCCTTGAGGCTGGGGGTCGTCGGTCGGCAGGCCGCCAGGGCGCCGGTGCTGATCGACAGACGGGCCTGGATGGCGAAATCGACCAGGGCTCGCTTCAACGGTTCGCGGGGGATTGAAAAGGCGATCGGCGTCTCGGCCGCCCAGGCGCCGGTCGCGCCCAAAAGCAGGATCGCGGCCGTCAGACCGCCCAGCAGGCCGCGCAAGGTCTTGAACATCAGATGATCGCGGGTCCGCCTGCCGAAGCGGTTACCGTAGGACGATTTCGCCGCCGCTCCTATCGACCCGCAGCGACAAATATCCGGCAAGACGCCGGACCAGGGCGTCCTGGTCGCCCAGTTCCAGCACGCCGGAAAACCGCTTCGAGCCGGCCGCGCCGGCCAGGCGGATCGGCCTGGGGTAGTGGCGGTTGATGTCAGCGACGATCTCGGTGAGTGTCCGGTCCTCGCAGACCAGCCGGCCCTGGGTCCAGGCCAGCGCCTGGGCGGGATCGACCTTGATGCGAGTGGAGGTCGGCTGGCCCTCCACATGCCGAAGTTCATCGCCCACCGTCAGCCGTTCGGGCTCGCCGCCAGCCTGGCTGACCTGCACGATCCCGCGGTTGACCGTAACCGTCACCGTTCCGTCGAAATGGCGGATGTTGAAAGCTGTGCCGACCACCCGCACCTGCTGGTCGCCCACCCCGATGATGAAGGGCCGGCTGGGGTCCTTGGCGACGTCGAAGCTGGCCTGGGCCTGACCCATCTCGACCCGCCGCGTCCGCCAGCCCAGCCGCACGGACAGGCGCGAACCGCTATCCAAAGTGACCTGGCTGCCGTCGGTCAACCTGACGGTCCGGGTCTCGCCAACTCGGGTCGTGTAGACGGTCTCAGGTCCCTGATAGCTGTTCCACAGCATCGGTCCGACGACCAGCGCGGCCGCCGCGGCGACCAGTCCGCTGACCCAGGCAGCCGGCGGCCGCCGGTGCGGACGGAAGGCGACAACCTTCGATCGCCCGGCGAGGGCCTCGGCGATCTGGCCGGCCTGCTCGTCGATTTCGGCTGATAGGCGCTCGGCCGCCTCAAAGGCGGCGAGGTGGACGGGAGAGGCCTCCAGCCAGTCGGTGAGCGCCGCCCAGTCCTCGGCGCCGGCGGCGTCCGACTGCACGCGCACCAGCCAGGCGACGGCGTCGTCGCGCAGCTGTTCGGTGAGGGGATGGTCGGCCGGTTCGGTCATGGCTAGGCGGTGGTCTCCGAAGTCGCGAGAGGCGTCCTTGCCTCAATGACGCCACAAAGCGGCAAGTCCCTCAGCATTATTTTGCGAAGCATTCGCGCGCTCATGGCCCGACCTTCCTGAGGATGCTCTTGAGGCAGGCCGAGATGTATTTCTCCACGCTTGAGCGGGAAACGCCCATGGCCGCCGCGGTTTCGGCGTGGCTCAGGCCTTCAAGCTTGTGCAGCCGGAAGGCCTCGGGCAACGGCGGGGGCAGGGCCGCCACAGCCTCAATCACTTTTTTCAGCCGCTGTCGGCTCGCGACAACTTCATCAGCGGGGGGCTGGTCGGCCAGATCCTCGCCGCCGGCGGAAACCGTCTCCACCCCCCGCCAGTCGGCGTCGCGCCGCTGGGTCCGCCGGCTCTGCTTGAGCCGGTCCAGCATCAGGTTGGTTCCCAGGCGATAGAGGTAGGCCGTCGGGTTTCCGATGGCTTCGACCGGCCGGGCCGCCACCTTCAGATAGATGTCCTGCACCAGGTCTTCCGCCGCCGCTTCCGAGCGCAGGCGGACGCGGAAATAGCGCACCAGATCGGCGCGCCGCTCCAGATAGGCGGCCAGCAGAGGATGGCTGTCGCTGTCGTCCAAGGCGGCGATCAAACGCTCCCGCGGCGCATTCGCCGAACCGCGCTTCAGACCGAAGCGCCGAAGCGATTTTCCTCGCCTGGACGCTCCGGCGCAATCGCTCCCGCAAAAAATCCTGAGGGAGTCGCCGGTGAGCGTCGTCTTGGGCTGTGAAGGCGCCGGGGCGGGCGCGAAGTCCGACGGAGTAAGGCCTTGCTTGAAGTGACCATGACCGACGACGACGCTGTCAGCGAGCGGTTCCGCTTCGACACCGACCGCGTCCGCCGGCTGACCGCCATCGAGCCGCACGAAATTCGCCTGCACCGTCAGGCCCGTCCTGAACGGCTGCGGGTCGAAGCCTACCTGGAAAGCGCCTATGCCCGGGCCTTCGAAGGCCAGATTCGCCAGCACTATCCCACCCTGATCAGCGTGCAGGACCGCCACGGCGTCATCCATGCGGCGGCCGGCTTCCGCTTCGCGGCCCAGACGCCGCTGTTCCTGGAGCGCTACCTGGATCAACCGGTCGAGCAGGCGGCCTCTCTTCGTCTGGGCGAGCCGCTGGCGCGGTCAGGCCTGGTCGAGATCGGCAATCTGGCCTCGGAAAGCCCCGGCGCCTCGCTGTTTCTGTTTCTGGCCCTGGCCGGTCATCTGGCGCGGCAGGGCTGCACCCACGCCGTCGCCACCGCCACCCGCCAACTGCGCCGCAGCTTCGCCCGTGTCGGCTTCGCTACCCAGGTCCTGACCCGGGCCGAGCCCGAGCGGCTGGGTGAAGCGGCCGCCGACTGGGGCGGCTACTACGCCCGCGATCCCGAAGTGATGGTCGGCGCCATTGCCCCGGCCCTGCCGGCCCTGGCCCAGATGCTGTTCGTCGAGCCCATCCCCGGCGATTCTGTTCGGCCCCGTCTGCATCCGTCCTTGGCTGCATGCGCCAGACAGGGGGGGCTGCAATGAGCCGTGTCCTGGAGGCCATTGCGGCCCGTGCCCTGGCCCGCCCGGACGCCGTCGCGATCAGCGACACTGCCGGCGCCTTTACCTACGGCCAGCTTCCCGGCGTGATTGAGTCGGCAGTAGCGGCCCTGTCGCGCCTCGCCCCGATGATTTGGCCGGGCTCGCCCGTGGCCGTGGTGCTCGACAACAGCCCGGCCTGGGCCGTCCTCGACCTGGCTCTGGTCAAGCTGGGTTGGCCGGTCGTGCCGATCCCTCCTTTCTTCACGCCCGAACAGCGCACCCACGCCCTTTGCGACGCCGGCGCCGGCCTGTTGATCACGGGGCAGGGCGGCGAGCTCGATCTGGAGATCGCCGGAACCCGGCTGGGCGCCACGCCACTGATCTGCGGGCCGGCCGCCCTGCCGCCAGGCACTGCCAAGATCACCTACACTTCGGGTTCCACCGGCCATCCCAAGGGCGTCTGCCTGTCGCAGAGCCAGATGGAGGATGTCGCCGCATCACTGGTCGAGGTCATCGGCGCCGATTTCGCCGGCCGGCATCTGCCGCTCCTGCCGCTCGGCATCCTGTTGGAGAATGTCGCGGGCCTCTATCCGACCCTGCTGGCGGGCGGCGAGTATCATGTCCTCTCGCCCGCCGAGCTTGGCCTGGACAATCCCTTCCGGCCTGACCTGATCAAGCTGGCCGGCGTCATCGCCGAGACTCGGGCCAGCAGCCTGATACTGGTGCCGGAACTGCTGCGCGGCCTGCTGATGATCATGGCTTTCGCCGGCCGCCGCTTCCCTGACCTCAAGCTGGTGGCGGTGGGCGGCGCCAAGGTGGCTCCCCGGCTGCTGGAGCAGGCTCAGGCCCTGGGCCTGCCGGTGTTCGAGGGCTATGGCCTGAGTGAATGCGCCTCGGTGGTGGCCCTCAACACCCCGGCCCGCTCACGGCTGGGCAAGGTCGGCGTCCCACTGCCGCACCTGACCGTGCGCATTGACGCTGATGGCGAGATCGTCGTCGGCCCGCGGCCCTTCCTCGGCTACGCGGGCGGCGCCCTGCACCTGGGCGAAGTGCGCACCGGCGACCTCGGGGCCCTGGACGCCGACGGATTCCTGTCGATCAACGGCCGGCGCGGGGCGGTGATCATCAACGCCTATGGCCGCAACATCGCGCCGGAATGGGTCGAGAGCGAGCTGATGACCCAGCCGGAGATTCGCCAGGCCCTGGTGTTCGGCGAGGCCCAGCCGCAGCTGGGGGCGCTGATCGTGCCGCTCACCCCCGACATGGACGAGTCGGTGATCGCCGCCGCCGTCTTGCGGGCCAACCAGGCCCTGCCGGAGTACGCCCAGGTTCGCCGCTGGCGGCTGCGGGGGCCCTTCGATCCGCAGGACGGCGAACTGACCGGCAACGGACGCCCCCGGCGCGCCGTGCTGCTGGAGCGCCACCGCGACTTCATCGACCTCGACATTGTTTCCTAAAGGACCGCCCGTGACCTTTTTCCAGAGACTGATCAGCGAAACCGCCGATGGCCAGCAGCGCTTGGCCGCCGTGCCTCAAATCCAGGACGGCCTGACCGGCCACATCTCGCTGGCGACCTACATCGCCTACCTGACCGAGGCCTATCATCATGTGAAGCACACCGTGCCGCTGATGCAGCTGGCCAAGTCGCGGCTGGACGACAGCCACCAGCGCTTCAAGGACGCGCTCGACGAATACATCGCCGACGAGACCGGCCATGAGGCCTGGATCCTCAATGACATCCGCAATTGCGGCGGCGACGCCGAGGCGGTGCGGACCGGCCGGCCCCGCGTGGCCACTCAGGCCATGGTCGACAAGGCCTATGACTACATCACCAACGTCAACCCGATGGGCTTCTTCGGCATGGTGCTGGTCCTGGAAGGCACCAGCGTGCGCCTGGCCACCCAAGGCGCGGAGGCGGTGGCCAAGAGCCTGAACCTCGGCCCGCAATGCTTTTCCTACCTGACCTCGCACGGCTCGCTGGATGTCGGCCACCTGGCCTTCTTCCAGGGCCTGATGGACCAGGTGGAAGACCCCGCCGACCAGGCGGCGATTATCGAGATGGCGGACGCCGTCTTCACCCTGTTCGCGGGCGTCTTCGCCGCGATCCCGCACGAACGCGAGGTCGCCCATGCGGTTTGACGGAAAGAGCATCCTGGTCACGGGCGGGGCAGGCGGCCTCGGCCGGCTGATCGTTCAGGAGCTGGCGCAGCGGGGCGGGCGGGTCACGGTGATGGACCGCGTTCCGCCGGCCGGCGGCGAGCATTTCCTGCGCCAGGACCTGGCGAGCCCGGAAGGCATCGAAGCGGCTGCGGCGTCGGTGGCGGCTCAGGACTGGGACATCCTGGTCAACCTGGCGGGCATCCAGCATTTCGGTCCGGTCGAGGCCCAGTCGCCCGAACACCTGCTGGCCAGCTATCTGGTCAATCTGGTCGCCCCGGTGCGGCTGGCCCAGGCGGCGCTGCTACGGATGCGGATGCGCGGCAGGGGGCAGATCGTCAACATCGGCTCGATCTTCGGATCGATCAATTTCGCCCATTTCGCCACCTATTCCAGCGCCAAGGCCGGACTGCGCGGCTTCAGCCAGGCCCTGCGGCGCGAGCTGGCGGGCACAGGGATTCAGGTCACCTACATCGCCCCCCGGGCGGTGCGCACCCCGCTCAATTCGGCCCAGGTCATGGCCTTTGCCAAGCTCACCAACATGAACATGGACGAGCCCGCCAAGATCGCCCGCCGCATCGTGAAGGTCATCGGTTCGGGCAAGGACGAGGCCTATTTCGGATTTCCCGAAAGCCTGTTCGTCCGCATCAACGCCCTGGCGCCCGGCCTGGTCGACGCCGCCCTGGCGGCCAACGACCAGAAGGCCGCCGCCCTCTTCGCTTCCTGATCCTCAAGGAGATCCTCCCATGCGAATCGCCCCTCTTCTGGCGGCGCTGACCCTGGCCGCCGCCGCCCTGGCCGGCCCGGTTCTGGCCGACCCCGCCTTCGACGCCCGCGTCGATGGCCTGGCCCGTAACTGGGCCCACGTGAACTTCGAAGTGCGCGACAAGGGCGCTCAGGCGACCCAGGCCGCCCAGCTGGCCGCCCAGGCCGACGCCCTGGCCCGGCAGAACCCCAAGCGGGCCGAGCCCCTGGTCTGGGAAGCCATCGCCCTGTCCACAGAAGCGGGCGCCAAGGGCGGCCTTGGGGCCCTGTCGCTGGTCAAGTCGGCGCGAGACCTGCTCGAACGGGCAGAGCGGATCGACCCGCGCGCTCTGGGCGATGGCTCGGTCTACACCAGCCTGGGCTCGCTCTATTCGCAGGTGCCTGGCTTCCCGATCGGCTTCGGCGACCCCGTCAAGGCGCGGGCCTATCTGCAGAAGGCCCTGGCCATCAATCCGAACGGCATCGATCCCAACTTCTTCTACGGCGACTTCCTGCTGCGGCAGGGCGACGCCGCCGGCGCCGTCCGCGCGTTTGAAAAGGCTCTGGCCGCCCCGGCGCGTCCCGGCCGCGAGGTCGCCGACCGTGGCCGCCGCGCCGAGGTCTCCGCCTTGCTCGCCAAGGCCAGGGCCAAGCTGCGCTGAGGCTTCACCCCGCCGCCCGATCATCCTGCGGCGCATCGCCGTATCCCCATTCCCGGTAGCGTTGTGAAAACCATCCTAGTGGCATACAAGATGCCAAAATACAGCGTTACAGGGAGTGGGGACGATGAAGCTGGTTCTACGGGGACTGGTCGGTCTGGCCGGTCTATTGGCCCTGCTCCTGGCGCTGCAGTTCTGGCTGCACCCCGACCTGCCCGCCGCCAAGCTGGGGCTCTCGCCCATCGGCCACCTGGGCCTGGCGACGATTCGCGCCGATATGGCCGGCTTCTTCGGCGCGGCCGGCGCGTTTGCCCTCCTCGCCGCGATTCGCAATGACGGAAAGTGGCTGATCGCGCCGCTGGTGATGATCGGCATCGCTCTGACGGGCCGGTTCATCACCGTCGCGGTTCAGGGCTGGTCGCCGGAACTGGGCCAGCCGATGGTCATCGAGGCGGTGCTTTTGGCGCTCTTTGCCGCCGGCCGGCGATTCCTGGGGGCCCGGTGACATGCCCTATAACCTCTACGGCACGCCAGGCTCGCTCTACACCGGCAAGGCCCGGTCATACCTGATTAAGCAGGGCATCCCTTTCGAAAACCGCGCGGCCGGCGAGGCCCGCTTCCGCGAGGAAATCCTGCCCAGGGTTGGCCGCTGGATCATCCCGGTGCTGGAGACCCTGGACGGCGAGCTGGTCCAGGACGGGTCTGAAATCATCGCCTGGTTCGAGGCCCGGGGCGAAACCCTGCATCCGGCCTATCCCGCCACGCCCCGCCATCGTCTCATCTCCCACATATTCGAACTGTTCGGTGGCGAAGGCCTGCTCAGGCCTGCCATGCATTACCGCTGGAACTTCGACGCGGTGAACCAGCCCTTCCTGGGCCGCGATTTTTCCGCCGCCCTGGCGCCGGGCGCGAAGGACGAGGAAGCCGAAACCGTCTTCAAGTTCGCCGCCAGCCGCATGCGCAAGGCCATGGGCGCCTTCGGGGTTTCGCCGGGCTCCATCCCGCTGGTCGAGGCCAGCTACGAACGGTTCCTGTCGCTGTTCGACGCCCATCTGGCGCATTCTCCCTACCTGCTGGGCGGCGCCGCGACCCTGGGGGACTACGGGCTGATCGCCCCGCTCTACGCTCACCTCGGCCGGGACCCCTATCCGGCCGCGATGATGAAGGCCCAGGCCTACCGCGTCTGGCGCTGGGTCGAACGGATGAACGGCCCGGACCAGGATGCCGGCGACTATGGCTCGCCCACCGAGGCGCCCTTTGCCGCCGACACGGTCCCCGACACCCTCAAGGCGCTGCTGGCCTTCGTCGCCGAGGACTACCTGCCGGAGGTTCGCGCCTATGTCGGCTACGCGAACGGCTGGCTGGCTGAGCGGCCTGACCTGGAGCCCGGAACCAGCGGCTTGGCCCGACCGACCGAACGGGCCATCGGCCGCGTCGCCTTCGACTGGCGTGGCGAGACCATCGAAGTCGCGGTCATGCCCTATCGCCTCTACCTGCTGCAGAAGATTCAGGACGCCGCCGACGACCTCGACCCGGCCGGGCGGCTGGCCGTCGAGGCGCTGCTGGCCGAGACCGGTCTTTCCGAACTGCTGACCCTGCGCACGACCCGGCGGGTGGAGCGCAGCAACCAGCTCGAAGTCTGGGGGCCGCCTCTCGAAGCGGCTGCGCAGCGGGCGACAGGCTAGCCGACTTTCAATTCTGAAGGCGTGATCCGGAGTGTGGCGGGCTTTTCCCGCCCACTTTACAGCTTTGACCAGATTGTGTACTAAGTACACATGAGCACGAAAGAGCGCCTGCTGATCGCCGCGAGAGAGATCCTCGAAGAAGAGGGTCTGGACGGCATCGTCGTGCGGGCGGTGGCCAAACGGGCCGGGGTCTCGACCATGGCCATGTACCGGCACTATCCCGATAAGGACGCGCTGGTCGACGCCCTGATGGCCGACGGATTCGCGGGCTGGGAGGCCATCGTCCGACGGATCGACGAGGCTGATCCCGTCGCCTGGCTGCGCTGCCTGCTGCGGGCCTTCAAAGACTTCGCCCTCACCGAGCGGCACCGTTTCGACGCGGCCTTCCTGATGCGGTCGCGCGCGGCCCGCACCTATCCGCTCGACATGACCGCCGGCCGCTCGTTCCTGATCAGCGCCATGATGGCCAAGGTTGAGGCAGGTCAGGCCGCCGGGGCGCTACAGTCCGGCCCGCCGCTCGACCTGGTGCTCACGCTCTCAGCGACCGCCCAGGGCCTGGTCTCGATGGAGCGGGCGGGCCGCTTCTCGACGCCGGAAGATTTCTCGGCCGACTACCTGCGGACCATGGAACTGGTCCTGGCCGGCCTACTCACCAACAATCGCAAGGGGGCTTTGTCATGAAGCGTGTCTTCACCGTGTTGGGCGCCATCTTAGGCGTCATCGTCCTGGCCGTGGCCGGGTTGTACGTGGCGCTGCGCCTGACCGGCTATCATCCGGCCCATCCAGTGGGCGCCCAGACCGTGATGGTCGCCGACGCCGGCCATGCCGCGATACCGGTCACCGTCTTCTATCCCACCACCGCCAAGCCGCGCGCCGTCTGGTTGGGCTCGGCCTTCGCCAGCGTCGCCCCGCGCGGCGCCGTCGCGGCCGGCGTCCATCCGCTGATCGTCATGTCGCACGGCACGGGCGGGGCGGGGCTCAGCCATATCGACACGGCCCTGGCCCTGGCGGAGGCCGGCTATATCGTCGCCGTGCCGACCCATCCGGGGGACAACTTCCAGCAGTCGACGGCCGTCGGCGGGCCGGACTGGATGGCGGGCCGCTCGCGGCAGATCGTCCGCACCACCGACTTCATGCTGCATGGCTGGAAGGCCAGCGCCCAGGTCGACCCCGGCCGGGTTGGGCTGTTCGGTTTCTCGGCCGGCGCGACCAGCGTCCTGATCGCTGTCGGCGGCCGGCTGGACCCGGCGCTAGCCGCAGACCACTGCCGCACCGCCCCGGAGTTCGTCTGCCAGATCGTCAAACCCGGCGCACCGTTGCGCGACGCCGCCGAGGGCGAGCGGGAGCCGGCGGGCCTGATCAAGGCGGTGGTGATCGCGGCCCCAGGCTTCGGCTTCGCCATTGCGCCGGACGGCCTCAAGGCCATCACCGCCCCCGTGCAGCTCTGGGACGGGGAGGCCGACGACCGCACCCCGCCCGCCACCAACGCCCTCCTGGTTCGCGGGCTGCTGCCGGCGGCGCCGGACTTCCACCTGGTCCCCAAGGCCGGCCACCTTTCCTTCCTGGCGCCCTGCGGCCTGGCCGCGGTCCTGGCTCCCAAGGGGCTTTGCACTGACCAGAAGGGCTTCGACCGCAAGGCCTTCCATCGCGACTTCAACGCGGCGGTGCTGGCCTTCTACGACCGGACGTTGGGCATAAAGCGCTAGGGCTGGGCCCTTCGTCCGGGGCGGGAGCGTGCTAGCCTCCTCCCGCGCCCCGATTGCAGCGGATCAGACCCCGATGACCAAGCACCGCCTTTTCACCACCAGCTTCGCCAGCGTCTATCTGCTCTACATCGCCAAGGTGGAGAGGAAGGGGCGCAGCAAGGCCCAGGTCGACGAGATCATCCTCTGGCTGACCGGCTACACCCCGGCGGCGTTCGAGGGACATCTGGCCGCCAAGACCGACTTCGAGACCTTCTTCGCCGAGGCGCCCCGGCTGAACCCCGCCCGCAGCGAGATCAAGGGTCTGATCTGCGGCATTCGCGTTGAGGAGGTCGCCGACCCGCAGATGCGCGAGATCCGCTACCTCGACAAGCTCATCGATGAGCTGGCGAACGGCAAGGCGATGGCCAAGATTTTGCGGACCCCGGCGCCCTAGCGTCCGGGCGGCGGGCAAAGCTTACGCGCTCCAGGCGGCGGGGGGCGAGGGCAGGCCGGCGACCAGGCTGTTGAGGCCCTCGCTGTAGAGCCTGCGCAGCTCGCTCCAGTAGGGCGTGTCATCGTCGATGGTGACCACCGGGGCGGCTTCCAGGCTGCCGGCCCGATAGCGCAGGATGTCGATGGGCAGGCCGACCGACAGGTTGCTGCGCAGGGTGGCGTCGAAGGACAGCAGGGCCAGCTTTTCCGCCTCGTCCAGCGAGTTGGTG
The DNA here is from genome assembly GCA_038236615.1 of Caulobacterales bacterium. Classification (GTDB taxonomy): domain Bacteria; phylum Pseudomonadota; class Alphaproteobacteria; order Caulobacterales; family Caulobacteraceae; genus Caulobacter. The sequence goes on from JBBRZO010000009.1 coordinate 166,310, forward strand.
GGCTCCAGCGCCCGGTCGAGGATGGGCTTGCCGTACTTGGCCTCGCCGATCTGCAGGAAGCAGGCGCGTTCCGTCGCCTCGATGAAGTTACCCGCCGCATAGACCTCGAACAGGCCGTGGTCAGAGCCGGCGATCTGGCCGCTGACCAGGAATCCGGCGCCGGCGTCGCCGTAGGGCTGCACGAAGGGTCCGTTCGCCGCCACCACCTCGCGCAGCCTGGCCCCGACCAGGGCGGCGACATCGAACAGGGTGGCCGCCAGCCTCAAGTCCTCGGCGGCGTCGCCCGACCCCAGGCCCTGCCGCAGCCTGGTCACCACCGCCTGGGTGGTGGCGAGGTTGCCGGCGGACTGCACCGCGATCACCCGCTCGCCCGGCACGGCGAAGACCGCCAGCTTGGACACCTGGACGACATTGTCGACGCCCGCGTTGGACCGGGAGTCCGACGCCAGGAGGAGGCCGTCCGCCACTTTGATGGCAAGGCAGTAGGTCAGGTCGTCGTCTCCCCGTTTGCGCGGCAGGGCGTCAGCCGCCCATCGCATCCACGACGATGGAGACGGTCTTGCCGCGCGACAGCGGCTCCCAGCCCGCCTCGATGGCGGAGGCGATGGCCGTCGCCACCAGCTCCACAGAGATGTCTGAAACCTTCATTTGGGGCGCGCCGAACGGCGGCGGCGGAGCCGGGGGAAATTCTATCACGGCTTCCCGCTGGCCTTCCGCGTGGCGGACGGCGATGGCCATGCCTTGCCAGCTGTTGGTGTCGGTCGACCACTGCGGTCGGCGTCTTAGCCGCCAGACATAGGGCTCCCCGCCGATCTCGATCTCGAATTCAGGGCTTAGCTTGGTTTTGGCCATCTGCAGGCGTTAGCCCAGGACGCGGCCTTAAGCCATTTAAACCACGATCAGACCAGTAGCGCCGTGGCCGGCAGCCTAGGCTTTGGCGGCAGGTCGCGGGAGGGGGCCACGCCAACGCGAAAGGCTGTGATCAGCCGGCGATCGGACGGCAGCTGGAACTCACGGGCGATGATGGCGCGGGTGGACGCGTCGTCGGCCAGCACGGCCATCGGGGCGGCCGAGAGTCCCAGGCGGGCGAACTCGAGCCACAGACGGTAGAAGCGGCGGCCGGTCCGAAGGGGGCTCTCGTCAGCCGGCCGGTGAAACAGCACCACCGCCTGGGCTGACTTCACCACACCAGCCTCCGCCACGAACAGGCCCGCCGCGCCAATCCGGTCGAGCGCCTCGAACACGCCAGGCTTCAGCACCAGGCCGGCCGCTGTGGCGACGAAGCCGGACATCTCCATGGCCTCGGCGTTCAGGCCGTCGAGGCTCCACCGCCGGTCGCGCCGCGACAGCCGCATCCAGGAGAGCAGTTCGGCCCGGTAGGGGCCGTCCCGGAACACGCCCAGGCTGGCCGCGTCGTTCAGCTGCGCCAGTTGCGCGATGTCCTCGGGTTCCTGGGCCAGCGTCACGTCGCCGGCGGTGGTCAGGCTGTCCAGCGGCGCCGGTTCGCTTGGCCGGACAAAGGCGCCGCGATAGGTGCGCCGTGTCGGGACGAAGGCGTGAAGCGCGTCGGCCGTGGCGCCGCCGGGGGTCAGAGTCAGCCGCGCCACGGGTCGCAGGCCCTGGTCGGCCGGCCGCTCCAGCGGCTCCACGCCGACGCCGATATCCCTCGCCGCGCAGGCCAGGGCGAAACCCTCGATCGCCGCGCCGTGGCTGACCGCCGCGTCTCGCCCGCGGGGATCGCCAACGGGCAGGAGGCGGGTGGCGTCCTCTAGCACCAGCACGCTGCCATCCGCGGCGAGTCGCCACCGCGTCGGCTGGGTGTTGTGGACGTTCGGGGCGAGGTTGGCCTCGGCCGCTAGGGCGGCGATGACGTCGGCGGTGAGGCTCATACGGGATTCCGGGCCGCCACGGCGGCGAGTTTGCGGAACAGGGCGAGATCGGCGTCCGCCTCATCGGTCGGACCGGCGCCCGGCAGCGTCAGCAAGGCGATGCGCAGGGGTTCCTGCGAGATCAGCAGGGCGTGGGTCGCCTCGGTGCGAACCATCAGGTCGCTCAGCTCGTCGCGGGCGCGCGGCGCGATCGGGGTCTGGGCATCGCGAAGCGCTGCCGGCGTCCACACCGCGCGGGGCGCCATCGCCGCGCCGAGCGCCGGCTGGTCGTAGTCGGCCAGGGAAAGGCCTTCCGTCAGGCGCAGGCCCGCCAGCAGGGGCTGGCCCGCCAGGCTGGCCAGAAAGGCGTCGAGGCTGGTGGTGTCGGCGTTCGCGAGAGCCAGGGCGAAGCCACGCGTCGAACGGCCGATCCGGCGGCGGGCGTCCAGCACGGCGTTGACCGCCAGCAGCGCGGCCAGCACCACGGCGCCGAGCCGGACATGGTCGGCAAGGTCTGTCATCCCGAGCGCGATGGCGAAGGGCACGGTCCCGGCTGCAGTCAGGGCGCAGATCACCACGAGGTTGCTTAGCGCCAGTCGCGCCTCACGGCTGGAGCTGGGATTGGCGCTCAGGGCATAGGCCACAATGGCCGCGCCGACGCCGCTCATGCCCAGGGGCGCCCCTGGCAGGAAGTCGGTGAGGCTGAGCAGGGTGAGAATGGCGCCAAACACGATCAGCGCCTCGACGCCGGCGTTCTCCTGGCGTGACAGCGAGGCCCGGTCGCGAAACAGCAGCAGGGCCGTCACGGCGGTCAGTGATGAGAGGATATAGAGCCCGAGCACCCAGGTGGAGGCGGGCGCCCGTCCATCGGTCAGCAGGATGGCCAGGGCCACCGCCAGGGCGGCCACACAGATCAGGGCCTTCAGCCAGGTGGGCGCGTGGCGGCGCAGCAGGCCCTCGGTCAGCAACAGCGCCGCGACGGGCAGGGTGCAGCCCACTGTCAGGCTCAGTAGTCCCAGGGCATGCGAGTCCAGCGCCGCCCATGCCGCCCGCGCGCCGAAGAACAGGCAAAGCCCGCCAAAGGCGAAGGCCAGCCTTGGCCGCAGGGCTGAGGCGAACCCTGGACGCGCGACCACGAACACCGCCGCGCTCAGCGCCACGGCCGCCAGGCCGTCTATCAGGGTCTGGGCGGCGGGCTTGTCGAGCATCAGCCGGCCATCATCCTGGCCATGAACCGGCGCACCAGCAGGCCCTTGGCGGCGGCGATGGGCGCCGGCATCGGCCGCTCGATCCGGGGCTTGTAGGGGTTGAGGAACCAGCCGCGATGGTCGGTCCGGGACGGGCGGCCCATGACCAGCTGCAGGGCCTCGTAGGCCATCAGATTGCCGGTGGTGATGACCATCGGGGCGAACGACATGCGCGAACGCTTGCCCGCCGCCATCTCCGCCGCCGCCTCCAGGTCGACGTGAAACGCCGCCGAGGAGTGGGTCAGCACATATTCCAGCTCCTTGAGGAAGGCGCCGCGGGTGTCCGCCTCGGTCAGCTGGTCCCAGGCCTTGCCACGGGTGGGATAGCCCAGCCGGTCCTCCGGCCTGGGCGCCCCGGGCCGCACCAGGGTCACCGAGGGCAGAGGCGAGGCGTAGGCGTCGATCACGCTGGCCCCCGCCGCTCGCGCGACGCGGTAGAGCTGGACCGTGGCGGCGACATCGTCGCAGCCGTTGACGATCACCGGATAGCGGGCGGCGATATCGGCCAGCTGGGCGGTCCACTCGCCGCCGAACACCTCCAGCTCGACCTGCGGATTGATCTTGCGCACCGCTTCAGCCGAGGCGGCGGCCTTGTCCTGGCCGACGGTGTCGAGGTTGGCGAAGACCTGGCGGTTGAGGTTGGAGATCTCGAAGTGGTCGATATCGGCGATGGCCAGCCGGCCCACCCCCGCCCGCGCCAGCGAGGCCAGGCAGGCGCCGCCCATGCCGCCGACCCCGGCCACGAAGATCCCGCCCGCCCGCAGCCGCGCCTGCTCGGGCGGGCTGACGAAGCCGAAGTTGCGGGTGGTAAAGACGTCGTAGTCGAAGGTCATGGGCGGGCGGCTTTCGCGGGGCGCAGCGCACCCCAGGGCTGGCGGTCATCGAACCAATGGGCGACCGGCAGCACGGCGGACTGGATGGCGAACAGCACCAGCCGGCCGGCCAGCCAGGGCGCGCTCTGCGGCCGGGCGATCTTGGACAGGTAGCGGCCGGCCGCCTCCATGTTGATCTGGCCGATCTGCAGGAAGTCGTCGCCGCGCCCGTAGTCCAGTTCGCGGGCGCACAGGGCGTTGTAGGCCTCCGAGCGGTGCTTGGGAGCCGCTTCGAAGGTCTTCTTCAGGTCGTCGGAGCCGCCGGTATAGGCGTTGAGGATGATCGAGCGGTCCTCCTCGAACACCGCGTCGGGCCCCACCCCGAACACATGCCGGTGCCGGGCCATGATCTGCCGCGCCAGGATGCGGTGGGCGAAGCCGGGGTCGCGGGTTCGTTCCGGGGTCGGGAAGACCTGGTCGAAGGTTTCGGCGACCATGCCGACCACCGCCGGGACCTGGGTGACGTTCGACAGCCGCACCGGACGGCCCTGGCGGCGCAGGAACAGCAGGATGCAGGTCAGGCCGTAGAGCAGGTCCGAAAGGCCCCGGCCGCGCAAGGCCGGGTCGACCATGACCAGGCCCAGATGCAGCATCTCCTCGGAGCGCCCGGCCAGGCTGACCTCCATCAGGGCCAGGGCGTTGAACGCCACCGGCGCCTTGGAGCGGGTGTCATAGACCACGGTGATCACCGCGTTTTCCAGCCGCTCGCGATCACCGCCCAGCACGCCGTAGGTGAGGTCGCCGTCCGGCAGCACGGCACGGGCCACGCGGCGCAGGTCGGACGTCAGGGCATCCAGCTCCGCCGGCGACAGCGACAGGCCCGGCCGCTCGACGATGCGCAGCCGCAGGCCGCGCCCGACATTCATGGTCAGCTTCAGATGGCGCCGGTCGGCCATGCTCAGGCGCCGGCTATGCGGCGCGCGGCCGCCCTGCGGGCCAGCGGCCCGCCGGCCCGGCGCAGCCATAACTCGGCGACGATCAGGCCCTCGCCCTGGCCCAGCCAGAACACCAGGGCCGTCGCCGTCCTTGGGTCCATATGGGCAAAATGAACCAGCAGGGGCTCGTAGAGTCGCGAGAGCGCAATCCCCACCGTCATGGCGCTGGCCCGCAGCACCCAGGCTTCGTGGCTGACGATGTCTCGGCGGCGGATCGCCCGCCAGCCCCGGCTCACTGCGAACAGGATCACCGTCATCCAGACCAGGTTGGGCCACACCCCGGGCAGGCCGGCGAACGGATAGACGATGGCGCAGGCCACGCCGGTGATCGGCAGCAGGATCAGGCAGGCCAGGGCGCCATAGCCCATGGTCCGGTGGATATTGCGGTGGCGGCGGCGAAATCCCGGCCAGAACTGGAACGTCGCCAGCCCGGTGAACAGCACCCCCATCATCACATGGCTGCGGATCAGCAGCGGATTGGCGTCGAAACTGGCCAGCTGCACATCGGCATAGGACTGCCCGGCCAGGGCGGCGACGCTGTCGTGCTGCACCGCGCTGGGGATCAGCAGGTAGTTCAGCCCGATGCCGAGCGCCGCCACGCCCAGAAGGATCAGGAAGGCCGGGGCCAGCCAGGTGCGGATCTGCGGTCGGGTGACCTTCGGGACTTCCGATGCGGACACGGTCGGCCTTCTCCCCGGGTCTGGACGCCCCTTGACCCAGAGGGTTAAAGATCACACAATTGAACACTGTTCAATAAATTATTGAACCCCGCTCGTTTGGATACCTGATGGGTCGCCGCTCCGACCATACCCGCGTTGAACTGGAGGCCCTGTTCGTCGAGGAGGGCTGGCGGCAGCTGGCCGAGGTCGGGCTGGCGCAGTTCTCGGCGCGCGATGTCGCCAAGCGGATCGGCTATTCCATCGGCTCGCTCTACAACGTGTTCCAGAGCTACGACGGCTTTCTGCTGGCCCTCAACGCTCGCACCCTTGGCCTATGGGCGAGCGATCTGCGGGCGCGCCTGGCGTCCGACGAAACCGACCGGATCGCCAGCCTGGTGCGGGGCTATTTCGCCTTCGCGGCCGAGTATCCCCGGGCGTGGATCGCCGTTTATGAGTACCGCGTCTCGGACGCCGGCGGGTCGCCTGGCTGGTACCAGGCCCTAGTCGCCGACATCATCGGCATCGCCGCGGGCGAGATCGCCGTCGCCGCGCCGAACCTGGCGTCCGCCGCGATCAGCCCGCTCGCCCGTTCCTTGATCGCCACGGTGCACGGCCACTGTGTTTTCGCCCAGTTCGGGACATTCGACCTGGCGGGCGAAACCGAATTGGCCGACGCGGCCCTGGCCCGGGTGCGCGAGATCATCGCGGCGGCCAGGGCTACGGGTCAGATGGTGCGAAGGTAGTTCACGCTGGCCTCGACGCTGGGCCAGTAGGGTTTGGGCGGGAAGTCGTGTTCGACGAAGAAGTGCTCGACCCCGGCCGCCTTGCCCGCCGCGATCAGGGCGGGGAAGTCCAGCGTGCCGGAGCCGACGTCGGCCATCTTGCCGTCCGGTGTCATGTCCTTGAGGTGGAGCAGCTTCACCCGGCCGGCCAGCTTCTCGATCATCGCCTGGGCGTCTTCGCCGCCGGTCTTCAGCCAGTAGACGTCGAGCTCGAAGAACAGCAGGTCGGGGTCGGACTCGCCGGTCAGGATGTCGAACGGCCGGAAGCCGCGGGCACTGTCGAACTCGAAGTGGTGGTGGTGGTAGGCGAAGCGGAAGCCCTCGTCGCGGGCCCGCCGGGCGAAGGTCTGTGCCTGGGTGACGACGGCGCTCCAGTCGGCCTCATTGGGATCGACAAACGGCAGCACGATGAACCGGGCGCCCAGGGTCTTGGCCACCGCCAGCACCCGGTCCGGCTGGCCGTTGAGGTCGGCCAGGCCGATATGCACCGAGGGGCAGTCGAGCGCGATCTCGCGCATGCGGGCGGCCAGCGGCTCGAAATCCATGTCGAGCGGGGCGGCGAATTCGACGGCGTCGTAGCCGATCTCGCGGATACGCTCGAGCGTGCCGACCGGGTCCTCCGCGAAGGGCTTGCGCAGGGTGTAGAGCTGGAGGCCGACGGGCTTCATCTAGAGGGCTCCTTGTTCGAGCAGGTCGGCGGCGTGGTGCGCCGTGCGCGCCGACAGCGCCATGTAGGTCAGCGAGGGGTTCATCGAGGCGCTGGAGGTCATCACCGCCCCGTCGGAGCAGAACAGGTTGGGGACCTCGTGCGCCTGGCCCCAGCCGTTGAACACCGAGGTCGCCGGATCGCGGCCCATGCGGGCGGTGCCCATCTCGTGGATGCGGTCGCCCGGGGGAGTCAGGTAGCTTCCGGCCTCCTCCCACGGCGTGATGTCGACGCAGCCCGCCGCTTCCAGCATGGCGGCGGCGTCGCGGGCGGCTTCGCGCATCATGGTCTGTTCGTTGGCGCCGTGCTCGGCGGCGATGACCGGCAGCGGAATGCCCCAGCTGTCGACGCGCGCCGTCGTCAGGGTGACGCGGTTGTCCGGATTGGGCAGCACCTCGCCGAACGGCAGCAGCGACATCACCCAGACCTTCTTCGGTTGGCCCGAGGCGTCCAGCTCGCCGCCTTCGCGACGCAGCTTGGAGGCCTGGCCCTGCAGGCCAAAGCCGCGCAGGTAGGGCTTGTCGTCCTCGGTGACGTTGGCGTAGCGCGGCATGTAGAGGCCGGTCGGCCGGTCCGGCTGCCAGGGCTCGCTGTCATGGCCGGGGATGGTCCCGGCGACGGCCCGGCTGCTGACATGGTCCATCAGGTTGCGACCGACCTGGTCGCTGCCGTTGGCGATACCATTCGGGAAGGCCTCGGACCGCGAGTTCAGCATCAGGGCCGCGGTGTTGATCGACGAGGCGTTGAGGAAGACCAGCCGGGCCTCGTAGGTCACGCCCTGCTTGCTGTTGCGGTCGATGGCCCGAACGCCGGTGGCGCGCTTCGTCGCCGGATCATAGATCACGCTCTCGACGATGGTGTCGGTGATGACGGTCAGGTTGCCGGTCGCTTTCGCCACCGGCAGGGTCGCGGCCTGTGAGGAGAAGTAGCTGCCCAGCGGACAGCCGTGATGGCAGCGGACATAGCCCTCGCAACGCTTGCGCCCCAGATCTATCTGCGGCTTGGCGACGCGGCTGAGGTTGGCGGTGCGGCCCATGATCAGGCGGCGGGTCGGGAAGGCCGCCTCGATCTGCTCCTTGGCGGCCTCTTCGACGCTGTTGAACGGGAACGGGGGCAGGAAGTCGCCGTCCGGCAGCTGCGGCAGGTCCTCGTAGCTGCCGCTGATCCCGGCGAAGGCCTCGACGTGATCGTACCAGGGCTCGAGGTCCTCATAGCGGATTGGCCAGTCGACGCCGTGGCCGTCCTTGAGGTTGGATTCGAAGTCGCCCGGCGACCAGCGGTAGGACTGCCGCCCCCAGGTCAGCGAGCGGCCGCCCAACTGATAGCCGCGGATCCAGCGGTAGGGTTTCCCCGGCGCGGTCTCATACGGATAGTCGTGGTCGCTGGCCCAGAACGCCTTGTTCGAGTTGAACATCGCGTAGGCCACCCCTTCGTAATAGGGGTAGTGCAGCTTCTTCTCGTCGTCCGGGATCTGGTCGTCGCGGCGGCGCGTCTGCAGGGCCTGCTCGTGGCTATAGCCGGCCCCGTGCTCGACGTCCGGCCCTCGTTCCAGCATCAGCACCTTGAGGCCGCGCTGGGTCAGCTCCTTGGCGACCCAGCCGCCGCTGATGCCCGACCCCACGATGATCGCGTCAAACCGCGTCGTCATTTCTCGCCTTCTCCGAACAACGCGATAGCCGCCTTGAGCGCGGCGATGGGCTCGCCGCGCGGTATGAATTCATGCCCGACCCACTGGTCGTAGCCCAGGTGACGCAGCAGCGCAGCGACGCCGCGCCAGTTGATTTCCTGCCGGTCGTCCAGGTCGCGCCGCCCCGGCGCCCCGGCCGTGTGGATATGGCCGATCAGGTCCAGGTTGGCCTTGATGGTGCGGCTGAGGTCGCCCTCCATCAGCTGCATATGATAGCCGTCATAAAGCAGCTTCAGCTCCGGCACACCCCGCGCCACCGCCGCCCCGAAGGCGGTGCGGTCGCACTGCTGCCCGGGATGGTCGACCTTGCTGTTCAAGAGCTCCATCAGCAGCCGCACCCCGGCCTTGGCGGCATGGTCAGCGACGGGAGCCAGTCCGGTCACACAGGCCTCGATGGCGCGACCATCGTCGCCGTCGCCGAAGCGGTTGCCGGCGAAGACGATCACGGCCTCGCAGCCGCCCTCAGCCGCCGCGTCGATATTGCGGCGCACCTCGTCCCGCAGGGCAGGGTGGCGCGCGGGGTCGTTGAAGCCTTCTTCCAGCTTGTGGCCGGTCAGGGTGGGGATGGACAGGCCAAGGTCGCGGGCCACCGGCCACAGCTCTTCGGGCAGCATCTCGACGCCCTGCGCGCCCGCCGCCGCCGCATCCCGCAGGAACACGGCCGGCTCGATGTCCCGGCCTATCGTGAAGGACCACCAGGCGAAGCTCTGCTTCATGCCAGCGTCTCCCAGCGCCCGTCCGCCGCGGCGCTGGCCACCGCCGCCTCGATGAAGCGCATCCCGTCGACCCCGTCCTGAATGCCCGGCAGCATCGGCGCCGCTTCGCCGCCGATCAGCTCGGCCGCATCGGCGTAAATCTGGGCGAAGCCTTCGAGATAGCCCTCGGGATGCCCGGCCGGGATGCGGGTCGCGGCCATCGCCGCCGGCGACAGGCCCGGCCCGCCGCGCCGCAACATCTGGGGCGCTTCGCCGAGCCGGGCGAAGCGCAGCAGGTCCGGCTCCTCCTGCGCCCATTCCAGCGCGGCTTTGTCCCCATAAATCCGCAGCCGCAGGCCATTGGCGCTGCCGATGGCCACCTGGCTGGCCCAGAGCTGGCCACGCGCGCCGCCCGCCCAGCGCAGGGCGATCTGCACGTCGTCGTCCAGGCGCCGGCCCGGCACGAACCGCGAGGTCTGAGCGCTCAGCGCCTGCGCCGTCTCGCCGTTCACGAAGCTGGCCAGGTGATAGGCATGGGTGGCGATGTCGCCCAGCGCCCCGCCGGCCCCGGCCCGCGCGGGATCGCCGCGCCAGTCGGCCTGCTTGTTGCCGCTCTGGTCGGTCGCCAGCCAGTCCTGAGCGTACTCGGCCTGCACCACCCGGATGGCGCCCAACTCGCCGGCCGCCACCATGGCCCGCATCTGCCGGACCATGGCGTAGCCGCTGTAGTTATGGGTCAGCACGAAGGGGACCCCCGCCCGCTTGGCCGCCTCGGCCAAGTCCAGCGCATCGGCCAGGGTCGTGGTCAGCGGCTTGTCGCATATCACCGCGATCCCGGCCTCCAGGAAGGCCTTGGCCGGTCCGTGGTGGGCGTGATTGGGCGTAACGATGGCCACCGCGTCGATGCGGTCGGCGCGCGCCCCCTCGGCCTTCGCCATGTCCTGCCAGTCGCCATAGCAGCGGTCATCCGCCAGTCCCAGCGACCGCCCGAACGCCGTCGACCGCGCCGCGTCGCTGCTGAACGCCCCGGCCACCAGGTCCCAGCGCCCGTCCAGCCGCGCGGCCATGCGGTGCACGCCGCCGATGAAGGCGCCCTCGCCGCCGCCGACCATCCCAAGCTTCAGCGGCATCTAGCGGTCCAGGCCCAGCATCCTGCGGTTGGCCGCCGCGTCCACGCCGGTCGCCAGGAAGTCGTCGAAGCTCTTGCCGGTCGCGTTGATGATGTGATCGCGGATGAAGGGCGCGCCCTCGCGGGCCCCGTCGGCGGAGTCCTTCAGGGCGCACTCCCACTCCAGCACCGCCCAGCCCTGATAGCCGTAGGTCGCGAACTTGGAGAAGATGGCCTTGAAGTCGATCTGGCCGTCGCCCAGCGAGCGGAACCGGCCCGCCCGTTCCTTCCAGGGCGCATAGCCGCTGTAGACGCCCTGCCGCCCGGAGGGGCGGAACTCGGCGTCCTTGACGTGAAACATCTTTATCCGGTCGTGGTAGAGGTCGATGTATTCCAGATAGTCCAGCTGCTGCAGCATGAAGTGGCTGGGATCGTAGAGCAGGCAGGCGCGCGGGTGGTGGTCCACCCGGTCCCAGAACATCTCGACCGTCGTCCCGTCGAACAGGTCCTCGCTGGGATGCACCTCATAGCAGAGGTCGACCCCGGCCTCCTCGCAGGCGTCCAGGATCGGCCGCCAGCGCCGCGCCAGCTCGTCGAACGCCGCCTCGATCAGCCCCGCCGGCCGCTGCGGATAGGGATAGAGATAGGGCCAGGCCAGCGAGCCCGAGAAGGTCACATGGGCCGGCAACCCCAGCCGCCGCGAGGCCTTGACGCCCATCAGCACCTGCTCGACCGCCCAGGCCTGCCGCGCCGCCGGATTGCCCCGCACCTCGCGCGGCACCCCGCCGTCGAACATCTCGTCATAGGCCGGATGCACTGCCACCAGCTGGCCCTGGCTGTGGGTCGACAGCTCGGAAATCTCCACCCCGGCCTCGGCCAGGACGCCCTTGATCTCGTCGCAATAGGCGTCGCTCTCGGCCGCCAGCCGAAGGTCGATCAGCCGCCGGTCCCAGGTCGGAATCTGCACGCCCTTGTAGCCGAGCGAGGCGGCCCATTCGGCGATGGACTTGAGGCTGTTGAACGGCGCTTCGTCCGAAGCGAACTGCGCCAGGAAAATGGCTGGGCCTTTCATGTAAGTTCCTCCTGATCGCGCTGCCCTGCCGCCCCCTCCGTCTCGCGCGGTGTTGGGGTCGTCCGTGTCATGGCGTAGCGGAACATTGTGACACCGCCAAGGGGCGGGGGAGGGCGAAAGCGGCGTCGGCTCTGTGACCCACGCTTTCCTAATTTGGCAGTCGCTGTTCGTGGTAATGGATCATTTGATAATCTGGCTTTAGTTTCGCCGCGGCGTCAAATTGGGGGATTCATGAAGCCGCGATTTCAGCCACCAGTAACGACGCGCCTCAGACTACAGTGCTGCTCCACGTGTCCTGGCCAATGATCAGGCACTATGCGATAGCGCCCCAATGAGGCCGACCTGCATAGATCTCTTTGCCGGCTGCGGCGGGCTTTCGCTTGGCCTGGGTCAGGCCGGCTTCTCCACGCTCTTCGGGGTCGAAGGCCACTCGCACGCCTTCTCCACCTACAAGCATAACTTGCTGGACGGGACCAACGCGCATCACCGCTGGCCAGACTGGCTCGATCAGCGTGCTTGGTTGGTGCAAGACCTCCTTCAGGAGCACGCGGCCGAGCTGTCGTCGCTCCGCGGCAAAGTCGACCTGATCGCGGGCGGCCCCCCGTGCCAAGGCTTTAGCATGAATGGGCTGCGAAGGCCCGACGATCCCCGCAGCCAGATGGTCGATGTCTATCTGCAATATGTCGCCAAGGTGCGCCCGCGCCTCGTGCTCCTCGAGAACGTGGTCGGCTTCCGCTCAATGCGGCACAAGACCGGCGGGACCTATTGCGACTATGTCACCCGCGAATTCAGGAAGCTTGGTTACGATACTTGGTACGACACGCTGCGCGCGGTGGACTGGGGTGTCCCTCAGCGCCGTCCTCGCTTCGTGCTGATCGCAGCGATCGAGGGATCGCTCCCTGGCATCGATCCAATCCAGCGGCTACGTGTGATGCGAAAGTCATTCCTAGCGACCCATGGCCTTGGCCCTGGCCCAACAACAGCGAGAGCGGCTCTATCCGACCTCGAAGAGCATGACGAAAACGACCTGCTGCCCGACGCCGAATGGGGAAACCTGGGCTTCAAGGCGCTGCGGCGCGCGCCCCAACCAAAGAGCCCTTACCAGAAATTGATGAGGGCGCGTGGCTTGGGCCAACCTTCCGACGTGCGGCTTCCTCGCCACAACGCCGCCTCCACCAAGCGGATGCAGGACATCCTCAACAGTTGCGAGCGAGGCGTTTGCCTTCGCGCCGAGGACCGTGCCAGGCTCGGGATCAAGAAGCGCGCCACGACTGCGCTCGACCCCGACGAGCCGTCGCCGACGATCAGCACGCTCCCGGATGACCTGGTCCACTATTCACGGCCAAGGTCGATGACCGTGCGGGAGCACGCGCGGCTGCAGTCTTTTCCGGACTGGTTCTCGTTTCAGGGCCCATACACGACGGGCGGAAAGCGCAGGAAAGACGCTTGCCCTCGCTTTACGCAGGTGGGAAACGCCGTGCCCCCGTTGTTGGCCGAAGCCATCGGCGAGGTGCTCGCCGGCCTGTTACTGGTCCAGAAGCTGGACGAGTTCGCCCATTTCGCGGAAGGCGTCGATATAGGTCGCGAAGTTGCGCCGGAGGTCAGGGAAGTCGTTGACGCTGATCTCGTTGCTGCCCTGTAGCGCCCAACCGGTCGGCCCCTGCACCTCGACAACGTGGCCGAGGATGTTGCGCTTCTTCAGGACGCTGGTGTCATACTGGGCGCTGATATTCCTCAGCTCCCTAAGACGTTCGACTTGGTCGGTCGTCAGGCCAAATACGGCAGGACCGGCCGCCGCCACCTTCGTGAGCCGCCTGAAATGTTTGAAGAGCTTGGCGCTATCTACCGCCCTCGTATCCAGCCGGCCGGCCAGGTCCCCAGACGTTGCAGCCTCATAGCCCGCCTTCAGGCCTTCCAAGAAGGTGATCACGTCACCGTCCAAATCGCCCATCTTGGCGTTGCAGGCCGCATCGCGCGCGCACATCGACAGCATCGCGTCGCGCATGAGCGCGTCGCATTCCGCCACGACGCGCATCGCCAGCCCACGCATGCCCGACAGGCGATCGAGGGCGCGCGCGGTCTGGTCGATCAGGCCGCCGGTCCTCTCGATGAACCTTGCTCTGGCGCTGCAGTAGACGCCTTCGACCCGCTTTTCAGCGATCATCTTCCGGAGTTCGTCTTCCTGGTAGTTTCCTGAATAAAACAGGATCGTCGTGGAAGGGAATAGATCTCGGATCTTTACCGCCAAATCATCGCCGTCCTCGCCTTTCAACTTGTAGTCGAGAAGGATGATATCGTATCGGTGATATAGTTGATGCTGGCGCGCCAGATCTTCGACACCCGCGCCGTTCTCAATCGTCTCGATCCGCGCGATGAAACCTGCCTCTCGGACCCGCCTCTTGAGGGTTTCCTCTTCTTCCGGACTAAAGGAGTCTTCGATCCAAAGTATTCCGAAGTCGAGGTTCATGCATCGTCCCCGGGGATCACGATCTCAAAGTCTGCGCGCGTCCCGTCGCCGACCAGCTCGATCGTCCCACCCATGTCCTGAATGATCTGCCGGACCGTGTAGAGGCCAAGCCCAGTCCCGTTGGTCGACCCCGAATAGCCCCGCTCGAAGATCTTTGCGGTATCCACCTTGCGCTCGTCGATCCCAACGCCGTCGTCCGTCACCCTGATGGTGACGGGACCCTGCCCCTTGCGACTGGCCTTGAATTCGATGTGCTTGGCCTTCGCCTTCCTCGCGTTGTCCTGAAGGTTGTCGATCAACACCGCGACATCGACGGGGGAAAATTCTCTATGCAAGGAGAGCCCGGCGGCGTCGAACGTGGCCGTGGGCATTCCTGGGACCCCAGCTAGGCGCACTTCGAAGTATTCGCCAAAGAATTTGAGGAGGTCGCCGCGCACCTTGTCTGTCTGGAGATCGACGCGGATGTTGGGTGCAAAGGATAGGACCGTGCGGAGGCGCTCGCCGGAGAGGTTCGCGCCCGCGATGGAGACCGACGCCCGCCTCGCGGACTGACGTATGCTTGCCAGGATGTCTTCGAAGTCATCGACGTCAGTGCCGCCTTCCGGTGCCGAAGCCGAGGCGAGCACATTCCGCAACTCGTGGGACACGTTGGCGATCGCGGACCGCACATGGCCCAGATGGATAGTGGCCTGGTGCATTAGCAACTGTACGCGCTCGACGTTTACGTCGCGGCTGCTGCCGAGAAACGCCGCCTGCTGTTCAAGCCTCTCGATGCGGGCGTCCGCCCGTTGCCGCTCCTCGATCGCGCGCTGGGCAACTTCGCGAGCCTCCTCGCGTGAAGCACGCAGCTCTTCGATCCTACGCCGGGCGTCCTCGATCTGCCCGAGCAAGGCGGTATCACCGTTGCTCTCTGCCACTTCGGCAATGGACTTCAAGGTGTTGTCGGTTACCTGGTCCGGGTCGTCCGGGACTCTGACGATCTCGGGGTCGTAATAGACGATCTCGACATCTTTGGAACGCGCCAGCCCCCCGACGATCGAAAGGATCCGTTGGCGGGCACTGTCTGTCTCCAGTCCCTCGGCGGTGTCGCGCTCCTGGTCGCGTTTGTCCTTCCAGTTGACGCCGACGACATACCGCTCGAGACGGAAGATCATATGCCGCTTGATCGCGTCGTAGAGCGCGCGGCTGCGGGCGTCGTCGACCAACCCGGCATCCCGGCTGGAAACCTCGCGGAACATCTTCGGTCGCGCCGTCACATCGACCCGCCCGATCAGGTCGCGCGTGCCGAGATAACGCGATTGCCCCTGCTGCTTTCGACGGTTCAAGCCAAGCGTGTCGTCAAGTTCCTCACCAATTGGGAAGATACGGAACCCGTTCAAGAACAAGAAGACGCTGCCAAATTCCACAGGGCGGACGCCCATTTGGATCGTGAAATTTTGCTTCGCCGCCCGGTTTAGGAAATATATATTCCCCTGTACACGGCTATCTCCAAGATCTTCGTAGGGCGACGGCTCCTTGATCGAATATATTCTCTTGCCTCGGTCAAACAGGGTTGTTTCGACCACGCCGGAATGAATCACCACGTCAATGCGACTCGTCTTGTCCTGAAGAAGGGCGGCGATTTGGTTTCCGACCGGTCCATCGACGCCCTCGACCTGCGTCTCTCCCCCGTCGGCCAGCCATGTCGATACCGTGACATTCTTGGTGGTCCCGAAGGGGTCGATTAGCTTCGCGAGATCCTTGCGTAGCTTCTTTATCGTTTCCTCGTCCCAACCGTGGCGCGTGTCCTTGATCAAGAGGACGGTGCCGTGCTCGGCGGGGACACTTGCATTGTGGATATGAGGAAATTCCCGCGCGTCCCCAAGGGTGACGTCGACGGCCTGGAACTCTTCCTTGCTGTCCTTCTCGAACAGTGTCCAGTCTATCTCTAGCTTGGAGATCTTGCTGGAGCCGCGCGTGCGGCTGTACAGATCAAGGCTCGCGCCAAGGGTGTCGCAGGCGAAGCGTCCAATACCCTTGCTGCCGGCGAACTGGCCTGCAGGGCGGATTCTGTCGCGATAGTTTTCGGGGCCCGCGAGGGCCTTTTCCGAATACGCGACAAAGAGCCACTTGTCCCGGATGTCCGCGGCCGACATGCCTTGGCCATCATCGACGATGGCGATGGTGCTTTCGTCGGGATCGAACTCGATGTCGACGCGCGTCGCGCCTGCGTCGAACGAATTCTTGACCAGTTCGAAAATGGCCACGAACTCGTTGGTCACGAGATCGCGTCCTATGATGTCTTTGAGGTGAGTACTGACTCGAAAGGTCTCGGGTAAGGCCATGATCGGGCTTAACCTGTTTCCATTTTATGGTGAAATAAATCCTGCGGCGGCCAGGGCGTGAGAACCCGGCGGCTATGGCCGTCTAACGCGGCGCGCCCCTACCCCCCAGGATGCAACCCCGGCGCCTCTTGCCCCGTGCGGCTCACATACTCCGTAGACCCCCCGCCATACTGATGCGCCCTCTCGGGCGTCAGTTCCAGCACCCGGTTCGACAGGGCCGCCAGGGATCGTGCGAGACGAACAGCATCGTGGCCTCAAAGTCCGCCAGGGCCGCGACCAGCATCGCCTTGGTCTGCATGTTGAGGGGTTGGTCGGCTCGTCGAGGACCAGGAGGTTGGGCGGGTTCAACAGCATCCTGGCCATAACCAGACGCGCCTTCTCGCCGCCTGGCGAGTCTCCGCCGCCCCCCGCCTCACCCCACCGGCTCAACCGCCGGCATCAGCAACGTCGACGCCCTATACGCCGTCACCGAAGCCGCCGTCGGCATGTAGATGCGCACGGTCAGCTTGAAGTCGCGGGTCGCCGGCGAGGGCAGCCAGTTGCGGTTCAGCTGGCCGCCCGGCGCGGTCGGCTGGACGTAGAGGTCGATCGAGCCGTCGGGGTTGCGCAGCAGGTCGTCGCGGCTGCCCAGTTCGTAGCGGTTCAGCGGGTTGTCGATGAACTGGAACCGCTTGGCGTCGTACATCGTCAGCGACCAGAAGCCGAGCGCCTCGGTCTGGGGTAGGTCGCCGGCCTTGAAGTGCAGGCGGTAGGCGCGCCCGCCGGTGAGGGCCTGGCCGTCGGACCCGAAAAAGTTGTTGAAGTAGAGGGCCTCCTCCGGGTCGTTGCCCATCAGCCCGACCAGGGCGTTGCCGGCCCTTGTGGGGTAGTCGAAGTCGTTGGCGACCTGGGAGCGGTTGGCGGTCCAGCCGGTGGCGGTGGGGGTGCCGCGCGTGCGGCGGATCAGGTCGATCAGCTTGGGCCCCTCTTTCTCGGCGCGCAGCACGCCGGCGCGGGTGGCGGGGTCCAGCTTGTCGGGGTCGAAGGGCTTGCCGGGGACCAGGCCAATGCGGCGCATCATGGCCAGCATGGCCACATGCCTGGCCGGCGGCGGGTTGTCGGCCATCAGGTCGGCGACGGTGCGGAAATAGGCGAAGTCGCCGCTGTAGGCCTGGCGGGTCCTGGGCGCCGGCTTGGGCGGCGGCGAGCCCGACGGTCCGCCCTTCCAGTCGGCCAGGGCGGTCAGGGACATGGCGTCCTGATACCTGCGCACCGCCGGCAGGTCGGCCTCGCCATGCACGGCGATGCGGAT
The DNA here is from genome assembly GCA_038236615.1 of Caulobacterales bacterium. Taxonomy (GTDB): domain Bacteria; phylum Pseudomonadota; class Alphaproteobacteria; order Caulobacterales; family Caulobacteraceae; genus Caulobacter. The sequence continues at coordinate 184,023 of JBBRZO010000009.1, forward strand.
GGCGATCGAGGTCATGTTGGTCGGCATCTTGACCTCGGTCAGGCCGGCCGGCAGCTGGCCCTTCCAGCCCGGACCGGTGAAGACGATGTCGGCAGCCCGGCCGCCGTTGATGCGGGTCGAATAGACGTAGGGCTGGTTCTCGATATAGGCGTCGGTCACCTGCACCGAGACATAGCGGTCCTGGATGTCGGGCATGCGCAGGATGATGGGGCCCTGGCTGAGGTCCAGCCCGACGCCGGTATAGACCGTGTCGTTGTTGGGGCTGTAGGGCAGGTCGCCTTTTGCCGAAGCCAGGCGGATCATGTGGCCCAGCTGGTTGATCGGCGCCGCCGGCTCGGTCCCGACCGGCCCGGTCAGCCCCTCGCGCCGCACCCGCTCGCGCTCGGTGATGGTCAGGGGGAACAGGAAGACATAGGCCTGCAGGGCGTAGGCGTAGGCCAGTTCCTCGCGCGCCTCGGCGTCCTGCGCGGCGGCGGGAGATTGGGCGGGCGCCTGGGTCGTCTGGCTGATGGCGGGACCTTGCGGGGCGGCGATGGCCAGGGCCAGGCCGGCGACGAGGGCGGCGCGGCCGGGCCGGCCGAAAGACTGAACTGGACGCATGGCGATTTCCTCCAACCGGGGCCCTCTGAGGGGCGCTTCGATGGCATCAGACTGATCTCTCAGGCGTGGCGTCGCTTGACTTTTTCCGCCATATTTCCGGGGTCATGGACAGGCTAGGGGAGGGGCCATGCGCCTTCGGCCGCTGCAGGCGGCGCTGGGCAGCATCGCGGCGCTGATCGCCGAGCTGGGCGGCGATCCGGCGGCGCTGTGGGCCGAGCTGGACGCCGACGCGCCCCAGGCCTTCCAGCGGGCGCTGGGGCTGGCCGCCCGGCTGACCGGCCGCGAGGACTTCGGCCTGGCCCTGGCCCGCCGCCGCACGCTGGAGACCCTGGGCGATTTGGCCCCTCTGCTCGGCAGCGCCCCGACCGTCGGCGAGGCGGTGGCGCAGCTGTTCCGCCTGCTGCCGGGCAGCCAGCAGGGCGGGGTGCGGGCCCATGTTGAGCGGCACGGGCCCGAGACCCTGCTGGTCGGCCAGGTCGTGGTGGCCGGACCGCCGGCCCTGGACCAGCAGCTCGACCACCTGGCCGGGGCCGCGGTCGGGCTGCTGCGCGGCCTGACCCATCCCGACTGGGCGCCGGAGGCCCTCTATCTGACCCGCCGCCGTCCGGCTTCGACCGCGCCCTGGGAGGGCTTCTTCCGCGCCCCGGTGCTGTTCGGCCAGGAGACCACGGCCATCGTCGTGCGCTCGGCCCTGCTGGACCAGCCGATCGCCCGGGCCAATCTCGACTTCAACCGCATCCTGCTTGAGGACCTCACCCGGCGGGCCGGGGTTTCATCCGTCAGCCTGGCCGACCAGGTCCGTGACCGGATCTGGCGAGGCCTTGGCGAGTGCTGGGGGGGCGAGGGCTGGCGGGGCGAGGCCGGCATCGCGGCCGACCTGGGCCTGCCCCTCCGCACCCTGCAGCGCCGCCTGGCGCGGGAGGGACGGTCCTTCCGCAAGCTGGTCGAGGAGGCCCGGCTGGAGATGGCCCGGCGGCTGATGCGGCACACCGACGCCCCGCTGGCCGAGGTCGCCACCGCCCTGGGCTTCGCCGAGCCGGCGATCTTCACCCGCTTCTTCCAGCGCGTGACCGGCGAGACGCCAAGCGACTGGCGGCGCCGTCTTTAGCCCGCCAGCGCCTGCCACATCGACATCGCCAAGGTCATGGCCCGCATGTCGCCCGTGGTCGTCGAGGCCATCCTGTTCATCGCATAGCCGAACGTCGTCCTGGCATCCATGTCGATGATCACCAGCGAGCCGCCATAGCCGCCCCAGAAGATGCTGTTGGGGTTGGGCAGGGGGATCATGGCGCTGGGGAGGCCGAAGCCCATGCCGTATTTGGCCGGGCCGCCCAGGACCAGGTCGACGCCCTCGATCTGCGGCTCCAGGGCCTTGCGGCAGCCGGCTTCGCTGAGGATGCGCTTGCCCTTGGCCTCGCCGCCGTTGGCCAGCAGGACGTGGATCTCGGCCACCGAGCGGGCGTTGCCCTGGCCGCCCGCCGCCGGGATCTCGGCGGCGCGCCATTCGCGGGTGCGGGTGTCCAGCGGATTGGTCGGCGGGTTGGTCGACATGTTCTTCATCAGCTCGCTCGGCTCGCCGCGCTGGCCGATGCCGCCACCCGGCGGGGGCGGGATCAGGTCGGCGACGCGGGCGTCTTCCGAGGCCGGCATGCCGATCCAGAAGTCGGCGCCCAGCGGCTCGGCGATCTCTTCCCGGAACACCGTGCCCAGCGACTTGCCGGTGATGCGGCGCACCACCTCGCCGACCAGGTAGCCCTGGGTGATGGCGTGGTAGCCGCAGGCCGTGCCCGGCTCCCAGAACGGGGCCTGGGCGGCCAGCAGGCTGGTGGCTTTGTCCCAGTCGTAGAGGGTGTCGCGGGTGATCGGCTCCTTCCAGCCTGACAGGCCGGACGAGTGGCTCATCAGGTGGCTGACCTTGACGTCCGCCTTGCCGTTGGCGGCGAACTCCGGCCAGTACCTGGCGACCGGGGCGTCGAAGTCGAGCTCGCCGCGGTCGGCGACCAGCAGGGCGGTCAGGGCAGTCATGGTCTTGGTGGTCGAATAGACGTTGACCAGGGTGTCCTTCTCCCAGGCCCGGGTCTTGGCTTCGTCGGCGAAACCGCCCCAGAGGTCGACCACGGTCTCGCCGCCGACGGTGGCGCAGAAGCTGGCCCCCAGGTCGGCGCCGCTGGCCAGGTTGGCCTCGAAGGCCTGCCGCACCGGTGCGAACTTGTCGACCGTGAACCCCGCCACCGAACCGTCAGCCATGATCGTCTCCACCCGCTTGTTTTGCGGCAGCCTAGCGGAGGGGGGAGGGGAGGCAAGGGCGCCCCCACGGAAGGCGGGCTAGAACTCCACCATGTCGAAGTCGGCCTTCGGCGTCCCGCACATCGGGCAGATCCAGTCGGCCGGGACGTCGGCCCAGCGGGTCCCCGGGGCCAGGCCTTCGTCGGGGTCGCCGGCCTGTTCGTCGTAGATGTAGCCGCAGGTGCGGCACTGCCAGGTCTTGTAGGCGGGGTCGGTCATCGTCAGGCTCCGAAACTCAGGCGCAGGGTGGCGAGGCTGGTTTCCCGGATCGGGTCCAGGTCCATCTGCGGGTCGACCAGGATCTGCATGGACAGGCCCAGCAGCAGGCTGCCGATCATCAGGGCGGCGGCGTCGGGGTCGATCTCGCGGCGGATGTCGCCCTCGTCCTGGCCCCGGCGGACCAGGGCCTCCAGCCTCCGCTCGATGCGTTCGTGCTCGGCGGCGAAGGCGGCGCGCAGCTCGGTCGCCTCCGCGACAGCCGAGGCCAGCAGCATGAAATAGGCCCGACCCTCGCCCTGCCGTGACAGGTCCTGCAGGTAGCGGTCGACATAGGTCAGCACCGCCTCGAAGCCCGGCATGGCGTCGATGCCCAACTCGCTCAGCATCTGTTCCTGGCGGTCGTGCAGGTGCTGGATGACCGCCTCGATCAGGGCCTGCTTGGAGCCGAACCGCTGGGTGACCAGGCCCCGGCTCTTGCCCGCCCGCCTGCCGATGGCCTCGAAGGTGGCGGCGCTGACGCCCTCGTCGGCGACCACGCGGATGGCGGCCTGCAAGAGGTCGCGGCCCGATTCCTCCCGGCGCTCGGCCTGGGTGCGGCGCGCTACGCCGGGGATGTCGATCAGCTGGGGCACGTATTTTCCCTAACTTATTTGTTGGCCGACTAGCAAGTAAATGCTAGCCGTAGTCGGCGTTGCGAGCCTGAACCGGCCCCGCGCCAAGAACAACTCAAGGGAAGGCCCAGGACGATGATCTCCCCCGAACTCGCCGCCACCATTGTCGACCCCAAGGCCTATGCTGACGGCGACCGCATCGACGCGGCCTTCACCACGCTTCGCCGGGAGGCGCCTTTGGCCCAGGCTCAGCCGGAGGGCTTCGATCCCTTTTGGGTGGTCACCCGCTTCGCCGACATCCAGACCATCGAGCGGCTGAACGACACCTTCCATAACGGCGACCGCTCCACCGTGATCACCACCATCGAGGCCGACCTGAAGGTCAAGCAGATGACCGGCGGCTCGCCCCACCTGGTCCGCTCGCTGGTGCAGATGGACAACCCCGACCACTTCGCCTACCGCCGCCTGACCCAGGGCTGGTTCCTGCCCCAGAACCTGCGCGGTCTGGAGGCCCGCATCCGCGAGATCGCCCGCGGCTTCGTCGACCGCATGGCGGCCAGTGGCGGAACCTGCGACTTCGCCCGGGACATCGCCTTCCTCTACCCGCTGCACGTGATCATGGAGGTGCTGGGCGTCCCCGAGATCGACGAGCCGCGCATGCTCAAGCTGACCCAGGAGCTGTTCGGCAGCGCCGACCCGGACGTCAACCGTTCGGGCAAGGCGGTCACCGACGTCGACCAGGGGCTGCAGGACGTCCAGAACACGGTCATCGACTTCATGACCTATTTCAACGCCATGACCGAGGATCGCCGGGCCAATCCGCGCAACGATCTGGCCAGTGTGATCGCCAACGGCCAGATCGACGGCCAGCCGCTCGGCCACCTGGAAGCGATGAGCTACTACATCATCGCCGCCACCGCCGGCCACGACACCACCTCCAACACCACCGCCGGCGGCCTGTGGGCGCTGTGCGAGAACCCCGAGCAGTTCGCTAAGCTGAAGGCGGATCCGTCGCTGATACCCGGCCATGTCGAGGAATCGATCCGCTGGGTGACGCCGGTGAAGCATTTCATGCGCACGGCCACCGAGGACACTGAAGTCGCGGGCCAGAAGATCGCCAAGGGCGACTGGCTGATGCTCTGCTATCCGTCCGGCAACCGCGACGAGGCGGTGTTCACCGACCCCTTCAAGTACGACATCCAGCGCACGCCCAACAAGCATGTGGCGCTGGGCTACGGCGCCCATGTGTGCCTGGGCCAGCATCTGGCCCGCATGGAGATGCGCATTCTGTGGGAGGAGCTGCTGCCCCGGCTGGAGAGCGTCGAGCTGAACGGAACCCCCACCCGGACCCAGGCCAGCTTCGTCTGCGGACCCAAGAGCGTGCCAATCCGCTTCAAGATGGCTTGAGAACCTAGTAACGCGTAGGGGCCGGGCGGCGCGGAGACGCCGCCGGCTGCGGGGAGACTGAAACGCATGCAGGCGCCAGCCATCGCGGTTAGCCCGGACCAGATCGACGCCGAATGGATGACCGCCGCTTTGCGGGCTTCCGGTGTGCTGCCGGAAGGTCGGGTCACCGCCATCACCGGCAAGCCGGTCGGCAACGGCCTGGTCGGGGACAGCTTTCGTTTCGCCCTGACCTACGACGCGCCGCCGCCCGATGCGCCGGCCAGCGTGGTGGGCAAGTTCCCCGCCGCCGATCCGGTCAGCAAGGCCACCGGCGCGGGCATGGGCCTCTATCTGCGCGAGGTCAGCTTCTACCGCGAGATCGCCCACACGGTCGGGATCATCACTCCGCAGGCCTACTATGCCGGGCTGAACCCTGAGACCAACGACTTCACCCTGATCTTCGAAGACCTCGGCCCGGCCCGGCAGGGCGACCAGCTGGAAGGCTGCTCGCTGGAAGACGCCCGCACCGCGTTACTGGAAGCCGCCGCCCTGCACGCCCCGCGCTGGGGCGACGCCAGCCTGGAGCAGGCTGAGTGGCTGACCGCCGGCGAAAAGACCATGCCGATGGTGACCCAGATGCTGCCCGCCGTCATCGCCGGCTTCCAGGATCGCTACCAGGGCCTGCTGGAGCCGGAACTGCTCAAGCTGATCGAGCGGCTGCCGGCGGCGATGGCCGCCTCGGGCGCCGACCGCTCGACGCCGCGCACCGTGCAGCATGGCGACTTCCGCCTCGACAACATCCTGTTCGACATCCAGGGCGGCAGCCGGCGGATGGGGACGCTGGACTGGCAGACCCTGGCGCTCGGCCCGGGCGTCAGCGACGCGGCCTACTTCCTCAGCGCCGGCATTTCGCCGCAGCTGCGCCGCGAGAACGAGCGCGAGCTGATCGGCCTCTATCACGCCGAACTGGTGCGGCTGGGCGTCAGGGACTACGACTTCGAGCGCTGCTGGACTGACTACCGGCGCTACAGCCTCGCCGGCATCATGCTGGGGGTGTTCTCGGCCATGGTCGTCGAGCGCACCGAGCGGGGCGACGCCCTGTTCCTGACCATGACCCGCGGCGGCTGCCTGCAGGCGCTCGACAACAAGACCTTCGATTTCTGGGACGCCTGAGCCATGCAAGTCACCGCCGCCGTCGCCCGCGCCCCCGGCGCCGACTTCACCCTGGAAACCGTCGAGCTGGACGATCCCCGGCCCGACGAAATCCTGATCCGCATCGCCGCCGTCGGGGTCTGCCACACCGACCTGGTGGCGCGCGAAGGGGGCATGCCGTTCTCGATGCCGGCGGTGCTGGGTCATGAGGGCGCGGGCGTGGTCGAGAAGGTCGGCTCAGGCGTGACCAAGGTCGCGGCGGGCGACCGGGTGGCCATCACCTTCCGCTCCTGCGGCCAATGCGACCGCTGCAAGAGCGGCGATCCGGCCTACTGCTATTCCATGCCCATGCTGAACTACATCGGCATGCGGCCCGACGGCTCCAAGGCCCTGGCCCAGGACGGCACGGCGGTGTCGTCCAACTTCTTCGGCCAGTCGTCCTTCGCCACCTACGCCCTGGCCTACGAGACCAATGTCCTGAAACTGCCCGCCGATATTCCGTTCGAGCTTGCCGCGCCGCTGGGCTGCGGCATCCAGACCGGGGCGGGCGGCATCATGCTGGCCCTGGCCTGCCCGGCCGGCTCATCCCTGCTGATCACCGGCGGCGGGGCGGTGGGCCTGTCGGCGGTCATGGGCGCGGTCATCCAGGGCTGCGGGACCATCATTGTCGTCGAGCCGCACGCCGCCCGGAGGGCCTTGGCCACGGAGCTGGGCGCCACCCACGTCATTGATCCCAACGCCGAGAAGGACCTGGCCGCCGCCGTCCGCGCCATCCTGCCCCAGGGCGTCGACTACGCCTTCGACACCACCGGCCGCGGCGACACCCTGACCGCCATCATGGCCGCCCTGGCCCCCAAGGGCGTGCTGGGCATCGTCGGCATCCCGGCCCCTGGCACGCCCATGCCGGGAGACCTGGGCAGCGTGCTGACCTTCGGCCAAACGGTGCGCGGCATCATCGAGGGCGACAGCGACCCTGACGCCTTCCTGCCGGTGCTGATCGACCACTGGCGAGCGGGGCGCTTGCCGCTGGAGAAGCTGGTGAAGACCTATGCCTTCGCCGAGATCAATACGGCGATCGCCGAGCAGCATCATGGCGACTGCGTGAAGGTGGTGCTGACTCTCTAGCAATCCTGGGTTATGCTCAGGCCATGGTTCGTCGGTTCGAGAATTCGGTCGGTAGCACCACGCCTTCGGGGCGGGGATGTTGTCGGCTGGGCGAAACGCACTAGCCACAATCCCCTATCAGCCCCGCCGGTTTCGGTCGGGGCTTCCAGAGCGGAGCGCGGCCGCCGGCTCTGGAGACTTCAGACCATGCCGCCCTTGCCTGAAACCCCGACCCTGCACACCGACCGCCTGACCCTGCGGCCGCTGGCGCTCGACGACGTCCCGGCCATCCAGCGCGAATTCCCGCATTGGGAAATCATCCGCTACATGACCGGTCAGATTCCCTGGCCCTATCCCGACGATGGCGCGCTGACCCACACCCGGATGTGCCTGGCGCAGCGCGAACGGGGCGAGAAGTTCTTCTGGGTGATCACGCCGCGCGGGCGGGAGGCCGAGCTGATCGGCCGCATCGACCTGTGGCCCGACGACGGGGTCACCCGTGAGATGCGAGGCTTCTGGCTGGCCCGTGCGCACCAGGGGCAGGGCCTGATGGCCGAGGCCGCCGAGTGCGTGACCCGCTACGCCTTCGAGACGCTGGGCTGGCCGTATCTCTGGCTGGACAACGCGGTGGAGAACACGGCCTCCGGGCGGGTCAAGGAGAAGCAGGGCGCGGTGCTGATCGACACCATCTCCAAGGCCTATGTGTACGGCGAGGGCCTGGGCCAGGTCTGGCGGCTGGACCGAGAAGCCTGGCTGAACAGGCGGGGATAAGTGACGGCAAATATGTCCAGCGGATAGATGGGTAACGGTTTAGCCCGGTTGCATGGGTAACAGTCGCTGGCCGGTGTGATCGAGGATGCCGATAGGCTGAGCGTAGAACCAGAGCGTCCAGCCCCGTTGTGTCTGTTCCAGAGCGACAGTCTCA
>JBBRZO010000010.1:0-188602 GCA_038236615.1 Caulobacterales bacterium
CCCCCGCGGTCAGCCTTGGCGTTGGGCATTGGTTCCCGCGTTCCGCTCGCGGAAAACTCTTCAAAACTACGCCTACCGGTGGAGGGTCTGCTGCCCATGGGGCGGACGGGGGGATCCTAGGCACACGGCCTTGGATGACGGCTGTGAGGTTGCATCGTCGGCGCCCCAAAAACGTGGTTAACGAGACATTAACCGCCGCGCCGCACCCTGGCCCTCATGCGTGGTCTGTTCGTCATCGTGATGGTCCTGGCCCTGGCCGGTTCGGCCTCGGCGCAGGAAAAGCGCATCGCCGTCGTGGCGCCGGATGCGAACAAGGCTCGCCTCCGCGGGCCGGAGGGCGCGGCGCCCGAGCCTGAGGCCCCGCTCCCGCTGATCATCCCGACCGCCCCGGCCGCCCCGCCGGTTGACACCAGCGCCTGCCGGACCGCCTGCGCCCAGAGCTACTATTTCTGCCTGTCCGGCGCCGACGATCAGTGCCCGGTCCGCTGGGGCCAGTGCGTCAACAACTGCATCGCCCCGCCGCAATAGCCCTGACCGGTCAAGTGTGACGTTGGGGCGCCCTTTACGCTCGCGTCAACGCCTGCCAGGATTTCCTGAACAGCGATAATGTGAGGAAGCGCGCCATGCCCGCCCTGCCCAAGGTCTGCATCATCGGCGCCGGCTGCTCGGGGTTCACCACGGCCAAGCGGCTTAAGGACGCCGGCATCCCCTACGACTGTTTCGAGATGTCGGACGAGGTCGGGGGCAACTGGTATTTCAAGAACCCCAATGGCCTGTCGGCCTGCTACGAAAGCCTGCATATCGACACCAGCAAGTGGCGCCTGGCCTTCGAGGACTACCCCGTCCCGGCCGACTGGCCCGACTTCCCCCACCACGCCCAGCTGCACCAGTATTTCAAGGACTATGTCGACCACTTCGGCCTGCGTCCCACCATCACCTTCAACACCCGGGTCGAAAGCGCCGAGCGCACCGCCGAGGGCCTGTGGAAGGTGACTCTTTCGACCGGCCCGGTGAACCTCTACGACGTGCTGATCGTCGCCAACGGCCACCACTGGAGCCCTCGCATCCCCGACTATGAGGGCACGTTCGACGGCCCGGCCTTCCACAGCCACGCCTACAGCGACCCCTTCGATCCGGTCGATATGCGCGGCAAGAACGTCGTGGTCGTGGGCATGGGCAACTCGGCCATGGATATCGCCAGCGAGCTGGCCCAGCGCCCCATCGCCAGGAACCTTTGGGTCTCGGCCCGGCGCGGGGTCTGGGTGCTGCCCAAATACATGAACGGCAAGCCGGCCGACAAAAGCGCCATGCCGGCCTGGATGCCCCGCAAGCTGGGGACGGCCCTGGCCCGCGCGGCGATCAAGAAGTCGCTGGGCAATATGGAAGACTACGGCCTGCCCAAGCCCGACCACGAGCCCCTGTCGGCCCACCCCTCGGTCAGCGGCGAGTTCCTCACCCGGGCCGGCTGCGGCGACATCAAGTTCAAGCCGGCGATCAAGGCGCTCGAGGGCAAACGGGTGCGTTTCGCCGACGACAGCGTCGAGGATGTCGACGCCATCGTCTTCGCCACCGGCTACGACATGCGCTTCCCCTTCTTCAGCGACCCCGACCTCAAGCCGGACGCCGAGCACCGCTTCCCGCTCTACAAGCGGATGATGAAGGCGGGTGTCGACAACCTGTTCTTCATGGCGCTGGCCCAGCCCCTGCCGACCCTGGTCAATTTCGCCGAGCAGCAGTCCAAGCTGGTCGCCGCCTACCTGACCGGCCGCTACAGGCCGCCGGCCAAGGCGGAGATGGAAAAGGTCACCGCCAAGGACGAGGCCTTCTATCTGGGCGGCTACTACAAGGCCGCGCGCCACACGATCCAGGTCGACTTCAACCACTACTGCGTGGACCTGAAGAAGGAGATCGCGGCGGGCGAGAAGCGGGCCCGGGCGGCGGGCTATGCCCTGCCGGTGTCAGCCAGAGCCCGCGAGGCGGCCAAGGCCTAGCAAGCTCTTCCCGCCCTCCCCTTCGACCTGCTAGCGTTACAGTGATGAGTCAGGTGATCTCCCTTACCGCCGGCAAACGCGAGCAGACCAAGCTGGCCAACCGGCGCGCCATTCTGGACGCGGCCCGCGAGGTGTTCGGAGAGCTGGGCTACGAGGTCGCCACCGTGCGCGACATCATCCGCCGCACCGGTCTCGCGGCAGGCACCTTCTATAACTACTACCGCTCGAAAGAGGAGGTGTTCGAGGCCCTGGCCGACGACGGCGCTCATCGGTTCCGGCCGATCCTGCGCGCCTGCTTCAGCCAGACCGACAGCTTCGAGGCCTATATCCGCGCCGCCATCCAGGCCTATTTCGACTTCATCGCCGACGAGCACGAAAGCTGGCAGGCCAAGCGCCCTCCCGGCGAGCGCCAGCCGCACATGCAGGTGCAGACGCCGGAAATGGAGCGGGTCTACGAAGAGGTCACCGGCGCCTTCCTGGTGGCCATGGAGCGCGGTGACGCGCCCCGGGTCGACGCCGAGTATCTGGCGGCCGCCGCCATCGCCATCGCCCGGGAAATCGGTGAGCAGATGCTGCTGCGCCGGCCTGTCGACACCGTCGCCGCCGCCCGGTTCGCCGTCAGCCTGATCCTCGGCGGCCTGCCGGCCCTGCCCCAGCTCGCGCCCTAGGAAGCCGCCCATGGCCTCCCCTACCGTCCCGCGCTTCAATGTGCAGCGCTTCGTTCTGGCCCGCCTGCTGTCCCTGCCGACCCCGATCCTGCGGGCCCTGTCAGGCGGCACGGCGGTCTATGTCGCCGGCCGCACGCTCGATCCCCGCCTGCAATTCCTGACCGCCGGCGCCCGGAGCGCGCCCGCCATGTCGACCCTGAGCCCGCAAGAGGCCCGGGCCGGCAGCGCCGCCGGCCTTGTCGCCGTTTCCGGCAGGCTGGAACCGGACGTGCGGGTCGAGGCGGTCAGCATCCCCGGCCCGGCCGGTGAGCTGAAGGCCCGCATCTATCGCCCGGCCGACCAGGATCCGCAGGCCCCGACCCTGGTCTATGCCCATATGGGCGGCGGGGTGATCGGCGACCTCGACATGTGCGAGGCCTTCTGTTCGATCCTGGCCCGCATCGTCCGCTGCCCGGTGCTGTCGGTGGACTATCGCCTGGCGCCGGAATATCGCTTTCCCGCCGGTCTGGACGATGTCCTGGCCGCCTATCGCTGGGCTCGCGACAACGCCGCCCGCTTCGGCGCGCCGCCAGGGCTGGCGGCCATCGGCGGCGATTCCATGGGTGGCAACTTCGCCGCCATCATCGCCCAGGACCTCAAGGCTGCCGGCGAGCCGCAGCCGGTGCTGCAGCTGCTGATCTATCCAGCCGTGGACGTGGCGTCCGAGACCCCGTCCATGACGGTGTTCGGCGAAACCTGGCCGTTGTCGCGCGACACCATGAACTGGTTCATGGGCCACTATATGAGCGCCGGCGACGATCCGTCCGATCCGCGCCTGTCGCCGATCCGGGCTGGCGACCTGGCGCGCCTGGCCCCTGCTGTAATCGCCACCGCCGGCTTCGATCCGCTGGTCGACCAGGGCGAGGCCTACGCCAAACAGCTGCGCGAGGCGGGCGTGGCGGTCAGCTATCGACGCTATGACAGCCTGACCCACGCCTTCACCGCCATGACCGGCGCCGTCCCCGCCGCCGACGCCGCCTGCCGCGAGATCGCCGGACTGGTGCGGACCGCCTACGACGCCACTGCCGCATGAGGGCCCTGATCGTCGACCGCCTGGGGCCGGACTACGAGGGCGTCAGCCTGCAGGACATCCCAGTCCCGGCGCCAGGTCCCGGCGAGGTGCTGGTCAGGGTCAAGGCCGCCGGGGTCAACTTCCCGGATCTGCTGATGACCCGCGGCGAATACCAGATGAAGCCGCCGCTGCCGTTTGGCCTTGGCATGGAACTCTCCGGCGAGATCGCAGCCCTGGGTCCCAGCGTCGAGGGCTGGTCGGTCGGCCAGGCCATCGTCGGCGGCGCCAAGCTGGGCGGGTTCGCCGAATTCGCCATCCTTCCGGCCGCCTCGCTGAAAGCCAAGCCTGAACGCCTCAGCTTCGCCCAGGCCGCCGGCTATGGCGCGGCCTACATCACCGCCTATGTCGGGCTGGTGCGGCGCGGGAACCTGCAGCCCGGCGACTGGGTGCTGGTGCACGGCGCGGCCGGTGGCGTGGGCCTGGCGGCCGTCGACATGGCCAAGATGATGGGCGCCCGGGTGATCGCCACCTCGGCCAGCGACGCCAAGCTCAAGGTCCTGCAGGACGAGTACGCCCCCGACGCAGTGCTGAACGTCACGAACGGGTTCCGCGAGCAGGTCAAGGAGATCACCGGCGGGCGCGGGGCCGACATTATCTATGACCCGGTCGGCGGCGACGTCTTCGACGAGAGCGTCCGCTGCATCGCCTTCGACGGCCGGCTGCTGGTCATCGGCTTCACCTCGGGGCGGATTCCGACGATCTCGGTCAACATGCCGCTGATCAAGGGCTTCTCGGTCGTGGGCGTGCGGGCCGGTGAATACGGTCGCCAGTTCCCCGAGCGCGGCCGCGAGAATCAGGCCGCCATCTGGGCCATGGCCGTAGCCGGAACCGTGAAGCCCCGCGTGCATGCCGAGGTCCCGCTGGAGAACTGGCGCGAGGCGTTCGAACTTCTGGCGGGCCGTCAGGTGATCGGCAAGGCGGTGATCGTTCCCTAGCTTTGACTGGCTCGGGCCTTTAGCCTAAATCTCCGCTGCTCTTAGCCAAGCCGGGAGGCATGACTTGGCGAGGGGAAAAGCTGGGGCGAGGGTCACCGCGCAGCTGGGTATCTCCCGCCCGCCCAGCACCAAACTCCGCGCGCCCGCCCCGACTCCGGTTGACACCGTCCGCCCCTTCCCTTATCCACCGCCCCTCATTTCGCCGCCCCCGCAGGGATTGGCGCACTCAGACTTTGGAGCCACATCGTGAAGCGGACTTTTCAGCCGTCCCGACTCGTGCGCAAGCGCCGTCACGGCTGGCGCTCGCGCATGGCCACCAAGAATGGCCGCAAGGTCATCCAGCGCCGCCGCGCCCGTGGCCGCAAGCGCCTGACTGCCTAGCCGACAGAGCCTAGGCTCAGGCCTTGACCAAGGCCGACTTCCCCATCGAGCGAATCCGCAAGCGGCCAGACTTCCTGGCAGCCGCCCGCGCGCCCAGTTGCGCGCGGGGCGCGGTCGTTGTGCAGGCCCGCGATCGGGCCGACGGCGAGCCGCTGGTGCGCGCCGGCTTCACCGCCACCAAGCGGGTTGGCGGCTCTGTCGTGCGAAATAGAGCCAAACGACGCCTCCGCGAGGCCGCCCGCGCGCTTTTGCCCCTTCATGCAGCCCCCGGCCGCGACTATGTGTTCATCGCCCGCGCCGGAACCCCGTCGCGGGACTGGAGCCGTCTGCTTGACGACGTGAAAAGCGCGCTGTTAAGCCTCGCCGCCCCTGCCCCGGCCCTTACTTCCTCTGCCGCCAACGCGGCGCCCTCAGACCTCGGCTGATTTTCCGTATGCAAGACGAAAACCGCAACTGGATCGCCTTCATCGCGATCGCCGTGGTCATGCTGATGGGCTACCAAGTCTTCGTCATGGGACCGCAGGCCAAGCAGCGCGAGGCCGAGGCCCAGCGCGTCGCCGCCGCCCAGAAGGCCCAGGCGGCAAAGTCGCCCGACGCCATTGCGCCGGTTCCAGTGACGTCCCGCGCCGACGCCCTCAAGCAGAGCCAGCGGGTGCCGATCGCCACCAGCACCCTGTCCGGCTCGGTCAGCCTGAACGGCGGCCGCTTCGACGACCTGTTCCTCAAGCAGTATAAGGTCGCCCTGAAGGACCCCTCGCCGGTCGAGTTGCTGCGCCCGGTCGGCGCCCAGAACAGCTGGTACGCCGAGTTCGGCTGGAAAGCCGAGAACGTCCCCGGCCTGCCCGACCAGAACACCGTCTGGCAGCATACGTCCGGCGACGTGCTGGCCCCCGGCAAGCCGGTGGTGCTGACCTATGCCTCGCCGCAGGGCCTGGTCTTCACCCGCACCCTCAGTGTCGATGACCGCTACATGTTCACCGTCAGCGACACGGTCGTGAACAACGGGACCGTGCCCGTCACCCTGACGCCGCGCGCCCTGATCATCCGCCGCGGCCTGCCTGACGATCTGCAGAAGAACCAGTACGCCCACACAGGCGCCGTCGGCATGTTCGGCAGCGCGGGCCACTTCGAGCTGTCGATGCTCAAGTACTTCAAGCCCTGGCAGAAGGAAAAGGACGCCGACAAGCTGAACCACAAGAGCACGGGCGGCTGGATCGGCATCACCGACAAATACTGGCTGACCGCCCTGGCGCCGCCGCAGAACGAAGCCATGCAGGGCGACTACGTCTACCAACAGGTGCAGGGCGCCGACGTCTACGCCACCCAGATGACCGGCCAACCGCGCGCCATCGCCGTCGGCCAACCGATCACCGAGACCACCCGGTTCTTTGCCGGGGCCAAGACCCGCGAAGTACTGGCCGGCTACCAGAAGGGCTATCCGGCCGGCGCCGCCGCCCTGCCGCGGTTCGAGGACGCGGTGGACTGGGGCAAGCTGTTCTTCCTGACCAAGCCGTTCTTCACGGCCCTGGACTGGCTCTACAAGCTGGTCGGCAACTTCGGCGTCGCCATCCTGCTCATGACCGTGCTCGTTCGCGGGGCGCTCTTCCCGCTGGCCAACAAGAGCTACGAGTCGATGTCCAAGATGCGCAAGCTCCAGGAGCCGATGAACGCCATCAAGGAAAAGTACAAGGACGACCCGGCCAAGCAGCAGCAGGAAACCATGGCGCTGTATCAGCGCGAGAAGGTCAATCCTATGGTCGGCTGCCTGCCGATCCTGGTGCAGATCCCGGTCTTCCTGGCCTTCTTCAAGGTGCTGTCGACCACCATCGAAATGCGCCAGGCGCCCTTCTACGGCTGGATCCAGGACCTGTCGTCGCGCGACAGCACCACGATCTGGAAGCTGTTCGGCCTCATTCCCTGGGACCCCGCATCGGCCCCGTTCATCGGTACGCTGCTGGACACCAATCTGCACATCGGGGTGATGGTCATCCTCTATGGCTTCACCATGTGGCTGACGACCTCGATGAATCCGCCGGCCCCCGATCCCATGCAGCAGAAGATGTTCCAGCTGATGCCGATCATCTTCGCCTTCATCATGGCGGTCTATCCGGTCGGGCTGCTGCTCTACTGGACCTGGTCCAACGTGCTCTCGATCCTCCAGCAGTATGTGATCATGCACCGGCTGGAAGTGGATAACCCGATCGACAACTTCATCGCCCGTATCCGGGGCCAGGCGGCGCCAGGGTGAGCTTCACCGACGACGACATCGAGGCCGCCCGTGTCCGGTTTTCCCACCCCGTCGCCTTCATGATGGGGGCGGTGGCCATGGACGGCCTGCCGCCGGCCGACCTGCCGGAAGTGGCCTTCGCCGGCCGCTCCAACGTCGGCAAGTCCAGCCTGATCAACGGGCTGGTGAACCAGAAATACCTGGCACGGGCCTCCAACGAGCCGGGCCGCACGCGGGAGATCAACTTCTTCCTGCTGGACGAGGTGCTTCGGCTGGTCGACCTGCCGGGCTACGGCTTCGCCCGGGCTTCCAAGAGCAAGGTCAAGGATTTCCAGAACCTGGGACGCGCCTACCTGCGCGGCCGGCCAAACCTCAAGCGGGTCTACCTGCTGATCGACGCCCGCCACGGCCTCAAGGAGGTGGACGGCGAGGCCATGGACGCCCTGGACACTTCGGCGGTCTCCTACCAGATCATCCTGACCAAGGCCGACAAGATCAAGCCGGCCGAGGTCGAGGCCGTGGTCGAGCGCAGCGAGGCGTCCATCCGCAAGCGGCCCGCCGCCTTCCCGCGCGTGCTGGCCACGTCTTCGGAAAAGGGAACCGGCCTGCCGGAGCTGCGCGCCGAGATCCTCGCGGCCTGCGGGCTGAGCTTCTAGAGCAACCCCAGCGCTCGCGCCCGGGCCGCCGCCTCGGTGCGGTTCGTCGCTCCGACGATGGCGATCAGCGTGGCCACATGAGTCTTGACCGTGGCCGGCGACAGGTCGAGGTCGCGGGCTATCTGCTTGTTGGACAGCCCCTGGGCCAACAGCCGCAGCACCATCAACTGACGATCGGTAACGGCTGGGGTGGCCCAGGCCTTGGGCGGGGCGGGCGCCACGGATGCAGCGGGGGCCAGCTCGGCCAGGCGCGGCGGCAGATAGCGCCCTCCCGCCACCACCAGCTCAATCGCCGCGGCCAGCACGGCCGGCGCCAGGGTCTTGGACGCGAAGCCGGCGACGCCCAGCCTCAGCAGGTCGAGCATCAGGGCGTCGTCGTCCTGGCCGGTCAGCACCAGCAGCCGGGTTTCCGGCGCGGCGGCCACGACCCCCGACACCCCCTCCAGCGGCGCGGCGCCGGGCATGGTCAGGTCGACCAGGCACAGCTCCGGCCCGCGCGCGGCCAGCTGCCAGGCCGACGGGAAGTCCGCCGCCTGCAGGATTTCCGCATCGGGCCAGCGGCGGCGCACCAGGGCCGTCACCGCATCCCGCACCAGGGCATGGTCATCGCAGATCAGGCAGAGGCGCATTCAGCCTCCTTGAGCCGGACGAAGAAGGCCGCGCCGTTCCGCCAGCCTGGTTCGTGGCCGGCGCGGCCGCCCATCAGACCGCTGAACCGCCGCACCGACGACAGGCCAAGGCCAAAGCCGCCTCGCTCCTCGACGTCCGCGCCCTGGCTGAAATCCTCGAACAGGCCCTCGATTCCCCCGTACACGCCCTCGCCGTCATCCAGCACCCACAGGTCGACCTGGCCGTCCCCGCGCCGTCGAGCGGCGAGCAGGATGCGTTCGCCCCGGGCATGCTTGACGGCATTGCCCACCAGATTGCCCAGCGCCCGTACGGCCAGCTCGGGGTCGGCGACCACCTTCAAGCCGGTGGGCAGGGCCTTGAGTCGCATCCCCGCGGCCTGGGCGGCCGGAGCATGGGCTTCCACCACCCGGGCGAACAGCGACCCGACCGGCGTATCGGCCAGACGCACAGGCATGGCCCCAGCCTCCAGCCGCAGATGATCCAGCATGGTCTCCAGCAGAGCCTGGGTGGAGGCAAAGGCGTTGCGCGCGCCGAGGGTGGCGATCTGGCGATCCTGAGGATCGTCAGCGGTCAGCGCCTGCTCGACATAGAGGCTGGCGGCCTGGATGGGCTGCTGCAGGTCATGGGATGCGGCGCGGATGAAGCTGGTGCGGGCGTCGCGTTCGGCCGCCGTCAGCCGCAGGGCCGCCTCGCTGGCGGCGCGGCCCTCCCTGGCCTGGGACAGGGCCCGCTGAATGAAGCGACGCAGGATCAGTGCGGTGATCCCGTACCAGGCCAGGAAGACGGCCAGGGCCAGGCCGTAGGGTTGATGGATCGACAGGAAGAAGGCGGCCAGCGAAGCCAGGACCGCCACGATGGCCAGATCCGGCGAGTGGGCGGTCTCCGCGCCGCCCAGCATGGTGACGATGATGTAGGACATGCAGAGCACGGTCATCAGCAGACGCAGTTCGGGGCCGCTCGGCGGCATAAACACCCAGACACCGGTCACGACCAACAGCGACCAGACGTCCACCAACCGTCGTCCAAAAGGCGTCCAGTACCGTTCGACCTGCCCTCGACCGGGACGCAGCAGCACCAAGGCGATGATAGCGGCGCTCCAGACCGCCAGGTCACCCCATGCCGTTGCGAGCCAGGGGATTATCAGTCGCGGCGCCACCAGCGGCGAAAAAGTCACCTGCACGTAAAGCGTGACGCCCGCCAGCAGCGGCATGCCGACGAGGCTGCCAAAAATCAGCGTGCGCATTTCGCCCGGGGCAAGCGGCGTGGAAGGCTCAGACTCCGATTTCACTGACGCGCCATCCACCCCTGTTGGCCTGGGGATAGGCCATCCGGCTCGGCCATCCGGCCGACGCAGCCGCCCCCAGGGAGGAATAGTCAGTACGGAGAGGCGAGCGGCAACGCCTATTTTGGTGGGCTGTGGCGTATGAGTAGTGAGAAGGCCATAGAGGCGTACGATGCGGCGCAGGCAATCGGTGCGCTCAACACCGTGGGCATCGCCGCCTTTCTCTGTGACGCCCAGGCCCGGGTGCGGGCCATGACCCCCTGCGCACGGTCCCTGCTCGACCAAGACCGCGGGCTGGTCATCAGCGGCGGACGGCTACAGGCGGCCTCCGCGGGGCCCGACCTGACCGCCACCATTCGCCGGCTGGCGGTCGGCCAGGCGGACGCCGATCAGGCGACCACCCTGTTGATCCCCGTCGAAACCGGCCCGGCGCTGGTGCTCGACATTACGCCGCTCATTCGCGAGGACTGGGCGGCCAATCTTCCCGTCAGGGTGCTGGTCACCTCGCGCGGTCGCCCAGCCCTGGAAGGCCGTCCCGAGCCTGTGCTGCAGGTCTCGTTCGGGCTGACCCAGGCGGAGGCGGAAGTGGCCATACAGCTGGCCCGCGGCGTTACGCCCCCGGATATCGCCAGGGCCCGTCTGGTCTCATTGGCGACGGTCCGCACCCAGATCCGCAACCTGTATCTCAAGACAGGCGTCAGCCACCGCGCGGCGCTGGCGGCCCGATTGGCCGCCCTGCTCTAACCCTTGATAACCACGCCGCCCTTCACGACGAAGGGGACCTTCTCCAGCACGCTCACATCGACCAGCGGGTCGCCCTCGACGCCGATCAGGTCACCGTAACGGCCGACGGCGACCTGGCCGACATCGCCCTCCTGGCCCAGCGCCGCGGCGGCGTTGAGGGTGGCCGACTGGATGGCCTGCAGGGGTGTGGCGCAGTAGCGGACCATGACCGCGAACTGCCTGGCGTTGTCGCCGTGCGGGTAGATGCCGGCGTCGGTCGAGAAGATCATCTTCACGCCGGCTTTCAGCGACTTGCAGAAGTTCTGGCGCTGTATCTCGCCGATGTCGCGGTCCTTCTTCAGCTCGCTCTCGCGGACCCCGTTCTTGGCCCCCTCGGCCTGGGTGTAGTCGGTGTTGTAGATGTCCATCCCGAAGTAGGTCCCGTACTTCAGGGCCAGCTTGATGCCCTCGTCGTCGACCAGGCTGGCGTGCTCGATGGTGTCGACCCCGCCCAGGATGGCCGCCTTGATGCCCTCGGGGCCGTGAGCGTGAGCGGCGACCTTCAGGCCCAGCATGTGGGCCTCGGAGACGATGGCCTTGATCTCGTCCAGGTCCATCTGCTGGACGCCCACCGCGTCGTTGGAGAACACCCCGCCGGTGGCGCAGATCTTGATCACCTTGGCGCCGTACTTCTTCAGCTTGCGGACCATCTTGCGGCCTTCCTCAGGCCCGTCGATGACCCCGCCCGCCGTCTGGTTCAGCGAGGGCGGCAGGTAGGTGGTGTCGCAGTGACCGCCGGTGGCGCCGATCAGGTAGGTGGCCGGAATGATGCGCGGGCCCTGGATGATGCCCTCGTCGACCGCCTCCATCAGCGCGACGTCATTGTAGTTGTCGGAGCCGACGTTGCGGACCGTGGTGAAGCCGGCCTGCAGAGTGGCCTCGGCATTCTTGGTTCCGACCACGGCCCAGAAGCTGTCGGTGAAGCGCAGGTCGTTGTAGCCGCCGTAGAGGGGCGAACTGTCCAGGTGAACGTGCATGTCGATCAGGCCCGGCAGCAGGGTCAGGTTCGGCCGGTCGACCCGCTCGGCCCCGGCGGGGATTGTGACTTCACCCAGCTTGCCAACCGCGGTGATGCGGCCGTCGGTGATCACCACCACCGGCTTGTCGATGTACTTGCCGCTGGCCACGTCCAGCAGGCGGGCGGCGGTCACCGCCACCACGCCGGCCTGGGCGGCCGTGCCGGCAGCCCCAAAGCCAAGGAAGGTTGCGATAGCCAGGCCCAAGGCCAGGATCAGACGGCGCATGACGCTCTCCCCAAATCAGTGGGGCGAAGCTAGCCAATTGCGGGCCAGGACGACAGGGGGATGCGTGACAGGGGGGCTCTCGTCCGGTATCGGAACCCCTCTGAGTTTGGAGGCCGTCGAAAGCCGTGAGTGACAAGACCGAAGAGGCCGGCTGGGCCACGGCGAAGACCCTGGCCGAGGCCCTGCCCTTCATCCAGCGCTATGACCGCGAGATCGTGGTCATCAAGTACGGCGGCCACGCCATGGGCGAGGAGGCCGTAGCCAAGCTGTTCGCCGCCGATGCGGTGCTGCTCAAGCTGCTCGGCGTGCATCCGGTCGTAGTGCATGGCGGCGGGCCGCAGATCTCGGCCATGCTCGACCGGGCCGGCGTCAAGTCGACCTTCATCGATGGCCTGCGGGTCACCGACGAGGCCACGATGGAAGTGGCTGAAATGGTTCTCTCCGGCGCGATCAACAAGGAGATCGCCAACTGGATCACCATCGCCGGCCGCGAGGCGGACGTGCGCGGCGTGGGCCTGTCGGGCAAGGACGCCCGGCTGCTGACCGTCACCAAGGCCCGGCGGGTCAAGAAGGACCCCGATAGCCAGATCGAGCAGGTCGTGGACCTGGGCTTCGTCGGCGAGCCCAAAAAGGTCGACCCGACCCTCATCCAGGCCCTGATCCACGCCGAGCAGGACTATGTGCCGGTCATCGCCCCGATCGGCGTCTCCGAGGCCGGCCAGACCTATAACGTCAACGCCGACACCGTGGCCGGCGCGGTGGCAGGCGCCTTGAAGGCCAAGCGCATGCTGCTGCTGACCGACGTGCGCGGCGTGCTCGACAAGGATGGAAACCTCATCCGCCAGCTGACCGTCGCCCAGGCCTTCGACGCCATCAAGTCGGGCGTCGCCACCGGCGGCATGATTCCCAAGCTGGAGACCGCCATCGCCGCGGTCGACGCGGGCGTGGAAGCGGTGGTCATTCTCGACGGCCGCCGGCCGCACGCCATGCTGGTCGAGCTGTTCAGCGAGCACGGCGCCGGGACGCTGATCCGGGCATGACGGGCGCCGACCTTCGCCATATCGACACCTGGCTGTTCGATCTCGACAACACCCTCTACCCGGCCGAGTCGATGCATATGCGGCTGGTCGAGGAGCGGATGACCGACTTCGTCGAGAAGCTGTCGGGCCTGCCGCGCGACGAGGCCCGCGCTCTGCAGAAGAAGTACTACCACGGCCACGGCACGACCCTGGCCGGGCTGATGGCCAACCATGACGTCGATCCCGACGAGTTTCTCGACTTCGTTCACGACGTCAGCATGGAGCGGCTGACCCCCGACCCGGCGCTGAAGGCCGCCCTGCACCGCCTGCCCGGCCGCCGGCTGATCTTCACCAACGGCTCAGCCTCGCATGCCGAACGGGTGCTGGAGACGCTGGAACTCGATCATCTCTTCGAGGCGACCTTCCACATCGAGGCGGCCGACTATCTGCCCAAGCCGGCCCCCGAGACCTTCGCCAAGATCATCGCCGACCACCGCATCCACGCCCGCGGCGCGGCCTTTTTCGAGGACAGCGAGAAGAACCTCGCCCCCGCCCACGACCTGCACATGACCACCATCCTGGTCGGCGCCCACGCCGCCGACTCGACCGCCGCCTTCGTCAATCACCGCACCAACGACCTGGCCGGGTTCCTGGCCAGCGCCCGCGTTCAGGACGCCGCCGCATGAGCCTTACCGACGACATCCGCACCGAGATCGAAGCCGCCTGGGAGGTTCGCGAGACCCTCAACACCGAGACCAAGGGCCCGGTCCGCACCGCCGTGGACGAGGCGCTGATGCTGCTGGACAGCGGCCAGGCTCGCGTCGCCGAGAAGATCGACGGCGAATGGACGACGCACCAGTGGCTCAAGAAGGCCGCCCTGCTCTCCTTCCGACTCAACCCCAACACCGTCATGCACGCCGGGGCCATGGGTGGCGCGGTCGGTCCCTGGTGGGACAAGGTCCCCAGCAAGTTCGAGGGCTGGGACGCGGCCCGGTTCGAGGCCGGCGGCTTCCGGGCCGTGCCGGGCGCCATCGTGCGGCGCGGGGCCTTCGTGGCCCGCAACGTCGTCTTGATGCCCAGCTTCCTCAACATCGGCGCCTATGTCGATGAGGGAACCATGGTCGACACCTGGGCGACGGTCGGCTCCTGCGCCCAGATCGGCAAGAACGTGCACATCTCCGGCGGGGCCGGCATCGGCGGCGTGTTCGAGCCCCTGCAGGCCAACCCGACCATCATCGAGGACGGCTGCTTCATCGGGGCCCGCGCCGAGGTCGCCGAGGGGGTCATCGTCGGCGAGGGCTCGGTCCTCTCCATGGGCGTCTTCATCACCGCCACCACCAAGATCGTCGACCGCAAGACCGGCCAGACCTACACCGGCCAGGTGCCGCCCTACTCCGTCGTGGTCTCCGGCAGCCTGCCCGACCCGCACGGCACGGGCCCCAGCCTCTACTGCGCGGTCATTGTGAAGACGGTGGACGCCCGGACGCGGTCGAAGACCTCGATCAACGATCTGTTGCGCGAATAGCTAGTCGGGATAGGGCGTCCCGTCCCGATGCCGGCAAAGGCCGTCCTCGCCGGGATGGATGATCATGTCGATGTCGGGATAGTCGCAGCCGTCGTTCGCATCATCGCGCGTGCCCACCTCAAGCATCAGCGCCACCTCGCCTGAGCGGTTCTGGATGTGGTGGCCGTTGGGAACGCCGCTCTTGAAGGCGGCGCAGTCGCCGGCCCGCAGCACCGTCTCGCCCTCGTTCTCGACCAGCACCACCTCGCCCTGGATGATCCAGACGAACTCGTCCTCGGCGGTGTGCCAGTGCCGCTGGCTGGTCCAGGCGCCGGGCGGCAGGGTCATCAGGTTGACCCCAAACTGGCTCAGGCCCACCGCATCGCCCAGGGCCTGACGCTCACGGGCCTGGCAGGGGATGTCGAAGGGCGAGGGATAGGTGCTGCCGCGCCTGACGGGGATGGCGGCGATGTCGATCTTGGGCATGGCGGAGTTTCCGGCTAAGGCGTGTTGATGACCAGCGTCCTCGATCCCATCGCCCTGGCGCAAGCCCTGATCCGCTGTCCCTCGGTGACCCCCGCCGACGAGGGCGCGATGGACCTCCTGCAACGCACCCTGGAGGGGCTGGGCTTCACCTGCCGCCGCATGAAGTTCGGCGAGATCGAGAACCTCTACGCCCGCAAGGGGACTGCCCGCCCCAACCTCTGTTTCGCCGGCCATACCGACGTGGTCCCCGTTGGGGATGCGGGAGCCTGGCAGCAGGGCCCGTTCGAGGCTGAGGTGGTCGACGGGATGCTGTATGGCCGTGGCGCCGTGGACATGAAGAGCTCAATCGCCGCCTTCGCCAGCGCCGTGGCGGCGGCCGGCGACGTCCCCGGCTCTTTGAGCTTCCTGATCACCGGCGACGAAGAGGGCGTGGCCCTGGACGGCACGGTCAAGGTCGTCGAGGCCCTGGCCGCCGAGGGCGAGGTGATCGACCATTGCGTGGTCGGCGAGCCGTCGTCCTCCGCCGAGCTCGGCGACATGATCAAGATCGGCCGGCGGGGCAGCCTCAACGCCTGGCTGACGGTCGATGGTCAACAGGGCCACGTCGCCTATCCCCACCGGGCGGCCAATCCGATCCCGGTGATGGTCGACCTGCTCAGCGCGCTGAAGGGCCGGGTGCTGGACGACGGCTATGAGAGCTTCCAGCCCTCCAACCTGGAGGTCACCAACTTCGACGTCGGCAACACCGCCACCAACGTCATCCCGGCCCAGGCCACCGCCCGCCTCAATATCCGCTTCAACCCGGCCCACCAGGGCAAGGACCTGATGGCCTGGATCGAGGCCGAGGTCGCCAAGGCCGACGCGGCGTTCAAGGGCAAGGTCGGTGTACGGATGCTGCTGAGCGGCGAGGCCTTCCTGACCCCGCGCGGCGACTTCACCACGCTGGTGGCCGAGGCCGCCAAGTCGGTGACCGGCCGCGAGCCGGAGCTGTCAACAACGGGCGGCACCTCGGACGCGCGGTTCATCCGTGCGCTGTGCCCGGTGGTGGAGTTCGGGTTGGTCGGCGCGACCATGCACATGGTCAACGAGTGCGCGCCGGTCGATGAAATCCGGCAGCTGACGGCGATCTACAAGACGCTGATCGAGCGGTATTTCGAACGGTTCTAGTAGCTGACGCCGGTGAGATAAAGCCCGTCCGCCGGCGCCACAGGCCCACAGGCCCGCCGGTCCCGCGCTTCCAGCGCCGCCGTCACATCCTCTCCAGTCCACCGCCCCGCCCCGACCTCGGCCAGGGTCCCGGTCATCGACCGCACCTGCCGGTGCAGGAACGATCGCGAGGCGAAGTCCAGCAGCAGGTAGTCCCCCTCGCGTCGGACGGCCGCCACATCGAGCGTCTTCATCGGGCTCTTGGCCTGGCACTGCATGTCGCGGAAGGTCGTGAAGTCGTGATGGCCGATCAGGCGCTGGGCGGCTTCGTGCATGGCCTCGGCGTCGATCGGCTTCTTCACATGCCAGACCCGGCCCTGGTCCAGGGCCGGCGGGCTTTTGCGGTTGAGGATACGGTAGAGGTAGCGGCGCTCTTTGGCCGAGAAGCGGGCGTGCCAATCGCCGACGGCGATCTCGGCGCTGAGGATGCTGATCGGCTCGGGAACCAGGTGGGCGTTAAGCGCGTCGCGGACCACCTCTGGCGGCCAGTCCTTGTCCAGGTCGACATGCACCACCTGGCCGGTGGCGTGGACGCCGGTGTCGGTGCGGCCGGCGGCCTGCAGCCGCAGGTCCTGGCCGCAGAAGCCCTTCACCGCCCGCTCGATCGAGGCCTGCACGCTGGGCAGCTCGGCCTGGGCCTGGTAGCCGCGATAGGGCCGGCCGTCATACTCGATGACCAGGCGATAGCGGGGCATCAGACCAGCGCCGCGCCGGGGGTCAGGGGAAAGCCGCGCACGAAGTCGCCGGCGTCCTGCGCCGCCTTGCCCTCGCGCTGGGCCCGCAGCAGCCGCACCGCGCCGTCACCACAGGCGATCAGCAGTTCGTCGTCCAGCACGTCGCCGGGATCGCCCTCGCCGTCCTCGACCCGCGAAAGCAATAGTTTGACCCGGATATCGCCGGCCATGGTCCAGGCGCCCGGAAAGGGCGAGAGGCCCCGGATCTGGCGGTCTATCTCGACGGCGGGCTTGCTCCAGTCGATGCGAGCCTCGGCCGGCTTGATCTTGCGGGCGTAGGTCATGCCCTCGGCCAACTGGGGCGTCTCGACGGCGGTCCCGGCTTCGAGCTGAGCCAGCGCCTCGGGCAACAATCGCGCTCCGACGGCCGCCAGTCGCTCATGCATCGTGCCGGAGGTGTCGAGCGGACCAATCCGGACGGTCTCGGAGAGCAGGATGGCGCCCTCGTCCAGGCCCTCGCTCATCCGCATGACCTGGATGCCGGTCACCGCATCGCCGGCCATGACCGCCCGCTGGACCGGGGCCGCGCCGCGCCAGCGGGGCAGCAGCGAGGCGTGCAGGTTGAAACAGCCCAGACGCGGCGCTTCCAGAACCTCGCGCAGCAGGATCTGGCCGAAGGCGACGACCACGGCGGCGTCCAGCTTCAGGGCGGCAAAGGCGGCGATCTCCTCGGGGGCCTTCATGGACGCGGGCGTACGCACCAACAGGCCCTGCTTTTCGGCGAAGGCGTGCACCGGCGAGGGGGTCAGCTGTTGGCCCCGGCCGCGCGGCGCAGGGGGCTGGCTGTAGACGCAGGCGATCTGGTGGCCCGCCTCGATCAGGGCGGCCAGGCTGGGAACGGCGAAATCGGGAGTGCCGAGGAAGGCGAGACGCATGGGCGGGGTTTACCTTGTGGGGCGTCGGGCGGGAACCCGGACGATCACAGATCGTTGATAGGGCGAAGTTCGGAGGAACCAACCATGCGTCGCATCATCCTTATCAGCCTGACCGTCGCGGGCCTGGGCCTCTCCACCGTGAGCTTGGCCGCCTGCTCCAAGGAAGACCAGAAGCAGGTCAACGAGGGCGCCAGCGCCGCGGCGACCAAGATCGGCGACACGGCCAAGGACATCGCCAACGACCCCGACGTCAAGCAGGCCGGCTCGGCCATCGCCGGCGCGGCCAAGGACGACGCGGTGGCGGTCAAGGACGCGGTTGGAGACGCCGCTGACAAGACTTCGGACGCGGCCAGCAAGGCGGCGGCGGACGCCAAGGCCAAGGCCGACGCGGAAAAAGCCAAGAGCGACGCTAAGAAATAGGGTCGGGAAAGATCAGGCCGCCTTGTCGCGGGCGGCCTTCTTGACCTTGTTGACCGCCCGCTCGCGCTTCAGCCGCGACAGGTGGTCGATGAACAGCACCCCCTTGAGGTGGTCCATCTCGTGCTGGATGCAGACGGCGAACAGGCCCTCGGCGTCCTCTTCCACCGTCTCGCCGGCGTAGTTGAGGTATTTCAGCTTCACCTTGGCCGGGCGCTCGACTTCGTCATAGATCTCGGGGACCGACAGGCAGCCCTCCTCGTAGACGCCCATCTCCTCGGACGCCCAGGTGATCTCGGGATTGACGAAATAGCGCGGGGCCTTGGCGTCTTCCTCGCGGCTGATGTCCATGACGATCACCGAGACCGGCTCGCCGATCTGCACGGCGGCCAGGCCGATGCCGGGGGCGTCGTACATGGTCTCCAGCATGTCATCCATCAGCGCGCGCAGGTCGTCAGTGACGGCCGGGACGGGCTTGGAGACCTGCTTGAGCACCGCCATATCGGCGGCGTTATCGACGGTGAGGATGCGACGGATAGACATGATCGGGGAGGTAGGTGAGCTATTCCCCACCGTCAAGGTGGGAGATCGCCGCCCTTAGCCGTAGCCGTGGACGATCATGTAGATACCCAACAGCTGCCAGGCCAACAGCCCGCCGCCAATGATCATCAGCCAGTAGGCGGTGTACAGCGCCTTGCCCCGCTGGCGCAGCAGGGCCTCGAACCGCTCCGGATCGGCCGCCCGCTCGATGCGCGGGGCGCTGGCAGACTTGCCGATCAGCACGCCGGCGCGGCGGGCCTTGATCAGCTCCGGCCCTTGGCGGAGCCACATGAACAGGCCCGCCAGAAGGGACCCAAGCGCGGCGATGATCCAGATCATGGCGTCAGGCTAGCCTTCCGGTTCCGGCGCGGCCAGCTTGTTCAGCGTGCGGGCGGCCACTTCCACCGGTTCCAGCTGCGGCAATTCCTTGCCCTCGTGGTCGACCTTGAGGTCCTCGAACCGCCGGGCCTGGGTCATGACCTGGGTTTCCAACGAGCCGACGAACTGGTTGTAGCGGCCGACCGCGCTTTCCAGCGCCTTGCCCATGCCGGCCACATGGCCGCCCATCACCGACAGGCGCTTGTAGAGATCGCGGCCCAGATCGGCGATCTGGTCGGCATTCTTGGCCTGCTCCTCGACCCGCCACCCGTAGGCCACCGCCTTGCAGAGGGCGAACAGGGTGGTCGGCGTGACGATCAGCACCCGGCGGCCCATGCCCTCGGTCAGCAGGTCGGGCAGCCGCTCCAGCGCCGCCGCCAGGAAGCCGTCGCCGGCGATGAACATGGCTACGAAGTCGGGCGAGCGGTTGGTGACGAACTGGTCCCAGTAGGCCTTGCCGGCCAATCCCTGCATGTGGCTGCGCACGCTCTGGGCGTGGCGCAGCAGGGCGGCCTCGCGAGTGGCGTCGTCGACCGCGTCCTGGGCTTCCATCCAGGCGGTCAGCGAGCACTTGGCGTCGATGACGAACACCGCCCCGCCCGGCATGCGCACGGTGACGTCGGGGCGGCGACGGCCTTCGTCGGTGTCCAGACTGACCTGCTCGGTGAAGTCGAAATGGGCGTTGAGGCCGGCGGTCTCCAGCACGTTCTTCAGGGCCTGTTCGCCCCAGCGGCCCTGCACCCCGGCTCCGCGCCGCAGGGCGGTGGAGAGCTTGCGCGCCTCGGTCTGGGTGTCGACGGAGGCCTGCATCAACGAGGCGATCTGGGCTTTCAGGCCGCCGCTGTCCTCGGCGCGGGCCTTTTCGATAGCCTGCACCTGGGCTTCGAATTTGGCCAGGGTCTCGGCGACCGGCTTGAGCTGGGCCTCCAGCCGCTGTTGGACCAGCATTTCGCGGTTGTGGACGACCTCCTCGTTGCGCTTGAGCACCGCCTCGGCCACCGCGCCCGCCGACTGCTCGGCCTGTGCCTGCATCAGCGCCTGATTGGCCTGCGCCGCCTCCAGCCGCGCCTCGGCCGAGTAGGCCCGCCGCTCGACCTTGCCCGACCGCAGCCGCTCGAACACGGCCCAGCCGATGGCCAGGGCGGCGACGAGGACGGTAATGATCAGGGCGAGGTTCATGCTCCGTTCCTTAGGCGGAATCGGCCCGCTCGCAAAGCAGCCGTCTAAGCTGGCCTTCTCGCCCTCAGCGCCTGGGCGATGGTCCCATCGTCCAGCCAGTCGAGATCGCCCCCAACCGGCACCCCTCGCGCCAGCATGGTCACCGAGACGCCCGAGGGCCCCAGCCGTTCGGCCAGGTAGTGGGCGGTGGTCTGGCCGTCGACCGTGGCCGGCAGGGCCAGGATCACCTCGCGCACCTCGCCGTTGCTCGCCCGCCGCAGCAGATCCTCGACGCGCAGCCGTTCCGGCCCCACGCCGTCCAAGGCCGACAACAGCCCGCCAAGCACGTGGTAGCGGCCGCGGAAGGCGCTGGCCCGCTCCATGGCCCAGATCGAGCCGACTTCCTCCACCACGCAGATCAGGCTCTGGTCGCGCGTCCGGTCCGAACAGATGGCGCAGGGATCGGAGGTGTCCAGCGAGCCGCAGACCGTGCAGGTCCGCACCCGGTCCCGCGCCTCGGCGATGGCGACGGCCAGGGGGTTCAGCAGTTGCTCGCGCTTCTTGAGCAGGGTCAGCGCCGCGCGGCGGGCTGACCGCGGTCCAAGCCCCGGCAACTTCGCCAAAAGGCTGATCAGCCGCTCGATCTCGGGTCCGGCGGAGGCTGCCATCAGTCCTTCGGCGCGGGCGGATTGGGTCGGCGCCCTGCCTCGAGAATCGGCAGGCCGGCCTCGGTCGGGATGTAGATGATCTGGTGGCCGCCGTTCTGCGAGGTTTCCTGCAGCATCTCGATATAGCGCCAGCGCAGGTAGCCTTCAGGCCCACCCAGACTGCCGGCGATGATGGTGTTGGCCTGGGCCACGCCCTGGGCGCGGCGCACCTCGGCCCGGGCCTCGTAGTCAGCGGCCTCGAACTTGGCGAGGGCCTCCTGCACCCGGACCTGGCGGTTCTGGGTGGCGCGGGCCAACTCGGCTTCGCCATGCTTGCGGGCGGCATAGACGCTGTATTGCGGATAGCCGATCAGCCAGGCCGTGACCCCGACGATCACGACGACGATCAGGACCAGCAGTCCTCCGGCGCGGTTCATCGCTCTCTCCCTAGAACGGCATGCCGGGGATCTTCATCCCGGCCAGCGGCCCGGCCGCCTGGCGCATCAACTCGGCGGACTGGGCGTCCAGCTTCTTCTTGGCGTCGGCGTGGGCGGCGATCAGCAGGTCGGCGATCACCTCGCCCTCACCCGGAACCAGCAGGGTCTCGTCCAGCTCGACCCCGACGAGCTCGCCGGTCCCCTTGAGCGTCACCCTGACCATGCCCCCGCCGGAAGTCCCCTCGACGCGGACTTCGGCCAGCTGTTCCTGCGCCTCGGCCAGCTTCTGCTGCATGGCCTGGGCCTGTTTCATCAGGCCGCCCAGATCCTTCATCAGGCTACTCGCTGTCTCGATTGAACAGGCCCGCCGAGGCCATCATGTCGCGCGCCTGTTCGGGGTTGGCGGTGACGAACTGGTCGAAGGCCTCCAGCTCGGAGGGCACGTACCAGTGGATCTTGTCGGTGTGGTAGGCGGACCAGACCGCCTCGGCGATCGCGCGCGGCGGCGTCAGCCGCCACATGCCCTCGGTGGGCGCGTTCGCCTTAGCTTCGTCCGGCAGGATCGGGGTGTCGATCAGGCCCGGCAGCGTATCGGCGACCCGCACGCCATGCGCCTTCAGCTCGACCGACAGCGCCTCGGTGAAGCCCTTCACCGCATGCTTGGTGGCCGAATAGACGGCGATGTTGGCCATGCCGAAGATGGCCGACGAGGACGAGGTCGAGAAGCACAGCGAGCCGGGTGTCGCCTTCAGATAGGGAATAGCCAGGTGGATGCCCGAAAGCACCGCCACCAGGTTGATGTTGACCACCGCCATGGCGTCTTCCCAGCTCATCTCCGAGAAGGGGCCGCCCCGGCCGATGCCGGCATTGTTGAACATGATGTCCAGCCGCCCGCCACTGGCCTCGACGAAGCCGTCCAGCGTGCCGCGATAGGCCTCGCGGTCGGTGACATCGAGGGTGCGGATGTAGCTGTTCTGGCTGCCCAGCTCCTGCTCCAGCGCCTTCAGGCCCGCGACATTGACGTCCACCCCGCCGACGAACCAGCCGTTGGCGTGGAACAGGCGGGCGGTTTCCAGGCCCATGCCCGAGGCGGCGCCGGTAATGAAGATGGCTTTGCGAGGCTCTGTCACGCGTCGTCGTCCGTTTCTGCTTCTTCAGGGGCTGCCTCGACCTCGACGGCCGGCGCATGGCGAATTTCGACGATCTCGGCGCCCGGGAAAGCGTCCAGGACCGACCGCACAAAGGGATCGGCTTCGATCTCGGCTCGGACTTCGCGGCCCTCGCGCTTCTGGCGCTCCCAGGCCGTCTCGGCCCCGCCGCCGCCCTCGGCCGCCACCAGCCAGGGCTGGCCGGTCCACAGCTTCAAGGCCTTCACCAGCCGTCCGGCCAGGTTGGCGGGCGCGCCGGGGGCGGGTTCGAAGGTGATGGCGCCGGGGCGGAAATTGATCGGCCGCATGTAGCGGTCGATGTCGAGCTTCAGCCCGATGTCGCGCCGCGCCTCGACCAGTTTGATCACGTCCTCGAAGCTGGCCAGGACGGGTGTGGCTTCCTGGGCCGGACGCGGGGCGGGCTGGACCATGCGAGCCTGGGCAAAACCGCCGCCCCCGCCACCACCGCCCGAGGATCCGCCGCCGGATGGCGCTGGCGACTGTCCACCGCCGCCACCGCCGCCACCGCCGCCAACCGGCTCACCGTCCCGCAGGGCCTTCAGCGCCTCCTCAGGGCCGGGCAGATCGGCGGCATAGCAGAGCCGGATGATGGCCATTTCGGCGGCCGCCGACGGATCAGGCGCGCGGCGCACCTCGTCATGGGCCTTGAGCAGCATCTGCCACAGCCGCGACAACGTGCCGGCCGAGGCCAGGGCCCCGACTCCGGCCAGGCGCGCGGCCTGGTCCTTGGGCAGGGTCAGGGCGTCCGGGCCCAGCGCCTTGGCGACCGAGGCGCCGTGGCAGTGTTCCAGCATATCCAGCATCACCTGGGCCGGATCGGCGCCAAACCCCCACAGAGCCTTGAAGCTGCTAAGCGCCTCGGCGGTCTCGCCGCGCATCACCTGTTCGAATAGGGCGATGGTCTGGGCCCGGTCGGCCAGGCCCAGCATGTCGCGCACCACGGCGGCCGAGACGATCTGGCCGGCGTCTGCCTGGACGATGGCCTGGTCGAGCAGCGACAGACCATCGCGCACCGAGCCCTCTGCCGCCCGGGCCAGCAGGGCCAGGCCGTCCTGGTCGATCCGCGCGCCTTCCAGAGACGCGATCTTGTCGAGGTGAACCGACAGCACGTCCGGCTCAACCCGCCGCAGGTCGAAGCGCTGGCAGCGGCTGAGGATGGTCACCGGCACCTTGCGTATCTCGGTGGTGGCGAAGATGAACTTGGCGTGCGGCGGCGGCTCTTCCAGCGTCTTCAGCAGCGCGTTGAACGCCGCCGTCGAGAGCATGTGCACTTCGTCGATGACATAGACCTTGTAGCGCGCCTCGGTCGGAGCATAGCGCACCCCGTCCAGCAGCTCGCGCATCTCGTCGACCTTGGTGCGGCTGGCCGCGTCCAACTCCAGCACGTCCATGTGCCGCCCGTCGATGATCGAGGCGCAGTGCCGGCCTTCCTTGCCCAGCTCGAGGCTGGGCTGGTGGACGACGTCGGTCTCATAGTTCAACGCGCGGGCCAGCAGGCGGGCGGTCGTCGTCTTGCCCACCCCGCGCACGCCGGTCAGCATGAAGGCGTGGGCGATGCGGCCCGAGGCGAAGGCGTTGGTCAAGGTGCGGACCATGGCCTCCTGGCCGATCAGGTCCTCGAAGGTGCGCGGCCGGTACTTGCGGGCCAGCACGGTATAGGCCGCCCCCGCCACAGGGACGGGAGCCAGCGGCTCGGCGGGCGCGCCGAACATGTCTTCGGTGGCGGTGTCGCGCTCCGGCGGGTCTTCGTCGAACGCGAGGTCGTCTTCGTCGGCCATGGACTCGCAACCTAGAACAACCGGCGAACGGGCAAAAGCCCGGCGACCGGCTATGGCATCACTTTAAAGCGGTTGGAAAAGGGTGGAGACCGGCAACGACCCGGAGCAAAACTCGTTGTGGCTGCTTCCTTCCGGACCTGACCAGGTTGGCGAGGCGTCCGCCCATCGCCGATCTCCGAGCGGGTATATCGGGGATCGCGAGCCGGGACGCAAGGGCGCCCCGTAGGGCTACGCGCGGCTAGGTAGTCACCCCTAGGAGAAATCCCGGAATTTCCCGCGACGGGCGAGCGATCTAGGCTTGGATCGTCAGCCACCAGTCCGTGGCGTCAGGCAACCCAGTACATGGCTTCCGTCTATCTTCCCCAACCCGAGTCCTGGTGGGCCGCTTTGAAGCGACGTTGGGCACAACGGCGCGCCGGAGAGCGTCGCCGTCGTCAGGCCGCCGCCGCGGCGATCGTCACCGCCTGCTGGCCTGATCGCCGGCCCTCGGCGCGGATCATCATTGAGCCGCCGATCGACCCGCCGGAAAATTGATCTCGAAGGTTACGCCCGACGGATCGACGACGAACACCTGCAGCAGGCCCAGGCCCGGCACGACCCGCTCGGTCCAGGCCGTGCTGGTTGCCTCGCAGCGGGCCTTGAGCGCCGGCCAGTCGTCGCCTTCCAGCGCGATGTGATCGATGGCGCCGCTGCCGTTCAGCGCCGCCTCGGAGCGGTCGCCCAGGTACCGAATAAGGCCGGCCTTGTCGGTGGCATCAACCCCGATCAGATGGATGAAGGCGTTGTCGGGGTTGTCGTCGCTGTCAGCCGCATAGAACCACAGCCCCGGAAAGTCGAACGGCGGCCGATAGCCGGCGCGCAGGCCCAGCACCTCGACGAAGAACCGGCGCGAACCCTCCAGGTCGGGGGTGCGGATGGCGTTATGGGCCAGGCGGGTGATGCTCATGTGCCCGACTGTCGCTCAGGATGGCGCCTTGGGCCAGATGAACTTTGGACGAAAACGGCCCTAACCCGCGCCTGTCGCCAGACGCGGGCCGGTCGTTCTGTAGAGATCAACAGTGCGCGGAAAAGCTGCTCAGCCGTCAGATCAGGTGGCGGTGACCTTGTCGGCGCGGCAGACGTTGACGTTGGCGAACGATTGCTCGTAGCCGTCGCTGAACTGCACCTTCACGTCGTAGAAGCAGCTCGGGCCCTCGCCCAGCGAGAAGCTGGTCGTCTCGCCGGGATCGACCGGCGAATTGAGGGTGGATGCCGTCCAGGCGTCGTTCTTGTCGCCCGCCAGCGCGGTCCAGACCCGCTGGATGGAGACGGAGGTGTTGGAGTTGTACAGGAAGAAGGTACGGTCTTCACGGGCCGACGCCGGCATGGCGGGCGCCAGGAATCCCAGGGCGAGAACCGCCGCGACAGCGGTGCGGATAATCCGATTACGTACAGTCATGGTCGATGACCCCTACAACGATGGGGATTGGTCCGCATGATCCCCAAGACATGCAGGAAGCAGGATGTCCCTCCTAAGCCCCCCTGTTCCGTATTTAGAAGGATCGCCCGCGTTTGACGGGAGGTCCAGAATATTCGCGCGTCGCAAGGCGCGATTAGTCTCCAACTCAACTCACCTCGGCAAGGTCGGCCATGATCCTGCCGCATTTGCAGGCGGACTGCGACCCAAGAAAAGGGGGGGAACGCCTTGCCTGCCCGCGCCGCGGTGGCCTAGGTACGCCCTCCTCTCGCCCCGAGACCGACCAATGCCCAGCCCTGAACGGACGTCCGGCGCGCGCCGACCCCAGACCCTGCGATGGACGCCGTTGCTGCGCCAGATCCACGTCTGGATCGGCGCCTTCATCGCGCCCAGTGTGCTGTTCTTCGCCTTTTCCGGCGGCATTCAGATCTTCCGGCTCAACGAGCCTCATCCCGGCTATGCGCCGCCGGCCCTGATCCAGAAACTGGGGGTCCTGCACAAGGACCAGCGCTTCGTCGTCCCCCGCCGCCGGCCCGCGCCGCCGTCTGAAAAAGGGGGGGCTGGCAAAGCAGCGCCCGCCAAGCCTGAGATCGAAAAGGCGCCGCCGCTGGCCGAAACCGCCCTGAAGTGGCTGTTCGTGCTGGTGTCCGTCGGCCTGTTCATCTCGACCGCCCTGGGCGTGTGGATGGCCCTGGCCTTCAGCCGCAACAAGCCGCTGGTCATCGGCCTGCTGGTCACTGGGACGCTCTTGCCGGTGTTGATGCTGCTCCTGGCCTAGGACTTCCGCGCCAGCGGGTTGGGTGTCGGCTCAGCGACTTTGTGCAGAGTATTGCGGTCGGTGTGATGAAAAGGCCCGTCGCGGCCCAGCACCTGCAGCACGGTGTCCTCGAAATAGGACCAGGTCCCGTCGTCGTTGAAGGTCACCGTCATCCGAAAACTGTCGGTACGAAAGGCGTGCTCCAGGAACGGGGCTGAGCAGATGCCGGCCTCGGTCGAGCCTCGCGTGGCGACAATTTCAAACTCATTGGCGTCGGCGGCCGCATTGCCCTTGGCCAGCACGACCTGGCCGCGCGGGATGGTCAGGCTGTGGAAGATGTCGCCGGTGGCCCGGTCCCAGAGCCAGTAGCCGACCTGGTCGTGATAGGTCTCGACCTCGCCCGGCTTGACGATGTGGGTATGGTAGCGAAGGCCGTAGAGCAGCTGCGGCCCGTTCGATTGCGGGTCGATAGGCTGCAGGTCGATGTGCTCGACATAGACCTGCCGGCGCTGCCCGTCGGTGAACGGGTTGACGTCCAGACCCTTGGTCCCCTCCCACACGCCCGCCAGCCGCCGCAGCGGCCCCAGGTTGGCCAGGGTGTCGACATCGACGTCGTCCTGCTCGGTGAAGATGTCTTCCGGATAGTCTCGCATGTGTTCCGCCCGCCTCGTCCCACCGGCCGTATCTGGGCCCGGATTTGTGGTCGGACGGGCTCGGCGTCAAGCGACGCTTGCCAGTCTCGCGCCACGCGGCCATGAAGGTTCCATGCCTCTGACCGCCTTCACCAATACCTTCGCCGGCAACCCCCTGGACCGCGCCAGCGACAAGCGCGGCGACACCCAATGGCTGGGTGAGACGCTGGCCGACCCCGAAAGCCTGGCCATCGCCATCTGGAACGGTCAGCCCATGGTCGAGGGCGGCAAGGACGAGCCGCGCATCGCCTATTTCCGCGCCAGCCTGGCCGGCGAGCTCTCCAGCAACGGCGAGCGGCTGCTGTTCCTGGGCTTGTGGAAGGACACCGCCGTCTTCGCCGTCGACCTGACCGACGGGACAGACCCGGCCGACGGCGGGCCGCTGGACGGCATGGGCAAGTTCGTCGACCTGCGCGCGGTCGCCACCGCCCTGCCCCCCGCCGACGCGGCCATCATCGCCACCGCCAAGGGCATGTTCGAGTGGCGCCGCCGCCACCGCTACTGCTCCAACTGCGGGGAGGCCACTCACCCCGCCGAGGGCGGATGGAAGCGGGTGTGCGACAGCTGCAAGGGCGAGCACTTCCCGCGCACCGACCCGGTGGTGATCATGCTGCCGGCCAAGGACGAGAAGTGCCTGCTGGGCCGCCAGGCCATCTGGCCCAAGGGCATGTATTCGGCCCTGGCCGGCTTCCTGGAACCTGGCGAAAGCATCGAGGAAGCCTGCGCCCGCGAATTGAAGGAAGAGGCCGGCCTCTCCACCGCCAGCGTGCGCTATCACTCGACCCAGCCCTGGCCCTACCCCTCATCCCTGATGATCGGCCTGATCGCCGAGGTCGAGAACGATGACGCCGCCCCCAGCGACACCGAGCTGGAAGCCGTGAAGTGGTTCACCCGCGAAGAGGCCAAGGCCCTGCTGGCCGGCGCCCTGCCCGGCCTGTTCTGCCCGCCCAAGCTGGCCATCGCCCACCAGCTGCTGAAGGCCTGGGCGGAAGAGGGTTAGGTCTCGAAAGCGGCTAGTCTTCCGACTTCGTCGAACTGACCATCGCCTGCAGCCGCCCCAGGAAGGCGTCCTTCACGTCGCGGGCGAAGGGGTTCTCCGCCTCGATGGCGCGGAACAGGTCGTCGGAGTCGTCCTTGATGACATTCACCATGTTCATCAGGTGGTCGAAGGTCGGCGTCGTCTGCCGCATGCGCTCGGGCAGCTTCAGACCCACGATCGAGCGGCCGATCAGGTGAGTCAGGCCCTGGACATAGGCCATCTCGCGATCATGCCGCTCCGGGTTGGTGACCACGGCCTTGAGGCCCAGCTCACGGCGCAGGAACAGGGCGACCTCGGCCATGCGCCGGCCGCGGATATTCATCACCGAGACCACCAGGCCATGGATGCCTTTTGCCCCGGAGTTGGGTCCGAACAGCGGGTGGATGGAGACGATGTCCATGCCGGCCGGAGCGTATTTCAGCAGGGCGGCGGTCGGCTTCACCTTGACCGAACAGACGTCCATCAAGAGGGCGTCGGGTCGCAGGGATGGCGCCACCTCCTGGACGACGGCGGCCAGCTTCTGCACCGGCACGGCCAGTATGACGATGTCCTGGGCGGCAGCCTCGGCCAGCGACACGGCCCGGACCCGGTAGCGGCTCTCCAGGTCGCTGAGGTCGCGGACGGGGTCATGGATGACGACGTCGAAATAGGGGGTCACATGCTTGAGCATGAACGCCCCGAACGCCCCGATCCCGATAATGCCCAGCGATCTCGCCATCACCCGCTCCGTTTCGCCTCTCCGCCTAGGCGGCGGTGCGGCGCGCGGCAAGCGCTAAACCGTCACCGATTGAGCAGGGCGCCCGCTTCGATCAGCGCCCAGGCGATCAGCACCAGGGTCGAGCTGGCGAAGACCAGGAAGCGCAGGTTGACGATGTTGACCGTCCCCTGGACCAGGCTGTGAACGACCCGCAGGACCACATAGGCCCAGGCCAGGGTGCAGGTCAGGCCGGTCACCCCGGCCGTCAGGTAGGTGTAGACGGCCAGGGCGTAGAAGATGGTCGGCTGCTCGAACAGGTGGTTGTAGTTGTCCGCCACCTGCCGGACCTTGTCGGGCAGCACATCCAGCGAACCCGGGAACCGCGCCTCCTGCGGGTCCAGCTTAGCCTTGAGCATGGCCGGGATGCGGGTGGCGTACATCCACACCCAGACCACCAGCGACCAGAGGATCAGCGCCAGCACGGGCGCCAGCACGTTCGGCTC
Source organism: Caulobacterales bacterium (assembly GCA_038236615.1). Taxonomy (GTDB): domain Bacteria; phylum Pseudomonadota; class Alphaproteobacteria; order Caulobacterales; family Caulobacteraceae; genus Caulobacter. The sequence continues at coordinate 29,401 of JBBRZO010000010.1, forward strand.
GTTCAGGAAATTCAAGGTCATCGCGCCCTCCCCGGCATTGATTGGCGGAGAGACTAGGGAAGGTGACGTGGCGGTGGGAAGCCCTCAATTCCTCGCCCGTTGGGCGAGGGGGACCACGAAGTGGTGGAGTGGGCTCTTCCGACCGCACCCAGATGAAGGCAAACCCACTCCGGCATGCGCTCAATTCTGAAACCCCGTGCGGACCACGGCCCACTCCGTCGGTTTTGCCGCCACCTCGCCCAACGGGCGAGGAATATCCTTAGCCTAAACCCGATCCCGGAACGGATCGGCCGGGAAGACGCCCAGGATCTCGATCTTGTCGGTGAAGAAGGCCAGCTCTTCCAGAGCCAGGGCCAGGCCGCGATCCTCGGGCCGGCCGTCGACCTCGGCGTAGAAGAAGGTGGCCGTGAAGGCGCCGCCTTCCATGTAGCTTTCCAGCTTGGTCATGTTGACGCCGTTGGTCGCGAAACCGCCCAGCGCCTTGTAAAGGGCCGCCGGCAGGTTCTTCACCCGGAAGGCGAAGCTGGTGATGCACTTGGCGGTGAACGGCGGGCGAGCCGGATTGGGGTCGGCGGTCATCACCAGGAACCGCGTGGTGTTGTGCCGCTCGTCCTCGATGTCGCGCATCAGGATGTCGAGGCCGTAGATCTCGGCCGCCAGGGCCGGGGCGACCGCCGCCTTGGTCGGATCCGGATGCAGCGCCAGCGCCTTGGCGGCGCCGGCCGTGTCGCCGACCGCCTCAGTGGCCACGCCCAGCTTCTTGAGCGACTTGCGGGTCTGGCCCAGCGCGATGGCCATGCTGGACACCGTCTTGATGTCGGCCAGCTTGGCGCCCTTGTTGGCCATCAGCTGAAAGCGGATCGGCTTGAACTTCTCGCCGATGATCTTCAGGCCGGAGCTGGGCAGCAGGTGGTGCACGTCGGCGACCCGGCCGGCGATGGAGTTCTCGACCGGGATCATGCCCAGCTCGCAGGCGCCGGACTTCACCGCCTCGAAGGCCTCCTCGAAGGTCGGGCACGGCACAGCCTCATAGCCCGGAAAATAGTCCCGGCAGGCCTCATGGCTGTTGGCGCCAAGTTCGCCCTGGAAGGCGATCTTCTTCAGAACACTCATCGTCAGCTTTCAGCGGCCGCGCGGGCGGCCTCCAGGTCTGTAGGGTTGTCCACCGAGATCGGCGCTTCGTCGGCGACGGCGGCCCAGTAGGTCAGGCCCATTTCCAGGCCGCGCAGCTGTTCCAGCTTCTCACGCTTCTCGAGCGTGGACGGCGGCGCGGCGTTGAACTTCAGCAGCGCCTCGCGGCGATAGCCGTAGATGCCGATGTGCCGCCAGATCGGGGCGTCGCCATAGAGCGTGGAGCGGGTGAAATAGAGGGCCCGGCCGCTCTGGCCGCCGGCGTCCATGGCCAGCACCGCCTTGACCACGTCGGGATTGGCGCGATCCGCGGGCGAGGCTTCCGGCGCGACCACCGTGGCGACATCGCAGGCCGGATGGGCGTCCAGCAGGCCGGCGCAGGCGGCGATCACGCTGGCCGGCACGAAAGGCATGTCACCCTGCAGGTTGATCACCACGTCATGGGCGCCGTCCGGGTCCAGGGCCGCCAGGGCCGCCTGGATGCGATCCGAGCCCGACGGCAGGGCCGGGTCGGTCAGCACCGCGCGGCCGCCGGCCGCCTGCACGGCCTCGACGATTTCGGCGTCGCCCGCCGCCACCGCCACCGGCCCGATCCCGGCCTGTTCGGCCTGGCGCAGCACGCGCACGATCATCGCCACGCCGCCGATATCGGCCAGCGGCTTGTTCGGCAGCCGGGTGGCGGCCATGCGGGCGGGAATGAGGACAATAGGCTTCATGGCGGACTGTTCGGCGCGAGGCTCCATTTCGGGCAGGCGCCCGTCTTGCACCGGGGGCGGTAGCGTGTAAGAGACGCCTGCGCAACACGGGGCGACCAATTCGCCCCCGACTCGGCTCGCCTCCTCCTACCCCGGCCGGCGAGCCCTCTGAGGGCTGTTAAGGGCGGACATGAGCGATCTTCAGTTAAACAAGTATCTTGGCGCCGGCCTGGCCGCCGGGCTGGTGATCCTGGGCCTGGGCCAGCTGACCGGCATCCTCTTTGAGGCCAAGGCCCCGGCCAAGCCTGGCTACGCCATCGCGGTGGCTGAAGACACCGGCGGCAGCGGCGAAGTCGCCGACACTCCGCCCGACTGGGGCACGATCCTGCCGACCGCCGACGTCGCCGCCGGCCAGGCGATCAGCGCCAAGTGCGCCGGCTGCCACAACTTCGCCGCCGGCGGCGCCAACGGCACTGGACCCGGTCTGTTCGGCGTCGTGGGCCGCAAGCCCGGCTCGCATCCGGGCTTCGCCTACAGCTCGGGCATGACCGATTTCAGCGCCAAGCAGGCCGTCTGGGACTATGACCACCTGTATGAATTCCTGAAGGGTCCGCAGAAGTATATCTCGGGCACCAAGATGACCTTCGTCGGGCTGAAGAAGCCGGAAGACCGCATCGCCATGATCGCCTACCTGCACAGCCTGGGTTCGACCCTGCCGATCCCGGCGCCCAAGCCCGCCGCGGCCGCTCCCGCGGCTGGCGCGGCTCCGGCCGCCGGGGCGCCTGACGCTGCCGGAACCGCCGCCGGCGCCGCCTCGGCCACCCCGGGTTCCGCTGGAACGCCCGCCGTCGCCCCCTCGGCCACGGCCGCCCCGGCGCCGATGAAGAAGTAGACCTGCCGGCTCAACCGGACTGGAAACGCCCTTCCCTCACGGGGAGGGCGTTTTCATATCCCCGCTCATCCCCGCGAAGGCGGGGACCCAGGTGTTTTTGAGAGCGCTGCCGATGCTGCGCCCTGTTTCCAGAATTCCGCGCCGCCTGAACCGCCGAAACGAAAAAAGCCTGGGTCCCCGCCTTCGCGGGGATGAGCGGTGTTGGTGGCCGGGATCAAGCCCGTAGGGATTTACCCGAACCGCGCCTTGAGCACCGCATACAGCGCCCGGATCGCCTGGGCCTCGCCGCCGACCGGGTGGCCTGGCCGGCCGCGCGGATTCCAGGCGAAGATGTCCAGGTGGACCCATTCGCCGGCCTTGGGCGCGAAGCGCTGCAGGAAGAGGGCGGCGGTGACCGAGCCGGCCTGGGCCCAGCCGTCGGGGTCGTTCTTCACATCGGCGATGTCGCCGTCCAGGGCGTCCTCATAGCCGGCCCAGAGCGGCATGCGCCACAACGGGTCCGCGACCTCCAGCGAAGCGGCGGATATCTCGCCGGCCAGGGTTTCACTGGCGGTGTAGAAGGGGATGACCTGCGGCCCCAGCGCCACCCGCGCCGCGCCGGTCAGGGTGGCCATGTCGATGGTCAGGACCGGGTTCAACTCTTCGGCCCGGGTCAGGGCGTCGGCGAGGATCAGCCGGCCCTCGGCGTCGGTGTTGCCGACCTCGATGGTCAGGCCCTTGCGCGAGTTCAGCACATCGCCCGGCCGCATGGCGTCGCCGCTGATGGCGTTTTCCACGGCCGGGACCAGCACCGAGAGCCGCACCTTCAGGCCGGCGGCCATGACCATCCGGCCCAGCGCCAGGGCGTGGGCGGCGCCGCCCATGTCCTTCTTCATCAGCCGCATGCCGGCCGAGGGCTTGATATCCAGCCCGCCGGTGTCGAACACCACGCCCTTCCCGACGATGGCGACGACGGGATGAGCCGGATCGCCCCAGGTTATCTCGATCATCCGCGGGGCGCGGTCGGGATGGGCGGCCCGGCCGACCGCGTGGACGGCCGGATAGTTTTCGTCCAGCAAAGCGTCGCCCGTCACCACCGCGATGGTCGCGCCATACTGCTCGGCGATCTCGCGGGCGATGGTCTCGATCTGTAGCGGTCCCAGGTCGTTGGCCGGGGTGTTGACCATGTCGCGGGCCAGGGCGCAGGCGTGGGCCAGGCTGCGGACCTCGGCCAGGTCGACGCCCTCGGCCACGACCAGTCGGGCGCCGGGATCACGGGCCTTGCGATAACGGTCGAAGCGGTAGCTGCCTGCCGCGAAGTTCACGGCGATGCGGCCCGCGTCCAGGTTATCGGGGGCGCTCAGCTGGTAATCGCCGGCCGGCAGCTTTCCGGGCAGGGCGCGGAAGATGGTCTCGTCCTCGGTCTCACCCAGGCCAAACAGCACCTCCGAGACCGTGCCGTCCTCGTTCGGAACGACCAGGACCTGGCCTGCCTTGGCCTTGAAATCGTAGAGCTTGGCGAAGGCGCGCAGGAAGTCGCCGCCCTGGTCCATCACCTCGTCAAGATACTCGGTGTTGATCGCCAGGAGGTGGGTCGGCGTCCCGGAGGCTTGCGAAATCAGGGAGTCGGGCATGGGCGGCCTCCAGAAAAATTATGCTTAACGATTCCTTGAAACCCGGGGCGGCATGATGGGGCGAGGCTCCAAGAGGTCCGCCAGAGGTTATCATGTCCATGTGTCGCAAGCCGCTGCTGGCCGCAACCCTGCTGACCCTGTTGGCGGGTTCGAGCCTGGCTAGCCCCGCCCTGGCCTGGCCCGGTTCCAAGCCCAAACCGGCCGCCCCTCCTCCTGCCGCGATGACCCCCATCGGCCCCACCATGCAGACCGCCAGCCTGGCGATGCCCACCAAGGCCACGCCGGACCAGCGCGCCGAGGCCGCCAGACTTGATCCCTTGGGCCGCGCCACCTTCTGGGCTCGCGAAGTGCAGATCGACCCGACCGATCCCCAGGCCAATCTCGGCCTGGCCCAGGCCTTGCGCGCCATGGGCCAATTCGACGACGCCGCCGACGCCACCCAGCGCGTGCTGGTCAGTCAGCCGGCCAATGTCGAGGCCCTGCTGGAGCTGGCCCGGGTGCGCATCGCCCAGGGCAAGGGCTTCTACGCCATCGAGCCGGCTCGCCAGGCCCAGGCCGCCGCCCCCCGCGACTGGCGGCCTCTGTCGCTACTGGGCGTCGCCTATGAGCAGGCCGAGCGCGATCCCGAGGCCCTGGCCGCCTACAGGCAGGCCCTCTCGCTGGCGCCGAACGAGCCGGCGGTGCTGACCAATCTGGCCATGTACTGGGCTGGTCATGGCGACCTCGCCCAGGCCGAGACCCTGCTGCGCCGCGCCGTCACCCTGCCGGGATCGGGCATCCAGACCCGCCAGAACCTGGCCCTGGTCGTCGGCCTGCAAGGCCGGATGTCGGAAGCCGAGGCCCTGGCCCGCCAGGACCTACCCCCCGAGATGGTCGCCAACAACATCGCCTGGCTGCGGGCCGCCACCGGCCAGACCCCGCCCGCCCCGGCCGCGCGCAGCTGGGATAGCCTCCGGGCCGGCGGCGGCTAACGACTAGCCCGACTATGGGCAATCGTCATTCAGCGCTTTCCCTAGCCTGTAGCCCTCCACCTTAGGGCCGTCATGGCCGGGCTTGTCCCGGCCACCCATACGCGCGAGCTGCGATCCAGAGGGCGGGGCGTCCGAGCGTTATTCACCCCTGCTGGTGATTATGGGTGGCCGGGACAAGCCCGGCCATGACGGTTGAGGGGGCAGAGCCAAAACGACTGAATGTCGATCGGCTCTAGTTGGTCTTGTGGCTCAGGATGTCCTGCACCTTGATGATGGCCGGGCCCAGGATGACCACGAACAACACCGGCAGGAAGAACAGGATCATCGGCACCGTCAGCTTGGCGGGCAGGGCCGCTGCCTTCTTCTCGGCCGCTGACAGGCGCAGTTCGCGATTTTCCTTGGACATAATCCGCAAGGCGGCGCCCAGCGGCGTGCCGTAGCGTTCGGCCTGGATCATGGCGGTGGCCACCGACTTGACGCCCGGATGATTGGTCCGCTTGGCCAGTCCCTCGTAGGCCTGGCGGCGTTCGGGCAGGTAGCTGAGTTCCGCGGTCAGCAGGCCCAATTCCTCGGCCAGCTCTATGGAGGCGCCGCCGATCTCGGCGCTGACCTTCTGGATCGCCGCTTCGATCGACATGCCGCTCTCGACGCAGATCAGCAGGAGGTCGAGCGCGTCCGGGAAGGCCCCGACAATTGATTCCCGCCGTTTGGCGGCGGCGTTCGAGATGTAGAGGTTGGGGGCGTAGTAGCCCAGGAGCAGACCGGCAAAACAGGCGCAGAGCCGGATCATGGCCGACCAGCCGAAGTCGTTGACCACGAAGAGATAGAAGCCGACCACCGCCGCCAGCACGAAGGGGCTGACGAAGCGGAAGAAGTAGAAGGTGCTGATCGGTCGTGGGCCGCGATAGCCGGCCTGGGCCAGTTTGTCGGCCACCTGCGGATCTTCGAGCAGGCGCGACAGCTGCAGACGGTCGACGACCTTCTTGTACATCCCCTCGTCGACATGGCGCAGCGTACCGGCCGTGGTCGACTTCTTGGCCAGGGCCTCACGCGAGCGCTTGCGCAGCTCCTCGCGCCGGTTGGCCACCGACTTGAGGCGACCTTCCAGATTGTTGCCCTTCAGGGCCGGCGCCGCCAGGGTGACGATGGTGGCGAACGAAACCGCCGCGACGAAGGCGGTCAGGATGTTGTCCGGGTTGGTGACGACGTTGACGATGCTCATCTCTTCGCCACCGTCAGAACTTGAAGTTGATCATTTTGCGCATCACGAAGATGCCCAAGCTCATCCAGAACACAGCGAACATCAGCATCATGTTTCCACGGGGATCGCTGTACATCACCGCCATGTATTTGGGCGAGGTGATGCTGATCATGGTGACGACGCCGGGCGGCAGGCTGCCGATGATGAAGGACGAGGCGATCGCTTCCGAGGACAGCGCCTTGATCTTCTCGCGCATCAGCTTGCGCGAGCGCAGCACGACCGAAAGATTGTTCAACGCCTCGGCCAGGTTGCCGCCGGTCTTGGCCTGGATGGCCAGCACGATGGAGAAGAAGCGCAGCTCGGAGGTCGGCATGCGCTCGTACATCTTCTCCAGGGCCTGATCCATCGGGGCGCCCATGCCCACGCTCTCGACCAGCCGACGGAACTCGCCGGCCAGGGGCTCGGGGCTCTCGCGGCCAATGATCTTGAGACAGTCGTGGACGGGCAGGCCCGACTTGATGCCCCGCACGATGATGTCGATGGCGTCGGAGAAGGCTTCGGTGAATTTCTTGGTCCGGCGCTTGGCCAGGAAGTTGATGATCCAGCGCGGCAGACCGACCGCCGCGACGACGCCGAGCACCGGGCCGACCCATGGCTTGTTGTGCAGCAGAACCAGGCCGGTGACGGCGACGATCACGCCCAGGATGCTGCTGAAGATCCAGAAGTTTTGCACGCTCACGGCCAGGCCGGCCTGCTGCAGGCGGGCGGCCAGGGTGACGGTCTTGGCCTTTTGCTGCTTTTCCTCGTCCTTGAGGTTTTTGAGAATCTGCTTGCGGCGGACTTCCTGGTTGTTGACCGCCGAGCGTTGGCTGACCTTGGCGCGCTTGTCGCCGGTGGCGCCGCCGCTGACGATGGCCTGAGCGCGCTTGACGGTCTTGGCGTTGGAATTGCCGCTGCCGGCAAAGGCAAATCCCAGGCCCGCGACGGTGACGAACCCCAGGACAGCGATGAGAATGGTCATCATGGCGTCTACTCCGCCGCGTCCAGGGCCTCGGCCAGTTCCCGTTCCAGACCGTAATAGCGGGCGCGGTCCCAGAAGCGGGGCCGGGCGATGCCGGTCGAACGGTGGCGGCCCAGAACGCGGCCGTGCTCGTCCTCGCCGGTCATTTCGTAGACAAAGAGGTCCTGGGTGACGATGACCTCGCCTTCCAGCCCGACGACCTCGGTGATGTGGGTGATACGGCGCGAACCGTCGCGCAGGCGGGCGGCCTGGATGATCACGTCGACCGAGCCGACGATCATCTCGCGGATGGTCTTCGAAGGCAGGCCATAGCCGCCCATGGTGATCATCGACTCGATCCGGCTGATGGCTTCACGGGGTGAGTTGGCGTGCAGCGTGCCCATCGAGCCGTCGTGGCCGGTGTTCATCGCCTGCAGCAGGTCGAAGGCTTCGGGGCCGCGGACTTCGCCGACGATGATCCGCTCGGGACGCATCCGCAGGCAGTTCTTGACCAGGTCGCGCATGGTGATCATGCCCGAGCCTTCCAGGTTCGGCGGCCGGGTCTCCAGGCGCACCACGTGCGGCTGCTGCAGCTGCAGTTCGGCCGCGTCCTCGCAGGTGATCACCCGCTCGGTCGGGTCGATGAAGGCGGTCATGGTGTTGAGCAGGGTGGTCTTGCCCGAGCCGGTGCCGCCGGAGATGACGATGTTGCAGCGGCAGGCGCCGATGACGCCCAGCACGCGGGCGCCTTCCGGGCTGATCGATGCATAGGACACCAGGTCCTTCATCGTCAGCTTGTCCTTCTTGAACTTCCGGATGGTGAGCGTAGGCCCATCCAGCGCCAGCGGCGGGGCGATAACGTTGACCCGGCTGCCGTCCGGGAGGCGCGCGTCGCAGATCGGCGATGATTCATCGACCCGGCGGCCGACCTGGCTGACGATCCGCTGGCAGATGTTCATCAGCTGGGCGTTGTCGCGGAAGCGGACATTGGTCAGCTGGACCTTGCCGCTGACTTCGATGAACACCCGGTTGGCCCCGTTGACCATGATGTCGGCGATGTCGTCGCGGGCCAGCAGCGGCTCCAGCGGCCCGTAGCCCAGGACATCGTTGATGATGTCCTGCACCAGGTGGTCGGTCTCGACGACCGACATCGAGACGTTCTTGATCGCCACCAGTTCGGCGACGATATCGCGGATTTCCTCCGCCGCCGACTTGGCGTCCAGCTGGGCCAGCTGGGAGAGGTCAATGGTGTTCAGAAGCGCGTTGAAGATCGTCGTCTTGGTGGCGTGGTAGTAGTCGCTCTCTTCCCGGACAATCTCGGTGGTCGGGCCTTGGGCGGCGTGCAGCTGGGCCAGGCCGTCGGTGTTCTTGGGCAGCACCTTGGGCTTGGAGGGATCGGCGGGCGAGCCGCCCCCGGCCGGACGCGGGGCGGCGGCGGGGTCGACACGCTGAGGCCGGGTGGCGATCGACGCGCCGCCGGCCGGGGCCGGTGGCGGCGCCCGTCGGCCGTCGCCGCCGTCTCCAGAGCGCTTGCCGAACACCTATTTCTTCCTGAACAGACTGGAGAGCATCGAGGTCTTCTGGATCGTCGGCGCCTCGCGCCGGCTGATCATCTGGGCCAGGCCGTCGATGCCCTCCGCCACCTTGGACTTGCCGCCGACCTCGGCCAGCATCTGGCCGTTGTTGGCCGCCTGGCCGAAGGTCTTGGGCTCGAAGGGAATGACCAGCGACGGATCGAGGCCCAGGGCTTCGCCGAAGTCCTTGACCGGAATCTCAGGGCGGCCGGGCACGCCGACCTGGTTGATCACCAGGCGCGGCGGCGCGTCATTGGGCCGGGTCTGGCGGATCAGGTCGACCATGTTCTTGGCGTTGCGCAGCGAGGCGAGGTCGGGCGTGGCCACGATGACCACGTCATCGGAGCTGAGCAGGATCTTGCGCTTCCACGCTGTCCAGCTGTGCGGCAGGTCCATGACCACGAACGGCGCGGCGGCGCGGATCTTCTGGGCCACCTCCTCGAAGGCGTCGGCGTGGATGTCCCAGTCGTTGTCCAGGTTGGCCGGGGCGGCGAACAGCGACAGCCGGTCCGAGCAGCGGACCATCATCCGCTCCATCAGCACCGGATCCAGCCGGTCGGGCTGGCCCAGGGCGTCAGCCACGCCCTGTAGCGGGTCGTGGTTGAAGTTGAGGCCGGCGGTGCCGAACGGCAGGTCGAAGTCGACGATGACCGTGCCTGTCTGCATGCGCTCCGAAAGCGACCAGGCGAAGTTATGGGCGATGGTCGAGGCGCCCGAGCCGCCCTTGGCGCCGACAAAGGCGATCTGCCGGCCGAGGAAGGGCGCGGAGGGGTCGGCATAGAGGGTGGTGATCGAGCGGATAATCTGCAGCGCGTTCAGCGGCGGCACCAGATACTCGCTCACGCCCCGCCGCATCAGCTCGCGATAGAGGGCGATGTCGTTGGCGGCGCCGACCACCATGACCTTGGTGCCGGGGTCGCACACCTCGGCCAGGCTCTCCAGGCCCGCGATCAGCTCCGGTCCGGTGTCCAGGGTCTCGACCACGACGAGGGAGGGGGTGGGCTGGTTCTGATAGTATTCGACCGCCGCCGACAGGCCCCCGGCCTTGACCGACGTCGAGGCCCGGCTCATCCGGCGGTCCGCCGAGGCCTTTTCGATGATTTCGGCGGTTTCTGGCCGGGCGCAGAAGGCATGGATGCTGATGCGCGGAACGCTGACCTCGCCCAGCGCCGCTTCGGCGCCGGCGATCAGGTCTGCGACGGGGTTGTGACTGGACGCGGCGGACATACTGGCGAACGGATCGGCTTCGCCCGGGGCGCCGGACGGACGGGCGGGCGGGAAGTCGGCGAAAGGATCATCGTCGCGCGAGCCGGCTGCGCCAGGCGCGCCCATGCCTGCCGCATCGGCCTCGGCCCAGGGATCCGGCGAAGGCGGCGTGGAGAACTCGTCATCGGCGTTGAAGCCGAGGTCAAAGGGGTCTTGATCTGCCGGAAGGCCACTCATGAGATCAGTTCACCACCTGTGAAACCTGGCCGCTGGCCTGCTTGTCGGCCGTGGTCGAGGTGGGATCGCCATTGCGGTACTTGCCCAGCACCACGCCGCGACGGGCGGCGTCGGCCGGCGTCATGTCGCGCGGACTGATCAGGTCCTGCGGATTGGCGACCTGAGCGGCGATATTGGCCGCCAGCGCGCAACCGAAATTGTCATAGGGCGTGTTCCCCGCCGAGCGGGCCAGGTTGCCGAACGAGCCGCAGGTCGGCCCCTGGGCCGTATAGACCTGAAAGCCGACGATGACCGGCTGGGCCGTCGCGTCATCGGCCGGGTAGCCGGCAACCCGGATACGGTTGGCGGGCACGCCCTGGCGGATCAGGAAGTCGCGGGACTCGGTCCAGACCCGATAGGCGCCGGCCGGGTCGGAGGACTTGTCGGGGGACTGGATCAGGATTTCACGGCCTTCGGCCTGCACCCAGCGGTCCGCCAGCGCTGCGAGCGCAGCGGTCTGCGGTCCGGACAGACCCGTGGGATGCGAGCCCAACCGGATCTCGTCGGGCTGGGGCGTGACCTGGATCTGCTTTTCCCAGGCGTCCAGCGACGTCGGCGCGGTCAGGTCGCTCTGCGGCCCATGGGCGCAGGCCCCCAGAAGCGAGGCGGCGGCGAGAAGGGCAAGGGCTGAAAGGGTGCGCATGGGTCTACTCGATCACGTAGCCGACCGGGCCCTGGTAGGTCCGGTCGGCGTTGGCCCCGGGGGGCGCCTTGACGGTCTTGTTGAGCTTGCCCAGCAGCACCGTCTCGAAATCGTTGGCGATCTGCAGGCCGTCGGCCGGGGTCTGCAGGTCCTGCGGCCGGGTGGGATCAACGATGTAGGGAGTGGCGATGATCACCAGCTCGGTCTGGCCCGACAGGAAGTCGCGGCTGCGCAGCAGGGCGCCGACCACCGGGGCGGTCATCAGCCCGGGAATGCTGTCCAGGTTCTGGGCGGTCCGCTCCTGCAGCAGGCCGGCAATCATCATCGCCCCGCCCGAGGGCAGCTCGACGGTATCCTCGGCTCTGCGGACATTGAGGCCGGGAATCGTCAGCGACGAACCGGTGCCGGTGGCCAGGGTGAAGGAGCCGGTGTTGGTCAGCTCTGAGACTTCGACCGAAATCTTCAACGAAATGCGGCCGCCGCTCAGCACGACGGGCGTGAAGCCCAGGCCCACGCCGTAGGGCTTGAACTCGATGGTCACCTTGCCGGTGGTGTCCTGGCCGGTCGGGACCGGGAATTCGCCGCCCGCCAGCATGCGGGCCGCCTCACCCGAGGTGGAGGTCAGGGTGGTCTCGGCCAGAGTGCGGACCAGGCCGACTCGTTCGAAAGCCTTCAGCGCGGTCAGATACTTGTTCAGGCCGCCCGAGCCGGCCCGGCCGGTCGCCACGCAGTCGGCCGGACTACCGGTGCTTGGCGTGGAAGACGGCGTGCCACAGCTTCCGCCGGTGCCGGGCAGCACGGCCTGGCTGGTGGTGTCGCGCATGGCGGTGGCGGTCAAACCGCCCAGCAGGGCGCCGTTGACGCCGAAGGTGGCGCTCTGGGCGAAGCTGATCTGGTCGTCGCCGATCTTGCCCACCAGGCTGGAGGCGTCAAAGCCCAGCTGCTTGATGACGCTGCGCTGCACCTCGATCACCCGGACCTTCAGCATCACCTGGTCCTTGGCGGCGATGTTGAGCAGGTTGATGACCTTCTCGGGCTTGTCGACGAACTGCTGAGCAATGGCCTGGGCGTTGGCCGAGTCGGAGGCGTTGAGCACCAGGCCGGTCAGGATGACGCTGTCATTGATCGGCTCGACCTTGATCCGCGAGCCCGGAATGACCCGCTGGATGGTGTCGGCCAGGGCCGCGACGTCCTGGTCCACCCGGATATTGAGCGACAGGATGCGGCGGCCGGCGGCGTCGAAGAACACCGCGTCGGTCTGGCCCTCCTTGAGGCCCAGCACATAGATCCGCCGCTCGGTGCGCAGCACGGCGTCGGCCACGGTCGGGTTGGTGACCAGCACGTCGCGGGCGTCGACCGGCAGCTCGATAATCGCCGACTTGCCCTTGGGAATGGCCAGGGACTGGGTCGCGCCGCCGCCGGCCAGGTCGATGCGCAGGGTGGACGACGCGCCGGAAGCCGGTCCGCCGGACAGGCCCATGGTCTGGACATCGGTCGGCAGGGTTTGCGACCAGGCAACGGGCGCGGCCGCCTGCAGCAGGGCGGCGGCAAGGACGGCTACGAAGCGGAAGGCCTTGATCATCGGGTCACCGTCACTTCGCTGGGCTGGCCGGCGCGGTAGACCCGCACGGTGGTGGTGTCCTCGTCGGACGAGGCGCCGCGGGCGGCCACCCGGCCGGACGCCGCCCCGGCGTCGGCATAGGATCGCAGGGCCAGGACCAGCAGGCCCTGTGCCTTGGCGGTGGCCTGGGCGCTGGTCAGGACTTCGGTGTCACCGGTGTTGATCTCGAGTGTGGCGACGGCGCCGACCATGGTCTTGGCGCCTTTGTCGGGCTCGGACGCCTGATCGATGGCCAGGACGCGGATGTTGCGCAGGACGGTGCTGCTGCTGTAGCCGCGGCCGCCCTCGGCCTGGGTGGCCAGGATCACATCGACCCGATCACCGGGCAGGATGAAGCCGCCGGCTCCGGTATCGACCGTCACCGAGATGCTCATGGCCCGCATGCCGGGCTGTACGACCACGGCCATGTAGTTGCCCTCGCCGCTGCGGACCAGCTTGCGCAGGGTCATCGGCTCGTTGGCGAGAATGGGTTCCTTGACGATCGCGCCGACCACCTGCTGCATGGCCGCGCCGCCGAACAGGGTGGAGGCGGCCTTCTTGGCGTCATCGACCGCGGCCTTGGCGCCCGTCGAGGGCGTGGCGGGCGGCGCGCCATCGGTGATGAAGGCAGGGTTCAGGCTATCGGCCGGCCAAGGCTGCCAGTCGACGTCGGCCGGTGTCAGGCGCGCGCCGATCGGCAGGTCGTGTTTGGCGACCAGCACCTGGGAGGTCGGCTTGGAAACCGCCGTGACCACCGGCGCCGCGACGGCTGCTGCGGTCTTCTTGTCGCCAAAGGCGCCACGCACCACGAAGGCCAGGCCGATGGCGGCCACGGCGGCGACGAGGAGAATAATCAGACGAACGGCGTTCATGAGCTAAAAGCGCTCCCGCGGGGCGGGGTGACTAGGGACGTGAGGGCCTTCGCGGTCCTCGCGCGGATTCGAATCGCGGCTCGCCCTTCTGGCGTCAGGCCTTAGTTGCGGCCGGCATGGTTAACACCCGCCTAAGCGGGGCCGCTCAGCGGCCTTTGGTCAGCCGCCAAACCCGCCGGCCGGAAGGACCCTGCCCAGCAGGCTGTCCGGGAACGCCGCCAGGGCGCCGAAGGCGATAGCCACGCCGTAGGGGACATCGCCCCCCGGCAAGGCCAGACGGCTGAACCAGGCCGGACCGCGCACGGCGATCGGCCGCAGCCACATGGAACGCAGGCCCAGCAGGGACAGGGCCAGGACCCCGCCGGCCAGACCGGTGATCAGCACGAAATTGATGGCGGCCGGGAATCCCAGCCAGAGGGCGGCCGCGGCGAACAGCTTGGCGTCACCCCCGCCGATCCAGCCCATGGCGAACATGCCCATGGCCGCGAACAGGGCGAACACGCCAATCAGGGCGGCCAGGCCGATCTGGCTCAGGCCGACACCGGCGATCAGGGCAGCCGGGAAGAAGGCGGCGATGAGGGCCAGCGATATCCAGTTGGGGATGGTGAAGCTGGTCACGTCCTTGAGCCCGCCGATGAGCACCAGGGCGGGGAAGGCGAAGATCAGGACGGTCGTGATCAGCTGGATCATGGGTTGCGACAATGCCCGCGAGGCGGTGAACCAATCGTTGATGGACGGAGAAACGGACGCTCAAATCGGGGCGGAAAAAGCGGAAAGGGCCGCAGCTTGCGCTGCGGCCCCCCCGTTTTCATCAGGCGAAGTCTTCGTTTTACGGAAGCTTCGTGTTGATGGCGGTGAAGGCGGTGTTGAGCTTGGTGCCCAGGGTGGTGACGGCGGTGATGATGACCACCGCGATCAGGGCGACGATCAGGCCATATTCAATGGCCGTGGCGCCCGACTCATCCGACACGAAGCGCGAAACGAACTTGCTCATTTGGAATCTCCTTTGCTGAGCAGACCAGCGGTTGCGGGATTAGGCCGCTTGGCCCGCTCGCCCCCGAAAACAAGGCCATCTTGCGAGGGCTGGCTTAATTCCAAGTAAACATCGAAGTATTGCTCGATTTTTTTTGTTGGTTTATTTTAGTTTACCACTAATTTCTTTTAACCATGCCGATATCTGGCGATCTATGTCTCAAAATGGGTCATGGTGGGACTCTCCTCTCCGCGCTGCGGTGGAGGAAGGCGCAAAGAGAAAGGGCCGCAGCTTGCGCTGCGGCCCTTCCGGTTTCGACACTGAAGCTGTGGCTTACGGCAGCTTGGTGTTGATGGCGGTGAAGGCAGTGTTGAGCTTGGTGCCCAGGGTGGTCACGGCGGTGATGATCACCACGGCGATCAGGGCGACGATCAGGCCGTATTCAATGGCCGTGGCGCCGGACTCATTCTTCACAAAGCGGGTAACGAACTTGGTCATTGTCGTCTCCTTAGGGTCTGGGCGACGGCCGGGGCGCTAGGGCCTGGCGGTCAGGTGGAAGTCGTCGATCACCGTGAGACCATGCAGCCCAGGCTCTTAAAACGCAGTAAAACGAAGATGAATCGCAAATTATTTTGAGTAAATGAAACCTTGCGGCCTCGTCCGGCCGCGAACTACCCCCGCTGCAGATTCTATAAAGAGGCGCATGCCAAACAGCAGGCATTTTCAAGCTTTGTTGACCATTCCGGCCGAAGGCTGCGCGCAACGCCCGTAACAGGACTCCCGCCATGCGCCGCCTGCCTCTAGCCGCCCTCGCCTTCGCCCTGGCGCTTGCCGGTCCGGCTCTGGCCGAGAGCCTCCAGGTCCGGATCGACCAGGCGGCCCGCCTGGTGCTGTCCTCACCGGCCCGCGACGTCATTGTCGGCAATCCGGCGGTGGCCGATGTCACCATCATCGACGGCCGCAGCCTGATCGTCACAGGCAAGGGCTACGGCGTCACTAACCTGATCGTCGTCGATCGCGCCGGCCGCACGATCGTTGACCGGCAGGTGGTGGTCTCCGGCCCCGAAGGGGGGCAGGTCAGCTTCTATCGCGGGGCCAGCGTCTACAACTATTCCTGCTCGCCGCGCTGCGAACGTCAGCCGCTGCCGGGCGAGACTGATGCAGCCTACGGTCCCTGGGCTTCGCCGGCCTCGACTTACGCCGACCGGGCCAAGGGCGCCGCTACCGCCGGCCAAGCCTCCGACGGCCAGGCGGCGGCGAGCGCCGCGCCTAAACGCAGCGAATAAACCGCCGCTTAAGGACGGTGCGATAGTCTCAAGGTCATGGCCCGCCCGTCCAGCGCTCAGAACAACCGTCGAAGGGGCCTGTTCGCCCGTTTCGCCCGCGCCGAGCGCGGGGCGACGGCTGTGGAATTCGCCTTCGTGGCTCTTCCGTTCCTTGGCCTGATTTTCGCGGTCGTCGAGCTGGGTCTGGTGTTCCTGGTCGGCACGACCCTGGAAAACGCCACCGAGACCGCCGCCCGCCAGATCCGCACTGGCGAACTGCAGTCGGCCGGTGGCTCGGCCGCAACTTTCAAGGCCGCCGTCTGCGCCCAGATGAGTTGGCTGGGCAGCGACTGCACCGCCAATCTCAGCGTCGATGTGCGGACCTATACGACCTTCACCTCGGTGACCTCGACCAGCGTGCTGACCAACGGCGCCGTCGATCCCGCCAAGCAGACCTTCAGCACTGGCGGCCCAGAGGACATCGTGCTGGTTCGCACCTTCTACCAATGGACCATCTTCACGCCGCTGCTCAATGCGGGCCTGATAAATCTGTCGGGCAACAAGCGGCTGATCTCCTCGACGGCCACCTTCCGCAACGAGCCGTACACGTCATGAAGGGCGCCTCATGATCGGCTTTTTCGCCCGCCTGCGGCGCGATCATCGCGGCGTCTCGGCCGTGGAATTCGCGCTGATCGCCCCGGCCCTGATCGCCTTCTATTTCGGCCTGGCCGAGTTCACCCAGGCGATGATGGCGGAGCGGAGAGCCAGTCACGTGGCCGCCTCGATGGGCGACCTGGTGGCCCAGTCGACCCAGATCTCGGACACCACCCTGACCGACATCTTCACCATCGGCTCGACCATCATGAGCCCCTTCCCGACCAACACCCTGAAGATGCGGCTCTCCAGCGTCACCGCCAACGCGGCCGGCACGGCCAACAAGGTCGACTGGTCCAGCGGCTCGGGGATGACCGCCCTGACCACGGGCGCTACGGTGACGCTGCCCACTGGCCTGGTCTCCGCCAGCCAGAGCGTGATCATGTCCGAAGTGACCTACACCTACGACTCGCCGGTTGATCAGTTCATTCCCGGCTCCATCACCTTCACCAAGAAGTTCTACCTGCGTCCCCGCAAGTCGGACCAAGTGATCAAGTCTAACTAAACTCGGCCAGAAATTCCGCCATAGCCAAGACCTTTGGCGGCGGCTCGCTTAGGGCGACGCCATCCAGGCTCGCTACCGGGCGAAGTCCGATCAGGCTGTTGGTGATGAATATCGCCTGCGCCCCGTCTAACGCCGACCTCGGCGCAGCGACAGCCTTGACGCTTAGCCGCACCGTAGCTGCGGCAGCCCTCACCAGCCCCGCCATGATGCCGTCGAGAACTCCACAGTCCCGAGCGGGCGTGAAAAGTTCCCCGTCGGCCATCCAGAACAGATTGGCCGCCGCCGCGCAGGCCAGTTCACCACGATTGTTCAGCATCAGGGCCTCGGCTCCTTCGGGGGCCTCTCGCCGAGCCAGCACCTGATCGAGATAGGCAAGCGTCTTCAGCCTCGAGGTGGGAGACCCTTCGTTGCGTCGCACCGAAACCGTGGCCAGCGCAATCGGCCCCTCCGGCCTGGGAGATGGTGCGATGGTCGCGAACAATCGGGGCGCCGCCGACGCGGGACGGTCCAGGCCTCGTCCGCCGGAACCCGCCGTCAATGTAAGGCGCAGGGCGTTCCGCCCCTCCATCCCCGCTGCCGCCTGCTCACAGATCGCACGGACCTCCGCGAAGTCGAGGCGCGACAGGCCCATCGCCTCGCAGCCATATAGCATTCGAAAATAGTGCGGCTCGAACAGCACGATCTCGCCATCCCGGACCAGCATCGTCTCGAACAGGCCGTCGCCCAGCGTCAGCCCACGATCATCATGTGGGATCATTGCGTCAGCGCCAACTGCAGCGCCGCGATCTTGGCCTCGGTCTCCAGCCGCTCGGCGTGCGGGTCGCTGTCGGCGACGATGCCGGCCCCGGCCCGCGCCTCGAACCGCCAGCCGTCCTTGTGCTGGGTCAGCGCCACGGTGCGGATCAGCACGTTGGAATCGAAGGCCCCGTCCAGCCCGGCCCAGAACATCGCCCCGCAGTAAGGCCCGCGCGGCGGCTCCAGGGCCGCGATGACCTTCATGGCCTGCACCTTGGGCGCCCCGGTCACCGAGCCCGGCGGGAATGTGGCCCGCAGCAGGTCGGCGGCGTTCAGCCCCGGCGCCAGCCGACCGGTCACCGTCGAGACCAGGTGGTGGACGTTGACGAAGCTCTCGACCTTGAACAGCTCGGGGACCGCCACGCTGCCGGCCGGGCAGACCCGGGCCAGATCGTTGCGCATCAGGTCGACGATCATCAGGTTCTCGGCCCGGTCCTTGTCGCTGGCCAGCAGTTCGGCGGCCAACGCCTTATCCTCCGCTGCATCGCGGCCGCGTGGTCGGGTGCCCTTGATCGGCCGCGTCTCGACCACAGGCGCCGCGCCGCCGGCCACAGTGACAAAGCGCTCGGGCGAGTTGGAGACCACCGCGCGGTCCTGCAGTCGCAGATAGGACGCGAAGGGCGCGGGGCTGTCAGAGATCAGTCGCCGCAGCAGGTCGATGGGCGCTACACCTTCCGACAGCCGGCCATGCCAGATGCGGGCGATATTCGCCTGGAAGATCTCGCCGGCCTCGATGCGGCCAACCACCTCGGCCACCGCCTGCTCGTAGGTCAGGGCCGGCAGCGGCGCTTCGAACGAGGCGGCCAGCGGGCCTTCCCGGCGCTCGGTCGCCGCCAGATCCAGCCAGCCGGCGGCGTCTTCGGCGCGCGCCTGGGCCTGCATCGCGTCGGCGCCCCGGCCGATGGCCAGCACCCGGCGGGCTTCATGGTCGAAGGCCAGCACCGCCGGATACAGCCCGACCGCCAGGTCTGGCCACTGCCCCCGCCGCGCCAGGGCCAGCGGCTCGACCCGGTCGCCCAGCTCGTAGCAGGCCAGGCCAGCCAATCCACCCTGGAAGGGAGGGCCATCCGCCAGCGGCTGCCGCTCGCCCAGCAGCGTCTCCAGCGCCTCGAACGCGTCGGCGGGATCGTCGCCGGCCAGGGTCAGGGTCTGCACTGGCCGGCGCAGCAGATACGACCAGCGCGCCCGTTCGCTGCCGCCCCCCGACAGGAAGGCGCAGGCCCAGGGTTCCTCGGCGAAGGCCGCCAGGACCTCGTCAGGAGCCAGCCAGGGGTGCTGTGTAGTGACGACGCAGCGCATGCGCGGCTGATGGCTCAGCCGCGCGCGCCGGGCAAGAGGGTCAGCTGTCTTGTTTGAGCCCCCCCTTGACGAACAGCATGCCGATGAACCCCATGATCAGCAGCAGGGCGATGGGCAGGAAGCCCGCCTGCTGGGTCTTGAAGATGCTGGTGGCGAGGCCCACCAGCAGCGAGCCGATCCACACCGTCACGGTGCCCGACAGGGCATAGAGGCCAAAGAAGGAGGCCACCCGCTCGGGCGCCACCAGCCGGGTCAGCAGGGTTCGGCTGGAGGCATAGTGGGCGGTGACGAAGATGGCCGTGCCGAACCCGACCAGCAGGTAGAGCACCTCCGGCAGGGTCTTAAACATCGGGCCGTTCCACAGCGGCGCGTGCTGGGCCGGGTCATAGGGGAAGAGGAAGAAGATCTTCTCGCGACCCATGCTCAGCTGGCCGATCAAGCAGACGATCGAGGCGCCGACGGCGATCTGCACCGAGCGCTTGGGACCCACCACCGAGTCCATCCAGCCGCCGATGAAGCCGCCCAGCACCGCGAAGATGCTCAGCAGCACGCCATAGGCGGTCAACTCCAGCACGCCCCAGCGCATGACCCCGGCGGCATAGACGCCCCCGAAGGCCAGCAGCGAGGTCATGCCGTCGGTGAACAGCATGCGCGAGCCCAGATAGACGGCCACGTCCCGCTCGCCGCGCAGGCTCTTGAGCGTGGTCCAGAGATTGTCGGCGCCCTGCTTGAGGCCTTCCCACAACTTTATGCCCGTATGGGGCGCATCGGGCGTGAACAGGAACAGCGGGATCGAGCCGAACAGCAGCAGGCCGGCGGCGATGGGCCCCACGATCCGGCTGGGCTCGTTGAGCGCCTTGCTCAGGCCGAACAGCGGCTCCTTGGGCACGAAGCCCCAGTCGACCGTGCCGGGCAGGGAGAAGGCCACCAGCACAAACGTGAGCACGATGACCGAGAAGAAGTTGCCAAGCGAAAGGGCCAGACCCGAGGCATAGGGCGCCTCCCGATGGTTCGCCGCCCGGGTCAGCAGCGAGTTGTGCAGCACCTCGCCATAGGCAAACAGCGCGCCGATCAGGCCCAGCATGATCGACACGGTCATGATCGACAGGCCGCTGCCGTCTGGCTTGGCGAACCACAGGCCGCCGATCAGCGGGACCATCAGGCCGGTGATCAGCATCAGCAGCGGCTTGCGGCCGCCGAACTTGTCAATCGAAGCGCCCAGGAACGGGGCGGTGAAGGCGACGAACAGGCTGTAGATGGTGGTGATATTGGCCACCAGCGCCTGGCCCTTGACCGGGTCGCCGACCATCACGCTCGAGAAATAGGGGGCGAAGATGTAGATGCTGACCAGGATCACATAGGGGTCGCGCCCACCCTCATAGAGGGACCAGCTGACCGCGCCCTTGCTGAGCCTGACCGGCTTGAGGCCCGCGACAGCGGCGGCGTCGGCGCCGGCTTCAGCGGTGGGGACAAAACTGCCCGGCAACGCGCCGGCAACCTCGGGCGTACTCGCATCCTGGTTCAAAGCATTCCTCCGGTGGACCGTCATTGCGGTCCTTCGTCCCCGAAGCCACCCTGCCCACGCGGCGGGTGGGTGTCAAACAAGCGTTTGGCTCAGGCCAGGATGTGCGCCTCGATGGCCGCGCGTCGTTCGGCGTCGACGCCCAGCACCTGCTCCAGATAGCCGTCGATCGACCCGTGCTGGGCCTTCATGGCCTCGAAGGCGGCGTGCAGGTATTCAGCCTCGACGCCCATGGCGGCGAACATGGCCTCCTGGCTCGGGCGGCGGCCGGTGAGGTCGTGGACGTGGTCAGCGAAGAGCGGACCCCGCTTGGCGAACCGGGCGGGATCGTTGGTCAGCAGGTAGTCCTCGACGATCTCGTCGGGATGCACGCCGGCGATGTGGTGGGTCAGGGCGCAAACGATGCCGGTGCGGTCTTTGCCGGCGGCGCAGTGCACCAGGGCGGGGCCGGGACCGTTGGCCAGGGCCTCGAACCAGCGGCTGAACAGGTCGATATGGCGGGCCTCATGCGGGGCCTTGTCGTAGTAGACGCGCAGATAGTCCTGCATGGACTCGACCGAGAGGTCCGACTCCTTGAGGAACAGGTGCCAGGGATCGTCCCCTTCCACCCCTTCATGGTTCTCGATGACCTGGCCCGCGAAGCCGGCGTAGCGGCGGCTGGGCATCCGCTCGCGCTCATTGGGGCGGCGTAGATCGAGGATCAGGTTGATCCCCAGGTCACGCATCGCTTGCAGGTCGGTCTCGCTGGCCTCGGCCTGGTGGGCGGCGCGGAACAGCAGCCGCTTCTTGATGCGCTTCTGGCCGGCGGCGTAGTCGCCGAAATCGCGGAAGTTCTCGATGGCTTCGAAGGGAATCTTGCGGGTCATGGCGGCTGCTTAGCCGAGCCTTGCGACAAAGGCGAGACGGGTATCGCCCTGCCGCTAGGGCAAGACATTTCAGAGAGTTAACCAAGCAAGCCCTTATTCGTCCACAATTTATCCCCATATCGGAACCGTTCGCGTCCCAAGCGAATTATTCCGGTGATCGCAAAGCCGATCCCACTCGAGGCCCTTGCCGACGCAGAAGCCGCCGGTGCGGGAGAGCGAGTTTTCCTCATGCTTTTGTCGCCTGATAAACTTGAAGCCATCGTCTGGCAGGCCGCCGACGCCCGCCGCCTGCGCGCCTTCCGTCCGCACCCCCAGCCCACCGCCCGGGGCGAGCATGCGCGACTGCTGGCCATCGCCGCCGCCCGAAGACTGCGCGCCGCCGAACGCGCCGGTCGTGACCGCTGTGAGGACGCCGACTACTGGAAGGCGGTCGCCCCCTCGGCGCTGAACAAGGCCCGAGCCTGGCGGACTGAAGAGGCTTTCGCGCCGCTGCCTTGAGCTCAGCCGGGGACTGGCTCGGCCCGAAGGGCTGTGCCTATCCCCTTCCAGCGCACACGGCGGCTGAACCACAGCGGATCACGCTGGGGACAGGCACGCCCCCAAAAGCGAAGAGGGGGCAAGCCAGTCCCCGGCCCAAACGCAAACGGGCGGCCCTTGAAGGACCGCCCGTCGCAACTCTAAACGCTGGCGCCTGGACTTAGGCGACGCTGGCGGTGTCGACCTTGAAGCCGGGGCCCATGGTCGAGGACACCGAGATGCGCTTCATGTAGGTGCCCTTGGCGCCGGTCGGCTTGGCCCGGTTCAGGGCGTCGACCATGGCCTTGACGTTGGCCAGCAGGGCCTCGTCGGTGAAGCTGGCCTTGCCGATGCCGGCGTGGATGATGCCGTTCTTCTCGACGCGGAACTCGATGGAGCCGCCCTTGGCGTCCTTGACGGCCTGGCCGACGTTGGGCGTCACGGTGCCGACACGCGGGTTGGGCATCAGGCCGCGCGGGCCCAGCACCTTACCCAGACGGCCGACGAGGGCCATCATGTCGGGGGTCGCGATGACCCGGTCGAAGTCCATGAAGCCGCCCTGGATGCGCTCGACCAGGTCCTCGGCGCCGACGACTTCAGCGCCGGCGGCGCGGGCTTCGTCAGCCTTGGCGTCCTTGGCGATGACGGCGACGCGGACGTCGCGGCCGGTGCCGGACGGCAGAGCCACGACACCACGGACCTGCTGGTCGGCGTGACGGGGATCGACGCCCAGGTTGATGGCGATCTCGATGGATTCGTCGAACTTGGCGGTGGCGTTGGCCTTCACCAGCTTGATGGCGGCGTCGGCGGTGTGGATGGCGTCACGGTCGCCCGTGAAGACCTTGGCGCGCTTGGCTTGCTTGCTCATCGTTTAGGCCTCCACCACTTTCAGACCCATGGCGCGGGCCGAGCCTTCGATGATCCGGGCCGCGGCCTCGATATCGTTGGCGTTCAGGTCTTTCATTTTCTTTTCGGCGATCTCGCGCAGCTGGGTGCGTGTGACTTCGCCGGCGCTCTCGCGGCCGGTCTTGGCCGAGCCCGACTTGATGCCGACCGCCTGCTTCAGGAAGTGGGTCGCCGGGGGGGTCTTGGTGACGAAGGTGAAGCTCTTGTCCTGATAGACGGTGATCACCGTCGGCAGGGGCGTGCCCTTCACTTCCTTCTCGGTCCGCGCGTTGAACTCCTTGCAGAAGCCCATGATGTTGACGCCGCGCTGGCCGAGCGCCGGCCCGATGGGCGGCGAAGGCGTGGCGGAGCCGGCGGCGACCTGAAGCTTGATGTAGCCTAGGATTTTCTTGGCCATAGCTGTCCTCTCTTGGAGACGGGCGGACCCGTTTCCGGTTGATAAGAGCCGTGGTGCGGCGTTGGCGCGCCTCCCACGGATTTCACGCTTCCCAAACGAGAAGCGCCGCGCGGTGAGGCGCGGGGGCGCTCACCTAGCAGTTCTGGGCATTGACCGCAACTTGGCGGCCCTGGCGATGGTTTAGACGACCTTCTCGACCTGGCTGTATTCCAGCTCGACCGGGGTGGCGCGGCCGAAGATCGAGACGGTGACGCGCAGGCGGGTGCGTTCCTCGTCGACCTGTTCGACCGAGCCGTTGAAGCTGGCGAAGGGGCCGTCGGTGACGCGGACGTTCTCGCCGATCTCGAAGCTGATGGTCGGACGCGGACGCTCGACCCCCTCCTCGATGGCGCCGACGATGCGCTGAACTTCCTTGTCGCTGACCGGCATGGGCTTGGAGCCCGAACCCAGGAAGCCGGTGACCTTCGGGGTGTTCTTGATCAGGTGATAGGCCTCGTCGGTGAGGTCCATCTTCACCAGCACATAGCCCGGGAAGAACTTGCGCTCGGCGTTGATCTTGCGGCCGCGGCGGACTTCAACGACGTCCTCGGTCGGCACCAGGATTTCCGAGAAGCAGTCTTCCAGCCCCTGGGCCTTGGCCTGGTCGCGGATGTGCTCGGCCACCTTCTTCTCGAAGTTCGAGTAGGCGTGGACGATGTACCACTTGTGGCGCGGGTTGGAGACGGGCTTTTCAGCGGCTTCTGCGGGCATCGGCATTATCCGGCGGTTGCGAGTTTGAGCAGCTGGTTGACCAACCAGGAAAGGACCACGTCGACGCCGAAGAAGAACATCGAGGCCACGACCACCATGATCAGCACGAACACCGAGGTGATCCAGGTCTCGCGGCGGGTGGTCCAGGAAATCTTGCGCGCCTCGGCCCGCACTTCGCGAAAGAACTGGGCGGGGTTGAACGGCTTCTTGGGGGCCGCCGGCTTGGCCGGGGCGGCAGCCGCCGCCGGGCCGCCCGCCACGACCGCACTGCGGGCGGCGCGGGACTTCATGGCGGCGAGGTCGCTCTTCTTTCTGGCCATCGGCCGGTCGGCTCTTTCTTCAAGCATCCGGCCGCGACCATCGCGTCCGGGACACTGTATATAGGGTGGCAGGAGTGGAGGGACTCGAACCCACGACTTTCGGTTTTGGAGACCGACGCTCTACCAGCTGAGCTACACTCCTTCAGCCAATGACCAGAACGCCGGAGGGGAACCCGCCAGCGCGCATGGCTCATGACCAGAGCCGGGCCGTTTAGCAGGGACCTGAGGTCGGAGCAAGGCGGGCGAAGCGCCGTCTGCCGCGAAAACTAAGGCCGCTGTCAGGCATCCTGGCAGGCAGGCAAGTTGACATTTTGCGCCGCAACATCAAATGACAAGCGTCGCCTGCGGGGCCGTAGCGACGCTTGAACCGGCGCGTGCGGCGCGCTCCCTCGGGGATGATCCTTATGACCGACACGGCCACCAGCGACGCGCCTGTCCTCAACGCCGGCAACAACAACGTCGAGACCGTGCTGTGGGTGAAGCACTGGACCGACCGGCTGTTCAGCTTCGCCATCACCCGGCCAAGCAGCTTCCGCTTCCGCTCGGGCGAGTTCGTGATGATCGGGCTGCCGGGCGAGGTGAAGCCGATCCTGCGGGCCTATTCCATCGCCAGCCCGGCCTATGCCGAGGACCTCGAGTTCCTGTCGATCAAGGTCCAGGACGGACCGCTGACCTCGCGCCTCCAGCACATCCAGGTCGGCGACAAGGTGCTGCTGGGCAAGAAGCCGACCGGGACCCTGGTGCTCGACGCCGTCAAACCCGGCAAGCGCCTCTTCCTGTTCGGCACCGGCACGGGCCTGGCCCCCTTCCTCAGCGTGGCCCGCGACCCGGACGCCTACAGCCGCTTCGAGCAGGTCATCGTCTGCCATGGCGTGCGGCAGGTGAACGAGCTGGCCTACCGCGACCTCTTCGAGAAGGACATCTTCGAGGATCCGCTGGTCGGCGAGGAAGCCCGCAAGCAGCTGGTCTATTATCCCACCGTCACCCGCGAGCCGTTCCACAACCAGGGCCGGCTGACCGACCTGATCGCCAGCGGCAAGCTGTTCGCCGATCTGGGTCTTGACCAGGTCAAGTTCGACCCCGAGGTCGACCGGGCCATGCTGTGCGGCTCGATGGAGATGATCAAGGACATGGCCGCGGTGCTGGAAAGCCAGGGCATGACCGAGGGCTCCAACGCCGACCCGGGCGCCTACGTCCTGGAACGGGCCTTTGTCGGCTAGCACGCCGCGCCTGAAGGGCCTCACCGTCGAAGAGGCGCGCGGCCGGATGCTGGCCGCCGTCACGCCGCTTCCCCCCGAAAGCGTCGCCCTGACCGAGGCCGACGGCCGGGTGCTGGCCCAGCCGGTCATCGCCCACCGCGACCAGCCCCCCTTCGACGCCTCGGCCATGGACGGCTGGGCGGTCCGCCGGGCCGATCTGTCGGCTGAAGCGAGCCTCAAGATCGTCGGCGAAAGCGCCGCCGGCCACGGCCATGTCCAGCCGCTGAAGCCCGGCGAGGCGGTGCGCATCTTCACCGGCGCGCCTGTCCCGGCCGGCGCCGACCTGGTGATCATCCAGGAAGAGGCCGTTCGCGAGGGCGACACGGTTCGCCTGGGCCCGGCCGGACAGCCCAGCCATGTGCGCCCGCGCGGCGGCGACTTCCACACCGGCGAGACCCTGCTGGCGGCGGGCCTGAAGCTGGACCCCTGGCGCCTGTCCCTGGCCGCCGCGGCCGGCCAGGCGGCGCTGAGCGTCGCCCGCAAGCCGCGTATTGTCCTGCTGGCCACCGGCGAAGAACTGGCCCAGCCGGGCGACACGCCTGGCCCCTTCCAGATCTACGAGTCCGGCGGCGTGGGCCTGGCCGCCATGATCCGCCGCTGGGGCGGCGAGCCGCACCGGCTGGCCGCCACGGGGGATGACCTGGCCGCTATCGCCGACGCCGTTCGTGATGTGGAGGCCGACCTGATCGTCACCGTCGGCGGCGCCTCGGTGGGCGACCACGACCTGGTCAAGCCGGCCCTGGAGACCCTGGGCCTGACCCTGGCCGTCGAGACCATCAACATCCGCCCCGGCAAGCCGACCTGGTTCGGCAGGCTCGGTGACGGCCGACTGGTCCTGGGTCTGCCCGGCAACCCCGCCTCGGCCTTTGTCTGCGCCGAACTGTTCCTGAAATCTCTGGTCCTGGCCATGCAGGGCGCCGATCCGCAGCCGCGCCTGGACCACATGGCCCTGGCCCAACCGCTCCCGGCCAACGGCCCTCGCGAGCACTGGGCCCGCGCCAGGCTGACCCCCGAGGGCGTTCGCGCCTTCCCCGATCAGGACAGTTCCCTGGTCACCGTCTTCGCCCAGGCCGACGCCCTGCTGCGCCGCGCAGCCAATGGGCCGGCGGCGGCGGAGGGCGAGTTGGTGGAAGTCCTCAGATTGGAGCGCGGCTAAAACCGACTCGCCGTCCCGTTAAGCTTAGGGCGATGTTCACCTCATTCTGGTGATGTGCGGCCCGATGACACAGCCCGCCCCGACCCGAACCACCCGCGAGGCCATGACGCTGGATGGCTTTATCCGGCACTATCGCGGCATGGCCATTGTCCGGTTCGGCATGGTGGCCGGCATCGTCGCCATCCTGACCACCGTCGCCAGCCCGGCCTATGTCGCCTGGTTCGGCCTGCTGCACGCCTCGCTCTACGGGGTGCTGATGTGGGCCGTAGCGGTGGCAGCCCGGGACCCGGACGCCAGCCGGGCCCTGAAGACCTTGACGGTGCGGACCGGCCTGATCGTGGGGCTGATCTCGATCCATGCCTGCTGGATGGCCCTGGACGTCCGCGCTCACGCCACCGGCGGCGGGGTCAAGATGGAGGCCGGCCTGCTGCTGATCGGGGTGCTGATGTTCACCGCCCTGCAGGTGCATATGAGCCGGCCCGGCTACCTGGCCGCCATCGCGCCCTCGATCGTCTCAATGCTGTGGGTCGGCATCGACACCAAGTTCAAGGGACCCGGTCACGGACTGGTCTGGGCCCTGCTCATCTTCGTGGCCGCTGTGGTCGCCGCCACAATGCGCCAGCAGTCCACCGACCGCACCCTCTCGGACATGCGCATGGCGCTGGTCGAGAAGAACCAGGAGCTTACCGACCTGGTCGCCGAGGCGCAGGCCGCCCGAACCGCCGCCGAGACCGCCAACCGCGCCAAGTCCGACTTCCTGGCCGTGACCAGCCACGAGATCCGCACCCCGCTGAACGCCGTGCTGGGCCTGGCCGAGGCGCTGCGCCGCGAGGAGCTTTCCGGCCGGCAGCGCGAACTGACCGAGGGCATCCATCAGGCCGGGGCGCTGCTGACCCGCCTGCTCAACGCCGTGCTCGACATCTCGCGCATCGAGGCCGGCAAGATGACTCTGGCCGCCGCCCCCTTTGACCTGCGCCATATGGCCGAAACCCTGGTCAAGGTCTGGACCCCGCGCGCCAGCGAGCGCGGCATCCTGCTGGTGCTGGACCTTGCCGACCTTCCAACGCCCTGCGTTGTGCGGACAGACGGCGGCAAGATCGAACAGGCCCTGGTCAATCTCGTCTCCAACGCCGTGAAGTTCAGTCCCTCCGGCGGCGCGGTGACCATCCGGCTGGCCGGCGAAACCCGGGGTGCGGACCTGGCGCTTAGCCTGTCGGTCGCCGACCAGGGACCGGGCGTTTCGACCGAGGACCGCGAGCGTATCTTCGGCGCCTACGAGCAGACCGAGCTTGGCCGCAGCAATGGCGGCGCCGGCCTGGGCCTGGCCATCTGCGCGGGCAATCTGAGCCTGATGGGCGGGGCGATCAGCGTCGGCGATGCGCCGGACGGCGGCGCCCTGTTCAGCTTCAACTTCACCGCCCCGATCGACGAGGCCGAGGTGGCTGACCGGGTCATCGACAGCGATCCCACCCTGGACGAGACCCGCCCGCTGCGCGTCCTGGCCGCCGAGGACAATGCCGCCAACCGTTATGTGCTGAGCGCCCTGCTTGGCCCCCTGCCCATCGACCTGGTCCTGGCCGAGGACGGGGCCCAGGCCCTGGAGGCCATGGCCGCCGGCGCCTTCGACCTGGTGCTGATGGACGCCAACATGCCGGTGATGGACGGGCTGACCGCCCTCAGGGCCATCCGCGCCAAGGCCGGTCCCGTCTCCGCTACCCCGGTCTGGATGCTGACCGCCAACGTCTTCGAGGAAGACGTCGCCCGCTACCGCGCCGCCGGGGCGGACGGGGTGCTGAAGAAGCCCATCGACCTGGACGAACTGTTCGGGGCCATCCAGTCGGCCGCGAACCTGGCTGAAGCGCGGGTCGCCGAGGCCGCCTAGGGGCCCTTTCCTCCCCCGAAGCGCAGGGCTTTCGCACTCACGTATCTGCCGGGCAGGACATCAGGCCACTTCCCCCGCCAGCGGGGGAAGGGCTTGGGCTGAAGGATCAATGTATGAATCCGCCAGCCAGCTTCGCGGGGAGGAAGGCCTTGACTCCCAAGTGTTTCACGTGGAACAAAAGAGGAACATAAAGAGGATGTGAGACAATGCCGGCGTCGCCCACCGTGCGACTAGCGGCCATGCGGGCCCAGATCGCCGCTCTGGAAGCGGGGACTCGGACTCCAACCTCCGTCCTGCCCTTCGGCAACCCCAGCCTCGATGACTGCCTGCCCGGCGGCGGCCTGCCGCTGGGGCGGTGGCATGAGGTGGTGGGCGAGGGGCTGGAGATCGAGACCGCCGCGGCGCCGGCCGCCGTCGCCGCCCTGATGGCCCGGCCGCTGGCGGCCCGAGAAGCGGGCAAGGGCGGCGCGATCCTCTGGGTGTTCCGGCGGGGCGATCTGCATGCGCCGGGGCTGCAGGGGCTGGGGTTGGCGGCCCAGGCCCTGATCCAGGTTCAGGCCCGGGACGACGCCGAAGCCCTGGCGGTCATGGAAG
This sequence comes from Caulobacterales bacterium, assembly GCA_038236615.1. Classification (GTDB taxonomy): domain Bacteria; phylum Pseudomonadota; class Alphaproteobacteria; order Caulobacterales; family Caulobacteraceae; genus Caulobacter. The sequence continues at coordinate 58,734 of JBBRZO010000010.1, forward strand.
ACGCTCTGGCCACGCAGGGTGTTTCAGCGGTGCTGGGCGAGGTCGACATGATCGACCTGACCGCCGGCCGCCGGCTGCAGCTGGCCTGCGAGAAGCGCGGCGGAACCGGTTTTCTCATCCGCCGTCGGCCCTATGGCTCGATGGCCGGGCGCACCTCCCAGGAGGGCGGCTCGGCGGCCGCCAGCCGCTGGCGGATCGCGCCCGCCCCCAGCCGCTCCCCGGACGAAGCGCTGGGCCTGCTGGGGCCGCCCTGCTGGCGGGTGGAACTGGAACGCAGCCGGGGCGGGCGACCCGGCGCATGGATCTTGGAACAGGACGAAAGCAATGGCCCGCATGCTCTCCGTGTGGTCGCCGACCTGGCCGGTGGCGACCTGGCGGCGGCGGAACCCGTGCGTGAAGCCGGATGAGGCTTATCCGACCCCGTTCGCTCTGCTGACCACCGAACGGGCCGTGCGGCGGCTGCATGCGGTCGACGCCGGGGCGGCGGCTCTGGGCCTGTATCCGGGCCAGAAGGCCACCGACGCCGGGGCGCTGTGCCCCGAACTGGTCACTGCCGAGGCTGATCTCGAAGGCGACCGCGAAGTGCTGACGGCGCTGGCCGACTGGTGCGTGCGCTTCTCGCCGGCCGTGGCCGTGGATGCGCCGGACGGCCTGATGCTGGACATCACCGGAGTCTCGCACCTGTGGCGAGGCGAGGGCGCCCTGATGACCGACCTGCTGGCCCGGCTGGCGGCCAATGGCGTCCCGGCCCGCGGCGCCATCGCCGATACCGCCGGCGCGGCCTGGGCCCTGGCTCGCTATGGCCCGGACCGCACCATCGCGCCGGTCGGCGGCCAGAGGGAACTGCTGACGGGCCTGCCGATCGCCGCGCTTCGGCTGGACGAGACCGCCGCCGCCCAGCTGCCCCGCCTGGGCCTGACCCGGGTCGGCCGGCTCTTGAACCTGCCGCGCGGCCAGCTGGCGCGGCGGTTCGGCGCCCATGTCATGCTGCGGCTGGACCAGGCCCTGGGCCAGGCCGAGGAGGCCCTGACCTATCGCCGCCCGCCCAGCCCCTGGTTCGACCGGGTAGCCTTCGCCGAGCCGATCAGCGTGCTGGACGACCTGGTCCGCGCCGCCGGCGACGTGGCCGACAAGCTCTGCGCCCGCATGGCGCTGGAGGGTCAGGGCGCGCGGCGGTTCGTCTTCACCTATCACCGGCTGGACGGTATGGCCCCGGCCGAGGAGGTGCGGCTGTCCCTGGCCGGTCGCGATGTCAGGCGTCTGGTCAAGCTGCTGGCCCCCAAGCTGGAAGCCATCGATCCGGGCTTCGGCATCGAGGTGGTGACGCTCACCGCCCATGAGGTCGAACCGCTGTCCGACCGCCAGGGCCAGTTGGAAGGCAGCCGCAGCGCCGCCCGCGAGGAGACCCTGGCCCCACTGATCGACCGGCTGACCAACCGCCTGGGTGAGAACCGCGTCTGGCGGGCCGAACCGCGGGCCAGCCATGTGCCCGAGCAGGCCGTGGCGGCGCGGCCGGCCCTGGCCGTCGTCGGCGGAACCGGCTGGGACCCCGACCGACCCCGGCCCCTGCGCCTGTTCCGCCGGCCCGAACCGATCACCGTCATCGCCAAGCTGCCCGACGATCCGCCCCGCACCTTCACCTGGCGAGGCCGGGCCCACCGGGTCAGCCGCGCCGAAGGGCCTGAGCGCATCGCCGAGGAATGGTGGGGCCGGCCGATCGGCGAGGTCACGCCGATGGCGCTGCGCGACTACTACCGCGTCGAGGACGAGGCCGGCGGCCGCTACTGGCTGTTCCGCGAGGGCCTCTATGTCGATGGCGAACCGATGCCCCGCTGGTGGCTGCACGGGTTGTTCGCATGAGGAGCCATGAAACCTGTAGGGGCTCCGCCAATCCCACCGCCGTCATCCTAGGCCTTGTGCCTAGGATCCCGCCGTCAGACGCACGTGAGAATGGCCGTGGGGCTTTGTCGGCCCGGCTTCACCTTCAACTTTTGCAGCGAGCTGAACGCGGGATCCTAGGCACAAGGCCTAGGATGACGTGGGAGGAGGATGAAGGTTCAAGGCGTTCACCCCCATGACCGCCGCCCCCATGACCGCCTATGCCGAGCTCCAGGCCACCTCCAACTACAGCTTCCTGCGCGGCGGCTCGCATCCGGGCGAACTGGTGCAGGGCGCCGAGGCGCTGGGGCTCAAGGCCATCGGCATCGCCGACCGCAACACCCTGTCGGGGGTGGTGCGCGCCTGGACCGAGGCCAAGGGGCGAACCGTCCGCGCCCTGACCGGCGCGCGCCTCGACTTCGCCGAGCCCTTCCCCAGCCTGATCTGCTACCCCACCGACCGCGCCGCCTATGGCCGCCTGAGCCGGCTGCTGACCCTGGGCCAGCGGCGGGCCGAAAAGGGCGATTGCCACCTGTTCTGGCGCGATTTCCTGGACGCGTCCGAGGGACAGCTCGTGCTCGCGGTCCCGCCGACCCGGCTGGACGAGGCCTTCGAGCAGGACCTGAGCCGCATGGCCCGCGACTTGCGCGGCAATGTCTGGCTGGCGGCGGCGCGCGGCTATGGGCCGACGGATCTGCGAAGGCTCTCGAAGCTGGACGCCCTGGCCCGCTCGAGCGGCGCGCCGATGGTGGCCGTGGGCGACGTCCTCTATCACGGCCCGGAGCGGCGGCCGTTGCAGGACATCCTGACCTGCATCCGCGAGGGCTGCACGATCACCCAGGCGGGCCTGCGGCTGGAAGCCAACGCTGAGCGCTGCCTCAAGAACCCTGTGGAAATGGCCCGGCTGTTCAAACCCTGGCCGGGCGCGCTGGAGCGGAGCCTGGAGATCGCCGGCCGCGTCGGTTTCGACCTGGGTCAGATCTCCTACCAGTACCCCAACGAACCGGTGCCGGACGGCTGGTCGGCCATAGCCTGGCTGACCCACCTCACCTGGCAGGGCGCCGAGTGGCGCTATCCGGACGGCGTGCGCGAGGACGTGCGCCAAACCATCCTGGGCGAACTGAGCCTGATCGAGGAGCTGGACTATCCCCACTATTTCCTGACCGTGCATGACATCGTCCACTGGGCGCGCGAACAGGACATTCTCTGCCAGGGGCGGGGCTCGGCGGCCAATTCGGTGGTCTGTTTCTGCCTGGGGATTACCGCGGTCGATCCGACCAAGCCCGACCAGGACCTGCTGTTCGCCCGGTTCCTGTCCAAGGAACGCGACGAGCCGCCCGATATCGACGTCGACTTCGAGCACGAGCGGCGCGAGGAGGTGATGCAGTATGTCTATCAGCGCTATGGCCGCGACCGCGCCGCCATCTGCGCCACCGTCATCCACTACCGCCCCCGCAGCGCCATCCGCGACGTCGGCAAGGCGCTGGGCCTGACCGAAGACATCACCGCCGCCCTGGCCGGCACGGTCTGGGGCAGCTGGGGCTCGGAGATGCCCGGGGAGCAGATTCGCCAGGCCGGCCTGGACCCCGACAACCCCGAGATCGCCCGCGCCGTGACCCTGGCCGAGCAGATCATGGGCTTCCCCCGCCACCTGTCGCAGCATGTCGGCGGCTATGTGCTGACCCAGACCCGGCTGGACGAGACCGTGCCGATCGGCAACGCCGCCATGGCCGACCGCACCTTCATCGAATGGGACAAGGACGACATCGACTCCATCGGGCTGATGAAGGTCGATATCCTGGCCTTAGGGATGCTGACCTGCATCAAGCGGGCGCTGAACTTCCTCAGCGCCGGCCATGGCGTCCACTACGCCGACATCGCCGACATCCCCCAGGAGTGCGCTGCGGTCTACGAAATGCTGGGGCGGGCCGATTCTGTCGGGGTCTTCCAGGTCGAGAGCCGGGCCCAGATGTCGATGCTGCCCCGCCTGAGGCCCACGAAGTTCTACGACCTGGTCATCGAGGTCGCTATCGTCCGGCCGGGCCCCATCCAGGGCGACATGGTCCACCCCTATCTCAAGCGCCGAAGCGGCCAGGAGCCGGTGACCTATCCCTCGCCCTCGCCGGAGCACGGGCCGCCCGACGAGTTGGAGAAGGTGCTCAAGAAGACCTTCGGCGTGCCGCTGTTCCAGGAACAGGCCATGCGGCTGGCCATCGAGGCGGCCAAGTTCACCCCCGACGAGGCCAACGGCCTGCGCCGGGCCATGGCCACCTTCCGCAGCGACGGCACGCTGTGGACCTACAAGACCAAGTTTGTCGAGGGGATGACCCGGCGGGGCTATGAGCAGGACTTCGCCGAGCGCTGTTTCAAGCAGATCGAGGGCTTCGGCTCCTATGGCTTCCCCGAGAGCCACGCCATCAGCTTCGCCATCCTGGTCTATGTCTCGGCCTGGCTGAAATGCTGGTGGCCGGACGTGTTCTGCGCGGCCATCGTCAACTCCCTGCCCATGGGTTTCTACCAGCCGGCCCAGCTGGTCCGCGACGCCCGCGACCATGGCGTGGAGGTGCGCGGGGTCGATGTGATGCTCAGCGACTGGGACTGTACGCTCGAGGACGCGCAGGCGGCCTGCCGGCCGGGCTGGGCGATCGGCCAGTGGCTGCCGGGCTACAAGGCCGTCCGGCTGGGCCTGCGCCAGGTCAAAGGCCTGCGCGAGGCCGAGATCGAGGCGATCATGCAGGTCCGCAAGACCCCCGTCGCCGACCTCGCCGACCTGGCCCGGCGGGCGAAGCTGTCGCAGCGCAGCCTGGAACTGCTGGCCGAGGCCGACGCCTTCCGCTCGCTGGGCCTGGACCGCCGGGCGGCGCTGTGGGCGGTCAAGGGGATGGCGGGTGAAGGCCGGGTCGAACGCGACGCCCCGCTGCTGGCTGGCCTGCACGTCACCGAGAGCCAGCCGGACCTGCCCGGCATGGGCCTGGCCGAGCATGTGGCCGAGGACTACCGCACCACCAGCCTGTCGTTGAAGGCCCATCCGGTTTCGTTCTTCCGGGCCAAGCTGCAGCGGATGGGCTGCGTGCCCTGCGACGCCCTCGCCGGCCTGCGCGACGGCCAGAAGGTCAAGGTCGGCGGGCTGGTGCTGATCCGCCAGCGTCCCGGGACCGCCAAGGGCGTGGTGTTCATCACCCTGGAGGACGAGACCGGCCCGGCCAACGCCGTGGTCTGGCAGGACCGCTTCACGGCCAACCGCCGCACGGTGATGAGCTCGTCCTTCCTGGTGGTCCACGGCCGGCTGCAGATCGCCGAGGGCGTGATCCATGTGGTGGCCGAGAAATTCACCGACCTCACCGGCGATCTGGTCGAGATGCGCGAGGAAGGCGCCGTCCCCACACCCCGCCAGGAAATCCGCGAGCGGCTGGTACGCAGCCGGGACTTCCACTGACAAGGAAAAGGGGCGCGGCCATCTCTGACCGCGCCCAGTTGAAACCAACGCTTCGGGGAGGATCTCAGCGCGGTTGGTAGATCTTGTCGAAGACGCCGCCGTCGTCGAAGTGGGTCGCCTGGGCCTTGCGCCAGCCGCCGAAGGCCCCGTCGATGGTGTCGAGCGGGATCTTGGGGAACTGGGCGGCGTACTTGGCCGCCGCCGCCGCGTTGCGCGGGCGGTAGTAGTTCTTGCCGATCAGGTCCTGGGCCAGCGGGCTGTAGAGGAAGTTCAGATAGCCCTCGGCGATGGTCCGGGTCTTGCGACGGTCCACCGTGCGGTCGACCAGGGCGACCGGCGGTTCGGCCAGGATCGAACGGGTCGGATAGACAATCTGGAACTTGTCACGGCCCAGTTCCGCCAGCGCCAGATAGGCCTCGTTCTCCCAGCTGAGCAGCACGTCGCCGATGCCCCGGCGGGTGAAGGTCGTCGTCGAACCCCGCGCGCCGGTGTCGAGCACCGGCACGTTCTTGTACAGTTGCTGGATGAAGGCCTTGGCCTTGTCCGGGCTGCCGCCCGGCTGCTTGAGGGCCCAGGCCCAGGCCGCCAGATAGGCCCAGCGGGCGCCGCCCGAGGTCTTGGGGTTGGGCGTGACAACCTGGATGCCGGGCTTGATCAGATCGCCCCAGTCGCGAAGCTTCCAAGGGTTACCCCGGCGCACCAGGAAGACGATGGTCGAGGTGTAGGGCGTCGAATTGTCCGGCAGCCGCGACTGCCAGTTCTGCGGGATCGACTTGGCGCGGTCGGCGATGGCGTTGATGTCCGCCGCCAGGGCCAGGGTGACAACATCGGCCTGCAGGCCGTCGATCACCGCCCGGGCCTGGGCGCCCGAGCCGCCATGGCTCTGGTTGATGATCAGGGTCTGGCCAGTGCGCTCCTTCCAGTACTGCGCGTAGGCCGGATTGATCGCCGCATAGAGCTCGCGGGTCGGATCATAGCTGACGTTCAGCAGGGTGACGGGCTTGGCGGCCGGGGCTGCGGCCAGGGCTTGGTTACTCAGGGCCAGGCCTCCGAGCGTGGCCGCGCCGGCGCCCAGGATCAGGCCGCGACGCGACGGGGTGAAATCGGTGGTCATGTTATCGTTTCCGATCAGAAGGCGAGTTGGGTGCGCAGGTTGAGCGCGTGATAATCCTGGCCGGCCTGCAGCCCGCCGGCGGTCAGTCGGTCGACCGAGACATCCAGGTAGTCGAGCGAGAGGCGAACCGCCGGGTTGAGGAACCAGTTCACGCCAAGCGTGGTGATGGTCTGTTCGCCGCCGCGAATGCGGTTGGCCGCCAGAGGCGCGAAGGGATCGGCGTTGAGGTCGACCACCGAGTAACGGGCCGCCAGCTCCCAGGTCCCCCAGCCGCCATCCTTCAGGTTGAAGGGCTTGGCCACAGGCGGGGCGTCGAAGGCTGCCGTGTCGACATTGTACTTGCGGGTCTCGCCGGTCAGGATCCAGCCGCCTTCGACATACCAGCCGTCGAACTTGGGATCGTGGACGCCGACGGCGGGGTGGCGGCGCTCGATCTTGTAGTCGAAGTACTCGCCCTGGATCAGCAGGCCCTTCCACTGGCCGGCCGCTTCCAGGCCCCAGTGCCGAGCCCCTGAAGAATCGATCGCGCCGCTGGTCACCAGCTGGGTTCCATCAACGCGCAGCTCGGGGCGATCGGTCAGGGTGACGGGATAGGGGCCGAGCACGGCGGTCTGGGCCGGCTGGGCGACGACCGAGGCGTTGACCCCGACCTGGATGCGCCAGTCGTAGCCCTTCAGCGGTGTGCCGGCGGCGCGGAAGGTGTAGCCGAGCTGCTCGTCAAACGTCGCGGCATCGGTGGTCTTGGCCCCGGTGACGGCGGCGGCGACCAGCCAGCGGTCACCGTTGGAAAGCAGCTGAGCGCCGATCCGCTTGTCGGCGCCGGCCAGGGAGCGGGCGATTTCAGCGGAAGATGGTCGCTCGGGGAACAGGGCTCCAGTCGTTGAAGCGGCATCCTCCAGGCCCAGGTTCGGCGGGAAGGCGCCGACCTTGATCTTGAGGGACTTGTTGAAGAGCTTGAAGCCTTCGTACTGCACCCACAGCTCGTGCAGCGTGGTCGCGCCATCGGTGCCCGAACCGCCGAAGTCCAGCAGGACGTTATAGGTGAAGTCACCGAACAGCCGGCCCTCAACGCCCAGCCGTCCGCGCCGGAAGTTGGTGCCGCTGTTGAGGTCACGACCGACGGTGACGCTAGCCGGCAGCGTGCCCGCCTGGAAATACTGCGCTGCATCCAGCTGCATCACCCCGCGCACCGAGGCGGTGAACTGGCCATCGCCCGAGACGAAGGTCGGCCGGCCGTTCTTCAGGGTGACGGTCGTGGCGGCTTGGTCGGCCCGCACGGCCGACAGCTGGCTGCCGGTCGAGGTCTTCAGATCCTCGATCTGGGCCTGCAGGGCGTTGAGCTGCTGCTCGAGCAGCGCGATGCGCTGGTCGGGGGTCAGGGTCGCCGGGTCCGGCGGCGGCAGGCTGTCCTGGGCCGGCGCGGTGGCGGTCGCGGTGTCGTCCTGCGCAAAAGCCGGCGCCCCGATCAGCAGCGGCACCGTCGCGATACTCGCGGCCAGGAGCAGCCGCAGATTTCTGATGGTCATGGAAAAGGTCCCTCCAGCTCGCTCCGGAGAGCGTCGAAAGGCATAATCCATTTAATTCCTATGGGATCAATATGGAAAAGACGAAAGCGGATTCAGGGAAACTGAGCGCCCTGAATCGACTGATGTGTTGCTAGGCCGCGTCCGCCGCGAACTGCAGCTTGGCCAGCTTGGCGTAGAGGCCCTTCTTGGCGATCAGCTCGCCATGGGTGCCGACCTCGACCACCTTGCCGCCGTCCATGACCACGATGCGGTCGGCCCGCAGGACCGTGGCCAGGCGGTGGGCGATGACCAGGGTGGTGCGGCCGTCCATGGCGTCGTCGAGGGCCTTCTGGACCAGGCGCTCGTTCTCGGCGTCGAGCGCACTTGTGGCTTCGTCGAGCAGCAGGATCGGCGCCTGGCGGACCAGGGCCCGGGCGATGGCCAGCCGCTGGCGCTGGCCGCCGGAGAGGGTCTTGGCCCGCTCCCCGACCGGGGTGTCGAAGCCCTGCGGCAGGGCCTCAATGAAGCCGGCCGCCTCGGCGGCCTTGGCGGCGGCCCGGACCTCCTCGTCGGTGGCCTCGGCGCGGCCGAAGCGGATGTTGTCCATGGCCGAGCCCGAGAACAGCGCCGCGTCCTGGGCGACCAGGGCCATGCGCTGGCGGGCCTCGACCGGATCGGCCTTGGTCAGGTCGACGCCATCGATCCGTACGGTCCCGCTCTGCGGGTCATAGAAGCGCAGCAGCAGGCGGAAGACCGTGCTCTTGCCCGCGCCGGACGGGCCGACCAGGGCGACGGTCTCGCCGGGCCTGACCTGCAGGTCGAAGCCGCTGAGCGCCGGCAGGTCGGGGCGGCCGGGATAGGCGAAGACCACGTTCTCGAAAGTGACCTCGCCATGCGACGGGCTGGGCATGGCGACCGGTTGGGCCGGGGCGGCGATGTTGGGCTTGGAGGACAGCAGTTCGGAGATCCGCTGCATGGCCCCGGCGGCCTTCTGAACCTCGCCCCAGACCTCGCCGAGCGAACCCACCGAGCCGGCGGCCAGGACCGATAGCAGCACGAACTGAGTCAGATCGCCCTTGCTCAAGGCGCCATTCAACACCGAATGGGCGCCGGCCCACAGAATCAGCCCCACCCCGCCGAACACCAGCGACATCACCAGGACCGTCATGCTGGCCCGGGCGCGCAGGCGACGCATCGACTTGGCAAAGGCGAACTCGACGGCGCCGCCGAAGCGCTTGTCGGTGGCGGCCTCGCGTCCGAAGGCCTGCACGGTCTCAAGAGCGTCCAGGCTCTCGCCGGCATAGCCGACGGCGTCGGCGAAGCGGTCTTGGGCTTCGACCGTCAGGCTGCGGACTCGCCGCCCCAGGATGAACATCGGGGCGATGACCACCGGACCCAGCAGCAGCACGAAGAAGGTCAGCTTCAGGTTCACGAAGGCCAGCCAGGCGACGGCGCCGACCATGGTGACGAAGCTGCGCAGGGCGATTGAGAGGCTCGCGCCCACCAGGTTTTCGATGATGGTGATGTCGGTCGTCATCCGCGACAGCACCTCGCCGGTGCGGGTCTTCAGGAAGAAGGCGGGGTCCAGGGTAAGCACGTGGCCATAAACGGCCTGGCGCATGTCGGCGACGACACGCTCGCCCAGCCGGGTGATGCAATAGAATCGCAGCGCCGTGCTCAGGGCCAGGGCCGCGGCAACCAGGCCGGCCAGCAGGAAAACCTGGTTGAGCGCGCCGGGCGAGGCGAAGCCGTGATCGACGATCTGCTTGCCGGCCCAAGGGAAGGCCAGGGTGGCGCCGCTGGACAGCGCCAGAAAAGTCATGGTGCCCAGTCCCCAGCCCCAGTGGGCCACAATGAACGGAACCAGGTGGCGCAGGTTGTTCAGATCGCGCGATTTAGCCCGTTTGGCGCCGGCGTCCCGCAGGCTGACCGCCAGTTCGGCGCCGGCGCTGGGCCGGCCATCGGCCTGGGTTTCGCCCGTGGCGACATCACTCATAAGCTCGGCCCCTTGCCTTGTCGGCGCAGCTTCGGTATAGCCGCGCCTCTTCGCGGGTTGGCCCGCGATCCCTCATTTAGTCGACACTTAAGTCGGTTGGACCGCCCGATGAAACAAGACACCCATCCCGACTATCACTTCATCACCGTGGTGATGACGAATGGCGACACCTACAAGACCCGGTCGACCATGGGCAAGGAAGGCGCTGTCCTGAACCTGGATATCGACCCCTCGACCCACCCGGCCTGGACCGGCGGCGGTCACGCCATGCTCGACCGCGGTGGCCGCGTGTCGCGCTTCAACGCCAAGTTCGCCGGCTTCACCGCCAAGAAATAAGGGCGTCTACGCCCTGACGCAGAAAAGCCGGCCACGGAAACGCGGCCGGCTTTTTCGTGTCTGGGATTCTGTGGGTGATAGTCAATCGTTCCTCGCCCGTTGGGCGAGGTGGCCGCGAAGCGGACGGAGTGGGCCGTGGTCCACACGGAGCGTCAAGCTTTCGCGTTGGCGAAGTGGGTTTTCATTCGTCTATGTGCGGTCGGAAGAGCCCACTCCACCACTTCGTGGTCCCCCTCGCCCAACGGGCGAGGAACTAGAACCGCGCCGCATCTACATCCCCCCGAACGCGTCCTGCAGGCGGCTCATCTGGGCCAGCACCGGGTGCGGGGCCTCGACCTCGGCGGCTTCGACATACATCCGTTTGTCCAGGTGTCGGACGCGGTCATAGAGGCGGCTGGAGCGGTCCAGCAATTCCAATAGTCCGTAGGGCAGGTCCTCGGCGGCCGCGCGCTCGTCGGCGCCGGCTTCCTCGCCCAGGCGATAGCGGTCGTCGCAGGCCGATTCCGGGGCCATGTCGCCCTCGCGGACCGCCCGCTGGACCAGCAGCCACGAGGCCACCTGCATCAGCCGGGTGGTCAGCCGCATGCTCTCCGAGGCGTAGGCCAGGGCGGCGTTGCGGGACAGAAGTTTGGAGTCCTGGCGGCCTGAGCCGTCGAGATAGGCGGCCGTCTCCTCGACCAGGTCCATGCCTTCCTGGAAGGTGCGGTCAAACAGTTCGGAGCGGGCGAAGTCGGAAATGACCCCTGCTCGCCACGGCGCCGATACCGGCGCGCCGAATTCCTTCATGGACAATCCGCCCTTCCTTACACCGCGGGGTGCGACCCGCTTGGTCCCACGGCTGCAACCAGCATGCCAAACAGCAGGTTAATTTCAGGCGAAGCCCGCTTTTCTAGTCCTGCTTGAAATTGAACAGGGCGTCGGCCGCCGAGCGAGTGGCTTTGCGCTTGTCGATCTGCGCCTGGGTGCGCGCGATTTCCGCCTGCAGGGCGGCGATCCGCTCAGCCAGCTCTTCGACGCCGTACAGTTCCAGGTCTTCGCGGGCCGCCTCATGCAGGGTTTGCCCTCTCTGCAACCGGGTGGTGGCGGGTTCCTCGCTCATGCGCTCCTCCTCCCCAGAGGTCGTGATTAAGGCTATCAGACCCCCGCGTGACCCTTGACGCAAGGGTTTGGGCGCAAGGCAGAGAGGACGCCGGGACATGAGCCAGACCACGATGACCGCCATCACCATCGAAGGCGGCCGAGGCCCCGCCGAGGCGCTGAAGCCGGAAATTACGGACATTCCCGTCGCGGGCGAGGGCGAAATCCTCATCCGGGTCAAAGCGGCCGGGATCAACCGTCCCGATCTGCTGCAAAGGCTCGGCTTCTACCCGCCGCCCGCCGGCGCCCCGGCCACTTTGGGACTGGAGGTGGCCGGCGAGGTCGTCACGGCGGCCGGACGCTGGAAGGTCGGCGACAAGGTCTGCGCCCTGCTCGGCGGCGGCGGCTATGCCGAATTTGCCGTGGTCGACGCCCGGCACGCTTTGCCGATCCCGGACGGCCTGACCTTCGTGCAGGCGGCCGGCCTGCCTGAGACCGTGTTCACCGTCTACGCCAACGTCTTCGAGCACGGCGCCCTGAAGGCCGGCGAGACCTTGATGGTCCACGGCGCCACCTCCGGCATCGGCGTCACCGCCATCCAGATGGCCAAGGCGGCCGGCGCCAAGGTCATCGCCACCGGCCGCGGCGCCGACAAGGCCGCCCAGGCCAAGGCGCTGGGGGCCGATATCGCCATCGACGCCTCCTCACAGGACTTCGAAGCCATCGCCCGCGAGGCCGGCGGGGTCGATGTGGTGCTCGACATGGTCGGGGCCAGCTATTTCGCCAAGAACCTGGGCGCGCTGAATGTCGGCGGGCGGATCGTCTACATCGCCTCGCTGGGCGGCTCGAACCTGGAGGTCCCGGTCCTGGGCCTGATGCAGAAGCGCGCCGTGCTGACCGGCTCGACCCTGCGTCCCCGCTCCGCCGACGAAAAGGCCCGGCTGGCCGGCGAGATCGAGCGGGTGGTCTGGCCCTGGGTGGCCTCCGGCAAGATCAAGGCGGTGGTCGACCAGACCTTCCCGCTGGCCGAGGCCGGCAAGGCGCATGCGGTGCTGGAGGGCGGCAGCCATCTGGGCAAGGTGGTGCTGACCGTATGAAGGTCGCCCTGATCACCGGCGCCGGGTCAGGCATCGGCCGAGCCGTCGCCATCACCCTGGCCGGCGCCGGCTGGTCCGTGGCGCTGTGCGGCCGGCGGCCCGAGGCGCTGGCGGAGACCCGCGCCCTCCTGGTGGGTCCGGACTCGCATCTGGCGGTTCCGACCGATGTCGCCGACCCGGAGGCGGTGAAGGCGCTGTTCGCCGCCGTGCAGGACCGCTTCGGCCGGCTGGACCTGCTGTTCAACAATGCCGGGACCGGGGCCCCGCCCGTGGCGCTGGAGGACCTGGACATCGCCCACTGGCGGCGGGTGGTGGACATCAACCTGACCGGCGCCTTCCTCTGCACCCAGGGCGCCTTCCGGCAGTTCAAGAGCCAGGACCCGCACGGCGGGCGGATCATCAACAACGGCTCGATCTCGGCCCACACGCCTCGGCCCCGCTCGGTCGCCTACACCGCCACCAAGCACGCCATCACCGGCCTGACCAAGTCATCGGCGCTGGACGGCCGGCCCTTCGATATCGCGGTCGGCCAGATCGACATCGGCAACGCCGGCACCGAGATGACCCGCGCCATGGCGGGGGGCGTGCCCCAGGCCGACGGCTCGCTGGCCGCCGAGCCGGTGATGGACGTACAGGTCGTCGCCGACGCCGTGCTCTACATGGCCGGCCTGCCGCTCGAAGCGAACGTCCAGTTCATGACCGTGGCCGCGACAAAGATGCCGTTTATCGGCCGAGGCTGAGGATTTGCCATTCCGCTCCCGGCGGGAGCGGCTCTATGCCAGAGCGAGGTCCGGTGAGGGTTTCCAACGCCGTGCGGCGTCCGGTCGTGACGATCCCCAAACTATGAGCCAGGCCTCCTGCCAGAGCGGCCGACGGGACTCGGATTCTGTCGCCGCGCGGCCTCCGAAACCCTCACCTGGCTGCTCACGGGCGCGCTCGTGCGCGCCTCGGAGCGGCCGTCCGCCCCCGCCGGGGGCGGAGTAGTTCGCAAGCCCCGTTTCCTTCCGCCTCAATCGCGCCTATACGGTGAATCCAATACCCACGCCCGGCCGCAAGGCCGGGCGCCGTTGTTTCTGGAGCGCCCTATGGCCGACCCTATCCTGATGCCGAAGGCCACTGCCGTCTGGCTGGTGGACAACACCTCGCTGACCTTCGAGCAGATCGCCGACTTCTGCGGCCTGCACCCGCTGGAAGTGCGCGGCATCGCCGACGGTGAAGTGGCGCGCGACATCCGCGGCGCCGACCCGATCGCCAACGGCCAGCTGTCGCGTGAGGAACTGGACAAGGCCGGGGCCAGCCCCGCCTACCGCATGAAGGCCCAGAAGAGCCGTCACGCCGAGCTGCTGAAACCCGTCAAGAAGGGCCCGCGCTACACCCCCGTGTCGCGCCGCCAGGACCGTCCGGACGCCATCGCCTGGTTCCTGCGCAACCACCCGGAAGTCACCGACGCCCAGATCTCCAAGATGCTGGGGACCACCAAGGCGACCATCGAGACCGTGCGCAGCCGCAGCCACTGGAACAGCGCCAACATCAAGCCGGTCGATCCGGTGACCTTGGGCCTGGTCGGTCAGCTGGAGCTGGACGCCCTGGTCCGCAAGGCCGCCGACAAGAAGACCAAGGATGACCTCAAGAAGGGCATCGTCGCGCCGGAAGGCCCGACCCTGCTGCCCGCCTCCGAAACCGGCGCGCCGGACCGCGAGGAAGAGGAAGAGCGCCGTCCGCAGCATCACACGGCCGCCTCGCTGTTCGGCAACAAGCCGGCGACGGACGATGATGACGACGATCAAGAGGACGACGAGGACTAAGACCTCAGCGGTCCCTCACCCGCGGTGAGGGGCTGGCCGTCCTTCGCATGAAATCCAAAAGGATGGGGGCCACTGTAGCAAGTCCGCGGCCCCCTTCTCTTTTTCTAGTGCAGCTGGCCTCTCAGGCTCTCGAGCTGCTCTTTCAATCGTAGTTTCTGACGCTTCAATTCCTTGATCATCAAGTCGTCCGAGGCGGGGTGTCTGGTTTCCTCTTCGATCTTTCGTTCAAGGTTCTGGTGACGGTTGCCGAGTTCGCGAATTCGGGCATCAAGCGCCATGTAGCGTCTCCTCGTCAGTGGGCAGGATAAGTGAACACCCGCTGCGCGCGGCTGTCAGATCACATATGCTTGCACGGCGGTGTCCATTCGGCGCCGATGGCGAGGCCATTTCGGGCTCAAGTTCAGGCGGTGTAAGGCATGGCGAGCGATGAACGCCCCCGGCTGGTAGTCGGAATTTCCGGGGCTTCCGGCGTGGTCTATGGCCTGCGGGCCCTGGACGCCTGCCGAGATCTGGGGATCGAGAGTCACGTAATCTTGTCCCGGGCGGCGGCGCTGACTTTGGCCCAGGAGACCGGCCTGACCGTCGCCGACGCCCATGCGAAGGCCGATGTCGTGCATAAGGCGGGCGACATCGGCGCGGCCGTCGCCTCCGGCTCGTTCAAGACGCTGGGCATGCTGGTCGCCCCCTGCTCGGTGCGCAGCATGAGCGAGATCGCCAGCGGCGTGACCTCGTCCCTGCTGACCCGCGCCGCCGATGTCACGCTCAAGGAGCGGCGCTCCCTGGTGCTCATGATCCGCGAGACGCCGCTGCACCTGGGCCATCTGCGGACCATGGTCCGGCTGGCCGAGATGGGGGCGGTGATCGCCCCGCCCCTGCCCGCCTTCTACGCCAAGCCCAAGAGCCTCGAAGAGATGGTCGACCAGTCGGTGGGCCGCGCGCTGGACCTGTTCGGCCTGGCCTGGAGTCCGGTGAAGCGTTGGGGTGAGGATATTGCTGCTATTGGGGCGCCGAACCGGGGCGATGCCTGATGAGGCTGTGGGACTGGACGCTGAAAACCTACGAGCGTCCCGGCGTGCCGGAGACCTGCCTTGCCCTGCAGGACGAGCATGGCCTGAACACCTCGCTGCTGCTCTGGGCCGCCTGGGCCAATCCTGACGACGCCGCCCTGGCCTCCGCCGTCGCGAACGGCAAGGCCTGGGACGACACCGTGCTCTGGCCTTTGCGGCGCGTGCGGCGTGACCTGAAGGCCGCCATGGCCGGGATCGCCGACCTTTCGCGGTTGGATCTGCGCGAGGACGTCAAGGCGGCCGAGCTCAAGGCCGAGCGGGTGCTGATGGAAAGCTTCGAGGGGCTGTCCGGCCAGTCCGCCGAGCCCATCGACCTGTTCGCCGCCCTGACCCGCGCCGCCCGGGCCTGGAACGGCGCCAATCCTCATGCAGCGATCACGACGCTCGCCGCCGCGCTGGCCTAAGCCCCGCCGCCTCTGCTAGATTCCCCTGGAGCGTGAGGGGAGATCGAGGCCGCCATGACCGACGACGAGGGCCATACCCCAGACAACGACGGTGGCCTGTTCCCGTTTCCCAACATGGAGATCCGGTCCAAGCTCGTGGTCCTGCGCCAGCGGCACCAGGATCTCGACGCCGCCGTCTCGGCGCTTGAGGCCGCGCCCATGGTCGATCAGCTGCAGATCGCCCGGCTGAAGAAGCAGAAGCTGATCCTGCGCGACCAGATCACCATGCTGGAAAATCAGATGATGCCGGACATCATCGCCTAAGGCAGCTGGCCCTTGGTTTCTGCGTCGGCCTTGTCGGCGAAGCGGCGGAAGACGCCCGGAATGATGATGGCGCCCAACTCGCCGGTGATCGGATCGAGCACCACATCGATGTTGCCGAACTTGCGGAGGAAGGCCATCCCCGAGCCGCTGTTCATCGTCTTGCGAGTGGCCGGCGCGAGCGCCTTCATGTTCAGCGATTCGGAGTCATCGGCGGATCGGCGGCGGATATAGCCCTGCATTTCCGCATCGCCCATGATGACGACGCCGGCGCGCATCTCCTCGACCGTGAAGTAACGGGCCATGGCGTGGCCGACCAAGGCCTCGATCTGAGGCATCTTGACGTCCATCTCCTCGGCCGCGGCCTCGGCCATGAACCGCGGCCAGTTGGGCCGGACCTTGGCAAAATCGGCCAGTTCACCGCCGGTCTGCATTTCCTGGGTGAGCAGCGCCTTCATATCCATGGCCGAAAACAACAGGTGGGCGATCTGCACCCTCAGGGATTCGGCCTCGGCCGAGGCCGAAGCGGCCCGCTCACCGAGTTTGTCGGCAAGGGCAGGCGCGGGCGCCATCGCTGCGCTAGCAAGCGCTGCGGCGAGCAGCAGCGGCAGAGACCGTCTAGCCTTCGAAATCACCACTATTCCCCCTCAACACGCCTCAACTGGGCGCTTGAAGAGAAATAGCATGCCTGCGTTGTATGGCTACCAGGCGTCGACCCAGCGCCGCGCCGGACGCTTCCTCGGCGGGCAGGACTGCAGGCCGCGCATGATCCAGCGGCGGGTCTCGGCCGGATCGATGACCGCGTCGATCTCCAGGGCCGAGGCCATGCTGGTCGCCTTGCCGGCCGCGTAGAGGCGGGCGACCAGGCTGTCATAGAGGGCCTTCTGCTTGACCGGGTCGGTCTCGGCCTCCAGCTCCTTGCGGTAGCCCAGCTTAATGGCGCCCTCCAGGCCCATGCCGCCGAACTCGCCGGTCGGCCAGGCGGCGATAAACACCGGTGAATGGAAGCCGCCGCCGGCCATGGCCTGGGCGCCCAGGCCGTAGCCCTTGCGCAGCACGATGCAGAACAGCGGCGTGCCCAGCTTGGCCCCGGCGATGAACTGGCGCGAGACCTTGCGCACCGCGGCGGCGGCCTCGCTGTCGGGTCCCACCATGAAGCCGGGGGTGTCGCAGAGCGACAGCACCGGCAGGTCGAAGGCGTCGCAGAGTTGCAGGAAGCGGGCGGCCTTCTCGGCCCCGTCGCAATCGATGGCCCCGCCCAGATGGTGGGAATCGTTGGCCATCAGGCCGATGGGACGGCCCTCGATGCGGACGAAGCCGGTGATCATGCCGGGGGCGAAGCCGCGCCGCAGTTCCAGGAAGGTCCCGGTGTCGGCGATGGCCTCGATGGCGACACGGACGTCGTAGACCCGCAGGCGGTTCTCGGGGATGACGGCGCGCAGCGTGCGCTGATCCACGCAGCTCCAGTCGCTCAGATGCCCTTGGAAATAGCCCAGGGCCTGCTTGGCCAGGGCGGTGGCGTGAGCCTCGTCGTCGGCCAGCACGTCGATGACGCCGTTTGCCCACTGGATGTGGCTAGGGCCGATGTCGTCGGGCTTGAAGACGCCCAGCCCGCCGCCTTCGATCATCGCCGGCCCGCCCATGCCGAGGTTCGAGTCCTTGGTGGCGATGATGATCTCGGAGAGGCCGGCGATGGCGGCGTTGCCGGCGAAGCAGCGGCCGGCGACGATGGCGATCTTGGGCGCCTCGCCCGACAACTCGGCGAACTTGCCGAAGGTGGTGACGTCCAGCCCCGCCACGCCCGTGCCGTCGGTATCGCCCGGCCGCCCGCCGCCGCCCTCAACGTACCAGACCACCGGCAGCTTCTGGTCCTCGACCACATGCAGAAGGCGGTCGGTCTTCTTGTGGTTCATGTGGCCCTGGGTGCCGGCCAGGACGGTGAAGTCGTAGGACAGAGCCGCGACCCGCGCTTTCTCGGGCCCGAAATGCGCCGCGTTGACGGTCCCCAGGCCGGCGATCAAGCCATCGGCCGGGGTCGAACGGATCAGGTCCTCCAGGGTGCGACGGCGGCGCTGGGCGGCGATGGTCAGAGCGCCGTATTCGATGAAGCTGTCGGCATCGAGCAGATCGTCGAGGTTCTCCCGCGCCGTGCGGTGGCTGGTCTTGCGGCGGCGCGCGACGGAATCGGGGCGGTTCTCATCGAGGGTGAAGCCGTGGCGCTCGATGACCTCGGCCAGGTCAGGGCGGATAAAGTCGAGGTCCTGGGCGACAGCGGCGACTTCGTCGGCGCCGGCGACATCGGCGGACTCCAGGAAAAGGATCGGCGCGCCCTTGAGCAGGGTCTCACCCTTGGCGGCGGCGATGCGCACCACGCGGCCGCCCATGGGGGCGACCACTACATGCTCCATCTTCATGGCTTCGAGGATGGCGAGCGTCTGGCCGGCCGAAACCAGGTCGCCCTCGGCGACCTCGATCACCCCGACCGTGGACTGCAGCGGGGCAACGACCGGCTCGGCGCCGTCCAGCGTCTCGAAGACCGGCGCGGCGGTCACAGCGGATCCCGCCCAGCCTCGTGGTTGCAGCAACGCCGCATCGGACAAAACTTCGCCCAGATGATCCTCAAGGAACCGCGTGGTCGCCCGGCCATCCGAGACTTCGGGCCTCGCCAGGATGGCCCGAAGCAGCGGGGCGTTGGTCTCCACCCCGTCGACCCGGAATTCGCCCAGGGCCCGGGCGGTGCGGGCGGCGGCCTCAGCCAGGGTCGGTCCCCGCACGATGACCTTGGCCAGCAGGGAGTCGTAGTTGGGGCTGGTCAGGTAGCCGGCGTAGCCATAGCCATCGACCCGCACGCCCGGCCCGGCCGGCGGTTCATAGGCGCCGATCAGGCCGCCGGTCGGGGCTGTGGAGCCATCGGCCTGCAGGGTCTCCAGATTGACCCGCGCCTGGACGGCGTAGCCGCGCGGTTCGGGGGTCTCGGTCAGGCCCGCCTCTTCCAGGCTGGCGCCGCCGGCCAGCAGGAACTGGGCGCGGACCAGGTCGATGCCGGTGACCTCCTCGGTGACGGTGTGCTCGACCTGCAGGCGGGCGTTGGTCTCGATGAAGGCGAAGCCGTCGCCCCGCGCCTTGGGCGAGGCGTCGACCAGGAATTCCACCGTGGCCAGGGTGCGGTAACCCACCGCCTCGCAGAGCTTCACGGCGGCGGCGTGCAGGGCCAGGCGCTGGCGGCTGGTCAGGCCGAAGGCGGGGGCGATTTCGATCAGCTTCTGATGGCGGCGCTGGATGGAGCAGTCACGCTCGCCCACGGCGATCACCGCCTGGCCGTCCCCGGCCACCTGCACCTCGATGTGGCGGGCCTCCTCGACCAGCCATTCGGCATAGACCGAGCCATCGCCGAACGCCGCTTCCGCCTCGCGCTGGCAGGCGGCGAAGGCCGGGGCGACCTCGGCGGCGGTGCGCACCGCCCGCATGCCCCGCCCGCCCCCGCCGGCGATGGCCTTCAGCATCATCGGTCCGGTCTTGGCGAAGAAGGTCTTGGCCCCCGCCAGGTCCAGCGCCCCGGTGCCGGCCAGCAGCGGTACGCCATTCTTGGCCGCCAGTGCGCGGGCGGCTGCCTTGTCGCCGAAGGTCTCCAGGGCTTGCGGCGACGGCCCGATAAAGGTGAGCCCCGCATCGGCGCAGGCGCGGGCGAAGGCCGCGTTCTCGGACAGAAACCCGTAGCCGGGATGCACGGCGTCACAGCCGCCGGCCTTGGCGGCGTCGACCAGGGCGTCAATGTCGAGATAGGCCTTGGCTCCCGTCCCCTCCAGCCCGACGGCGGCGTCGGCGGCGCGGACATGGCGCGAGGCGGCGTCGTCCTCGGCGAAGACCGCCAGACTGCTGATCCCCAGGTCAGCGGCCGCCCGGGCGATCCGGATGGCGATCTCGCCGCGGTTGGCGATCAGCACGCGCTTGAAGGGCATCGATCTTCCATACGGATGTTTGAATGAGGCCACGGTAGCGCCCAAAGGTCGGCGGGGTAAGGGGCCGCCCGCACATCCGCGCTTTTGGCCGCGACCTATTGAGGGATAGACTAGGAGTCAGATCGGATTAAACCCATATGCGGTTCCGCGCCCTCCAAGAGGCGCCCCAAGGATCGTTCGCGATGAACATGCTGTCCAAGAAGGCGCTCTACGGCATCCGGGCGCTGATCGCCCTGGCCCAGGCCGCCCCTGACTCGCTGTCGACCGGCGAGATCGCCGCGCAAGGCAGCCTGCCCCGCAAGTTCCTGGAACTGATCCTGGTCTCGCTCAAGCGGGCCGGCATGGCGGTCAGCCAGCGCGGCCGCGAGGGCGGCTATGTGCTGGCCCGGCCGGCCGGCGAGATCAACCTGGCCGACGTCATCCGGGTCATGGACGGCCCCTTGGCCCTGATCCCCTGCGCCTCGCGCACCGCCTACCGGGCCTGCGTCGACTGTCCCGACGTCGAGGCCTGCCGCATCCGCAAGGCCATGCTCAAAGGCCGTGACGCCCTGGCCGAGGTCTTTGAGGCCACAACCATCGCCGATCTGGCCGGCATGGGCGACAAGGCTGATCTGCTGCTGGGGGCGGCGGAGTAGCGACAGGCCCTGGCGCATGTAATGTCGCGCTTTCCCAACGCTCCCCGGAGATCGCCGTATGAAGCCAACCGTCCTGGTCGCTGCTCTGGTCTGCCTCCTGGCGGCCGGCGGCGCGACCGCCCATCCGAAGACTTCGGCAGCGCCGGCCACCGCGCCTTCGCCGGACCAAGCCCTTGCCGCGCCCGCCGCCGTACTTGACGCCTTTCATGCGGCCCTGGCCCGAGGTGATGGACCGGGCGCCGCCGCGACGCTGGATGAGGCTGTGCTGATCTATGAGGAGGGCTGGGTCGACGCCGACAAGGCCGCCTATGTCGCCGGCCACCTGCCGGAGGACCTCGTCTTCCTGAAGGACATGACCGAGACGCGCTCCAACCGCACCGGCGGCGTGTCAGGCGACCTGGCCTGGATCGCCTCAACGGGCCGAATGCAGGGGACCCATGACGGCAAGGTCGTGGACCGGGAAACGGCCGAGACCGTGATCCTGCGGCGGACGGGTGGCGTCTGGCGGATCGTGCAGATTCACTGGTCGTCACACGCGCGCAAGGCGGCCTAGTCCCTACGCGCCACGCTCGGCGCCAGGCCCGAGGGATCAATGGGCAGGCCATGGACCTGCATGTTGTGGCTGTGAGCCAGTTGGTGGAGGGCGAAACTGGTCGACATGGCCTGGACGCGGCCCTGGGCATCCTGGGCGGCGTTGACCGACTCCTTGGCCAGCTTCAGGGCGAAGGCCGGCTTGGCGGCGATCCGCTCGGCCAGGGCGAGGGTAAAGTCGGACAGCTCGGCCGCCGGAACCACGTGATTGACCATGCCCAGGCGATGGGCGTCGGCGGCGCTCAGCCAGTCGGCGGTGAACAGCATCTCCTTGGCCTTGCGCACCCCGACCTCCCAGGGGTGGGCGAAAAACTCCACCCCGCCGACGCCCATGCCGACGGTGTTGTCCAGGAAGGCGGCGTCGTCGGCGGCGACGATCAGGTCGCAGGGCCAGGCCAACATCAACCCGCCCGCGATGCACTTGCCCTGCACCTGGGCGATGGTCGGCTTGGGGATGTTGCGCCAGCGTTCGCTGAAACCGAGGTAGATTTCCTTCTCCCGCGCCATCCGCCCTTCGGCGCCCGCGCAGTCGAATCCGCACCAGGTCCCCACCGTTGGATACTGGCTCATATCGGCGCTGGCGGCGTCCTCCCGCAGGTCATGGCCCGATGAGAAGTGCGGTCCCACCGCGCCCAGGATGATCACCTTGGTCTCGGGATCCCGCGCAGCCTGGTCGAAGGCGTCATTCAGTTCGTAGAGCAGGCGGGTGTTCTGGGCGTTACGGCTGTCGGGGCGGTTCAGCAGTATCCGGCTGACGCCTGGGGCCGGGTATTCGGTTGTGATGGTGTCGAAAGCCATTGGCAGCTCCTGGCGAAGCTGCCGAGCATGAGGGGAGGCCGGGCGATGGGAAAGAGCCAACTGGCTTGGCGCCGAACCCTTCAGCAGCCCGCGCGTTCTCCTCTCCGCTACACCCGCCTTAAGATAATCTCTACTAGACACATAGGATATAGCGGTTAAGTCTTAAGCCCCACACGCCGACGATCGGGACGGGAGCCGGCCAAGATGAGCTTGATCAACGGATTGGACCGCCGGGCGCTGCTCTTGGGCGGCCTTGGCGTCGCGGCGCTGGCAGCCTGTTCGCCCAAGGCTGCGGTGGGCGCAAAGACGCTATTGAATGTCAGCTACGACCCAACCCGCGAACTTTATAAGGCCTACGACGCCTATTTCGCCAAGCAATGGGCGGCGCAGGGCAAGGGCCCGCTGACGGTCAACCAGTCGCATGGCGGCTCGGGCAAACAGGCCCGGGCGGTGATCGACGGGCTGGAGGCCGACGTCGTCACCCTGGCTCTGGCGGCCGACATTGATGTCATCGCCGCCAAGGGCCTGTTGGCCGCCGACTGGCAGGTCCGTCTGCCCAACAACAGCTGCCCCTACACCTCGACCATCGTCTTCCTGGTCCGCAAGGGGAACCCCAAGGCGATCAAGGACTGGTCCGACCTGGTCAAGCCGGGCGTGCAGGTCATCACCCCCAATCCCAAGACCTCCGGCGGCGCGCGCTGGAACTATCTGGCGGCCTGGGCATATGGGCAGAAGAGCAGTGGGTCGGAGCAGGGGGCCCAGGCCTATGTCACCGAGCTCTTCAAGCATGTCCCTGTGCTGGACAGCGGCGCCCGTGGGGCGACCAACACCTTCGTCAAGAACGGCCTGGGCGACGTTCTGCTCGCCTGGGAAAACGAGGCCTATCTGGCCATCGACGAACTGGGCGCCGACAAGCTGGAAGTTGTGCTGCCCAGCCTCTCGGTGCTGGCCGAGCCGCCGGTGGCCGTGGTCGACAAGGTCGTCGACAAGCGGGCCACCCGCGACCTCGCCGATGCCTATCTCAAGACCCTCTATACGCCCGGCGCCCAAGAGCTGATCGCCAGCCAGTACTATCGCCCGACCGATGCGGGGGTGCTGGCAAAGCACGCCGACCGCTTCCCCTCGTTGCCGATGAAGACCATCGCTGATTTCGGCGGCTGGAAGGCGGCTCAGGCCCGGCACTTCGCCGACGGTGGGCTGTTCGACAACCTCTACAAGCCCGGCTGACCGATGGCCGCTACGCTCGCTCGCCGCCGACGCCTGTTGTGGCGCGACCCCGGGGTGCTGCCCGGGTTTGGGCTGTCGTTGGGATTCACGATTTTCTATCTCAGCATCATCGTGCTGATCCCGCTGACGGCCCTGGCCCTGCGGCCCTGGGAGCATGGCGTCCACGGCATCCTAAAGACCCTGAGCGAGCCGCGCGTGCTGGCCTCGCTGAAGCTCAGCTTCGGGGCCGCGGCGCTGGCGGCTGCGATCAATGCGGTCATGGGGTTGATCGTCACCTGGGTGCTGGTGCGCCAGGACTTTCCCGGCAAGAAGATCGTCGACGCCCTGGTCGACCTGCCCTTCGCCCTGCCGACCGCCGTGGCCGGCATCGCCTTGACCACCATCTACGGCCCCAACGGCCCGATGGGGGCGCTGTTCGCCAAGATTGGCATCAAGACCGCTTACAGCCCGCTGGGCGTGGTCATCGCCCTGGCCTTCGTAGGCCTGCCCTTCGTGGTCCGCACCCTGCAGCCGGTGATGCAGGACATGCGGCGCGACGTGGAAGAGGCGGCCGAGACCCTGGGGGCCAACGCCATCCAGCGGGCCTGGCGGATCATCCTGCCGGCCATCGCCCCCGCCTTGCTGACCGGCACAGGGCTCGCTTTCGCGCGGGCGGTCGGGGAATACGGCTCGGTGATCTTCATCGCCGGCAACATGCCGATGATTTCCGAGATCTCGCCGCTGCTGATCGTCATCAAGCTGGAGCAGTATGACTACGCCGGCGCCGCCACGGTGGGCCTGGCCATGCTGGCCCTGTCGTTCGGCGTGCTGCTGACCTTCAACCTGATCCAGCTGGCGCTGTCGAGCCGGAGCAAGGCTCGCTGATGGCTGCAATGCTGAAAACCCGCTCGGGCTCGAAGGCCGGGCTGATCCTGCTGGCCCTGGCGCTCGGCTATATGGGCGTGCTGATCGTCTTCCCGCTGGTCGTGGTGTTCACCGAGGCCTTCGCCAAGGGCGTGGGCGCCTATCTGGAGAGCTTCAAGGAGCCCGACGCCTGGGCGGCCATCAAGCTGACCCTGCTGGTCTCCGGTATCTCGGTGCCGCTGAACGCGGTGTTCGGCGTCGCGGCGGCCTGGGCCATCGCCAAGTTCAACTTTGCCGGCAAGAGCCTGCTGACCACCCTGATCGACCTGCCCTTTTCGGTGTCGCCGGTGATTTCGGGCCTGGTCTGGGTGCTGCTGTTCGGGGCCAACGGCTGGTTCGGGCCGATGCTGCAGGACTCCGGCCTGAAGATCATCTTCGCCCTGCCCGGCCTGGTGCTGGCGACCGTCTTCGTCACCTTCCCCTTCGTGGCCCGCGAACTGATCCCGCTGATGCAGGAACAGGGCAGCGACGAGGAGTCGGCCGCCATCACCCTCGGGGCCGGCGGCTTCACCACCTTCTGGAAAATCACCCTGCCCAACATCAAGTGGGGCCTGCTTTACGGCGTCCTGCTCTGCAACGCCCGGGCGATGGGGGAATTCGGGGCGGTGTCGGTGGTGTCCGGTCACATCCGCGGCCTGACCGACACGCTGCCGCTGCATGTCGAGATTCTCTACAACGACTACGACTTCGTCGGCGCCTTCGCCGCGGCCTCCGTGTTGGCGGGGCTGGCGCTGGTGACCCTTATCCTGAAGACTGCGCTCGAATGGCGTTTCGCCGGCGAGCTCTCGGCCTCACGCCGCCACTAGGGACCACATGCCGCTCACTCTGACCGACATTACGAAGGAATTCGGCACGACGCCCGCTCTGCGCGGTGTGTCGCTGGAGGTCCGCGACGGCGAGTTCCTGGCCCTGCTCGGCCCCTCGGGCTCGGGCAAGACCACCCTGCTGCGCATCCTGGCCGGCCTGGCGCGGCCGGACACCGGATCTGTTCGCTTCAACGACGAGGACTTCCTGGCCCTCTCGCCCCGGGCCCGCAAGGCCGGGATGGTGTTCCAGCACTATGCCCTGTTCCGCCACATGACCGTGGCTGAGAACATCGCCTTTGGCCTCAAGGTGCGGCCCCGCAAAGAGCGGCCAAAGGCAGACGCCATCAAGGCCCGGGTCGCCGAACTGCTGCGACTGATCCAACTCGAGGCGTACGGCGGCCGATATCCCGCCCA
This sequence comes from Caulobacterales bacterium, assembly GCA_038236615.1. Lineage (GTDB taxonomy): Bacteria > Pseudomonadota > Alphaproteobacteria > Caulobacterales > Caulobacteraceae > Caulobacter. The sequence continues at coordinate 84,082 of JBBRZO010000010.1, forward strand.
GCTTTCCGGCGGTCAGCAGCAACGCGTGGCGCTGGCCCGCGCCCTGGCCATCGAGCCCCGCCTACTGCTTCTGGACGAGCCGTTCGGGGCCCTGGACGCCAAGGTCCGCCGCGAGCTGCGCCACTGGCTGCGCCGGGTGCATGACGAGACCGGCGTCACCACCGTCTTCGTCACCCATGACCAGGAAGAGGCCCTGGACCTGGCCGACCGCGTCGCCATCCTCAGCCTGGGCAAGATCGAACAGATCGGCGCCCCACAAGAGGTCTACGAACAGCCGGCTACGCCGTTCGTATTCGACTTCCTGGGCGCGGCCAACCAGATCAAGGGCGAGGTCAAGGCCGGCCGCTTGCACGCCGAGGGCGTCAGCTTCCCTCTGGAAGAGACCAGCGCCGACGGGCCGGTCACCGCCTTCTTCCGCCCCCACGAAGCGGACGTGAACCCCGAGAACGGCGAGGGCCTGGCCTGCGTCGTCGCGACGGTCGCGGCCCGCGGGGCGGCGGTGAAGATCGAGTGCCGCTGCGACGACCGCCTGTTCGATGTCGAATGGTCAGGGCGCGACCTGCCGGACTATGTGAAGCCGGGGGCCAAGGTGAAACTGGCGCCCAAGCGGTTCCGGGTGTTCGCGGGGTAAAGCCCTTCCCCCGCTGGCGGGGGAAGTGGGCCGACAGCGAAGCTGGAGGCTCGTTGGGGGCCCTTGCGGCGCTTGCTGGCGCACCGGAATCTCCTGCAAGGCCCCCAACGACCTTCGTCGCTTCGCGCCTCAGGACACTTCCCCCGCGAGCGGGGGAAGGGCTGCAGGCTTATTGCGCCGCCACGGCCAGGCCCGGGAAGTCGCTGAACAGCCCGTCCACCCCAGCGTCATAGAGCGCCTTGAACACCGCGCCGACGTCGCCGTGCTGGCGTAGGTAGTCGGCCGCCGCCGGATCGCCCCGGCGCAGGGACTTGGGCAGGAAGTAGTTCTCGGCCCGCACCGTCCAGGGGTGCACCTGCAGGCCCGCCGCGCGAGCGTGGGTGACCAGGTCGGTCGGGGGCAGGAGGATTTCGCCGTCAGTGGGGACCACCAGTGACTTGTCGGGGCCGATGCCGTCGGCGTAGGCGGCGATGGCTTTCAGCCCGTCCGGGGTCAGCATCTCCGAGTACTTCATGGCCGGCACGTCGGCCGGGCCGCCCTCGCTGTCGATCAGCTGGACCAGATTGGCTGGGGTCTTGGCGCGAATGGTCTTCAGCGCTCCGACCTCGAAGCACTGCACGAAAATCCGGCGTGATTTTTCGTTGAGATCCAGAGCCTTGAGGTGGTCCACCAGCCGGTCCTCGAACGGCAGGCCGACTGAGGCGAAATAGGTGGGATGCTTCATCTCCGGATAGACACCGACCAGCCGGGCCGACGCCCGGGCGATGGCGACGACCTCCTCGAAGGTCGGGATGGCCTCTATCCCGTCGAACTTGGCGTTCTCCGGCCGTAGCTGCGGCAGCCGCTCGCGGCAGCGCAGGGTCTTCAGTTCGGCGAGGGTGAAGTCCTCGGTGAACCAGCCGGTGATCGAGGCGCCGTCGATGACCTTGGTCGCCTTGCGGGTGGCGAATTCGGCGTGGGCGGCGACGTCGGTCGTGCCGCCGATCTCATTCTCATGCCGGGCGACGAGGTGGCCGTCCTGGGTGATGACCAGGTCCGGCTCTATATAGTCGGCCCCCTGCTCGATGGCCCGGCGATAGGACATCGGCGTGTGCTCGGGCCGCTCGCCGCTGCAGCCGCGATGCCCGATGACGATGGGGCGCTTCTTACCGGCGGCAAAGGCGGCGGGAGCCATGGCTGCGCTCAGGGTGACGGCGGCGAGCGCCCGGCGGGTGAGTTGCATGGCGGGATTAGCGCCGCCCTACCCCACCGGCGTCAAGCTGCCGCCTTCAGCTTCTCCAGCACCAGCGGGTGCATTTCGAGATTGGCGGCCAGGACCGTGCCGGGGCCGAGGATGTCATCCTCGCCGTCGAGGTTGGTGACCTTGCCGCCCGCTTCAGTGACCAGCAGTTGGCCGGCCGCCAGGTCCCAGGGGCTCAGCCCCCGCTCCCAGAAGCCGTCGAAGCGGCCGGCGGCCACCCAGGCCATGTCGAGCGCGGCGGCGCCGAAGCGGCGGACCCCGGCGACCCGCTGGCTGATCTGGTGCAGCTCCTTCAGGAACGGCGCATGGCCAGGCTTGCCCAGGAAGGGAATGCCGGTGGCCAGCACCGCGTCGTCCAGCCGGGCGCGGGCGGCGACGCGCAGGCGCTTTTCGTTGTTGAGGAAGGCGCCCTTGCCCTTCTCGGCCCAGAACAGCTCGTTGGCGATCGGGTTGAAGGTCACGGCCGCGACCACGACGCCTTCGCGCTCCAGGGCGATGTTGATGGCGAAGTGCGGGATGGCGTGGATGAAGTTGGTGGTGCCGTCCAGCGGATCGACGATCCAGCGGTGAGTCTTGTCGGTGCCCTCGATCAGCCCGCGCTCCTCGGCCAGGAAGCTGTAGCCGGGGCGGGCCTTGTTAAGCAGCTCGAACAGGGTCTGCTCGGACTTGAGATCGGCGGCGGTGACGAAGTCCGAGGCCGAGCCCTTGCGGGACACCTGCAGCTCGGCGACCTCGCCGAAGTCGCGCACCAGGCCTTTGGCCGCCTTGCGGGCGGCTTCGATCATCACGTTCAGAAGGGCTGAGGGTGTGGTCACAGGTTCAAGTATCCGCGCGGCGCATGTATTCGCCCGTCTCGGTGGAGACCAGGACGCGCTCGCCGGCCTCCATATAGGGCGGGATGAGGATCCGCATGCCGTTGTCGGCCTTGGCGGGCTTGTAGGACGAGGCGGCGGTCTGGCCTTTGATGCTGGCGTCGGCCTCGACAATGGTCAGGGTCACGTGGTCGGGCAGGGTGATGCCTATGGGACGTTCCTCGTGGAATTGTAGCTGCACCTGCATGCCGTCCTGCAGGAAGCGGACCTGGTCCTCGCCAACGAACTCGCGGCTGAGGCTGGTCTGCTCGTAGGACTCGATGTCCATGAACACCAGCTCGTCGCCCTCGGCGTAGAGGAAGGTCTGTTCCTTGCGGTCCAGGAAGATCTGCTCGACCTTGTCGTCCGAACGGAAGCGCTCATTGAGCTTGCGCCCGTCGACCAGGTTCTTCAGCTCGCACTGGGCGAAGGCCCCGCCCTTGCCGGGCTTCACCGCCTCGGACTTGACGCAGACCCATAGGCCCCCGTCGTGCGAGAGCACCATGCCCGGCTTGATGGTGTTGCCGTTGATCTTCATCAGCGCCTGGAGGGGGGAAGGAAAGGGCGCGGAACCTACAGGCGCCGCCCCCTCAAGGCAACCTCATGGGGTTTGAGGGGCGGAACCGTGGGTGGCTCCTCCTCCGGAGACAGCGCCTGGCGGCGCATGTCTCTCGTCTCCTCCTCAAAGAGGAGTAGAGCCGCGTCTTGCCTTTCACGGCTCCTCTCCTCTCTGAGGAGAGGTCGACTCTAAGCGCGATAGCGCGAAGAGCGGGTGAGGAGCTCTTCTAAGGAACCGCCACGGTCGGCAGGGTCGACTTTTCATCGCAGGCGACCTTGCCCCAGTGGCCGGCGCCGGCGGCGATGTCCTCGACCTTCTCTTCCTTGCGCCAATTCTTTTCCAGGCCACCCGCGCCGGTCATATCCAGGCCCACGCTCATGAACTTGTCGCCCTCGCAGTCGAGGGCGTAGAGCAAGATCGGACCCTTGCCGGCCGCCGGCCAGGCCTTGTAGGCGCCGTTCGCCTTGCCCTCCGCGACCCGGCCAATGACCAGGCCGCTGTCCTTGTCGACCTTCAGATAATCCTGGTCGTAATAGAGCCCGTCCTCGCCGGGAGAGGGCTTCCAGTTTTCCGCCGCCGCTACGCCGGCCATGGACAGAAAGCACACTAAACTCAGGACCACGACTCGCATCGCCCACCCCAGAATTAGTTGTCGTGTACCGACGTTACGCCCGTGAAAATCAGGCCGCAAGCGAGGGACCATGTCACAAACTGTCGCCGGCCTCGTCATAGCGATGAGAGCTGAATGGGAGGCGTCATGCGTAGCTGGTGGAAGTGGATATTGCCCGTGGTCCTGGGCCTGAACGGGGCGGTGATGATGCTGGCCCCGGAAGCCTGGTATCCCGCCGTGCCCGGGGTGATCCTGACCGGACCGTTCAACGCCCACTTCATCCGCGACATCGGGGCGGCCTATCTGGCCTGCGCCGGCGGGCTGGGCTGGTGGGCGCTGGACCGCAAGCAGGTGGGGGCGGTCTTCGTGGCGGCGGTGTTTCTCGACCTGCATGCCATGATCCACCTGATCACGCCCTTTGTGCCCGGCTGCGGCGGCCGTCCGGTCCATGACCTGCTGCGCGACTTCGCCGGCGTCTTCCTGCCGGCCATCATCGCCAGCCTGATCGTCTGGCGCGGCTTCAGTCGTCAGGAGGCCTGACATGCTGAGGGGCATTTTCGACGCCGTCGTGCAGCGCATGGAGAAGCGCTACGACTACGACGCCGGCTATCTGCATGAGCTGATCGCCGCCGACCCGGCCGCCTTCCAGGCCTTTGCCGGGGTGCGGAAGCTGCAGAGCTACCGCAAGGGCGCGCCGCCGGCCGCCGTTGTCGCCGCCGGGCTGGTCGGGACCATGGCCGAGGACTGCGGTCCCTGCACCCAGATCGTGGTCAGCATGGCCGAAGAAGCCGGCATGCCTGGCGCGGTGCTGAAAGCCATTCTCACCGGCGACGAGGGGGCGATGGGCCCGGACGCCGCATTGGCCTGGCGCTTCGCCCGCGCCTCGCTGGATCGCGACCTGGAGGCGGCCGATCCGCTGCGCGACGAGGTGGTCCGCCGCTGGGGCGCCAAGGGCCTGGCGGCCCTGGCCCTTTCGTTGGCCTCGGCGCGGGTCTATCCGACGGTCAAATACGCCTTGGGCCACGGCAGGGCCTGCTCGAAGATCAGGGTGCGAGGCGAGGATCTGGCGGTCACCGGAGGCCAGTTGGCGGCATGATGGCAGAAGCGGCCTTCGAGGCGCGGCGCGGGGCGATGACGGGCCTGGCCTATCGCATGCTGGGCTCGCGCGCCGAAGCCGAGGACGTAGTGCAGGACGCCTGGCTGCGCTGGCGCAAGGTCGAGGCCGAAACCGTCCGCGAGCCGGGCGCCTTCCTCAACCGCGTCGTCACCCGCCTGTGCCTGGACCGGCTCAAGGCGGCGCGGGCCCGGCGCGAGGTCTATGTCGGCGAGTGGTTGCCCGAGCCCGTGCTGGACGCCCAGGCCCTGGCCCCTGAGGAGGGCGACCTGGACGCCGACCTGTCGGTGGCTTTCCTGCTGACCCTGGAGCGGCTCAGCCCCCTGGAGCGGGCCGCCTTCCTGCTGCATGACGTTTTCGATCGCCCGTTCAGCGAAGTCGCCGCGGCGCTGGACCGCAGCGAGGCCGCCTGCCGCCAGCTGGCCGCCCGGGCCCGGACTCATGTCCGCCAGGACCGGCCCAAAGGACGTCTGGGCTCCAAACCCGACCCCGAAACCGAACGCCGCCTGACCCAGGCCTTCATGACCGCCGCCCTCACCGGCGACGCCGAAGGGCTGAAGGCGGTGCTCACCGAGGATGTCGTCTTCCATTCCGACGGCGGCGGGATCGTCAACGCCAGCCTCAAGCCGATCTTCGGGGTGGAGAGGGTCCTGCGGCTGATCGAGGGCGTGACGCGCAAATTCCCGCCGCCGGAGGGCGTGACGCCGCGATTGGCCCGGGTCAACGGCATGCCCGGCATCGTGCTGGTTCACCCCGATGGCGGCGTCTACCAGACCATGGCCCTGGAAATCGCCGACGGCCGGATCGCGGCGGTCTACGCTGTGCGCAATCCGCAGAAGCTGACCGGCCTCAGTCTGCAATAGCGGCGGTGATCGCCTTGACCGCCGCCGCCGGCCCCTCCGGCCAGGCCCAGACCCCCGCCGACACCGCCACGAAGTCCGCTCCCGCCTGGGCCAGCGCCCCGGCATTATCGGCGGTGATCCCGCCGATGGCGACGCAGGGGACCTGCATGGTCTCCTGCCAGATGGTCAGGATTTCCGGCTCGGCCCGCGTCGGGGCGTCCTTGGTCGAGGTCGGATAGAAGGCCCCGAAGGCCACATAGTCGGCTCCGCCTTCGGCGGCCTCCATGGCCAGGTGGCGGCTGTCATGGCAGGTGACGCCGATCATAGCGCCCTCGCCCATGACCTTGCGGGCCTCCTTCAGCGACATGTCCGACTGGCCGACATGGACGCCGTCGCAACCCAGCTTCCTGGCCAGCACCGGATCGTCATTGAGGATCACCGCCACGTCCCGGCCATGGCAGATGGGCGTGACCAGATCGACCAGGGCGGCGATGACCCCCTCGGGCGCGTCCTTCAGACGAACTTGCAGGGCGGCGACGTCCCCGGCGTCGAGAGCCGCCGCCAGGGCGTGGCCGAAAGCGGCCAGGTCGTCGATGACGGGCGGGGTGATCAGGTAGAGGCGGCAATCGGACATGGGGCGGGTTTAATGGCTTTGCCCGGCGATGTCGCGGCCGGCGCCATAGCTTTGAGGAACCGCGCCACCGCCCTGTCGCCCTTCAGCCGCAGCAATCGTCCGCCGCAGGCCGCTCGCAGCTGCTGCTCCAGGGCCGGCGACCAGGCCCCGAACCGCAGGATCTCCCCAGCATAGGCCCAGCCGAAACTGTCCTGGCAGCCGTCCGGCCGGTCCGCACGCGCACCGATCCGGCCCAGCCGCATCTTGCGCCAGGCGCGCCACAGCCGCAGCCAGGCGGGCTGGTCGATCCACAGCACCAGATCGGCGCGCGGCAGGATCAGGTCCGAGACCTGCGGCCAGGTCCCTTCGATGATCCAGGCCTCGCCGGCCGCTACGGCCGCGACCTGGGCGCGGACCTGCGGCAACGGGTTGAACACCCAGTCCGGCCCGAAGATCAGCCGGTCCAGATGGGTCACCGGCCCGCCGCCCAGTGCAGCCAGCCGCCGGGCCAGGGTGGACTTGCCCGAACCTGCCCCGCCCAGGACGGCAATCCTACCAGGAATTTCCGCCGGCGACGGCTCAGGCCGCGGTCCGATCCGCACGCGGGTCCACCACGGCCCGGCCCAGATCAGGGCGGTGACAATACCCTCGACCAGCGCCACGCTGCCCTGGGCGATCACGACGCCCATGACGCCCCAACCCAGCCCGACGCCCAGCACGGCCATCAGGGGCAACTGGCCCAGCCATTGTGCGGCGAAGGGCAGGCCCGCGCCCAGCCGCGTCGCCCCCGCCCCGCGCAGGGCAAAACAGAGGATACGGCCGGCGGTGTCGATGACCACGGTGGCGCCCATGATCCGGGCGGGCAGCAGACCGGCCGCCACGGTGGCGGGATCGTGCAGGAACAGGCTCAGCAGAGGGCCGGGCGCCAGCAGGGCGATCAGGCCCAGCGGCGCGGTGACGGCGACGCCGCCCAGGGCGGTGCGCCAGCCCCACAGGCGGGCCTCGGCGGGCCGGCCACGGCCCAGGGACTGGCCGACCAGGGTGGCCGCGGCCGTCCCCAGCCCCACGGCGGTCTGGATCGGCGCGGTGGACAGCGAGACCAGCACATTGATCGTCGCCGTGGCGGCCGTCCCCAGCCGCGCGACGATGATGAAGGCGACCATCAACCCCAACTGCAGCAGAGCCTGCTGCAGGCTGATCGGCCAGCCCAGGACGGCAATGGTGGCGACGCCCCGGCCGCTGGGCCGGGTGCGCAGGAGGCCTGGAATAGACCGGCTGGCCAAGGCCAGGGACAAGACCACGCCGATCAGGCTCGCCACGGACACGGCCGCGCCCGCCCCGCCCGCACCGACAGCCGGCGCCAGGAGGACCGTCGCCAGGACCTGGACCGGGGCCAGTAGCAGGGTGACTCCCAGGGTAAGGGCGGGCCGTCCCGAGCCGATCCAGCAGGCGTTGATCGGCAGGGTGACGGCGATCAGCACCAGCGACGGGGCGATGCCGCGCACATAGGCGGCCCCGTCCGCCGCCGCCGACGGATCGGGCAGCATCGCCGCCAGGGCCCCGGGGGCCACGGTCCACAGGACCGCCGCCAGCAAGGCGCCCAGAGGCAAGGAAATCGTCCAGGCTTCGGCCAGCACGGCGCCCAACGTCCCGGTGCGCCCGGCGCCGGTGTTGCGCGAGACGATGGCCTGGACGCCGGCGTCGACGCCGAACATCAGCGACAGCAGGACGCCATAGAGGGCGCCGCCCGCGCCGACGCCGGCCAGGGCCGCTTCGCCCAGCCGGCCGACCACGGCCAGGCCCGCAAGACTGGCAGCGCTCTGGATGAAGAAATAGCCTACCAGCGGCGCAGCGAGGCGGGCAATGACCGCGGAAGGTGGGCGCGCGGTTTGATTGGAGGTCATCAGGGGTCTCTCGAGCTTCACCAATCAGAATAGACCCGGCCCTCAATTGCGATTATTGAAATGCGGGCATGTATGAATTCGACCAGTTGAAAATCAGGAAGCTGGACGGGGGCCTGCTGATCATCTTCCACGAGCTCTTGGCCCGGCGGCGCGCCAGTGAGGTGGCCGATCACCTGAACCTCAGCCCCTCAGCCATCAGCCACGCCCTGACCCGGCTGCGCGACGTGTTTGGCGACCCGCTGTTCATCCGTCGCTCGCACGGTCTGGAGCCCACGCAGCGGGCGCTGGACCTGCGCCCGCGCATCGAGGCCCTGATCAAGATGATCGGGGCGGCCGTGTCGGATGACTCGGCCTTCGACCCGGCCGCCAGCCGCCGGCGGTTCCGTATCGCCTGCCCCGACGAGATCGCCTCCCTGATCGGCGGCCGGCTGGTGGAGGCCTTTCGCCACGAAGCGCCCCAGGCCAGCTTCTCCACCCGCCCGGCCATTCTGGAGCGAGCCCTGCGCGCCGTGCGGCGGGGCGAGGCCGACCTGGCGCTGGGGGTGTTCAACCAGATCCCTCGGGGGCTGGCCGCCCAGACATTGTTCGAGGACGACTACTGCGTCATCGCCCGGCGAGACCATCCGACCATCCAGGGATCGGTGGAGGCCCGCACCTATGCGCGGTTCGGCCATGTCTTCGTCGGCAATCCCGACGGCGCCCTCAGCGACGACGCGCCGATCGACCGCGAGGCGATGGACGCCAGCTATGGCCAACTGCCGGGCCCCGAGGTGATCCGCACCCACGCCTATGTCACCCAGTGGGAGACCGCGATGCTGATCGTCAGCGAGGGCGATGTGCTGGCCGACTGCCCGCGCCGCCTGGCGGTGCGCCACGCCGACCGGCTGGGCCTGCAGGTCCTGGACCCGCCCTATCCGCCGTTCCGCTTCACGGTCCAGGCTGTGCGCCGGGCCGATACGGAGGACGCGGGCGTGGACTGGCTGCTAGAGCGACTGGTTCAGGCCTCCGCGGTCTCCAGCGCCGGATAGTCCACATACCCCTCCGGTCCTGGCGAATAGAAGGTCGCCATGGTCCACGCGTTCAGCGGCGCGCCGGCCTTGAAGCGGGCCGCGAGGTCCGGGTTGGAGATGTAGTCCTTGCCGTAGCCCACGGCGTCGGCGATCCCTGAGTCCAGGGCGGCCTGGCCGGTCTCGGCGGTGAAGCCCTCGTTGACGATGTAGGGGCCGCCGAAGATGGCCTTCAGTTTGGGGCCGATGCTGTCCTCGGCCTGGCGCTCGCGGGCCATCAGGAAGGCGAGGCCGCGCTGCTTGGCCTGCTCGGCGACGTAGGAGAAGGTGGCCAGCAGGTCGCTGTCGCCCATGTCGTGGGAATCGCCGCGCGGGGCGATGTGCAGGCCGACGCGATCCGCGCCGAACGCCGAGATGGCCGCGTCGACCGCCTCGAACATCAGCCGGGCCCGGTTCTCGATCGGGCCGCCGTATTCGTCCGTCCTCTGGTTGGAGCCGTCCTGCAGGAACTGGTCGAGCAGGTAGCCATTGGCGCCATGCAGCTCGACCCCGTCGAAGCCGGCGCGCTTGGCGTTCTCCGCGCCGACCCGATAGGCCTCGACCACGCTGGCGATCTCGTCCAGCGACAGAGCATGCGGGACCGGATAGGGGCGCTTGGGCCGCAGCAGGCTGACATCGCCCTTGGCGGCGATGGCGCTGGCGCTGACCGGCGCCTGGCCGTCCAGCAGGCTGGGGTCGGAGATGCGGCCGACATGCCAGAGTTGCATGAAGATCAGCCCGCCGGCGTCGTGCACGGCCTTGGTGGTCAGCTTCCAGCCCTCGACCTGTTCGTCCGACCAGATCCCGGGGGTGTCGACATAGCCCACCCCGCGCGGCGTGACCGAAGTGGCCTCGCTGACGATCAGGCCGGCCCCAGCGCGCTGGGCGTAGTATTCCGCCACCATCGGGCCGGGCGTGCGTTCCACACCGGAGCGGGCGCGGGTCAGCGGGGCCATGACGATACGGTTCTTCAGCGTGACGGCGCCGATCTGGATAGGGTCGAACAGCGAGGGCATCAGTCACTCCAGGTGTTGCGGTAAGGCCTAGGTAGGACGCCAGAGGCCGCCGCGCATCCGAAGATTTCCTGAGGCGCCCTTCAGTTTCCCCGCCGTGGAAACCAAATACGATCTACCGTGTTCCCACCAGGGAACCGCCCGGGAGGTGAGCGTATGGAAACCAGTTTCGGCCGGACCCACATGGGGCCGGAAGGCTTCGAGCCCGATGAACCCCAGTCCGGCGTCGCGGGCCATATCGCCATGGGCGTGGGCCTGACCCTGTTCGCCGTCGCCCTCGCCGAGATTGTCGGCCGCCGCCACAAGCGGCTGATCGACATGCCCGACACCATGGCCGAATACGCCGAACTGCAGGCCCCGGTGCACAGCCCGCAGCGGGCGATGTTCAACATCGCCTGGCCCCCGCTGTTCATGGCGCTGACCCTGTCCGGCCTGAAGGTCTGGAACGCCCCGCGCGGCGAGGCCCGCACCCGGGCGCTGACCCTGTGGAGCCTGGCGACCGGTTTCAACGTGCTGTGGATGGCGCTCGGACCCAAGCGGCTGGGCGGCCGGGTGGCCACGGCCACGGCGGCGCTCGGCACGGCGGCGGCCTTCGGCGTCTCGGCCACCAAGGTCGGCGGCGTCGATAACCCGTTTCACAACCCCTACGTCGGCTGGATGGGTCTGGCCGGGGCGATGAACGGCAGCTTCTGGAATCGCATTTCACCGTCCAAGTCGCTGCACTGAGGGCGCACTAATTCCTCGCCCATTGGGCGAGGGGGACCACGAAGTGGTGGAGTGGGCTCTTCAGCCGGCACACAGGCGAAAGAAAACCCAATCCGACAACGCTCTATCTTGATATCCCGTGTGGTCCTCGGCCCACTCCGTCGGCTTCGCCGCCACCTCGCCCAAAGGGCGAGGAACGGATTGCCGAGCCCCCCGCTCCCGCTTACCGTCCCCCCAAAGCGCGGAGGGGACGATGGCGCAGGCTGGGGCTGAGACCCGCACCACGGGACGACTGACGGCGATCGTCGGGGCGTCGGCGGGGACGATCTTCGAGTGGTATGACTTCTATCTCTACGGCGCGCTCGTGGGGGTGATTTCCAAGCACTTCTTCTCCGGGGTCAACGACACCACCGGCTATATCCTGGCCCTGCTGGCCTTCGCCGCCGGCTTCGCGGTCAGGCCGCTGGGCGCCATCGTCTTCGGGCGCCTCGGCGATCGCTGGGGGCGCAAGAACACCTTCCTGGTCACCATGCTGCTGATGGGCCTGTCGACCTTCGCGGTCGGCCTGCTGCCCGACTACAAGCAGGTCGGCGTCCTGGCCCCGGCCGCCCTGATCGCCCTGCGGCTGATCCAGGGCATGGCCCTGGGCGGTGAGTATGGCGGCGCGGCCACCTACGTCGCCGAGCACGCCCCGCCGGGTAAGCGCGGCCTCTACACCAGCTGGATCCAGACCACGGCCACGCTGGGCCTGTTCCTCAGCCTGGTCGTCATTCTGCTGGTGCGGCAACGGATGGGCGAGGACGCCTTTAACGACCAGGGCTGGCGTGCGCCCTTCCTGGTCTCCATCGTGCTGCTGGCGGTGTCGCTGTGGATCCGGCTCAAGCTCAACGAGAGCCCGGTCTTCCAACAGATGATCGACGAGGGCACGACGGCCAAGAAACCGCTGGCCGAGGCCTTCGCCCGTCCGGGCAACCTGAAACTGGTCTTCCTGGCCCTGGTCGGCCTGACCGCCGGCCAGGCGGTGGTCTGGTATGGCGGGCAGTTCTATTCGCTGCTGTTCCTGACCAAGACCCTGCATGTCGAGGACGCCCTGGCCAACGGCATGGTGGCCCTGGCCCTGCTGCTGGCCACGCCCTTCTTCGTGTTCTTCGGCTGGCTGTCCGACAAGATAGGCCGCAAGCCGATCATCCTGGCCGGCTGCGCCCTGGCGGCGATGGGCTATTTCCCGCTGTTCAGCGCCTTGGCCATGGCGGCCAACCCAGCCCTCGCGGCGGCTACCGATAAGGCCCCGGTGGCGGTGATCGCCGATCCGGCCACCTGCTCGTTCCAGTTCGACCCTATCGGCAAGACGCTGTTCACCTCCAGCTGCGACGTCGCCAAGTCGGCCCTGGCGGCGGCCGGCGTCTCCTATCAGGTCCGCGACGCCCTGCCCGGCTCGCTGGCCCAGGTCGAGATCGGATCAAAGCTGGTCCCGGCATTCGAGGGCGGAGGCATGGCCAAGAAGGCTTTTACCGACAAGCAGACCGCCTGGCGCAAGGATCTGGGCGCGGCGCTGAAAACCGCCGGCTATCCGGCCAAGGCCGACAGCGCCCAGGTCGACAAGCCGCGCACGGTCGGCATCCTCTTCCTGTTGGTGCTGCTGGTGACCATGGTCTACGGCCCGATCGCCGCGGCCCTGGTCGAGATGTTCCCGGCCCGCATCCGCTACACCTCGATGAGCCTGCCCTACCACCTGGGCAACGGCTGGTTCGGCGGCTTCCTGCCGGCCACCTCGGTCGCCCTGGTGGCGGCGACGGGGAATATCTATTCGGGGCTCTGGTATCCGGTCGTGGTGGCGGGCGTCACCGCCGTGATCGGCTGGCTGTTCATCAAGGAGATGAAGGGCAACCCCATCGAGGGATGAGGCCACCAGACCGCCCGCTACCCCAAATCCCCGTCATGGCCGGGCCTGTCCCGGCCACCCATACGCGCGAGCGACGATCCAAAGGGCGCGGCGCGTCCGAGCGTTATTCACCCACGCTGGTGTCTATGGGTGGCCGGGACAAGCCCGGCCATGACGATGGAGGGGGAGTGAAGACCAATCCCACTGATGTCGACCGGCCGAGCCAGTCCCCGCCCGACCCTCACGCCGGCTGCAGGCTCTTGTCGATCTTGATCGCCAGTTCGCCGGCGGCGTAGCGCTTGGCCATGGCGGCGGTCGACAGCGGCTTGATCTTGCCGGCCCAGCCCTCGGCGCCGAACTCTTCGAAGCGCTGCTGGCAGACCTTGCGCATGGCTTCCTTGGCGGGCTTGAGATAGGCGCGCGGGTCGAATTCGCCGGGCTTCATCGACAGCACTTTGCGGATGGCGCCGGTCATGGCCATACGGTTGTCGGTGTCGATGTTGATCTTGCGCACGCCGTGCTTGATGCCGCGCTGGATCTCTTCCACCGGCACGCCCCAGGTCTCGGGCATCTCGCCGCCATAGGCGTTGATGATCTCCTGCAGGTCCTTCGGCACCGAGGAGGAGCCATGCATCACCAGGTGGGTGTTGGGGAGGCGCCGGTGGATTTCCTCGATGACGTTCATGGCCAGCACCGCGCCGTCCGGCTGGCGGCTGAACTTGTAGGCGCCGTGGCTGGTGCCCATGGCGATGGCCAAAGCGTCGACCTGGGTCTTCTTGACGAAGTCCACGGCCTGGTCCGGGTCGGTCAGCAGCGAGCCGTGATCCAGCTTGCCCTCGAAGCCGTGGCCATCCTCGGCCTCGCCCATGCCGGTTTCCAGGCTGCCCAGCACGCCCAGCTCGCCCTCGACCGAGACGCCGCAGCTGTGGGACATCTCGACCACCCGGCGGGTGACATCGACGTTGTATTCGTAAGACGCCGGGGTCTTGCCGTCCTCTTCCAGGCTGCCGTCCATCATCACGCTGGTGAAGCCGTACTGGATGGCGGTGGCGCAGGTGGCCGGGCCGTTGCCGTGGTCCTGGTGCATGCAGACCGGAATGTGCGGATAGATCTCGACCAGGGCGTCGATCAGCCGGGCCAGCATGATGTCGTTGGCGTAGCTGCGGGCCCCGCGGCTGGCCTGGATGATCACCGGCGCGTCGACAGCGTCGGCGGCCTCCATGATGGCCAGGCCCTGCTCCATGTTGTTGATGTTGAAGGCGGGCAGGCCGTAGTCGTGCTCGGCGGCATGGTCCAAGAGTTGGCGAAGGGTGATGCGGGCCACGTCGTAAAGCTCCTTGTTCGTCTTCTGCTTAGGCTTGCAGGGCCGCCACGCCGGGCAGGTCCTTGCCTTCCATCCATTCGAGAAACGCGCCGCCGGCGGTGGAAACGAAGGTCATTTCGCTGGCCACACCGGCGTGGTTCAGGGCCGACACCGTATCACCGCCACCGGCCACCGCCACAATTTTGCCGGCCCGGGCGAGGGCTCCGGCGTGTTTCGCGGCGGCGACGGTCGCCGTGTCGAACGGCGGGACCTCGAACACGCCCAGCGGGCCGTTCCAGATCAGGGTCTTGCTGGCGTCCATGGCGGCCAGCAGGCGCTCGGTCGTCTTGGGGCCGGCGTCGAGGATGCGGTCGTCCTTGCCGATGGCGGTCAGATCCGTGGTCTTGCTCGCGGCGCCCGGCTTGACCTCGGTGGCGGTGACCACGTCGATGGGCAGCAGCAGCTCGCAGCCGGCCTTCTTGGCGCTGGCCATGATCTCGCGGGCGGTGTCGCCCAGGTCATGCTCGCAGAGCGAGGCGCCGACATCGACGCCCTGGGCGGCCAGGAAGGTGTTGGCCATGCCGCCGCCGATGGCCAGGCGGTCCAGCTTGGTGACCAGGTTGTTGAGCAGGTCCAGCTTGGTCGAGACCTTCGAGCCGCCGACGATGCCCAGCACCGGCCGCTGCGGCTTGCCCAGCGCCGCGTCCAGCGCCTCCAGCTCGCGCTGCATCGAAAGGCCCGGATAGGCCGGCAGCAGGTGGGCGATGCCCTCGGTCGAGGCGTGGGCCCGGTGGGCGGCGCTGAAGGCGTCGTTGACATAGATGTCGCCCAGCGCCGCCAGCTCGGTAACGAAGGCCGGGTCGTTCTTTTCCTCGCCCGGATAGAAGCGCAGGTTCTCCAGCAGGGCGACGCCGCCGTCCTGCAGACCGACGACGACGTCATAAGCCGGCTTGCCGATGCAGTCCTCGGCGAACACCACCGGCTGTTCCAGCAGGTCCGCCAGCGGGCCGGTGACGGGGCCCAGGCTCATCTCGGGCACGCGCTTGCCCTTGGGCCGGTCGAAGTGGGCCAGCAGGATGACCTTGGCGCCCTTCAGGCTGAGGAAGCGAATGGTCGGCAGCACCGAGCGCAGGCGAGTGTCGTCGGTGACCTTGCCGTCGGCCATAGGCACGTTGAGATCGACCCGGACCAGGACACGCTTGCCGGCGAGGTCGGCGGTTTCGAGGGAGCGGAAGGGCATGGGTTCGATAACTCGTTGCTTCAAATGTCGTCTTCGGAATCGAAGACGTCCGAGGGTTCCAGACCGCGAAGAAAGCTCTCAAACGAGTCGGCGACCGGAGTAACTTGGTAGTCCCACTCCTGGTCGACGTGCACTACGGTCGGTTCGCCGTCGGCGTTCAAGTTCCGATAGTCCAGGCAGAGCGCGTCGTGACCGGCCGATGGGCAGTCGGCGAAATAGACGCCGATAGGGGGATAGCCCCCGTCCTCGACCAAACTGCTGTGACCGAACTTCCCGCACAGCGACCAGATCTTCTCGAAGCCAATTCCTTTGATGTTGGTGATCGCGACGTGATCGGATGCCCAGGTGGTTGGCGACGCTGTTCGATGGCAGGTCCGTTCCGGCTCGCCGCCGTTCTGATTTCTGCAAAGCGCCACGTAGGCTTTGGGCAGAACATGGCCCAGCGAGGCCTCGACGCGCGCCACCAGTTGGTCAGTCAGCGGCTCGTCCACATACTCGCTCTGAGCGAACTCAGACCATCTCCAGAAATCGGAAAAGTCGAAGTTCGCCAGAGGAGACAAGGTCAACCTTCCCCGCTTACAGGAACTTCGCCATCACCAGGGCGGTGTCGCTCATGCGCGTGGCGAAGCCCCACTCGTTATCGTACCAGGTCAGCACCCGGGCCAGCTTGCCGTCGACCACCTGGGTCTGGGGCAGAGCCGCTGTCGAGCTGGCGGGGGCGTGGTTGAGGTCGATGGAGACCAGCGGGTCGGTGGTGACGTCCAGCACGCCCTTCATCGGGCCTTCCGAGGCGGCCTTCAGGGCGGCGTTGATTTCTTCGACGGTCACATCGCGGGCGGCCACGACCTTCAGGTCGACGACCGAGACGTTGGGGGTCGGGACGCGGATCGAGGAGCCGTCCAACTTTCCCTTCAGTTCCGGCAGCACCAGGCCCAGCGCCTTGGCCGCGCCGGTCGAGGTGGGGATCATGCTCAGGGCCGCGGCGCGGCCGCGGTAGAGGTCCTTGTGCATGGTGTCGAGAGTCGGCTGGTCTCCCGTGTAGGCATGGATGGTGGTCATGTAGCCGCGCTCGATGCCGAAAAGGTCGTTCAGCACCTTGGCCACCGGGGCCAGGGCGTTGGTGGTGCAGCTGCCGTTGGAGACCACGATGTCGTCCTTGGTCAGGACGCTGTGGTTGACCTTGTAGACGATGGTGGCGTCGGCGTTGTCGCAGGGGGCGCTGACCAGGACGCGCTTGGCGCCGGCCGCCAGGTGGGCGCTGGCCTTGTCCTTGGAGGTGAACAGGCCCGTGCACTCAAAGGCGATGTCGACGTTGAGGTCCTTGTGGGGGAGGTCCTTGGGGTCGCGGATGGCCGTGACCTTGATCTTGCCGTGGCCGACGTCGATCCAGTCCTCACCCGAGGTGATGGTCCCGGGGAAGCGGCCGTGCACGCTGTCGTAGCGCAGCAGGTGGGCGTTGGTCTCGACCGGGCCCAGGTCGTTGATCGAGACGACCTCAATGTCGGTGCGGGCGTGTTCGACGATCGAGCGCAGGACCAGACGGCCAATCCGACCAAAACCATTGATGGCGACGCGAAGGGTCATGAGGGCGCTCCCGATTTCGTGATGTGGGGCGCGGTTTTGCGGTTGGGGGCCCGGAAGTCAACCCCGGGCGCCCCTTTCGGCGGTCACGTTCCGTCGCGTTTTGTGTCTCTAGTCGCGCCGCAGCCGGGGGCCGGGCCCGCCGTCGGTGGTCAGGTAACTTAGCGCGATCACCTTACCGGCAGCGTCGCGCTCGAAGCGCATCCGCCGGTCGGGCTCGCCGCGGACGCTGAAGGTGTCGGCGCCCAGGGCCAGCAGCGGCTGGACGGGGCGCTGGCCGCGCTGGAGCTGCAGCAGGCCGTCGGCGTTGATGGTCACCGCCACGCCGGAATAGCTCCCGGCCAGGTCGGCGGCCGGCGGGATCGGTGGCTTGGCCTCGGCGTCGAGGGCTTCGAGCGCCCATTGGCTGTCGGTGCGGAACGGGCCTTCCGGGGCCTTGGCCAGCACCGCGACCAGGGCCAGGCGGCGCGCGGCGGTCAGAGCCTGAGCGGCGGGAACGGGCTGGTCGGGCTTGACCCCGACGGTCTCCCAGTTGGTGTGGGTGATCGGGTTCTCCGGCGAGCCGCCCGAGACGAAGATGGCGAAACCGCCGCCGGCCGGGACCATGCCGCCGGGATTGGCCGCCCCGCCGCTGGTGTCGCCGACGATCACGGCTCGGCCCGCCTGCTGCAGGGTGTAGGCCAGGGCCTCGGCGGCCGAGCCGGTGCGGGCGCTGGTCAGGATGTAGAGCGGCACGGCCAGGCGCGGCTTGGCGTAGGGCTTGATCGGGGCCTCGCTCTGCGTGCCGCCGCGATAGTGGAAGGTGTTGTAGATGTTGGCGTCGGCCGGGACGAAGGCGCTGGCCAGATAGCCGACCATGGCCGGTGAGCCGCCGCCGTTGTCGCGCAGGTCGATGATCACCGCGTCCGAACCCCGGATCAAGGACAGGGCAGCGTCGGCGGCGTCGCGGGGGCCCTGGTCGGCCGCCTCGGGATCGAAGCCGGCGAACTCGCGCAGGTCGATATAGCCGATGTTGCCCGACAGGATCTCCACCCGCCGGAAGCCGTAGTTGATCCGCGCATCGGCCGCGTCGTGCTGGGCGATGTCGGCGGGCGTGGGCGGGCCGCCCCGCATCTCGGGCGGCGGGGCGTTGGGGTCGACCGGGCGCCAGACAACGTTGAAGTGATGGTCGATGGGCTTGAGGCGGTTGGTCAGGGCCGTCGCCAGATCGCGCGGATCGGTGAAGCCGTCGAACTCGCCCCGATCGGCGGCGGCGGTCAGGTCGGCAGCGAACTTGGCGCCCTTCTCCGGGCTCCAGTAGTTGTCGGCGATGGCCTTCGCGATGCCGGCCACCGCCTCGCGCGGCTTGACGGGCTGCACGGTCGCTGCGACCGGCGGCGAACGCGGCGGCGCGGTCTGGGCAGCAGTGCTTTGGGCCACAGCGGCGGTGGCCAGGATCAGGGCGGCGCCGGCCATCAGGCCCAGGCGGATGGTGCGGTTCATGGTTCGCTCCCCAGCGCTTCTAGTTGACCCAGGATGCCGGGCGCAGATCGCCGACAGATGTCCGAAGACCACCGCTTTGTTGCCGACTTGTAGCGCCGGCTCGCCGCCGTCCGAGTGAATTCGCGGTAACGGAGGCTAGTGGCGCCAACCCTTGGCCCGGTGCATGGCCTCGATGGCCTCGACCAGGGCCGGTTTGGCGCCCCGCTGGCGCAGGTCGGCGATGGACAGCATTTGCGGGCTGATACAGGCCTGCACCGCGTGCGGCAGGTCCGAGGCCTGGGCCATCACCGCGCCCTGCTCGGCGTCGATCCACAGGACCAGCGCCAGGTCCGGGTTGTCGTAGACCTCCTTGCAGTCGGCCCACCACTGATTGTCCTGCGTCCCCTCACGGGCCACGGCGGCGCGGTACCAGGCCAGCAGGGCGGGTGACTTGAGGACGCCGATCTTGCTGCCGTCGCCCGCGTCCTCCAGCGCGGTAACCGCGACGAGGTCAGCCGGCAGGTAGTCCGCCCAGTTGATCGGTTTGCCGGTGCTCAGGTCATAGGTCAGGGCCAGCTGCCAGGTGTCGGGATGGGCGCCGCCGCAGTAGATGCTGTTGGAAATGTAGAGGCTGAGGAATTGCGGGCCATAGGCATCGACGACGACGTCGCGCTCCAGGAAATTATCGCCGCCGGATTTGCATTCGCCCAGCAGCTTGCGGGCCCGGTCGTCGGCCCGGGCCAGGGCGGCGTTGATCCTGCCCACCTGGGGCGTGCTGGGGCTCAGGATGCGCGGCGTGGCCTCATAGTCCTTGGCGATCGGCGCCGGGACGCTGAGCCGCGCCGCCGGGGGCGCGGCGGCCAGCAGAGCCAGGGCGGCGAGGATCAGGCTGAGGCGTTTCATGGGGGCGATGACAAGACCGGCCCCCTCGCGAGTCAAGCTTGCCGCCACGCCGCTGCGATCCATATCCCTGATCACTGCTGGGGAGCACCGTCATGACGAAGCTGAGCCGCCGCCTGATGATCCTGCCCATCCCGCTGGCGCTGGCCGGCGCGGCCTTGGCGCAGCCCGCGCAAGGTCCCGGTGAGACGGTGGTCCGCCGGTTCTGGGACGCCTTCAATCGCCAGGCCCTGGATGAACTGGACGGACTTGTCACGCCCGACTACCGCCACCAGCCCAATGGCCGGACGTTGAGCCTGCAGGATTTCAAGGAAGGCTCACGTTGGATCTACGCCAACACCGGCGACTACCGCCTGGACATCCACGACCTGGTCGAGATGGGCGACCGCGTCGCCACCCGCTGGACCGCCACCGGGCGCCACATCGGTTCCTATTTCGGCGAGAAGCCGACGGGCAAGGTCATCACCTCATACGGCATGCATTTCCACCGCATCGCGGGCGGCCGGATCGCCGAGGACTGGGAAGTCATCGACTTCGCGGCATTCAGGAAACAGCTGAGCTAGCCCAATGCTTTCTTCGCTGCGGCCGCCACGGCTTCCGGCGTGATGCCGAATTCCTTGTAGAGCCGCTCGTAGGGGGCGCTGGCGCCGAAGCTCGACATGCCGACGAAGACGCCGGTCTCGCCGATGAACTTCTCCCAGCCCATGCGGACGCCGGCCTCGACGGCCACCCGCACCGGGGCCTTGCCGATGACGGCGGCCTGGGCGGCGGGGGTCTGGCGGTCGAACAGTTCCCAGCAGGGGGTGGAGACCACCCGCGTGTCGATGCCGTCGGCCTGCAGCTGCAGTTGGGCGGTGAGCGCGATGGCGACTTCCGAGCCGGAGGCGAACAGGGTGACCTGGGCCTCGCCCTTGGCCGGGGAGACCTCATAGGCGCCCTTGGCCGAAAGGTCGCCGCCGCTGGTGCGGGCGACGCCGGTCTTCTGGCGGGACAGGCACATCACCGAGGGCATGCCGCGTTCCAGCAGGGCGGCCTTCCAGCATTCGGCCGCCTCGATGGCGTCGGCGGGGCGGAAGACCAGCAGGTTCGGCATGGCCCGCAGCGAGGCGACGTGCTCGACCGGCTGGTGGGTCGGGCCGTCTTCGCCCAGGCCGATGGAGTCGTGGGTCATCACATGGATGACCCGGATGCCCATCAGCGCCCCCAGCCGGATGGCCGGGCGGCTGTAATCGGAGAACACCAGGAAGGTGCCGCTGTAGGGGATGACCCCGCCATGCAGCGCCATGCCGTTCATCGCCGCCGCCATGCCGAACTCGCGCACGCCGTAATGCACATAACGGCCGGCATAGTCGGGGAAGTCGAAGGGCAGCATGCCCTTGACGAAGGTGTTGTTGGAGCCGGTCAGGTCGGCCGAGCCGCCGATCATCTCGGCGATGGTCGGAGTCAGTTCGGCCAGGGCCGCGCCGGACTGGGTGCGGGTGGCGTTGGCGACCGGGTTCTCCGCGATCTTGGCGACGTAGGCGTCCAGGGCGTCGAAGGCGTTCTTCGGCAGGTCGCCCTTCATGGCGCGGGTCAGGTCCGCGCCCTTGGCGTCGGCCTTGACGCGGGCCTCCCAGGCCTTGCGGTGACGCGCGCCTTTGCGCCCAGCAGCGCGCCAGGCTTTTTCGATCTCTTCCGGCACGGTGAAGGGTTCAGCGGTCCAGCCCATGGCCTGGCGGGCCACGGCGATTTCCTCATCGAACAGGGTGTAGCCGTGGCTGTGCGGGTCGGCTTCCTTGGGCCCGGCGCCCTTGGAGATCTTGGTCTTGCAGGCGATCAGGGTCGGGCGGTCCTGCTTGACGGCCCAGCGCATGGCGGCGGCGATCTTGCCGTGGTCGTGGCCGTCGACCGCCTTGACGGCCCAGCCGGCGGCCTTGAAGCGGGCCAGCTGGTCGCCGGTCTCGGCGATGGTGGCGACGCCGTCGATGGTGACGTTGTTGTCGTCGAACAGCACCGTCAGCTTGTTCAGCTTCATCCGTCCGGCGATGGAGATGGCCTCATGGCTGACCCCCTCCATCAGGCAGCCGTCGCCGGCGATCACCCAGGTGCGGTGGTCGACCAGCTCGTCACCATAGCGGGCGGCCAGCGAACGCTCGGCCATGGCCATGCCGACGGCGGTAGCCAGGCCCTGGCCCAGCGGGCCGGTGGTGCATTCGACGCCGGGGGTGTGGCCGTATTCCGGGTGGCCGGGGGTGTTGGAGCCCCACTGGCGGAAATCTTCCAGCTGCCGGCGGGTGACCGCCTTGAAGCCGGTCAGGTGCAGCAGGCTGTAGAGCAGCATCGAGCCGTGGCCGGCCGAGAGCACGAAGCGGTCGCGGTCGGCCCAGTCGGGCCTGCTGGCGTCGTATTTGAGGAACTTGGTCCACAGCACCGTGGCGACATCGGCCATGCCCATCGGCATGCCCTGGTGGCCGGAGCGGGCCTTATGCACCGCCTCCATCGAGAGGACCCGGATGGCGTCAGCCATGACGACGGGATTGGCAGGCATGGGCGGACCCTGTGAGATTCTATGTGTGAGGCAGGCGCCGGTTCGCATGATGGGGCCAAGGACGCAACCCGCCTTTCAGTCGCGGCCGTTGCCGGGCTATAGAGGTCTGGTGACCAACCGCGGAGTTTCTTGATGTCGGGAGAGGCTGAGCCCAGCGCGCTCGACCTGGCCGTACGCCGGCTAGACCGGGCGTTGGCCATGCTGGAATCACGGATGACCGAGCGGGTCGCCGAGGCGGGCGCCGAAGCCGGTGGGCTGTTCGATGCCGACCGCTCACGTCTGGCCGCCGAACTGGACGCCGCCCGGTCGCGGGAAAAAGCGCTGGAAGAGGCGGGCGCCCAGGCGTCCGAGGCGCTGGGCCGGGCCATCGCCGAGATCCGCGCGGCCCTGGGTGAGGAGGCCGCCTGATGGCGCAGCTGACGGTGCAGATCAACGGCCGGCCCTATGTGGTCGGGTGCGAGGACGGGCAGGAACGGCATCTGGCCGACCTAGCCAAACTGTTCGACCAACAGGTCCGGCAGGTGAGCCAGGACGTTGGTCAGCTTGGCGACACCCGGCTGTTCCTGATGGGCGCGCTGCTGCTGGCCGACGAGCTGGCCGACCTGCGCATCCGCCAGAACGCCATGCAGAGCGAACTGGCCAAGGCTCAGACTGAGCATGCCCGGGTCGAGGTCAAGGCGGCGGCGGCGCTGGAAAACGCCGCCAAGCGGATCGAGAAGCTGGCGGGGGGGTAGACTCCAGCGCCAGCCTAAGTTCCTCGCCCGTTGGGCGAGGTGGCGGCGAAGCCGACGGAGTGGGCCGTGATCCACACGGCCTTTCAGATTTGAGCGTCTACCGGAGTGGGTCTTCGTTCGCTGATGTGCCGGCTGAAGAGCCCACTCCACCACTTCGTGGTCCCCCTCGCCCAACGGGCGAGGAATTAGTGGCTAGCCGTTACGCCGCCTCCTCCACCGCCAGCTCTTCCCGAAGTTCCCGCCGCAGGAACTTACCGCTCGCATTCCGCGGCAGCGGGTCGGTCATGAACCACACGTAGCGAGGGGCCTTGTGCTTGGCGATGCGCACGGCGACGTGGTCGCGCAGGGCCTGGGCCGTCAGCGCCGCGCCCGGGCGAAGGACGACAGCGACTCCGACCTCTTCGCCCAGCCGCTCGTCGGGCACGCCGAACACGCAGCATTCGGCGACGGCGTCATGGTGGTAGATGGCCGCCTCGACCTCGGCGCAGTAGACGTTCTCGCCGCCGCGCAGGACCATGTCCTTCTTGCGGTCCACCAGATAGATGAAGCCATCCTCGTCGATGCGGGCGACATCGCCGGTGTGCAGCCAGCCGTCGGTGATGCTCTCGGCGGTGGCGTCGGGGCGGTTGATGTAGCCCTTGATCACCGGCGTGCCGCGCACCCACAGCTCGCCGACCTGCCCGGACGGCAGGGCCTGCCCCTCATCATCCACCACCTTGACCTCGAAGGCGGGCATGGCCGGGCCGGCGCTGTCGGGCTTGTCGACGAAGAAGTCGCCGCTGACCGAGGTGATGATGCCGCAGGTCTCGGTCATGCCGTAGCCGGTGTTGGGCCGGGCGGAGGCGACCTTGGAGTCGATCTTGGCCACCAGGTCGGGGGGCAGTTGCGCCCCGCCGCCACCCAGGCTCATCAGGCTGGAGGTGTCCGTCGTCTCGAATTTCGGATGGGTCAGCACCTCGCGCGCCATCACCGGCACGCCGCTCATGGCGGTGATGCGATGGGTCTCGATCAGGCTGAGCGCCTCGCCGGCGTCCCAACGGTACATCAGCACCATGGTCCCGCCGGCGGCGGTGACCAGATAGGCGCCGCAGTTGTTGGCGGTGACGTGGAACAGCGGGGTGGTCACAAGGCTGACCGGGATCGGCGCCGCTTCGGGATCAATCACCACGCCGGTGGCCCGCGAGGTGGCCAGGGCCTGCACCTGACCGGAGAACATCATGTTCATCAGGTTGGCGATGCAGCCGCGATGGGTCAGCTGCGCGCCCTTGGGAAAGCCGGTGGTGCCCGAGGTGTAGAAGATGCAGGCGTCGGCGTCGGGATCGACCTCGACGGCGGGCATCTCCCCTCCGCGCTCGATGACCTCGGCCCAGTCGATCAGCTCATGCGGAGGATCGGTGCGCACCGCCACCACCTTGACGCCCTCGACCATCTGCGGCCGCTCCAGCACCCGCGCCAGCCGCTCGGAATCGGCGAACAGCACCTTGGGGGCCGAGTCCTTCAGCGCATAGGCCATCTCCTCGGCGGTCCACCAGGCGTTCATGCCGACCACCGCGACGCCGATGGAAACCCCGGCCCAGTAGATCAGCATCCATTCGGGATAGTTGCGCATGGCGATGGCGATGCGGTCGCCGGGCTTCACACCCTGGTCCATCAGCCAGCCCGCGATCGAGGCGGTCATCCGGTGAGCGGCGGCGTAGGTGATGTGCTGGTCGCGATAAACCAGATAGTCGCGCTCGGCGAAGGCGGCGGTCGACAGCCACAGCGCCCGCACATTGGGCGGGGCGTTCTTGAAGGCCCGCAGCGGCGCGCCGCGCACGTCGACGGTGACGATCTCGAAGGGCGCGCCCGGCGCGATCAGCTCGGCCCAGGCGGTCTTCAGCTCGGCATAATGCATCTAAGGCGCTTCCCTAATCGAACGCTTGTTTGGTTGGCGTGATTGATAGGCTTCCGCGAGCGGAAGGCAATGCCGCGGCCGGGCCCGGTCGGACGGCTCAAATAAGATTTGGTCACGAAAAACACGAAAAGCACGAACGCGCTTGCGCCGAACGGCGCGATATCCGGAAAGCCTGTGCCGATCAGAGCTGGGCTCCGCCCTTTTCGTGCTTTTCGTGTTTTTCGTGACCAAACCTTACGGCGCTGATGCGCCCACGGTGGTTCGGGCCGCGAACCAGGGCGTGATCCGTCGCAGGGCTTCCTCGATCTCGGCTGTCGAAACCGCGAAGCTGAACCGTACGAAGTGGTGGCCCTCGACCGGGTCGAAGTCGACGCCGGGCGCCGTCGCCACGCCGGTGTCGCGGAGCAGCTCTTCGCAGAAGGCCAGGCTGTCGCCGGTCAGATGGCCGACATCGGCATAGATGTAGAAGGCTCCGTCCGGCGGCGCGATCCTGCGCAGGCCCAGCTTCGGCAGCGCCTCGAGCAGCAGGGCGCGGTTGGCGCGGTACACTTCCACATGGCCTTCAAGCTCGTCGCGGCAGTCCATGGCAGTCAGGCCCGCATGCTGGCTCAGCGAAGGCGCGGTCAGGAACAGGTTGCCGACGAAGGCGCGGCAGCGGTCGGTCAGGTCGGGCGGGCAAAGCAGCCAGCCCAGACGCCAGCCGACCATGCTGAAATATTTCGAGAAGCTGTTGATCACCAGGGCGTCCGGATTGAACTCCAGGATCGAGCGGGCCCGGCCGACGTAGCTGAGGCCATGGTAGATCTCGTCGGAGACGATGCGGATGCCGCGCTCGGCGCAGACCTTGGCGATCGCCGCCATCTCGTCCGGCGGAATGATGGTGCCGGTCGGATTGGCCGGGCTGGCGATGATCACGCCGGCCGGGGCCGGATCGAGCGCGGCGATATGGGCGGCGGTGATCTGGTAGCGGCTCTCTTCGCCGCAGGGGATCTCGACCGGGACCAGATGCAGGGCCTTGAGGCTGTTGCGGTAGGCGACGTAGCCCGGCCGGGCCAGCGCCACCCGGTCCCCGACTCCAAATGCCGAAGTGAGGGCCAGCACCAGGGCCGGCGAGGCGCCGCAGGTGATGATGATCTGTTCGGGTTCGACGGCCACGCCATAGTGGTCGGCATAGTGGCGGGCGATGCGGGCGCGCAGGGCGGGGCTCTCCCAATAGCCCATGCCGTCGCTGTCCAGCACCTGGTGGGCCGTGGCGATGGCGGCCTTGGGGGCGCCGGTGGAGGGCTGGCCGAACTCCATATGAATGATGGAGCGGCCTTCGCCTTTCAGCTTGTGGGCCAGGCGGCTGATGCCGATGGCCTGGAAGGGATCGATCTGGGCGCGCATGGCGGGGTGGTAGCGCCAAATGCCGGGACTGGCCACAGCGCTATCAGAAGGCCTGCTCAAACCCGACGAACAGGCCTCGGCCCTGGTCCCAGGCGCTGTCGCCGGCGGCCAACCCCGTGCCGTCGGACAGCGGATTGCGGCGGTCCAGCGCGTTTTCCAGGTCCAGGCGCAGATCGAGCGGCCGGTCGCCGAGGCCGTCGGTGTGATAGACCATCGACAGGTTGACCTGCAGGTTTTCCGCCAGGCGCGCGCCGTTCAGCCGGCCGCCGGCCGTCGTCCTGGGCGCCCCGGTTCCGTAGGTCAGATCGCCTGAAACCTGCCAGGGGCCTCGTCGCCAGGCGGCGCCGGCCGAGCCGGTCAGGGCCTGGTCCTGGTCGAGCGGAAACTCGCTGTCGGCCGCCGCGCGCTGGCTGGGCGTGAAGGCGAACTGACGCGAGACAATGCCCCTGCCCCGCGCCCGGGAGGCCGCCAGATTGAGCCAGCCCGAAAGCGGTCCGCGCTGCAGGATCAGGCTGACCTCGACGCCCTCGAACCGGCCTTCCCGAAGGTTGAATACCGTCCCTGGCCGCAGCGACCGCAGGCGGGTCTGAGTCAGCAGGTCCTGAGCAGACCGCCTGTAGCCATCGATGCCGAGGGTCAGCCCGCCGGTCTTGTACTGAAACCCCAGGTCAAACAGATCGTCGCGCTCCGGGCGCAGCGGATCGCCCGCCGTTCCAGGCGGGGCCCCGGTGGTCCCGACCAGCGCCAGGGCCGTGGCGGTCCGCAGGTCATCCTGCGCCGGGATCAGGTTACGGGCATAGCCGCCGTGCAGGATCAGGCTGGGGCTGAGGGTCCAGACCAGATTGACGCGCGGGCTGACCTGGTCGGCATCGTCGGTGCGGTCAAAGCGCAGGCCGTAGTTGAGGGTCAGGGTCGGCGCGATACGCCATTCGTCCTGCAGGAACAGGCTGCCGACGCGATCCCGCCGGGACCCGACGGTTCGGATGGCCTGAGGCGTGTCGCCGATCTGCCGGCCGAGGGCGTCGAGGGGCAGGACGAAGGAGGTCGCGGCGCTGCGCAGGCGGTCCTCGCTCAGGACCATCCCCCCCCGCAGGTCATGGTTGGCCGACAGCCACCAAAGCCCCTCGATCTGAAATCCAAGCGCCTGGTCGCGATCGTCGGTGGTCTGGGCGAGCCCGGTGAACAGCAGGTCGCCGGTTCGGTCGTCGCGCAGGCGGAAGCGCGAGGCGCGGCCGAAAGCGGCCACCTGCAGCGTCCCGCGCTCGCCGGTGCGCTGATAGGCCAGGATGGCGATGCGGCCGGTCTGCCGCTGGCCGGCGTCCAGCGCCGCGCTAGAAAAATGAATGATCCCGTTGACGGTCAGCGGCCGCTGGAAGGCGCCGGACGGCAGGTTCGCCGCATCCAGCCCCACCGCATTGGGAACCTGAAAGCGTTCGTCCGAGGCGGCCAGCACCAGCGAGACACGGCTGCGCTCGTCGATGATCCGCTCGAAATAGCCGAACCCCTCCAGCTGGTCGGTGCGGTCATGATGGGCCCGGCCCGGGGTCGGCGGGGCCAGGCCGCGGTCGCTGCGCAGGGCACTGCCCGAGACGAAGAAGTTCACCCCCAGCGCGTCGCCGGCATACTCGAAGGCCGGCTCGATCTCGCCCGGCCCGCCGCCATAGAGTTCCGCCTGACCGCCCTCGAAATAGGTCCCGGTTTTGGTGGTGATATTGACCACGCCGCCGGTCTGCAGGCCGTACTGGGCCGGCAGCGCCCCGGTGACCAGATCGACCCGGTCGGCCAGCCGCGCGCTCAGCGAGTCGCCCAGATCGGCAAAGCCGTCCGGCACGATGACGTTGTTGATCCGGTACTGCAGCGGCCCGTCCGAGCCCCGCACCGCGATCCGCCCTTCCGCGCCCCTGGTCACACCCGGAGCCTGTAGCAGAAGCTGCCCGAGGCTGGTGGTCTCGCCGCCGGGCCGGGCCTCGATGGTGTCGTTGGTCAGGGAATAGACGCTGGCCCCCAGGGCGGGCTCGATGTCGCTCCTGGCGGTGTCGAGCCGGCGCGCGGTGACGATGACCTCCGTGACAGGCCGGACGCCCTCGCTGTCGTCGTCGTCCTGGGCGCGGGCCACACCGGTCGCCAGCGCCAGCAGAAGGACGCCGAGGACCGGCGCGGCCGGGGAAGGCCGCTTCAGGCGATGATGCGAGGGCACTGGGCTATTCTACTGACTGTCTGCTGGCCGCCGATGGTGTGGAAGGCGTCGATCTGGGCACGCGTGACGGGGTGGTAGCGGGAAAGACCTCGCCCCGGCAATGCGGCGTCAGAGTTCATGGTTACAGACCGAGGCCATGCCCTTGCCGTCGGCCTGAATCAGCACGGTGACCATCCAGCAGCCGCCATCGCCGATGGCGGGGAGGTCCGGCGCGTTGCGGATATGGATGCCCGGGGCCACGCGATCGCCGGTGGTATCGGGAGGCCCGGCCATGCGGCGGTCCAGCAGGACGGCGATCACCACTTTCCGCCCGCCCACATAGTCACCGGCAAAATAGCGCTCGTAGCTCTCCAGCCCGGCGGCGCGCTCGGGCAGGACGAGCCGGCTCTCCATGTCCTTGATCATGGCTAATTCGGGCCGCCAGCTTCGCCCATCCAGCGTCACTTCACGCCACTCCACGGGCAGCGCGCACGCGACCTGAGCGCCGGCGTCGTCGTAACAGATCGCATCGCCGGGGCAGCGGTTAAACCGGTCTGCCGCCATGCACTCATGCGCTTCGACTGGTCTGCCCTGACAAACGGCTGCCTGGGCCCGTTGGTCACCGCAGAGGCCCAGATTCTCCCGGATCGTTATCGAAACCGCCGCCGTTGGCCCGACAGGCGGCTTGGGCGCCGGCGCGGGACCGCAAGCCGTCAAGACCAGAGCCAGCAGTGGAACCAACAGGCGCGCCACGACCTATCCTCACTTCGTCTTGCAGCGCCCGGCCTGCAGGCCCTTCAGCTCCTCATTGTTCCACACCGTACGCGCCAGCAGTTCGCAGCGCTGGTCCAGTGTCTTCAAGGCCGGGTTCTTCCAGAGGTCGTCGATAATCTTCTCGCCGCTGTCCGCCTCGGGCGCCATGCGCACGCCGCCGTGCTTGGGGGTATCAAAGATCAGGGTGCGAGAGGCTGCCGCGTCTACCGTCCAGGGCGACCAGAGCGGCAGTTTGCCGTCGACGCCGCGGCCGGGATCGCCGGTCGTGGCGAACTGGACCCAGTAGCTCATCATCGCGTCCGACAGCGCGATGCGGGTCGGGGCGTTGCCCTTGGTGAAAGCGAACTTGTCAAAGCTTCCCAGCAGGTCCCAGTGGCCGAACACGAAGGGGATCTCCAGGCTGTGGCCGGCCCCCAGCAGGCGGCCCAGATCGGACCCAAGCACCTTGCCCTCTTCCTTCCAGTCGAAACGGTAGGTCCAGACGGCGGCGTGACCGCCGGCGGTCATGGCCTGGGCGGGGCGGTCGACGGCGTTCACCCGCCACATGCGGGTCGGGTAGGCCGAGGCGGCCTCGTACAGCCCCTTGTCGCGGATCATAGGCAGCTTGCCGAACAGGAAGTTCACGAACTTGGGGTTCAGAGCGTTGAACAGCTTCATCTCGTCGTGGTTGGTCCCGGTGATCACCGGCACGGCGTTGAAGGTCTCGGGCTTGTTGATCGCCGCGCGGATGCCTTCGGCCGGCAGCACGACGCCGTCATTGATCATCCGGACGGGGGAGTAGTTGTCGCTCTTGTAGGCCGCGAAGACAGCGCTGAGCGGGGCGGCGCGCAGGGTCTCGCCGGTCACGGGCGTGCCCGTACCGACGATCAGCGGGGCGACCTTGGCGGAGGCGAAGGGGTCGGTCTGCTCGGCCTTCTCGACGGGCGTGGAATCGAAGCCGCCCGACTCGACGATGGCCCGCTGGAACAGGCCCTTGGCCCGGGGGCTGGCCAGCAGGGCGGCGACGTTCTGGCCGCCGGCGCTCTCGCCGAAGATGGTGACGCGGCTGTTGTCGCCGCCGAACGCGCCGATGTCCTGCTTCACCCATTCGAGTGCTTGGATCTGGTCGAGCGTGCCGAAGTTGGCCGAGGCGTCCTCGGGGATGGTCCCGCCATCGCGCAGGGCGGCGTGCGACATCCAGCCCAGAGCCCCGATGCGGTACTGGATGACCACCACCACGACCTTGAACCGCGCCGCCAGGGCGCCGCCGTCATACTGCTGGGCCCGGCCCCAGGTGTTGGAGCCACCATGGATCCAGACCATCACCGGCAGCTTGGCCGTACCGGCCGCCGCCGCGTCCATCGGCGGGGCGTAGATGTTGAGGTAGAGGCAGTCCTCCTGCCCCACCACCTTGCCCCAGTCGGTCTTGGGGGCGCCGTCCAGGGCGCTGAGCTGCTGGGGGCACCAGGGCGCGTTGGCGGTCGAGACCCGCCGGCCGTTCCAGGCCGCGGCCGGGCGCGGGGCCCGCCAGCGCAGCGGACCGACCGGCGGGGCCGCGAAGGGGATGTCGCGCCAGACCTGGGCGCCGCTGGTCTTGTCGCTGAAGCCGACCAGCTGGCCGCCGCTGACCGTGCGGGCCGTGGCCGGATCCGTGGCGGGCGGACCGGCGACCGTCTTGGGCGGCGTCGAACAGGCGGCAAGCGCCAGCAGTGCAATGGCGGCGATGAGGCGCTTCATGGTTTCCCCCGATTTTCGCAAGGGATGCGCCAGCGGCGCCGTCAGGGCAAGAGCCTCAGGCGGCGGTCAGAGCAGCTCTCCCTGTTCGGGGGCGGTCAGGCGACCCAGCAGGTCGCCCAGGCCCAGGACTTCGTCGTCGGTCCAGCGGTCGCTGAACGCCTTGACCGACAGCCGCTCGATGGTGTCGCGCGCCTCCTTGGCCAGCTGCCGGCCCGAGGCGGAGAGGGTGACATAGGCCAGGCGCGCATCGCGCGGATCGCTGGCCCGGCCGACCAGGCCGCGCTTTTCCAGCGGCAGGGTCAGACGGGTCACCGTCGAGGGACTGGCGCTGAGCCGCCTGGCCAGGTCCACCCGGCTGAGCCGGGCCTGCGGGGCGCGGTCCAGCTGCAGCAGCAGCAGGGCCTCCTTGAGCGCCAGGCCGTGGAAGGCCCCCAGGTCGCCGGCGAGGCGCTGTTCGAAACGGTCGTGAGCCTGGAGGAGGCGGGTGGCGGCGAGGAAGGCTGGACTGGTCATGAGGCCGATATACAGCAGATATATTTCCATATGCAAGTATATTGCAACGAGATCGCGGCGACGCTTCCCGATCGGGCGGGAACGGCTTTAACTGCGCCCATGACCCTGAAGTTCGACAACCCCGCCACCGTCTCTCCGCCGCTCGGCCGCTACAGCCACAGCGTCGAGACGCCGCCCGGACGCGGCCTGATGTTCGTCTCGGGCCAGGTCGGGGTGAAGCCGGACGGCGCGCTGGCCGGGCCCGGGATCGCCGAGCAGGCCGACCAGGTCTACGCCAATGTCGTCGCCGTGCTGGCGGCCAAGGGCGTGCCGCCGACCGACATCGTCAAGCTGACCACCTTCCTGACCGAGGACGACCCCGACGACTCGGTCCGCGCCGCCCGCGCCAGGCACCTGGGCGAGCACCGCCCGGCCTCGACGGCGGTCTATGTGGTGCGGCTGGTCGATCCGGCCTGGAAGATTGAGATCGACGCCGTGGCGTTGGCGCCGGAGGCAGCGAAGTAGATGGCCGAGCCGCATGGCTGGCGGCGGGTTCGCCGACCCTGGACCTCCTGGGCGACCATGCTGCTGATGGCATGGTCTGGTCTGACGATCGGCAGCGTCATGGGCCGATACTGGATTCTGGGCGCGGTGCTCGGTCCTTTCGCGGCTGGTATCGCTCTGGCGATCATTCGCTTGCTGGTGACGGTCGTTCTCGCGCCGCTAGTCAGCAGGGTGTGGCCTCCGGTCGCCGTTCGTCCCCCGGCTGAGAGCGTCCTGATCACTGGGCCGCTCATCACCTACATACTCAGGCCGCGCCTGCTGAACCCTATGCTGACCGCCATCAGGAGACAGGGTGGCTGGGTGCTGCTGACGGTGAAGATCGATCGAAGGGGCCGCATCGAAGATTGCCTCGTCGAAGACCAAGCGCCAGGGCATATTTTCGATGCCGCCGCCCGCGCCGCATTGTTTGGCGTGCGCGCGCCTGGACGCCCTGGCGCAAAGACGCAGCGCGAGGCCAGGTATTTCATCACCTTCGCGCCGACGGGCAGGCCTACCTGGACGGTCCAAAAGGCGGATGAGGAGGCGGTCCCAGCTTGAATCGCCCGACCCACCACCCTCGCCGCTTCACGCAATCCCCGACCGACCCGGCCTTCGTCCAGGACCCCTACCCCGCCTATGAGCGCATGCGCCCGCTCGGCCCGGCGGTGTTCTGGGAAGACTATGGACACTGGTGTTTCCACCGCTTCGACGATGTGAACGCCCTGCTGCGCGACCGTCGGTTCGGCCGCGAGGCGCCGACCCCGCCGCCGACGCCCGCGCACCTGGGGCCCTTCGCCGACTTTTCGCGTCATTCGCTGCTGGAGCGCGAGCCGCCGGCTCACACCCGGCTGCGCACCCTGGTCAACCGCGCCTTCGTCTCGCGGGCGGTGGAGCGGCTGCGGCCCCGGATCACCGCCCTGGCCCACGCGCTGATCGATCGGTTCGAGGCCGACGGCGAGGTCGAGCTGATCAGCGCCTTCGCCACCCCGATCCCGGTCGTGGTCATCGCCGAGCTGTTGGGCGTCCCGGCCGAGATGGCCGACCAGCTTCTGGACTGGTCGCACCGCATGGTCGCCATCTACCAGTTCAACGCTGATCGCGCGGTCGAGGACGACTGCGTGGCCGCCACCCTGGCCTTCAGCGACTTCCTGCGCGGCTATATCGACCAGCGCCGGGCCGCGCCCCGCGACGACCTGATCAGCAACCTGATCGCCGCCGAGGAGGCCGGCGAGCGCCTCTCCACCGACGAATTGATCTCGACCTGCATCCTGCTGCTAAACGCCGGCCACGAGGCCACTGTCCACGCCATCGGCAACGGGGTGAAGGCCATGCTGGAGACCGGCCTGGACCCCGCCCTGGCCGGCGATCCCGCCACCGCCGAAGAGATCCTGCGTTTCGACGCCCCGCTGCACCTCTTCACCCGCTACGCCCTGGAAGACGTCGAGGTCGGCGGCATCCCGTTCAGGGCCGGCGAGACGATCGGCCTGCTGCTGGGCGCCGCCAACCGCGATCCGGCCCGGTTTGCTGAGCCGGGGCGGCTGTGGCCCGGGCGGCAGGATGGCGGCCATGTCTCGCTGGGGGCGGGCATCCATTTCTGCGTCGGGGCGCCGCTAGCGAGACTGGAACTGCAGTGCGCCCTGCCGGCGCTGTTCGAGCGGCTGCCGGGGCTGCGGCTGGCCGGGGCCCCGCACTTCGCCGACCGCTACCATTTCCACGGGCTCGCGGCGTTGAGGCTGGCCTGGCGCGTCAGCCCTTGACCTCGGCCGACCGCGCGGCCCGCGCCAGATCCAGGCCGGTCTGCATGTCCTTGCGCGCCTTGTCAGTGGGCGCGACCTTCAACGCCGCCTCGAACCAGGCGATGGATTCGTCGATCAGCCCCGTGTCGCCCTTGGGATGGCCCGCCATCCAACGCGCGAACTGCAGGGGGGCCAGCAGGCCGGCGGCGTCCCGGCGGCCATGGCGGTAGGCCGAGGTCAGCAGCTGCGCCGCCTTTTCCTGGTCTTTCGCCACCCCGTCGCCGTTCAGGTAGATCTGGGCCAGCACATACTCGGCGTTGGGCTGGCCCTGGGCGGCGGCCTTTTCGTACCACTGGCGGGCCTGGACCATGTCGCGGGGCACGCCCGCGCCTGCGACGTAGAAGTTCCCGAGGTCCGTCTGGGCGTCGCGGTCGCCAAGCTCGGCGGCCTTGCGGCACAGGGCGGCGCCCCGCTCCGCGTCCTTGGGCACGCCCTTGCCCAGGCGATAGAGGTTGCCCAGCGCGCACATCGACTTGGGAAAGCCCCGGTCCGCCGCCTCGCCAAACAGCTTGGCCGCCAGCGCGAAGTCCGCCGGCCCCTCGACACCGTTCTCGGCGCAGACCGCCAGGCTGTGCAGCGCATCGGCGCGGCTGGCCGAGGCCTGGCGGAAATAGCCGCAGGCGACGGCCGACTCGCGGGGTACGCTCGACGTCCCTTGGGCCAGCACTTCGCCCAGCACTTCCTGGGCGTCGCTCCGTCCGGCCTTGGCCATGGCCTCGAGCGTCTGGCGCCCGGCCGGATCGCCGCCCAGCCATTGCCGGCCGGCGGTCATGGCGTCGGCGCCGACCTCCGGATCGGCGGCGGCGGCCAGGGTCGGGGCCAACAGGCCCAGGGCCAAAACCAGCGGGGCGAGACGGGTAAACATGCAAAGCTCCGGAGGCGAAAGCCCCGGTTGCAAGGAATGCGGCGGCGGGCCCGCTGGCAAGCCTTTCTTTCGCCCTCCCGAGCGCCTATCTTGCTCAGTGGCGGGTCTTGCTGCTCCGTTCGTCGAAAGCTTCACATCCCGGGGACCTTAATTCACCTCTAAGGGAGCCGTTCCCGTCCAGACTCGTGGGTTTGGACACACGGCGCCCACCTGTTCACAACAGGTCCGAGGGGATTGAACACGCTTTCACGGCTCATAGTGGCGCCGCCACCCTTTCCCCTTAAGTAGGGGCATGTCCGACCCCAAGAGTGACCTGCGCGACCGGATGCGCGTCCTGCGCACCGCCTTGGCCGCCGCAACGCCGGAGGCCAGCCAGCGCCTCACCCTCCCCCTCTCGCCTCGCATTGTCGCCGGCTACCGGCCGTTCCGGGACGAGATAGATCCTCTGCCGCTGATGCTGAAACTGGCCGCTACCGGCGCGCGGCTGGCCCTTCCTGTCACCCCGCCCCGCGACCAGCCTTTGCCGCTGACGTTCCGCGCCTGGACGCCCGGCGACGCGCTGACGGCGGGAGGCTTCGGCGTCCATGAACCGACCGGCGGCGAGGTGGTGATCCCGGATGTTGTCCTGGTCCCGTTGCTGGCCTTCGACCGCCGTGGGCATCGGCTGGGCTATGGCCAGGGGCATTTTGACCGGACGTTGGAGACCTTGCGGGCCAATGGAGCTGTCACCGCCGTGGGCCTGGCCTATGCGGGCCAGGAAGTGCCCGTCCTGCCCGACGAACCGCACGATCAGGCTTTGGACGCCATTCTCACGGAAAAAGGTTATATCGAGGTCCGAAAGGACTAATTGCACATGCGTTTCGCTTTCTTCGGGGACGTGGTCGGCCGGGCCGGCCGGGACGGCCTCGCCGATCACCTGCCGGGCCTTCGCCGCCGGCTGGACCTGGATTTCGTGGTGGTCAACGCCGAGAACGCCGCCGCCGGCTTCGGCATCACCGAGAACACCGCCCGCGAGCTCTATGAAGCCGGGGCCGACTGCCTGACGCTCGGCAACCACAGCTGGGACCAGAAGGAGGCCCTGACCTACATCGTCCGCGAGCCCCGGCTGATCCGGCCGCTGAACTATCCCGTGCTGTCCGACTGCCCGGGGCGCGGCGCAAACCTGTTCGAGACCCGCAACGGCCGCCAGATCCTGGTCGTCAACCTGCTGGGCCGGGTGCACATGGACGCCCTGGACGATCCCTTCGCAGCGGTCGACCGGGTGCTGGAGGCCTCGCCCCTGGGCCAGGTCGCCGACGCCATCTTGGTCGACATGCATGCCGAGGCCACCTCGGAAAAGATGGCCATGGGCCATTTCTGCGACGGCCGCGCCTCCCTGGTGGTCGGCACCCACACCCATGTGCCCACCGCCGACTGCCAGATCCTGCCCGGCGGCACCGCCTACCAGACCGACGCCGGGGCCTGCGCCGACTATGACAGCGTGATCGGCAACCAGAAGGAAGAGCCCCTGCGGCGCTTCACCACCCGCATCAGCCAGAGCCGCTACAAGCCCGCCGAGGGCCCGGCGACGGTGTGCGGCGTCTTCGTCGAGACCGACGACCGGACGGGCCTGGCCAAGCGGGTCGAGCCGATCCGCATCGGCGGGCGGCTGGCCGAGACGGTGCCGGACCTGGCCAAAGCTACGGTAGCGGCCGAGTGATCCGGGCGGGGGCGGTTGCGCTGGTCCTGATCGCCCTCCTCTGCGGGCCGGCTCTGGCGGACGGCCACCACAACCCGCCCGGCGACCGGCTGGCCGCCCAGCTGGAAACCTGCCCGACCCTCACAGCCTGCTTCCGAGTGTTTGATCGAGCGCCCTGGGAGGCGACGGGCTATGCCGACGAGACCCAGGCGCGCCGCATGGCCCAGGGCCTGGCGCGGTTCGGCCATCCCGCCAAGGCGGCGCTGATGGCGCGGGCGGCGACCGCCGAAGATCAGGACGGTGTCGACAGGGTGTTGGAGGCGTTCCCCGGTTGGAGCGACGACGACGTCCCGGCCCTCTCCACCCTGCTGTGGAACCGCCAGAACGTCGCCGCCGCCGACATTCTCGCTGGCCTGGACACGCCGGCCGCCATCGCCGTCCTGCTCGAAGACATCCGCCGCCATGGCGTGGCCATCACCGCCTTCACCGTTTCCCAGGCCGGCGACAAATGGGTGGACCGTTTGATGCCCTTGCTGACCGATCCAGAGCCAAAGTCGATCGCGGGCGCCCAGGAGGCCCTGATGCGGCTGGTGGTTGGTCCCAACAGCCGCACCGAAGCCTGGCGAGCCACGGCGCTGGATCGCACGGCTGCCATCGAGGCCCGGCGGCAGGCTTTGCGGGCCCTGGCCGCTCAGGTGGACCGGCTGACGGCCTGGGGACCTTCCCTGCGCCCGCTGCTAGCCGATGCCTCCCCCGTGATCCGTGCGGAGGCCGAGCGGACCCTGGCCGCGTGGGACGATCCCGCCGGAGCGGTCGCCATGGCCCGCGGCTGCAAGCCGTCCGCGTCCCCCTTCGGCGAGCTTGGCCAGGGCTGCATCGGGCGGCTGGCGAAGTTCAAGGATTCCGCTGATCAGACGGGACCCTATCTGATGGCCTTCTTCGACGCCCCCGACGGCAACGAGGTCGCCGAGGCGATCACCAGCCTGGCTCTGCTGGACTACCAGCCGGCCCGGTCCCGCATGGAAGCGGCCCTGGCCTCCGACGACTGGTTGGTGGTGTTCAGCGCCGCCCGGGGCCTGGGCTGGCTGGGCGACACCCAGGCGATCGACGCCCTGCGCCAGGTGGCGCGGGACCACTGGCTGCCGCGGGTGCGCGTTATGGCCGCCCTGTCCGCCGACGAGCTGGCCTCGCAAGGCCGGCTGACCAGCATGCCCGCCCTTCCCAGGAGGGCCTGGACCCCCTCGCACGGCTTCAACACCCTGACCCCGGATGCCTATTGGCCTGAAATCGACACGCCCGCCTGTAAGCCGGCCAGGTGGCAATGGCGGGGCGAGCGGCTCGGCGAAGTCGCCATGACCCAGAAAGTCGTCATGCCGGGAGGCCGGCTGACCGGCAGGGACCGGGGCGAATGGGGCGGCGAACTGACCTGGACCCCCGAGGAGGGGCCACCCGTCGTCCTGGCGCCGATGAACGTGCGCGGCATGGTCCGGGACGGCGATGGCGTCTGGGTGCTGCTCGGGCTGGCCCACCTGGTCTTCAACGAGGGCTTCGTCCTGCATGTGACCTTCGACGCCCGCGGCCAGCCGATGGTCAGCCGCCCCTATTGGTTCCCTTCGCAGGGCGGCGGGCTGCTGAAGGGGCGAAACGGGGCCTATGCTTCCAACACATTCGACGGGGTGGTGGTGTTCACGGCCCAGGGCATCCAGGGCATGGCCCAATGCGAGGCGAGATGATCTGGCTGGTTCGACACGGCCAGACCGAGTTCAACCGCGAGGGCCGCTACCAGGGCGCCCGCGATTCGGCGCTGACGGAGCTCGGCCGTGAGCAGGGCCGGCGGATGGGCGTGCTATTGGCCAAGCTGGTCGAGGATCGCGACACCATCCGCATCGTCTCCAGTCCGCTCGGCCGGGCGCGGCACACCGCCGAGCTGATCTCGCTGGCGCTGGGACGGCCCGGCCCCATCGAGACAGATCCCCGCATCGCTGAGGTCAGCCTGGGCCAATGGGACGGCCTTACCGACGAGGACATCGAGGGCCATTCGCCGGGCGCGCGGGATCAGTTGAAGGGCCGCGACTGGTTCTTCCACGGCCCCGAGGGCGAGCGGTTCGACCGCTTCGCGGCGCGGCTGGGCGACTGGCTGGACGAGACGCTGAAGGCCGGTGTCCCGACCATCGCCGTCTCACACGGCGTGGCGGGCGGCGTGCTGCGCGGTCTGCATACCGGCCAGACGCGCGAAGAGATGCTCAGCGGTCACGCCCCGCAGGATGCGGTCTTCCGACTGCATCCCGGCGGGCAGGTGATCCAGTTCGACCCCGACTAGCTAGTCCCGCGTCGCCCGGTCGATAGCGACAGCGGTGATGGCCACGGCGGCGATGGCCACGGCGCCCAGGATGAAATAGCCGACCGCCGTGGTGGTCTTCATCGGCGGGGCGCCGTCGGGGCTGTGAGTCGGCTGCCAGGTGACGATGGGCTCGGGCAGGACATCCGGCTCCTGGATGTCGTCCAACATGGGGTCGGCGGCGAGCTTCTTGGTCGGCATACGGTCTCTCCCAGCGGCAGCCCTGGAAACGGCGCCGGGCGGCGGTGGTTGCGCCACTCTGGCCTTTCAGCGCGGCCAAGGCTAGAAGCGCCGCCACCTCATTCAACAGCGAACCGACCCCAGACCCATGGCCGGCCATTCAAAATTCAAGAATATCCAGCACCGCAAGGGCCGCTCGGACGCCGTGCGCTCCAAGCTGTTCTCCAAGCTGTCGCGGGAAATCACCGTGGCGGCCAAGGCGGGCCTGCCCGACGTGGACATGAACAGCCGCCTGCGGCTGGCGGTGAACAACGCCAAGGCCCAGTCCATGCCCAAGGACGTCATCGACCGGGCGATCAAGAAGAGCCTGGGCGGCGACGGCGCCGACTACACCGAAATCCGCTACGAGGGCTTCGGCCCAGGCGGCGTCTCGGTGATCGTCGAGGTGATGACCGACAACAAGAACCGCGCGGCGGCCAACGTCCGGACCATCTTCGGCAAGAACGGCGGCAACCTGGGCGAAACCGGCTCGGTCAGCTTCATGTTCGACCGCATGGGCCAGATCACCTATCCGGCCAAGGCCGGCAGCGAAGACGCCGTCATGGAGGCCGCCATCGAGGCCGGCGCCGACGACGTCGAGAGCGATGAGGACAGCCACGTCATCTGGACGGCGTTCGAGAGCCTCAACGAGGTCATCGAGGCGCTGCGGACCGGCCTGGGCGAACCGGCCACCACCGCCATTGTCTGGCGCCCTAAGACCCTGACCCCCATCGAGGGCGACGCGGCCGCCGGCCTGATGAAGCTGATCGACGCCCTGGACGACGACGACGACGTCCAGAATGTCTACGCCAACTTCGACATCAGCGACGAAGAGATGGCCAAGCTGGGCTGAAACTCCTCCTCCCCCGCGATGCGGGTGAGGAGAAGAGGGCCCTTTGCGCTTCCTTCATGGTTGACGCATTCTATCGAACAGATGGCGAACACGATTCGAATTCTGGGCATCGACCCAGGCCTGCGGAAGACCGGCTGGGGCGTCATTGCCGTGGAGGGCGCGCGGCTGTCCTGGGTGGCGCACGGCGTCGTCGCGCCGGCTGAGAGCCTGCCGTTTTCCGAGCGGCTGCTGACCCTGTTCGACGGCATCATGGCGGTGATCGACACGCACCGGCCGGATGAAGCGGCGATCGAAGAGACCTTCATGACCGCCAACGGCTCCTCGACCCTGAAGCTGGGTCACGCCCGGGCCGCCGGGATGCTGGCGCCGGCCAAGGCGGGGCTGTCGGTGGCCGAATACGCCGCCAAGGAGGTCAAGAAGGCCGTGGTCGGCACCGGCGCCGCCGACAAGAGCCAGGTCGCCTTCATGATCGCCCGGCTGCTGCCCACCGCCGGCGGCCCGACGGCCGACGCGGCAGACGCCTTGGCCGTGGCCATCGCCCATGCTCACGCCCGCACCGCTCGAAACAGATTGGGCCGCGTCGCATGATCGGCCGGCTGCGCGGGCTGGTCGCCGAGACCGGCGAGGAAGAGGCGCTGATCGACGTTGGCGGGGTCGGCTATGTCGTGCGCTGCGGCGTGCGGACCCTGAGCCGCCTGCCGGCGCTGGGCGACGAGACCGTGCTGCATATCGAGCACACCTGGTCCGAGGCCCAGGGCCCGCGCCTTTACGGCTTCCTCAGCCGCGAGGAGCGCAGCGCCTTCGTGCTGCTGACCACCATCCAGGGCGTCGGACCCAAGGCGGCCATGTCGGTGCTGGACGTCCTGAGCCCCGCCGAACTGGCCGGCGCGGTCGCCCGCGAGGACAAGGCCGCCATCGGCCGGGCCAACGGGGTCGGCCCCAAGCTGGCGGTGCGTATCCTGACCGAGCTGAAGGGCAAGCCGATCACCAGCGATCCGGTCGGCGCCTTCCACGCCCAGGTCCACACGTCCGCCCCGCCGCCGCCCAGCGCCGCCGGCGAGGCGGTCGCCGCCTTGATGGGGCTGGGTATCGCCGAGGTTCAGGGCCGACGAGTGGTTGAGCAGGCGGTGCTGCGGCTGGGTGAGGACGCCACTGTCCAGGCGTTGATCAAGGCCGGGCTGCAGGAACTCGGGCGATGACGCGGATTGTCTCGCCTGAAGCCGCGCCCGCCGAGGCGCCGGACAAGGCGCTCAGGCCCCAGACCCTCGCGGAGTTCGTCGGCCAGCAGGCGGCCAAGGGCAATCTCAAGGTGTTCATCGACGCCGCCCGCGAGCGGGGCGAGGCGCTCGACCATGTGCTGCTGTTCGGCCCGCCCGGGCTGGGCAAGACCACCTTGGCCCAGATCGTCGCCCGCGAGCTGGGGGTGAACTTCCGGGCCACCAGCGGCCCGGTGCTGGCCAAGGCCGGCGACCTCGCGGCCATCCTGACCAATCTCGAGCCCAACGACGTCCTGTTCATCGACGAGATCCACCGCCTGGCCGCCAACGTCGAGGAGATCCTCTACCCGGCCATGGAGGACCATGTCCTCGACCTGATCATCGGCGAGGGGCCCTCGGCCCGCTCGATCCGCATCGATCTGGCCCCCTTCACCCTGGTCGCCGCCACGACGCGGGCCGGCCTGCTGGCCACGCCCCTGCGCGACCGCTTCGGCATTCCGCTGCGCCTGGAATTCTACAGCAAGGACGAGCTGCAGCAGGTCCTGACCCAGGCGGCCCGCAAGATGGGCCTCAACCTCGCCCCCGACGGCGCCGGCGAGATCGCCGCCCGCGCCCGCGGCACCCCGCGCGTCGCCGGCCGGCTGCTGCGCCGGGTCCGCGACTTCGCCTCGGCCGACGGCTCGCCGGTCATCGACAGACAAGCGGCCGCCAAGGCCCTGGCGCGTCTTGAAGTGGACGAGGCGGGGCTGGACAGCCTCGACCGCCGCTACCTGCGCGCCCTGATCGAGAACTACGGCGGCGGCCCGGCCGGGGTCGAAACCCTGGCCTACGCCATCGCCGAGGCCCGCGACGCCGTCGAGGACGTCATCGAGCCCTACCTGCTGCAGCAGGGCTTCATCCAGCGCACCCCGCGCGGCCGCATGGCCTGCGCCAAGGCTTATGCGCACCTCGGGCTGGCCGAGCCGCCGAAACCCAAGGCGCCGCCGCTGCCGGGGCTGTTTGAGGACGAGGGCTGACGCGGTGGCCCAGCCGCCGGACATGATGAGCCGCTTTTCCCGCCTTCAATGCGCCGAGCGGATCAACGCCGCGACGGGCTGGTGGAGCCTGTTCGGCGATCATCAGGTGATCGGCAAGCTGGGCAAGGGCGGCGGAACCCTGGCCTGGCGGCATCGGTTCACCCGAAACTCCTTCCGCCCGCTCCTGAGGGTGAGATTCACGGCCATCGAGGGCGGCACGCGCGTCCGCTGCCGGATCGGCGTCAGCTATTTCGTGCTGGGGTTCTCGGTCTTCTGGTGCGGCATGGTGCTGATGTTCGCCCGTTACACGACGCTTCCCTACCTCCT
The DNA here is from genome assembly GCA_038236615.1 of Caulobacterales bacterium. Taxonomy (GTDB): domain Bacteria; phylum Pseudomonadota; class Alphaproteobacteria; order Caulobacterales; family Caulobacteraceae; genus Caulobacter. The sequence continues at coordinate 126,128 of JBBRZO010000010.1, forward strand.
GGCCCTGGTCAGCGGACGTCAGCCGGGACTGGACGCCGTGGGCGCCTTCATTCCCCTCATGATGTTGGGCTTCTTTGCCGCGCTGAACTGGGGTGGCGGCATGCTGAACCGCAATGACGGACCGTTGCTCCTGAACTTCGTGCGCAAGAAGCTCGAAACGGCGGAAATCTATCAGGACCAGGGCGGCATCTGAGAACTCTTTGGCGCGGGCGGTGTTCTTCCTGGCTGGAGGACTGCTCGACCATGAAACGCTTCGCGACCGCCGCCCTTTTGCTCAGCGCCTCGGCGCTCGCCGCCTGCGGCGCCAACCACGGAACCTGCAAGGCCCCGCCCAGCGCCAAGGTTTCGGCCGAGGCCTTCGCCAAACAGCGGCCGATCATGGTCGGCCAGCCGGGCTTCGAGGCCCAGGAATCCAGGGCCGCCAGCGAGCAGGCCCGCGCCTGCGTACAGCGCCAGGCCTGGGCGCTGTCCAAGGCCAAGGACCCCATCGACACCGTTGCGGACGCCGCCGTGACCGCCTGCGACGAGATGATCGCCCGCTCGGCCCAGGCCGAGGCCGCCAGCTACCAGGGCGATTTCCAGAAACCCTACGATCTGGACGTCAAGGCCATGACCCGCTGGGCCCGGCTCTATGTCGTCCAGTACCGCTCGGGGCAGTGCGTAGAGTAGGCGGCGGCTTTGCGTCCCAGTCGATCCGCGTTACCCCTTGAGGGATGACCGACCTCGCCCCCTCCGCCGGCCGCTTCGAAGGCCGTGAGCACCAGCTGCCGGTGCGGGTCTATTACGAGGACACCGACTTCACCGGTGTGGTCTATCACGCCAACTATGTCCGCTATTTCGAGCGGGGCCGGAGCGACTTCCTGCGGCTGGCCGGGGTGTCGCACACCGACCTGCTGGCGCGGGACGATCCGGCGGCCTTCGTGATCACCCGCATGGAGATCGACTTCAAGCGGGCGGCCCGGATCGACGACGCCCTGCTGGTCCGCACCACCTATGATGAGGTCAAGGGTCCGCGCCTGCTGATCAGCCAACGCATCACCTGTGGCGAACATCTGATTGCTCAGGCCCAGGTGTCGGCCGCCTGCATCACCCTCGACGGAAAGCCGCGCAAACCGCCGTCAGGGCTTGTGGAGGCGCTCCGGCCCTGGTTTTGCATAGCCAAGCCATAGTTTGACCAAAGCGGCATCTCTTGATGCCTCAAGACGAGCCGGGGAGCCCCAAGAGCATCATGGACGCCCAGACCGCCCAAGCCGCCGTCATCACCGCTGACAGCTTCAACTTCATCAACCTGTTCAACCAGGCCGACCTCGTCGTCAAAGGCGTGATCGTCTTCCTGGGCCTGGCCTCGCTGTGGTCCTGGGCGGTGATCGTCGACAAGCTGGTCCGCATCACCGGGCTGAACGCCGAGGCCAACCGCTTCGAGGACAAGGTCGGATCGGGCAAGCCGCTGGAAGAAGTGGCCGCCGAGGCCGGCGCCAACGCCAAGCATCCCCTGCCCCGCCTGCTCAACGCGGCATTACGCGAATGGCGCGAGACCCGGGCCAAGAACGCCCAGATGGGCGACACCCAGACGGCCCTGCTGATCCAGCGCATCGACCGGGTGCTGGACAGCCATATCGCCCGCGAAAGCTCCAAGGTCGAGGACGGACTGGGCAGCCTGGCCATCGTCGCCACCGCCTCGCCCTTCATCGGGCTGTTCGGCACGGTCTGGGGGATCATGCACGCCTTCCAGGGCATCGCGATCGCCAAGAACACCTCGCTGGCCGTGGTCGCCCCGGCCATCGCCGAGGCGCTGTTCGCCACCGCCATCGGCCTGGCCGCGGCCATTCCCGCCTATATCGCCTACAACAAGTTCTCGACCGACGCGGCCAAGTTCTCCGCCCGGCTGGAGGGCTTTGCCGACGACCTGTCGACCGCCATCCAGCGGCGCCTGGCCGAGCGGGTCTGAGCGGCCATGGCGCTTTCCACCACCGACGCCTTTGCGGCCGCCGGCGGGGCCGGCCGACGCCGCCGGCGGGGCCGGGGCCGTCGCGCGGCGCTGTCCGAGATCAACGTCACCCCGCTGGTCGACGTGATGCTGGTGCTGCTGATCATCTTCATGATCAGCGCCCCGCTGCTGACCAACGGCGTGCAGGTCGAGCTGCCCAAGACCGAGGCCGGCGCCGTCCAGGATCAGAACGAGCCGCTGACCCTGACGGTCAAAGCCAATGGCGAGCTATTCTCCGGTGAGCAGGAAATCCCGTTCGCCTCGCTCAAGCCGCGCATGCAGGCCCTGGCCCAGCAGAACTTCGACAAGCCGATCTATGTGCGGGCCGACGGTAAGGCGCCCTGGACCACGGTGGCCCAGGTGATGGCCGCGCTGCAGGCCACCGGCTTTACCAAGATCAACCTGATCACCGACTCCGGCGGCCCCTCATCCGGCCCCGCCGCGAGCAATGCGGACAAGACCGCGCCCGCAAGTTCGCCGCCGGGGCAATAGATGCGGCGCGAGCGGACCAGCATCCTGCCGGCCGTCCTGTTCTCGGTCCTGGTGCATCTGGCGGCGGGACTGGCCATCTACCTGTGGCCCAAGCCCGACCCTGGCGGCGGCACGTTCGGCATCACCCCGGTGACCCTGGTCGCCCAGGGCCCGGTCGGCAACACCGCCGCGCCAGTCCCCGAAACACCCGACGAGATGGCCACGCCCGACCCCGTTCCGGAGGATGATCCGGCCGTGGTCGCGCCGCCGACACCCGCGCCGGTTCCAACCCCGGCCCCGACGAAGTCGCAAACCAAGCCCTCGCCCCCGGCGCCGGCCGGGACCGGCAGCCGGGCGCCGGCGGACGACAACTTCCTGACCAACCTCGCGCAATCCCTGCGCGGCGGGGGCGGCGCCAAGACCAGCGGCGGGCAGCAGGGCCGGGCGACTCCCAAGCAAGGAACCGCCGTGGCGGCCACCGGTGGCTGCCTGTCGTCCAACACCCCCTGCCCTTGGAAAGACGGGCTGGGCGAGAAGGTCGAGCGCTACTGGAACCCCAACTGCGCCGTCGAGGGCGGCGACAGCGTGCGGCTGGTGGCCAAGGTGACGTTCAACGCCGACGGCTTCCTGGTCGGCGAGCCGGAGATCAGCGACGCCCGCTCGGGCCGGGTCTTCCAGGTGACCAACGCCGGCGAGACCGGGACCAGCGTTTCGGCCGCCGCGGCCATCCGCGCCTACAGCGCCATCCGCCGGATCCTGCCTTATAGCGGCGTGCCGCGCGAACTGGTCGGGCGGCGGATCACCCTGAACCTCAACGCCGACAAGGCCTGCGGATGATCCTGGCCATCCTGCTGCTCCTGGCCGCGCCTTCACCGGACGCGGTGATCGCCCAGATGCAGCAGCGCTGGACGCCGGCCTGCGAGACCATCGAGGTGGTGACCGACCTGACCGCCATCGTTCGGCTGGATGCGAAAGGTTTCGTCAAGGGTGACATAGTCATCGTAGACCGCCGGACCGGCCTTCTGATCGACCCGGCCAAGCCAGAATCGGCTTCACCCGGCGCAATTCCCGCCGCGGCGCGCGCCAAAAAGGCCATTGTCTCGGGGCAACCCTACCGCAGCCTGCCGCCACAGTTGGCGGGGCAGGCCCTGAAAGTGGACTTCAACGCCCAGTCGGCGTGCAGCTAGGAGCGGCAAAACGTGAGAGTCATCGCACTGCTGGCTACAGCCCTGGTCCTGATCGCGGGCGGCGCCACCGCGCAGGTCCAGTCGCCGGCGCGGCCGCCCCCCAGTTCCAACGATGACGTCGTCATCGACGTCAACGCCGGCAACATCAAGCCGGTGCCGATCGCCATCGAGACCTTCGCCGGCGCCGCGCGCGGCTCTGACATCGCCCAGGTCATCAGCGGTAATCTGGAACGCTCCGGCCTGTTCAATCCAATCGACCCCGGCGCTTTCCCGGAGAACGGCCTGGACGCCGAAACCCCGCCGCGGTTCGACGCCTGGAAGTCGGTCAACGCCCAGTACCTGGTCAGCGGCAGCGTCACGACCGCCGCCGACGGCCGGCTGCAGGTCAATTTCCGGCTCTACGACACCTCGGGCCAGGAAAGCCTGCTTGGGCTGTCCTTTACGGCCAGCCCCGAGAACTGGCGGCGGATCGCCCACAAGATCTCCGACGCCATCTATGAGAAGCTGACCGGCGAGAAGGGCTATTTCGACACCCGCATCGTCTTTGTCGCCGAGAGCGGCGGGCGGCTGAACCGCATCAAGCGGCTGGCCATTATGGATCAGGACGGGGCCAACCCCAGCTACCTGACCGACGGCAGCTACATCGTCATGTCACCGCGCTTCTCCTCCAACAGCCAGGAGATCACCTACATGGCGCTGCGGCCGACCGGCTCGAGCGTCTATCTGTTCAATATCGAGACCGGCCGCCAGGAAACCATCGGCCGCTTTCCGGGCATGGTGTTCGCCCCGCGCTTCTCGCCCGACGGAGCCCGCGTCGCCTTCTCGGCGGAAAAGGCCGGCAACAGCGACATCTGGGTCATGGACCTGCGCAGCCGCAGCCAGGCCCGGCTGACCACCGACCCCGGCATCGACACCTCGCCCAGCTTCAGCCCCAACGGCAGCCAGATCGTCTTCAACTCCGATCGCGGCGGCTCGCCCCAGCTCTATGTGATGAACGGCGACGGTTCAGGGGTGCGGCGCATCTCCTACGGCGCGGGCCGCTACACCACCCCGGTCTGGAGCCCGGACGGCAAGTTTATCGCCTTCACCAAGCAGGAGGGCAGCGTCTTCCACATCGGCATCATGCGGCCGGACGGCTCGGACGAGCGCATCCTGACCACCAGCTATCTGGACGAGGGCCCGACCTGGGCGCCCAACGGCCGGGTGATCATGTTCTCGCGCGCAACGCCCGGCGGCGCGCCGCGTTTGTGGACGGTGGATGTGACCGGCCGCATCGTCCGCCCGGCGCCCTATCAAAGCTCTGGGTCGGATCCGGCTTGGTCGCCTCTGCTGGATTAGAAGGCTGGCCCCGGAGCATTTCCGGTTCGCGCGGCAAGTGGTGTGTGGTTGCCAGGACGCGCGGATTGGACATTGTGAGGCGAAGTGAAGTTTTTTCCGTCGCCTGTTGTTGTGCAAAGGCGCCAGTATGAACGCCGCGAACCCCAGAGGAGGGAATTGATGACCTTCGACACCCAACGCGCCGCCCGGTTGGCGCTGATCGCCGTGGCCACCATTTCCTTGGCTGCCTGCGCCACCAAGAAGCCGTCCGGCTATGACACCGGCCCCGGCACGACCCCGCCGACCACGCCCGGCACGACCTACAAGCCGCCGCCAGGCCCTGGCCCGGTGACCAGTTCGATCCTGCCCGGCTCGGTCCAGGACTTCGTGGTCAATATCGGCGAGTACGTCTATTTCGACCTCGACAGCTATACCATCCGCGGCGACGCCATGCCGGTGCTGGACGCCCAGGCGGGCTGGCTTCGCCAGTATCCGAACGTGATGATCCGCATCGAAGGCAATTGCGACGAACGCGGCACGTCCGAGTACAACCTGGCCCTGGGCGCCCGCCGCGCCAACTCGGTGCGCGAGTACCTGGTCAGCCGCGGCATCCCCGCCTCGCGGATCACCACCATCTCGTTCGGCAAGGAACGGCCGCAGGATCCGGGCTCGTCGGAAGACGCCTACCAGCGTAACCGCAACGGCCACACGGTCATCACCGACGGCGCACGGTAAGCGCTTCGGCCAGCGTGAACGAGGGGGCCTGCTTGCGCGGGCCCCCTTTTTCGTTGTGGAGTGGCGTGGTGTTTGCACGCCGTAATTCCGTCTTCCGTCTGGGGTCATCATCGAGCCATGAAGTCGAAATCCACACTCGCCCTGGCCTTCGCCGCCCTGCTGACCGTGGCCACGATGGGCGCCGTCGCCCTGCCGGCCTTCGCCCAGACCCCCATCGACAGCGACCCGCTGGACGACCGCTCCAAGCGGCGGCTGGACAATATGGAGAAGGTGGTGCGCGAGCTGCGGTCCATCGTTTTCCAGGGCAAGGATAGCGGTAAGCCCGTTGTCGTGCAGCCGGCCGAGACCGACAGCCAGCTGGCGGGCCTCAGCGAAAAGATGGACGACCTGCAGCAGGCCCTGACCCAGCTGAACGCCACCAACGAGAGTCTCAGCCACGATCTGGATGAGACCAAGCGCGCCCTGGCCGCCAGCAAAGCCGAAAACACTGCCCTGACCGAGCGCCTGGCCGCGCTGGACAAGCGCCTGACTGACCTGGAGGCCGCGCAGGCCCAGGCCCAGCAGGCCGCCGACGCCACCCAGCAGGCCGAAGCGACCGTAGCCGACGCCGCCACGCCCGAGGACGCCTTCGCGAAGGCCAAGGGCCTGATGGACAGCGGCGACTATGATGGCGCCCAGGCCGCCTTCGCCGCCTTCGTGCGCCGCTATCCCGATAGCCCCAAGACGGCCGAGGGGAACTACTGGCTGGGCAAGACCCTGAGCGTGCGCAACGCCAATGAAGACGCCGCCCAGGCCTATATCGCCGCCATCCGCGGCTGGCCCAAGACCAGCTGGGGGCCCGACGCGGTGGTCGAGCTCGCCCGCTCGCTGGTGGCCTTGAACAAGCCCCAGGACGCCTGCCAGATCCTGACGCAGCTGGCCAAATACTATCCCAAGGCGTCGGCGGCCGTGCTGGCCCAGGCCGCCAAGGTGCGCGGACAGGCCCACTGCACGGTCTGATCCCAAATGAGTTGATTGGGGCGCAGGGGTTCGCGCGGCTCTCCCAGACCTCGTCCGCGCCGGTCGCGGTCGCCTTTTCCGGCGGCGGCGATTCCCTGGCCCTGCTGCTGGCGGCGCGCGACTGGGACCGGCGGCGGCTGTTGGCGTTGACCGTCGATCATGGACTGAACCCTGACAGCGCCGACTGGACGCGGCGCTGCGCCGACGCCGCCGCGCGGCTGGGCGTGGAATTTCGCGCTCTCGTCTGGACCGGCCAGAAGCCTGTGACAGGTCTCCCCGCCGCCGCCCGCGCCGCCCGCCATCGCCTGCTGGCGGACGCGGCGCGGGAGGCAGGAGCACGGGTCATCCTGATGGGCCACACCGCCAGCGACCTTGCCGAGAGCGCCGCCATGCGGGCCGAAGGCTCAACCGTGCCGGACGCCCGCGAATGGGGGCCGTCGCCTGCATGGCCCGAAGGGCGGGGCGTGTTTCTGCTGCGGCCGATGCTGGGCTTGAGGCGGGACGAGATCCGCGACTGGCTGCTGTCGCGCGGCGAGACCTGGATCGACGATCCGGCCAATGAGGACACACGTTTCGCACGATCCAGGGCGAGAACCGCACGGGGACTGGCTCGGTTCGCAGAACCGTGCCTGTCCCCTACCACCCCGCCACATTCAAGGGGACAGGCACGCCAAGAGCGAGCCAGTCCCCGCCCCGAGCCAGTCGGCCCGGCCCTGGTTCTTCGCCGATTCTCGGATCGCGAGGATATCGCCGCCGCCTGCCTCTGCGCCGCAGGGACGACACGACCGCCGCGTGGCGACCGTCTCCAGCGGTTGCTTGAGCGGCTGGCCACGCGCGAAGCCTTCACCGCTACGCTCGCTGGCGCTCGTATCGAGGCTGAAGCCGCAAAGGTCCTGATCACTCGCGACGCCGGTGAGCTGTCTCGAGACGGCTCTCCCCTGCCCCCAAACACCCCCAGCATCTGGGACGGTCGCTTCGAACTCACCGCCTCCCAGCCCGGGCTCACCGTCCGCGCCCTGGCCGGCCACGCCAAACGCCTGCCCCCCGCCGAACGCGCCGCCCTGGCCCGCCTGCCCGCGGCCGTCCGGCCCGGCCTGCCGGTCATTGTGGATCAATCCGGGGCGGTCAGTTGCCCGATCCTTGCAGGGAACAGCTCGGTACGCTGTGAAGTTCTGACGATGGCCCGATTTGACGCGGCCGTCGGGGTCGTTCAGAGCGAACCGGACATGTGACACCTCGCCCGGATGGCGAAACCTCGACCGACGTCCTATCTTGGGAGGTCGGGTGACAACTGGAAGAGTTTGAAGCGGATGAATCTGCGCAATCTGGCCATCTGGGGTGTGATCGCCCTGCTGCTCATTGGCGCCTGGAGCGTCTTCACCCAGGGCGGCGGCACGGGCCCCCGCGCCGGCGCCATCACCGAAGTCAGCTACAGCGACATGGTGGCCAAGGTGAACCAGGGCTCGGTCCAGAAGGGCCAGTTCAACGGCGACAAGTTCACCGGCGTCTCCTCCGACGGCAAGACCGGCTGGATCACCGAAGCGCCGGTGGAATCCCGCGCCTCGCTGCAGCACGCTCTGGATAGCGCGCAGCGGACCTATTCCTTCACCTCCGGCGGCGGCAACATCTTCGTCTCACTGCTGATCCAGGCGGTGCCGGTGCTGCTGCTGATCGGCGTCTGGGTGTTCTTCATGCGCCAGATGCAGGGCGGCGCCCGGGGCGCCATGGGCTTTGGCAAGTCCAAGGCCCGGCTGCTGACCGAGAACAAGAACAAGATCACCTTCGAGGACGTCGCCGGCGTCGACGAGGCCAAGGAAGAGCTGGCCGAGATCGTCGACTTCCTCAAGGACCCGGCCAAGTTCCAGCGCCTGGGCGGCAAGATCCCCAAGGGCGCCCTGCTGGTCGGCCCTCCCGGCACCGGCAAGACCCTGATCGCCCGCGCCGTGGCGGGTGAAGCCGGCGTGCCTTTCTTCACCATCTCGGGTTCCGACTTCGTGGAAATGTTCGTCGGCGTCGGCGCCAGCCGCGTGCGCGACATGTTCGAGCAGGCCAAGAAGAACGCCCCCTGCATCATCTTCATCGACGAAATCGACGCTGTCGGCCGCCATCGTGGCGCGGGCCTGGGCGGCGGCAACGACGAGCGTGAGCAGACTCTCAACCAGCTGCTGGTCGAGATGGACGGCTTCGAGGCCAATGAAGGCATCATCCTGATCGCCGCCACCAACCGTCCCGACGTGCTGGACCCCGCGCTGCTGCGTCCGGGCCGCTTCGACCGCCAAGTCGTGGTGCCCAACCCCGACGTCACCGGCCGCGAGAAGATCCTGCGCGTCCACATGCGCAATGTGCCCCTGGCCGCCGATGTCGACGTCAAGACCCTGGCGCGCGGCACCCCCGGCTTCTCGGGCGCTGACCTGGCCAACCTGGTCAACGAAGCGGCCCTGGCGGCGGCCCGGCGCAACAAGCGCATGGTCACCATGTTCGATTTCGAGCACGCCAAGGACAAGGTCATGATGGGCGCCGAGCGCCGCAGCCTGGCCATGAACGAGGAAGAAAAGCGCCTGACGGCCTATCACGAGGGCGGCCACGCTCTGGTGGCGATGAGCGTCCCGGGCGCCGACCCGGTGCACAAGGCGACCATCGTGCCGCGCGGCCGGGCTCTGGGCATGGTCATGCAGCTGCCGGAAGGCGACCGCTATTCCATGAAGTTCACCCAGATGACCTCGCGCCTGGCCATCATGATGGCCGGCCGGGTGGCCGAGGAGCTGATCTTCGGCAAGGACAACATCACCTCGGGCGCCAGCAGCGACATCAAGGCGGCCACCAACCTGGCCCGCGCCATGGTCACCCAGTGGGGCTATTCGGAAGAGTTGGGCACCGTCGCCTATGGCGACAACCAGGAAGAAGTGTTCCTCGGCCACTCGGTCGCCCGCACCCAGAACGTCTCGGAAGAGACCGCCCGCAAGATCGACAGCGAGGTCCGCCGCCTGGTCGACCAGGGCCAGGCCGACGCGCGCCGGGTGCTGACCGAACGGCTCGACGACCTGCATACGGTCGCCAAGGCGCTGCTGGAGTGGGAGACCCTGTCGGGCGACGAGATCACCAACGTGATCAAGGGCGTGCCGCCGGTCCGCGACGATGCCGACTCCAAGCCGCCGATGGGCCCCGCCGTCTCGGTCCCGGTCTCGCCCCGGCCCGACACCGCCACGGCCTGAGACCAGGAATGACTTCTGTCTGGGGGATCGTAAACGTCACCCCTGACAGCTTTTCGGATGGAGGGCGGTTCCTGGAAACGGGGGCCGCCCTTTCCCATGCCCGCCGGCTGATCGCCGAGGGCGCCGACGTGCTGGACATCGGCGCCGAGTCGACGCGGCCGGGCGCGGAGCCGGTCGATGCCGCGACCGAGCAGGCGCGGGTCATTCCGCTGATCCAGGCCCTGGCCGGAACCGTCCCGCTCTCGATCGACACCATGAAGCCCGCCGTCGCTCGCGCCGCCGTCGAGGCGGGCGCGTCGATCTGGAACGACGTCTCGGCGCTCGGCGCGCCAGGAGCCTGCCAGACCGCCGCCGAACTGGGCTGCCAAGTGGTGCTGATGCACATGCAGGGCGAGCCGCGCACCATGCAGCAGGCGCCCCGCTACGCCGATGTGGTCGGCGAGGTCGAGGCCTTCCTGCTCAGCCGGGCTGAGGCCGCTCAGGCCGTCGGAGTGGCCAGGGACCGCATCTCGCTCGATCCCGGCATCGGCTTTGGCAAGACGCTGCAGCACAATCTGGCCCTGCTCGCCGCCCTGCCCCGCCTCGCCGCCAACGGCTATCCGGTCCTGCTGGGCGCCAGCCGCAAACGCTTCATCGCCGCCATCGATGCCAGCGAGGCCGACCAGCGCCTTGGCGGCTCCATCGCCGTCGCCCTGGCCGGCGCGGCGGCGGGCGTCGCGGCGGTGAGGGTCCACGACGTGCGCGAAACCGTGCAGGCCCTAAAGGTGGCGGCGGTGATCGCCGGGGCCAGCTAGGCTCGGGCTCAGCCGCCGTCCGGCACACCCTTCCCCACCCACAGGCCGCAGCCGCCGTTGCTGTAGAGGCCGCCGCCGGATCGGGAGCCGAAGGTGGTGGGGATCATGTCGGCGACGACGGGATCGCCCTCGACCCCCGGCTGCTCGGCGCGCAGCCAGGCCGTCAGGTCCGCCAGTCCCTTCGGGTCATCCTCGGGAAGGGTCAGGGTGGGCCGAGGCGTGTCGACGACGAAATACTGCTGGCTGTTCCTGGAGCTGTTGGGCAGGCGGCCCGTCCTGACGGCGTCCCGGACCTCCTCGATATTTCGGCGCGGATCGTAGGCGCCGACATAGGTCGTCACGCCCGGCTTGACCTCGAAATAATAGGTCCCGGCGTTGAAGCAGGTCCCCCACCAGCTGGAAACCATCGTCGAGCGAAAGGCGTAGAAGCCGGGTTTGGCGTCGCGCAGACGGAAGCGCTCATAACGCCCGTAAGAGGCGACGCGCACCTCCGCCCAGCCGAAGAACGAGTTGGTCCGGAAGTAGCCCCGGTTTGGCTCATAGGCCATGAACTGCAGCTCGTACTGGCCGCCCGGGACAAAGAGGTCGCCAGGGGGCGGGATCTGCACCGCGATCAGCCCGTACTTCGATTGGGGAGTCAGCTTCCAGTTCTTGGCCGAGGCGACGCCCGGCGTCAGCGCCAGCCAGACCAACAGTCCGACCAGCAGCGGCCATTTTCCAGCAACCCGCATCGCACGCCCCCTTGCACAATCACGCCGGGATTTCTGCCACCGATGTCCGAATGACGGAAGGCGCCGCGCCTAGCCGGCCAGATATTGCGCCGGCACGGCCTCGGTCAGCCAAACCCCGTTGCTCGACCGGAAGAACACATGGCCATCCCGCGCCATGGCCGCCGCATCGACGATCAGGATCACGGGCGCGCCCCGGCGGGCGCCGACCTTGTTGGCGGTTTCCGGGTCGCCGGAGAGGTGGACATGGTGGCGGCGCATCTTCTTCAGGCCCTCGGCCCGGATCACATCCACGAACCGGGCGACCGTCCCGTGATAGAGGACGTCCGGCGGGCTGAGCGGCTCCAGCGCCAGGTCGACCTCGACCGAATGGCCCTGGCGGGCGCGGATCTGCTCCAGGTCGGCGCTAAACTCGAATCGTTGCTTGTCGTTGGTCTCGACTACCTCGGCCAGCCGGTCCCAGTCCGCCTTGTGTTCGCGCATGAGCGAGGCCAGCACCGCATCGACGCTGGTCCAGCCGTTGGCGTCGAGCGTGAGCCCTCCCGCGTCCGGCCGGTGCCGGAGCCAGTAGGACAGCGTCTTTGATATCGTCTTGTTGTCAGTCATGGCGCGCCCAATGCCACAGGCGCTGCGAGCCGGCGATGACCGCCGGGACACGCTGAGAGGGAAATCAGTCCTCTTCCTGTGACCGCCCCAAAGCCTTCGACCAATCGCCTTCGAAGTCGCGCCCGGCTGTTTCGCGAGACTGGAAGCCGAGCGGGACTGCGTCCGGCGCCAATCGCCTGGCTGTCAGAAGCGCCTCAAACGCCGCCTTCAAACCCTGGTCTGCCGCCAGCCTATCCCGCTCGACATCTGTGCCGGTGATTACCCAGAACGCCACTGAAAGAACGGAAGGCGGGTGGGACGACATTTCAGCGAACTGCCAAACTTCGCTGTCAGGCGAGGATGCCCGCACCAGTTGCCTCAATTCTGTGTGGACCCGCTCCGCCTTCCGCGCCATCGGCGCATGCAGGTCCGAAGCCAGGTCCTGCACGAGCGGCTTCAGGAACCACAACATGCGAAGAGCCAGAATGCCCGCCCCGACCCAGACTAAGGTCTTCCACTCGGTCACGGGCGCTCTAAATCCTCAGCCCAGCGGGCGAGGTCCTCCTGCTCGCGCAACGCCGCCGCCTCATGCTCCAGCCGTTCGCGGGAGCGGATGGTCAGGCCGACCTGTGCAATGGCTGAGGCGGGATAGCCACTATCGCGTAGCAACCCCTGCAGCCTGGCGTTCAGGTCGCCGTCGGTGATCAGCCGGTTGGCGTCGGCCTCGGTGGCGGTCTGGATTTCGATAACCAGCAGGCCCGGATCGCGGCGATAGTCGCCCATGCATTCGACCGTAGCGCCCCGCACCAGGGATGAGGCCGACACTTCCATACCCGAGATGACGGCGCGCAGGGTGGTGAGCGGGACTTCGACCACCGCGAGTGCGCTCGTACGCGATCGCCGCCGCAACAGCACCAGCGCCGCCGCCCCGACCGCGCCTGCCGCCGCCAGTCCGAAGAGTTCCGATCCGCCCGCCATGACCTGGATGTGGCACAGCCGGCGGCGGCTGCAAACCCGCTGGCGTGAGGCGGGCGGCGCGGCTATGCGGGGGCGATGAGCTCGACCTCCAAACTTGGCCGCGTCCTGATCATTGCCGGCAGCGATAGCGGCGGCGGGGCGGGCATCCAGGCCGACATCAAGACCGTCACCATGCTGGGCGGCTATGCCGCCACGGCGGTCACCGCCATCACCGTGCAGAACACGCTGGGGGTCACTGGCGTGCACCCGATCCCGCTGGACGTCGTCACCGCCCAGGCTCGGGCCGTGCTGGACGACATCGGCGCCGACGCCATCAAGACCGGCATGCTGGGCACGGTCGCCATGTGCGAGACCGTGGCGGCCATTCTCGATTCGACCACAGCGCCGGCGGTGATCGACCCGGTGATGCGGGCCAAGGGCGGGGCGGCGCTGCTTCAGGACGACGCGGTGTCGGCGGTGCGGAGTCTGATGATTCCCCGCGCCGCCCTGCTGACCCCCAACGCCCCCGAGGCCGAGGCTTTGACCGGCCTGACTGTCGTCGACTTCGACGGCCTGCGCCGGGCAGGCGAGGCGCTGCTGGCGGCCGGCGCCAAGGCCGTGCTGATGAAGGGCGGCCATCTGGACGGCGAACGGGTCACCGACTTGCTGCTCACCCCCGATGGCGAGACCCTGTTCGAGGCCGAGCGCATTGACAGCCGTCACACCCACGGCACCGGCTGCACCCTGGCCAGCGCCTGCGCCACGGGCCTGGCCCAGGGCCTTTCGCTAACGGAAGCGGTCGCCCGAGCCTGGGATTATGTGCACCAGGCCATGCTCCACGCGCCGGGCCTGGGCGCCGGCCACGGACCGCTCGATCACGGCTGGCTCTTGAGGACCAAATGACCGACCTGGAAGCCCGCCTCGACGCCATTCTGCGCGCCTCGCCGACCATGATGACGGTGCTGACCCTGGCCCGCGACTTGGACCTGCCCGACTGGCTGGTGGTCTCCGGGGCGGTCTACCAGAGGGTCTGGAATCACCTGACCGGCCGCGAGATCGACTACGGCGTGCGCGACTACGACCTGGTCTATTTCGAAGGCGTCGACACCAGCTACGAGGCCGAGGACGTCCCTATCAAGCGCGCCGCCGCCCTGTTCCCCGCCCCCCTCGACGCCCTGGTCGAGGTGCGCAACCAGGCCCGCGTCCACCTGTGGTTCGAGGACCATTTCGGCGAGCCCTACGCCCCGCTCTCCAGCAGCGCCGAGGCCCTGACCCGCTTTGTCTGCCCGGCCTTCGGGGTCGGCGTCGCCCTCAAGCCCGACGACACCCTGCGCATCGAGGCGCCGTTCGGGCTGGAGGATGTCTTCGCCATGCGCCTGCGGCCCAACCCCAACCGGCCCCTGGCCAAGGGCTGGGCCAAGACCACCGGCTCGGCCCAGGCGCGCTGGCCGGAGGTGAAGATCGAGGCTCCGGCATGATCGTCACGACCGACGGCGGCCTCAGCTTCGAGGACGGACCCGACCGGGCGCGGATCATCGTGTCAGGCGATGACACCGGCGGCCGCTACTCGCTGATGGAGTGGACGGTCGCCCCCACCGGCGAGACCGGCTTTGGCCCGCATCGGCACGGCGGTTGCGAAGAAACCTTCCTGATCCGCAGCGGCGTTTTGGAGTTTCTGCTCGACGACGTCGTCACCACCCTGCGCCCCGGCGATTTCGTCCGCGCCCCGCCCGGCGTCCGCCACGGGTATCGCAACAGCTCGGGAGAGCCGGTCGAGATGCTGGTCGGGTTTGTTCCAGCCGGACTGGAAATGCTGTTCGTCAAATACCGCACCGATGGCGTCGGGCCGGAGACCGGCAACGGGTTCGTGGCAGACGCCACCCGGCTGTTCGACTCGGAATTTGAGGACTGAGCCATGGCGCCACGACCCACCTCACCCGTCTCCCACTACAACGGGCCGTTCTACGTTGTGACGGACAAGGGCAAACAGCACCTCTATCCGTTTGTCTGTTTTCACTGCCGTAGCTGTTTTCGCAGGCCGGTTCTGATCGAGGGTTTCGAGCGCCCCTGCCCTCGCTGCGCGCGCACGGCGATTCCGCTCTGGACCAAATTCAAACCACCGCCTCGCGATGATCTGAAGCAGTGGGAAAAGGTCACCGCCCTGGTCCGCAGCGGTTTCTTTTTCTTGCCCGCCGGCAGAGGCTATCCGGAAACCCTTAGTGAAGTCGCCGGTTTCGTCGCGGAGCATCGAGGCTCGGCGGATGATTGGCGAGAACGGTGGCCAGCCTATTCGGCCGCCACCACAAGGGCTCTCCAAGACATCTCGTCCTAGTCGGCGTTGATCGCCTCGATCACGGCGATGCGGCGCTCGTCGATGATGGCCAGCAGGTCTTCCAGGCGGCGGTCGCCGTAGAGGTCGCCTATGCGGGTCTTGCGGAACGGCGGCTGGTCGCCGCGCCAGGTCAGCCTGAGGGTCGGCAGGCGGAAGGGCCAGACGCCGCCTTCGACGAGTGAAGCCTCCTCAATGGCGATCCAGGAGATTTCGGTCTGGCGGCCCCAGCGGGTGAGCGTCAGCCGGTGATCGTCCAGGGTCAGGCCGTGCAGCCTGACGACCAAGGCCGCGGCGCCCAGAATGACGACCGCAGCAACCACGATCGGCAGTCGTCCATCCAGGGCCGGCGCCCAGGTCGCGAGCGCCGCCATGCCGGCCCCCAGCAGGAAGAACAGCGGCAGCAGCAGCCGGGTCAGCCGCGTCCAGGACAGCGGCAGGTGAATGGTCGAATCGATCGCCTGAGCAGGGACGGGCGCTCGGATGTAGAGTTGGCGGAAGCGCTCCAGGGTGGCGGCGGTTTCCACGCCGGACTGGTCGCCGAAGACCAGCATCAACCTGCGGGCTGGGCCTGAGCCGTCCGGGGCGGCCGGATAAGCGAACCGCAACGTCCGGATGCCGAACCAACCCGGGAGCGGCAGCCCATGCACCTCGAAGTGGCCGATTGCCCGCCAGTCGAATCGCTCGGTGCGGCCCAGGGTGTGGTGGATCAGGGCCTGCGGCGTCGCCTCCAGCCGCCAGCGACGGCGGGCGATGGCCCAGAGCCCCGCCGTACAGACCAGGGGAAAGGCAAAGAACCCGGCGGCCTGCCAGACCGACCAGGCGGACGGATTGACCAGCAGCGCCACGAGCAGCAGCGGCCAGATCAGGGCGAAGAAGCCCAGCAGCTTGCCGGCGTTGAGTTCGAACGTCATGCGGACAGCATGCCCCCGGGCCGCTCGCCCCGCACCCTCTGTTAGGAGGGGCGGTAGACGTCAGGCCGCGCCCCTCCGTCAGGAGGGGTGATAAACGTCAGGGTCATGGATCTCCATCCAGCGCTCGATGCGGCCCAGCGGCTTGAAGCCGAACTGGGCGTAGAGGCCGTGGGCGTCGGCGGTGGCCAGCATGCGGCGGCGAAAGCCCTGCAGGTCGGGATGGGCGTGGAAATAGGTCATGATCCCCTTGCCCAGGCTCTGGCCTCGCCGGTCGGGGTCGACGAAGACATCGCAGAGCAGGCCGAAGGTGGCGCGGTCGGTGATGACCCTGGCCATGGCGGCCATTGCCCCGTCCGGGGCGTAGGCGGCGATCACCAGGCTGTTGGCTATGGCCTTGTCGAAGACCGGGCGCGGAATACCCGTCGCCCAGTAGGCCTGCCGCGCGATCCAGTCATAGGCCAGGTCCAGGTCGAAGCCCTGGCGGTCGTCGCTGAACCGATGACCGTCGATCTGCAGTTCGAACGCCATCAGACCAGCCCCCGGCTCTCGCCGCCGTCGGGAGCCAGGGCTTGAGCCAGCCGGTCGATGCCCGCCTTGAAGCGTTCCCGGTCCGGCTCCGCGCCCAGGCAGAGGCGCAGGCCCGTGACCGGCTGGCCGTCCTGGAAGAAGGCGCGGGGCGGCGTCACCTCGACGCCCAGCCGCAGGGCCCGGCCGGCGACCCGCTCGGCGTCGAGCTCGCCCATCGGCAGCCAGAGGTGCGGCGGGGCGGCCATGGGCGAGACCTCCAGGGCGCCGCCCAGCCGGGCGCGAACCAGGTCGGCGCGGGCGGTCAGATCGGCGATAGTCGAAGCCAGGATCGCGTCGGCCTCGCCACTCTCGATCCAGTCGGCGGCGACCAGAGGGCCGAACACCGGCGGGCCGAAGGCGAAGGCCCGCAGGGCTTCCAGCAGCCGCGCCTCACCGGCCGCATCCGGCGCGACGACACAGCCGGTGCGCAGGCCGGGGGCCAGGGTCTTGGAGAGACTGGTGACATACCAGACCAGGTCCGGCGCCAGAGCCGCTAGGGGCGCGTGCCCCAGCGGGGCTGCGAAAGGCGCGTAGAGATCATCCTCGATCACCACCACGCCCCGACGGCGGGCGATGGCCAGAAGATCGGCCCGCCGGCCGGCGCCCATGATCCGGGCGGTCGGGTTCTGCACCGGCAGCAGATAGACGGCCTTGGCGCCCTGGTCGGCGGCGGTGTCCAGGGCCTCCGGGGTCAGGCCCTCGCCGTCCATGGCGCCGGCCAGCAGCCGATAGCCGGCCTGGGCGCAGATGGCCTTGATGCCGTGGAAGGTGGCAGCCTCGGCCAGCACCGCGTCGCCCGGCCGACAGGTCGCCGCCAGGGCCAGGGCTGTCCCCTGCTGGGCGCCGGCGCAAATGACCAGCCGTCGGCCATCGAAGGCTTGCCAGTTGGCCGTGCGGCGGATCCAGGCGGCCAGGGCCTGGCGAACCGCCTCGTCGCCCGCGCCCGGCGCGTAGCCCAGCTGGTCATCCAGGTCGCCGCGCCTTGCCAGCCGGTCCAGCGCGGCCGGCAGGGCGCGGCGGGCGGCGCCGAGCGGCGGCAGGTTGCGCGCCAGGTCGATAGGTCCGCTGGGCGCCTCGGCGCGGCTGGTGACGAAGCTGCCCCGGCCGACCTGACCCTGGATCAGCCCGCGCCGCTCGGCCTCGGCATAGGCCCGGGTGACCGTGCCGACACCCAGCCCCAGGCGGTGGGCAAGCTCGCGCTGCGGCGGCAGGCGATCGCCCGCCTTCAGCCGTCCGGCCTGGATGTCGTCGCCCAAGACGCCGAGCAGGGCCTGGAACAGGGGCTGGCCGGTGTCAGCGAGGGAAGGTTGCCACATGATATTGTCACTATGACAATATAACGTTTGAATCAAGCATTGTATCGATGCATTCAGCCACTGTCTCATCAGAGGAGCCGGCCATGCGCCAGTGGACCATCGACGCCTTCGCCTCCGCCCCCTTCCAGGGCAACCCCGCCTGCGTGGTCGAGCCGTTCGCGGCCTGGCCCGAGGATGGCTGGATGCACAGCCTGGCGGCCGAGAACAATCAGGCCGAAACCGCCTTCCTGCTCAAGACCGAGGACCCGGCCCGGTTCGGCCTGCGCTGGCGGACCCCGGCGGTCGAGGTGCCGCTCTGCGGCCATGCCACATTGGCCAGCGCCCATGCCCTGTTCACCGAGATTGGCGTCCCCGGCGATGTCGTGACCTTCGTCACCCGGCAGTCAGGCGAACTGACCGTCCGACGCCTGGACGCCGGCTACGAGATGGACTTCCCGGCCCAGCCGCCTCACCAGACCGCCATCCCCGACGGCCTCGCTGCCGCCCTGGGCGTCGAGCCGGACGAGGTCTGGGCGGGTCCCTACCTGGTGGCGGTATTCAAGGATGAAGCGACCGTGCGCGGCCTGAAGCCCGATCTGGTCGCCCTGGAGCGGATCGCCGGCGAGGCGACCGGCGGGCGCGGCAATATCTCGGTGGCGGCCCTGGCCGACGCCGGATCAGGCTTCGACGTGGTCAGCCGCTTCTTCGCCCCGGGCTCGGGCATTCCCGAGGATCCGGCCACCGGTTCGGCCCATTGCATCCTGACCCCGCTGTTCGCCGGCAAGCTGGGAAGGCCGGCGCTCAGGTTCTTCCAGGCCTATCCTGGCCGGGGCGCCGAGCTGGACTGCGAGCATCGCGGCGAGCGTGTGCTGCTGCGCGGCCGGGCTGTAACGGTCGTCGAGAGCGTGCTTCGCCTATAGTGCATAGCAAAACCCCCGCCGTCGCCGGCGGGGGTTTCGGACAGGCTCGCGACTGGCAAAATCTACCAGCGGCGCCCGTCGCGGTCGCGGGACTCGTAGTTGATCCGAGCCGAAAGGGCGTTGAAACGACGGTCGAGATCGGACCGTTCCCAGGGCTGCAGACCACCGGTCCGGCGATAGCGGTTTTCCAGCACGGCGATCTGGCGGAACTGGGCGCGGATGCCCTGGGCTTCGCGATACGAGATGCGGTGGCTGCGCTGGGCCATGTTGATGCGTCGCTCGAGCATCGCCTGGCGGGCGTTGATCGACATCCAGGGGGCGGCCTGAGCGGCCCCCCCAAAGGAGGCTGTGGCGGCGAGGGTCGCCACGGCAACCGCGGCAATCAGGATCTTCTTCATGATGGGCTCCTTTCAATAACTCAGTCCGCTGGCTGCGGCTGACTTAGGAAGGAAACGACTTCAGGCCTGAAATGGTTCTGAGCAGACCGTTGCCGGGCGTTCAGGCGACCTGAGACGCCGCCGCTTCCGCCGCCGGCGCCAGAGCCTGGTCAATCGCGGCGTAGAGCCGGGCCAGCTCGATCGGCTTGGAGACGTGGCCATCCATGCCCGCGCCCAGATACTCCTCGACCTGGTGGACCAGGGCGTTGGCGGTCAGGGCCAGGATGGGAATGCGACGACGGCCCTCGGCGGCCTCGGTGGCGCGAATGGACCGGGCGGCGGCGACGCCATCCATGACCGGCATCTGGATGTCCATCAGGATCAGGTCGTAGCGGCCATTCTCCCAGGCCTCCACGGCGGCCTTGCCATCGGCAACGATCTCCAGCTCGACGTCGAGCGGCTCCATCACCGCCCGCAGAACCCGCTGGTTGGTGGCGTTGTCCTCGGCGGCCAGGATACGCAGCTTCTGGTCCGACGTGCTGGCGGCCGGCTCCGGCGCCCTAGCCACCCCGCGCGCCACGCCGCGGGCCAGCGGCAGGTCGACGGTGAAGGTCGAGCCCTGCCCCTCGATGCTCTCGGCTCGCACGGTTCCGCCCATCAGCTGGGACAGCTCGCGGCAGATGGCCAGGCCCAGGCCCGTACCGCCGTAGCGGCGGGTGGTGGAGCTGTCGGCCTGGGTGAACTTGTCGAAAAGGGTGGGCAGTTTCTCGGGCGCGATGCCGATGCCGGTGTCGCGAACTACCAGGCGCAGCCCGCGGCTGGGCAGCGCGGTGAAGCGGGCGCTGACCTGGCCCTTGCCGGTAAACTTGATGGCGTTGGACAGCAGGTTGCCCAGGATCTGGCGCAGGCGATCGGCGTCGCCGCGCCACATGCCGGCCGCCTCGGGATCAACCGCCAGATCGAGCGTCAGGCCCTTCTCCAGCGCCAGCATCGAATGGGCGGCGCGCGAGGCTTCGGCCAGTTCGTCCAGCGAAAAGTCCTGCTCCGTCAGGTCCAGACGGCCTGCCTCGATCTTGGAGAGGTCCAGCACGTCGTTGAGCACCGACAGCAGCACCTCGCCGGAATTGCGGATAACGCCCAGCCGCTCACGCTGCTTGTCCGAGAGATCGCCGCGATCCATGACATGGGCCATGGTCAGCACCCCGTTCAGCGGCGTGCGAATCTCGTGGCTCATATTGGCCAGGAACTGCGACTTGGCGACGTTGGCGGTATCAGCCTGGTCGCGGGCGACGACCAGGTCTTCCATGGTCAGCCGCAGGGCGCGGTCATTGGCGTCCAGTTTGGCGAGCAAATGATTGAAGCTGCGGGCCAGGCTGCGAAACAGATCGTCGTCGGCGTTTTCGGCCACGGGGGTGAAGCGGCCGCTGGCGGCGACCTCGACCATGGCGGCCGACAGGCGGTTGACCGGCGCGATGACCCGGCGCGACAGCATCCGCGCCAGGAACAGGGCCAGGCCCGCCGCCCCGAAGAACAGGGCCATGGTCAGGGCCAGGAACCGGGGCAGCAGCGAGGCCAGGCTGGGCGGCTGAACCGTGGTGATCAGGGCCCCCAGCGAGCGGCCGTCCAGGGTGACGGGGGTCTGAATGGTCTCTTCGTCGCGGGCGGCCTTGGCCGAGCCGGACTTGGCTTCCTTGACCGCGATCAGCCGGCCGCGGCTGTCGGTCAGGCTGACGGCGGCGACGCCGGGGGCCAGCGAGGCGGCGTCGACAGCGCGCCGGGCGGCGTTGGCGTCGCCTCTGGCCAGGGCCGGCGCGGCGATCTGAGCCACCACGCGGTTGAGCGCGGCCTGGGTGGCGTGAGTCTCCTGCCTGGAAACCGCCCATTGCTGCAGCAGGAAACTGGCGCAGGCGGCGACCAGCACGATGACCGTGGTGATCAGCGCGACGCTGGCAATGCGCGCCTGGAAGGGCGCGTGGTCGGAAGAGGGGTCAGCTTCGATCATTCGCGCCAGAGGAGAATCCTGGAAACAGGAATTCGTGTTCTAACGCGTGCTTCCTAATATTTCGCAACCTGCGACGTTTTAACCTTCTATTAACGCTTTGCGCGATTAAGAAAGCGTTTACTATCTGTCTGCCTGCGGGCTGATGGAGGTTGAAGTGGAAAAAGCTTTTGTTGCCAAGCGTGTTGCAAAGAAACTCTTTGCAACCGAGAAGGCAGTAGACGCGGCCATGGTTGAGGCCGCCGAACTGATGATGGAAATGGTCGCTTCGCGTCGCGACCTCGGTATGTCGGCTGTGGTCGGCGATACCGCCCAGGCCAAGCTGGTCGAAGCCATTGCTGCTCTGGGCGCTGCCCGGACCGCCGTGGTGACCATGCACAACGAACTGAACGACGTGCGCCTCCGCATGGGTCTCCGGACCACGATGGGCGGCCTCGACGACAAGCTGCCTGACACCCCCCCCAAGGGCATGCAGGACCTGCGACAAGTCGGCTGATAAGCCGGCAATCGACAAGGTTGCGATAGTTTAACTCTCTTGCGCCTCTAATTCCGGTTAGAGGCGCAAGTTATGTTGGGGCACTTCATAGTCATCTACCTGGCCTGGCCGGCGTTGATCGCCGTCGCGGGCTTCGCCTGGTGGAAGGGCGATAGTCCCGTGCGCCTGTCCGGCGGCATGTTCCTGATCTCCTCCATCATTGCCTGGCTGATCGACCACACCCTGGGCCGCGAGGTCGGGGCCGTGCCGATGCTGATCAATGACGGCCTGCTGGCGTTCGGCTTCCTGGCCGTGGCGCTGCGCTACGCCTCGCTCTGGCTGGCCGTGGTCATGCTGCTGCAGGGGGTGCAGTTCAGCCTGCACGCCTACTATTTCGTGATCGAGAAGCCGCACGACCTGTTCTACGGCTGGGTCAACAACCTGGACACCTACGGCCTGATGGCCTGCCTGCTGGGCGGCGGCATTGTCGCCATGCGCCGGCGGATGCAACAGCGCGCCAAGGCCGACGCCTCGGCTCAATCGCCGCCGATCGTCTCCTAACTTTTCCGAGCCGGCGAGGTCGTCAACGCCACGCCGGCCAGAATCAACGCCAAGGCCAGATAGGCCGGCCAGCCGGGCCGCTCGCCCATCACCGCCACCCCCAGCATCGTGCCCCACATCGGGGCCATGTACATCGACATGCTCATGAACACCGGGCCCCGGCGCTGGACCAGGAAGACGTAGCCGACGCTGCCCAGGGCGCTGGAGAAGATTCCCAGGGCGAAGATCGCCGTCCAGGCCTTGAGCGAAGGCATCGGCGGCAGGGGCGTGGTCGCGGCGGCGTAGGCCGTGGCGAACACCGCTCCGGTCCCGCACATCATCAGCGCCCCGGCCAGGGCGGTGACATTGGGCGCCTTGCGGGTGACGATGTTGGAGACGGCGTAGCAGAAGGCGCCGCCGATCGCCGACGCCAGGGCCAGGGCCTCGAAGGCGCCGCCCGTTTGCAAGCGCGGTCCGACCAGCACCACCAGCCCCACAAAGCCCAGCCCCACCCCGGCCAACCCGCGCGGCGACAGGCGATCCTGCGCGAGCAGAACCTGGGCCAGCAGGGCTGTGAACAGGGGCGAGGCGCCGTTGCAGATGGCGTTGATCGCCGAGGGCAACCGGCCGGCGGCGAAGGCGAACATCACGAACGGCAAAGCCATGCCCACGCCCCCCACCAGGGCATAGGCCCGCCAAGCCGAGCCCTGGCCAAAGGTGAAGGCCGGCAGGGCCTCGCCCCGCAACCGCATGACGATCAGCATGGTGACGGTGGCGACCCACAGGCGGATCACCGTGGTCCAGGCCGGCGGAATTTCCGCCACAACGATCTTCAGCGCCGCGAAAGCCGAGCCCCAGGTGACCACCAGGGCGGCCAGCACAAGCCAGTCGATCTTCGCTTCGCTATGAGATTCGCCCACCATGTCGCCCTGTTAGAGATTGGGGCGGTAGCTGTCGCCCATCCGACCATCAAACCTGGTTTCACAATCTGTCGCGTGAAGCGTCTGCAAGGCGGTTCAGAAAAACTTCGCTTGTGCGGCGCCGCAAACTTTGGTTCTTCACCGGCGGGCCACATCCCCCCAACGGGATGCAGTCCATCTGTAAGGATGGGAGACATCGCTATGACGACCTTCGCCAAGCCGGCTGTAAAGCCCGCTCGCCCCGAGTTCTCTTCCGGACCGTGCGCCAAGCGCCCCGGATGGACCCCCGAACAACTCAAGAATGCCGTGCTCGGCCGCTCGCACCGCGGCAAGCCCGGCAAGGCGCGCCTCAAGGCCGCCATCGACCAGACCCGCGCCGTGCTGCAGGTCCCGGCCGACTATCTGATCGGTATCGTGCCCGGATCGGACACCG
Organism: Caulobacterales bacterium; assembly: GCA_038236615.1. Lineage (GTDB taxonomy): Bacteria > Pseudomonadota > Alphaproteobacteria > Caulobacterales > Caulobacteraceae > Caulobacter. The sequence goes on from JBBRZO010000010.1 coordinate 149,869, forward strand.
GGGCCATGGAGATGGCCATGTGGTCGCTGCTGGGCGCCCGCCCGGTTCAGCTGCTGGCCTTCGAATCGTTCGGCAAGGACTGGGTGACCGACGTCACCAAGCAGCTCAAGCTGCCCGACGTTCAGGTGCTGGACGCGCCCTACGGCCTGCTGCCCGACCTGACCCAGGTCAACCCCGACGCCGACCTGATCTTCACCTGGAACGGCACCACCTCGGGCGTACGCGTCCCCGACGCCGACTTCATCGCCGGGGACCGGGCGGGCCTGACCATCTGCGACGCCACCAGCGCCGCCTTCGCCCAGGACCTGGACTGGGCCAAGCTCGATGTCGTCACCTACAGCTGGCAGAAGGCGCTGGGCGGCGAGGCGGCCCATGGCGTGCTGATCCTCAGCCCGCGCGCCGTGACCCGGCTGGAGAGCTACGTCCCGGCCTGGCCGATGCCCAAGCTTTTCCGGATGACGAAAGGCGGCAAAATCAACGCCGAGATCTTCGAAGGCGCAACGATCAACACCCCCTCGATGCTCTGCGTCGAGGACTATCTGGACGCCCTGCGTTGGGCCAGCGACGAGGGCGGCCTCGAAGCCCTGCGCGGCCGCTCGGACGCCAACTTCGCGGCTATCGAGGCCTGGGTGGAAAAGACGTCCTGGGTCGATTTCCTGGCCCAGGTCCCGGCCACCCGCTCCAACACCTCGGTCTGCCTCAAGGTGGTCGACGCCAGGATCGCGGCGCTTCCCGCCGAGGCCCAGGCCGACTTCGCCAAGAAGCTGGCTTCGCTGCTGGAGAAGGAGGGCGCGGCCTATGACATCGGCGGCTATCGCGATGCGCCTCCCGGCCTGCGCATCTGGTGCGGCTCGACCATCGAAACGGCTGACGTCCAGGCCCTGACGCCCTGGCTCGACTGGGCCTTCGCCACGGTGAGCGCCGAACTGACCGCGGCCTAGAACGAAGGGTGAGGTCATGATCGAGCCGATCAACGCCATCGAGCGCCTCCTGGTCCAGGCGGCGCTCGATCCCGAACGCCGCGAGGCGTTCCTGGCGGCCCTGCCGACAGCCATTCTCTATGTCTCGCCGCTGACGCCGCCAGACGCCGGCGGCGGCATCGGCGAAGTGCAGGGCGTGCAGCTGCCCTCGGGCGAGACCGCGCCGGCCGTCTTCACCGCGCCGGAACGGATCAGCCAGGCCATCGGTCCCGGCGCCGCGCTGCTGGGCGGGCGCGCGCTGTCCCTGCTGGCGCTGCTGCCCGCCGGACCCGTGGCGATCAACCCGGCCCTGCCGCCGGTGATGGTCCTGACCGCCGCCGAGATTGCGGGATTGGCCGCTCGCCAAGCCCCAGCCGGCCCGGACGGGCTGCTGGGCCGCCCGAACCAGACGCCGGTCGACCTGGTCAACCGCCTGAACACTGAGCTCGGCCCCATCAGCGAGGTGGCGGAAGCCTTCCTGGGCGTGGCCTATCGGCCGGGAGAGGCCGGCTCGGCCTGGCTGCTGGGCGTGCGCAGCATCGGCCAATGGTCGGCGGTCCAGAATGCCGTCGACGCGGCCGTGAAGACCTTCGATTTCGATATGCCGCTGCAACTGGTCGACCTCGACAAGTCGCCATTGGCCGACGCGCTCCGTCTGGAGATCGCGGTGGTCAAGACCCGCAAGCCGCATGGCTTCCTCAATCTGATGCGCCGGTGAGCCGATGTTTGAACCCCTGAACCTCATCGAACGCCGGCTGGCCGAGGCCGTCACCGACGCCAGCCGACGCGTCGCCTTCGGCCAGCGGTTGCTGACCGAGAAGCTGTATGTCTCGCCGCTCGGCCCGCCTGACGCCCAAGGCCACATGCCGGGGCTGCGAGCCGTGTTGCACCCCGACGGGTCGACGGCAGTCGCCTTCTTCACCGCCGCCGAGCGGGTGGTCGAGGCCTATGGGCGCGGCGCCCTGATCATGGTCAAGGACGGCCGCACCCTGTTCGACTGGCTGGCCCCCGGGCCGTTCAAGATCAACCCGGGCAGCGACTTCACCGTCGATCTTAGCCGCGCCGAGGTCACCGCCCTGCTGGCGGGCGAGCGGCCCGGGATCGCGCCTCGGGCCAGCCACCTTGAACTGGGTCTGCCGTTCGACAAGCCGACGGCCCTGATCGAGCGGCTGCGGCAGGCGCTGGATCCCCTGGCCGACGTCACCGCCGCCCACCTCCTGCTGGCCCAGCGTGAAGGTCGCTCGGCGGCCACCTGGCTGCTCGGCGTCGAGGGCCACGCCGCCTGGCGCGAGGTGCAGAGCGCCATCGCCGCCGCCGTCCAGGACTACGACTTCAGCGACCGGTCGCTCGACGTCATGCCCATCGATACCGCCGACAGCCCCCTCAAGGCCGGCCTCTCCATCCTCGCTGAGCGCGCTCCGCGCGCCGTCCACTAGATTTCGAAGGTAGCTCCCCATGCCCCGCGTGCTCATTTCCGACCAGCTTTCCCCCGCCGCCGTGGAAATCTTCCGCCAGCGCGGCGTCGAGGCCGACGTCAAAACCGGCCTGTCGAAAGAAGAGCTGCTGAAGATCATCGGCGACTATGACGGCCTGGCCATCCGCTCGGCCACCAAGGCCGACAAGGATGTGCTGGCCGCCGGCAAGAAGCTGAAGGTCATCGGACGGGCCGGCATCGGCGTCGACAATGTCGACATCCCCAGCGCCACCGCCCGCGGCATCGTGGTCATGAATACGCCGTTCGGCAACTCGATCACCACCGCCGAGCACGCCATCGCCATGATGTTCGCCCTGGCCCGGCAACTGCCGGCCGCCGACGCCTCCACCCAGGCCGGCAAGTGGGAGAAGAACCGCTTCATGGGCGTGGAGCTGTTCGCCAAGACGCTCGGCCTGATCGGCTGCGGCAATATCGGCTCGCTGGTCGCCGAGCGGGCCATCGGGCTGAAGATGAAGGTCGTGGCCTTCGATCCCTTCCTCAGCGCCGAGCGCGCCGTCGAACTGGGCGTCGAGAAGGTCGAGCTGGACGAACTGCTGGCCCGGGCCGACATCATCACCCTGCACACCCCGCTGACCGACAAGACCCGCAACATCCTGTCGGCCGACGCCCTGGCCAAGGCCAAGAAGGGCGTGCTGATCGTCAACTGCGCCCGCGGCGGCCTGGTCGACGAGGAGGCCCTGCGCGCCGGCCTGGACAGCGGCCACATCGGCGGCGCCGGGTTCGACGTCTTCGTCACCGAGCCGGCCAAGGAGAACCCGCTGTTCGGGGCCGAGAACTTCGTGGCCACCCCGCACCTGGGCGCCTCGACCATGGAGGCCCAGGAGAATGTGGCCCTGCAGGTCGCCGAGCAGATCAGCGACTACCTGCTGACCGGCGCGGTCTCCAACGCCCTCAACAGCCCCTCGATCACCGCCGATGAGGCTCCCAAGCTGAAGCCGTTCGTGGCGCTGGCCGAAAAGCTGGGCGCCTTCGCCGGCCAGATGGTCGACGAGGGGCTGACCGCCATCGACGTCGCCTATGTCGGCGAAGTGGCCAAGCTGAACGTCCGCCCGATGACTGCCGCCGCCTTGGCCGGCGTGCTGCGCCCCATGCTGGCCGAGATCAACATGGTCTCCGCCCCCGCGGTCGCCAAGGAGCGCGGCATCACCGTGCAGGAGTCCAAGCAGGAACTGTCACCGGTCTATGACAGCCTGATGCGCATCACCATCACCGGCAACGGCGGCGAGAAGTCGTTCGCCGGCGCGGTGATCGGCGGCGTGCCCCGCATCATCGAGGTCAAGGGCATGGAACTGGACGCCCCCTTCAGCCCGGCCATGCTCTACGTGAATAACCTGGACAAGCCGGGCTTCATCGGCGCGCTGGGCATGATGCTGGGCGAGTCGGGGGTGAACATCGCCACCTTCAACCTGGGCCGCGTCTCGGCCGGCGACGACGCCATCGCCTTGGTCGGTATCGACCAGATGCTGTCTGAGCCGGTGCTGGCCAAGATCCAGGCCCTCCCGCACGTGAAGGAAGTTCGCGTCCTGGGGTTCTGAGGGACTCCTCCTCACCCGTGAAACGGGGGAGGTGGCCGCGAAGCGGACGGAGGGGGCGAGGGCCGTGCGCGGCCTTGCCGCCGCTCCCTGCCAACCGTCACACGCCGTGAGCGCGGTCGCCCCCTCCACCACTTCGTGGTCCCCCTTGTATCTTTGATTTGGTGCAGAGTGTGTGTCGCGGGCGGCGTTGAGAGCCACCCGCGACGTCCGGAAGCCCGTGTCCCCACAGGTTGCAGTCCGCGGGGGAGCTTGGTGCTCCGGTCACGTCTTCCAAGCCCGAACGGTTGCGAGGGTTCGACCCCGCACAGCAAGGAAGGGGATGAAGATGGCACAGAGTGGAGTGTTTGTCGGTATCGACGTCTGCGGGAGGGTGCTGGACATATGTCTCTGGCCTTCGCGCGAGACGTTCCAGGTGGCCAACGATCAGCAAGGTCACGAGGCGCTGATCGCTCGGTTGAAGATGTTCACGGTCAAGGTGGTGGGCTTGGAGGCCTCCGGGGGCTATGAGCGAAGTATATTGAAGGCCCTGTTCGCCGCCGGCTTTACCGTGCGGCGTGTAAACCCCTGGCGCGTGCACTGCTTCGCCAAAGCTGCTGGGATCTTGGCCAAGAACGACAAGATCGACGCCAGGGCCATAGCCCAGTTCATCGCGCTTATCCCTGACAGGCCGACCATACCCAACCCCCAGGCCGAGGCGTTGGCCGAGCTGGTCACCGCCAGGCGCCAGCTCACCGAAGACCTGACGCGGGCCAAGAACCAGGCCGCCCACGTCAGTCAGCCTCTCCTCGGGCGCTTGGCCAAGCGTCGGGCCGAGAGCCTCAAGGCTGACATCGCCGAACTCGACAAGGCCATCGCCGACTTCGTCGCCAGCGATGCCGAACTGGCTCGCAAGAACGCGTTGCTGCGCTCGGTCCCCAGCGTCGGTCCCGTCTTCGCCCACACCCTGCTGGCCCAGATGCCCGAGCTGGGCCAGCTGACCAACCGCCAGGCCGCCGCCTTGATGGGCGTGGCGCCTTACGACTGCGAAAGCGGCCAGTTCAGGGGACAGCGACGCATCTTCGGTGGACGAAAGCACGTCAGGGACGTCGCCTACATGGCCGCGATCAACGCCGGCCCCTTCAACCCCATCCTCAAAGAGGTCAGAGACAGGCTTCAGACCGCCGGCAAAAAGCCCAAGGTCATCATCGTAGCCATCATGAGAAGGCTCATCACCATCCTCAACGCCATGCTCAGAAACAACACCCCTTGGCGCACAGCCTAAGACGGTTGCTCCCCCGCTACGCGGGTGAGGAGATTAGGCTTCGGCGCTCTTGAGCCGCTTCTTGACGTACATCGACGCGTCCGCCTCAGCGAGCGCCGTCTCCGGATCGGCCCCCGGCTCGATTTCCCGCACCCCCACGGTCACATGCAGCGGCGCGGACCAATCGCCCAGATCCACCGGGTTGGTCTCGATCGCCCGTTTCAGTGACTCGCCCTTGGCTTCAGCGGTGGCCTGGTCGGCCTGGACCAGGATGACGGCGAACTCATCGCCGCCCAGCCGGCCGACGATGTCGCTCTCGCGGACATTGGCCAGCAGGCGGTCGGCGACGCTCTTCAGCGCCTGGTCGCCGGCGGCGTGGCCGAAGCGGTCGTTGACCGCCTTGAAGCCGTCGAGGTCGAAATAGGCCAGACTGGCGGGCGAGCCGTAGCGGGCCGAGAAGGCGGAAATCCGGCCTAGTTCGCGCATGAAGGCCCGGCGGTTCAGCACCGGCGTCAGGCTGTCCTGGTCCGCCAGGCCCTCGACTTCCGACAGTCGGGACTTCAACCGGCCAACCTCACCGCGCAGGTCGTCGATCTCGCTCAGCAGGGTCTTCAGCGCGCCCTGCACGGCGGGGGTCAGATCGGTTTCGGTCAGGCCCAGGAAGGCGGTCGTGTCAGCCGGCGCCACGCCGCCGGTAACCTGGACGCCGGCCTGGGTGAGGGCGCGTCTGCGCATCGCCGAAAATGTCTCAGCCCGTGCGCCGGTAATCTTCATCGCAGAATCATTCCGCACATAGTCCCGCCCTTGCGTCTGAATCTGACCTATCGGTTGCTCCCGGACAAGCGGCGCCTATACAAGGCGACCTTTCGAGGAGCGACCTTTCGACGCCCCTCTCGCGAAGAGAATGCCGAACCGATGAGCGAGACCCCCGCCGTCGCCATCATCATGGGCAGCCGCTCCGACTGGCCGACCCTGAAAGGGGCCGCCGAGAGCCTGGACGCCCTGGGCGTCGCTTACGAGGCCAAGGTGGTCTCGGCCCACCGCACCCCCGACCGCATGTTCGCCTTCGCCAAGGGCGCAAAGGCGGCCGGCTTCAAGGTCATCATCGCCGGGGCCGGCGGCGCGGCCCACCTGCCGGGCATGACCGCCTCGATGACCGAGCTGCCCGTGTTGGGCGTGCCGGTGGAGTCCAAGCTGCAGAACGGCCTCGATAGCCTGCTCTCCATTGTCCAGATGCCGGCCGGCGTGCCCGTCGGCACCCTGGCGGTCGGGCTGGCGGGAGCCAAGAACGCCGGGCTGCTGGCGGCCCAGATCCTGGCCCTGTCGGACCCTGCCCTGGCCGAGCGGCTGGCGGCCCACCGCGCAGCCCAGACCGCGGGCGTGGCCGAGACGGTCGAGGACTGATGCCCACCACACGCGCTTCCTTTCCCCTGCCGCCGGGCTCGACCATCGGCATCCTGGGTGGCGGCCAGCTGGGCCGCATGCTGGCCCTGGCCGCCGCCAGGCTGGGCCTCGATGTCGTCATCCTGACCCCGGACGAGGATTCACCGGCCTCGCGGGTGGCGAAGAAAACCATCGTCGCCGCCTATGACGACCCCAAGGCGTTGAAGGCCCTGGCCAAGCTGGCCGACGTCGTCACCTACGAATTCGAGAACGTGCCGGCCGCCGCTGTCGAACAGCTGGCGGCCCTGAACGTCCCGGTCTCGCCCGACCCCAAGGCGCTGGCCGTCGCCCAGGACCGGGTCGAGGAGAAGACCTTCCTCAACAACGCCGGCGCGCCCACGGTAGCCTTCGCCGCCATCGCCTCAGCCGAGGATATCGCCGAGGCCCTGGTCGAGATCGGCGCCCCGGCCCTCCTGAAGACCCGCCGGGGCGGCTATGACGGCAAGGGCCAGACCTGGGTCGAGACCGCCGCCAACGCCGCCGCCGCCTTCGCGCGGCTCGACGGCGTCCCGTCCATCCTGGAGGCCCGCGCCGAGTTCGTGCGCGAGCTGTCGGTGATCGCCGCACGCGGCCGGGGTGGCGAGATCGCCCTGTTTCCACTGGCCGAGAACCATCACGAGAACGGCGTCCTGCGCCGCACCAGCGCCCCGGCCCCGGCGGGCGCCGCCACCTTGGAGCAGGCCGAGCGCATCGCCGCCCAGGTGATGGCGGCCCTCGACTATGTCGGGGTCATCGGCATCGAGCTCTTTCAGCTCTCCGACGGGCGGCTGGTGGTCAACGAGATCGCCCCGCGCGTCCACAACACCGGCCACTGGACCCAGGACGGCTGCGTCACTGACCAGTTCGAGCAGCATATCCGCGCCATCGCCGGCTGGCCCCTGGGCTCGACCGCCGCCATCGGCCATGTCGAGATGACCAACCTGCTGGGCGAGGAGGCCGCCGACTGGCAGCACCTGGCCGCCGAGCCGGATGCCCGCCTGCACCTCTATGGCAAGCGCGAGATGGCGCCCGGGCGCAAGATGGGCCACGTTAACCGGATGCGGCCTCTGGAAAGAGGATGATGGGGGAGCGAGGGTGATGCGGCGCCTGAACGGCCTGGCCTACTGGACCGCCGTTCTCACCATTGCGGCGCTCGCGGTTTGGTTCAGCCTTCAGCCGATCCAGTTTCTGCTGATGTCGATGGCCGCCCAGCACCTCGAGTGGCGGGGCCTGGCCAATGTGGCGCCTCTGGCCGGGGCGGCCCTGGCCGTGATGTTCCTCGTTCCCACGGCCGTCCGCCATGCACAGAACGGCAAGTGGCGCCGGGCCTGGACGCTGCTGGCGGTGGCTTGGGTCCTGATGCTGGGCCTGGCCTTTCCCGGCCAGTGGCTGGCCTGGAAACTTACGGCCGACTTCTAGGCCCGGCCGAATCGGATCCGGGCCAGGGCCCCGGCCACATCCTTGGCGAACTCGGCCGGCTTGAGGCCGGCCTTCCACTTCTCGAAGGCCATGACGTTCTCGATGCGCGCGTCGAGGTTGGCCAGCGCCGCCTCGCGGCCGGGTCCGAGGTCCAGCGCAAGGCAGGAGAGCAGGATGCCGGCCAGGATGGCCCGCTTGCTGTAGTGGTTCTCGTCGGTGGCGATGTCGCCGGCCCAGCGCCAGAGGCCGTCGGCGGTCTCCCAGATCAGCCGCCCTGCCAGGCTCAGGTTCATCGGCAGGGCCAGGAAACCGGCCCAGCGGCGCACCGCCTCGCGGTCCACGGCGGCGGCGTCCAGGCGGGCGATCACGCCGGTCCGGATGCGCTCGCGAATCTTCAGGCCCGAGGCGTCGGGCAGGCCGGCCAGGGCGGCGGCGTCATGACGCCGCGACAGCAGGGCGGCCAGATCCTGCGCGCCATTGGGCAGCAGCAGGTCGACTTCCGGCTCGCTCAGGCCCGCCGCATGGCCGGCGGCGACCAGGGTCACCTGGCCCCAGCCCAGGTTGGGGGCCAGGAGCAGCGCCTCGTCCAGCACGCGCTGCTCGGTTGCTTGCGCCCAGGTATCGCCATCTGTGGTCGTGTCGGCCATGACTCTAAGTCTATACCGCCGTTTCGCGGCCGTCTCCGATAGACAAGGCCAGCGCCCTCTGCTATCAGCCGCCGCTCGGTCTGGAAGCTCGCTTTCACGGCCAGCCAATTTGTTTTCGACCGCCCGGCGCAAAGGGACGCGGCGGGCAGCCGATGGAGAGATACCCCTGGTTCAGATTTTCGTCCGCGACAACAACGTCGACCAGGCGCTCAAGGCGCTGAAGAAGAAGATGCAGCGCGAAGGCTCGTTCCGCGAAATGAAGCGGCACGTCCACTACGAAAAGCCTTCGGAAAAGCGCGCCCGTCAAAAGGCCGAAGCCGTTCGCCGCGCCCGCAAGCTGGCCCGCAAGCGCCTGCAGCGTGAAGGCCTGCTGCCCGCCCCGAAGAAGCCCGCCGCGCGCGGCGCATAGGCCTTCTGGTCTAGGCTGAAGAATCGAAAGGCCGCCCTGGCGACAGGGCGGCCTTTTCGCGTTCCGCCCCCGGCGGGGGCGGAGTAGCTAATCCGCCCGCCGCAGCCGTGCGATCAGCCCCTTGAAGTCGACCTTCTCCGTAGACAGCGCCCCGGCGCGGAAGGCCCGGCCCGCGATCCACACCACCAGGGCGACGGTGGCGGCCATTAACAGGCCCGTCCCGAGAATCTCCCACCAGGGCGGCTCGCTGGCGACGCGCGCCGTCATCAGGAAGGGCGTGAAGGGCGGGATCCAGGACAGGGCCCGCAGGATCGGCGAATCGGGGTGCTGGATGGCCTGGGTCAGGAAGACGATGGGAATGATCAGGATCAGCATCACCGGACCCAGCAGGGTCTGGGCCTCACGCGTCGTCTCGCAGAAGGCCCCCACGGCGGTGAAGATGGCGGCATAGAGCAGGTAGCCGCCGACCAGATAGAAGGCGAAATAGAAGACCAGGCCATGGCCGGCCAGCACCGCTCCGACATCGGCGGCCACGGCGGGCGCCAGGGTTATCAGCAGCCCTGCCCCCACGCTGGCCCAGACGCCCATCACCGTGAAGGTCACGCCGGCCACGCCCAGGATCTTGCCGAACATGATCTCGGGCACCGAGGCCGAGGCCAGCAGCACCTCCAGCACCCGGCTGGATTTCTCCTCGATGACGCTGTTCAGCAGGATGCCGGCGCCGGTCATGATCACCGACCACAGCAGCATGGCGCAGCCGAACCCGACGATGCCCGGCAGACGGTCGCGCAGGGCGACCTTGCCCGAGGCCTTGGCGGAGTAGGCGGTAAGCTGGGGCTCCAGCGCGTCGGCGGCCTTCAGGGTCGCGTCATCGACCCCGGCGGCGGCGAGACGCTGGCGGCGCAGGTGATCGGTAACGGCGTCACGGACGGCGCTTTCCAGGTCGCGGTCCAGGACGTTGGACTTCCACAGATCGATCGAGATCGCCTCGCCCGAGCCGTGCAGGATGGCCACGGCCTCCAGCTTGCGCTTGCCGGGCAACAGGCGATCGCCGGTCAGCCAGGGCCGCAACAGTTTCGCGGCCTGGGCCGGATCGGGTGGCGTGGCGATGGGCGAGGCGACGATCTGGGCGGGGGGCTTGCCCTTGGCCTTGGCGAGGTCGGCGGCGATGACCGCCTGGTAGCCGCCGCCGGTCAGGTCGACGATGGCCAGAGCCGGCACGGGGGTGTTGTGAGCCATCATGGCCGGCAGGGTGCTGGCCAGACCGAAGCCCAGCGGCATCATGATCATCGACAGCCAGAAGCCGACCGTGCGGACATAGGCGATGTATTCGCGGCGGGCGATGCGCAGCAGCCGGTTCATGCGCTCACCTCTTGGTCGGATTGGCCTCCCGTCAGCACGATGAAGGCCTCGTGCAGGCTGGGCTCCTTGAGTTCGAAGCGGACGATGTCCAGGCCCTGGGCGAAGGCGGCCTTCAGCGCCGCCTGGCCGTTGGCGCCGGGAGCCAGGGCGGCGGTGACCCGCTGGCCGGCTTCCAGCGGCGTGCTGGCGGTGTTGGCCACCCCGGGCAGGGCCGCGACCGCCGCCTCGTCCAGGACGCCTTCCAGCACCAGGGCGCGGGGCGCGTGGGCCTTGGCGGCCTCGATATCGCCGTCGAACACCTTGCGGCCCTTGGCCAGCAGCACGACGTGGTCGCAGAGCCGCTCGGCGTGCTGCATGACGTGGGTCGAGAACACCACCGTGGCGCCGCGCTCGGCCAGGCCCCGGATGACGGCTTCGAGCGCCTGCTGGTTGACAGGGTCCAGCCCGCTGAACGGCTCATCGAGGATGACCAGCTCGGGTTCATGGGCGATGGCGCTGATTAGCTGGACCTTCTGGGCCATGCCCTTGGAGAGATGGCGGATCTGGCGCTTTGCGGCGTCACCCAGGCCCTGGGCTTCGAGCAGGGTCATGGCCCGGCGGCGGGCCTCGGCCGTGGGCACGCCCTTGAGGCCGGCCAGGAAGACGATGGCGTCGACCGGGGTCATGCGGCGATAGAGGCCGCGCTCCTCGGGCAGGAAGCCGATCCGCTCGCGCACCGAGCGGCCGTCCGCGGCGCCAAGCACGTTGATCCGCCCGGCGGTCGGGGCGGCCAGGCCCAGCACCATGCGCAGGGTCGAGGTCTTGCCCGCCCCGTTCGGGCCCAGGAAACCCAGGATCTTGCCGCGCTGGGCGGCGAAGCTGAGGTCGTTGACGGCGGTGAAGGCGCCGTAGCGCTTGGTCACCCCGTCGAGCTGTAAAGCCGCGTCCAAGCGAACCCCCGAATCAAGCAAGGCTCCAACCTATCCGGCGGCGTCCCGGACATGAAGAATCGCCTCGACAATGGCTTGGCCGAACCGCCGGCCCAGCAGGCTGGCATGGCCAGCCTGATCCACATTGACGACATAGGGATAACGAGACGCTTTCGCCGGGGCCGCCTGAGCAGATTTCCAGGCAGCGCGTCCGTTTGCCGCCCCAGCGGTCACCACCGCCACGGGCCAGGCCGGGTCATAGTCGCCCGCCTCACGCACCTGGGCCGCATCGGTGAGCCATAGCGTGACCTCGGCCGCAGCGGCGCGGTTGGACGGGCCTGACCCGAAAGCCGCCTGTTTGGCGCGGGCTGCGTCGGGCGGCAGGCCGATGCCGTCACCCATCAACGGGGCGAGTGGCTTGAGGAGCCCGACGGAGGCCGCCGAGCCGGCCAGGCGCGAGATCTGGCCGAACCGCTCGACGAACATCCGCAGCGTGCCGAAGTCGGTGGCCTCGGCGGTGGTGGCGTCGACCAGCACCACGCCGGCGACCTGGGCCGGATGAGTGACGGCGTAGAGGCGGACGTGCAGACCCGCCATGGAATGGCCGACGAAGATGAAGGGGCCGGTTTCGCCCGAGCGGGCGATCAGCTTCTCCAGGTCGGCGGCGATGGCCCGGCTATCGCGGGGCGCGGGGCCGGGATCGGAGTTGCCCAGGCCGGCGCGATCATAGGCGCAGGACCGCAGGCCCTGATCGGCCAGCCGGCGCTGCACCTCCGCCCAGTCGGCGGCGATGCCGAAGGCGCCGGATTCGAACCAGACGGTGGGGTGGCTGGATTTGGGGCCCGCGCAGACCAGATGCAGGGACCGGCCGCCGATATCGACCATCCGGCCCCGTGGTGCGTTCCAATTGACGGCGGCCATGGCGCCTCCAAGCGCAATCAGAAGCAGGACAACCAGCAACAGTCCGGCCGGAATGCGCAGGGCAAGCTTGAGCATAGGCCCAACTTAGACGACGGTGCGGCGGGGACTAGGTGGGAAGGTGTTTTGATGCGGCGACCGGGGATCGAGGTGCTGTGGGGCGCGGTGGCGGGGCTGGTCGCCCTGCTGATCGCCCGCATGCTGCTGCTCTACATCTTCCCGCCACCGCCGGGGGTGAACCTGGCCGACGCCGACAGTGTGCGGGCCCTGGCCGGAACCCTGACCGCAGGCGTATTCGCCGTGCTGATCCTGGCCTGGATCATCGCCGCCGCCACCGCTTCAGCCGTGGCGGGCGCCATGGGCGATGGCGCGCCCGAGAGCGGCTGGTTCGCCGCCGCGCCGGTGACCTTGCTGGTGCTGTGGCGGGGCCTGGCCCTGCACTACCCCGTGTGGGTGGTGTTGATCGGGGTAATCTTGATGGGCGGGGCAGCCTTCGGGGTCGGCCGGCTGAGGGGCAGGTCGCCGGCCCGATAGCCGGAGGCTTCGGCTTCCACCTTGGGCGCCTCACGCGTCGGGAGTTTCAGGTCCTCGACCGGCGTGAAGGTCATCCGCATGCGGCCACCGCGCACCGGTTGGACGTCTTGGGCGAGCGTGACCACCTGGCGCGGCCCGGCGGCAGGCGCGCCGACACCGGCCGGCCAGCGTGACACCTGAGCCATCCGCACCAGGGTCGGCACCTTGGCGGCGGCGGTCAGGGGCAGGTCCTTGGCGCTGGCGAAGGTCTGGCCGATGAACAGGGCCGGGTTCAGCGGCTTGCCGTTCAGGCGGATCTCGAAATGCAGGTGCGAGCCGGTCGAGCGGCCGGTGCTGCCGGCATAGCCCAGGGTGTCGCCCGACCTGACGGCGTCGCCGGTCTTCAGACCCGCCAGGCGCTCCAGGTGGGCGTAGAACGAGGTCAGGCCGTTGGCGTGGATGATCTCGACGAACTGTCCATAGCTGGAACTGTTCCCGGTGCGGCCCACCACGCCATCGGCGGTGGCGCGGACCGAGGAGCCGGCGGGGGCGGCGATGTCGACGCCCTCATGCAGGCGGCCGCCCTCTTCCCAGGGCATCTTGCGCAGGCCGAACGGCGAGTTGATCCCGCAGCCGGCGATCGGGTTCAGGAAGGCGATCAGAGTGACCGGCGCCCGCAGGGCCGGGGCGGCGTGTGCGTCGACTGCGTTGTTGCGGGCGACCAGGACCGGCTGAAGGCTGGCCGAATAGTGCCGCTGTTCATGCCGGTTTGAGACCCCGACGGCCCAGGCGCCGCTCATGCCGACGGCGGCGCTGATCAGGCCGATGAGGACGGGGGCAACGGCGCGCACGCCCGGAACGGGCGTGGTGGTCTGACTGAATTTCACATCAACCTCGTGCTGATCCGTTGAGCCAAATAGCGGGGCCGCCGAGGTTGGACGGCCGGGCTTCAACAGGATGGGTGTGGACGGCGGGCAGATGCCCGCCGTTTGGGGCCAAACAAGGGCGCCGCGGTTAGACCGCGATAGCCTGCCGCAGGTCTGCGTGTTCGGAAACGGGTTCAGGTTGGGCGGAAATCGGCTCCTCGGCCGCGATACGGACGAAGGGAACCAGGTTCGGCTGGGCGGGTGGCAGAGGCGGCAGCGCCACGGCGCCGCGCTCTTCCGGGGTGAGCATGAAGCCGTTGGCGCGAGCGCGGATGCCCGGGGCTCGGCGCGACACGAAGACAGAGATCGGGGTCGAAAACAGCAGCGGCAGCACGATCGGGGTAAACCAGAGGATCAGGTCGGGGCGCAGGCAGAGGGCCGCGGTGAAGGCGACGCCGACCACCATCTCCCAGCGGTGCGCCCGGGCGGCGTCACGGAACGAGATGTCGTCGCTGTCGCGGGCGTTGGTCGACCAGCCGGAGTCGCGGCCCGACAGGGCTTCGAAGATGATGCGGGTGTGGGCGACCATCATGATCGGGGCGATGGTGGCCGAGAGCGCCATCTCCAGCAGGGCGCCCTTGAGGATGGTCTTGCCGCCGCCGAACAGGGCGCGCTCGCGCTTGTCGGCCAGCACCAGGGCGGCGCCCAGCATCTTGGGACCCATCAGCAGCACCATGGACACCAGGCTGATGAACACCATCGCCGTCAGCGGGTTGTGGTGATGCATCAGCTTCCAGGTCGGCAGGGCCTCGGGCCCCAGCAGGCCGTGCAGCTGCAGCGCCATGCCGACGACCAGCGAAGCCAGCCACAGGGGCGAGGCCAGATAGGCCAGCACGCCGAAGATCAGTTGCAGGCGGCTGACCGGGTGCAGGCCGGGGGCGAAGATCAGCGGGATGTGCTGCAGGTTGCCCTGGCACCAGCGGCGGTCGCGGGCCATAAATTCGGCCAGGCTGGGCGGGGTCTGTTCGAAGCTGCCGCCCAGCGCCGCCGTCACATGGATACCCCAGCCGCCGCGGCGGATCAGGGAAGCCTCGATGACGTCGTGGCTCATGATGTTGCCGCCGAACGGACGCGGGCCCTTCAGGACCGGCAGGCCGGCGCATTCGGCGAAGGCGCGCACGCGCAGGATGGCGTTATGGCCCCAGTAGCTGGCCTCCGAGCCCGACCACCAGGCCAGGCCCGTGGCGGCGACGCGGCCGTAGAGGCGCACGCCGAACTGCGAGGCTCTAGCGAACAGGCTGTCGCCCTCGATGATGGCTGGGGTGGTCTGGATCAGGCCGGCCTGCGGGTTGCGCTCCATGCCGCCGACCAGCTGCAGCAGGGTCTCGGCCGTCATGATGCTGTCGGCGTCGAAGATGATCATCGACTCATAGGCGCCGCCGAAGCGCTGCACCCATTCGGCGACGTTGCCGGCCTTGCGCTCATGGTTCTCAGGCCGCCGGCGATAATAGGCGCGGCAGATCGAGCGGGCGCGGAAATGCAGGAAGGCGTTCCATTCTTCCAGCGCCACCGCTTCCTTGGTGGTGTCGCTGAGCACGAAGATGTCGAAGGCCTTGTCGGCGTCGTTGGCCGTCAGGTCGGCCTCGATGCGGGTCAGCCGCTCGAACACCCCGGCCGGATCTTCATTGTAGATCGGCATCAGCAGGGCGGTGCGGGTGGTCGGCTTGGGCGCCTTGTCAGGGAAGCTCAGGCCGCCATGGTCGCCGCCCCGCAGGCGCAGGCAGAAACCCAGGAAGGCGCTGGAAAACCAGCAGGCGATCGAGGTGATCAGGATGGCGAACAGGCTCAACGCCAGGACTTCGCCGCCGGTGAAGCCCTTCTTGGCGTAGATGGCGAAGGGCGCATAGCCGGCCAGCAGGGCCAGCGAAACAGTGGCGATCGCCAGCACCAGGCGGCGCTTGGCGACGGTCCGGGGCGAAGTGGCGGGCGTGCGGCGGGTGGCTGCGGGTCGGGCGGTGAAGGCCGCCTTTTTGAAGGACTGCCGCGGCATGGCCAGCGGCGATTCGCCCGGCAGCCAGACGCGGGTCACCGGCGGCCTGACCGCATGCGGTTCGGTCCCGTGATGGGCGGTCTGGCCGTCCATTCCGTGCATGCCACCGGCGCTTGCCAGCTCTAGGTCCATCAGAAACTCACCAAACGGTCCGCCCAATCGAGTTTTGGGAGGACCCGTGATCGGTTCGTGATGACTGTCGCAGTCACCCCGTATGCTCCTCGCCGGTTCGTGATCTCGCAAGCGCGAACACGGCTCCGTGAAAAACGTCCCGCCTTAGGCCGTATTTCGACGGAGAAAGCAACTGAAACTGCCGAATATGCGGGCATTTGTTGCAGCAGACGCCGACCCCCTCGCAGGCGCCGCATTTTCCGGGTTTCGGCCATGGAAATTCGTCCAATTGCCTCGTCTTCACGCAGTCATCACGAAACTGAGAGCAGAATATGGCCAGATTTGGGACAACAATTCCCGCCCCAGGGGTGCGAGGTGAGGCGATGCGCCTCAGGCTGGATCGCGACTCATCGCCAGCAGTCGCCGTTCCAGCGCCCAGGCGGCGACGCCCGTCCAGCCGATCAGCACCAGGGCAAATCCACGTTCCCACCAGCCGACGTTGAAGTCGTTCACCAGGCCCTTGAAGACCAGATGGCGGGTCAGGACGGTCAGAACCGCCATGGCGATGAAAACCAGGGCAAGAAAGGCGCGCAGTCGCCCCGTTTCGCGCACTTTCGCCAGGCCCCAGGCCAGGCAGAGCGGGGCCAGCATGATGAAGAGGCCCAGATTGACCAGCCGATGCCGCGGATCGGGCCAGGGAATCAGGCCCGCCACCACCATGCCTATGGCCGCCAGGCTGAAGGCCGCGGCGGTGACCCCGGCGGCCCAGCGCGAGCCGCCCAGGGCCAGAAGGGCCAGAGCAAATCCCAGCCCCGAGACAGCGGCGGATACGCCGGCGAACACCACCATGCCGTTGAACAGCCAGGGATGGGGGGCGTGCAGGCCGCCCAGTTCGCTGAGGTATTGCCGGGACTGGTTGTAGTCGGGCCAGCTCAGCGTCGCCAGGACGACGGCGACAAAGGCGACGATGGGCGCGACCACGCCGACCGCCAGCATCAGGCGGCGACGGCGGTAGAGGGTTGTCATGCCGCCTCGGCCGGGCGTTCCGCCTGGGCCGGGAGGCTGGCCGCGGTCGGAAGCCGCGAGACCGCGCCGCGCACCTTCAGTGGCTTGAGCCCCCAGAGCGGCCGGACCCAGTCGATCCGGCGCACGGCCTCATAGATGGCCAGGCTGCCGCCCAGGGTGATGGTCGCCAGCAGGGGCGCCTCGACCCACAGCGGCAGGCCGACCGGCAGCAGCAGATAACCGGCGGCGACCAGCAGGGTCTGGTGGGCCAGATAGCAGGGGAAGATGGCCTGGTTCAGATAGCGCAGGGTCGGACTGTCGGCTCGCCGCAGGTGCTTGCCGCCAAAGCCCAGGATGGCGGCGATGGTGGCCCACTGGTCGACGGCGTACATGCTGGCCTTGACCCATCCGCCGAACGCCATGCCGCCGGGGTGGACCTCCAGCGCCATCAGCAGCGGCAGGGCGGTCAGGGCCACGCCCAGGGCGATCCAGCGCTGGCGTTCGAGATTGAGCCAGAACGCCTCCTGTCCGACCAGCGCGAAACCGGTGAGGAAGGCAGCCAGCGAGATGGCGTGGTTGTACCAGTCGCTGGACAGGTGATTGGTCAGGCCCCAGTGCCAGAACAGATACTGGCGCACCAGGGCCAGGTAGGCGATCGGCAGGACCAGCAGCCGCCAGCCGGACGTCGCCCAGGCCAGGCCTTTTTCCAGCCGGGCCAGCGAGGCCGGCTGGGCCAGCAGGGCGATGGCGATCAGGCTGTAGACGGCGATGTAGAGCACGAACCACAGATGGTTCAGCGGCAGGGTGGCGAGGGCCGGCGGGCTGAACTGGGTCAGCCACCAGGCGCCCAGGCCCTGATGCCAGCTGCCTTTGGCCATGGCCTCGATCCAGGCCTGCGGCGGCACCAGCACCAGCACCCCGAACAGGAAAGGCGGGGCCAGACGGGCGATGCGGGCCTTCAGCACGCTGCCGGGCGTCAGCCGCCGCGACATCAGCCGCAGGGCCGCCCCCGAGACCAGGAACAGCAGGGTCAGACGCCAGGGATTGGTGACCAGGGCCCCGTCACGCAGCCATTCCAGATAGTGCCGGGAATGCACGTGCCAGTCCCACGGCGCATAGACCAGAGCCACGTGATAGAGGATCAGCAGGCCAAAGGCGCCCACGCGGATCCAGTCGAGATCGGCGCGGCGTGCGGAGGGGGAAACGGTCACGGACACGTGAGCCCTATGCCGCGCTGCAACGCATCTGTCTATGCGGCAGGCCGCCGAAGACGGGTTTGCAGGCGTCGTGCATGATCTTTGAGCAACAGTTCCCGGACCTTACGCCACAACGCGGAAGGGGCTGGTTCGCTCCCGAAATTGTCGCAGAATTGGTGGCAGTAACGCGGAGGATTTCCTGGTCCGCCTTGCCTGAACTCCAGCCCCGGCCCGCCCCTCAGCGGGTCGGGGATTTTGTTTGGTCGCCCGGATCGGCGACGCCCAAGAAGGCCCAGACGTGGTGGTAGAGCCCGTCGCGGACCAGGGTGGCGTGGTCCGAACCCGGCATGCCGACGAACTGCTTGGGCTGGCCCGCCAGGGCGAACAGCCGCTGGCCGAATCGGAACGGGATGACGCCGTCGTGTGTCCCGTGGACGATCAGCACGGGGATATGGACCTTACCGATCCAGTCAGTGGACTGGAAGCGATCCTTCATCAGCAGCCGCACCGGCAGCCAGGGAAAGCGAATGGCGGCCACATCGGTGGTCGAGGTGTAGGGCGCTTCCAGCACCAACGCCCGGGCCGGCCGCTGCGCCGCCAGCCGCACGGCCAGACCCGAGCCCAGGCTGTAGCCGTGGATGACGATCCGCTGGACCGGATAGCGGGCGGCTACCCAGTCATAGGCGGCGTTGCTGTCCTCGATCAGTCCATGCTCGCTGGGATGGCCCTCGGAGCCGGCATAGCCGCGATAGCCGACCGCGAAAAACCCGACCCCGGCGTCGGCGACCCGTTTCCAGCGCCATTTCTGTTGGGCGAGACCCTGGCCGTTGCCGTTGAAGAACAGCAGGACCGGGGCGTCGCCCTTGGGCGGCAGATACCAGGCGATCAGCTTGGTGCCGTCCTTCGCCCTCAGCCGGATGACCTGGACCGGCGGCCCGTCGGCCGGTGGGGCGATGAAGGTCGGGTCAGGCTGGTAGAGGTATTTGCGCTGGTCGACATACATGACCGTGACCAGGCCCAGGTACAGGGTCACGGCGATGCCAAGGCTGATGGCGAAGAAACGGCGCATGGCTAGCTCGGCACGTAGGCGCCGCCGTTGGCGTGGATGACCTGGCCCTGAACGAAATCGGCGGCCGGGCTGAGCAGGAATTCCACAACGCCGGTGTAGTCGCTGTCACGGCTCATCCGGCCGGAGGGGTTGCCCCGAGCGGCGCGCTCGAAAACCCGGGCGGCCGCGTCCTCGCCCCCGACCATGCCGGCGACCGAGGTGGTGGCCACCAGGCCCGGCGCGACGGCGTTGATGCGGATGCCGCGCGGCGCCAGTTCCTGGGTCAGGTAGCGCATCAGGCTTTCGGCCAGCGCCTTGCCGGCGCCCAGCGCCGCGTAGTTGGCCGACGTCGCCCGAGCCCCGGCGCTGGAGATCAGCACGATGCTGCTGCCGGGGCCGAGCAGCGGCAGGGCGGCCTGGGTCAGATAGAGCAGCGAGAGGCCGTTGACCTGCATGGCCTGCGAAAACCTGCCCAGATCAGCGTCCAGCAGCCCAGTCGGATAGATCATCGCGGCGCTGTGGATGAGATGGGTCGGACTGTCCGCCTCGACCTCGACCTGCGCCATCAGCCGCGCCGCCTCAGCGGGATCGCCGACATTGGCCTTGACGGTGGTGACCAGCGCGCCGGTCGCCTCCAGCCGGGCCTTGGCGGCCGCGGCGGCGGCGTCGTCGGAGAGGTAGGCCAGGACCAGCCGCCTGCCGGGCCGGGCCAGGCGCTCGGCGATGGCCAGACCGATCCCCTTGATCCCGCCGGTGACGATGACGGTCATGGCGCCCTCCGCCGTTGGGCGCCTACAGCCCCTTGATGATCCCCTCGACCATCTTCTTGGCGTCGCCGAACAGCATCATGGTGTTGTCGCGGAAGAACAGCTCGTTCTCCACGCCCGCATAGCCCGAGGCCATGCCGCGTTTGACGAACAGCACCGTGCGGGCCTTTTCGACATCGAGGATCGGCATGCCGTAGATGGCGCTGGTCGGGTCGGTCTTGGCGGCGGGGTTGGTGACGTCGTTGGCGCCGATGACGAAGGCCACGTCGCAGGCCGGGAACTCGGCGTTGATGTCTTCCAGCTCGAAGACCTCGTCGTAAGGCACGTTGGCCTCGGCCAGCAGCACGTTCATGTGGCCGGGCATGCGGCCGGCGACGGGGTGGATGGCGTATTTCACCTCGACCCCTTCTTCCTTCAGCTTGTCGGCCATCTCGCGCAGGGCATGCTGGGCCTGGGAGACGGCCATGCCGTAGCCCGGGACGATGATCACCTTGCTGGCGTTCTTCATGATGAAGGCCGCGTCCTCGGCGCTGCCCTGCTTGACCGGGCGGCTCTCGACCTTGCCGCCGGCCCCAGCCGCCGCGTCCTCGCCGCCGAAGCCGCCCAGGATCACCGAGATGAAGCTGCGGTTCATCGCCTTGCACATGATGTAGCTGAGGATGGCGCCCGAGCTGCCGACCAGGGCGCCGGTGATGATCAGGGTGACGTTCTGCAGGGTGAAGCCCAGGGCCGCCGCCGCCCAGCCCGAATAGCTGTTCAGCATCGACACCACGACGGGCATGTCGGCCCCGCCGATCGGGATGATCAGGGTGACGCCGACCAGCAGAGAGAGGCCGAAGATCACCCAGAAGGCCCAGATGGCGGTCCCGCCGCTCATCACCAGAAGCACCACCATGCCGACTATGCCGGCGGCGATGACCAGGTTGATGAAGTGGCGGAAGGGCAGCAGGATCGGCGCGCCGGACATGTTGCCGTTCAGCTTGGCGAAGGCGATCACCGAGCCGGTGAAGGTCACCGCCCCGATGGCCAGACCGACCGACAGCTCGATCAGCGACTGCAGGTGGATATGGTCGCCCTCGGCGATGCCGAAGCCCTTGGGCGTGTAGATGGCGGCCACGGCCACCAGGCAGGCGGCCATGCCGACCAGGCTGTGGAACAGGGCGACCAGCTGCGGCATCTGGGTCATGGCCACGCGCCGGGCCACCACCGCCCCGATACCGCCGCCGATGGCGACGCCGCCGCCGATCATCAGCACCGTCACCAGATCGAGATTGCCGCTGGAAAACAGCGTGCCCAGGGTCACAGCCACGGCGATGGCCATGCCGATCATGCCGTTCAGATTGCCCCGCCGGCTGGTCTCCGGGCTTGAGAGGCCGCGCAGGGCCAGGATGAACAGCACGCCCGAGACGATATAGGCGATGGCGGCGAAGTTGGCGTTCATGCGGTGGGTTCCATCGCCTTGGGCGGGGTATTGGAAGGTTTCGGTTTGCGCTCAAACCAGTTGGCGACGCCCAGAATGCCGGCGACGGCCAGAGCGGCAGCAAAGATCAGGTAATAGGTTGCAGTCGGGCGTAGAGACCACAGGCGCACGGTGCTTTCAGTCAGCAGCCACACCCAAATAGCCGCCATAGCGAGCTGAACACCGGCAGCGGCAAATCTGAGAACCGTCCGCCGAGCGGAATTTGGCAGGGCCTTAGCCCTCCTGAGAGCCGAAGCGGCCGGCAGGAATGAGACGTAGGCCAGCGGAAAGGCCAGTGATCGCTGGCCGTCGCCCTGCCAGACAATGACGCTGGCCAGCAGCACGCTCAGCGGTATCAGGCTGATCAGAAGCAGGGCTTCTGGACCAAGCGGCGGTAGAGCTCTGACGCGTGGGGACAGCTTCATCCCCAGGAAAACCGCCAACAGAATAAGGACGGGCACGCCGCCGATCAGCGCGATGTCGAGCAGTTCGAAATGAATCATGCGCCTCTCCTCGCGGGAGCGGCGGCGGACGTTTCGACCGGTTCGAGCGCTATCTCGGCGCGTCGGGCGCGAAAGCTGCGGATGGCCAGAAGGCAAAGAAGCGCCGTCAGCCCGCCCGTCTCGACATAGACGTCGATGTCCATTGGCCGGGGGGCCTTGAGGAAGAGGTTTAGGGCAAACATCACCCCAAACGCGCAGAGAGCGATGTTCTCGCGGTGCGGCATGCCGCCCGGCTGCCGACGAGGCGTCATCACGGACAGCACTAGCAGGCCGAGCATCACCAGCAGTTGGCTGGATGCCGCAACTTGGAAAGCCCAGGCCGGCATGGTCATAGCATCGCCCCGCCGAGCATCCGCCTACTTCTGCTTCTTCTTGTACATCGCTAGCATGCGCTGGGTGACCAGGAAGCCGCCGAAGATGTTGACCGCCGCCAGGCCCGCGGCGACCGCGCCGGCCCCCTTGGAGATCCAGACGCTGCCGGCTTCCGGACCGCCCGCCAGCCCGACGCCCTTGGAGGCGGCAGCCAGCAGCGCGCCGACGATGATCACCGAGGAGATGGCGTTGGTCACGGCCATCAGCGGGGTGTGCAGGGCGGGGGTGACGCTCCAGACCACGTAGTAGCCGACGAAGATGGCCAGCACGAAGATGGCCAGGCGGAAGATGGTGGGATCGACGACGGAGGCGTCCATGGGTCCGGGTCCTTCTTAGCTGGCGATCAGGTTGGGATGGACGACGGCGCCGTCCTTGGTGACCAGGGCGGCCTTGAGGATTTCCTCCTCGAAGTCTGGCGCGAAGGCGCCTTCCTTGGTGAGGAACAGGCCCGCGAAGGCCATCAGGTTGCGCGAGTAGAGGGCGCTGGCGTCGGTGGCGATGCGGCCGGGCAGGTTGGCGTAGCCGACGATCTTGGCGCCGTTGGCGGTCTCGACGATCTCGCCCAGCTTGGCGCCCTCGACATTGCCGCCCTGTTCAACGGCCAGGTCGATCAGCACCGAGCCGGGCTTCATCGAGGCGACCTGGGCGGCGCTGACCAGGCGGGGCGCGGCCCGGCCGGGGATCAGGGCGGTGGTGATGACAATGTCCTGCTTGGCGATGTGGCCGCTGACCAGCTCGGCCTGCTTGGCCTGGTATTCAGCGCTCATCTCCTTGGCGTAGCCGCCGGCGGTCTGGGCGTTCTTGAATTCCTCGTCCTCGACGGCCAGGAACTTGGCGCCCAGGCTCTCGACCTGTTCCTTGGTGGCGGGACGAACGTCGGTGGCGGTCACGACAGCGCCGAGGCGCCGGGCCGTGGCGATGGCCTGCAGGCCGGCGACGCCGACCCCCATGACGAAGACCTTGGCGGCGGCGACGGTGCCGGCGGCGGTCATCATCATCGGCATGGCCTTGCCGAAAGTCTCGGCCGCCTCGATCACCGCGCGATAGCCGGCCAGGTTGGCCTGGCTGGAGAGGACATCCATCACCTGGGCCCGGGTGATGCGCGGCACGAATTCCATGGCGAAGGCGCTGACCTTGGCCTTGGCCAGGGCGTCCAGCGTCACCTTGTCCTGGTGGGGGTTGAGCGTGCCGACGACGATGGCGCCCGGCTTCAGCGCCGCGATCTCGGCCGCTTCCGGCCCGCGCACGCAGAACAGGATGTCGGCCTTGCCGATCGCCGCCTTGGCGGTCTTCTCGAGCTTGGCCCCGGCCGCCTCATAGTCGGCGTCGGTCACCGAGGCGGTGAGGCCCGCGCCGGTTTCGACGACGACCTCGAAGCCCTGGGCGATCAGTTTCTTGACGGTATCGGCCGTGGCGGCGACGCGGGTTTCGCCGGCGCGGCGCTCCCTGGCGACAGCGATAACAGCCATGCAGCCTCCCCAAACCACCGACTCTCAGCGCGGCGTGGGGCCCTGTTTAGGGGATGATCTTGCCTGTTGTCGAGCCCGGCGCCGTTGCGCCGCGAAAGATTATTGCTGCAATGCAGCAATTTCGCCGGCTCAGTGCTCGGCGGGCTTGCGGCTCAGGAAGAAGGCGCCGGCCGCGAACAGCACCACGCCCGGGATCAGGCCGCCGAAGAAGCCGGCGTCGGTGCAGAACCACAGGGTGGACATGAAGATGCCGGTGGCGATGATCAGCGAACCCCAGGCGCTCATGGAGCCGAAGGCCTTGTAGGTGGCCGCCTGCTCGGAGATGTCCATGTCGCCGCGGTGATATTCGGAAGCCATCTGTCTCGTCCGCCAAAAAGGTCTGACGCCCGCTTACAAGAAGCCGGCGCGGTTCTCAAGCGTCTGGGTCAGGGGTTTGCGCGCGGCTGGTTTTCCAGCACTGCGAGGGAACAGAGGCGGATGGCCCATTTTCAACGAAAACGAAGGTGGCCACTAACGATCATAGCGCGGGTGAAGGGGGGCTAAAAGCGCGTTCCGGGCGGATAGTCGCGCCGACAATAATGTCGCAGTATTGTCGACGTTCTGAATGGCTGCGGAATCTCCAATGAGCGCAAGCGACTTTAGACTGACGAATCCGCCAGATGCCCCGCGGGCGCGCGAGCTTTGGCTTCAGCATGCAGCCGGTTTTATCCTGCTCAGCAACATCCGCGAGTATGCGCTGGGCGAAATTGATCAGGGGGCCAGCACAGAGGCGCGCAACGCCGCTGCAAAAGCGGTTGATGACGCCTTGTATGGCCTGATGATGCTTGTTGATGGCGTGACCGGCGGGCTGCGCAATCCCGAATACGAAGTCGATGTCAGCCTGGTGGTTCGCCTCCTAAGCCGAGGCGAAGAGGCCGACACGCTCGTTCAGGAGATTGATCTGCGCGATGGTGATGGGGTCTGCATGGGGTTTCACGGCTGGAAACTAGGCGACTTCGGCGATGAGCCGGTCGTCGCTAAAACTCCGCCTCCGTAGGGGGCGGACGGCCCGCCCGAGGCGCGCTGCGAGCGCGCCCGTGGCCGGCCCGGTGGGGGTGTTTGGGCAGAGGCTGGGACTCTCCGGTTCTGCTCGGGTGTTTTGCAGGACGTCCGAGGCTAGCCACGGCAGTCGCCACCCTTACCCGAAGACCCCCTCCTGATCGCGCTCTGGCGCGATCGTCCTCCCCCTACGGGTGAGGAGTTTCAGTCCGGCCAGGTTTCCAGCAACGCCCGCAACGCCGCCACCAGGGCCAACGGCTGGTCGATCATCACGTGGTGGTCGGAGTCGGGAATCGGGATCATCGGCGTGCCGGGCGGGGCCATGCGGCGCATGTAGTCCTCGACCTCGGGCGGGATCAGGTTGGAGCGGCCGCCCCAGATGGCCGCCACCGGCACGCGGGCCGCGCCGAACGCGGCGTGGGAGTCGCCCATGCTCTCGCGGTCGAACCGCTCCCACATGGCGGGGTCGAACTTCCAGGTCCAGCCGCCCTCGACCTCATGCAGCGAATGCCGGGCGATGAAGTCGGCGATGTAGAGGTTCTCACAGCCCTGCGGCGGCGCCAGGCGAAAGCGGGCCAGCGCCTCGGCATAGGTGGCGTAGACCTTGTTGGGCCGGGTTCGGGTCGGCGGGCCGCGCCATTCGCTGTCCGGCGGGCGGATCGGACTATCGACATAGACCGCCGCGCGCATCCGCTCGGGATGCTGGGCCGCCATCACCCGGGTGGCGAAGCCGCCGAAGCTGTGGGCGATGACGATGGGCTTGTGCCCGTCGACATAGAGACCGGCCGCCTCCGCCGCCCCCAGGGCCTCGGCGGCGAACAGCTCACCCGTGTAGCGCGGCCGCCAGCCGGAAGCGCCCATGCCGGACCAGGACATGGCGGCCACCCGATAGTCGTCGGCGAAGAAGGGGGCAATGAAGCTCCACCAGTCGGCATGGGCCGCGTTGCCGTGCAGGAGCAGCAGGCCCGGCTTACCGACCTCGCCCCAGGTCAGAAGTTCGATCGGACAGCCTTCGACCTCGACCATCGACCGGTCAGGCCGATTGGCCAGGGCCTTGTCGAACCAGTGGGGCGCGGGCGGCTTGTCGCCGTTAAACCGGGCCAACGGCGCGCCCATCTCGGGCGGCAGACCGGCGGGGTCGGCGAAACGATGGGGCTTGCGGTCGGAGTCTGCCATTGGCCAATGCGACTAACAGGCGTTTGAATTGGGGACAAGTTCGCACAAGCGACTCCACCCCAAACCCGTCATCCTAGGCCTTGTGCCTAGGATCCCGCCATCCGCCGCACGTGAGACCGACCATGGAGCCGCCACGGTTCAGCTTAACTTTCAAAGGTTTGCAGCGAGCTGAACGCGGGATCCTAGGCACAAGGCCTAGGATGACGGCTTAGAGATGAGAGCGCTCACACCAGTGCGTCGAACTCGTCCACCAGCCGCTCCAGCTGATCCACCCCCGCCGCCCAGAAGCTCTTCTCGCGCGGGTCCAGTCCGAACGGGGCCAGGGCCTCGACGTAGGTGCGGGTTCCGCCGGCTGACAGCAGGTCCTCGTAGAGGGGGACAAATCCTTTGGGGTCGGCCCGCCGCTTCTCCATCAGTGAACGCACCAGCAGGTCCCCGAAGGCGTAGGCGTAGACATAGAAGGGGGCGTGCACGAAGTGGCTGACATAGCCCCAATAGTGCTCGTAGCCGGGGTTCATGCGGATGGCGGGGCCCAGGCTCTCACCCATGGATTGGAGCCAGATGCCGCCGATCTCGTCGGGGCCCAACTCGCCTTCGAGACGGGCGGCGTGAAAGCGGGTCTCGAACTGATGGAAGGCGATCTGGCGGACGACGGTGTTCAGCCCGTCCTCGATCTTGCCGGCCAACAGCCCGCGGCGTTCCTCTTTCGAGGCCTCGGCCAGCAGGCGCTCGAACACCAGGCCTTCGCCAAAGATCGAGGCGGTCTCGGCGAGCGTCAGGGGCGTGTCGGCCAGCAGGGTCCCCAGCGGCGCACACATCGTCTGGTGGACGGCGTGGCCCAGCTCGTGGGCCAGGGTCAGCACATCGCGCCGCTCCCCCATGTAGTTGAGGAAGACATAGGGGTGGCGGTCGGCGGTGACCGGGTGGCTGTAGGCGCCCGACTGCTTGCCGGCCCGAGGCGCGGCGTCGATCCAGGGTCGGGTGAAGAAGGTGCGGGCGGTGTCGGCGAATTTCGGGGCCAGGGCCTCGAAGCTGTCCAGCACCATGGCGCGGGCCTCGTCCCAGCCGTACTGGCGGGGCTGGGCGGTCTCGAGCGGGGCGTTGCGGTCCCAGTGGTCGAGGGTCTTGCGGCCCATGACCTTGGCCTTGAGCGCATAGTAGCGGTGGCTGGTGGCGGCGTAGCGCTCGACCACGGCTTCGACCATGGCGTCCACCGCCTCGCCGTCGACCTCGTTGGAGAGGTGGCGGGCGTCGGCCGGGCTGGAATACTTCCGCCAGCGATCCTCGACCTGCTTTTCAAAGGCCAGGGTGTTGTAGCTGAGGGCCAGGGTCGGAACCCGCTCTTCCAACGCCTTGGACAGACCAGTGGCGGCCTGTTTGCGGCGGGCGGCGTCAGGATCGCTCATCCGGTTGAGGGTTTCGGGCAGGGTCAGTCGTTCACGGCCCACGCGGGCTTCCAGCCCGGCCAGCGTCTCATCATAGAGCCGGGTCCAGTTGGCCACCGCCGGCGAACGGTCGACCAGCAGATGCTCCAGATCGTGGGACAGCTCATGGGGCCGCGAAAGCCGCACCCGCCGCATCCACGGCCGCCAGCGCGCCGCCGCCGGATGGGCGCCGTAGGCCGCCTCGATCTCGGCGTCTTCAAGCTCGTTGAGTTCCAGGGTGAAGAACAGGCTCTCGGCCCCGATGACCGCCGAGCGGCTACGCAGGTCGCCCTCGAACCGGGCCCAGGCGGTGTCGTTCTTGGCCGTGGAGCTGGCCAGGGAGGCATAGGCCCCCACGCTCCACAGGTGGTTTACCGCCTTCTCGTAAAGGTCGATGCCTTGGTCCAGCAGAGCGCCCAACTTGGCCGCGTCGGCGCGGGCGGCGACGAACTGGCCTTTCAGCGCCACCAGCTGGTCGTTGGTCGCCTTGGCGAGCGCCAGGTCCGCTTCGATGCGCGGGTCTTCGCGGCTGGCATAGAGATCGTCGAGCCGCCATTCAGGCAGGGCATCGGAAACGGGAGGCTTTACAGGGGCGTTCATAGGTAGGGTTTAGCCCCGGCCGCCGCGGGACGAAAGTCAGATGAGGGCTTTGCGCTTCATCCAGGCCAGCGCCAGGTCCGGCCAAGCCGCCACCGGCTTGCCGCTCGTGAAGCGCAGGCCAAAGCCGTGGCCGCCCTCCTCGAAGAAGTGCGCTTCGACCGGTACCTTGCTGGCGCGCAGAGCCTCCATCAAACGCAGGCTGTTGGCCGGCGGCACGCTGGCGTCGTCCAGGGCGTGGAGCAGGAAGACCGGCGGGGCGTCCGGGCGGGCCTGGTTCTCAAGCGACCATGTGCTCTGCGCCTCAGCGGTGGGGGCGTCGCCCAGCAGCTCATGTCGCGAGCCAGGATGGGCGATGGCGGGGTCCATGCTGGCGACCGGATAGCAGAGCAGCGACAGGTCCGGCCGGGCGGAAACCGTGTCGACCGCGTCAATGGGATCATAGACCGGCCTGTCGAACATCAGCGTCCCGCAGCCGGCCACATGGCCGCCGGCCGAGAAGCCCATGATCGCCACCCTGGCGGGGTCCAGGCCCCGCCCCGGCGCCTGATGGCGCACCAGGCGTAGGGCCCGCTGGATGTCCTGCAGCGGGATCGCCGGCCCTGCCGCCCAACCATCAGCGGGCAGGCGGTAGGTCATGACATAGACGGTAATGCCGGCCTGGGCGAAACGCGCGGCCGTCTCATAGCCCTCCTTGTCCATCACCACCCATTTGTAGCCGCCGCCGGGGGCCATCAGCAGGCTGGCGCCATTGGACCCGGCCGGCTTGAAGACCGTCAGGGTCGGACGGCGAACATGCTGGACATAGCGGTCGCGCAAGGCGGCCGGGTCCCTGGCGCGCTCAACGACCAGCTCCCGGACAGTTACGCGCTCACCGCCCGGCGGTTCGCCAGGCCAGATCGGCAGGACCTCAGGGGGCTCCCCGGCCAGGGCCGGAAGCGCGGCCGCGCCGGCCAGCACGGTAGCGGATTGGCCAAACAGGCGACGGGTGAGCATGGCGGCTCCGGGCAATGACACCGGTATCATCGCGCCTGAAACTCGGAAAAGCCATCCTATTGGCCGGCGGTCAGGCGCCCTTAACCGGTCGGATTGTAATGTTCGACGAAATAGGTTCGGGGAATTGGAAGCGCGATGTCGGCTTACGAGGGTAATGCGATGGGCGCGGCGGTCCTCGACGACAATGACGGCGCCCTGCCGACTCTGAGCATGGCGCAGATTCTGCTGGCCGGGCTGACGGCGCCCCTGCCCCTGTTGTGGGCCATGACCCTGCCGTTCGCCCTGGTGCTGGCGCTTCTGGGTCACCCCTGGATCGGCCTGGGCTCCAGCCTGGCCAATATGGCCGGCGATTGGTTTGTCCAGGGCCGCTACCGTCGCTGGACCCTGAGCGCCGCGACCGACGATGAAACTGTAGCCCTGCCCCGGATCAATCGCGTCGTGGCGCTCCGGGCGGCTGTCGCCTTCTGGGGCCCGATGGCGGCTGTCTTGCTCGGCGGCGCCCCAGCCGATCTTATCTTCATGGGCCTGATGGCCGGTCTGCTGCTCTGCGTGTCGGTGGCTCAGGGAAGCCTGGCGCCCCGACTTTTCCTGATGTCTTCAGCGCCCGTCCTGCTGGGCCTGGCCCTGGTCATCGCCCTGCGCTTCCCGCCCCTGGAGGCGGCCGCTCTGCTGCTGGCTGATGCGATGCTGGGCGGCATGCTGCTGATGATGTCCGGGGGCGTGGCGCGCATCCTGGGCGAATGGACCGCCGTGCGCGAACGTAACAATCGCCTGATCGAGCGGCTGCGAACCGAGCGCGCCGAGGCGGAGGAGGCCCGTGAAGCGGCCCGCCTGGCCGGCCAGGCGAAGGCCAACTTCCTGGCTACTATGAGCCACGAGATACGCACCCCGATGAACGGGGTGCTGGGCATGGCCCAGCTACTCAAACGCTCCACCATGGATACCGAGCAGCGCGCTCAGGTCGAGACCCTGATCCACAGCGGCGAGTTCCTGATGTCGATCCTCAACGACATCCTCGACATCTCCAAGATCGACGCCGGCAGGATGGAGGTCGAGACCCTTCCCCAGGACCTGCCGAGGTTCGCTGACGAACTGATCGGCCTGTGGCGGCCCACCGCCGAACTGAAGGGCCTGACCCTGGACCTGGAGCTGGACGCCCGGCTGCCCGGGCGCCTGCTGATGGACGGCCGCCGGGTGCGCCAGGTGCTGTTTAATCTGATCGGCAACGCCGTGAAGTTCACCCCGGCGGGCGGTGTCACCCTGACCATCGCGGCCGAGTCCGAGACGGTGCGGTTTACCGTGCGCGACACCGGCATCGGCATAGACCTGGACGTTCTGCCCAAACTGTTCGAGCGCTTTTCCCAAGCCGACCAGTCGACGGCGCGCCAGTTCGGCGGGGCGGGCCTTGGCCTGGCCATTTCCCGCCAGTTGACCGAGGTGATGGGCGGCAAGCTCTGGGCCGAGAGCCAGCCGGGCCAGGGCTCGGCCTTCCACGTGCTGCTGCCGCTATGCGCGGCCGAGCCGCAGCTGACCGCGGCGCCTGACCTAGCCGAAACCGAAGCCGCTCCCGAGCAGACCCTGGCCATTCTGGCCGTCGACGACAACGCTGTGAACCTGATGGTGCTCGAGCAGGTGCTGGCCGCCATGGGCCATCAGGTGACCCGGGCCAGCAGCGGGGCCGAGGCGCTGGAGCGGATGTCCGGCCAGGTCTTCGACCTGGTGCTGATGGACATTCAGATGCCCGGCATGAGCGGCATCGAAGCGGTGGCCCTGCAACGCAGCCTACCGGGCCTCAACCAGGCCACCCCCACCCTGGCCGTCAGCGCCGATGTCCTGTCTCACGATCTCGAGGGCTATCGGTCGCTGGGCTTTACCGGGCAGGTCAGCAAACCGATCCAGATCCCCGCCCTGCTGGCCGAGATCGCCGCCGCTCTCAGCCCGGCGCCGATGGCTGAAACCGGTCGCGCCGTTAACGCCTGACTCAGGTCTCCGAAACCCGACCTTTACCTCGCTGCTGTATCAATCTGGACCAACGGAGCTTCGCCCCATGATGGGCGCGGCCGGTGATGGTGGGTGGCCTTAACATGACCAAGACGGTCCTGGTCGTCGATGACGACCCGACACAACGACGACTGATCCAGGCGGTGCTGGAGCGCGACGGATTCGCCGTCGCCCAGGCCGAAAGCGGCGACGCGGCCATTCAGCGGCTGACCACCGGCGGGACCGCCGACGTCATCCTGCTGGACCTGCAGATGCCGGGCCTGTCGGGTCAGGAAACCCTGAAGGAGCTGCGCTCGCGCGGCTTCGCCCAGCCGGTGATCGTGCTGACCGCCTCGGGCGGCGTCGACACCGTGGTCAAGGCCATGCAGGCCGGGGCCCAGGACTTCATGGTCAAGCCGGCCAGCCCCGAGCGGATCACCGTTTCGCTGCGCAACGCCCTTTCCATGGGCGACATGCGGACCGAGGTCGACCGTCTGAAGAAGCATGCCGGCGGCCGCACCACCTTCGAGGACCTGATTGGCAATTCGCCCGTCATGACCATGGTCAAGCGCATGGGCGAGCGGGCGGCCAAGTCCTCCATCCCGATCCTGATCACCGGGGAAAGCGGCGTGGGCAAGGAAGTCATCGCCCGGGCGGTGCACGGCAGCTCCGAGCGGGCCGGCAAGCCCTTCGTGGCGGTCAACTGCGGCGCCATCCCCGCCAACCTGGTCGAGAGCATCCTGTTCGGCCACGAGAAGGGCAGCTTCACCGGCGCCTCCGACAAGCATCTGGGCAAGTTCCAGGAGGCCAACGGCGGCACCCTGTTCCTCGACGAGGTCGGCGAACTGCCGCTCGACGTGCAGGTCAAGCTGCTGCGGGCGCTGCAGGAGAGCGAGATCGACCCCATCGGCGCCAAACGCTCGATCAAGGTCGATGTCCGCATCGTCTCGGCGACCAACCGCGACCTGTCGGTGGCGGTGAAGGACGGTTCGTTCCGCGAGGACCTGTTCTATCGCCTGAACGTCTTCCCCATCGAGGCCCCCGCCCTGCGCGAGCGCCGCGAGGACATCCCGCTGCTGGTCGAGGCCTTCGTGCGCCGCTTCAATATTGAAGAGGGCAAGCGGGTGGCCGGCGCCTCGGTCGAGACCCTGGCCTTCCTCACCGCCTTCGATTGGCCCGGCAACGTCCGCCAGCTGGAGAACGCCGTCTACCGCGCCATCGTCCTGGCCGACGCCCCCTACCTGCAGCCGCACGACTTCCCAGCCATCAGCGGCGTCATGGCCCCGCCGCCGGAAGCGGTCGGCGCACCTGAACCGTTCAAGCTGCCGCCGCTGCTCCCCAGCGCCGAACAGCTGATCGCCGAGATGCCCAAGGACGCCCCTGTGCAGATCCTCGACGCGCGCGGTCACCTGCGCAAACTCGAGGACATCGAGCGCGACCTGATCCAGCTGGCCATCGAGATCTATGCCGGCCACATGAGCGAAGTGGCCCGCCGGCTGGGCATCGGGCGGTCGACGCTCTATCGCAAGGTCCGCGAATCCGGCCTCGAAGAGTTCGTGAAGGAGGCCGTCTGATGCGCCGCTTTCAGACCGTGAGACCCCAGGACCGCGATCATCGGCTGAAAACGCTGATGGCGCGGATGAAGCTGGCGACGATCCGGATGGCTGTGAAGCCGGGCTGAGCTGCGCTCTGCATATTCCTCGCCCGTTGGGCGAGGTGGCAGCGAAGCTGACGGAGTGGGCCGTGGTCCGCACGGAGCGTCAGGATTGAGCGCTCCCGAAGTGGACCTTCCTTCGCCTAAGTGCGGTCGGAAGAGCCCACTCCACCACTTCGTGGTCCCCCTCGCCCAACGGGCGAGGAATTGGCGCGCTATTTATCCTCGCGTTTCTTGAACGGCTTGCGGCCAAACTGGCGCTTCTCACCCTTGGCCTTGGCGCTGATTTCCTTGAGCTTGACCGCCTGCATCACCGAGAACGCCTCGCCCGCGCCGCCCTTCTCAGGGTCGCCGAAGGCGCGGCCGTAGGTCTTGATGCGCTCCTCGACGGACGTCAGGAATTCGCCCTCCCAGTCGGAGAGTTCGATCCCCGCCTTGTCGGCGGTGCGGCGGGCGCGTTTGAGGGCGTTCAGCGCAGCCCGTTTGGCCTGCGCTTTGAAGTCTGGAGGCTTTCGCTTCACAGACCCCCGATGGCGGACAGGTAGAGGTCGACCAGCGCCTCTTCCTCCTGGCGCTTGGCCTTGTCCTGCTTGCGCAGCCGCACGACCTTGCGAATGATCTTGACGTCGTAGCCGTTGCCCTTGGCCTCGGCATAGACCTCCTTGAGGTCGGCCATGACGGCCGCCTTGTCTTCTTCCAGGCGCTCGATGCGTTCGAAGACGCTCTTGAGCTGGGCCTGGGCCGTGGCGGTCAGCACGTCGATGTTGGAGGCGTCGTCGGCCATGGCAATACACTCGCATGAGTCGGGAAGGTCGCGGAAACTAGCGACCCGGCCGGCGACTCACAACAGCCCGTGAGCCTCAAGCGCGGGCCTTAGCGCCGCGGGGTCGTCAAACCTGTGGACATGAAAGCCCAGCTCGGCCGCCGCGTTGATATTGGCGGCGCTGTCGTCGACGAACAGCAGCTCCTGCGGCTTCAGACCCGCCCGCTGGCTGGCCAGATGATAGATTGCCGCGTCCGGCTTGATCAGGCCCTCGTCGCCCGAGACGACCACGGCCTTTAGGTGGCGGCAGGCCGGGACCATGACGGGGATGGTCGGCCAGACGGGGCCGGCCATGTTGGTCAGGGCAAACTGCGGGACACCGCGCGCGGCGAGCGCGTGCATGGCCTCTTCGGTTTCTTCGATAGCGCCGGAGAACATCTCGTCCCAGCGGTCCCACCAGGCGCGGATCTCTGCCTCATGCTGGGGATGGCGCTCGATCAGCAGGGCGGTGTTGTCGGCGGCAGGCACGCCCCGGTCGGTCTCGGCGTGCCAGGCCATGGTGCAGACAGACGAAAGGAACCGGTCGCGAGCGGCCGGTTCCGGGAAGATCTTGCTATAGAGCGTCGCAGGGTCCCAGCGGACCATGACGTTGCCGACGTCCCAGAGGACGCCAACAGGCGACGTCATTCGCTTAGCCTTGTTTGGCCTTGAAGCGCGGATCGGTCTTGTTGATCACGTACAGCACGCCCTTGCGGCGGACGAGCTTGCAGTCGCGGTGGCGCGACTTGAGCGACTTCAGCGAGCTTCTGACTTTCATCACCGTCTACCGTCAGGCGGGCTTGCTCAGGCGCGAAAGAAAAGGCGCCCGAAAGACCCGGTTGTTCCAGAGCGGGCGGGTATAGGCAGCGACCCCGCCAAAGTCAATCAGAGTCGGCCGGGGCCCCGGCAACCCTATTTATCGGCCAGGAAGACCCAGCTGCCATGGTCGTGGGCCTTGTTGTAGATCACCCCGCCCAGGCTGTCGGCGCCGGCTTCGCCCAGATAGACGGCGTAGTGATCGTTGGTGTTCCACTCGATCAGCGAGCCACGCTGGACCCAGACCCCGTTGGTGTAGGTCGTGCCGTCATAGGTGTATTCAGCCACGCAGTCGGAGCGCAGCTTGAGCTTGATGGTGTGGGTGTCGCCATCGTCCCAACGAGCGATGCCGATCCACTTGGTGCCGGACAGGTTGGTGTCGGCCGAGGAATCCGCGCAGCCCGCGGCCAGGGCGGGCGCGGCGGCGCAAGCGAACAGGGCGGCAACGGCCAGAACACGTAGCGTTTTCATCGGAGAGTCCCCCTGGGATGTGATGACGGCTGACTGTCCGTCGGACGCACGCCCTCGCCAAGGTCCAAAAAGGGGGACACACCCGCGGCACAAAATTCGCAAGGCGGCGGCGAATGTCGCGGAATTGATTGAGCGGGGGACAGCCGCCCGGCTAGCTTGGACGCCATGGATCGACGCCTGTTTATTGCCCTGACCCTGGCCGGCTGCGCCGATCCGGCTCTGGATAAGACCCTGCCCCTGCAGGTGATCGGGACGGCCGCCGGCCCGCCCGGCCCGCCGGCCGCGCCGACGGAGCCCCAGCCGCTCGACATTTCCACCTCGGGCGATCCGAATTTCGACGCCTGGCGCTCGGCCTTCACGGTCAGGGCCCAGAAGGCCGGGATTCCGGCAGGGGTCGTCAGCCGCGAACTGTCCGGCCTGACTCCCGATCCGTCGGTGGGCTCACACGATGTCAGCCAGCCGGAATTCTCCAAGCCGATCGGCGACTATGTGAAGGGCGTGGTGTCGGACGCCCGCATCACTCAGGGCCAGGCCTTCCGCGACCAGCTGCCCTATCTGGGCGCGCTGGAGCAACAGCACGGGGTGCCGCGCACCATCATCCTGGCGATCTGGGCGGTGGAGTCCGGGTTCGGCAAGATCCAGGGCGACTATGACGCCGTCCGCTCCTTCGCCACCCTGGCCTATGGCGGACGCCGCCGCGACTGGGCCGAGGGCGAACTGATCGCCTGCCTGAAGATCATCGCTTCGGGCGAAGCCAGCCGCGCCCAGCTCAAAGGCAGCTGGGCCGGGGCCATGGGCCAGACCCAATTCCTGCCAAGCGTCTATCTCTCCACCGCCCTGGACGGCGACGGCGACAGGCGGCGCGACATCTGGGGATCGACCCCCGACGCCATCGCCTCGACCTTCAGCTACATGTCCAAGGCCGGCTGGACGCGCGGCCAGTCCTGGGCGCGGGAAGTCACCCTGAAGGCCGACTTCGACTACAGCCTCTCGGAAGGCCCCAAAGAGACGCCCGACTGGTGGGCCAGTCAGGGCGCTACGCGGGCCGACGGCCTGCCCTGGTCCAGCGCCGATGCGGGCGCCAAGGCCGGGCTGATCCTGCCGTCAGGCGCGGCGGGACCGGCCTTCCTGGTCTTCCCCAACCATTTCGCGATCCGCAAGTACAACAACTCGACCGCCTACGCCCTGGCGGTGGGCCTGCTGGCCGACCGGTTCGGCGGCATGGGCCCGCTGGTCAAGGCCTGGCCCTATGAGGTCCCGCTGAGCCTGGCCGACCGCACCCTGGCCCAGAACTCGCTGGTCGCCCTGGGCTATGATCCGGGCGGCGTCGACGGCCAGATCGGCCCCAATACCCGCATCGCCGTGCGCGCCTGGCAGAAGTCACGCGGTCTCATCCCCGACGGCTATCTGACCAAGGAAATCGTCGGACGGCTGGCGCTGGAAGCCAGCGGCCTGGCGCCCCCGCCGCCGGGCGCGCCCACGTAATAACTCAGACGCCGCCCTCGTCGATCCGCTCGAGGGCGGCGACCGTGGCCTCTTCCTCGGCGTTACCCGCCTCGCCGGCCTTGCGCAGGACGCCGTTGGTCATGGCGTAGGCGAACATGCCGACCAGGATCGTCGTATTGACCAGGAAGGGCGCGGGGTTGAAGGCCTCGTAGAGCATGACGAACAGCGGGGCGAGAATGACGTTCAGCCCGTTGACCATGGCGATGGCCCCGGCCGCCTGGGCCTGCTCGCTCATCTGCACGGTGAGCGAGGCGCCGGCGGTGAAGCCCGGCCGGGCGAATCCGTAGCCAAGGCTCGACAGGGCGTAGGCAATGACCACCGTCCAGTAGTTGGGCGCGAAGGCGGTGATCAGGTTGGCCAGGGCCGCCAGAGCCACGCCCCAGATCATCAGGGTCCGCGGGCTCATCTGGAACATGCGGATCAGGCCCCACTGGGCCAGCAGCCCCGCCACCGCCCCGGCCATCATCGCCACGGCGGTGAAGCCCTGGGCCTGGATGGGAGTGACGTGCAGCTTGTCGATGATCATGAAGCCGAGCGTCTGGCCCTGGCCGGTCTGGCAGGTGGCGACCAGGAAGCCGAAGATCAGGAAGGGGACCAGTCGCGGGTCTTTCCACAGCGAGGCTGAAGACCGTCCGGCCTGGGCGAAGGGCCGGCCGTCGCGCTTGGGGCCTTCACTTTCGGGCAGGAAGCGAAAGACGATGAACAGCATGGCGGCCGCGATCAGGGCGAAAGCGAACATCGGTCCAGCCAGGGTGAGGGCCGGAAAGACGACCACTGCGCCGATCACCAGAGCCGGCAGCACGAACAGTGGCGCGATGGCCGGCCCGACGATGGTGCCCAGACCGAAGGCCCCGGCCAGGCCGGCCATCTGCTGGGTGCGCTCGGCCCGGCTGGTGCGCTCGGCCACATAGGCCTGGGTGGCCGGGTTGGAGGCCGAGCCGATCAGGCCGAAGGTCGCCCGGGCGAACAGGAACAGGAAGAAGATGATCAGTGGCGGCGCCCAGTGCCGCAGCCCGGCGCTGACCACCAGTCCACACAGGGTCATCGAGATAATGAACCCCACCAGGCCCAGCATGATCAGCGGCTTGCGGCCCCGCAGGTCCGACTGCCGCGCCCAGATCGGGCTCATCACCGCCCAGAGCAGGGCTGACAGCGAGAAGATCGCGGCGACCAGATAGTCGCGGATGCCGATCTGACGGCCGATGGCGGGCAGCACCGACTGCATGCCGGTGTTGCCGATCGCGACGATCACCGAAACGGAGAACAGGATCGCAAAGGATCGGGGTGGCAGACGGGGTTCGGAAGAATCAGTGGCGCTCATCGGGATTTCTGGGGTTCCTGCTCACCGGCCATTAAGCATTAACCGCGATTCTCTGGCGACCACTTCCAGCGCCAACGGACGCCGTACAACCATGTTCCAGATCATCGGCCTTGTTATGCTGTTCGGCCTGGTGTTCGGCAGCTACATCATTTCCGGCGGCAATCTGGGCGTCATCCTGAGCGCCCTGCCGCATGAGATGATGGCCATCGGCGGGGCCGGCGCGGCCGCCTTCCTGATCTCCAACTCGGTGACGACGATCAAGGGCGTCGGCGGCGGCATGGGCAAAGCCTTCGGCGGTCCCAAGTGGAAGACCCCCGACTATCGCGACCTGCTCTCGCTGCTGTTCCTGCTGACCAAGACCATGAAGTCCAAGGGCGTCATCGCCCTGGAAAGCCATATCGAGAAGCCCCAGGAGAGCACGATCTTTTCGCGCTATCCCAAGATCCTCAAGGACCACTTCGCGGTCGATTTCATCTGCGACACCCTGCGGATGATGACCATGAACCTGGAAGACCCTCACCAGGTCGAGGACGCCATGGAAAAGCAGCTCGAAAAGCACCACCACGAGGGCTTGGCCTCCGGGCACGCGCTGCAATCCCTGGCCGACGCCCTGCCGGCCCTGGGCATCGTCGCCGCCGTGCTGGGGGTGATCAAGACCATGGGCGCCATCACCGAACCGCCGGAAGTCCTGGGCGAGATGATCGGCGGGGCCCTGGTCGGCACCTTCATGGGGGTGTTCCTGGCCTATGGCATCGTCGGCCCGCTGGCCGCCCGGATGCTCGACGTGGTCAACGAGGAAGGGGCCTTCTACCGAATCATCCAGTCGGTGCTGGTCGCCCATCTGCACGGCAACGCCGCCCAGATTTCGGTCGAGATCGGCCGGGGCAGCGTCCCCTCGACGTCGCAGCCCAGCTTCCTGGAGCTGGAAGAGGCGCTGTCGAATATTCCGGCCGAGGGCTGACGCCAGGCCTCCCCTGGAGGCGAAAAAAGTGATCACGCAGGCGTGAAGTCTTGGCTTGCGCTTCCCGCAAAGCGGCGCATAGTCCCCCATGCGTCCCTTGAGGGCGCAATAACAAACTCCTCAAAGGGGACCAGGAAATGCTTCGCAAAGTTCTGATCGCCGGCGCCGCTGTCGCCGCTCTGTCCGTCGCCGCCTGCGGCAAGCCCGCCGACAAGCCCGCCGACGCCGCTGCCGCCGCTGACGCCGCTGCTCCGGCCGCTGCCGCCGACGCCGCGCCTGCCGCTGCCGCCGACGCCGCGCCTGCCGCTGCCGCCGACGC
>JBBRZO010000011.1:0-180882 GCA_038236615.1 Caulobacterales bacterium
AGCCCTCCTCCGGCTGTGTCACCGCCGCCGGTGGCCTATGCCCGGACCATCAACGGCAACAACAACAACAACACCTCCAGCGGCGACAGCCGCAACGACCAGATCAACGGCCTGGGCGGCAATGACGTGTTGAACGGCCTGGGCGGTTCCGATCGCCTGGACGGCGGGATCGGCAATGACCAGCTCAATGGTGGCGATGGCGACGACATCCTGATCGGCGGCGCGGGGACCGACGTCCTGACCGGTGGAGCGGGGAGCGACGTCTTCGTGTTCTCGCCGGGCGGTGGGTCCGACACCGTCACCGACTTCGTTGTCGGCCAGGACCTGATCGACGCCTCAGGGTTCGGCTCCATCCAATCGATCAGCCAGCAGGGTTCCGACGCCTTGGTGGTGTTCTCGGCCGGCGAGACCGTGCTGTTGATGGGCGTCACCGCCTCGCAGATCACCACCGCCAGCGTCATCGGGGCGACCCTGCCGTCACCACCGCCTCCACCGGCCCCCCCGCCGAGCCCGCCGCCTTCGCCACCGCCTTCTCCACCTCCGTCACCACCGCCATCACCACCCCCGGCGCCGCCACCCAGCCCACCGCCGCCGCCCCCGCCGCCGTTGTTCGACCACACCCTGGTCGGCACCAACGCCGGCAACACCCTGACCGGGGACGCCGGCAAGGACCTGATCCAGGGCCTGGGCGGCAACGACACCCTGAGCGGCATGGCCGGCAACGACCGCCTGGAAGGCGGCGACGGGAGCGACAAGCTGAACGGCGGCGACGGCGATGACGTGCTGGTCGGCGGGGCGGGGACCGATACTCTGACCGGCGGGGCCGGGGCCGACATCTTCGTGTTCGGCTTCGGAGACGGGGCCAACACCATCACCGACTTCCAGGTGGGCCAGGACCTGATCGACTGCTCGGTGTTCGGCGGCTTCAGCACGATCACCCAGACCGCCGGCGGGGCCAAGGTCATCTTCAGTGACGGCTCCTACGTCACGGTCAGCGGCGTCAGCGCCGCCAGCCTGACCTCGGCCAGCTTCATCACGACGGTCGCCTCGCCACAGACCGCCGCCATGCCGCTGGCCCAGCTCAAGGTTCAGGCGGTCCACGCGGACGAGGTGGCGCTCAGTCAGGATCCGCCGAAACTGGCCCTGGCCTGGTCGACCCATGCCGACTGGGCCGGCTACCAGCCCGGCGGCCTCATCGACGCGGCTTCATCTCATGGAGACTGGATCATCAGCTAGGGCGTGCGAGA
Source organism: Caulobacterales bacterium (assembly GCA_038236615.1). GTDB lineage: Bacteria > Pseudomonadota > Alphaproteobacteria > Caulobacterales > Caulobacteraceae > Caulobacter. Next base: position 1,248 of record JBBRZO010000011.1, read on the forward strand.
TCTGTCGCGCCATCCCTAAGCTTGCGGCGCGGTCGCGAAGCTCGTAATTTCGCCGTTCAGTAGTGTTTTGGGGGAAGTACCGTGCCTTACGACATGGATGGACGGCCGGAAGTAGATTCGACCGGCTTCGCGTCCATCGGCGGCGATGGCGCGCGCACTTTCCAGGCGGACAGCTTCGGCCACTACCAGGCCTTCCCACGCGGGACGCGCGGCTTCCTCAATGCAGACCAGCGCGGCGGGACCGGCGACAATGGCAAACACTCGCTGACCGTCGACCAGGCGGCTGCCCAGATTACCCGCGACGGCGCCAGTTGGAATCCCTTCGGCGTGTTGGGAACGGCCGTCACCGTTACTTTTGCGTTCCGCGTCAGCGCGCCGATCGCAGGCATGCCGGACGACACGGCCGGCTTCTCACAATTCACGACCGCCCAGATCAACGCCACCCTGCTGGCGTTGTCCGCCTGGTCGGACGTCGCCAATATCATCTTCGTGCGGGTTGGCAGCGGGACCACCGGCGCCTCGGCCTATTCAAATGCGGCCCAGATTCTGTTCGGGAACTACGCTACCGGCTCGGCCGGCGCCGCGGCCTTCACCTTTCTGCCGGACAACACCTTCGGTTCACCGACCGACTCCGACTCCGGGGACGTATGGGTCAACTTCACGCAATCCTCGAACAAGGCCCCGTCGATCGGCGGCTATGGCGCCCTGACCCTGGTCCACGAGATTGGCCATGCCATCGGCCTGGATCACCCCAGCGACTATGACGCCGGCGCCAACGCCGACCTCACCTATGCCGCCAACGCTTCGTACTACGAAGACAGTCAGCAGTACTCGGTGATGAGCTATTTCTTCGAGTTGGAAACGGGCGGGGATTTCGGGCCGCTCTATCCAGCCACCACCATGCTGGACGACATCGCTGCGGCACAGCGGCTGTATGGCGCCAACATGACTACGCGGACGGGCGACACGGTCTATGGCTTCAACGCCACCGCCGACCGCGCCTGGTTTCAGGCGACCAGCGCCAGCAGCAAGCTGATCTTCGCGGTGTGGGACGCCGGCGGCAACGACACCTTCGACTTCTCCGGCTATGATCAGGCCGCCATCATCAACCTCAACCAGGGCGCCTTCTCCAACGTCGGCGGGCTGACAGGTAATGTGGCCATCGCAATGGGGGTGGTGATCGAGAACGCCATCGGCGGCTCGGGCAACGACGTCATCACCGGCAACGCGGCGGCCAACCGGCTGAGCGGTGGGTTCGGCGCCGACGTCCTGTCTGGCGGGACTGGCGACGACCGCCTGGATGGGGGCAATGGCAACGACACCTTGACCGGCGGCGCCGGCGCCGACCAGTTCGTGGTCAGCCCCGGGAACGGTTCTGACACCATCACCGACTTTACGGTCGGGACCGACCTGATCGATCTTAGCGGCTATGGCAGCTACGCCAACCTGACCCAGGTCGGCGCCGATGCGGTGATAACCTTCATCGACGGCGCGAAACTGACGCTGACCGGCGTCCAGGCCAGCGCCCTGACCAATGCCAGCTTCATCGGACTGGGCGCCAGCTATCACGACGTGATCGGTACGGCCGCTGGCGACACCCTTAGCGGGACCAGCGGCGCCGATCATATCCAGGGCCTGGACGGCCCCGACACCTTGAGTGGCCTGGCCGGCAATGACCTGCTGGAAGGGGGGAACGGGGACGATTCGCTCTTTGGCGGCGAGGGCGCCGACGACCTGCGGGGCGGCGACGGCGCCGATTTGCTGGACGGCGGCGCCGACGATGCCGAGCTGGCCGACGTGATGAGGGGCGGCCTGGGCGATGACACCTATGTTGTAGGGATCAACGACGTCGTTATCGAGGCGGCGGGCGCGGGCACGGATACCGTGCGAACCGCCCTGAACAACTATGCCCTGGCCGACAATGTCGAAAATCTCATCGCCACGGCGAGCGCGCAACAATTGGCCGGCAACGCCCTGAACAATATCCTCACCGCGGGCAATGCTTCGCTGCTCTCGGGTCTGGGCGGTGACGACACTCTGATCGGCGGCGCGGGGGCGGACGGTCTGCAGGGCGGGGATGGCAACGATATCCTGGACGCCAAGGCCGGCAACGATAGCGCCCGAGGCGGGGACGGCAACGACCTCATCCACCTGGGAACCGGCAACGATTCCGCCAGCGGCGATGCAGGAGACGATCTGATCTTTGGCGAAGATGGCAACGACGTTCTGGCGGGTGACGACGGCGCCGACCGGCTGAGCGGGGGTGAAGGTAACGACATCCTGTCTGGCGGCGACGGGGCCGATGTTTTCGTCGCCGACAATCTGGTCAATATCGATGTGATCACCGATTTCGTCGCCGGGGTCGACCGCATCGACGTCACCGGCATCGGCAGCTACAGCGCCATAGAGCAGGACGGCGCCGATACTGTGGTCAGCTTCGCCAGCGGCGCCGTGCTGCGGCTGAGCAACCTGGACGCCAGCACCCTGACGGCCGCCAATTTCATCGGCCTGACCGGTTCGCCGCCCCCGGCGCCACCGGCGGCCAGCCCGCCCCCGGCCTTGCCACCGCCCTCTGCCAGCATGACCGGCGGGGCCGGGGCCGACGTCATCAACGGCAGCGACTCCAGCGACTTCATGTTCGGGCTCGGCGGCAACGACACGCTGCGGGGTTTTGCCGGTTCGGACCAGATCGATGGCGGCGATGGAGACGACATTATCGATGGCGGGGCGGGGCGGGACACGGTGACCGGCGGCGCCGGCGCGGACCTGTTCATCTACCGCGCCGGCGACGGGCTTCAGGAGTTCATAACGGACTTCAACCCGAGCCAGGGCGACACGCTGCGGCTTGAAGGCATCAACAGCTTCCAGGCGGCCAGCAACGGTGAAACGGTTCAGCTGACCCTGACGGACCACAGCACGATCACGCTGGGCGGCGTGACTGACGTCGCCGCGGTGATCAACGCTATCCAACTGGCTCCCGCCACGCCTTCGGGCGCACCGATCCAGGGCACAGCCCTGGGCGAGATCATCGACGGCACGGGCGCGGCCGAGACCCTCAACGGCCTGGGCGGCGCGGATGTGCTGCGCGGTCGGTCGGGCGGCGACATCCTCAACGGCGGTGATGGCGATGACACGGTCATCGGCGGCCTGGGAAGTGATGACCTGACCGGCGGCGCCGGCGCGGACCGGTTCATCTATGCGCTGGGCGACGGCGCCGACATCATCCGCGACTATAATCCGCTGGCTGGCGATACGTTGGACCTGATCGGTTTCAACGATTTCACGTATGAACTCAGTTCGACTGGCGTGGTGATCAGGTTGGACGGCGGCTCGATCAACCTGTTGGGCGCCACCATCACCAACGAATTTGTGGCCTCGATCCATCGGTATGCCTCGCCGGACGCCAGCCCGCCGGTCGCATCGCCGCCGCCGCCTGGCTCTCCTCCTCCGGTTCCCCCGCCATCGCCTCCGCCTCCGCCTGCGCCGCCGCCGAGCCCGCCTCCCTCACCGCCGCCGGCTCCGCCGCCCTCACCGCCGCCGGCTCCGCCTCCCAGTCCGCCGCCTGTCAGTCCGCCGCCACCTCCGCCACCGCCCCCGCCGGCCGTTTTGCCGCCGCCGGTGACCTATTCCCGCATCCTGAACGGCAGCAACGCCGCCAACTTCCTGACCGGCGACAGCCGCAACGAACAGATCAACGGCCTCAACGGCAATGACTCGCTCAGCGGTCTGGGCGGTTCCGACCGCCTGGACGGTGGCGCGGGCAACGACACGCTTAACGGCGGCGACGGCAGTGACATTCTGATCGGCGGCGCCGGCAGCGATTTCCTGACCGGCGGGGCAGGCGTGGACGTCTTCGTCTTCGCGCCGGGCGGTGGTTCTGACACCGTCACCGACTTCGTGGTTGGCGAAGACCTGATCGACGCCTCGGCGTTCGGGGCGATCCAGTCGATCGTCCAGCAGGGCAGCGATACGCTAATCACCTTCTCGGCCGGCGAAACGGCGCTGCTGCAGGGCGTGACAGCCGCGCAGATCACGGTCGCCAGCGTTATCGGCGCGACCCTGCCAAGCCCGCCGCCGCCGCCTCCCGCCCCGCCGCCAAGCCCGCCGCCGGCGCCACCGCCATCGCCGCCTCCGGCCCCGCCGCCCAGTCCTCCGCCGTCACCACCGCCATCTCCGCCGCCGGTCAGCCCACCGCCCGTGAGTCCGCCCCCGGCGCCTCCGCCTTCGCCGCCACCCGCGGTGTCGCCGCCGCCGGTGACCTATGCCCGCACGCTGAACGGCACCAACGCCGCCAACTTCCTGACCGGCGACAGTCGCAACGAGCAGATCAACGGCCTGAACGGCAATGACTCGCTGAGCGGTCAGGGCGGCTCCGACCGCCTGGACGGCGGCGCCGGCAACGACACGCTCATTGGCGGTGACGGCGGCGACATCCTCATCGGCGGCGCCGGCAGCGACTTCCTGACCGGCGGTGCGGGTGTCGACGTCTTCGTCTTTGCGCCGGGCGGTGGTTCTGACACCGTCACCGACTTCGTGGTTGGCGAAGACCTGATCGACGCATCGGCCTACGGCGTTATTCAATCGATCACCCAGAGCGGCGCCGACACCCTGCTGACCTTCTCCGGCGGTGACTCGGCGCTGCTGATGGGCGTGACGGCCTCGCAGATCACAGTCGCCAGCGTGATCGGCGCGACCCTGCCCAGCCCGCCGCCACCGCCGGCGCCGCCTCCCGCCCCACCACCGAGCCCGCCGCCGGCGCCGCCGCCCAGTCCCCCCCCGGTGAGCCCGCCACCTTCACCACCGCCGGTGTCTCCGCCCCCATCGCCGCCGCCGGTGAGTCCGCCGCCTTCGCCGCCCCCGGCTCCCCCGCCTTCGCCGCCGCCCGCGGTGTCGCCGCCGCCGGTGGCCTATGCCCGGACGCTGAACGGCACCAACGCCGCCAATGTGCTCAACGGCGACAGCCGCAACGAACAGATCAACGGCCTGAACGGCAACGACTCCCTGAACGGCAATGGCGGCTCCGACCGCCTGGATGGCGGGGCCGGCAACGACACGCTGAACGGCGGTGACGGCGACGACATCCTCATCGGCGGCGCCGGGACAGATTTCCTGACCGGCGGCGCCGGGGCAGACGTCTTCGTGTTCGCGCCGGGCGGCGGTTCGGACACCGTGTTCGACTTCACCGTCGGCCAGGACCTGATCGACGCGTCAGCCTTCGGCGCAGTGGAGTCAATCACCCAGAGCGGCGCCGACGCCATGCTGGTTTTCTCCGGCGGCGACATGGTCTTGCTGACCAATGTCACGGCCTCGCAGATCACCGTGGCCAGCGTCATCGGCGCGACCCTGCCCAGCCCGCCGGCCCCGCCGCCTTCGCCCCCGCCGGTTAGCCCGCCTCCGGTCAGCCCGCCCCCGAGCCCTCCGCCATCACCCCCGCCGGTGTCGCCGCCTCCGGCGCCGCCACCCAGTCCTCCGCCCAGTCCTCCACCGAGTCCGCCGCCACCCCCGCCGCCGCTCTTTGACCACATCCTGGTCGGGACCAATGCCGGCAACACCCTGACCGGCGACGCCGGCAAGGACCTGATCCAGGGCCTCGGCGGTAACGACACGCTGTCGGGCCTGGGCGGCAATGATCGTCTCGAGGGTGGCGACGGTTCCGATAAGCTGAATGGCGGCGACGGTGACGATGTCCTGGTCGGCGGCGCGGGGACCGACACCCTGACCGGCGGCGCGGGTCGCGACACCTTTGTCTTCACGGCTGGGGATGGGACCAACACCATCACCGACTTTGTCATCGGAGAGGATCTGATAGACATCTCGGCCTACGGCGGCTTTGTGAGCGTTACTCAGTTGGTGTCCGGCGCACGGATAACCCTGTCCGACGGCGCCACCATCCTGTTGTCCGGCGTCTCGGCGGCCAGCCTCACCTCCGCCAGCTTCATCATCACGCCGGCCTCGGCCCCGGCGGCGATGCCGCTGGCGGTCGACAAGGTCCAGGCCGTGGCCGTTCAGCCCGACGGCGTGCCGGAGGCGACCGAACGTCTGCCCCATAGCTGGGCCGCCGGGGTCAACTGGGTTGGAATCGAGCCGGTCCTGCTGGACCAGATCTCGCACCATGGGGACTGGATCATTTCATGATCTGTCGTTGCCGTAGGGACCGCTTCCGCGTTAGCCAGACGCGGACGGCGGACCGAGGAGACTGTGAGTGACCGAAGGACTGGGCGTGACTGAAGGACTGGGCGTGACTGACGAAACCAAACCCGCGGGCCATGGCCAGGTCGGCGAGGCCCAGACCCTGGTTGCCTACGCCATCGACGGCTCGGCGTTCGATATCCGGCCTGCGCCGCACGAGCGGCCGTGGATGGACGCCACCCACGAGCGCTACGCCTATCGCTGCCTGCCGCTGAACATCGCCAACGCCCATGGCTGGGAGGTGCTGAACCCCGCCGGTTTCGCGGTCGGCTGGACTGGCGGGCCGGGACTGGAGGCGGTGGTCATCCAGGCCGATCCGGGGACCCACGCCCCGGCGATCAGCCATTTCGGCCACGGCATCTTCACCTTCCACGTCAACGCCCTGATGCGCACCTCACCGGGCTACGACATCTGGTGTGGGGGGCCGATCAACCGGCCCAAGGACGGCGTCTATCCGCTGACCGGGGTGATCGAGACCGACTGGGCCCCCTTCACCTTCACGATGAACTGGATCTTCACCCGGCCCGGGATCATGACCCGGTTCGAGAAGGGCGAGCCCTTCTGTCACATCTTCCCGGTCGAGCGGGGAGGGCTGGAGCGCATCCAGCCCCGCCGCATCCCGCTGGAGGCCAACCCGGAACTCAAGGCTCAGTACGAGGCCTGGTCAGCCAGCCGCAACGGTTTCAACGCCGACCTCAAGACGACGGGGTCCAAGGCTCAGGCCGACGGCTGGCAGAAGAACTACTATCGCGGCCAGGGCGTCGAAGGTCAGGCCGAAGGGCCCGCCGACCACCGCACGCGGGTCCGGCTCAAGCCCTTCCGGGAATTCTAATCGGGGTTAGAGAACCCAACCGCCGCTGTCGCCCGTGACGTTGCCGGCGATCTTCATCTGGTAATCGGACCGGCCGTCGCCGTCGACGTCGAGGCTGAGCAGGGTGATACCCCCTGCGAAGCTGAGCGTCATCTCGCCGGCGTGCTGGGTAAAGCCTTCGACCAGCTGGAAGGCCTGGTCCCCGCCGGCGCCGGTGTCGGCGTCAATAGCCGACAGATCCAGCAGGTCGCCCTGCGCCTTGATCATGTCGTTGACCGTGTCGACCTCGATCGCACCGCTGGTGTGCATCGAGGCGTTGGTGACCACGTAGGTGTCCGCGCCCAAACCGCCGACCATGATATCGGATCCGATTCCCCCGATCAGGGTGTCATTGCCGCCGCCGCCCTTAAGGACGTCATCCCCAGCCCCGCCAGACAGGACGTTCGCCTTTTCGTTGCCGATAAGCGTATTGTCCGACCCGTTGCCGGTCCCATTGATGACGCCCGAGCCATCGACCAGGACCAGATTTTCGAGATTGGCGCCAAGTGTGAAGCTCACCGTGGAGAAGACGACGTCCGTCCCTTCGCCCAAGGCCTCGACAGCCGTGTCGCCGGCATCGTCGGCATAGTAGGTGTCGTCCCCGGCGCCCCCGGTCATGGCGTCGGCGCCCTTGCCGCCGGTCAACACATCATTGCCCGCGCCGCCGGTCAGGATGTCGTTGCCGATACCGCCGTTGAGCTGGTCCGCGCCATTGCCGCCTGACAAATTGTCGGCGCCGGCTCCGCCATCGATGATGTCGTTGCCGTCGCCGCCGGAGACGATGTCATTGCCGTTTCCGCCATCGAGGCGATCGGCGCCGTCGCCGCCGTCAATATTGTCATTGCCGTCGCCGCCGAGGATCTGATCGGCGCCCAGTCCGCCCAGTACGGTGTCGTCGCCGCCGCCGGCCTTGATCAGGTCGTCGCCGCCGGCGCCATCCATGACGTTGTTGCCGCTGTTGCCAACCATGAGGTTGGCGGCGCTGTTGCCCGTGCCATTGATGTTGTCTGTGCCGATCAGCGCCAGGGTTTCCAAATTGGCGCTGAGCGTCCAGGAGATGCTGGCATAGACGACGTCGTTGCCTTCGCCGCTGGCCTCGACCGTGGTGTCACCCACATTGTCGACCACGTAGAGGTCATCGCCCAGGCCACCCGCCATCGCGTCGGCGCCCGCTCCGCCGTCCAGCGTGTTGTCGCCGCTGTTGCCGACCAGGACGTTGTCGGCGGCGTTGCCGGTGGCGCTGATGGCGCTGGAACCGTCCAGGATCAGCCGTTCGGTGTTGGCCGCCAGCGTCCAGTTCACTGTTGAATGGACGGTGTCATAGCCTTCACCGCCCACCTCGACGGTGGTGTCGCTGGTGCTGTCCACATAGTAGGTGTCGTCGCCGGCGCCGCCGGTCATACCGTCGATGCCGCTGCCGCCGTTCAGCGTGTCGTCGCCATCCTCCCCGATCAGGGTGTCGCTCCCCGTTCCGCCGTTCAGGGTGTCGCTGCCGCTGCCGCCCTTGATGAGGTCGTCGCCGCCGGCGCCGTCGAGGGTGTTATTCCCGCTATTGCCATAAAGCGCGTTGTCCAGGCCGTTACCCGTCCCGTCGATATTGTCCGCGCCGTCTTGAATGAGCTTTTCGGTGTTGGCCGAAAGGGTCCAGTTGACGGTGGCGTAGACGACGTCCGTGCCTTCTCCGCCGGCCTCGATGGTCGTGTCGCTGGTGTTGTCCACATAGTAGACATCGTCGCCGGCGCCGCCGGTCATGGCGTCAGCGCCCAGACCCCCGGTCAGCACATCGTTGCCGTCCCCGCCGTCCAGGCTGTCGTTGTCGTCACCGCCATCGAGCTGGTCAGCGCCAGAGCCGCCCGAAAGCGTGTCCGTTCCCGCGCCGCCCTCCAGAATGTCCTGGCCGTTGCCGCCGCTGAGGATGTCATCGCCATTGCCGCCCCGCAGAACGTCGTTGCCGTCCTGTCCGGAAACGTTGTCGTTTCCGTCCTGGCCGAGCAGGACGTCATTGCCGATCCCGCCCAGCACGATGTCATTGCCGTCGCCGGCCTTGATGATGTCGTCACCATTGCCGCCGTCGAGCGTGTTGTTCCCACTGTTGCCGATCATGAAGTTGTCGGCGGTATTGCCAGTGCCGTTGATGTTGGCGACGCCGTCCAGGACCAGGGCTTCGATATTGGCGCTGAGCGTCCAATCGATGGTCGTGTGGACGACATCATAGCCCTCACCGCTGGCCTCGACGGTGGTGTCGCCTGCATCGTCGACGTAGTAGATGTCGTCGCCCGTCCCGCCGGTCATGGTGTCGGCGCCCGTGCCGCCGTCCAGCGTATCGTTGCCGCCGTTGCCGGTGAGCGTGTCGTTACCGCCCAGACCGTTCAGGATGTCGTCCCCGGCTCCGCCGTCCAGGATGTTGTCGCCGCCGTCGCCGTCCAGAAAAAGAGGCATGAACTTGGCCTTTCGCCAGAAATTTTGCGCGGCGATGATTGACGGTCAGGGCGTTGTCGACTGCCGCAAGTCTCCAGGAGCCCTTACATTAAGGCCTGGGCGACTATGGCTGACGATTGCCACTCGTAGGCGGCATGCGGCCCCGTCTCTCAGCGCAGCGGAGTACTGCGTTTAGAGTATGCGTCCCTGTAGATTTGGTAAACGGAAAACAAGGCCTAGGGTTACAAGTGGCGCCACGATACTACCCAAACGGGTACCCATAATGGGCAAATTCCGTGATTAGGCCTTGTCCGCCAGGAAGCCGCGAATGAGGGCGTTGTAGGTGTCCGGCTGCTCCAGCGTGTAAAGGTGAGAGGCCCCCTTCAGCACCTCCAGGCGGGAGCCGCGGATTCCCTGGTTGAGGGTCTGGGCGCAATCCAGGCTTACCTCGTCGAACTCGCCGGTTGTAATCAGGGTCGGGCAGTCGATTTTGCCTAGCTGCGGCGTTCGGTCCCAGTCCTTGAGGTTGCCGGTGATGGTGAATTCATTGGGGCCGTTCATCACGGGATAGACCGGGGTCGACGTCAGGTTCTTGATCGTCGCCTGGAACAGGGGGTTGTTGGGGTCGCCCCTGAACACGTGCATCGCGTAGAACTGGTTCACCAGATCCTGGTATTCTTGGCTCTGCGCTTGGCCGGCCCTTTCCAGGGCATGGATGCGGGCGCCCGCGCCATTCGGCATGGCGGCGACCAGTCCCAGGATGCCGCGCGTCGCCTGCGGAAAGCTGGCCGAGCCGGAGGCCAGGACCAAGGCCTCGACGCCCTTGGGAGCGCGGTCGGTCATGTAGTCCACAATCAGGAAGCCGCCCCAGCTGTGGCCCAGCATGCAGACCCGGTCGAGCTTCAGCGTCTCGCGGAGCGCGTCGATCTCCGCGGCGAAGTGGTCCATTGTCCAGAGGCTGTTGTCGGCCGGCTTTTCGGAGCGTCCGCAGCCCAGCTGGTCATAGAAGATCACCGGCCTCTGGTCGGCCAGGGCGGCCAGGGGCTCAAGATAGTCATGACCGGCGCCGGGGCCGCCATGCAGGGTTAGAAGGGGAGCCTTGTCGCCCTCGCCGACCTTGCGCCACCAGACCTTGCCGCCGGGCACGGCGGCCATGCCCTCGGTGACGACAGGCTTGGCCGGCGGCTTGGCGGGGGGCGTGCAGGCCGCCACTGTGAAGGCGGCGGAGGCGGCCAGCAGGCCGCGGCGGTTCAGATGGGTCATTCTTCTGTCTCCCCCAGAAGCAGTTTTGTCAGTTACGCGCGGGTTCGGCCATGGGATCAAGCCGGCTGCTGACAAGCCTGGGCGGCGCCGGGCGGGGGAATGCCCTATATCTGGGCCGTGCCTGACCTGACCGAATCTCCCGCCCTGACCGGCGCCGCGCTGATCAAGGACTATACCCGCCGTCTGCCCGACGCGCCGGGCGTCTACCGCATGATCGATGCGGCGGGCGAGGTGCTGTACGTGGGCAAGGCCCGCTCGCTGAAGAAGCGGGTGATCCAATACGCCCAGGGCCGGTTTCACACCAACCGCATCGCCCATATGGTCGACCAGACCCGGGCCATGGAATTCGTCTCGACCAAGACCGAGACCGACGCCTTGCTGCTGGAAATCAACCTGATCAAGCAGCTGAAGCCCCGCTTCAACGTGTTGCTGCGCGACGACAAGAGCTTCCCCGAAATCGTCATCCGCCGCGAACACCCGGCCGCCCAGCTGCGCAAGCATCGCGGGGCGCATAGCATCAAGGGCGACTATTTCGGTCCTTTCGCCAGCGCCGGGGCCGTCAACCGCACCCTCAACACCCTGCAGAAGGCCTTCCTGCTGCGGTCCTGCTCTGACAGTGTCTACGAGAGCCGCACCCGGCCCTGCATGCTGCACCAGATCCGCCGCTGCAGCGCGCCCTGCACCGGACTGATCAGCCTGGAAGACTACGGCGACCTGGTCGAACAGGCCGAACTTTTCCTGCGGGGCAAAAGCCGGGCGGTGACCGGCAAGATGGCCGCCGAGATGCAGGCCGCCTCCGACGAGATGGAGTTCGAGCGCGCCGCCCGCCTGCGCGACCGCATCCGGGCCCTGGCCAGCGTCGCCCAGGAGACCGGCATCAATCCCGAGACGGTCGACGAGGCCGATGTGATCGCCCTGCACAGCGAGGGCGGCCAGGCCTGTATCCAGGTGTTCTTCTTCCGCGCCGGACAGAACTGGGGCAACCGCGCCTACTTCCCCCGGGTCGACAAGAGTGACACCGACGAGGAGATCATGGCCGCCTTCATCGGTCAGTTCTACGAGGACAAGCCTATCCCCCGGATGATCCTGGTCAGCCTGGAGCCGGCCGAGCGCGAGCTGCTGGCTGAGGCCTTCGCCATCAAGTCCGGCCGCAAGGTCGAGATCAGCCGGCCGCAGCGGGGTGAGAAACGCGACCTGGTTGCCCAGGCCCTGACCAACGCCCGCGAGGCCCTGGGCCGCAAGATGGCCGAGGGCTCGGCCCAGACCAAGCTGCTCAACGGCGTGGCCGAGGCGTTCGGGATGGACATGCCGCCCGAGCGGATCGAGGTCTATGACAACAGCCACATCATGGGGACCAACGCCGTCGGCGGCATGATCGTGGCCGGGCCCGAGGGTTTTCAGAAGAACCAGTACCGCAAGTTCAACATCAAGAGCACCGACCTGACCCCCGGCGATGACTACGGCATGATGCGTGAGGTGCTGCGCCGGCGCTTCGCCCGCATGGTCAAGGAAGAAGAGACCGGCGAGGCCGTGTCCTCGCCGCGCCCGGACCTGGTGTTGATCGACGGCGGGGCAGGGCAGTTGGCCGCCGCTCTGGAAATCATGGTGGATCTCGGAGTCGACGACATCGCCGTGGTGGGCGTGGCCAAGGGGCCGGACCGCGACGCCGGGCTGGAGCGGTTTTTCATCGACGGGCGCGATCCCTTCATGCTCGAGCCCAAGTCGCCGGTGCTTTATTACCTGCAGCGGCTGCGCGACGAGGCCCACCGCTTCGCGATCGGCACGCACCGCGCCCGCCGGGCCATCGACATGAAGAAGAACCCGCTCGACGAGATCGAGGGCGTGGGACCGGGCCGCAAGAAGGCGCTGCTACACGCGTTCGGCTCGGCCAAAGGCGTGTCCAGAGCGGCGGTGGCGGATCTGGGGAAGGTCGAGGGCGTTAGTGGCCCACTGGCGCAACGCATCCATGACTTCTTCCGGAAGTAGGCTAAGACAGGTCATGAAAACCCTTCCCAACATCATCACTGGCTTGCGGCTGGCGCTCACCCTGGTGGTGTTCCTGGCCCTGACGTCCCTGGCCTTTCCGCCGTTGCCCGCCCTGGCCGCCAAGCTCGGACTGGCGCCCATCATGGCGGCGAAGTTCCTGTATTTCCTGGCCTTCTTCGGTTTCATCGTCGCGGCCCTGACCGATTTCGTCGACGGCTGGCTGGCCCGAAAGCTGGATGCGGTCAGCGTCGTGGGCGCCATCCTGGACCCGATCGCCGACAAGGTGCTGGTGGCCGGCATGGTCATCGCCCTGGCCCTGGTCCACAGCTGGACCGCCGCCGTCGCGGGCGGCCTGATGCTGTTTCGCGAGTTCGCCGTCAGCGCCATGCGTGAGGCCCTGGCGCCGCGCGGCATCAAGCTGCCGGTGACCCTGCTGGCCAAGTGGAAGACCACACTGCAGCTCTTCGCCCTGGGCTTCCTGCTCTTCATCTTCGGCTGGACCCTCTGGGGGCTGCCTGAAGAGGGCCATCTGGCCGATTACGCGCAGATGACCTCGTTCGGCCTGCTCTGGCTGGCGACCGCCGTCACCTGGTGGACCGGAATCGAGTACGCCTTGTCGGCGCGCCGGTCGCTGGCGGCCTTGGCGGCCTGATCAAGACATCGGGTTCGCGGCCGGGGGCGGATCACCCGGCAGCGGGATGAACTCGTCGTGGTCCAGGTCGGGCAGCTTCATGCGGCCGGCTCGCCAGTCGGCTTTGGCCTGCTCGATGCGCTCCTTGGACGAGGAGACGAAGTTCCACTCGATGAAGCGGGGACCGATCGGCTCGCCGCCCAGCAGCATGATGATGGCCGTCGTCACGGCCGTGAAGGTGACCGCCTGGCCTGGAGCAAAGACCAGCATCTGGCCGGCATTGTAGGTGTGGCCGTCCACCTCGACCGAGCCCTCGGCGACATAGGCGGCGCGCTCGGGGTATTCCGCAGGCAGCTGGGCCTTGGCTCCAGCGTCCAGCCGCCAGTGGACATAGAACATCGGCGAGTGGGTCTTGACCCTAGCCTCGGCGCCGAACGCCTTGCCGGCCACCAGCCGCGCCCACATCCCGCCGCCTTCGTAGGTGGGCAGGTCCTCGGGGCCATGGTGGAAGAAGCCGGGGTCGATCTCTTCATGGCCGTCGGGCAGGGCGACCCAGGCCTGGATGCCGTGCAGCATGTCGCCCTCGCGCCGGGCCTTCTCGAAGCGCTCGGAGTGGGTGATGCCCTTGCCGGCGATCATCCAGTTGACCTCGCCCGGCTTGATCGCCTGCTCGCTGGCCAGGCTGTCGCGGTGCATGATCTCGCCATCGAACAGATAGGTGACCGTCGAGAGACCGATATGCGGGTGAGGCCGCACGTCGACACTGCGCGGCAGACCCTTGGCCATCGTCGCCGGACCCATGTGGTCGAAGAAGATGAAGGGGCCGACCGTGCGGTGGCCGGCGAAAGGCAGCACGCGCCCGACCTCGAAGCCGCCCAGGTCCTTACGGCGTTGGTCGATGACCAGCTCGATCATGCTCGGCTCCCTAGAAGATGGGGGAACTATAGACCCGGACCGGTTGGTCGTCCCTGGCCGGTTTGCCCTCGCCGCCCCAGGCGCCCCACTGGCTGTGGCCGACGAAATAATAGCTGTGCTCGCCCATCGCCCCCAGGGACAGGTCGTCCACGCCTCGCAGATTGGCGAGCCGGGGCTGGGCCCAGATCATCTTGCGGCAGCTGCGATCCAGCCGCAGCGCCATCAGCCGTTGCGGCTCGACGCCGTTCTGGGTGGCGATGAAGTCGAGGGTTGTCACCCGGCTGCGAAGGTCGCGCCGGTCCTCCGACGGATCGCTGGCCAGACCGTCAAGCCCGACGAGCGCGGCCTTACCCTGGCCCTCAACGCTGCGGACCTTGCCGCTCTCCGGGTCGATGACATAGAGGCCGCTGGAGTAATCAGCCACCAAGAGGCCGCCCTCGCAGATGCCCATTCCCTGGGGTGACTTGATTGCGCTGGACTGGGCAAAAAGGGTGGGTGCCGCCTCTCCGGCCCGAAGGCGATAGACACCGCCGCCGACGCTGTCGGTCGCGTAGACCGTCCCTTCGGGGTCGATGATCACGTCGCCCAGTTGCCGATGCTTGCCGTTATCGGCCACTGGATAGCGGGCCAGCACATGGCCATCGGGCCCCAGTTTCAGCAGTCCCGTCCGACTGGGCCCCGAACCGCCCGGTAGATCCGCACCCCATGCCTCGGCCACCCAGACCGTGCCGTCGAAATCCACCGCCATGCCGAACAGGGCGCCGGTACCGCTTTCGTCCCGTAGGAAAGGCCAAGCCTTGCCCTCGTGCACGCGCAGCACGGTCCGCGCCGCGACGCCGCTTAACAGTAGATCGTCGCCCAGAACCGCCACGCCTTCACCAATGAAGTCGCTGCGATCGATGGTCATGACAAGGTTGGCCATGCCCCGCGGCTCGGCATTGGCTTTCATGGCCGCCGCGACGGGGGCGAAGTCCGGCCGGCCGGCCAAGCCCTTGAGATCGGGATCGGCGGCAACGTCCAGGACTAGGCCCAGGTCCGCGTAGGCCTTCAGGGTCGCGACTGCGGCTTCGGGCTGGCCGTTGGCCGCCTGGACCCGCGCCAGCCGAATCAGCACGCCCGGACTGGTCGGAAACAGCGTGCGCGCCGCTTCGAGTCGAGCCTGGGCGGTCCTCAGGTCGCCGGCCTTGGCAGCGTCGGCGGCCTCGGTACGCAGGCGGAAGACCTGCTCTATCATGCTCTCAGCGGGAGCAGCCCCGATCAGCGCCAACGCGCAGACCGCGGCGAGCAGTCTAGCCGTGCGGGCTGACATAGGGGCTGACCAGGCCGAGCGGGACGGCCGTGGAGTTCTTGACGCCCCGGATGACGATGCGGCTCTCGATGTTGGAGACCACGCCCAGGTCGAGAATCTTGTCGCGCAGGAAGTCGTCGAAGGCGTGCATGTCGCGCGTGACGATCCGCAGTTCGTAGTCGGCGGCCCCGGTGACGGTGGCGCACTGCACCACTTCCGGCCATTTGGCGACGGCGGCCTCGAACTTTTCCAGGTTTTCCTTGGTCGGCAGACTGAGCTTGGCCGTGCAGTAGACCTCGAAGCCCAGGCCCAGCAGTTCGCGGTCCAGGATGGTCACCCGGCGCTGGATGATGCCGGCATCTTCCAGCCGCTTGATCCGCCGCCAACACGGGCTGGAGGACAAACCAACTCGCTCGGCGATCTCGGCAACCGACAGGCCGGCGTCGTGTTGAATCAAATCCAGGATTTTTGCGTCAACCGCGTCTAGCGTCTCAGACAAACTTTCTTCCCCCAGTTTGCCATTCCGCGCCCCGAACGTGCTGCGAGGCGCTGATTGGCGGGCATGGCTTTGGCAAACAATTTCACAGCACTTATATATTCTTGCAAGCCGATCCCCATCCCCCAAAGGAAAGATTTTTCAATGCGGCACGCCGATGTGACGCTGGACGACAAATATCTTCTCGAAGACGGTCGCGCGTTCATCACCGGAGTGCAGGCTTTAATCCGGGTGATGCTCGACCAGCGACGGCTCGATCAGCGGGCGGGATTGAACACGGCCGGCTATATTTCCGGCTATCGCGGCTCGCCGCTCGGCGGGCTGGACCAGCAGGCGGCGCGCCAGCGCAAGCTGCTGACCAAGCATGAAGTGGTCTTCCAGGAAGGCCTCAACGAAGACCTGGCCGCCACCGCTGTCTGGGGCAGCCAGCAGGCCAACCTCTTCCCCGGCGCCAAGTATGATGGCGTCAACGCCATGTGGTACGGCAAGGCCCCCGGCGTCGATCGTACGGGCGATGTGTTTAAGCACGCCAATTTCGCGGGTACGATGGCCAATGGCGGCGTGCTGGCCGTGGCCGGTGACGACCATAACTGCAAGTCCTCGACCCTGCCGTCGCAGAGCGAGTTCGCCTTCCAGGACTTCGAGATGCCGGTGCTGTCGCCGGCCGATGTGCAGGAGGTTCTCGACTACGGGCTGATGGGCCTGGCCATGTCGCGCTTCTCCGGCCTGTGGGTCGGGCTGATCGCCCTGGCTGACACCATGGACAGCGGCGTCACCATCGACGTCTCGATCGACCGCCACAGGATCGTCATTCCCGAGACCTTCCCGATGCCGCCGGGCGGGTTGCACATCCGCACCAAGGACCAGCCGCTGGAAAAGGAGCTGCGTCTCCGCAACCACAAGCTCCCCGCCGCCATGGCGTTCGCCCGCGCCAACGGCCTGGACCGGGCGGTGCTGACGTCTTCGCGGCCGCAGCTGGGTATCGTCTGCACGGGCCAGGGCTACAAGGACGTGCTGGAAGCCTTTACGGCCATGGGCATCAGCCTGGCCGAGGCCGCCGCGCGCGGCGTCTCGATCTACAAGGTCGGCATGCCCTGGCCGTTGGAGCCGCTGGGCCTGAGGGCCTTCGCCGCCGGTCTCGAGACTTTGATGGTCATCGAGCATAAGCGGGCGCTTATCGAACCTCAGGCCCGCGCCGCCCTCTATGACCTGCCGGCCCATGCCCGCCCCCGCATCATCGGCAAGCACGACGAAAACGGCGCGCCGCTGATGGAGGAGACCGGCTCGCTCAGCGTCGCCGCCATCGCCCTTCACCTCTACAGCCGCCTGCCCGCCGGGCCGCACCGCGAGCGGGCCCAGGCCTATCTGGACAAGGTCTCGGCCGCCTCGATGGCCGCCGTGACCCTGGCCAGCGACCAGCAGCGCAAGCCCTTCTTCTGCTCGGGCTGCCCGCACAACAGCTCGACCAAGCTGCCGGAAGGCAGCCGGGCCCTGGCCGGCATCGGCTGCCACTACATGGCCAGTTTCAACGACCCGACCACCGACCTGAACACCCATATGGGCGGCGAGGGCCTGACCTGGGTCGGCGCCTCGCCCTTCACCACCGAAAAGCACGTCTTCCAGAACCTGGGCGACGGCACCTACAACCACTCCGGCTCACTGGCCATCCGCGGGGCGATCGCCGCCAAGGCCAACATTACCTACAAGCTGCTGTTCAATGACGCCGTCGCCATGACCGGCGGCCAGACGGCCGAGAGCGGCTTCACCCCCGCCCAGATCACCCGCCAGCTCGCTGCCGAGGGCATCACCAAGACGGTTATCGTGGTGGACGACGTCGCCCGCTACGAGGGCATCAGTGACCTGGCCCCCGGCGTGCAGGTGCATCCCCGCTCGGAACTGCTGGCGGTGCAGCGTCAGCTGCGCGACACCCCCGGGGTGACGGTCCTGCTCTACGACCAGACCTGCGCCACCGAAAAGCGCCGGCGGCGGAAGCGCGGCACGATGGCCAAGGCCCCGCAACGGGTCTTCATCAACCCGCTAGTCTGCGAAGGCTGCGGCGACTGCTCCAAGAAGAGCAACTGCGTCTCGGTCGAGCCGCTGAACACCGAGTTCGGCCGCAAGCGCAAGATCAACCAGTCGACCTGCAACCAGGACTACAGCTGCGTCGACGGCTTCTGCCCCAGCTTCATCACCCTGACCGGGGCCGAGAACGCCCAGGCCAAGAAAATGCCGGCGCTCACCGCCGATTCGACCCCGCTGCCGGAGTTCGAGCCGCTCGACGGCGTGCGCCGCATCCTGTTCACCGGCATCGGCGGCACGGGGGTGACCACCGTCGCCTCGATCCTGGCCATGGCCGCTCACGTGGACGGCCGCTCGGCCAGCGTGGTCGACATGACGGGTCTGGCCCAGAAGGGCGGCTCGGTGTTCAGCCACGTCAAGATCGGCGAGACCGAGGACACTGTGGTCGGCGGCCGCATCCCCGGCGCCGCCACCGATGTGCTGATCGCCTGCGACCTGCTGGTCGCTGCCAGCCCCGAGGCTTTGGCGCTGTTCTCCAAGAAGGGCACCCGCGCCTTCGGCAACGCCGACTTCTCGCCGACCGCCGACTTCGTCACCAACCGCGATGTCCGTTTCGACACCGGCTCGATGTCGCGCAAGATCGGGGCGGCGACGCTCAGCTATGACGCCTGCCCCTCGCAGAACCTGTCGCTGACCCAGCTGGGCGACGAGATCTATTCCAACATGATCATGCTGGGCTTCGTCTGGCAGAAGGGCGTCATTCCGATCAGCAGCCGGGCTATCTATCGGGCCATCAAGCTGAACGGCGTCGACGCCGAGGCCAACCTTCAGGCCTTCGAGGTCGGCCGCAAGGCGGCCATCGATCCCGAATTCCGGGGCGCGCCCGAAGACGCCATCGTCACACCGGAAGTCATGCCGTTGGACGAACTGATCGCCAAGCGCACCGCCGAACTGACCGCCTACCAGGACGCCGCCTACGCTACCCGCTACGCCAAGCGCGTGGCCCAGGTGCGTGACGCCGAAGCCGCTTACGGCGGTGAGCTGCTGACCCGCGCCGTGGCCATCAACCTCTACAAGTTGATGGCCTACAAGGACGAGTACGAGGTCGCCCGTCTCTACACCGACGGCCGCTTCGCCGCTGAGCTGGGCAAGACCTTCAAGGGCGGCAAGGCCAAGATCTGGATGTCCCCGCCGCTGATCTCGCCCAAGGGCCCCGACGGGCAGCCCAAGAAGATCGCCCTGGGTGGCTGGATGATCGACGCCGTCTTCCCGGTCCTGACCCGGATGAAGGGTCTGCGCGGCGGACCGCTCGACATCTTCGGCCACAGCGAGGAGCGACAGATGGAGCGCCGCCTCATCGTCGATTACGAGGCGTCCCTGGACCAGATCCTGGCCGGACTGACCCCCGAGCGCCTGCCGGTCGCCGTTCGCATCGCCCAGGTCCCGCAGGCCATCCGCGGCTACGGCCATGTGAAGGACGCGGCGGTCAAGGTCGCCAAGGCCGAGGAGACGGGCCTGTGGCGGCAGTGGGAGAGCGCCAAGGCGGCGGCGTAGATCCGCAGCTCCTCTCCTCTCCGAGGAGAGGTCGACTCAGAGCGCGTCAGCGCGAAGAGCGGGTGAGGAGACAAGTCAGCGGCCACGTTTCGGGGGAAACACCCTGCGCCGGCGGTATGTTGAACCGCCGCAAGGCTCCCCCTCCATGGGACGCCGCATTGGGCGGGTCCCTCGCTCCCCCTCGCAAGCGAGGGGGAGAGCCGTTTATGGTGGCCCAATGGATTCGTTCGATTTCGACGCTGTTGTGGTTGGCGCTGGCGCTGTCGGCCTCGCTTCCGGCTACGCGCTGGCAAAGCGTGGGCTAACAGTCGCGGTCCTGGAGTCCGAGCGGATCATCGGACAGGGCGTGTCCTCGCGAAATTCCGAGGTCATCCACGGCGGGCTCTATTACCCGACCGGCTCGCTGAAGGCCAAGTTCTGCGTCCAGGGCCGTCGCGCCCTCTACGCCTTCCTCGACAGTCACAAGGTCGACTACCGCCGCTGCGGCAAGCTGGTGGTCGCCCCGACGCCTGAGGACGAGCACCGGGTCATGGCCATCGCCGATCAGGCGCGGGCCAATGATGTCGAGGGGTTGGAAGTACTGAGTGGCGCCCAAACCCTGGCCTTGGAGCCCGGCCTCAAGGCTCATATGTCGGTGCTGTCACCGCAGAGCGGCGTCTTCGACAGTCATGGCTACATGTCGGCCCTTGAAGGAGAGATCGGCGAGCGGGGCGGGGCGGTGGTCACCGCCACGCCGTTCGAGGGCGCCGAGCCGCTGGCCGGCGGCGGGTTCAAGGTGCGAGCGGGCGGCGAGGCGCCGGCGACGCTGACCACCCGGCTGCTGGTGACC
The DNA here is from genome assembly GCA_038236615.1 of Caulobacterales bacterium. GTDB lineage: Bacteria > Pseudomonadota > Alphaproteobacteria > Caulobacterales > Caulobacteraceae > Caulobacter. The sequence continues at coordinate 21,686 of JBBRZO010000011.1, forward strand.
GCTCCCGGCTTGTCGGCCCAAACCGTCGCCGCGAAGATCGAGGGCTTTCCCGCCGCGAAGATTCCGGCCCGTCACCTGGGCAAGGGCGTCTACTTCCGGCTGACCGGCAAGGCGCCGTTCGAGCGGCTGATCTATCCGCCGCCCATTCCGGGCGCGCTGGGCACGCACTACCGCAAGGATCTGGGCGGGCAGGCGGTGTTCGGCCCCGACCTGACCTATGTCGAGACCGAGGACTATTCGGTCGACGACAGCCATGCGGCCGCCTTCTACGCCTACATACGCAAGTTCTGGCCGGGCCTGCCCGACGGCGCGCTAAGCCCCGACTATGCCGGCATCCGGCCCAAGATTCACGGGCCGGGCGAGCCTCAGCCCGATTTCCAGCTCGACGGTGAAAAGGTGCACGGCCTGCCCGGGCTGATGGCGTTGTTCGGCATCGAAAGCCCTGGCCTGACCTCGTCTCTGGCGATCGGCGAGGAAGTGGCCAGGCGTCTTACGGCCTAGGATCCCGCCAGCAGCGATTGCAGCGCCGCCTTGGGGTCGGCCCCGTCCAGGTGGATCAGTGACCACAGGGCGAAGAACAGCAGCGGCCAGCGGTTGTGGGCCTGGGTCTCGTCGGTGAAGACGGCCCGAACGGCGTCGAGGTCGCAGATCTCGTCCACGGCCTTCAGGCCGGCGATGCGGGGTCCCAGGTCGGCGGCGCGCGGGGCGATCCAGGTGGCGACCGGGACGGTGAAGCCCTTCTTCTTGCCCCACGGGTCGGCGGCCGGGCAGTGGCGCTCCAGCCATTTGCGCAGCAGCCATTTGCCCTTGCCGTCACGGATCTTCATGCCGTCGGGCAGGTGGAAGGCCAGGGCAGCCACCTCCCTGTCCAGGAAGGGGGTGCGGCCCTCCAGGCCGTTGGCCATCAGGCAGCGGTCCAGCTTGAGCAGCAGGTCGTTGGGCAGCCAGGTGCTAATGTCGCCCCACTGCGCTCGCTGCAGCGGGGTGAGGCCTGCCGGGGCCTTGGCCGCGGCGCGCCAGCGGGCCATCGACCCGTGGCCGCGGTTCTTCAGGAACGGTGCGTCGATCTGTGGCTCGGCCGGCCGGCCGCCCAGCAGGCGGGGCCGCAACGCCCGGCGATAGCGGCCATAGCCGGCGAACAGCTCATCGCCACCTTCGCCGGTCAGCACGACGGTCAGCGTGCCCTTGGCGGCCTCGGCCAGCTTGTAGGTCGGTAGAGTCGCGTAGTCAGCGGTCGGTTCGTCATGGGCCCAGGCAACCAGCGGGGCGATGCGCCAGAAGTCCTCTTCGTCGAAGCTGGTTTCGCGCCAGTCGAGGTTCAAGGCCCGCGCGACCCGCTCGGCCTGGCCGCGCTCGTCGCGGGCGCCGGGATCGTCGAAGCCGCAGGTGAAGGCGGTGACCGGCCGCTCGTTCAGCCGCGCCATCAGCGTGGCGACGGTAGCGCTGTCGACACCGCCGGACAGGAAGAGGCCGTAGGGCACGTCCGAGCGCTGATGGACCCTGATGCTGTCCTCAAGCACCGCGTCGAGACGAGTCAGGGCGTCTTCGTCGTCATGAACCGGCTCCCCCTTCGGCGGTATCGGCGAGACGATGCGCTCCTCGCGATCGCCCTCCAGCACCTGGTCGATCTCGCCCGGCTCGACGGCTTCCAACCCCCGCCAGACGGTGTTGGCGTAGATGCGGTCCGGCGCGACGTAGCCCAGGGCCAGCAGGTCCTCGAGCGCCTCGGGCCGGGCCGAGCGGGCTGTCTTGCCATCGGCGAACAGGGCGCGGGGCTCGGAGGCGAAGCTTAAGGAGGCGCCGTTGCGGGTGACGGCCAGCGGCTTGATGCCGAACGGGTCGCGGACCAGCCAGGTCCTGCCGTCACAGCCGATCAGGCAGAAGGCGTACATGCCCCGCAGCCGCTCGAAGGCCTTCTCACCTTCCTGGGCGTAGATGTGCAGCAGGGGCTCGAAATCCGAGCCCGTCGCCAGCTTTGGTCCGAGCTGAAATTCTTCGGCCAGCTCCAGATAGTTATAGATCTCACCATTGCCAATAATGGTCGAACCGGCCGCATGCAGCGGCTGCCAGCCCCCCTCCAGGTCGATGATGGAGAGGCGCGCATGGGCCAGCGAGGCATCGCCCACCTGCTCGATGCGGATGCCATTGGGACCGCGGTGCTGCAGCGTGTCGATCAGCGACTTGGCGGCTCCTTCAGTATTTGGGGCGCCGCCCAGCACCCCGGCGATACCGCACATCAGGCCGCTCCGTACTGAGCGAACAGGTTGCGCCACTGGGCGACGGCGGCGGCCTCGCTGAACTCGGCCTCGACCCGGGCGTGACCGTTCTGGATCAGGCGGATGCGCAGCATCGGATCGGCCAGCAGGGCGCAGGTCTTTGTCGCCAGGGCCTCAGCGTCGTCGATGGGAACCAGCAAGCCGTCTTCACCGTCGTGGATCAGGGCGGCCGGTCCCTGGCTGGCGGCGGCAATCACCGGCAGGCCATGGCCCCAGGCCTGGATCACCGTATTGCCCAGCGGCTCGAAGCGCGAGGGGAAGAGGCAAAGGTCGGCCGCGCCATAGAGGGCCGAGGCGTCGTTGCGCCAGCCCAGGAAGCGGACCCGGTCGCTCAGCCCAAGCGCCCCGGCCAGGGTCTTGAGCTGGTCCTCCAATGGCCCGGCCCCGGCGATCCACAGATAGGCGTCCGGAATCGACCGCAGCGCCTGCAGGCTGACATCATGGGCCTTTGCGGCATGCAGCCGGCCCATGCTGAGCAGCAGCGGGACCCCAGCCGGCGTGTCCAGGCTGGCCCGGTCGACCGGGGCGGTGTCGGTGGGAGCCGGCGCGAAGTTGGGGATATAGTGGGCCTTGTCGGCCGGCCAGCCTTCGCGGACCGCCCAGTTGACGATGTCGCGGGTGTTGCCGACCAGGGCGTCGAAGCCTCGATAGTTCTTCAGCTTGTAGTAGCCGCCCAGCCGGCCGATCCGCGCCCAGGGCCCCTTGGGCGTGTGGCGGGCAGCGCGGTTCATCCAGGCGATCATCAGCCGGGTGTTACGCTCTCTGGCCCAACCGCCGATGCCTTGCCGGGTCAGGATGTCGAGCGGATTGCCAAAGCCGAAGGTTCGGGTTGGCACGCCGGCGGCGGTCAGCGCCGCCTGCCGACCGGCATGAACGCGGATCGCACAGGCCTCATCCTGCCCGGCGCGCGCCAGGGCCAGGGCCAGGTCGAGGAAATAGGTCTCGGCCCCGCCATCGGCGTTCGAGCCCAGGAGATGCATGACGCTCATGGAGCCGCGACCCTAGAGCGGGTTCCGAAAAGTGGGAACCGGTTTTCGAAATAAACGCGCGTCAATCCAGGAGCCTGGAGCACCGATCTCATTGCATCAGATCGCAACCCGCGCCTGACGTGAAGCCTCAGTTTCCCAAGTTACTTCCAGGGATGTTCCAAGCCGCTTGATGGGATCGACCTTCGCCCCTATAACCCCGCCCTCGCTCGGGTGGGCACGGCTTTGGCTGGGTAGCTCAGATGGTTAGAGCGGTGGATTCATAACCCACAGGTCGGCGGTTCGATCCCGCCCCCAGCTACCACCCGTCTACCGCATGTTCGGCTTCAAAGTTTCCGGTCGAAAACGGCCATGCCCTGGCGTGTCCGATAGAGCTGGGCCTGCCGCCCGCCGGTTTCCGCCCGCTCGCCTGCCACGGGTTCGACCAGGCCAAGCTCGGCCAGTTTGCGGCGGAATGAGCTCTTGTCGATGCGCGGGACGTCGAGGGCGACGCGGTAGGCGTCGAGAAGTTCGCTGAGCGTGAAGGTATCGTCCAGCAGCCGGGCGGGCAGGGTGGAATAGGCGCCCTTGGAGCGCAGACGCTCCAGCGCCGCCGCCAGAATGTCGCCATGGTCGAAGGGCAGGGGCGGGACCGCCTCAACCGGGACCATGGTCACGGAGGGCGCCTCGCCCAGCGCCGCCTGCAGCCGTGACCAGGGGGTCAGGGCGAAATACGCCACCGAGACCGACCAGCCGCGCGGATCGCGCATGGGGCCAGAGAAGGTCGCCAGCTGCTCCAGGAAGAAGCCGGTGAGCCCGCTCTTCTGGACCAGCACCCGCTCGGCGGTGGCGGTGGTGTCGCGGTCCTTGTCGGCATGGACATAACCGCCGACCAGCGCCAGCCGGTCTTTGAACGGTTCGGCCTCGCGCTTCAGCAGCCCGACATGCAGACGCTGCTCGATCAGACTGAGCAGCACGATGTCCACGGTCACGATCTGACGGTCAATGGGCGGCAAAGGGGTCCCCTCCTGAGTGGTGATTCCTATCCCAATTGGTAGTTAGGTGCAAAATACACTTTACAACGAAGTTTTCGGGCGTTACGGATTTCGCCATCGGCCGCACCAGCGGTCATGGAGAGGAGAAGCGAAATGGGAGCGGGACGTTGGAGCCAGTCTTCTTGGGATGCATACGCCAGTCGCCATGTGCATGGCCGCTCGCGGGACGAGCTGTTCACTGCGCGTCGGATGGACCCCCAGTTCGACCCGGCGCGGATCGCCATGCGGGAATCGCGCGACAGTGAGGACAATCCTCGTTCGACACCGATCATCCTGGCCTCGGACGTCACCGGTTCGATGGGCATGGTGGCTCATCAATTGATGAGCGAGGGCCTCAACACGCTGGCTACCGAGATCTACGAGCGCCAGCCGGTCAGTGACCCGCATGTCATGGTCATGGCGGTCGGTGACGCCAAGTGCGACGCCGCGCCCCTGCAGGCTACCCAGTTCGAGGCCGATATCCGCATCGCCGACCAGGTGCGGCGGCTGTGGCTGGAGGGCGGTGGCGGCGGCAACGGCGGGGAGTCCTACTCGGCTGCCCACGCCTTCGCCGGCCTGCGCACTGAGGTCGACTGCGTCACCAAGCGCGGCAAGAAGGGCTATCTGTTCACCATCGGCGACGAGCCAATCCACGACGGCCTGACCCGCGACCAGATGACCGACATCTTCGGCCAGGAGGCCACGCGCGGCCTGAGCGCCCGCGAATGCCTGGACCTGGCGCGGCGCAGTTACGAGGTATTCCACGTCGTGATCCTGGAAGGCTACGCCGGCTCACGGCTCAGCCAGGTGCTGCGCAGCTGGAAGCCGCTGCTGCCCGGCCGCATCCTGCTGCTGGACGACCATAGGCGCCTCGCCGAAGTGGTGGTCTCGGCCATCCAGATCGCCGAGGGCGCTGATCCGGGCAATGTTTCCCGGAGCTGGGGTGGGGCGGCCGCGGCGGTAGTCGCCAAGGCGGTGCAGGACCTGCGGCCGAACGGCGGCCCAGGTCTTGGCGGCATGGCGGGCGGCATCCGCCGTCTGCTGGGCTGAGGGGAGGCGCGGCGATGGCTCGGCTGGCTCAGGCGGTGATCGGCGCGGGCTTCGGTGACGAGGGCAAGGGTCTGCTGGTCGACGCCCTCGCCGCTGCGGCCCCCGAGCGGCCGGTCGTGGTGCGCTCCAACGGCGGCGCTCAGGCGGGCCATACCGTCACGCGTCCGGACGGCGCGCGGCATGTCTTCCATCACATCGGCTCAGGCGCCCTGGCCGGGGCGGCGACTCATCTGTCGCGTTTCTTCGTCCATCACCCGATGCTGTTGCAGGCCGAGCGGGAAGCAGTCGCGGCGTTTGGCGGATCAACGGCCATCAGCGCGGACCCGCGGGGCCTCATCACCACCCCCTGGGACATGCTGATCAACCAGGCGGTCGAAGAAGCCCGGGCCGGGGCGCGTCACGGCAGCTGCGGCCTGGGCTTTGGCGAAACCATCGAGCGTAGCCTCAATCCTGCTTTCGCCCTGACGGTTGGCGATCTGGCCGGGTCCGGTCTTGGCCTGCGCCTGGAAGCCATCCGCCGCGACTGGGTCCCTGCTCGCCTTCGCGCGCTGGGACTTGGATCACTGAGCCCCCAGCACCAGCGGCTCCTGTCTGACGAAGGCTTGCTCAAGACCTTCGTTGAGGATTGCCGGGCCTTCCTCGACACGGTGACCCAGGCCGATGACGGGGGCCTGGCCCGGCGCGGGCCGGTTATCTTCGAAGGAGCCCAGGGACTGGCCCTCGACATGGCCATTGGCGTGTTCCCGCATGTCACTCGCTCCCACACAGGCCTGATCAACATGGTCGCCATCGCCCGCGAGGCCGGGTTGGCCGGGATCGAGGCTACCTATGTCACCCGCGCCTATCGCACCCGCCACGGAGCCGGGCCGCTGGCGGGCGGTGGCGAGGCGCTGGCGGGGTTCGCGATCAGCGATCCGAGCAACGCCGCCAACGCCTGGCAGGGCGCCATCCGCTATGCGCCGCTGGATATGTCGGCGCTTGCCGGCGCCATCGCCGCCGATTTGCGCCTGGCTGACACAGGGGGGCTGAGCGTGCAGCCCGGCCTGGGGGTCACCTGCATCGACCAGGCGCTGGGCCCGGTATTGCTGTCCGACAATGGCGATTGGCGCCGCCCAGCCCCTCAGGCGCTTGCCGCCCATCTGGCCAAGCGGCTAGACCTGGACTTGAGGGCGGAGAGCTGGGGCCCGGTGCGGACCGGGGTGCGCCTGGCTGCGGCCCCCGCGACAGTCTGATATTGGGAGGCCCGCGCCATGACCGCTACGCCCGCCGCCATGCCGGACTTGGCGGTATTCATCGGCCGCTTCCAGCCGCTGCATAACGGCCATCTGCGGGTCATCCGCACGGGCCTGGCCCAGGCCCGCCGGCTGCTGGTGGTCATTGGTTCGGCGGAGGCGGCGCGGCGGCCCGACCACCTGCCGTTCACCGCCGGGGAACGGGCCGAGATGATCCTGGCCAGCCTGGAGTCTGAAGAGCGGGCGCGGGTCTCGATCGGCTTTACGCCGGACCTTGGCGATCTGGACGCCTGGGCGAACCAGGTCCGCGACCTGGCGCGCGAGGCGCTGGGCGGGGAGGGGCGGATCGCTCTCATCGGCTGCTCCAAGGACCGCTCAAGCTACTATCTGCGGGCCTTCCCGGACTGGGCGGCGATCAGCGTCCCGGTGGTGGACGACCTGTCGGCGACTCCGGCGCGGGCGGCCTATTTCGATACCGACCCCGTCGCCGTCGACGCCTTCCTGACCGGCGCGGCGCGGGAGCAGCTGCCGGCGGCCGTCATCGCCTGGCTGCAAGCCTTTCGCGCCCGGCCGGAATACCAGGACATGGTCGAGGAATTGGCCTTTGTCCGCCGCTATCGCCAGGCCTGGAGCGCAGCGCCCTATCCGCCGGTCTTCGTCACCGCCGACGCGGTAGTCGTGCACGAGGGTAAGGTGCTGCTGATCCGCCGGCGTGGGCGACCCGGCAAGGGCCAATGGGCGCTCCCCGGCGGCTTCCTGGAGCAGGACGAGTTCCTGCGCGACGCCGCCATCCGCGAACTGGCCGAGGAGACCGGGCTGGCGGTCGCCGCCGAGGATCTGCGCCGCCTGGCCATTGCCACCCGGGTGTTCGACGCCCCCTGGCGTGACATGCGCGGGCGCACCATAACCCACGCCACCCTGTTCCGCCTGCCGGGCGGAGGGCCGCCGCCGGCCGTCGCCGCCGCCGATGACGCCGACGCCGCCCAATGGGTCGACCTGGCCGATCTGCGCCGCGAGGCGATGTTCAGCGATCATTATCAGGTCATCCAGACCATGACCGCCCTCACCTGAGCCCCTCCGATGGACCTCGCCAAACGCGCCTACGACCACAGCTACCGGATCGATCCCATCGTCCGCTCGCTGATGGATACCGACTTCTACAAGCTGCTGATGGCCCAGTTCATCCACGACCGGTACGCCGGAGTGGAGGTCACCTTTGGCCTCACCAATCGCACGCGCTCGGTGCGACTGGCCGAGCTGGTCGACGAAGACGAACTGCGCACCCAGCTGGATCACGTCCGCACCCTGCGCTTCCAGCCCAATGAGCTGATCTGGATCGCGGGCGCCACCTTCTATGGCCAGCAGCGTATCTTCCAGCCCGGCTTCATCGACTTCCTGAGCAGGCTGGAACTGCCACCTTATGAACTGAGCCGGGCGGACGGCCAGTATGTCCTGACTTTTACCGGACCCTGGGCCGAGGTGACCTGGTGGGAAATCCATGCGCTGGCCATCGTCAGCGAGCTGAAGACCCGGGCCGCCCACCGTCGCCGCACGGCCATGGAACTGGACTTTCTCTATGCCAACGCCAAAGCCAAGCTGCTTTCCAAGCTGGGCCGGCTGAAGACGCTGGAGGGCCTGGCCATCTCCGACTTCGGCACCCGGCGGCGGCACTCCTTCCTGTGGCAGGAATGGGTGGTGCGGGCGATGGGCGAAGTGCTGGGCAAGGCTTTCGTCGGCACCAGCAACGCTCACCTCGCCTTCAAACACGGCCTGGACGCCAAGGGCACCAACGCCCACGAACTGCCGATGGTGCTGGCGGCCCTCGCCGCTGACGACGCCGGGCTGAAGGCGGCGCAGTACGAGCTCTGCCGCCAGTGGCAGCAGGCCTATTCCGGCAACCTGCTGGTGGCCCTGCCCGACACCTTCGGCACCAGCCAGTTCCTGGCCGACGCCCCCGCCTGGCTGGCCGCCGACTGGCGCGGCTACCGGCCCGATTCCAAGGCGCCGTTCGAGGCGGGCGACGAACTGATCGCCTGGCTGAAGGCCAACGGGGTCGATCCGTTGCAGCGCTTCGCCCTGTTCTCCGATGGCCTGGACGTCCACATCGACGGCTTCGCCCCGCACGGCGACGACATCGGCGCTATCCACGGCCATTTCGCCGGCCGCATGGGTCGGGCCTATGGCTGGGGCACCAACGCCAGCAACGACTTCCGCGGCTGCGATCCGCGCGGTGAGGACCTGTTCGACCCGCTGTCCCTGGTCTGCAAGGTGACCGCCGCCGATGGCCGGCCGGCGGTCAAGCTGTCGGACAACTACAACAAGGCTTCCGGCCCGCCCGACGAGGTCGCCCGCTATCGCCGCGTGTTCGGCGCCGAGGGCGTCCGCGGCGCCCCAACACTTGTCTGAGGAACCAGCCATGCCCGCTTCCATAGACCCGCGCCCCGACGATGTGCTGGTGGTTATCGACGCCCAGAACGACTTCTGCCCCGGCGGCGCCCTGGCCGTGCCTGGCGGAGACGAGATCATGCCGTCGGTCAATCGCCTGGCCGAGCGCTTCGCCCACGTCGTGCTGACCCAGGACTGGCACCCGCCCGGCCAGATATCCTTCGCCTCGACCCACGGCTTGGCGCCGTTCTCGGTCACCAAGGTCCCTTATGGCGACCAGGTGCTGTGGCCGGATCACTGTGTGCAGGGAACGCCAGGCGCCGACTTCCATCCCGCCATCCTGGCCGGAGCGGCGGCCCGGGCCGAGCTGATCGTCCGCAAGGGCTACAACCGTGCGGTGGATTCCTATTCCGCCTTCTTCGAGAACGACAAAAAGACCCCGACCGGTCTGGCCGGCGCCCTGCGCGAGCGGGGCCTCAAGCGATGCGTCTTCGTCGGTTTGGCCCTGGATTTCTGCGTCCGCTACTCGGCCGAGGACGCCGTGGCGCTGGGCTTCGAAGCGGTGATCATCGAGAGCGCCACCCGAGCCATCGATTCCGACGGATCGCTGGCGGCCGCGCGGCAGGCGTTGTCGGCGGCGGGCGTGGTCTTCGCCACGGAGTAGGTTCAGGCGGCCTGAGTGTGGTCGTCGCCGTCGGCGGCCGGCAACAGGGCGTCCAGGGCGGCCAGAAGGCGGTCGGGCTTGATCGGCTTTTCGACCACGTCGTTCATACCGGCCGCCAGATAGCCTTTGACATCGTCCGGGTCAGCATTGGCGGTCAGGGCGATAATCGGGATGCGCGAGCGGGCGTCGGGCAGGGCGCGAATGGCCCGCGTGGCGGCCACCCCGTCCATGCGCGGCATCTTGATATCCATCAGGATCAGGTCGAACGATCCCGTCTCCAGTGCGGCCAGGGCCTCGACCCCGTCCTCGGCCTGTTCGGAAGCGCAGTCGAACATTTCGCACAGCGCCTCGGCCACCATGCGGTTGGTCGCGTTGTCGTCGACGATGAGGATGCGGGCGATGGCGCCGCCATGGGGGGACAGGTTCACCGCCGGCTCGGACTGGCGAGCTTCCGCGACCGCCAGGTCGAAGGCGACGGTGACGCCGGCGCCGACATTGGCTTCGGCGCGTATGTCGCCGTTCATCGCCGCGACGATGCGGCCGGCCAAAGTCATGCCCAGCGCGGTGGCGAAGTCTGGCATCCGGCGCAGGTCCTGGCCGGACAGTGGCTCGAACAGCGCCGCCAGGTGGCTTTCTTGCAGCCCACGTCCGCCGTCGCGCACCCGGCCCTCCAGGGCCAGGCCTTCGAGGCAGGGGCGGGCCTTCAGCGACGCCTCGACCGCGCCGCGGCGGCTTTCGGCAATGGCGCGGCCGATCAGGGCGTCGAAGACCTCGTGCAGGCGCTCGGCATCGATATCGGCCTGGAACTCGGGTTCGCCGTCATAGGAGGTGAGCAACATCACGCCGGCGGCGGCGGCCCGCTCGGACCAGCGTGTGGAGACGGCGTCCATCAGGTCCTGCAAGCGGTGCGTGGCGGGCGTCAGGGCTAGGCCGGCCACATCGGCGGCATGCAGCAGAGAGGCGCGATGCATCAACCGGCGGATGTCGTCGCTGGTTTCGCCGATCGCCCGGGCGCAGGCCTGGGCGTCGGCGGGCAGGACCTGGCGCGAGAGGCGGGTGCTGAGGTCGGTGATGGCTTCCAGCTGGCGGAGGGTCTCGGCGGCGACCGCCTGGGTGACTCCGGCATTCGCCTCGATCAGGCCGCGGTTACGCTCGCGGCGGGCGCTGAGCATCGCCAGGGGCGTGCCGATGCCCAGGTAGCGATCATTCTGGATGACAATGAAGCCCTGGGCCAGTGAGGCGGGAGCGGCGGCCAGGACCTGGTCCTCGAAGGCGCGGATCGACAGATCGGCGTCAGCGATAACGGGAGAGGTGTCCATGATCCGCTCAACCGGCGCCGCGGCTAGCTTTGGATCGACCTTCAGAAGGCCGAAGCAGGCGGTCCGGGTAACCAGACCGACGGGACGGTCGCCCTCGACGACGGCCAACGCCACGGCGCTCGGCGCAGCTGCGAAGCGGCTCGCGAGATCATCCAGGCGCGTGTCGGGACCGACAGGGGCGAGGCGATCAACCAGTTGAGCAAGAGTGTCCATAAATGTCGCCGGCCGGGTCAAGGCGATCACTATGACTGGCGGCGCTTGAAAAGAAGTTAAGCCTCACGAGGTCTGCAAGCAGACAAGAAAAAAGCGGCGGGGACTTGCGTCCCCGCCGCCAGATACCAGCGTTATGCTTGGATTAGAACGTCTTGCTGACGGCCACGCCGAAGGTGCGCGGCTCGGTGTAGAAGGCGTTGCGATACAGGCCCGAGCTATCGTCGGTCAGGTAGGTGTCGGTGATGGCCGTTTCGTCGGTCGCGTTCTTGACGAAGGCGTCGATGACCAGGCCGGCGCCGGGATTGGCGACCGTCAAAGTGATGTTCACGTTGGACCAGCCTTGGATCTTGTCAGCGTTGCTGTTGTAGATCCGCGAGAAGGTGTCGGTCTGCTTGTAGTAGTCGCCGCGCAGGGTCGTCGACCAGTCGCCGAGATCCCAGGTGTACTGAGCGCCCAGCGACAGGGTGTAGTGCGGCGAGTTGGGCAGCTCGTTGCCCTTCAGGTCCACCGGGACACCGTCGGAGATGTACTGGAGGAAGGCGTTCCGACCCGTCGCAAGTGGGTTGGTGGCCGTGGCCGGCCCGACGGTTCCGTCGAGACGCGTGTTAGCGGGAACCACGAAGGCCGTCGGGCTGCAGACCTGAAGCAGCGCGAACGGGTTGTTGGCCCCGTTGGCGATGGTCAGGGCCGCCGCCGCGTCGCTGGTGCGGACCACGCAGTTGGACGCCGCGCTCGACTTCACCAGGGTCAGCAGCGAGCTGCCGCCGGTGCGGTTGAAGGTGTCGATCGAGGTGCCATTGACGATCTCGGTGTTGAGATAGCCGATGTTGGCGTTCAGGCGCAGGCCGCGGATCGGGTTCCAGATGGTTTCGATTTCAAGACCTTTGATCTTGGCGTCGATGTTCTCGTTGATCGAGGTGCGGTTGACGATCTTGGAGACCTGGTAGCCCTTGTAGTCATAGTAGAAGGCCGTCCCGTTCAGCAGCAGGCTGCCGTCCAGGAAGGTGTTCTTGGTGCCCAGTTCGAAGCTGTTGACGAACTCCGGAGCGAACGAGGGCGGCGGGCAGCTGACGCCGACGCCGGGCGAGCAGGCGGGGTTGGCGCCGCCGGCCTTGTAGCCCTTCGAGTAGAAGAAGTAGACGAGGTTCCTGTCAGCCAGCTTCCAGTCGAAGCCGAGGCGGCCGGTGAACTCCTGGAAGCGGACCTTCAGCAGCGGCGGTTGGCCGACCGGAGGGGCGCAGGTCCCGCTGCCGGTGGTGCCCAGGCAGACGGAGTGGTTCTCGATCGACTTGGAGTCATCGGTGTAGCGCAGGCCGCCGGTGATCTTGAAGGCGTCGGTCAGCTGCCAATAGACTTCACCGAAGGCGGCGCGCGACTTCAGGTGATAGGGGCCATAGCTGTCATAGTAGTTGTGGCCGCTACGGTTCGGGTTCTTACCCGGGTCGATATAGACGCAGGTCGAGTTGCCGGCGGGGCAGGGATAGGGCTTGGCGCCGCCCGAGGTGAAGTTGTTCACCTTGTTGGTCATGTCGTAGTACGACGTGCCGGTGTTGAACATCACGTAGTAGTCGCCGGTCGCCTTATAATCGAGATAGATGGCGCCGACGTTGAAGTTGATCGGGCCGTCAAAATCCGACTGCAGGCGCAGTTCCTGGGTGAACTGCTTGGTGTCCGCCGCCGAGATGTCGAAGGTGGCGAAGCGGTTCTGCGCGCCGTTCTGCGGGTCGTTGACCACGCCGCCCGGGAACAGCTGGGTATAGAAGGTATTGTAGGTCGCGCCCAGCGCCGCGAAGGCGTTGACCGGGTTGGGCGAGGCGTTGAACGTGATGTTCGGAACGACGCGGTTGTAGTCCTGACGGGTGTAGAGCGACAGAGTCGAATAGGACGACAGCGAGGTCAGCTGCAGGTCGTCGGTCAGATCCCAGGAGACGTTGAACTCATAGATGTCCGTCGACGACTGGTAGACCGGGTCCGAGGTGGACTCGATGTTGCGGATGTTCTTGTCCTGGACCTTGCCGGCCAGGGCGTCGCCGGTTTGCAGGCCGGTCAGGGCCCCGAACAGACCGCCCAGAGTCGCCTGGGTGTTCAGCGTGCCGGTCGAAACGCCCGGCGCGTAGAGCGAGCTTTCCTTACAGCCCTGGCTGAAGAAGCCGCGCTCGATCTGACCGATCAGGCCGCCGAACGCCGCCGAGTAGCCGACGCCGCCGACGCTGCCAGGACCGTTGTCCTTAGCGCAGAACTGACGGCCGATGCGCGAGCGTTTGTCGTCTTCGTCGAAGTGATCATAGAGCAGATAGGTCTTGAAGCTGTCGCTGGGGTTCCAGGCCAGGGTGGCGCGGACGTCCCACATCGAACGGTCATCAACGTCATGGTGGGTGTAGGTGTTCTTGCCGTAGCCATCGCGGTTCAGCGAAACGGCCGCGACACGCAGAGCGGCGTCGTCGCCGAGCGGGATGTTGATCATCCCCTTGATCTTCAGCGAGTTGTAGTTGCCGTACTCGATCTTACCGAGCGCGGAGAACTCACCCAGGATCGGCTTGGCGGTGATCATGTTGACCACGCCGCCGGTGGCGTTACGGCCGTACAGCGTGCCTTGCGGACCACGCAGAACTTCGACGCGCTCAACGTCGAAGAACTCGGCTTCGAACAGGTTGTTGGCGGTCAAAGGCGCGTTGTTCAGGTGGATGCCGGTGCCTGCGTCACCGGAGCCCGACACCAGCTTGGAGCCGACGCCGCGGATCTGGAAGTTGTAGCCGGTGAAGTTCCCCTTGGAGAAGTTCACGTTCGGGATCGAGGTGACCAGGTTGGGGCCGCCGTCGATCTTTTGCTTTTCCAGCGAGTCTTGGCTGAAGGCCGACACCGCGATCGGCACGTCTTGAAGGGCTTCTTCCTTCTTCTGCGCCGTGACGATGACATCGGCGACCGTTGTTCCTTCGTCAGCAGCGAAGGCAGGCGCGGCTACGGCCAAAACGGCCGCGGCGGAAACGCCCATGACGAGCAGACTCCGCAGGCGCAGAGATTCCAACATTCGTAACCCTCCCCGGACAGCGCGGACCGTGTAAGCCGGTCCTTTAGCGCTAGTCCCTATGTGTTTCCTCGGCGTCGCGCAGATAGTGCACCACAAGGGCGCGCGACTTTCCCCCGCAGTTGACCAGATTGCATACAGCCGTTTGGTTTGTGTCAACAGTCGCGGGTAGGTGAACGGTGATAGGTTATGGCTTTTCACCTTTGTGTTGCCCGGATGCGCCGCCTCCGGTCTCGCAGGGGGTTACTTCTTCAATCCGCGAGAGAAAAACCGCCTGAAAACAAGGCGCCAGGGTCCATTTTACCTAACGCTAGGGAATGGAATCATTGTCCCGGCGCGGCGGATTTTGAGGCCTGTCGGGGGTGGTGTAGAAGCCTGCCTCTTCAAGGCGACCGGCCCGGTCGACGACGGCGGAATTCGAGTAGATGACTTTGATCGCGGCTGACGGCCCCGGCGCCCTGGTGCTGTTCTCGGGCGGCCAGGATTCCTCGGTCTGTCTGGCCTGGGCGCTGGCCCGCTACAGCCGGGTCGAGACCGTCGGCTTCGACTATGGCCAGCGTCATAGCGTTGAAATGCAGGCCCGCCAGGAAGTCCTAAGCGCCGTTCGCGCCCGGTTTCCGGCCTGGGCGCCGCGCCTGGGCGAGGACCATGTGCTGGACCTCAGGGGCTTTGGCGCGGTGGCGCAGTCGGCCCTGACCGCCGACCGGGCCATCGAGATGACCGAGCGGGGCCTGCCCTCAACCTTCGTGCCCGGCCGCAACCTGGTGTTTTTCGTCTATGCCGCCGCCTTGGCCGACCGCCGGGGGCTGACCGCGCTGGTCGGCGGAATGTGCGAGACGGATTTCTCGGGCTATCCCGACTGTCGGCGGGACACATTGGACGCCACCCAGACAGCTTTGAACCTGGGCATGGCGCGGGACTTTGTCATTGAGACCCCGCTGATGAAGCTGACCAAGGCGCAAACCTGGGCCCTGGCGTCGGGCCTCGGGGGAGACCCGCTGGTCGATCTCATCCGCGTCGAGAGCCATACCTGCTATCGCGGTGAACGGGGCGAGCTGCACGCCTGGGGCCATGGCTGCGGCGACTGCCCGGCCTGCGACCTGCGGGCCCGGGGCTGGGACGAATGGGTGGCGGCGGGCCGGCCGGTCCTCAAGTCTGCCGTTGGGGGCGCATGACCTACAGCGTCAAGGAAATCTTCCTCACCCTGCAGGGCGAGGGCGGCCAGGCGGGGCGGGCGGCGGTGTTCTGCCGCTTCGCCGGCTGCAACCTGTGGACCGGCCGCGAGAAGGATCGCGCGTCGGCCGTCTGCACCTTCTGCGACACCGATTTCGTGGGAACCAATGGCCCGGGCGGCGGCCGCTTCAAGACCCCGGCCACCCTGGCCGCCGCCGTGGCGGCCGCCTGGACCGGACCGCCGGAGAACCGGCTGGTGGTCTGCACCGGCGGTGAGCCGCTGCTGCAGCTGGACCTGCCCCTGATCGCGGCGCTGCATGCCGAGGGATTCTCCATCGCTGTTGAGACCAACGGCACGCTGCCGGCGCCAGAGGGGATTGACTGGGTCTGCGTCAGCCCCAAGGCCGATGCGCCGGTGGTGCAGACCAGTGGACAGGAGCTCAAGCTGGTCTGGCCACAGGGGGGTGTCGATCCCGCACGGTTCGAGGGCTGGGACTTCGAGCGCTTCTTTCTGCAGCCGTTGGATGGGCCCGACCGCGCTGGGGCGACGGCCGCCTGCATCGCCTATTGCCTGGCCCATCCGCGCTGGCGGCTGAGCGTGCAGACCCACAAGTATCTGGGGATTCCCTAGAGCGTGTTGCGATCTGATGGAATCAGATCGCCGCTCTAAGCCTTTGTTTTGACGCGCGTTTTTTCCGAAAACCGGTTCCCACTTTTCGGAACGCGCTCTAGCGCCGCTCGGTCTCGCCGGGGTGGAACGCCCCGCCGCCCGTCTGGGCGCGGTGGCGCAGGAAGGCGTCGGCCAGCACGCAGGCGGTCATGGCCTCGACCACCGGCACGGCGCGGATTCCCACGCAGGGGTCATGGCGGCCGATGGTGCGCAGCTCGATTTCCTCACCCGCCTGGTTGAGGGTCTTGCGCGGGGTCAGGATCGAAGAGGTCGGCTTGAAGGCCACCCGCGCCACGACCGGCTGGCCCGTCGTCAGCCCGCCCAGGACCCCGCCGGCATGGTTGGAGGTGAAGACAGGGTCGGCATTGCCCTTCCTCATCTCGTCGGCGTTCTCTTCGCCGGTCAGGGCGGCCGAGGCGAAGCCGGCCCCGATCTCCACGCCCTTGGCGGCGTTGATCGACATCAGGGCGCCGGCCAGTTCGGAATCGATCTTGCCGTAAATCGGGGCGCCCCAGCCGGCCGGCACGCCGGTGGCCACCACCTCGACGATGGCGCCGGTCGACGAGCCGGCCTTGCGGATGGCCTCCAGGTGCTTTTTCCAGACCGGCACGATGTTCGGATCGGGCGACCAGAAGGGGTTGTCGCCAACCGCCTCCCAGTCCCAGGCCTCGCGGTTGATGGCGTGGGGACCGATCTGCACCAGGGCCGCGCGGATCAACACGCCGGGGATAATTTTGCGAGCCACGGCGCCGGCGGCGACCCGGGCCGCTGTCTCGCGGGCCGAGGCCCGGCCGCTGCCGCGATAATCACGCACGCCGTACTTGGCGAAATAGGGCCAGTCGGCATGGCCGGGGCGGAAGGCCGTGGCGATGTCGGCATAGTCCTTGGAGCGCTGGTCGACATTCTCGATCATCAGCGAGATCGGCGTGCCGGTGGTCACCAGGCCGTCGGTGGCGGCGTCCTCGAAAACGCCGGACAGGATTTTCACCTCGTCCGGCTCGCGCCGCTGGGTGACGAACTTGCCCTGGCCGGGCTTGCGGCGATCCAGCCAGACCTGGATGTCGGCGGCGGTCAGCTTGAGCCCCGGCGGGCAACCGTCGACCACGCAGCCCAAGGCCGGCCCGTGGCTTTCGCCCCAGGTGGTCACGCGGAACAGATGGCCGAAGCTGTTGTGCGACATGAGGGGCTTCTATTACGCCGCCCAGGCCGCTGCAAAGCGGCGCAGACGCTGGCGCACCTCGCTATCGGCGGCGGGGCGGGATTCCAGGCGCACGAACAGGTCGCCGGCCGGTCGGCCCCGAGCGGCGGGCAGGCCCTCGCCCCGCAGCCGCACCAGGCCGCGGGCGGCGGCGGCCCGGCTGACCCAGATCAGGCGCGGCCCGGCGGGGGTCTCCAGCGGCACCCGGCCGCCGTCGTCCATCAGCGAGGGGGCCAGGCACAGGGTGATCCACAGGTCGTCGCCCCGCACGACGCTGGCGCCGTCGGTGACAATGACGATGTCGTAGACGGTCTCGCCGGCCCGGAGCCGGTCGCCGCCGCGCAGACCTGGCGGCAGCTGGATCCGCAACCGCCGGCCGGCCTCGTCGGTCAGGTGCAGATCGCCGCCCATCACCGCCTGCGCCGGGGTGATCGAGAGGCGAGGGGGGCCGGCCTCGGTCGGCGGCGACGGGCTTGCCGGCGCCGTGGCGGGCAGGACCGACAGGTCGGCGCGCAGCAGGCGATAGGCCTCGACCACCTTGTGGAAGCGGGCGGCGTCGCCACCGCTGCGGTCGGGATGGGCCCGCTTGACCGCCTGGCGGAAGGCGGTCTGCAGGGCTTCGGGGTCGGCGCCGGGCGGCGTGCCAAGTAGGGCCCGCGCCTCATCGATGCTCATTGGGCCCGCCCCGCTCATGGGCCGACCATGGCGGGCTTAGCGTCAATGTCCGGTTAAGCCTGACCTTCGGCGCACAACGGGGTAGAATGGGCCATGAAAGACGAAAACCTGATCCCCCAATCGCCCAGCGAAGATGACTACGTCACTCAGGTGACGGCGGCCGAGCCCTTGCCGCTGCTGCCCGAGGCCGATCCCATCGCGCTCTTCGAGACCTGGCTGAAGGCGGCCGGCGAGAGCGAGCCCAACGATCCCAACGCCATGGCCCTGGCGACCGTCGACGCCGACGGTCTGCCCGATGTGCGGATGGTGCTGCTCAAGGGTGTGGACGCCGGCGGCTTCGTGTTCTTCACCAACACCCAGAGCGCCAAGGGCGTGGAGCTGGCCGCCAACCCCAAGGCCGCCCTGCTGTTCCACTGGAAGTCCCTGCGCCGCCAGGTGCGGGTGCGCGGTCCCATCGTCCCGGTCACTGACGCCGAGGCCGACGCCTATTTCGCCACCCGGGCCCGCCCGGCCCAGCTGGGAGCCTGGGCGTCCGAGCAGTCGCGGCCGCTGCCTGATCGCTTCGCGCTGGAAAAGCGCGTGGCCGAGGCCGGCCTGCGGTTCGGCCTGGGCAAGGTCACGCGGCCGCCGCACTGGTCCGGCTATCGCTTGATACCTTCAAACCTGGAATTCTGGCGCGACCGACCCTTCCGCCTGCACGAGCGGCTGGTGTTCGCCCGTCAGGGTGAGGGCTGGGGAACTTCGCGGCTGTATCCCTAGGACCCGTAGCGGGCCAGAAAGGTATCGACCGCGTCGTCGCAGATGGTTTTCAGCGGCCGCCGCGGCATGGCGTCGTCGCCGCCGACCAGGCCGTAGACCAGCGTGGCGTGTTCGATCATGCCCAGTAGTTGGCCGGCCGCCCAGCTGGCCTTCTCGAAGCGAACCTCCCCGGCCGCGGCCAGGGCGTCCATAATCTCGATCGCGGCCCCGCCCAGTTCGGAAATCGCGCGGTCCTGGAAGTAGTTGGCCACCCCGCCGAATCGGCGACGCTCGGCGGTGACCATCCGGAACACCGACCGCGACAGGGGATCGGTGTAGAAATCGGCGTAGGCATAGGCGAATTCACACAGCCGGCTGCGGCAGTCGCCTTGATAGACAGTCGTGTCGCGCACCCGCCGGGCCAGCTCGGCTACCGCCTCCTCGACCACGGTGCGGAACATTTCGCTCTTGCTGGGGAAGTGGGCGTAGAGGGTGGCGGTCGAAACGCCCGCCTCACGCGCCAGGGTTTCCATCCCGGCGCCGGCAAAACCTTCCTTCAAGAACAGGACGCGGGCGGTATCGAGAATCTCGCGGCGTTTACGATCTGAGCGGGACAATGTCCCCGGCCTGCCCGGCATGAATCCCCTACCTGAACGCTGTTATCCGTAAACATACCGGGGAGACGAAGGCGTCTGCAA
The DNA here is from genome assembly GCA_038236615.1 of Caulobacterales bacterium. Lineage (GTDB taxonomy): Bacteria > Pseudomonadota > Alphaproteobacteria > Caulobacterales > Caulobacteraceae > Caulobacter. Next base: position 41,001 of record JBBRZO010000011.1, read on the forward strand.
GGAATGGCTGAGCACATTCATCCCATATTTGGGTAATCGTAATTTTCCAGACCGTCCCGCTGAGGGGTGTCGGTCCGATAGGCTTTCTGGGGGCGCATGCGCTAAGAATGGCGCGATGAGTTCTTCCGAAGACGACACCCGCCGCGACGCGCAGATCGCCGCCTGGTTCGCAGGCCTGGCCGAGCGGGTGATCGAGACCTCCTGCGCCAGGGTCTATCTGGCCGGCGAACTGGCCTGGAAGATCAAGCGGCCGGTCAATTTCGGCTTCCTGGACTATTCGACCGGCGAAAAGCGGTTCTGGGCGCTGCAGCGCGAACTGAGTTTCAACCGCGCCGCCGCCCCGGACATTTACCGCCGTGTGGTTGCCCTGACCCGCGCCGCCGGCGGCGGGCTGGAGCTGGACGGGCCGGGCGAGGTGGTCGAGCACGCCCTGGAGATGCGCCGCTTCGACGAGACCGCCGTGCTCGCCGAACAGCCCTGGACGGTCGACGGGACCCTGGCCGAGACACTGGGCCGCACGGTCGCCCGCTATCACGCCGACGCGACGGTGCAGCCCGAGTCCGAGGGGGGCGGTGGCATGAGCTACACCATCCGCTCCAACGCCGAAGTGATGCGGGGGCTCGGTGAACGGCTGAATGGCGAGCGGGTCGAGGCGCTGGCAGCGGCGACCTTCGCGGCGGCGGAACGGCTGAAGCCGCTGCTGGAGGAACGGGTGGCGGATGGCTATGTGCGCCGCTGCCATGGCGATCTGCACCTGGGCAATGTGCTGCTGGAGCACGGCGCGCCGGTGCTGTTCGACTGTATCGAGTTCAACGACGCGCTTTCGCAGATTGACGTCCTCTACGACGTCGCCTTCCTGCTGATGGACCTGGACTTCCGCCGTCGGCGAGACGCGGCGGTGCGGGTGCTGTCGGGCTGGCTGGATGAATCGGCTCGGAAAGAGGACGACAGCCTGTGGCGAGGTTTGGCGGTCCTGCCGTTGGCCCTGTCAGTGCGGGCGGCGGTGCGCTGCCACGTCCAGGCCTATGCCGGTGACCTCGAAGCCGCCGACGCCTATCTCAGCGCCGCCCTGGCCCATCTTGAACCCCAGCCGCCGGCCCTGGCGGCGGTGGGCGGTCTTTCAGGCTCAGGTAAGTCGACCTTCGCCCGGCTGGCGGGGCCAGGCCTGGGGGCTTCGCCGGGCGCGGTGGTGCTGCGCAGCGACGAAGTCCGCAAGCGGCTTTGGGGCGTCGGGCCGCTAGAGACCCTGCCGGCCGAGGCCTACGCGCCCGGGACCAGCGAGTCGGTCTACGCCCGCATGTTCCACGAGGCCGAACTTTGCCTGAAGGCCGGCCGCGCCGTGGTGCTGGATGCGGTCTTCCTCAAGCCTGAGGAACGGGCCCAGGCGGCCGACCTGGCTCACCGGCTAGGCGTACCCTTCGAAGGGGTCTGGCTGGACGCGCCGGCCGATGTGCTGCGCGATCGGGTGCAGGGCCGTTCCGGCGATGCTTCCGATGCTGACGTCGCCACGCTGGAGAAGCAACTGACCCGCGATCCTGGCCCGATGGACTGGCGAAGGCTCGATGCCCGCACGCCGCTGGACGATCAGGCCCGGGCTCTCGTCGATGCGATGGTCAGCTCCTTGCACTCGCCAAAAGCGACTTAGATTGCCGAGCCAGGGCGGGACACTTACCGTGTCAGGCTTTGGCGCTTTGGCCGCCAGAGAAGACGAGGAGCCCCAATGCAGGGCCTGATGCAGCAGTCGCCCCTGACGGTCGACACGATCCTGGACCACGCCAAGCTGTGGCATGGCGGACGCGAAGTCGTGACCCGCTCGGTCGAGGGGCCCATCGTCCGAACCACTTACGCCCAGATCCACGAACGGGCCAAGCGGCTCAGCAACGCCTTGTTAAACCTGGGAATTCGCCCGGGAGACCGGGTCGCGACCCTGGCCTGGAACACCGGCCGCCACATCGAGGCCTGGTATGCTGTCATGGGCATCGGGGCGGTCTGCCACACGCTCAATCCGCGTCTGTTCCCCGAGCAGCTGACCTGGATCATCAATCACGCTGAAGACCGCATCATCTTCACCGACCTGACCTTCGTGCCGGTTCTGGAGGAGATTCTCGCCAAGTGTCCCACTGTGGAGCACGTGGTGGTGATGACCGACGCCGGTCACATGGCGCCCTTCCAGGTCAAGCCCGTGCCGGCCATGGGCTTCAAGCGGGCCTACGCGCTCGAGAGCCTGATCGAACAGTCCAGCCCCGACTGCGCCTGGGGCGGGTTCGACGAGAACACCGCCGCCGGCCTCTGCTACACCTCGGGGACCACCGGCGATCCCAAAGGCGTGCTCTACAGCCACCGCTCCAACTTCCTGCACACCCTGATCGGGCTGCAGAAGGATGTGTTCGGCATTGGCGCCGCCGACGTGGTGCTGCCCATCGTGCCGATGTTCCACGCCAACGCCTGGGGACTGGCCTTCGACTGTCCGGCCGTCGGGGCCAAGCTGGTCATGCCCGGGGCCAAGATGGACGGGGCCGCCGTTCACGAACTGATCGAGACCGAAGGGGTCACCTTCTCGGCCGCCGTGCCCACCGTCTGGCAGATGCTGCTGCAGCACCTGGACGCCACCAAGGGCAAGATCACCAAGATGAAGCGGGTGGTGATCGGCGGCTCGGCCTGTCCCGAAAGCATCATCCGCGGCTTCCACGACCGCTATGGGGTGGAGGTCATCCACGCCTGGGGCATGACTGAGATGTCACCGCTGGGTACGCTGGGCACGCCCACCGCCGAGATGGCGGTGCTGCCGTTCGAGGACCAGCTACCCTACATGCTCAAGCAGGGCCGTCCGCCGATGGGCGTGCAGCTGCGCCTGCTCGACGACGAGGGCCGCGAGCTGCCGCATGACGGCAAGACCTTCGGCCGGCTGATGGTCAAGGGCCACGCCGTCGTGCGCGAATACTTCAAGGGGGCCGGCGGCCAGATTCTGGATTCCGACGGCTTCTTCGACACCGGCGACGTGGCCACCATCGACCCGGCCGGCTTCATGCAGATCACCGACCGCGCCAAGGACGTCATCAAGTCCGGCGGCGAGTGGATCAGCTCGATCGATATTGAGAACATCGCCATGGGCCATCCCAAGGCCGAGCTGGCGGCGGTCATCGGCGTGCCGCATCCCAAGTGGGACGAGCGGCCTCTGCTGCTGGTCAAGCTCAAGCCCGGCGAGACGGCGACGCGAGAGGAGTTCCTGCACTATCTCGACGGCAAGATCGCCAAGTGGTGGATGCCTGACGACGTGCTGTTCGTCGACGACATCCCGCTGGGCGCGACCGGCAAGATCGACAAGAAGATCCTGCGCCAGCGCTATGGCGATCACATCCTGCCGACCATCGCGGCGGCCGGGGCCGCGGCGGCGGCGGGTGTCGCCCTGGCTCAGCGCGCCACGCCCGATCCCGTGCTGCGCGCGCCGGAGCCGATTTCTGAGCCTCCGCCGGAGCCACCGCCGGTCCAGGCCGCGCCGGAACCTCCCCCCGCGCCCGAACCAGAGGTCCCGACCGCGAAGCCGCCGCCGGAAAGCCCGGCCATGTGGGTCGCCGCGCCCGGACCCTCCACACCCAAGCCCGTCCAGACCGCCGCTCCGGCGCCGGAACCCCCGATGCCCCAACCCCAGGCTCCTGAACCCATGGTCGATCCCGTACCGGAACCCGTCGGCGATCCGATTCCAGACCCCCTGGCCGAGCCCCAGGCCGAGCCTCAAGCCGCGCCCGAGCCTCCAAAGATGGCCGAGCCCGTGGCTGCGCCGCCGCAGGATGACAAGCCCAGTGGGCCGCTGATCTGGTCGGTCTCGGACAAGGTGGATCCCAAGGATGTGCCGCCGCCGCTGTCCGGCATGCCGGATCTGACGCCTGTCGGAGCCGCCGTCGCGGCAGCCGCCGCCCCATTGGCGCTGGGCGCCCTGGGTACAAAGGACGGGGGCTCCAAGGATGGGAGCTCCAAGAACGACAAGACCACCCGCAAGCCAGAGCCGGTCCGCGCCGCGACTTCCACCGACACGCCGCTCTCCATGCCGATCACCCCGCGCCGTCCGGCCAAGCCCAAGTCCCGCGTCGCCGACGGCTACCTGACCCTTTGCGTGCTGCTGGCCCTGTCTCCGGCGCTGCTGGTTCTGGGCGGGGCGCTTGGGGTTCGGTTCGGCCTGTGGGACCTGCAGCAGGGCTATAACGCCATCCTGACCGAAGGGCCGTCCCCCGCCCTGGGCTGGGCCCAGGCGGTAGCGCTGGTGGCGCTGCTGGCCAGCGTCATCGGCCTGTTCGTGGCCGTTTTCGGCGGTTGGTCGCGGCTTTGGCGCAAGGCGGCCCTGGCGCTCGTGTTGTGCCTGGCGACTTGGGGCGGCTTCATTGTGCTCAAGCAGATGCAGAATCAAAGTCCGCCGGTGCATGACGTCGCCACCGAATGGAGCCAGCCCCTGACCCTGTCAGCCCGGCTGATGCAGCTGCGGGGCCCCAACGCCAATCCCGTTGACCTGGACCCGATCCTGCCGCTGGGCTCGCAGGCCTATGCCGGCCGCCGCGTCGCCGAGATTAATGAAGAGACCTGCGCGGCCGCCCGGCCGGTGACCCTGACCGAAGCGCCAGCTCAGGCCTACCAGGCCGCCAAGGCCGCCCTGCTGCAGGCCGGCATGGAGCTGATCACCGAGGACGCAGCCTCAGGCCGGCTTGAAGGCACGGCAACGGGCCTGCTCTACGGCCTGAAGTCGGATGTCGTGGTGCTGGTCAGCCCCAGTGGCCAGGGCGCGACGGTCAACATGCGCTCGATCAGCCGACAGGGCGTAGTCGATATGGGGGCCAACTGCCGCCAGATCGCCCGCCTGGTGCAGGGCCTAGCCGGCTAACCGATAGTCGCTGTCCATCGTGGGCTCGCCGTCCACGGTGACCTTGCCGTCGCGGACCAGCAGCAGCATGTGGGCCATCACCGAATGGGCCGCGGCTGGGTGCAGGCGTGGATCGACGTCCTTGTAGAGCACCGGCACCATGGCCTTGATCCGTCCATGCCCTGCCGCCACCGCGCCCAGCACCTGTGCCTCCCGCGCTCGGCGGTGATCGATATAGGCCTGGATGAAGGGCCGGACCTGCGTGATCGGCGGCCCGTGGGTCGGCCACAGAGTCTGGAAGTCCCGCGCCAGGATCCGGTCCAGCGAGGCGAAATAGGCCCCCATGTCACCGTCCGGCGGAGTGATCACCGTGGTTGACCAGCCCATGATGTGGTCGCCCGAGAACAGCGCCTGCTCCTCTTTCAGCGCGAAACAGACGTGGTTGGAAGTGTGGCCCGGCGTCGGGATGGCCTCGAGGGTCCAGGTCGGACCCTTGAACATCCCACCGCCGCTGACATCGACCTGCGGCGCAAAGCTGCTGTCGCGCCCGGCCTCCATCTTGGACTCCATCTCTCCGGCAGAGGCCTTCTGAGCGAAGCCGTGGATGACCGCCCCGGTTGCCTCCGCCAGGGCGGGAGAGAGAGGGGAGTGGTCCATGTGGTTATGGGTGACGAAGATGTGGCTGATCGTTTCGCCCTGGGTCGCGGCGAGTATGGCCGCCAGATGCTCCTCGATGTCGGGACCAGGGTCGATGACCGCTACCTGGCCCTGGCCCACGATGTAGGTCCCGGTGCCCAGATAGGTGAAGGGGCCGGGATTGCGGGCCACCACCCGCCGGATAAGCGGCGAGACCTGGTCGCAGGCCCCGTATTCGAACTTCAGGTCCCGGACGAAGGGGATCATGCCTAACCTTTCTAAGGGAGGCTCAGCGAGCTTCCGCCGGCGATCAGGTCGAGAAAGGCTTTCGAAAGCAACTCGGTAGCCTCCAGCTTTTCCTTGAGGGGCAGTGTGATCGGCGGGCCCATGTCGGTCTTGTTGACGTCCACCACATAGATCAGGCCGCTGTGGCGGTCGCGCAATATGTCCAGGCCCCCCCAGTCCATCTGCATGGCGGCGCAGAAATCGCCGATCTGCTCGATCTCGCGGGCCGACAGCAGATCCTCGCTGCGGTGCAGGGTCACCGAGGAATTGTGGTTGGCGAAGCGATCGGCCAGTGGCCGGCGCTTGATGAAGACCAGCACCGGCTTGCCGCCGACGCAGGGGGTGCGCAGGTCGTCGACGAAGCCGCCGTCGCTGTTGTCGATCAGCTTCTGATAGGTCTTGCCGGGCAGGGCGGGACAGGGGGTCTGGACGGTGCGTCCGTCATGAACGCCGTTGTCCTCGCCCTTCTCGACCACCAGGCCATGGTCGCCCCGCGGATCGACCATCAGCGGATAGCCGAACACCTGCTCGAACACCCGGGCCACCTCGGTCTTGGTGACGTCGATGCAGCCGTAGTTGAGGCGAAAGGCCGGGCCGCAGTTGGGGGACAGGCCCTGGGCGCTGTCGTCGAAATACATGCCGGCGGCGGCCTTGTCGGGCGAGCAAGCAATGCGCGCGCCGCCCCAGGCGAGGGCGGCCCAGACCAGATACCAGGGCCTGGGCACATCGGGCGTGAACCACACGCTGGGGCCGGGCTTGCGCAGTCTGGTCCAGGCCGCCTTGGCCCGCAGGCAGACGAAATACACCAGCCAGACCAGCACCTCATGGATCAGCGCCCAGTCCAGGGTCAGGTTCGCCCCGGTCTTCTTGACCTTCACGCGGCCGCCGGCGAACACGAAGTCGCTGGTCCAGGATGTCGCCGTATCAGTCACGCGCTGCTCCGCCCCCGGTTCTGACGCCACGCCATTAACTAGGCGAATCTCGCTCGCGGACAACCGGTATGGCCGTGATGAGCCCAGGCGGGCTTGCGGCGCGCCTCTTGCGCTCTGTTCGTCCAAACGGCCCGGGAGTTACGGTCATGACGGCGGATGCGGCGATTTTTGTTTCAAAACGGCTACAGCGGGCGGCCTTCGCCATCGTCTGTCTCATTGCCGGACAGTTCGTCCTGGCCAGCTGCCAGCAGGAGCCGGCCGCCATGGCGGCGCGGGTGAGCCTGGGCGGGAATTGACGACGGTTTGCGCTGGGTCCAGAGGCGCTGACATCCTAAACTAGGGACGTCAGACTTCCGCATCCGGAGACGAACCGTGCTGATTTGGCTTCGCAGGATCGTTACAGCCGTCTGGCTGCCCTTCCTTCTTCTTACGGGCGTAGCCGGGAATAGATACACCGACCATCTGATGGCCGATCGCCCAAAAGTCGCCGACCCGACCCAGGGCTTCACGGAAAGATTCGCCGGTCTCAAACCTCTGATCCTGTACGTTCGGCCTGGGGAAGAAGCCCAGTTCGACTTTCTGGGGTTGAGGTTCGGTCTGGTCTTTGGAGCTGGGTTGGTATCGATCGCTATTATCGAGTCCTTCATGCGCCGCGAGGAGCGGAAAAAGGACAAGAAGCGGGCCGGTAATCTGTTTTTTCCAGGCGGCAACCAATAGTCTGCCGCGACGTCAGACCACCCCCGACAAATCGTACCCTGCGGCCGAGCCCTTCGCGACGATCTCCTCCCGGCTGAGCCCCGCTTCTTTCGCGGCCGCTTGCGACCATGTGATGATAGAGCGGGTCCCCGAGCGGCAGAAGGCCAGCACCGGGCCGCCGGCTTCAGCGATCGCTTCCGCCTGTTCCGCCGCCTGGTCGGGGGTCGGCCCGCCGCGCACCGGGATGTGGCGATAGGCGAGGCCGGCAGCGGTGGCGGCGGCTTCCATCTGGGCGCTGGTCGGCTGATCCGGAACCTCGCCGTCCGGCCGATTGTTGATCACCATGACAAAGCCGTCCGCCTTGGCCCGGGCGATGTCCGCCGGCTCGATTTGCGGGCTGACCGCGTAAGAATCGGTCACTTGGCGAAAGTCAGTCATCGGCGGTTCATCTCCACTGGGGCTTCGTTGACAAGATCGGGGGGCGGTGAAAGTTTCGCAACGCCATAGCGGCCCCCGCGCCGTGCAAAGAGCCATTCATGCTGCGTTTTCTGCTCCGAAGGCTCCTGGTGGCCATCCCCACCATGCTTCTCGTGGTTACCCTGGCCTTCTTCATGATGAGAGCGGCGCCGGGCAGCCCGTTCGTCAACGAGCGCCAGCTCAGCCCAGAGGTCGAGAAGGCCGTGATGGCCAAGTACGGCATGGACCGTCCGTTGGCCGAGCAATACTTCAACTATGTCCGCGACGTGGTGACCAAGGGCGATCTGGGTCCTTCGTTGAAATACAAGGACAAGACGGTCCTCGACATTCTCAAGGAAAACGCCGGGGTCAGCGCCATCCTCGGCCTCTCGGCCATCCTGCTGGCCTCGATCATCGGGGTGTTCCTGGGCGTCGTGGCGGCGCTCCGCCAGAACCGAAGTATCGACTACGCCACCATGGCCGTGGCCATTGTCGGCGTCTGTATTCCCACCTTCGTCACCGCGCCCCTGCTGGTCCTGGTCTTTGGATCGAAGCTGGGCTGGCTGCCCATCGCCGGCTGGGATGATTCAACTATCGTGCTGCCGTTCCTGGGCGCGCTGCCCAAGCTCGCCAACATCATCCTGCCGGTGACGGTGCTGGCCCTGCCGCAGATCGCCATCATCTCGCGCCTGACGCGGGCCGGAATGATCGAGGTGCTGCGGTCCAATTATATCCGCACCGCTCGGGCCAAAGGCCTGCCGGAGTGGCTGATCGTCCGCCGTCACGCCCTGCGCGCCGCCATCCTGCCGCTGATCAGCTATCTGGGTCCGGCCTGCGCGGGTTTGCTGACCGGCTCGCTGGTGGTCGAGAAGATCTTCCAGCTGCCCGGCCTTGGGAAGTCCTTCGTGCTGGGGGCGCTGCAGCGCGACTACACCGTCGTGATGGGCATGGTCATTGTCTATGCCGGGCTGATCCTGCTCCTCAACCTGGTGGCCGACCTGCTGTTGGCGGCGCTCGATCCGCGTGTGAGGCTGTCATGAATATCTCGTCAGCCATCCCCGGTTCGCCCGAGCGGGCCAGGCTTCTCGAGCAGGCGGTCAAGGGCCGCTCTTTGTGGGACGACGCACGCCGCCGGCTGTTTCGCAACAAAGCCGCGGTGGCAGGCATGATCATCCTGACCATCATGGTCCTGCTGGCCGTGGTAGGGCCGTTCCTGGCGCCGTTCAGTTATGACAAGGTCACCAAGACCGACGTCTGGCTGGCGCCGATGCAGGGCGGCCACCTGCTGGGCGCCGATTCTCTGGGCCGCGACCTGCTGGCCCGACTGTTCGCGGGGCTGGGCGTCTCGCTGCTGATCGGCGTGGTCGCCACCTCGGTCTCGCTGGTGATCGGCGTGATCTGGGGCGCGGTGGCCGGCTATGTTGGCGGGCGGGTCGACGAGGTGATGATGCGGGTCGTCGACACCCTCTATTCGCTGCCCTTCATCTTCTTCGTGATCCTGCTGATGGTGACGTTCGGGCGGAACTTCATCCTGATCTTCCTGGCCATCGGGGCGGTCGAGTGGCTGACCATGAGCCGCATCGTGCGCGGCCAGACCCTGTCGCTGAAGCAGAAGGAATTCATCGAGGCGGCCAAGGCCGCGGGCCTGTCGCCCTGGCAGATCATCAGCCGCCACATCGTGCCCAACCTGCTGGGCCCCGTGGTGGTCTATGTCACCCTGACCATCCCGGCGGTCATCCTGGCCGAGAGCTTCCTCAGCTTCCTGGGCCTGGGCGTGCAGCCGCCGATGGCCTCGCTGGGCACGTTGATCGCCAATGGGGCGCAGGACATGGAGCCGGCGCCCTGGCTGCTGATCTTCCCATCGGCGGCCATGGCGCTGACGCTAATGGCGTTCAACTTCATCGGCGACGGCCTGCGCGACGCGCTCGATCCGAAGGACCGCTGAGATGGCGCCCCATTCAGCGGTCGCCCCACTAGTTGTCCCCCCACTAGTTGTCCCCCCACTAGTTGTCCCCCCACTAGTTGTCCCCCCACTAGTTGTCTCTGTGCACCCGCATCTGCGGGTTGTTGTCGATCTTCATGAAGTAGCTGCCCAGGGCGGCGATGCGGATCTCGGCCTTGGAGCCCTTCTTGGGATCGTTGTTGAGTGCGACGGTGTCGATCTGGCGCCAGACCGCCCCATCCTCCAGCTTGATGACCCACTTGCCGCTCATCCCTTCCTGGCGGGCCGAAGCGACCACGGCGCTGATCTTCTCCAGTTCCTCGGGCTTCTCGCCGGCGGTCATGAAGGCCGGCATCTGGAAGTTGAAGCCGAAGGCGGCCTTGCGGGCCTCGCGGACCTGGGACTTGTCGACCACGACGACGTCGCCGGACTTCTCGGCCTCGTCCAGCTTGGCGGTCGCTGCGTCGTAGCAGGCCAGACGCGCGGTATCGTCGGTCAGCTTGCGACAGTCGACCACGCTCTGCAGCGTTGCCGAGCGGCCGGGAGGCTTGGGCGCGGCCTGCACTGCCATCGTCGTCGCCAGCGTAAGCGCCAGGCCCAGCTTGGCGGCCGTCTTGAGCGTTCGCATGTTCCGTCTACCCCACTGTTCGACCGCCCATTGAAAAGGCGCCCCCCATTGAAAAGGCGTCTGGCGTGATCCGCAATCTGTTCCTGATCCTGGCGTCTGTCACCCTGCTGTCGGCCTGCAGCTCCAAACCCTCTCTGCCGCCCTGTCCGGCGGGAAAGACCTGCCTGCATATCGGCAACACGGCCGACCCCCTGACCCTGGATCCGCAGAAATCCACCGGCACCTGGGAAGACCGAATCGAATCGGACGTGCTGATGGGCCTGACCCAGAGCGCCCCGGACGGCTCGCCGATACCCGGCATCGCCAAGACCTGGGAAACCAGCGCCGACGGCCTGACCTGGACGTTCCACCTGCGCGACGCGCTGTGGTCGGACGGCGTGCCGGTCACCGCCCAGGACTTCGTCTTCTCGCTGCGTCGGCTGCTCGATCCGAAGACCGCTTCGGAATACGCCTCGAACATGTACGCCATCAAAAACGCCGAGGCGGTGAACAATGGCGAGATGCCCCTGACCGCCCTGGGGGTCGAGGCGCCCGATCCCAGGACCCTGATCATTCACCTCAACCACCCGGCCGCCTACCTGCTGGAGTTGGCCAAGCATCACACCATGTACGCCGTCCCCGAGCACGTGATCGCCCAGTGGGGCGACGCCTGGGTCAAGCCCGAACACTTCGTCGGCGACGGCGCCTATATGCTCAAGGCCTGGCGGCTGGGCGACTATGTCCAGGTGGTCAAAAACCCGCGCTTCTTCGACGCCGACAAGGTCTGTGTGGACGAGATCTACTACTACCCCACCGCCGACGCGATCTCGGCCGAGCGCCAGGTGGCGCGGGGCGAGCTGGATATCAACGGCGACATCCAGTCCAACCGCATCGCCCTGCTGCGCCAGAAGATGCCGGCCTATGTCCACACCAACACCTATCTCGGCCTGGTCTATCTGGCCTTCAATCGCTCCAAGAAGTCGGGCTATGCGCCCTTCGCCGACAAGCGGGTGCGGCTGGCCCTCTCCATGGGCGTCGACCGCGACTTCATCGCCAGCAAGCTGCTGCGCGGCGGGCAGAAGCCGGCCTATCAGTTCGTGCCGCCGGGCACGGCCAACTACACCTCGCCGCCGCTGCCGGAATGGGCCAGCTGGCCGTTCGCCAAGCGCCAGGCCGAAGCGCGACGGCTGCTCAAAGAGGCCGGCTATGGTCCCGGCCATCCGCTGAAGCTGGAGATCAAGCACCGCAACTCATCCGACCCGATGCTGTTCATGCCGGCCATCCAGGCCGACTGGAAGGAGATCGGGGTCGAGGCGACCCTGGCGCAGGAGGAGGTGCAGATCGCCTATGCCGACTACCGCGCCCGCAACTACCAGGTCGCCGACGCCGCCTGGATCGGCGACTACAACGACCCGATGACCTTCCTCTTCCTGGCGCGTTCGAACACCGGGGCGCAGAACTACGGCGACTACATGAATCCCGCCTATGACGCGCTGCTCACGGAGGCCGACAGCACCGTCGATCCCAAGGCCCGCGCCGCCATCCTGGCCCGGGCCGAGACCATGATGCTGGCCGACGCCCCGGTGGTGCCGATCTATTTCTACATCAACAAGAACCTGGTGAATCCCAAGGTGACAGGCTTCGTCGACAACATCGTCGATCAGCACCGGGGGCGCTGGATGTGCGTCAAGCCGCCGGGGAAGCCGACCGGGAAATAAGGCCCGCGATCAGGGGGTGATCCGCGGCCGCCCGTTCCAGCCAGGCCAGGCCTCGGCGCAGCTCGACCCCGTGCTCTGACCGGGCCTGATCCAGCACCCGCTGGCGAAGGTCCGCGTCATAGCCGTATTCGGGCGCCTTGGAGTAGCGGCTGAAATAGGGGCTGGCGACCAGGGCCTGGACGACCTGGGTCGGCGCAGACCCGCGCAGGTGAGTCAGGGCGCGGGCCAGGCTTTCGTGAGGTGTGGCCAGCAGGTCCTCGAAGTCCAGCCACAGGCACTGCGAGGGATAGGCGATGGCGGCCTCGGCGAGACCGGCCATTTCGCAGGCCCAGCTCATCGCGGCCCGTTCGCCCTCTGAAAGGGACGCTGCCTCCCAGGGTTCGTCGGCCAGCCGATGGTTCAGCCGGGCCAAGCGGCCTTGGGTCATCTGCGCCAGCTCCACCCGCGAAGCCGGTCCGCCCATGATAGTGGCCAGATAGGTCGCGGGCGGCTGGGTCAACAGAATGGCTTTCGCGCCCTGGCTACGCGCCAATAGGGGGGCGGCGATTTCAGCCACGCTGCTGGTGGCCTTCAGCAGGGTACGCTGGTCGGGTAGCCAGGTCCGCGACCACAGCCGCAGCAATCCGCCGACTCGCCGGTCCCACTGGATTTGTGTCCAAGGACATGTTTCGGCCGAAAGCCGGCCATGAATGCCCGCGAGCCAGCGCAGGACCGCCGGTTCACGAAGCGAGAAGACAGTCGGGCTCTGGCCGAGCACCCGCGACAGCAGCGTCGAGCCGACGTGGCCGATATGGAAAATATAGTCGAGCGTCTCTTCCTGGCAGGCGCCGAAGGCTTCAATATCCGACCAGGTTACCACCTGTGTCGGGTAGTTCTGTGCAAGAAGTCTCTGATCCAGGAAGCTGATGATCTCGAAATCGCGCGGCGACAATGACAGTGCAGTGACACTTTCCCCAAGGTCATCTGCCAGGATGGGGCACAAAGTGGGCGCGGCGTCGAATACTGTATTCGAGGGCGGCGACGAGCCCATGATTCAGGTCCCTGGGGAGTATCCGTTGGCGGCCATGACCTCCGCGTGGCGGAAAGCGGCCATCTCTGTGGCGGTTATGTAACATGGTGTTGGGCTTGTGGCGCAAGGCGCTGTCTTGAGTTGACCCATGTCAAGGCCGGGTGTCACTAAGCCTTCACGTGGCGCCTTGTCGCGGAGACTCTGTCTTTGCGCCTGGACGACGGAATTTTTTCAGGGGACTGGCCGGCAAGATCGGCCTGCTCGGAGGGATAAGAGTTGCACAACAAAACCATGCGCGAACGCCTGCTGGCTTCGACCATCATCTGCGGGGCGGCTCTGCTCGTCGCCGCGCCTGCCTTCGCGCAGGATGATACCGAAGTCGCCGCGGTCGTGGTTACGGGGTCGCGTATCCCGCAGCCGAACCTCACTTCGGTCAGCCCGCTGACCGTCGTCAACGACCAGGAACTGAAGCTGCAGGGCACGACCAACGTCGAAAGCCTGCTGAACAGCCTCCCGCAGGTCGTCGTCGACCAAACCTCGACCGTGTCCAACGGCGCCTCGGGCACCGCCACGGTCAACCTGCGCGGCCTTGGCCCGTCCCGCACCCTGGTGCTGGTCGATGGCCGCCGCCTGATGCCGGGCGACCCCGCTTCGCCCTTCGCCGACCTGAACAACATTCCCTCGGCCCTGGTCGAGCGCGTTGACGTTGTCACCGGCGGCGCCTCGGCCGTTTACGGTTCGGACGCTGTGGCCGGCGTGGTCAACTTCATCATGAAGCGTGACTTCGAAGGCGTGCGTCTCGACGCGCAATACACCTTCGGCAACCACACCAACGACAACAGCTACCTGCGCAGCCTGCAGGGCGTTCAAGGCGTGTCGAACTACCAGCGCGCGCCGTCGGACAACACCAACACCAGCCTGAGCAACCAGTTCACCGCCATCATCGGCGTGAACGCTCCTGACGGTAAGGGCAACCTGACCGGCTATGTCGGCTACACCCAACTGAAGCCGATCCTGCAGTCGCAGTACGACATCTCGGCCTGTTCGCTGGGCGCGACCAACGTCGCCGACCCGGATTCCTATCACTATGACGGCGCCAAGTGCTTCGGTTCGAACGCCAACTCGGCGTACGGCCGCTTCCAGATCGCCCCGGCCGACCGTCACCCCGGTTCGTTCGGCGGCACGCGCTTCCACGTGGCCACCAACGGTACGCCGACCTTCACCTCGGCCAGCGTTCCCGCGTACAGCTACGGCCCGCTGAACTACTTCCAGCGTCCGGACACCCGCTACACCGCCGGCTTCTTCGCTCACTACCAAGTGAACGATAAGGTCGACGTCTATTCCGACTTCATGTTCTCGGACGACCACACCGTCGCCCAGATCGCTCCGTCGGGTCTGTTCGCTGGCACCGGCGCGAACGGTGGCTCCACCTACGCCATCAACTGTAACAACCCGCTGATGACCGCGGCCCAGCAGCTCCAGCTGTGCGGCACCGGCTTTGCCGGCACGTCGGCCCAGGTGCATGTCACCGCCGGCTTCCGCTTCGCCAACCCGGTTCTGCCGCGTCAGGACGACCTGCGTCACACCCAGTACAAGATCGACATCGGCGCCCGCGGCGAATTCGCCGAAGGCTGGACCTATGACATCTACGCTCAGTACGGCTCGTCGATCTACAGCGAGCACTACAACAACGACACCTCGACCGCGAAGATCCAGAACGCCCTGCTCGTCGATCCGGGCACCGGCCAATGCTACGTCGGCGGCGCTTGCGTTCCGCTGAACATCTTCCGCTACGGCGGCCTGACCCAGGCCATGCTGGACTACACCGTGACGCGCGGCTTCAAGTCGGGCGAAACGACTGAAGCGGTGGTGTCCGGCTCGATCACCGGCGACCTGGGCCAATATGGCGTCAAGTCCCCCTGGGCCACCAACGGCGTCGGCATCGCGCTCGGCACTGAGTACCGTCGTGAAACCCTGGTTCTCAGCGTCGACAACGAATTCCTGACCGGCGATCTGTCCGGCCAGGGCGGTGCGACCCTGCCGAACGCCGGTTCCTTCGACGTCTACGAAATCTTCGGCGAAGCTCGCGTTCCGATCATCGAAGACGCGCCGCTGGCCAAGAGCGTGACCCTGGAACTGGGCTACCGCTTCTCTGACTACAGCCTGTCGGGTCAGACCGACAGCTACAAGGTGTCCGGTGATTGGGCTGTCACCGACGATATCCGCTTCCGCGCCGGCTACAACCGCGCCGTCCGGGCTCCGAACATCGTCGAACTGTTCACCGCCCAGACCGTCGGTCTGTTCTCGGGCAACGATCCGTGCGCCGGCGCCCACCCGGGTGTCACGAACGCGATCTGCTTCGCCTCGGGCGTGACCCCGGCGCAGAACGGCACGATCACCGGCTGCCCCGCCGGCCAGTGCTCGGCTCTGTTCTCGGGCAACACGGCTCTGAAGCCGGAAGAAGCCGACACCTATACCCTGGGCGTCGTCCTCACCCCGACCTTCCTCCCGGGCTTCAACGCCTCGGTCGACTACTTCAACATGAAGGTTGACGGCCTGATCGGCTCCAACCCGAGCGCGACCACCCTGTCTTGCGGCGCTGGCAACCTGTCGGCCTGCACGCAGTTCCATCGCGATCCGGGCACCGGTGAAATCTTCGGCGCCAACGGCTACATCCTGGCCCAGACGATCAACACCGGCTACGTGCAGACCAAGGGCTATGACGTTTCGGCCAACTACAAGACCAGCTTCGAAGATATGGGGCTGGGCGATTGGGGTGGCCTGGCGTTCAACCTGGTCGGCACCTACACCAAGAACCTGCTGGTTTCGCCGGTCACGGGCGCTAAAGCCTATGACTGCGCCGGCCTGCATGGGCCGGGTTGCGTCGACGGCGTTCGCGAAGGCGGCCCGGTCGCGAAGTGGCGTCACCGCTTCCGCGTCACCTGGACCCCCACCTTCGCTCCGGTCACCCTGTCGGCCGTGTGGCGCTACGTCGGCGAGTCGGATGGCGACTTCAACCAGACCTCGATCTATCTGGCCAACCATCCGTCGGGCGTCACCGACACCCGTCCGCAGGACAACCACATCGACGCGTATAACTACCTCGACATCGCCGGCACCTGGAACATCCGGGACGGCTGGGTCATGCGCTTCGGTATGGACAACGTGATGGATAAGGATCCGCCCGCGCTCGACGCGAACGTGATCCCCGTCGCCGGCTCCGGCAACGGCAACACCTTCCCGGGCACCTACGACGTGTTCGGCCGGACGGTCTTCGTCGGCATCACCGCCGACTTCTAAGACCTGACGGTTAAGCCTAGTCTGGGGGCGGCGATCTTTCGGGGTCGCCGCCCCTTTTCGTTTGGAGCGCGGCTTGGTCGCGCGCGGGAGCATTGAGCGGCGTGCAGGACGGGCCAGGGGCGGACGCCCTCAATCGAGCGGCCATGGCGGCCATGGCGGCAGGCCAGCACGCCAACGCCCAGGATCTGTTGCGCCAGGCGCTGGCGCTGGAGCCACGCCGGCTGCCGGCCTGGCTCAATCTTGCCGCCAGCCAACGGGCGGCGGGTCAGCTGGACGACGCGCTGGCCACGCTTGATAGGGCGCTTGCCCAGGATCCGCGGTCGTTTCTGGTGTTGCTGATGAAGGCCTCGTTGCTGGAACGGGCCGGGCGAGAACGGGAAGCGGTCCCCGCCTACGCCGTCGCCTTGGCCCAGGCCCCGCCGGACGATCAGCTCGACAGTGCGACACTGCGCGCCGTGCTGCACGGCAGAGCCCTGTCGGAAAAACACAACCGAGACCTTCAGGCCTGTCTCGCCGGCGAAGTTGACCTGGCTGGCCTCACCCCTTCCCAGGGGCGACGGATCCAGGCCTTCATGGAACTGCTGACCGGTCGGCGTCGGCGTTACCAGCAGGACCCGGTCGGCTATTTCTACCCCGGCCTGCCGGCCATCGAGTTCTGGGAGCGTGAGGAGTTCCCCTGGATCGAGGCCTTCGAGGCCCAGACAGCGGTCATCCAGGCTGAGCTGCACGGGGCCCTGGCCGCGCCGGCCACCACCCTGACGCCTTACATCGACTACCCGGACAACGCGCCACTGGATCAGTGGGAGACACTAAACCACTCCGATCGCTGGACGGCCTTCCACCTGCTGGAGTTTGGGCGACGGGTCGAGGCCAACTGCTTGCGTTGTCCCGGAACCCTGGCGGCGCTGGCCGGCATTCCCCAACCGGTGAACATCAATCGCTCACCCTCGGCGATGTTCTCCGTCCTTGAGCCCCGCACCCACATCCCGCCGCACACCGGCATTTCCAACACCCGCCTGGTCTGCCACCTGCCACTGATCGTGCCGCCGGATTGCCGATTCCGGGTCGGCAACGAGACCCGGCCCTGGCGAGAGGGCCACTGCTGGGTGTTCGACGACACCATCGAGCATGAGGCCTGGAACGATAGTGATGCGCGGCGGGTCATCCTGCTCTGTGATGTCTGGAACCCGCGTATCCCGGAAGATGAGCGCGACGCCATCAGTCGGGTCATGGCGACCATGGACGCTTTCAACGGCGCGGCTCCGGCCGCCGGCCTGTGAGTAGCGAGCTTGCCGCCGTGATGGCGCTGGCTCAGGCCGGCGACCTCCATGGCGCGACACGTCAGGCCGACACCCTGCTGCGCGCCGGTTTGCAGCATCCCATCCTCTACCAGCTCCGTGGGACGGCACGGGCGCGGGCGGGCCAACTGCCGCAGGCCCTGGCCGACCTGGAAGCCGGCCGCCAATTGGCGCCGCAGGACGTCGGCCTGCTCAATGCGCTCGGCCTTGTGCAGCAGAGGCTGGGCCGGCTTGCCGACGCTATCGCCAGCTTCGACGCCGCCGCGCGGGTAGCGCCCGATTTCACCCAAAGCTTTGTGCATCGCGGCCAGGCCCAGGTCGCCGCCGGCCAGGTGATCGACGCGGCGGCCAGTTTTGACGCCGCCCTTGCCCTCGAGCCCGGCAATGTCGAGGCTCTGAGCTCCGCCGCCATCCTGGCCGCCAATCGCGCCGACGCCGCCCTGGCCCGCGCCCTGGCTGAGCGCGCCCTGGCCATCGACCCGGACCAGCCCAACGCGCTGCGCGCCGCCGCCGAAGCCGATATCGCCGACGGAGCGCTGGACGCCGCCGAGTCTCGTCTGCGCGATTGGCTGAAGCGCCCCGACCTGGCGCCTGGCCCGCGCCATCATGCCCTGGGACTGCTGGGCGAGGTGTTGGAGCGGCGCGACCGCCCGACCCAGGCCTTTCAGGCCTGGACGGCCGGCAACCGGGCGTTCCGCGACCTCTATCACCCGCAGTTCGAGGCGCCGGGCCGCGTCCGGCTAACCCCGTCAATCCACGGGATGACCGCCGACTTCGACCGCGCCACTCGGGTCGGCTGGCCCGCCGCGACCCTTCCGTCGGACAACACCGCCCGCCGCCATGTCTTCCTGCTCAGCTTCATGCGCTCGGGCACCACGCTACTGGAGCAGATGCTGGCGGCCCACCCCGACGTCGTGGCCATGGAGGAATACGAGGCGCTGAGCGCGGCGGCGCAGGTCTTCATGCGCGAGCCGGTCGACTATGCCGGCCTGATGGCGCTCGATGATGCCGGAATCGAGCGCTATCGCCGAGCCTATTGGGACGAAGTCGCGGGCCTGGGGCTCGACCCGGCCGGCAAGGTCTTCGTCGACAAGCAGCCGTTCAACACCCTCAAGCTGCCGATCATCAACCGGCTGTTCCCCGACGCCCTGATTCT
This sequence comes from Caulobacterales bacterium, assembly GCA_038236615.1. Classification (GTDB taxonomy): domain Bacteria; phylum Pseudomonadota; class Alphaproteobacteria; order Caulobacterales; family Caulobacteraceae; genus Caulobacter. Next base: position 59,885 of record JBBRZO010000011.1, read on the forward strand.
GTTCGCCCAGCGCGACCCGCGCGATGTGGTGCTCAGCTGCTTCCAGCACCGGCTGAAGATCGGCGTCTACAGCTATGAGATGCTCGACTTGGCGGACACCGCGGCGCTCTATGCGGCCGTGATGGGGTTCTGGGACCTGGCCCGCCAGCGGCTGCCGCTGGATATCCACATCCATCGCCACGAAGCCTTCATCGCCGATCCGGCCGGTGAGATCGCCGTCCTGGCGAAGCGGCTGGGTCTGGATCCGGCCCTGATCGGCAACCCGGCCGACCGTGTCCGCCGCGGCATCGCCTCGCAGAGCGCCCGACAGGTCGCCGCCGGCGTCAACCGCACCGGCGTGGAACGCTGGCGGCGGTTCGAGCGGGACCTGGCGCCGGTCGTCCCGGTGCTGGCTCCCTGGATCGAGACGTTTGGCTACGGCTCATAGCCGTAGGCTTTGACCCACGGCTCAAGGATAGGCAGCACACCGGCCAGCTGCTTCTCATAGCGCTTCCACTGCGCCATGCCCGAGCGGTTGAGGCCCTGGCGGACCTGCTCCTTGCTGGGGGTTCGGATGTCGCGCTGGTTGGCGGTGGCCACAAAGTCGAGCATGGCCGGGTCCCAGGCGATACCCAGGAAGTCGCAGATGGCCCGAACCTCGGTCTCGAAGTTCTCGATCAGGTCCTCGTGGCGATGGCGATGCACCGGCAGGGGCAGGATGTCGCGATAAAGGGACGCCAGCTGCATCGTGCCGTCGTAGAGCGCCGCCGTCTCGTTCAGGTCCGAGAAGGCCCCGCTCATGGCGTTGACGATAAAGGCGTTGCGGAAGCAGCTCAGCACCACATCGCGCGGGTCGCGGATGGCGAACAGGATCTTGGCGTCCGGGAACAGCCGCGAGATCAACGGCTGCCAGAGGGTAGTCAGAGGCGCCTTGTCGACGAACACCTTGCCGTCGACCACCGCACCCCCACTTCCCGCTAGTTGATCGCGGACCGACGCCCAATAGATGTCCCGCAGGCGCTGGGCCTCTGCCTCGTCCATGGCCGCCAGTCGGTCCAGGCCGTCACTGTCGCCGAAATATTCCGGGGTCAGGGCGCGCAAAGTGGGCCTTTCCTCCAGCGCCACGACGTCGGCATGGCCGGCCAGGATCTGTTCCAGCAGGGTGGTGCCGGAGCGGACGAAGCCGACCAGGAAGACATGGCCGGCCGCGGGGGAGGGGGCGGTCGGGCTGACCGGGTTCCAGGCTCCGACAGGCGAAGCCTTGAAATAGCTAAGGAGGCGAGCGGTCATCGGCACCGAGGTTTCCACCTGGGTGATGGCGAAACCTTCGGCTCGCAATCCGCTGATGTCCTTGTTGGCCTGGTCGTAGAGGTCGAAGGCCTCGTCGAAGCGGCCGAGTTTTTCATACTGGTCGGCCAGCAGCCGGCGGGTGACACCGGCATGAAGAGGGGTCTGGCCGCCCTGACGCAGCAGGGGCTCCAGCCGCTTGACCGCCTCGTCCGTCTGGCCTTCGCGGGCCGCCAGGCTGGCCATCACATAGGCGGCGACGGGCTGGAAAGGATCAAGCGCCAGGGCCTTGCGGGCCTCCTCGCGCGCGACGTCGAACTCGCCGCGCTGCAGGGCCAGTTCGGCAAGGCCGCCGAGCGGGTCGGGATAGCGAGGGTCCAGCCGGGCGGCCAGGCTCAGGCTCTGGTAGGCGCCGTCGGGGTCACCCAGCGAGACCTGGGCGGCGCCGCGGCCGCAATGGGCGGGGGCGTGGCTGGGCAGCAGCGAGATGGCGGCGTCGAAGGCCTCCAGCGAATCGCGGGCCCGACCCTGCTTGGACAGGCACTGACCGATGGCGCAGAGGGTCAGGACGTCGTTCGGCTCCAACTGCAGGGCCCGGTCAAGCCGTCCCAGCGCCTCGCCGAACCGACCCTCGTTCTCCAGAGCGAAGGCCACCAGGTTGAGGATCAACGGGTGCTCGATCCCGTCCGTCTCGGCGCGTCGGGCCAGATCGACCGCCTGATCGATTCGATTGGCCGCCAGGGCCTGTTCGATAGCGCCCAGGGCGCGGTCCCGCGCGGCGTCGTTGGTCGCCATAAAGCCTGCCTCAAAACAATGACTTGCCGGTTCCTTTAGCCGAGCCCGTCGGGGTTCGCCAGCCGAGAAGCCCCCCAGCTGAGAGAGGGCGCGCGAGAGGGATGCGCCACGGCCTGAGTTGCCGCTATAAGGCCAGGGATAGAATTGGGAGCGGTCTACGCATGTTCCAGGAGATCGCCGACGTCCTGACGGCCGAGGAGTGCCAGCGGCTGCGCGACATCGCCAAGGACGCCCGGTTCGTCGATGGGCGGATCTCCAGCCCGCACTCTCAGGTCAAGGACAACCTGCAGATCGACAGCGGCGGCGAGTCCTATGCCGAATCCTCGCGGATGGTGGCCGCCGCCCTGCAGCGCAATGAGGATTTCCGCAACTTCGCCTATCCGCGGATCATGGCCCCGCCGCTGCTGGCCCGCTACCAGCCGGACATGAAGTATGGCCTGCATTCGGACGCGCCGTTCATGCAGGTCGGGAACCGGCCGCTGCGGTCGGACCTGTCCTGCACGGTCTTTCTGAATGAACCCGACAGCTATGACGGCGGCGAACTGGCCGTCCAGCTCGGCACCCGTCAGGTGACCTTCAAACTGAAGCCGGGCTCGGCAGTGATCTATCCCTCCACCACCCTGCATGAGGTGCTGCCGGTCACGCGCGGTGAGCGGCTGGTGTCGATCACCTTCATCGAGAGCCAGATCCCCGACTCGGTGTTCCGCGAGCTGCTCTTCCAGCTGGACGAGGTCGCGGCCCTGGAGGGCTTCAACATGAGCTGGGAAAATCGCACCCGGTTGCAATACGTCCGGGCCAACTTGCGTCGCATCTGGGGCGAGGCGGGCTGATCCCCAAAAAGAAAGGGCGGGGTTGCCCCCGCCCTTTTTGACACTGGCTGTAAGCCGACGATCAGATGCCGCCGGGGCCGCACTCGGTCCGCAGGTAGCTTTCCACTTCGTTCAGCTGCAGCGTGATGTCGCTGGGCTGCATGAACACGAACTGGTGGCCCATGTCCTTGATTTCCAGCAGCTTGTAGGGCTTGCCGGCCGCCTTGAGGCTGGCAGCGAACTTGCGCGACTGCTTGATGTCCACCGTTGTGTCGCGGTCGCCGTGATAGAGGAAGACCGGGATCTGGGCGTTGGCTGCCTGAGCCAATGCGTCCAGGCCCTTGATGGTCGGGTGCTGGAACTCACGCTGGAAGCGGTTGTCGAAAGTGGCGCGGCTGATGGAGGCCAGGTCGCCCGCCCCGGCGCCGGAGATAGCGCACTGGTAGAGACCGTTGGGCCGGATCGACGCGGCCAGAGCCGCGTAGCCGCCATAGCTGTAGCCGAACATCGCCACCCGGTCGGGGGCCGCGATCTTCTGGTCAATCAGCCATTTGACGCCGTCATCCTTGTCGTCCTGCATCTTCTGGCCCCATTCACCGTCGCCAGCACGCCAGAGCTTTTGGCCCCAGCCCTCGGAGCCGCGAAACTGGGGCCGCAGAACCGCGAAGCCGCGAGTGGCGAAATATTGCGTCCAGCCGCTGACATCCCAGCCCATCTCGTCCCGGGCCCAGGGGCCGCCATGGGGTTCGATCAGGGTGGGGTAGGGACCGGGGCCGTAGATGGCCGGGTTGGGGGTGGTCAGGTAGGCCGGAATGACCAGGCCGTCTCTCGCCGTGTACTCGATAAGCTTGGTCGTGCCGAAGGCGCTGGTGTTCATCCACGGGCGTGACTTGGCCAGCAGCACCATCGTGCCGTCGTCGCGCAGCATGTAGTACTCGGGTGGCTGGTTCTCGCCTGACTTCTCGACGATCATCACCTTTCGGTCGGCCGAAATGTCGGTGATCGTGGCGTCGGCGCCGTCCGGAACGCCAATCTTGGCGACCTCGCCGGTGCCTGGGTCGGTCCATTGCATGGCCACGCGCTTGACCTTCAAAGCGGCGCGAATCTGCTTGGACAGCGCATCCAGTTGACCGTCCACCCAGTAAATTTCCGGCTGAGAGTCACTGTAGGTAAAGCCAAGAATCTGGCCGTAATCGGCGGGCGAGCGCGACTGGATTACGCCACCGGCTTCGAACAGCTTGTTGGCGAAGATCGGGTCCAGCAGCTTCTTGGCGCGGACGTCGTATTCGTAGATGACCGATTTGTCCGATCCCTTGCTTGAGCTGATGTAGACAATGTTCGGATCCGTGCTGAAGCCAATCAGGTTCTGGGGTTCACGATCCTTGGCGTACCAGCGGAAATGCTCCTCCCAGGCTCCGGTGTCGGGATTCTTGATATACTGGGCGATGTAGATGGCGCCGTTTTCGTAGTCGATCTTCTGCTTGCCGCGAATCTCGCCCTTCAGGTCCGTCTGGAAATTGGAGAAGGTGTCTGAGCCGCGTTCGATCCGATTGGCCCGGCCGGTGTAGATATTGACCCGGTAGATGTCCCCATTGCCGCCAGCCCGGTTATCGACCGCGATAACGTCGGTCGGATCTTGCGGCATGCTGTCGATGATGTCGGCCGTGCCGAATTTCGCGACGAAGGCCTCGTCCTCGGTCTTGGCGCCGGTTTCTGGGAGCAGTTGGGTTTGGGCCGAGCCGTCCAGGGTTGTGATGAACTGCACGCCGATGTGCCTGCGGTCGATGCCGTTGGTGTAGGGCTGCACGCCACTGATCAACAGGCGGTCGTTCTTCAGGAACTGCACACTGAGCATCTTAACACGAGGGTCGGCGCTGATGACCACTGGCGCCTTGTCCATGGCGTCGGTGCTCCACACCGACACATAGGTTCGCTGACCGTCTGGCGAAGTCAGGGCGGTAATGTGTTTGCCATCACGAGAAATATTGACGTCGTCAATGGCCGGTGCGCGGCCGAAATCAGCCGACGCCGGGAGGCTGGGGCTTTGGGCCGTGGCCGGAAGGAGACCTCCAACGCCAATGCACACGGCAAGGAGCGCAGCGCGACCGAAAGTTCTAAAATGTGGCTTCACTTTGCCCTCATACGTGAGGCCGCCCGGGTGACCGAATCGGAAAGGAACTTGCCCTTTCCGGCCCGGTTCGGGGTCGGCGGTTCGGCGGATTGCCGTGCTCCGGGAGCAATCTAACCAGTTATTTCAGAACGCCAAGCCGGGCGTGATGGAACGCCTATGGGGCGAGTTTGCCGGTTTGTGACGCGTTCGAAGGGAAACTGTGGCGAGATTGTAACGGGGGTGCGGCTAACGAACGCTTTTCGGTCATGATCCTTGTCGCCGCCCTTGAAGCTGCTAGTTTCAGCAAACCTTGCGGGACCCTGTCTCGCGGGCAGTCGGCTTGTTCGGCTGCAGATTTCATCGGGCTACTGGGGAAAGTGCTCAACATGCTGGATCGCAAGTTTCTCTTCGGCACGACGGTGATGGTGGGCTTCGCGGCCGCCGCACTCGCCGCCGCGCCGTCCGCCGCCTTCGCGCAAGGCACGCCGCCGGCCACGACGCCGCCGGCTTCCACCACGACGTCCTCGTCGGACGAAGGCAACACCGTTGAGGCCCTGGTCATCACCGGTTCGCGCATCAAGCGCACCGAATACACCAGCTCGGCCCCGATCCAGGTGATCACCGCCGAGCAGTCGACCCTGGAAGGCCTGGTGGACACCACCGAGATCCTCCAGCAGTCGACCATCGCCAGCGGTTCGTTCCAGGTGAACAACCAGCTGACCGGCTTCGTGACGGATGGCGGCCCCGGGGCCAACACCATCTCGCTGCGCGGCCTGGGCGCCACCCGCACCCTGGTTCTGCTGAACGGCCGCCGCGTCGGTCCCGCCGGTACGCGCGGCACCGTCGGCCCGGTCGACCTGAACGTCATCCCCAACTCGATCGTCGAGCGCTTCGAGATCCTGAAGGACGGCGCTTCGTCGATTTACGGCTCTGACGCCGTCGCCGGCGTCATCAACATCATCACCAAGCAGAACTATGACGGCATTGAGCTGAATGCCTTCACCAACATCCCCTTCGAGCAGGGTGGTGAAACCTACCGCCTCAGCGCCGCCTGGGGTAAGACCTTCGATCGCGGCTATTTCAACATCGCCGCCGACTACTACGAGCAGAAGGTTCTGCGTCGCGGTGATCGCAATGACACCAACTGCGCCGCCGACTATGAGTTCGCCGGTGGCCGTGGTGGCGCGCGCGTCGACTACATCAACACCTATCCCGGTCAGGATGCGTCGGACAAGTTCAAGTGCTACAACCTGTTCGCCAACGTGCTGCGCACCGGCAACTACGGCGACCTGATCTATCCGGACGCCGGCGTCGTCTATCCGAACGCCGCGCAAGGCAACTCGGGCGGCCCGACCTGTAACAGCGTCACCCTGGTTTGCGCCGGCACCTCGGGCGGTAACACGCCCACGCCGTTCGGCTTTGTCCGTCAGGGCCGCGCCGGCTTCCCGGCCACCTTCCCCTATTCGCACCAGGACTCCGCGCCCTTCCAACGCGCCTCCATCCTGAGCCCGGTGAAGCGCACCAGCGTGTTCATGACCGGTGGTTACGACCTGACCCCGAACGCGGAACTGTACGGCGAACTGCTGCTGAACCGTCGCGAGTCGGCTCAGTACGGCGCCCGCCAGTTCTTCCCGGGCGTGTCGACGGCCAACGCCAACATCCCGGCGGGCTGGGAGCCGACCCTTGGCTCGCTGCTGCCGATCATCCCGCTGAAGTCCGACCGGACGCAGACCGTTGACTACTGGCGCGCCGTCGCCGGCGTCCGCGGCGACATCAGCTTCATGGACGGCTGGTCCTACGACCTGTTCTACCAGCACAGCGACTCCAACGCCGACTACACCACGGACATCATCTACAATGACCGGGTGAATGCGGTTGTGGGCGCGGCCCAGTGCAACCAGGCGGCCATCACCATCTCCGGCGGCCAATGCTCGAACCTGCCCGGCGGCGTGAACTGGACCAGCTCGGCAGTCCTGAACGGCAACTTCTCCGCCGCCCAGGCCGCCTTCCTGTTCGCCAAGGAAACCGGCAACACCACCTACACTCAGGACTCCGCTGAACTCTCGATCACCGGTGACCTGTTCACCCTGCCGGCCGGCCCGCTTGGCTCGGCCTTCGGTGTCAGCTGGCGCAAGGACAAGATCGACGACCTGCCCGGCCTGAACGAGCGCTCTGGCAACCTGTGGGGTTCGACCTCCGCCGGTGAGACCAAGGGCTCCGACACCGTGAAGGAAGTCTTCGGTGAGTTGGAAATTCCGCTGTTCAAGGGCCTGCCGGGCATCGAAAGCCTGGATGCTCAGGTTTCGGGCCGCTACACCGACTACAAGTCGTACGGTTCGGACTCGACCTACAAGGTCGGCCTGAACTGGCAGATCTCGAACGCCTGGCGCATTCGCGCCACCAAGGGCACCTCGTTCCGCGCCCCGGCGCTGTACGAACTGTACCTGGCCAACCAGACCAGCTTCCTGGGCCAGACCGCGATCGACCCCTGCATCAACTACGTGGCGTCTTCCAGCGCTACCCTCGCCGCCAACTGCGCGGCCGCGGGTATCCCGGCGACCTACACCACGGCCACGGCGTTCGGCGGCGGTTCTTCCGCTCTGATCATCGCCGGCGGCGGCGCGGGCGTCCTCAAGGCCGAAACCTCGGACGCCAAGACCTACGGTGTGATCTGGACCCCCAGCTTCATCGATCTGTCGGTCGCGATTGATTACTTCGAGATCACGGTCAACAACGAGATCACCCGCTTCGGCGCGGCCAACACCATCGGCCAGTGCTACCGCAACAGCCCCTTCCCGGGTCCGTTCTGCTCGCTGTTCACCCGTAGCGCGACAACCTTCAACATCACCTCGGTGTTCGACGGTTACCTGAACGTGGCCGAGCAGATCAACAACGGCCTCGACCTGAACACGCACTACACGCACGAGTTTGACTTCGGTAAGTTCACCCTGGACACCTCGGCGACCTGGACCTTCAAGGACACCACAGCTCTGCTGGCGGGCGCCACGACGGACCAGAACGGCACCACCACCGAGCCGGACTTCACGGCCCAGATCAACGCCCGCTTCGACAAGGGTGATTGGACCTTCTTCTGGGGCGTAAACCTGGTCGGCAAGCAGTCGGACTCCGGTCCGGAATCCTTCGGCGGCGACGTGTTCCCGTCGACCCGCTACTCCTCGAACTGCACCGCCAAGGTCAACGCCAACGGCGTGCGCCCGGGCGTGGTGCTGAACCAGGTGATCGCGGGCACCTGCGCTTCGCTTCTGCCGGCTGGCTACGGCCCGCTGACGGTGGTGAGCACGCCCGTCTACTTCAAGCAGTACGACGAGTTCACCGCGACCCACGACATCTCGGTGCGCAAGAAGATGGACAGCTGGACCTTGCAGGCCGGCATCCAGAACCTGTTCGACGAGCGTCCGCCGTCGCAGTCGGCCGGCCAGTTCCGGATCGGCACCGCGGCCATCAACCAGTACGACGTCATCGGCCGTCGCGCCTTCGTCCAAGTCTCCAAGAAGTGGTAAGAAGGCAGGCGCAAGCCTGACTAAAAGAGAAGGCGGCGAGGGCAACCTCGCCGCCTTTTTCTTTGTCTCGACCTCGACGCAGGCGTGGTCCGGTCTCGGACCGGCATCCTGGCTTGGAGGGTCGCGGCTACATCCAAACCTCCCCGGTCTTGCACGGGCGTGGTGATTTGGGGTCGCTGCGCGACAGGAAGATAGGGGTAGGGAAGAAGAGGAAGCGGCCGTGGAGGCGGCCGACGCGCTGTGTATCCACGGCTGGCCAGGTCTTGTTGAGGCGCGATGCGCCTCGATCGAGATCAGCGGGTCAGCAAGGACGGCCCTCGGGGCAGCGCCGCAGCTTGCGCGTCTTCACTACCCCTATCCTTCTGTCGCGCAGCGACCCCAAATACCCACATCCAAGCCGTGACCAGTCCTACCGGCCACGCAAGACAAAGGGCCGGCAGGGTGACTGCCGGCCCTTGGCTATTTCAGCAGGCTTGGAGAGCCCTGGCGCTTAGCGGCCCTGGCGGATCGGGGTCGGGGCCAACACCGTCGCCCCACGGTCACGCAGCCGCGACTGGGCCATCTGGTCCAGCACCGCCTGTGAGCGGGGATCGCCCATCACCCAGGCCGCGGCGGCCAAGGTTTTCATCGAGGTCTCCGTGCCGCCGAACATGCGGCCCAGGGCCTCGAAGGGCGAGCGGGAGCCGCCGATCATCTTCAGGCGAACCTCGCCCTTGATGCCGGCCAGGGCCTTGGCCCGGTCGACGGCGTCGTAGAAGCCGCCGATCTGGTCCACCAGGCCCAGCTGCTTGGCCTGAACGCCAGTCCAGACCCGGCCCTTGGCAATCTCGCGCACCCGGTCGACCGGCAGGTTGCGGCCCTCGGCCACCCGCGCGACGAAGCCGCCATAGATGCGGTCCATCCAGGCCGCGAAAGCGGCCCGCTGCTTGGGGGTGAATTCCTGGCCCTGGCCGAAGGCGCCGGCATAGTCGCTGCCGACGCTGATACCGCGCACGTCTACGCCGAAGCGGCCCAGGGCCTCGCCCAGGGCAAACTTTCCTCCGAACACCCCGATCGAGCCAGTCAGGGTCGTGGGCTCTGAGACGATGGCGCTGGCCTGGCTGGAGATCCAGTAGCCGCCCGAGGCCGCATAGGTGCCCATGCTGACCACCACCGGCTTGCCGGCCTTCTTGGCGGCCCGCACGGCGGCCAGGATCTGCTCCGAGGCGGTGTCCGATCCACCAGGTGAGGAAACGCGGAAGACGATGGCCTTGACGTCCTTGTCCTCGGCCGCCTGGTAGATGGCCTTGGCGACGTCGTCGGACCAGACGGTCTGTTCGCCGCCGAACGGGCTGCCGCCGCCACCGCCCTTACCGGTCATGATCGCGCCTTCGGCGCCGATCACCGCGATGGTTGGGCCTGAGCCGCTGGAGGCCAGGCGGGCCTTGGCGCTGCTGGCGTAGTCATCAAAGTCGGACAGCTTGGCGCCGTCGCCGACCTTGGCGATCAGGGCGTCCTCGGCGTCTTTGACCTGGCCGACCTGGTCGATAAGCCCCTTGGCCTTGGCGTCCTCTGCGGAATAGGGTCCGCCTTCCAGGGTCGCCAGGAAGGTTTGCGGGTTGGCCTTGCGGTCGGCCGCCGCGGTCAGCACGGCGGTCCGGTAGACCGAGCCCATCCAGCCCAGTTCCGATTCGCGGTGGGCGGCGGTGTAGTCGCTGTAGAGGTAGGGATTGACCGCGTTCTTGTACTCGTAGCGCTGCTCGTAGTCGGCCTTGACGCCGTACTTGTCGAAGAAGCGCTTGAAGAAGATGTCCTCGCTGGCCATGCCCACGGCCTGGAAGCTGCTGTCGGGCTGCATCCAGAACTGATCGGCCGCCGCGCCCAGCATATAGGTCGAGACGATCGCGCCCGAAGGATAAAGGCCCTGGCTGTGGGCCCAGATCGGCTTGCCGCTGGCGCGGAAGTGCTTGAAGGCCAGCCGCAGTTCGTCAGCCGAGGCCGGCGCGATGCCGCCTTCGGGCAGGCGCACGAAGATGCCTTCGACCTTGTTGTCGGTCTCGGCGGCGCGCAGGACCTGGATGATCGTCATCACCGATTGTGACCCGCCCCCGAATATCGCGAAGGCGTTTTGCGGATCCTGGTCGCTCAGGCCCTGGCGCAGGTCCAGCTCCAGCACCGCATGGGCCGCCGTAGAGTCCTTGCTGCTTCCGGCGGCGATCGAGCCGATCAGGCCGAAGAAGCCGATCATCGCCACGAAGAAGAACAGGAACAGCCCGGCGAAGACGCCGGCCATGGTCAGGAAGAACTGTTTCATCGGGGACCCCGGCGCCACGGCGGTCCATCCGCCCGTGCCCACTATGCCCTATATGCACAGGCGTTGGCGTCAAATGAACACGGCGCAACATTCAGGCGAATTAGGCGGCGCCGCCTTCGGGCGCCGGGCAGGCAATGTGTGTTCAGGACTAGGCGCGGGGAAATTGGTCGGAGTGGCAGGATTCGAACCTGCGACCCCCGCGTCCCGAACACGGTGCTCTACCAGACTGAGCTACACTCCGACTTGGGAGCGCGCCTTATAGGGGAGGCTCTTCCAGTCCGCAAGCGAGGCTGACAAGACTATTTCAAAGGCGTGACGGCGACGTTGCATCGGCGCCGCTCATACGCTATCTCCACCGCCTCGCCGGGCCCGGAAGGGTCTGCGCCGTTCCTGCTGGGGAATGGTGTAATGGTAACACTGCGGTTTTTGGTACCGTCATTCTAGGTTCGAGTCCTAGTTCCCCAGCCAACTCTCCCCTTCGAGACGCCAAGAGCCAACCACGCTCAGTCGTTGGCCGCCCGCACGCCGGAAATACTGGCCTGGGCAATCTCGACCGCAAAGGGTTCGCCCCGCCGCAGGATCACGCTCAGCTTGACGATGGTGTCCCGGGTGGCCGTGCGGTCGATAGCGAAGGTCAGGGTCATGCAGGACGGGCCGTCGGGCGTCTGGGCCTCACAAGGGGCCTCTTCGGCATTGGCGAGGCCGGCGTAGTCCAGCTTGCTCAGCATGGCCTTGATATCGCAGTCCTGCCCAGGGTTGGCGCAGGCCACCACGACGCTGGAAGCGGCCTTGCCGTCGGGCCCGGGCAGCAGCTGCGCCAGGACCTGCGCCCCGCGCCAGGCGGCCGCAGGGGTCGAGGCGGAAAAGAATTCCAGCCCGTCCGCGAATCGTCCGCAGTTCGCCTCTAGCCAGCGGCCGTAGGGCTCATTCCAGCCGCCCGGAATCGGCTTGGAGTCGCCCACCACGCGATAGACCTCGCGCAGCGACAGGTCGTCGGCCCTGGCCGGGGTGCGGGCGTCCGGGCTCTGGCGGTCATAGGCCATCTGGACCATCACGATCTTGGCCTTGCAGAGCCCTGGAAACCCGGCCGATTGCGGTTTGGTGGAAAATTCCAGGGTTCCCAGCTGATCGCCCAACGGCCAGCGCACGGCGACCAGCCGATCGGCGACCTGCGAGAGCACACGGCTCGCCAGCTTAGGCGCTGGCTGCTTGCGGGCGTCGGTCAGGCTGGTTCCGCCCGCCGCGCCGGCCAGGGTGGGCCAGAGCAAGGCGAAAGCCAGGACGGCAGCAGGTAAACGGGACATCGAGTTACTCCGGCGCAGGCCTATTTCAGGCCATCGTGCCCGCGTTTCGCCGGGTCTGGAAATAGACTAGGATTTGGCGCGTTACAGGTTGCCGCGCGTGCGGCCAGGATTTGATCGGACTGCCTCCCTTGCCGTTCAAGCGCGTACTCGTCCTTCTCTTCCTGATGATCGCGCTTTTGGCGGGATTGACCGGCTTTTCGGTGGTCACCCATTCGGCTTCGCTACGCCAGGCCCGCGAGCGGGTAGACCACACCCACCGGGTGATCATTCAGGCGGGACTGGTCTACCAGACCGTCCAGGAAGCCCAGTCCGGTCAGGTCGCTTTCCTGGCCACGGGCAACACCGTGTATCGCGACCAGTACAGCCTGGCGGCCGCTGCGCTGCCTGGCCAGATCGACCGGCTCCGGCAGATGACCGGCGACAATGCCAACCAGCGGCAAAACCTGGCGGTCCTGGAAGAAGCGGTCGGTGCGCGGCTGAACACCATGGCCGACAGCGGGCGGGCCAAGGCGGGTGGCGGTGACGCCAGGGCGTTGACGCCGCTGCGCGAGGGTCTGGTGCGGGTCCAAATGGCCCGCATCACCCTGGCCTACAGGCAGGTCGTGGCTGAAGAGAACAGGCTACTGGCCTTGCGCGAGACCGTCGCATCCGGCGCCGAGCGGCTCAACCTGACGATCACCATCCTGCTGAGCCTGATCAGCCTGGTGGGACTGGGCCTGGGCGTTTTCATCCTGGGCCGCAGCAATACCAGCCTGGGCCAGGCCTTGGCGGCGCAGGAAGCGGCCAAGGCCGGCCAGCGGGACAGCGAGGCGCTTTACCGGGCGGTGTTCGCCAACACCGCCGACTTCATCTTCGTCATCGGCGTCCATGAGGACGGTGGGTTTTCCCTGCAGGACCTCAACCCGGCCGCCGAGGCAGCCACCGGCCTCAACGCCGCCCGGCTGCGCGGCCGGCGGGTCGAGGCGCTGGCCCCGCCGGCGGTGGCCGAGCGGCTCAACGCCTATTACCGCCGCGTCGCCGAGGCCGGCGGCCCGGTCTCAGCCAGCGACGAACTGACCCTGCCGGTCGGCAAGCGCGACTGGGAATCAGTGCTGGTGCCGGTGCGCGGCGAATCCGGCCGGGTCGAGCGCATTGTCGGCTCCGCCCGCGACGTTACCGAGCGCAAGCGAACCGAGGAACAGGCGCGGCGCTCGCAGCGAATGGAGGCGGTGGGCCAACTGACCGGCGGCGTAGCGCACGACTTCAACAACCTGCTGCAGGTCATCCAGGCCAATCTTGAACTGCTGTCGGTGGGGATTACCGATCCCAAGGCCCGCACCCGGCTGGAAAACGCTCTGCGCGGCGCCGACCGGGCCGCCAGCCTGACCCGCCAACTTCTCGCATTCGCCCGGCGTCAGCCGCTCGAGCCGGTGCCGATGAATCTGGGCCGCATGCTGGGCGACCTGGCCGACCTGCTGCGCCGGACCCTGGGCGAGGCTGTCGATGTCGAGACCGTGGTGGCGGCAGACCTGTGGGACACCCTGGCCGACCCGGCCCAGGTGGAAAGCGCCATCCTCAACCTGGCCCTCAACGCCCGTGACGCCATGCCGGGCGGCGGGCGGCTGACCCTGGAGCTCAGCAACACGGTGCTGGACGATGCCTACGTGAGTGGCGTGCAGGACGTCCAGGCGGGGCAGTATGTGTTGCTGGCTGTCTCCGACACCGGCGAGGGCATGAGCGCCACGGTGCTGGGCCGGGTGTTCGAGCCCTTCTTCACCACCAAGCCGGACGGCAAGGGGACAGGCCTGGGCCTGTCGATGGTCTACGGCTTCGTGCGGCAGTCCAACGGCCACGTCCAGATTTACAGCGAGCCCGGCCAGGGCACGACCGTGAAGATCTACCTGCCGCGCACCCGCCAGGCGCCGGCCCGACCCATGCCACTATCAATCAGCGACGCGGTCGCCGGCGGGGAGGTGGTGCTGGTGGTCGAGGACGAGGCGGATGTGCGCCAGGCGACCTGCGCTCTGCTGACCGAGCTTGGCTATCACACCCTCGAAGCCGAAGGACCCATCGCCGCCCTGACCATCCTGCAGGGTGAGCAGCCGGTGGACCTGCTGTTCACCGACGTTGTCATGCCGGGCGACATGAAGACTCCGGAGTTCGTTCGCCAGGCCAGGGCGCTGCGACCGGAGATCGCCGTCCTCTACGCTTCCGGCTACACCGAGAACGCCATCATCCATCACGGCCGGTTGGACGAGGGCGTGCTGCTGCTCTCCAAGCCCTATGGCCGCGAGGATCTGGCGCGAAAGGCCGCCCAGGCGCTGAGCAAGGTTCAGAAGCCTGAGAGCTGAAGGCCAGGTCCGTCGGGGTCGGTTGCGTCACCGCCGTTCAGCGGCCGCTGCATCATTACGATGTCCAGCCAGCGGCCCTGTTTGTAGCCGACCGAATGCATGACGCCCTGCCGCGTGAAGCCCAGCGACTCGTGTAGCCGGATCGAGCCGGTGTTCTCGCTGTCGCCGATCACCGCCATCATCTGGCGCAGGCCCAGGCCCTGGCAGTGCTCGATGACGGCGGTCAGCACCAGACGGCCAAGACCCCGGCCATGGGCCTTGGGGGAGACATAGACGCTGTCCTCGACGGCATAGCGGTAGGCCGCCCGAGGCCTGAAGGGGCCGGCATAGGCCATAGCCAGCACCTCGCCGTCGACCTCGGCGACCAGATAGGGCAGGCCGCGCGCCTGGATGGCGGCCATACGGCCCGCCATGTCCTCTGGCGTCGGCGCGGCCTCCTCGAAAGTGCCGAACCCGTGCAGACAGGCATGGCCATAAATGGCCGCCAGAGCCCCGGCGTCCTCGGGTGTCGCTGCTCGAACTGTGGTCACGCCTTCAGCCACCCCTTGTCGACCGCCCACACAGCAAAGGCCAGGTCACGGGCGGTTTCCTTCAGATAGTCGAACCGGCCGGACGATCCGGCATGACCAGCCTCCATATTGACCCACAGCAGGATGGGCTTGCCACTGGTGGTGTGGACCCGCAGGCGCTGTGTCCATTTTTCGGGCTCCCAGTAGGTGACCCTGGGGTCGGAAAGCCCGGCATAGGCCAGGACGGCAGGGTAGGGCTTGGCCGTGACGTTGTCGTAGGGGCTGTAGCTCATCATGTAGTCGTAGGCGGCCGGGTCATGGATCGGATCGCCCCATTCGGGCCATTCCGGCGGGGTGAGCGGCAGGGTGACATCGCTCATGGTGTTGATCACGTCGACGAACGGCACCCCGGCGATGATGCCAGCGAACTTTTCCGGCGCGAGGTTGGTGACCCCGCCCATCAACAGGCCCCCGGCCGAGCGGCCATAGGCCACCGTCCGGTCAGCCGCCCCATAGCCGGCGGCGTGCAGGTGGTCGGCGCAGGCGACGAAGTCGCTGAAGCTGTTCTTCTTCTTGAACTTGCGGCCGTCCTGGAACCAGCCCCAGCCCTTTTCAGAGCCGCCGCGCACGCAGGCCTGGGCCCAGATCCAACCGCGGTCGACCAGGCTGAAATTGCGGATCGCGAAGTTGGGCTCCTGCGATGAGCCGTAGGAGCCATAGCCGTAGAGCATCAGCGGCGCCGTACCGTCGAGCTTGGTGTCCTTCTTCATCAGCACGAAGATCGGCACGACCGCCCCGTCTGCCGCCTTGGCATTCAGGCGGCGGGTGACATAGCGGTCCGGGTCGTGGCCGGAAGGGATTTCCTGGGTCTTGCGCAGAGTGCGTTTGCCGCTCGCCAAGTCGTAGTCGAACCACTGCTTGGGCGTGGTCGGCGATTCATAGACGAACCGCATCGTCCCGCCCTCGTAGGCCATGCCGCCCGACAGGGTCAGGGCGTAGGCCTCTTCCTTGAAGGCCAGCTGGGTCTCGTTGCCGGCGCGGTCGGTAACGACGATGCGGCTCAGCGCGTCGAACTTCTCCTGGCGGACGAAGTGGTCCTTGAAGGCCGCGCCGCCCTCGATCAGCCGGCCTGGCTTGTAGGCGATCCAGTCCTTCCAGTTCGCCTTGCCGGGCGAGCCCTGGGGCGCCTTGACCAGCTTGAAGTCGATGGCCCCGTCGGCGTTGGTGCGGATGATGAACTCTTCGCCCCAGTGGTCAACATCGTACAGCACACCCTTGCTGCGCGGCTCCAGGATGACCGGCGTGGCGGTCGGGTCGCCAGCCGGGATCAGCCGCGCCTCGCCCGTCTCGCCTTCGCCCAGGGCCAGCACCACCCAGGCCTTGGAGGCCGTCGTGTAGACGCTGATGAAGAAACCCTCGTCCTGCTCGTCATGGATCAGCACATCGTCAGCCTTGCCGCCGCGCGTGGGGCGGCGGAAGACCTTGGCCGGGCGGCCGTTCTCGTCGCGGAGAACCCAGAAGATGTACTGCGAATCCGGCGACCAGCAGAAGCCGTAGACGCTCTCGATCGGCTCGGGCAGCACCTGACCGGTCGCCAGGTCCTTCAGATAGAGCCGGTAGACCTCGCTGCCCTGCTCGTCGGCCATCCAGGCGTAGAGGCTGTGGTCGGGTGAATTTTCGGCCTCGTCGACATGGTAGAAGGGCTTGCCCGCCTTCTCGGTCTCCTCGTTCAGCAGCACCTGCTCGACGGCGCCCTCGGTCGTGGTCTTGCCGCGTCGGCGGCGGGCGTGGATCGGCTGCTGCGCGCCCTTGTCGTAGCGGGTGTAGTATTCCCAGGGGCCGTCGGGCACGGGGACCGAGGCGTCGTCCTCCTTGATGCGGCCCTTCATCTCCCCGAACATCGTCGCCTGCAGCGCCTCGGTCGGGGCCATCATCGCCTTGAAGTAGGCATTCTCGGCCAGCAGGTGCGCCTTGACCTCGGGCTTGATCAGGCTGGGGTCGTGCAGGACGTTCTGCCAGTTGTCGTCCTTCATCCAGGCGTATTCGTCGACCCGCACCCGGCCCAGCTGCTCGATGCGCTTGGGGTCTTTCCGAACGATTGGCGGGACAGGAGCGGCGGCCATGGCGATTCCGGGAACGAAGGGCAGGGCGGAGGCGGTCAGGATAAGCTGGCGGCGATTCATGCCAGGGACTCTCCGGATTGATGGGCGCGGTGGGCTCGGCCCGTCTTGGGCTGGGCCTTGTCGGGGACCCTCGCCCCCAGCCGCTCGATCAGATGATCGCCGACTCGCATGGCGTTGGCGACCGTGGTCAGGGTCGGGTTCACCGCCGCCGAGGTGACGAAGAAGCTGGTGTCGGTGACATAGAGGTTGTCCAACTCATGGGCCTTGCACCAGGGGTCCAGCACCGAGCTCTTGGGGTCCTTGCCGAACTTCACCGTGCCCAGTTGGTGGGCAGTGCCGTAGAGCGGCAGCAGGCTGCTCATCTGGAAGTGATGCTGCGAGATCGGGTGGCGCTGGTCGGCGAAGCCGTCGAGCGAGGCGTCCAGCGCCTTCACCAGCCGCTCGTGACCTTCGAGATTGTTGTGGGTGTAGGACAGGTTGATACGCCCGTCCCGGCTGAGGGTGATGCGGTTCTCGGGGTCCGGCAGGTCCTCGGAAATCACGAGCATCGACAGCATCCGCTCAGCGACGGCGCCGGCAAGGCTGTCGGGCACCAGGGCAGGGGGCAGCCAGTCGGAGATCTGCCCCTCCAGGGTCTGGCCGGACATGTATTCCAGCAGCTGGATGTGGCCCATCGGGTACTCGAACCCCCCACGCGGGTCGCGCCAGTAGAAGTCATTGCATGCCAGGGTCTTGGGGAAGGTGATTTCCTGGTGGCGGGCGGTCAGGCTGACCATGGCCGTCAGGGTGTGGAACATGTAGTTGCGGCCGACCTGGTCCGAGCCGTTGGCCAGGCCATTGGGATGGGCGGCGTTGCTCGAGGCCAGCAGCACGGCGGCGGTGTTGGCCGCGCCCGCCGCCAGCACCACGATGTCGCCGGTCCAGCGTTCCTCGCCGTGCTCGGCCTGGCACACCACCTCGGTGATCCGCTTGCCTGAAGCGTCGGTCTCCAGCTTCATCACCTTGCGCCCGGTCAGCAGGGTGACGTTGGACAGCGGCATCATCGGCTCAATGGCGATGGTGCGGGCGTCGGACTTGGCCCGCAGCAGGCAGGGGTAGCCGCCGCAGGTCTTGCACTTGATACAGGTCGAGGTGACCGGGTGGGCCTGGTCCAGCTTGACGCCCAGCGGCAGCGAGAAGGGCCGCCAGCCCAGCGCTTCCCAGTGGCCCTTCAGGGCGGCGATACCGGGGTCGTGGTGGACGGCGGCGCAGGCGTAGGGGGGCTCATCGCCGTTCTCGGTGGGATCATCGCCGCGCGCGCCGTGGACGTCCCACAGGCGCTCCGCCTCGTCATAATAGGGCGCCAGGTCGGCCAGGCTGATCGGCCAGGCCGGGGAGAGGCCGCCCTTGTGCTGTACTTCCTCGAAGTCGCGGTTGCGCAGCCGCATCAAGGCCGCGCCGTAGAAGGTGGTGTTGCCGCCGACCCAGTAGTGGGTGTTGGGCGTGAAGGGGTGGCCGTTCTTGTCGTACCAGCGCTCCTGGGTGCGGTAGCGATGCTCGATGAAGACCGCGCGCGGCGACCAGTTCTCGTTCTCGCGCGGCAGGTGCTCGCCGCGCTCCAGGATCAGGATCTTCTTGCCGGTCGGGGCCAGCCGCTGGGCGAGGGTCGCCCCGCCGGCGCCGGAGCCGATGATCACCACGTCGAAATGCGATGCTTCCGCCATCAGGTCTTGATCCTGTATTTCGCCGCCCCCACCCGGATCGCGGCCGAGACCAGAGGTTGCGGCAGGTAATACAGCAGGATTGCGGCAAGCTGGTTATGCCAGCCGGGCACCACGACCACCCGGCCGTTTTCGTTGGCCTTCAGGGCGATCTTGACCACCTGTTCGGGCGTCTGGAAGAGGCGCCGCGACTCCTGGTCCATCAGTTCGGCCGTGCCGTTGACGGTGGCGAACTCGGTGCGGGTGAAGCCGGGACAGATGGCGGTGACCTTGATCCCCTTGTCGCGCAGTTCGGCGTCCAGCGACTGGCTGAACTTCAGCGCCAGGCTCTTGGCCGCTGGGTAGAGGGTGTGGCCTGCCGCGCCGGGGGCGAAGGCGACGAGGGAGGCGACGGTGATGATCGAGCCGCCCCCCTTGGCGATCATGCCTGGGATGACCCCGTGGGCCAGGCCGATGGCGCTGACCACCAGGGTCATCAGGAAATCGCGCTGCCGCTCCCAGGGAACATCGATGAAGTCTTCGGCGATGCCGAAGCCGGCATTGTTGACCAGGGCGTCCACCGGCCGGGTCAGCTGGGCCAGCACGGACTTTTCCGCCTCCCAGGCGGCGAGATCGGCGGCGATGACCTGGCAGGCCACACCGTGCGCGGCGGTCAGTTCGGCGGCAAGCGCTTCCAACCGGTCTCGCCTGCGGGCGACCAGGGCCAGATCCCAGCCCTTGGCGGCGTAGGCCCGCGCGAACGCCTCGCCGATGCCGGAAGAGGCGCCCGTGACCAGGGCCAGGGGGCGTTGGATGGAGGAGTCGGCCATGCCGTCAGCTTGGGCCTTTTCGCGCGCCGGCGGAACCCGGGCGCGGCCGGCTTGTTCTTTTTGCGCGACGTTCGCGGACCGAGCCGCGAGCGCCGGCAATTCAGGGAGAGCAGACCATGTGGGACCGCATCGAGGGGTCTTGGAAACAGATGAGCGGCAAGGTCAAGGAACAGTGGGGAAAGCTCACTGACGACGACCTGCAGACGGTGGCCGGCAAGCGCGACCAGCTGCTGGGCAAGATCCAGGAGCGCTATGGCTACGCCAAGGACCGTGCCGAGACGGAAATCAGCGCCTTCGAAGCCCGACACGCCGAGCCCAAGACGTTCAAGGACTAGGGCCTAATCCCTGGCGGGGTGAGGCTTGAAGACGTACTCCAGCTTCAACCCGTCCGGGTCGGCGAAGAACACCGCGTAGTAGCCCTCGCCATAGCGGGGGTAGTCGGCGGGCGCGTCCAGGATGGTCGCGCCCATGCCGATCAGCAGGATGTGCAGCCGGTCGACGTCCTCGCGGCTGGCGGCGGTCCAGGCGATGTGGTGCAGGCCGGCCGCATAGCGGTCATGCGGCCGCTCGCTGTGGGCCTTGAGGATGCCGATGGAGCAGAAGCCTTCCGCCCCCTCGACATCCCAGTCGTAGCCATTGTCGTGGCTGGCAACGCGGCGATAGCCCATGAAGCCCAGCACGGCGTCGTAGAACCCCACCGAGGCGGCGGGGTCCTTCACCGTCAGGTCGACATGATGCACCGCGCCGCGCATCAATGCAGAAACCTAGGCCCCGTAGATGACCGAGATGGTCTCGGCGACGCAGGCCGGGCGGGCCTCGCCCTCGATCTCGATGGTGCACTCGTTCTTCATCTGCAGGCCGCCGGACTTGGCTTCCACGGCCAGCAGCTTTTGGCGCATCCGCACCTTCTTGCTGACACGGACCATGTTGGTGAAACGCACCTTGTCCGAGCCATAGTTGATGCCGCGGGTGACGCCCGTGACGCGCAGCAGGCCGGCGCTCAGGAAGGGGATCAGCGAAAGGGTCAGGTAGCCGTGGGCGATCGGGCCGCCGATCTCGCGGGTAGCCCGCTCGACGTCGACATGGATCCACTGGTGGTCGCCGGTGGCCTCGGCGAACTGGTTGACCCGCTCCTGGGTGATTTCCAGCCAGTCCGACACCCCGGTTTCCTGACCGACCAGCGTGTGCAGATCGGCGTAAGCGACTTCCTTCATGGCGTTTCCCTCGATTTTGTTTCGAGGGTTGTTTGGCCCAAAGCGCCCCGCCCGGCAAGCAGCCGCTGATCAGCCCGGCGATTACCGCTGAGGTAATGGAGGCGCAGCCGACCCTGGGCTAGTTTTGGGTCATGACCAGTACTTCCACCGTCGGCGACCACCTCCGCGAATGGCGCCAGCGCCGCCGTCTCAGCCAGCTCGACCTGGCCTGCGAGGCCGAGATTTCCACCCGCCATCTCAGCTTCCTGGAGACCGGCCGGTCTCGCCCCAGCCGGGACATGGTGCTGCGGCTGGCGGAACACCTCGACATCCCGTTGCGCGAACGCAACCGTCTGCTGAACGCCGCCGGCTTTGCGCCGCTGTTCTCCGAACGGCCACTGGCGGCCCTGGACGGCGCCCGCGAGATCGTCGACCTGGTTCTGGCCGCCCATGAGCCCAATCCGGCCCTGGCCGTCGACCGCCACTGGACGCTGGTGGCCGCCAATCGGGCAGTGGCGCCGCTGATGGCCGGCGTCGATGCCAGCCTCGTCGCCGGCGCGATCAATGTCCTGCGGCTGTCGCTGCACCCCGGCGGCCTCGCGCCTCGTACGGTCAATCTGGCCGAATGGCGGGCCCATGTGCTGGAGCGCCTGCGTCGCCAGATCGAGATCTCGGGTGACCCCGTCCTGGCCGATCTGCTGGTGGAACTGAAAAGCTACCCGGCCCCCGAAGGCCCGGCTCATGTCGGCGACGCTCTGGCCGTGGCCATCCCCTACCGCCTCTCCACCCCGGCGGGGGTGTTGTCGTTCCTCTCCACCACCACGGTGTTCGGCACGCCGGTTGACGTCACCCTCTCGGAACTGGCCATAGAGAGCTTCTTTCCCGCCGACGCGGCCACGGCCGCCATCGTGCGCAACATGGGGGTGGCATGAGTTTCGCCGACGAGTGGGTGTTCGAACCCGCGAGTTCGCACGACGGGGGCGATCTGATGATCGCCAGCCCCTTCTCGGTCGGCCCTTGGAGCCCGACCATGCAGCATGGCGGCGCACCCTCCTCGCTGATCGTGCGGATGGCCGAGCGGGTTCCGACCGCCTCGCCCATGCGCATCGCCCGCCTGACCGTCGACCTGATGCGTCCCGTGCCGGTCGCGCCGCTCGAAGTGACCACCGAGGTTATCCGCGAAGGCCGCAAGATTCAGCTGGTCCAGGTTTCCCTGCGGGCCGGCGGCCATGAGGTGGTGCGGGCCAGCGTGCTGAAGATCCGCGCTGACGACACTCAGGCCGACCAGGCCAACGCCCCGCCCTTCGACCTGCCGGGTTTCGAGGGCGACGGCCGGCTCGACAATCCGTTCGGCGCGGTCAACGCCTTCGCCTCGGCCCTGACCGTGCGGCCGGTGCGCGGCTCGATGGGCGAGCCCGGGCCCGCCAGCCTGTGGTTCCGGATGAACCGGCCGATCGTGCGGGGCGAGACCAACAGCCCGGCCATGTGCGCGGCCCTCAGCGCCGACTTCAGCAACGGCGTTTCGCGCGCCGTCGACTTCACCGACTGGACCTTCCTGAACGCCGACCTGACCGTCAATTTCGCTCGCGAGCCCGAGGGCGACTGGATTCTGCTCGACGCCGAGACCTGGCTGGGCGGCGACGGTGCGGGCCTGGCCATGGGCCGGCTGGCAGACCGCCGCGGCTGGTTCGGCCGCTGCGTGCAGAGCATCCTGCTGGAGCGGCGATAGGCGGCTTTCACGAAGCGGCCGGCTCGATATCGCCGACCGTGGCGGGCGCTCCCCTGACGAGACTCACCAGACCGGCAGCCAGGGCGAGGGCGGCGGCGGCTGCCAGCCCGATGCGGGGCGCTGAACTCAGCGGCGCCAAGCTGAACAACAGGGTCATCGCCACGGCGCCGAGGGTCTGTCCGGTGACACGGGCCGAGCCCTGCATGCCGCCCGCCGCGCCGCTGCGGCCGGCCGGCGCGGAGAGAAAGAGATTGCGGTTGTTGGGCGTCTGGAAGAGTCCGAATCCCAGACCCGAGAGCATGATGAACGGCGCCAGCGCGCCGGGGCGACCGTCAAGCGGCCAGACGGCGGCCCCTGCCAGCCCGGCGGCGAGACAGGCGCCGCCCGTCGCGCAAAGCCAGGCGGTCGGCAGGCGATCCGACAGGCGGCCGGCGACGATGGCCGTTGCGGCGACGCTCAGCGGCCAGAGCGTGACGTAAAGGCCGGCTGCCATCGGGCTCAGGCCCAGGCCATGCTGCAGCAGGTAGGGCAAGGCCAGAAACCCGGCGCCCTGGCCGGCGAAGCAGCAGACCGAAGCAATCACCGACAGCCTGAAGGTGCGGCCACGCAGCAGGTCCAGGGGAATGAGGGGGGCCGGCCTGCCGCGCTCGCGACGGACCAGCGCTGTCAGCGCAAACAGGCCCGCGAACAGCACTGCCGCTGCCAGCAGCGGGGCCCGCATCACCAGTTCGGCGGACAGGATCAGTAAGGCAAAAGCGGTGGCGTTCAGGGCCATGCTGACCAGGCCGGGCCCGCTTGCCATCCGGGGCGTGACCGGCAAGGCCCGGGTCGAGGCCAGAGCCGCCAGAGCCAGGGGCAGATTGACAGCGAACAGGGCCTGCCAGCCCCCGACCGAGAGGATCGCCGCTCCGAGGCTGGGCGCGGCGGCGGCCGACAGGGCGACGGTCAGCGCGTTCCAGCCGATGGCAGCGCCAAGGCGCCCGCTCGGCGCGCTGAAACGCAGCAGCGCCACGCCCAGGGCCATGATGGCCGCGCCGCCCAGGCCCTGGACCAGGCGGGCCGCGATCAGCCAGGGGAGGGACGGGGCGAGGGCGCAGGCTAGAGAGGCCGCCGCGAACAGGGCGACCCCGGCGGCGAACACCCGCCGGCAGCCGAACCGCTCGCCCAGAGCGCCGGCGGGCAGCAGGGCCATCATCAGGCCGGCCTGGTAGGCGGTGACGATCAAGATAGCCTGCGCCGGGGCGGCGTGCAGGGATCGGCCGATGACCGGCAGGGCCAGGTTGGCGATGCCGGCGTCCAGCACCACCAGGGCCATGGCCGAAAGCACCGCAAAGACGGCGAGCGCCGGGCGGGGCGCGCTCATCGGTCCGCGGTCCAGGCGTCCTGCGGCGGGTCATAGCGGGTCATCCTGTAGTCGATGCGGTCCTCGATCTTCAGGTCGCGCTCGGTGAAGCGGAACAGCAGGGCCGCCTCGCTGAGGCAGCGGGTGTCGTGAATGTCGCCCGGCAGGTAGGCCAGGGCCTGGCCGGGCCGCAGGATGGCGCTGTCGCGCTGGACCAGCCTCACGCCGCCGTCAGGGGCCTCGACCCGGACGAAGGTCCGGATCTCGATCTCGCCCTGCTGTACGGCATAGACGACCCAGGCACGGCCATGGTCGTGCGGCGGTCGGTAGAGGCCGGCCCGTTCTGTGTGGGCCAGGAGCATGAAGCCGTGGTCCGGATCGCGATAGAACTCGCGGCCTTCCGGCTGGTCGGCATGCAGGGCCGCCAACCACGGCTCCGACGTTGGCGCCCGGGTCAAGGCGTCTAGGCGCCGCCGACAGTGCGCGACGAGGGGGCTTGTCAGCGGCCCCCAGGCGAATCTGACGGTCGAGATGAAGGTGTCGAGTGCGCTGTCTGACATGGTGGTCGCCTCCGCTTCAGGGGTTGGAGCGAAGCTAGGCGAGGGCAAGATGTGGCGGAACGCGCGTCATTCGCACTGTATTCGTGCGTTTCACGCTATATATGGCCGAACCGACCTCGGGGCCTGCGATGACATTGCCCGACCTCAACCTGCTGATCGCCCTGGATGTGCTGCTCGCGGAAGGCAGCGTGGCGCGGGCCGCTCGCCGCCTGCGGCTTAGTCCTTCAGCGACGAGCCGGGCGCTGGCGCGGCTGCGGGAGGCCACCGGCGATCCCCTGCTCGTCAGAGCGGGGCGGGGCCTGGTTCCCACCCCCAGAGCGGAGGCCCTCCGTGAGGAGGCGCGTCATTTGGTGGAGGCCGCCCAGGCGGTGCTGCGGCCGGCGCAACGTCACGACCCGGCCACCCTCACTCGAACCTTCACGCTTCGCACCGCCGACGGCTTTGTGGAGACCTTTGCGCCCCGCCTGCTGGCGCGGATCGGGGCCGAGGCGCCGGGGGTGCGGTTGAACTTTCTGCAGAAGCCGGACAAGCAGAGTGAGCCTCTCCGCGAGGGACGGGTCGACCTGGAGACGGCAGTCATCGAGGAGTCTACCGGGCCGGAGCTGCGCGCCCAGGCCTTGTTCAGCGACCGGCTGGTGGCGGTGGTCGGGGCGAGCCATCCACTGGCGCAAGCGCCTCTGACGGCGGACCGGTATGCGCGGGCCCGGCACGTGATCGTGTCACGCAGCGGCTTTGACGAGGACGCCGTCGACCGGCCCTTTCTGCCGCCGGGCCTGTCGAGACGCGTGGCTTGCGCGGTCGGCGGGTTCGCGGCGGCGCTGTCGCTCGCTCGCCATTCTGACCTGGTCGCCACCGTGCCGGAGCGCCATACCGCGACCTTGCGCGAAGGCCTGATCAGCCTTCCGCTGCCGATTCCCACAACGGGCTTCACGGTCTCGATGCTCTGGCATCCCAGGCTCGACGCCGACCCCGCCCATCGCTGGCTGCGAGGCTGCGTGCGCGAGGCCTGCGCCTAAACCCCCGGTGTGATCACCATCGTCCCGTCGCCCTTGCCCCAGTAGGCGTCGCGGATCAGGCGCTTGTAGAGCTTGCCGGTCGCGTGGCGGGGCAGCTCTTCCATGAAGTCCAGCTTGCGGGGCGCCTTGACGTGGCTGAGGTTGGCGCGGGCGTAGGCCATCAGTTCGGCCGCCAGTTCCGGACCCGCATCGGCCCAGTTAGCCGGCTGGATGATAGCCACCACCTTCTCGCCCATCTCGTCGTCCGGCGCGCCGATCACGGCGACGTCGGCGACCTTGGGGTGGCCGATCAGCAGGTTTTCGATCTCCTGCGGATAGATGTTCACCCCGCCGGAGATGATCATGAAGCTCTTGCGGTCGGTCAGGTAGAGGAAGCCGTCCTCGTCGAGCCAGCCGACATCGCCCAGTGTGGTCCAGCCGTGCTGGTTGGTGGATTCCGCCGTCTTCTTGGGGTCCTTGTAGTACTCGAACGCCCCGCCGCCCGAGAAAAACACCCCGCCCTCGGCGCGCGCCGGCAGGGGATTGCCTTCCTCGTCGCAGATCTTGACCTCGGCGGTCAGGCCCTTGCCGACCGAGCCCTTGTGGGCCAGCCACTCGTCAGAATTGATGGCGGTGAAGCCGTTGCCCTCGGTGCCGGCATAGTATTCGTGGATGATCGGGCCCCACCAGCCGATCATCTGTTCCTTGACCGGAATGGGGCAGGGGGCGGCGGCGTGGAACACCGCCTTGAGGCTGGAGAGGTCGTAGCGCGACCGCACCTCCTCGGGCAGCTTCAGCATCTTGACGAAGTGGGTCGGCACCCATTGGGCGGTGGTGGCCTTGTACTGTTCGACGTATTTCAGCGCCGCCTCGGCGTCGAACTTCTCCATCACCACCACGGTGCCGCCCAGCTGCAGCATGCCCATCGACCAGCCCAGCGGGGCGGCGTGGTACATCGGGGCGGGCGAGAGATAGACGCTGTCGGGGCTGGCCCCATAGAGGCCGACATGCAGCATCATCAGGGGGCCAGGCGCGGCCCCGACCTCGCCCTCGGGCAGGGCCCGGCGAACGCCCTTGGGGCGGCCGGTGGTGCCGGACGAATAGAGCATGGTCATGCCGGGCGAAGGATCGGCGATGGGCGTGGTCGGGAAGGCGGCGCGGGCCTCCTCAAAGGAAGGGTAACCCTCGATGGTCCCGTCGCACATGTAGAGTTTCACGCCGGGGATCAGCGGCGCCACCTCGGCGGCCACCTGGGCGACGCCCTTGGAGGCGATCAGCACCTTGGCCTCGCAGTCGCCGACGATGTACTCGACCTCGCCGGCCGTCAGTTTGGACGAGATGCAGGTGACGTAGAGCCCGGCCCGCTCGCTGGCCAGGACGACCTCCATGTAGCGGGCGTTGTTGTCCATGCAGACCGCCACCGCATCGCCGCGCTTCAGCCCCAGCGAGCGGAACAGGTGCGCCCCCTGGTTGGCCCGCTCTTCCAGCTGGCCATAGGTCACCGTTTCGCCCGAGCTGGCCATGATGATGGCGGCCTTGTCGGGATTGGTCTTGGCGTGATGGATCGGATGCATCTGTCCCGGGCGTCCCTAAGCTGAGCCCTGACGGCTCAAGTTATCATTGTTCAGGCGAATATGGCCCGCTGCGAGGCCGCTTGTGAAGGGCGCCGTGGCGGAAGGGCGCCGCTGCGTCACGCTTGGTCCGTCCGGCGATTCCCCTATGCTGACCTGAACAACGATAATCTGCTAGAGGGACGAACCCCATGGACCTGCTTAGCCAGACTGTCGTCGAGGGACGCCAAGGCCCCACTTTCACGCCCGCCCACGGTGCGCTGGACGGCATAGACCTGACCGACATCGGCGCCTTCACCCACGGCCAGCCCTACGAGGCCTATGCCAAACTGCGAGCCCAGGCTCCGGTCTACTGGCACAAGGAAGAGCGCTATGGCGGCCCAGGCTTCTGGGCTGTGACCCGTCACGCCGACGTCTCGGCGGTGGGCAGCGACCCGGAGACCTTCTCCTCGCAGCGCGGCGGCATCCTGATGGCGACGGGGGATCCCTCGCGCGGCCACGCCCTACTGTTCCGGGCCTCGATGGACGCCATGATCAATATGGACGCCCCCTGGCACATGCAGCTGCGCATGGAGCACATGCCCTATTTCACCCCGCGCTACCTGGCCGAAGTAAAGACCAAGGTGGCGGGCGAAGTGACCCGCCTGCTGGACCAGATGGCGCCGATGGGCGGCTGCGACCTGGTCGAGCATTTCTCGGCCCAGCTGCCGCTGTTCACCCTGTGCGAGATCCTGGGGGTTCCGCCGGAGGACCGCTCCAAGTTCCTGGGCTGGATGCACTATCTGGAGATGGCCCAGAACATGGCCGTCGAACAGGCGACGAACCCTACGGCTCCGACCCTGGAGCTGATGCAGTTCATCCAGGACTTCAACAACAACGTCGAGGAGATGTTCGACTACGGCCGCTTCATGCTGCACAAGCGCCGGGCCGACCCCCAGCATGACCTGATGAGCGCCATCGCCAAAGCCCAGGTCGACGGCGAGAAACTTCCTGATGAATACCTCGATGGCTCCTGGCTGTTGATTGTTTTCGCCGGCAACGACACGACACGAAACACACTGTCGGGGACGATGAAGCTGCTGACCGAGTTCCCCGAGCAGCACGCCAAGCTGGCCGCCAACCCGGCCCTGATGCCCAACGCGGTCAATGAATTCATCCGCATGGTCAGCCCGGTGATCTACATGCGCCGCACCGCCACCAAGGACACCGAGCTGGCCGGCCAGAAGATCGCCGAGGGCGAGAAGGTGATCATGTACTATGGCGCGGCCAACCGGGACGAAGCGGTGTTCGCCAGTCCCGACCAGCTCGACGTAGAGCGCGCCAACGCCGACAAGCACATCGCCTTCGGCTATGGTCCCCATGTCTGCATCGGCAAGCGGGTGGCCCAGATCCAGCTGGAGGAGGCCTACCGCCAGATCCTGGCCCGCTTCCCCGACATGCGCTGGACCGGCGAGATCGACATCGCCCCCAACAACTTCGTCCACGCCATCCGCAAGCTGCCGGTAAGTTTCGCGGCGCGATAGACGCCGTCCGTCATTCTAGAGAGAGACCCCAATGACCAAGCCGACCTTCGAAACCATCCTCTATGACGTCGAGGACGGCATCGCGACCATCACCCTCAACCGGCCCGACCGGATGAACGCCTTCACCGCCCAGATGATGCTGGAGATGATCGCGGCCTTCGACGCGACCGATGCGGACGACGACGTGAAGGTGGTGATCGTCACCGGCGCGGGTCGGGCGTTCTGCGCCGGGGCGGACCTGGGCTCGGGCGGGGCGACCTTCGACTATGCCAAGCGTGGCGAGGACGCTCGCGAGGAGGCGAAGGTTGACGGCGTCTATCGTGACGGCGGCGGCCGGCTCACCCTTCGTATTTATGAAAGCCTGAAGCCGGTGATCGCCGCCGTGAACGGCGCGGCGGTCGGCATCGGGGTGACCATGCAGCTGGCCATGGACATCCGGATGGCTTCGACGGCGGCCCGGTTCGGCTTTGTCTTTGCCCGCCGAGGCATTACGCCGGAAGCGGCTTCGTCCTGGTTCCTGCCGCGGCTGGTCGGCCTCCAGCAAGCTTTGGAGTGGTGCTATACCGGCCGGGTCTTCCCGGCTCAGGAGGCCCTGGACGGGCGCCTGGTCCGCTCGCTGCACGAGCCCGACGACCTGCTGCCCGCCGCCAAGGCTCTGGCCCGCGAGATCGCCGACAACACCGCGCCGGTCTCCATCGCCCTGACCCGCCAGATGCTCTACCGCATGGCCGGCGCCGACCAGCCGATGGAAGCCCACCGGGCCGACAGCCGCGCCATCATGTTCCGCGGCGCGCAAGGCGACGCGCGCGAGGGTGTCACGGCCTTCCTCGAGAAGCGCCCGCCTGTCTATCCCAACAAGGTCTCGAGCGACCTGCCGGACATCTGGCCGTACTGGGAAGACAAAGAGTTCAAATAGGCCTCGGCGAACGCGCCGCAGAAAGATGCGCGCTCGTCACCGTTTCCTTACGAGTGCTTAACAAGCGTCTGCTGTCATCGGCGCTCAATGAGCGACCACGTTGATCTGACTCCGATGCCCGCCGACGAGGGCGCGCCGGCGGCCGAGAGGCCGACATCGCGCTCGCGCTCGACGTTGCTCAAGCGCCTGGCCGATGTGGTCTGCCTGCCGGCCAGCCGGGTCAACGGCTTCGAGCGGGCCATGACCGCCGATCTGCTGGTGGAGATGCTGCGGGAGGCATTGGTCGAGGACCGCGCCAAAGTGGCCCGGCGACTGGCCAACCTGGCCGAGATTCCCGGCGGTCTCTGCCGCCTTCTACTTCGCGACGAGTTCGCCGTGGCCAAGGCATTGTTGGAGCACAGCACCACCCTGGGTGACGCCGACCTGATCGATTGTATCCACACAACCACACCCGAACATCGCCGGATGATCGCCTTGCGCCGAGGCATCAACGAGGTGGTGGTGGACGCCCTGGTGGCGCTGGGCGAGGACCATGTCATCGAGGCGCTGCTGCGCAATGACCTGGCGCGACTGGGTCACGATGCGATCGAGACGATCGTCGCCACCACGCGCGATAATTCCCGCCTGGCGCCGCTGCTGCTCAAGCGCTCGGAGCTCAAGCCTAGCCACGCCTACGTGATGTTCTGGTGGAGCGACGCCGATTGCCGGCGGCTGATCCTTCAGCGCTTCGCGGTCTCGCGCGAGGTGCTGCAGGAAGCGGTCAGCGATGTGTTCGGGATGGCGGCCGAAGAGGGATGGCAGGACCCGCTGACCCGCAAAGCGCTGCAGTTCATCGAGCGCCGCCAGCGCAACCGCCTGGCCATCGCCAAGAGCCCCTATGAGAGCCTGGACGAGGCCATCGCCCTGGCCGC
The DNA here is from genome assembly GCA_038236615.1 of Caulobacterales bacterium. GTDB lineage: Bacteria > Pseudomonadota > Alphaproteobacteria > Caulobacterales > Caulobacteraceae > Caulobacter. The sequence continues at coordinate 90,194 of JBBRZO010000011.1, forward strand.
GAGTGGCCTGACCCGCGAGTTGGCCGAGGAGATCAGCTACCTCTCCGGCGTCAAGCCGATGACCGGGGCCAAGATCTTCACGGACCCCGGCGGTGAGCCTTTGGCCATCATCTGCAAGGCGACGGGCCTGCCGCGCGCGGCGCTGCGGGCGCTGTGGCGAGGTCTGCGGCGGCCCGAGACCGATGCGACCGGAGCCATGGCGCCGGCGCTGGAACGTGTGCTGACCACCTTCGATATGATCGCCGTCGACCGGGCCCAGACCGTGCTGCGCTACTGGAACTGGTCGCTGTCTTCGGCCCTGACGCCGGCTCTCCTCAAGGCTATCCGCGACGGCGACGAGGAGGGGATTGACGACTATTCCATTCCCCAGCGCACCGCCATGTTGGCTCTAGGGCGCGAACTGGGGCGTTAGCAGCGTTCCCTGAGTTCGAATAACTCTCGATTTTCGAGCATTGTCACAGTGGATCGCTTGACCATCCATTGACCTGCCGTGCGTCATATCTTGTGAAATTAAGCCAAGTGAAGCGCCCCAAGTCACTTAGAAAGGCTTGTTTCTCCGATTCAGTCGATATATGCAGCCGTGACTGATCTTCGGAATCAGACGAATACACCCTTCAAATCATGCCGCGGTGGAAGACAGAGTCATGGAAGATAAATCAGCGATCATCGAGATGACGACGGATATCGTCTCGGCCTATGTCGGTAACAACTCGGTCGCTGCTGCCGACCTGCCCAGCTTGATCCAAAACGTGCACCGCGCCCTGACCGGCGTCGCCGCCGGGACCGAAACGGTCGAAGTCGCCCCCAAGGAACCGGCGGTTCCCCTGAAGCGCTCGATCACGCCCGATTTCCTGATTTGCCTGGAAGACGGCCGCAAGTTCAAGTCGCTCAAGCGTCACCTGCGCACCAAGTACAATATGAGCCCCGAAGAGTACCGGGCGAAGTGGGGTCTGGCCAAGGACTATCCCATGGTCGCGCCGAACTACGCCAAGGCCCGCTCGGACCTGGCCAAGCAGATGGGCCTGGGCCAAGGCGGCCGTCAGGCTGCCAAGAAGAAGGGCCGCTAGAGCACGATGAAATCAGGCGGAATCGCCTGATTTCTGAATCGTGCTCGTCGAATCAGAAAGTTAGAGCGGGTTGCGGGCGGAAAACCGCTTCGCACTTTTCCTCAACCCGCTCTAGGCGCTTCTTAGCCCCGCCGTCTTTTGCGGCTGGACTTCAACGACGCCCGTCGGTGGCAACACCGGCGGGCGTTGTGCTGTTCGCTTTGCGGGGGAACCGGCTGGGTGTGTCCGAGTTGACTCTCCCGGATAATCTTTGCCGCAGAACGCGATTTCCCCTTGCCCCCGATTCGGCGGTTAAGCGATAGTGAATCACCGCGATTCCAAGGGGTTGTTAAGGAATCTGTAGATGGTTGCGCAACTGGGCGCCTCGGCAACGGCTGCCCGTGCCCATGAAGAGTTGTTCGCTTACTGGGCGAGTCTGCGTCAAGCTGGCCGTCTGCCCGGCCGAGCCGACATCCGTCCCGAAGATTTGAAGCGTCTGTTGCCGACGGTCAGCCTGATCGACGTGCTGCCGGATGGCGACTATCGCCTGCGCCTGGCCGGCACGGGCCTGTACAGCGTCTATGGCCGCGAAATCACCGGCCGGCGGCTGGAGGATGTCTACAACAGTCAGGCCGCGGAATATTGGCGCAAGGAACTCGACCAGGTGGTGCGCGAAGGCCGCCCAGGGGTCGGGGTTCACAGCATGGCTTGGCGGGGAGCCTCGCACCTGTCGATCCTGTGGCTGCGACTGCCATTGGCGAGCAATGGCAAGGATGTCGACATGATCCTGGGCTACGACGCCGTGGTCGGCGCCCAGGGTGACAACGGCTCGGGAATTCGCGCAGCCTAGAGCGCGTTGCGATCTGATGGAATCAGACCGGCGCCCCAGGTTTTTGTTTTGACGCGCGTTTCTTCCGAAAACCGGTTCCCACTTTTCAGAACGCGCTCTAGGCTGCGGCGGCGGCATCCCGTTGAATTCGCTGAACCATCGCCGCCAGTCCATTTGATCGCTGTGACGACAGCGCGCCCGACAGCCCCAACTTGTCGATCGCCGCCTTGGCGTTGAAGGCGATGATCTCGGCCGGCGCGCGACCCGAGTACAGGCGCAGCAGGATGGCGATCAGGCCTTTGACGATGTGAGCGTCGGAGTCGCCCCGGAACACCAGCGTCCCGTTATGCTGCGGCTCGGTGACCAGCCACACCTGGCTGGCGCAACCGCGCACCTTGTTGGCCTCGGACCGCTCGGCCTCGCTGAGCGGCGCCAGTTCGCGTCCCAGGTCGATGACATAGCGGTAGCGCTCCTCCCAGTCGCCCAGCAGGTCGAACTCCTCGACCAGATCGTTCAGGGCGGTAGCGGTGGCGGCGGTCATGAGGGCGCAATTAGGGTCTGGCGGACCGCGGCGCAACCGACCTTAGGCGGCCGGCAGCGTCACGACGGCGCTCAAGCCCTGGCCGGGCGGTGAGCGCAGGCTCAGACGGCCGCCCATGGCCTTGCACATCAGCTGCACGATGGGCAGGCCCAGGCCCGCGCCTTGGCTGGAGCGGGTGAGCGCGTCCTCGCCCTGCTCGAAGGGCCGCATCAGGCGGTGGATGTCGGCGGCGGGGATGCCGGGACCCTGGTCGGTGATCTCGATTTCGACCGCGTCACCACGGCGGCGCACGTCGATGGCGACAGTCCCGCCGGCGGGCGACCAGGCGATGGCGTTCTGCAGCAGGTTGGAGATCAGGGTCCGCAGCCCTCGGCCGTCAGCCATGACCTTGAGCTGGACGTTGTCGCCGACTTCGACGCTGACAGCGCGTTCCGCGGCGGCTTCGCTCAGCGTCTCGATGACGTCTTCGATAGCGTGGTCCAGCGGCTCGGGCCGCAGATCCATGTCCACGGCGTGACCTTCCAGCCGCGCGATCTCCATCACCTGGTTGACGAGAGCCAACAGGCGGTGGCCGCTCTTATGGATCAGCTCGGCGTATTCCCGATACTGCGGCGAGCCGAGCGGGCCGTATAACTCGGTGGCGATGATCTCGGAAAAGCCGATCACAGCGTTCAGCGGGGTGCGCAGTTCGTGGCTGACCATGCGCAGGAAGGAGCGCTTGTGGGCGTCCAGCGCCGCCTCGCGCCGACTGGCGCGAGCCTCAGGGTCCGAAATAGTGAGCGCCGGGATGGATTGCCGGGCCAGATTGGACATTGGTTACGAGGCCCACGAGCAGTTGAGGGGCGATAATGAGGTAACGCGCTTACGAATCCGTTTCCGCGCACAGCCTGTCCCCCATACGGCGCCCCGGCGTTCGTCGCCCACCGATTGAGCGGTCTGGAGCCAGGGGCGTTCAACCGTTAACCTGCGGCCCACGAGGGGATTTTGTTTGGCGCCTGAACCCAGGATCGAAGACGCGGCCTCAGCGCCCGGCGAACCGCCCCGTTCGCCTGGTATGAGCCCGGCTGTCCTGTGGAGCGGCGGCTGGGCTCTGGCGGCTACGCTGACCGGAGCGGCCCTGGCCCGGGCCTTCCCGGCCGAGGCGTGGTTGACCGGCCTGGCGCTCGCGGCCGGCGCCGCGCCCGCCGTGGTCAGCCTGCTGCTGCGACGGCAGGATAACCCAACCATCCAGACCTTGCAGATCGTACTTTGGGCAATCGGCACGGGGACGGCCTGTTTGCTGACGGGCGGCCTTACCGGGCCGTTGGCCGCCTGGTGTCTGGGGCCGGTGGCGGCCGGCGCCCTGCTGGCCGGCGGCTCGCGGGTTGCCGAGGGGGCCGCCCTGGCCATGGTCGCCGCGGCGCTGTCGGCGCTGGGCGGGCTGTCGGGCATCGCTCCGGACCCGCCGATCCAGGGGGCGCTGTGGCTGGGTCTCCTGGGCCTGACCACCAGTGGTTTCGGGCTAGGCGCGGGCCTGCTGTTGGAGCAGCGCCGGGGCCGGGTTCAGGACGGTCGCCGGGACGGCGAAATGGGTCGGCTCCGAATGCTGCTCAGCGAACAGCCTCACCTGATCGTCTCGCTCTATCCGCATGGCAAGGTGCGGGCGGTGTTCGGCCGAGCGCCTGAAGGCATTGACGCCGACCGGCTGGTCAAAGGTGGACTGACGGCCGTGTCGCTCAATCCCGCCACCATCGTTGAGGCCCTGCGCGGAGCCATAACCCAGGGCCGCTCGGAAGTGGGATTCGCTCCGGCCGCGGCGCCGGACCGCTGGGTGGTCGCCACGGTGCGGCGGGTCGAGGACAGCCTTCTGCTGGCCACCCTGCGCGACGCGACCGCCGAGCAGGCCCATGAGGCTCAGCTGGACCAGGCCCGCATCGACGCCGAGGCCCTGGCCGCCGGCAAGTCGCGTTTCCTGGCCAATATGAGCCATGAGCTGCGCACCCCGCTCAACGCCATCATGGGCTTTTCCGACATCATGAAGTCCAAGCTCTTCGGGCCCTTGCCGGAGCGCTACGAGGAGTACGGCTCGCTGATCCACGAGTCCGGCGCCCACCTGCTGGACCTGATCAACGACGTGCTGGACATGTCCAAGATCGAAGCCGAGCGCTACCAGCTCTCCCGCGAGGCCTTCGACGCCCGCGAGGCGGTGGCGGCGGCGCTGCGGTTGATGCGGGTGCAGGCCGACGGGGCAGGGGTGCAACTGCGCGGGGTGATCCCCGCCACGCCACTGGATGTCGACGCCGACCGCCGGGCGCTCAAGCAGATCGTGCTGAACCTTGTGTCCAACGCGTTGAAATTCACGCCGAAAGGCGGGGCGGTGACCGTCACCGTGCATGGCTATGACGGAGTGTTCGAGCTGGTGGTGACCGACACCGGCGTCGGCATCGCCCCGGCTGACCTGGACCGACTGGGTCGTCCCTATGAGCAGGCCGGAGACAGCGGCCAGCGTTCGATGGGCACAGGCCTGGGCTTGTCGCTGGTGCGGGCCTTCGCCGAACTGCACGGCGGAGAGATGACCATCGAGAGCACGGTAGGCGAGGGGACTAGCGTTACGGTCCGGCTGCCCGTGCTGCTGCCGCCCACCGCCTCAGGCGAGCCGGGCGGGGACAACGTGGTGGCGTTCAACCCTCAGCGCTGAAGCCCCTATCGTTGGGGCAGGCCCAAAAACGCCCGGCCAGCCGCGAAGTCGCCGACCTCGACATAGGCCGTGCGAACGACGTCGCCACTCCGGCCCGCGAATACGAATTCGACCGCTACGGCCTCGCGCGGGTCGAGGTTGGCCAGCATGGCCGAGGCGCTGTCTGGGAAGCCGAAACTGATCGCCGCCTTCTCCCCGCGCGGCAGCAGTCCCAGCGGGGACATGCCCCGACTGGACGCGGTGTAGGCCAGCGACATGTTGCGGGGAGCGACGCGGGCGGTCAGCGGCGGCTTGGCGCCTGGGGCGACCTTGCGGGTATCGATGAAGGCGCGGCCGACCCGGCTGGGGTCGCGCATGATGATCCGGGCGGTGTAGGGCGTGGCGCCGTCCGCGAACACCACCACGGCGGTCAGGCTGCCGGGCGTGCCCTTGCCGGCCAGGCCGAACAGCATCTTGTCGGCCCCGAAACTGGCCGGCTGGGCCAGACGCCAGGAACTGGCGGTCCGGCCAGGCGTGCGGTCGGCCTGCCAGCTCGACAGGTCGCCCGGATAGGGGATGCGGTTGATCGCGGCATAGGCTTCAAACGCGGTCCGCACTCGCCCGGCCGCCACGGCGACGTCCTTGGAATTGCAGTCGACGGCGTCGACCTTGGACCGAGCCCGCTGGGCGGTCGCGGCCAGCGAGGCCTCATCGACGCCCGAGCGAAGGGCCGCGCCCCGCGCCTGGGCCTGAGCCGCCGCCAGGGCCGAGCCGACGGCGGGCGCGAACAGGCGGCAGCGGGCGTCGGCGGCCACCATCACGGTGCGCTCATAGTAGAGGTCCGCCGCGGCGGCTGAAGCGATCAGGGGTGCGACCACAGCCGCTGCCGTCACCGCCGCCAGGGCCCAGCGCCTTTTCAGCGGACTTATCATCACAGCTTCGCTTCCCCGACCTCTATCGGTATGAACCCTAGTGCCGCCCGGCTTTCCGGACGGTTAGCGAGGTTGGCTTTGCTTCTTTCGACCGACATCTGGGTGGGCGCCCTGATCCGCCGCGCCGAACTGGGCGGCGCCTTCGCCACCGTGGCCCGCAAGGGCGACCCGCGCGCAGGTGCGGTGCTGGTCAAGGTCGTCAACCGCCGCGCCGGCGAGGCCAGCCTCTATAGCGAAGCCACGCGCGGCGATGGCGAGCGGGTCTGGATGCAGCCGGTCGCCTCGCACGACGAGGCGGACCTGGACGCCTATGTCGCCCGCTCGGCCCGCATCGACCCCGACCTCTGGCTGGTCGAGATCGAGGACAACGAAGGCCGACATTTCCTCGTGGAGTCAGTGGAGGGGCGTTAACCCCGTTCCTTGACGGAAGCGAAAGCGCCACAGAGGCATGATGCGGATCGTAGCCAGTAAAGCCCGCATCCGCCCATGCTCTTCCTCATGAACGACGTCGTGCTCAGCCTCGACGCGCTCGACTTGGCGCCGCCGGCCACGGTGAAGCGCTTCCATGCCCTGTCGCTGGGGTTCGTGGGCAAGCTTGGCCAGGAGCTGTTCTCTGAAGAGCCGCTTCTGCACAGAACCGCCCCCGACCGCGCCTGTCGCCTGGCCGCCCTGATCAGCGCCAAGGCGCCGGAGATCAACGCGGCCCTGTTCGTCGCCCCCGCCCAGGGTTGCCCGATCGACCAGGTGGCCATCCGCTACGTGCAGATCTCGTTCGAAGTGATGGGCCTGCTCTACGAGCGTCAGCACAACGGCGTCCTGACCACGCTCGAGGCCGACCGGCAGGTCTGGCGGCGACTGGCAGCCTAGACCGCGAGTCCCATTGGCGAACCTCTTCAACCGTGCCTAATCTATCGCGGGTGAGTTGAGGGGGCGGGCGGCTGCAACAGGCTGTCCGGAATACATATGCGCAAGGTCTTGAACCTCGCCTGGCTGGTCCGCGCCGCGGCGGCCGTCGTCGTTTCCATGCTGCTGCTGAGCCCGGGTGTGGCGCAGGCCAAGTGGCTGCACGCCGAGACGACCCATTTCAATATCTATGGCGACGACGACGAAGCCTCATTGCGCCGCTACGCCCGCAAGCTGGAAATCTTCGACGCCCTGCTGCGCAGCATGCACGGCCTGCCGGAAAATGGCGTCGCCCCCCGCAAGCTGGATATCTACCTGGTCCGCAACCAGTTCGGGCTGCACCGGGTGCTGCCGCATTCCGAGGGCATCGGCGGCTTCTACACGGCCGGTGAGGACGACATCTTCGCCATCTCGGTCAGCGACGGCAAGGACGACAACACCGTATTCCACGAATACGTCCACCATTTCATGATGCAGTACTTCCCGGGGGCCTACCCGACCTGGCTGGTCGAGGGCTACGCCGAGTATTTCATGACCACCAGCATCAACGGCATCTACATCAACGTCGGTCAGCACAACGAGGGCCGTGCAGGCCAGTTGACCTGGGACATCTGGCTGCCGATGACCGATGTGCTGGGCAAGGGCCTGGCCGACATCGCGCCGGACAAGCGCAGCACCTTCTATTCCGAAGCCTGGCTGCTGACCCACTACATGATGAGCGATCCGACCCGGCACCAGCAGTTCGTCGCCTACATGAAGCTGGTCGGCGGCGGCGCGAGCCCGGTCGACGCCATGCAGCAGGTGACCGGCATGACGCCGGAGGCCCTGGAGGCTGCCTTGCGGGTCTATCTGCGAACCGGCATCAAATACACCCAGTACACTCGCAAAGGTCAGCCCGAACCCGAGATCAAGGTCGAGGCCATGCCGCCGTCGGCCGACGACCTGCTGCTCGAGAACCAGCAGCTGAAGCTTGAGCCGGATAAGGACGACCAGAAGGCCCTGCTGGCGACCATCCGGACCGCCGCGGCCCGCTATCCAGGCGACAGGCTGGCCGAACTGACCCTGGCGAGGGCGGAACTGACCATCGGCGACAAGGCGGCGGGCGAAGCCATCCTGCGCAAGCGCATCGCCGCCAATCCGACCGAAGTCGAGGCGCTGCAGTTGCTGGCCGAGAGCCTGCTGCGGACCGGGAACGACTTGGGCGGCGACAAGCAGGACGAGGCCTATGCCGAGGCCGACCAGCTGCTGACCCGCGCCTACCAGGCCGATCCGGGCCGCTACCAGGTGCTCTACGACCTGATCCGTAGCCACCGGCGCCTCCCCAGCTATCCCTCCGACGCCGACATCAAGCTTTATATCGCCCTGCACCGGCTGGCCCCGCAGGTGTCGTCGATCACGGTCAATACCGCCCAGGCCCTGATGCGGCGCAAGTACTACAAGGAAGCCCGCATCCTGCTGGCGCCGGTGGCCAACAGCCCGCATGGCGGGGCGGCGGCGGAGGCGGCCAAGAGCCTGCTCAAGCAGCTGGCTGCGGCGGGGGTGTAGGACACAGGACTTGCAGCCGGGGGCGGCGCCAGCTACCCCCGCGCCCATGTCCCAATCCGCTATCGCCGCCGAGGCCCAGCGCCGGCGCACCTTCGCCATCATCTCCCACCCGGACGCCGGAAAGACGACCCTGACCGAGAACCTGCTGCTGGCCGGCGGGGCGATCCGGGCGGCGGGCGCGGTGCGGGCGCGGGGCGAGAACCGCCGCACCCGTTCCGACTGGATGAAGATCGAGCGCGAGCGCGGGATCAGCGTCTCGGCCAGCGTCATGACGTTCGACCACGCCGGGCTGATGTTCAACCTGCTCGACACGCCTGGGCACGAGGACTTCTCGGAAGACACCTACCGGACGCTGACCGCCGCCGACGCCGCCGTCATGGTGCTGGACGCCGCCAAGGGCATCGAGCCGCAGACCCTGAAGCTGTTCGAGGTCTGCCGCCTGCGCGACATTCCCATCGTCACCTTCATCAACAAGATGGACCGCGAGGCCCAGGACCCCTTCGCCCTGCTGGACGAGATCGCCAGCCGCCTGGCGCTCGACCCCGCGCCGCTGTTCTGGCCGGCCGGGTCGGGCGGGCGGTTCAAGGGCATGATGGACCTGCGGGCCAACAAATTCCTGCCCTACACTCGCGGCGGCGAGCACCCGGATGCGCTGCCGCTGAGTTCCAACGCCATCTCCCAGTATCTCGACCCCGACGAGCAGGGCGAGGTGGAGGAGGGCGCCATGCTGGTCCAGGAGGCCGCCAAGCCGTTCGATGTGCAGTCCTTCCTGGAAGGCCACATGACCCCGGTGTTCTTCGGCTCGGCCCTGCGCCATTTCGGCATCGACCAACTGCTCGCGGGCTTGGCCGCCTATGCCCCGCCGCCCAAGGGCGTGGCCGCCGAGAAGGCCGGCGCGCCGGTTGAGGTCGAGCCCGGCGACACCGAAGTCTCCGGCTTCGTCTTCAAGGTCCAGGCGAACATGGACCCCAACCACCGCGACCGCATCGCCTTCTTCCGCATGACCTCGGGCAAGTTCACCCGCGGCATGAAGCTCAAGGCCCAGAACACCGGCCGGCAGATGAGCGTCAACGCGCCCATCATGTTCTTCGCCTCCGACCGCGAGCTGGCCGAGGAAGCCTATGCGGGCGATGTCATCGGCATTCCCAACCACGGTGTCCTGCGGGTGGGCGACAGCCTCTCCGAGACCGGATTGCTGCGGTTCGCCGGCCTGCCCAACTTCGCCCCGGAAATCCTGCGCCGGGTGCGGGTCAAGGATCCGCTCAAGGCCAAGCACCTTCGCCGTGCGCTCGAGGGCCTGGCCGAGGAGGGGGTGACCCAGCTGTTCCGGCCCAACCTGGGGTCGGACTTCATCGTCGGCGCCGTGGGCCAGCTGCAGTTCGAGGTCATGGCCGACCGGCTGATCAACGAATATCAGCTGGAAGCCATCTTCGAAGAGTCGCCCTACGCCGAGGCCCGCTGGCTGGGCGGGACCGACGCCGACATCGAGGACTTCGACGACAAGCACAAGACCGCCATGGCCCGCGACATCGACGACGGCCCGGTCTTTCTGGCCAAGTCGAGCTGGGAAATCGGCTACGTCGCCGAGCGCTATCCGAACCTGCAGTTCCTGCGGACGCGGGAACGGGGTTAGCGCCTCATCCACTACGTTAACCATGTTGCCAAAGTTAATGGCTTGTTAACGGCTTAGGACCGCGCTTTGCTGCTGTGGCTACGACCCTGACCCGGGATGTTCCGGGCTGGGACGTTTATCGCCGGAGGGGCGAGGCCATATGTTTGAGTTCGGTCGGGAGTTGCGCCGTGTGTTCAGCGGCGGGGTGCCAGGCGCTTTTAAAGACGGTCTCACCGGGGGTGACAGCGCGTTGCTGGAACTCCTGGACCTGCGCCTGCTGATGGCCGAGGCGCGCGCCGCCGATGTCGCCGCCGGCCGGGTCAGCGCCAAGGATCCCGCAGCCCGCCAGCTGGAAGCCTCTGTTGTCTGGCGGGAAGTCGCCCGCCGCTCGGGCGATCCGGTCGCGCTGCGCAAGGCCGCCTCGGCCGCCGAGGCCGCCGGCAAGGCCTTCGCCGCCCAGCATCGCGGCGCCGCCCAGGCCCGGGCCCGGGTCGAACAGGCCCAGTGCGCCATGCTGGGCGCTGAACTGTTCGGCGATGATGGCCTCAATGCCGCCGCCGAGACCGTGCTCAAGGAAGCCGTCCCAGCCCCAGGGTTCGCGTCCGCGCTGGGCAGTTGCCTGTTGGCTGGCCTCGCCGGCCGCCGCGCCCTGGCCGACGGCGGCATGGAAGCGGCCCTCGACGCCGCCGACGCCTTCGAAGCGCCCTTCGCCCGCCTGGCCGGCCCGGCTCGCAACGCCGCCCTGGCCCGCCTGGCCCTGGCCGATCAGCGGGGTTCGAGGGCGGACATCCTGGCCGGCTGTGGATCGCGCCTGAAGGACCTGCAGTTGGTCGACGCCGCCCTGCGCGAGATCGCCACGGCCCTGGCGGTCCTCGACGCCGCCTACGAGCCGCTGATTGTCGCCCGTCTGAACGTGCTGAAGGGCTCGACCCTCACTTTGAAGGGCGAACTGACCGGCGATGTCGGCCTGCTGGCCGATGGCGTCGACACCCTGACCGCCGCGCTGGGCGAACTCTCGCGCGATCACAGCCCGCTGGACTGGGCCAGAGCCCAGTCCTCGCTGGGCCTGGCCCTGCTGGCCCTGGGCGAAGCCACCGACGCCGGCCGGGCCTTTGAGCAGGCCGTCTCCTGTTTCGACCGCGCCCTGATGGTTTTGGCCAACCAACCCGAGCTGGCCCTACGCGCCGGCGTGGTCAACAGCCGCGCGACCTGCCTGGGCCGCCAGGCCGAGCTGACCGGCGATCTGGCCGTGCTCGACGCCGCCGAGGCCGCCTTCAAGACCGAACTGGCCGGCCTCTCGCCCGGTCGCGACGCCATCCCCTGGGCCATCGCCCAGGTGAACCTGGCCCGCCTCTATGAGACCCGTGTGGAAATCACCGGCCGCGATAACGGGGCGCTGGACCGGGCTGCGACGGCTCTGGCCGTGGCGCTGGACGTGTTCGGCGAGCAGGGCATGCGTTCGCTGGCTGATCTGGCCGCGCGTGGCCTGGAACGACTGCGGGAGCGGGTTGGACAGGACTAAGCCGCCGCCACGTCCCCGGTGGTCCGCCGCATCCGCCAGAACCTTACCGTCCGCGTCGCCGTCTCGCGCGGCAGGGCGGCATAGAGTTCGCCGTAGGTCTTGGCCTTGCCCATGGCGTCGGTGTCGCGGTCCAGGATCAGCACGGCAAAGGTCAGGAACAGGCTGCGGTCGAAGTCGGCGGCCTTGCAGACGATGGCCAGGGCATCCAGCTCGCGCCGGTCGATGATGCGCTTGGCCGTGTGGAAATCGATCTCGGCCAGTTCGGCCAGGGCCAGCAGGAAGCGGGTCATTTCCCGGTTGCGCAGCATGGCCGCCAGGGCGCGCGGGGTGATGTCGCCGCGGGCCTTCATGGCGCGGATGTAGGCTTCGGCCTCGGCATAGTCGACGGGCAGGGCGCCGTCCTGGGTTGCCACCCGTTTGCGGCCGGCCTCGAGAGCGGCTTCCAGTTCGGCGGGGTCGATGGTGGCGTTGCGGGCCATGATTCGGTCGCGCAGCTGGGCCTCGACCATGAAGTACATGTCGTTGAGAAGGTCGATCGGCAGGCTCTGGCGGTCGGTGACGACGTCGTGCAGGGCCGGGTTGGCGGCGGCGCGGTCGACTACCTTCTCATGAGCCTCGCGTGAGAGCGTAGCGCCCTCGTTGGTCAGCAGGACGCCCAGCGTATTGTCGTCGCCGCGCTCGACGATGACGTCGGTGACCGAGGTCGACACAGCGGGTCGCTGGGAGATGGCGCGCAGGTGCTCCTGGCCCTGGGTGCGGGCCACATGCACAAGATCGGCGTCGGACAGGCTGGCGGACTGCTCAAGCACCGGGCGGGCGACGTCGATATGGTCGCTGGCCAGACTGCGCAGCAGATTGGACGGGGCGGCCGGCGCGGCGGCCAGGCGCTGGGACAGTTCGGCCCGGACGGCGGTCTCCATGTCACCGGCCAGGCGGTTCATCACTTCGTCGAATAGCGCCATCTCGCCGGCGCCGTGGCCGTCATGAGCGAAGAACATGTCGGTGACGCTGCGCAGAAGTTCGCGCCGGCGTTCGCTGGAAGGCTGCTCGGCCAGGGCGATCAGGTCGCTGAGACGGCTGGAAGCGGCAGGCATACTTACGGGTTTCCTTCGGTCAGGCCCGGGTCATCGGAAGCGCCCCAGTCGGGGTCGGAGGCATCGGCGGTGCGCGGCTTCTTGGGCTTGGGATCGTCCAGCGGCGTGACGAGGCTGGTCTCAGGCCGGTAGGCCGGGCTGCCGGCCCCGAACGGCGGCGCGATGGGGTCGGGCGTCCCGCCGTACTCGCGGATCACCGAATAGGCGCGCGGGGATGAACCGGCGTAGGGACTGGCGGCCAGCTTGGTTGGGCCGGGCGGCGGGGGCAGGGTGGCGATCGGGTCGACGGGCCGGGCCGGAGCGTAGAGGCTGTCGGGCAGTGGCGCGGTCGGTGGCGTGGGCGGCTGCGGCGTCGTCGGGGGCTGCGGCGCCTGCGGTGCGTAGCTGGGCCGGCCGCCATAGAGCCCATTGGCCAGGCGCTGCGGCGCGACCGGGGCCAGTGGGGCAGAAGGGGCGGCCGGGGCCATGGCGACCTTGCCGGGCCAGCCCAGGGTTGGGCCGCCATAGCTTACCTGAGTCGGCGCGCTGGACGGTTGGCCGGGGGCGCCGGCGCCGCGCACGGGCGGCGGACCGTAGCGGTCGCCGGCCATGGCGATCGGCGCGACGGCGAAGGTCGCGGCAAGCGTCAGAGCGAAGAGCGGGGCAGGGCGCATGGGCGGCCAGACTGAAAACGACGAACAAGGCTTACGCCCCGCCGCTTAACCTTGACCTAACGACCCAAACTAACGCCCACGCCACCAGGTCAAGATCCGGCGCTCGGCCAGGCCCAGCAGGCCGTAAACCAGCGCGCCCATCACACCCAGGATCAACAGGGCGGCGAAGGCCTTGGCGGTCTGTAGGCGGAAAAGCGATTCCTGGATGCGCCAGGCCAGGCCGATAACGCCGCCGCCCGCCGCGGCGAACTCGGCGATCACCGCCCCGACCAGGGCGAGGCCGGCCGCTACCCGGTGACCCTCCAGCACAAAGGGCACGGCCGAGGGCAGGCGCAGACGGGTCAGGGTCTGCCAGCGCGTCGCGCCGTACAGACGGAAGAGGCGCTCAAGGTCCGGGTCGGCGGCCTTGATGCCGGTCAGGGCGCCCGAGAAGATCGGAAAAAAAGCCACGATGGCGGCCAGTCCGATCACGGCCCGCTCGGGGTGATCAATGCCGGCCCAGATCTGCACGATGGGGGCGATGGCGATGATCGGGGTGACCTGCAGCACCACCACCAGCGGCCGCACCGCCCGCTCCAGGATGCCGCTCAGGGACACCGCCAGAGCGAGCAGACCGGAGGTCAGGCTGGCGACCACCAGGGCGATGAAGGCCCGCGACAGCGTGCCCCAGGCCGAGAGGGCCAGCAGCGGGGCGTCCTTGACCGCCTCGGTCCAGATCGCCGAGGGGGCGGGCAGGAAGTAGGGCTTGATATCCATCAGCCGGCAGGCCGCTTCCCAGGCCCCGATCAATAAGGCTAGCAGCAGTAGTGGGGCCAGCTGGTCTACGATCCGCTTCATGCGGCTGCCCGCCCGTGGGCCAGCAGGTCCGAGACCTGCTCGGCGGTGGCCCGGAAGCCTTCGGTAGTGCGGAAGCCGGCCGGGCGAGGGAGGGCCCCATCTACAGAGCGTTCACCGGCTAGCACGCCGGGGCCGGGGGTCATGGCGACCACCCGGTGGGCCATGTAGACGGCCTCCTCGACATTGTGCGTGACGAACAGGATGGTCGGCTTGGTTTCCCGCCAAAGCGCCAGCACATCGTCGGCCAGGGTCCGCCGGGTGATCTCGTCCAGGGCCGCGAACGGCTCGTCCAGCAGCAACAGGCGCGGCTGGGTGACCAGGGCCCGGGCCAGCGACACCCGCATGGCCATGCCGCCGGACAGCTGAGCCGGACGGGCGTCCTCCGCACCGGCCAGCCCGACCCTCTGCAGGGCCGCACGGGCCCGCTCGCGGGCGTCCTTGCGCGCCACGCCATCCAGTTCCAGTGGCAGGGCGACATTGGCCGTGGCGCTCAGCCAGGGCGCCAGGGTCGGGGCCTGGAAGACCAGCGAGGTCTCGCCTCGCCCGGCCGCGCGCGTCAACTGTCCTCGGGTCGGCGCCTCGAGCCCGGCCAGCAACCGCAAGGCCGTCGACTTGCCACACCCCGACGGACCGACCAGGGCGACGATTTCGCCCGCTTCCAGGGTCAAGGAGAAGGGCCCAAGCGCCCGGCCACGCTTGCCATACTCGACCTCTACGTCTTGCAGCGCGGCGATCGGCACGGGGCTCTCTAGGTAGCGGGCTTCTTCAGGAACTCGAGGCTGTACGCCGACTTGTAGTCCAGGTCCTTCGGATAAACCCCCTGGTCGGAGGCCATCTTGAAAAACTCCGCCCAGCGCGCGTCCGTCATCACGCCGACACCCCCCGTCGCCGCGTCGCCGCTTTCGACGATCCCGTAGTCGCGCATCATCTGGCGGGCGTGGGCCAGCAGGTCGGCGGACATCTCGGCGTTGTCCTTCATGATAAGGGCGTCAGCAGCGGCGGTGTCGTCATGCAGGTAGGATTTCCAGCCAATGGCGCTGGCCTCGACGAAGGCCCGCACGGCTTCCGGATGGCTGTCGATGAAGGCCTGCGAGGCCATGGCCATGGTGCCGTAGCTGGGGTAGCCGGCGTCGGCGAGCAGGAAGACGGCGGGCTTGAGGCCGGCCTGTTTTTCCATCGTGTAGGGCTCGCTGGAGAGATAGCCCTGCTGCACCACGCTCTTGTCGGCCAGGAACGGGCCGGTCGAGAAGTTGTAGGGCCGCAGCTGGTCGTCGGTGAAGCCGTACTTGGCTTTCAGCCACACCCAGATGCCGGTCCGGGATTCGCCCGACAGCAGCATCGGGTGCCCCTTCATGTCGGCGATGGTCTTGATGCCGACGTCCGGGTGGGCGATCAGGACCTGGACATCCTTCTGGAAGAAGGCGGCCACGGCCTTCACCGGCGCCTTTTCCTTGGCCAGGTTCAGCACCACGAAATCGTTGGACCCCATGCCCATCTCGATGGTTCCGGTCGAGAGCAGGGTGGGGATCGAGACGTTGGGTCCGCCCTGGACGATCTCCACATCCAGGCCCCGCTTGGCGTACTCGCCGGTGGCCAGCGCCTGGTAGAAGCCGCCATGCTCGCCCTGAGCCCGCCAGTCTGTGGCGAAGCGCAGCTTGGTGCGCCCGCTGGGCGCCTTGGATTTCGAGGGTGCGCAGGCAGCCGCCAAAGCAGCGGCGGCGCCGGCGATCATCAGGCGTCTGGACGGCATGTTGCTCTCCCCGGGTCGTAAAGAAACCTAGGTCGGCGACCGGGCGTCGTCGATGTTATTTTCTGAAAATACTTGGGCCCCAATGCGAGCAAGGAGGCGATGCTTTCGGTTGCCCGACCGCATCGCCTCCTCACCCAAGCCCGGTTAGGGACTTGTGGCCTGCCAGGTCCGGACCGGCATCGTTTCCAGGTTTCCCTGGTGATCTCCCATCCCAGCCCTCATCCGGTTTCCGGCGGTCTCCCGCTGGTCCTTAGGATCAGAGCCGTCCCGCTCGCTTGGCCTTCCGGTTTCCCGTCTCGCCCGCGCCGCAGTTCCTGTCGGCGAATTGACTTTCGGACGCTCCTGACGTTTAAGCAACCGCTCAGAAAACCGCCGCTGTGAATACTGATTTCAGACCCGGTGCGCGAGTTGTGGATAAGCTGTGGGTGGCTCGGAATTGCCCCGCAACTTGAAGCGGTTGCCGATATCCACAGGTTTCAGCCGCCGGCCAGCGCCTCGCGCTTCTCTTCCAGAGCCAGCCATTCTTCCTCGCCTGCGGCCACCCTGGCGCGGATCGCGTCGAGCGAGCGGCTGATGTCGGCGAAGGCCTTGGGATCCTTGGCATAAAGCGCTGGGTCGGCCAGCCGGGCCTCCAGCTTGGCCATTTCGCTGGGAGCGGTCTCGATGAGCTTTTCCAGCTCTTCCAGCCGGCGCTGGTCCTTGTAGCTGAGCTTGACCGAGACCTTGGGCGCGGTAGCGGCCTTGGGCGCGGCCTTGGCGGCCGCCACCTTGGGGTGTTCGAAGAAGGTCGGGTTCTGCCCTGTGAAGTCGGTCCAGCCGCCGGGCGTCTCGACCACGTCGCCCCGGCCGTTCAGGGCGATGGTCGAGCTGGCCAGGCGGTCGATGAAGTCGCGGTCGTGGCTTACCAGGATCAGGGTGCCGTCGAAATCGGCCAGCAGGTCCTCGAGCAGGTCGAGCGTGTCCATGTCCAGGTCGTTAGTCGGCTCGTCCAGGACCAGCAGGTTGGCGGGCGTCGCCAGGGCGCGGGCCAGCAGCAGGCGGGCCCGCTCGCCGCCCGACAGGGATGAAACCGGCTGGCGCAGCTGGTTGTCGCGGAACAGGAATTCCTTGGCGTAGCCGGCGACGTGGCGGGGGAAGCCCCGCACCATAATCTGGTCGCCGCCGCCCTCGGTCAGGGCGTCCCACAGCGTATCGGTGGGCGAGAGCTGAGCCCGGGCCTGGTCGATGTAGGCGACCTCCAGGTTGGCCCCCAGCTTCACCGTGCCGGCGTCTGATTTCAGCTCGTCCAGCAGCAGCCGCACCAGGGTGGTCTTGCCCGCGCCATTGGGACCCACGACGGCGACCCGGTCGCCACGCAGGATGCGGGTGGAGAAGTCCTTGACGATGATCTTGTCGCCGAACGCCTTGGACAGGTGCTTGACCTCGGCGACCCGCTGGCCGGAGAGGCCCGAGCTGCTGAGGCCCATGACCAGCTGGCCCTTGCTGTCGCGCAGGGCTTCGGACTTCTGCTCGCGCAGACCCAACAGCCGGCGGCGGCGGCCCTCGTTGCGGGCCCGGCGGCCGGTGACACCGCGCTGCAGCCAGTGCTCCTCGCGGGCCAGGGCCTTGTTCAGCCTGCGGAAATCCTCAGCCTGCGCCTCGGCCACCTGCTCGGCCCACTCGTCGAAGGCGCCGAAGCCCTTGTCCAGGCGGCGGACCTGGCGGTCCTCCAGCCAGAAGCAGCGGCGGGTGACCCGGGTCAGGAAGGCGCGGTCGTGGCTGACGATCAGGGCGGCGGACCGGGTGGCGGCCAACTGCTCTTCCAGCGTCTCGATGGCGAAGATGTCCAGGTGGTTGGTCGGCTCGTCCAGAAGCAGCACGTCGGGCGCTTCGGCGATGCCGCGGGCCAGAGCGGCCCGCCGGATCTCGCCGCCCGACAGGCCGGTGGTGGTCTTGGCAGGATCCATGCCGAAGGCCTGCAGGGCGGCTTCGGCCTCATAATGCTGGGCGCCGCCGGCGGTGGCGTAGTCCAGCAGGGTGGCGCCGGTGATGACCGGCTCCTGCGGCACGATGACCACCCGGGCGGCCGGCGTGATGAAACGCTCGCCGCTGTCGGCCTGGATCTGGCCGGCCAGCATCCGCAGCAGAGTCGACTTGCCCGCGCCGTTGCGCCCGACCAGGCAGGCGCGCACGCCCGGTTCGAGCCCGAGATCGACTCCTTCAAAGAGCGGGCGGGCGCCGTCGGCGAGACGGACGTCCTTGAGGGCAAGAATGGGCGGCGGCATGGGACGGGGGTGGAACCACGGGCGGGGCGGGAAGTCCAGAGGTGTCGGCTGCAAGCTAGTCCAGGAGATACTGTCTCGCCCGCGTCGCGATCGGCGGGTTGTGGCGCGGTGCGCCCTAAACCCAGCGACAGAGTTCGGACCCAAAGCCGACGTCGCCGTCTCCCGAAGGGTCTTGAGGTGATAGCCGGCGCAGGCTTTCCTTGTAGCCCGATCCGATGGAGCGCAGAGGAGTGACCCTTGCAGGCCCCTGAAGTTCAACGAGCCGTGGCTGCGGCCATCTCGATCGCCAAGGCCCTTGGCCTCCAGGTCGACGACGCGGTCGTTCTGCAGAACTCAAACAAGCTCGCCTTACGCCTGCTGCCCTGCGACGCCTTTGCCCGGGTCGCGCCTCTGGCGAACCAGGTGGCGCGGTTCGAGGTCGAGCTGGCCGGACTGCTCACCGCGAGCAAGTGTCCAGTGGCCGCTCTCGAACCTCGGGTTCCGCCGCGCGTCTACGAGCGCGACGGTTTCGCGGTCACGCTCTGGACCTACCATGCGTCGGTGACGCCAGGCGTTGCACCAGCCGATTACGCGAATGCGCTCTGGCGTCTGCACGCCGGCATGCGGAGGATCGAGATCGCGGCGCCGCACTTCACGGACCGGGTCGCCGAAGCCGAGCAATTGGTGGCGAACCGGGAACAGACGCCGGATCTTGTCGACATCGACCGGAAGCTTCTCAGCGGTATGTTGAAGACCCTCAGGCGAACGATCGTCGAGCGCGGTGGAGGGGACCAGTTGCTTCACGGCGAGCCGCACCCGGGCAATCTTTTGAGCACGAAGATCGGGCCGGTCTTCATCGACCTTGAGACCTGTTGCCGTGGGCCGATCGAGTTCGACCTGGCTCACGCGCCTGAGGCGGTGATCGAACACTATCCGGACGTTGATCAGACGTTGCTGGGCGAGTGCCGCGCCCTCGTTCTTGCGATGGTCGCGGCTTGGCGGTGGGACGCGGCCGACCAGTTCCCGAATGGCCGACAGTGGGCCCAACACTTCATCCGCACCCTACGCAAGGGTGCGCCATGGCCGTCGCTGCAAGCCTTGGCTCAGCAACTTGAGGGCGGCTGACGGGCGCACGGGCCGGTCGGGCGCTTGACGGGGAATTCCCCCATATAGGGGCTTTCCCTAGTAGGGGATCGGCTCTTCCGCCTTGGGTGGCGGCGGGGCTGCTTCCGGGGGTGGTGTCGCGTCGAGTTTCCTCGCCGCCTCGCCGGCTTCGTCAGAGGCGCGGCCGAAGTCGGCGGCCAGGTCGCTGTAAAAGCCATTGCGCGGATCGGACTGCATCTCCGGAACCGGATCGGGCAGCAGCCAGTCGAAGTCGCGGGCCGGCAGCTTGTCGTGGGCGGCGATCATGAACCGCCGCCAGATGATGGCCGGCAGGGTGCCGCCGGCCACATGGGCCATGGGCTTTTCGTCGTCATTGCCCAGCCAGACCCCGGCCACATAGTCGGGGGTGAAGCCGATGAACCAGGCGTCGCGCCAGTTCTGGCTGGTGCCGGTCTTGCCGGCCGCCGGACGATCGAAGGCGGCCTTGGTCCCCGTGCCCCGGGTCAGCACCTTCTCCATCATCTTCACCATCATGCTGGCGTAGTCGATGTCGTAGACGTCGGTCGGCGGGCGGACGGGATGGGCATACAGAGGCTGGCCGGTCTGGGTGGCGATGCTCTCGATCATGTAGGGCTCGACCTTCTTGCCGCCCTGCTGGAAGACCTGGAAGCCGCTGACCATGTCCAGCAGGCTGACCCCATAGCTGCCCAGCGCCACCGACAGGTCGGGGTTGGCCGGGATTTCCTTCAGGCCGAACCGCCGCGACAGGTCGCCGATCGCGCTGCCGCCGACCTCCTGGGCCAGCTTGACGGCCACGGTGTTGATCGACTTGGCCAGCGCCGTCTCGACGGTCACCGTGCCGCTGTAGCCGGCGCCGTAGTTCTCCGGCTCCCAGTCGCCGATCTTGACCGGACCGTCGATGCGTTCGTCGGTGGGCAGCACGCCCTTTTCGAGGGCGGCGGCATAGACGAAGGGCTTGAAGCTAGAGCCGGGCTGGCGCTTGGCCTGGACGGCGCGGTTGAAGGGGGTCTCGTCGAAATCGGCCCCGCCGACCATCACCCGGATCGCCCCGTCGGTGGCCAGGGCCAGCAGCGCCCCCTGGTGCGCGCCCAGGTTGGCGCCGTCGGTGCGCAGAACTTCGCGCAGGGTCTGGGCGCCGACACTCTGCAGGCGGGTGTCGATGGTGAGCTTGACCACCAGGTCGGGCGAGTTGGCGCCGACCAGCCGCACCGCCTCGGTGGTGGCGTAGTCGAGCACATAGCCCAGGTCGCCGTCCTGCTGGATGGCCCCCGCCGCCAGCTTGGGCGTTTCGGCCATGGCGGCGTCGTATTCGGCCTGGGTCAGCCACTTTTCCCTGAGCATGTTGGCCAGGACCAGGTGCGAACGGGCCAGCGCGGCGCTCATGTTGCGGGTCAGGGCCAGGCGCGAGGGGGCCTTGGGCAGCGAGGCGAGCAGGGCCGCCTCGCCCCGGGTCAGCTGACTGGCCGGCTTGCCGAAATAGGCGCGCGAGGCGCCGTCGACGCCGTAGGTGTTGGCCCCGAAGAAGATGCGGTTGAGGTAGAGGGTCAGCACCTCGTCCTTGGTCAGCACCTTCTGCAGGCGGGTCGCCATCAGCGCCTCCTGCAGCTTGCGCTTCAAGGTCTGTTCGGGGGTCAGGAACAGGCCCTTGGCCAGTTGCTGGGTGATGGTCGAGCCGCCTTGAACGACATGGCCGGCCCGCCAGTTGGTGAAACTGGCCCGGGCGATGCCGTACAGATCGATAGCGCCGTGGTGGTAGAAGCGGCGGTCCTCGGCGGCCAGGAAGGCCCGGGGCACATAGGCGGGAAGTTCGTTCAGCTTGACCCGGTCGCCATAGCGCGGGCCCCGGCTGGCGATCACCACGCCGTCCTTGTCCTCAAAGCGAATGCCCGGCGCGCGGTTCAGCGCGAACAGCGCCTCGCGGCTGGGCAGGGCCGGAACATCAGCCAGATATTTGAACCAGACGAAGCTGGCCCCGGCAATCAGCACCACCACCCCGACCGCGGCGGCCACCGCCATCGACTTCCACAACCAGCCCAGGCGGGCGTACCAGGGGCCATCGCCGCCGCCCGGCGGCTTGCCGAACAGACCGCCGGACTTGGCTTTTCGCGGCTTCGGCGCTTTCGCGGCCTTCGGAGCCCTGGGTTCTTTCGGCGGTCTGGCGGCCTTGGGCGGCTTCGGCGGCCTGGGCTTGGGTCCCTTGGCCTTGCCGAACTCCGGCTTCGAATCGGGAGTGGATGGCGCTGCCTCGGGCTCGGGCGCGCTGGCGGGCTTTTCGTCGAACCGGTAAGGTTCCAGGGACCAATCGTCGGACAAGGGCGCTCTTTACCAGGCTACGGCGGTCGGTATCAGTTTAGGCACTAAGGGTTTAGGACGAGCTTATCATGTCGCGCAAACCCTTCTGGGAGACGAAGACCCTTCGCCAGATGACTGTGCGCGAATGGGAAAGTCTATGCGATGGCTGCGGCCTTTGCTGCCTGGTTCGCTTCGAGGATGAAGAAAGCGGCGAAATCATCCCCACCCGGGTGCATTGCCAGCTGTTCGACCCCCAGACCTGCCGCTGCACCGACTACGCCAACCGCCGCGCCACCGTCCCCGACTGCGTCAAGCTGACCCCGGATAATGTCGACGCGCTGCACTGGATGCCGCCATCCTGCGCCTATCGCCGGGTCAATGAGCGCCTGCCGCTGCCGGAATGGCATCCGCTGATCACCGGCGATCCGGAAAGCGTCCACCGGGCGGGCGTGTCGGTCCGCGGTCAGACCATCAATGAACTGACCCTGGAAGAGCCGGAGGACGCGTTGGACTTCGCGGCCTGGGATCTGATGCGCGATAAGAGCGACGATCCTCTGGACGACTAGGCCGCCGAAGGTCAGGCCAGAGTCGACGACGCCGGCGGTCCGAACCGGTTCTCGCCGGCCTGGCTGCCGCTCGAGCCGATCCAGAGCAGGAATATCCCCCAGATCAGGCAGGCCACCGACACCGTGAGGAGCAGCCAGCCCAGGGCCCCAAGGATCACCATCCAGCTGGCCCCGTTCTGGAATTCATGCAGGTGCGCGAAGATGGTCGTGCCGCCCAGCACCAGGCCGACCAGCGGCAGAATGGCCATGGAAAGGAAAGGAATAATCTGGAACCAGCCGGTGCGGCCCATGTCGTGCAGCCGTTTGGAATAGACGCAGACATGGCAATAGAGGCTGAGCAGCACGGCGATCTGGCCGATCGCCGGGATCCAGCCGACCAGCAGTCCGGCCCCGAACAGGACCAGCCAGCCCAGCCAGAAATGGGTCCGGTTGATCCGCCCCTCCGGATTGAAGAACAGCGTCACCCAGTTCATGATTCCCTCCAGCAGCCTCGCGGTCAGGCTAGCGGGTTTCCGCAAAGCTGATGTGGCAAAAATATCACAATCAGGGTTGCTTCCCACGCTGCCGCGCTTAAGTGATAAAGCAGGCGAGTCACCCCGACTTCGAGGACCCCTTGGCGCAAGACCCGTATCAGGAACTAGGCGTACCCCGTGGCTCCAGCGCGGACGATATCCGCAAGGCGTTCCGCAAGCTGGCCAAGCAGCATCATCCTGACACCAACCCCAACAACAAGACCTCCGAAGAACGCTTCAAGCGCGTCACCGCCGCCTTCGACATCCTGGGCGATGCGGAGAAGAAGAAGAAGTTCGACAAGGGCGAGATCGACGCCGACGGCCGCGAGACCCATCCGGGTTTCGGCGGCGGCAACCCTTTCCAGAACGGCGGCTTTCGCCACAGTACTGGAGGGGCGAGCGGCGGCGGGCAGGGCGGCGGGGCCAATCCGTTCCAGGCGGGCGGAGCGTTCGAGGGCATGGACCTCAACGACATCCTTGGCGACATGATGGGCGGCGGCGGCCGGGCCGGCGGGCGCGGCGGTGGCTTCGGCGGGGGCTTCTCTTCGGCGCGGGGCCAGGACCTGCGGGCCCGGCTGGAGATCGACATCGAGGATGCCATCAAGGGCGGCAAGAAGCGCATCGCCTTCTCGGACGGACGCACCATCGACGTCAGCATCCCCAAGGGCGCTCAGGATGGACAGACCATGCGGCTTAAGGGGCAGGGCGCCCCGGGCCGCGCCGGGCCGGGCGATGCGCTGATCGAGCTCTCTATCCGCAATCACCCGCTTTATCGCCGCGAGGGCGACACCCTGATCATGGACCTGCCGATTAGCGCGCCCGACGCCATCCTGGGCGGCAAGGTTGAGGCGCCGACGCCGGAAGGGCCGGTCACCCTGACCGTTCCCCGCGGGGCGTCCAGCGGACAGTCGCTGCGGCTCAAGGGCCGGGGCTTCATCGACGCCAAGGGCAAGCGGGGCGACCTGCTGGCCCGGATGATGATCGTGCTGCCCGACATCATCGACCCGGAGCTGGAAAAATTCGCGGAGTCCTGGCGCAGGGATCGTCCGTATTCGCCTCGTAAGCGGTAGATTCGCCTGTCGTCGTGCGTCAGGGTGACAGGTGGGCCCCGACACCGCATAACCGGTTCATTCAGCCCCTATTCAGCCGCGCGCCTCTAGGTGGGAGGGCATGAAGCGTTTTCTGGTCCCCTTTCTCGTCCTGTTGCTCGGCGCCGCCACCCCGGCAGCCGTCATGGCGCAGCGCGGCCCGAACGGTGGTCCCTCGGGATGTCCCTCGGGCCCGCAGGGGCGCGACTGCCGGGAGGCGCAGCGTGACCAGGGCACAGTCCGCGGCGGCGGCGGCGGCGATGGTTGGCGCGGCGACGCCGGCGGCCAGCGCATGGTCTCGCTGGAACAGGTCGTCGGCCGAATCGCCTCGCGCACCCCCGGCCGGCTGCTCGACGCCGGGACCGAGAACCGTGGCGGCCAGATCGTCTATCGCGTGCGCTGGCAGGCCAATGACGGCCGGCGTATCGACTACATTGTGGATGCCTCCACAGGGTCTATCCTCAGCGCCAACGGAGAGTAGTTCATGCGCGTGCTGTTGGTCGAGGACGACCCGGATCTGTCGCGCCAGCTGAAGCTGGCGTTGGGCGACGCCGGCTATGCGGTCGACCACGCCGCCGACGGCGAAGAGGCCCACTATCTGGGCGAGGCCGAGCCCTACGACGCCATCATCCTGGACCTGGGCCTGCCCAAGATCGACGGGGTGTCGGTGCTGGAGCGCTGGCGGCGCGAGAACATCGCCACGCCCGTGCTGATCCTAACCGCCCGCGGGGCCTGGAGCGAAAAGGTCGCCGGTTTCGACGCCGGGGCGGACGACTATCTGACCAAGCCGTTCCATACCGAGGAGCTGCTGGCCCGCCTGCGGGCCCTGTTGCGCCGCTCGGCCGGTCATTCGGCCCCCAACCTGGTGGTCGGCGGGTTGCGTCTCGATCCCCGCGCCGCCCGGGCCAGCGTCAATGGCGAGCCGCTGCGGTTGACGTCGCTGGAATACCGGCTGCTGCACTACATGATCATGCATGGTGGCCGGGTGATCAGTCGCACAGAGCTGGTCGAGCACCTCTATGACCAGGATTTCGACCGCGATTCCAACACCATCGAGGTGTTCATCGGCCGGGTGCGCAAGAAAATCGGCCCTGATCGCATCGAGACAGTGCGCGGCCTGGGCTATCGTCTGGTGGCGCTCGAGGGCGAGGCGACCGAGTCGTGAAATTCGGCGATATTCGCCGAACCTGGAGCCAGTCTTCGCTGGTTGGCAGGCTTGTCCTGCTCGCCACCGGCTGGAGCCTGCTGGCGCTGATCATCACCGGCGTCCTGCTGACCACCTTCTTCCAGCAAGCGGCCCTGCGCCGCTTCGACCTGACCCTGGCCGACGTCACTGACAGCCTCAACAGCGGAGTCAGCGTCGAGAGCGGTAAGGTCATCGCCCCGGCCCTGGTCGATGCAAGGGCCACCCGGGCCTATTCGGGCCGTTACTGGGCCATCTCCGAGCATGCGCCGGGCGGCGCGGTGCGCATGCTGGTGGGGTCCTACTCGCTGTTCGACAAGCAACTGGCAGTGACCAAAGCCGCCCTGGCCGAGGCGGCGGCCAAGCCGGGAACGGCCATCTACTACGAAATCCCCGGCCCGTTGAACCGGCCACTGCGGGCCTCGATCAAGCAGATCACCCTCAAGCCTGATCGTCAGGCGCCCATCCTGCTGCTGGTGGCCGAAGACCGCTCGCCGGTGAACGCCGAGGCCCGGCGCTTCGCCACACTGACGGCGCTTGCCCTGGTCGTCCTGGGCGCCGGTATCCTGGCGGCGGTATTCCTGCAGGTGCGCATCGGCCTGAACCCGCTGTTTACGCTGCGACGTGAGGTCGCGGACGTGCGCAAGGGCAAGGCCGACCGGCTGGCCGGGATCTATCCCTCCGAATTGGCGCCCCTGGCCAACGAGCTGAACGCCCTGATCGCCCACAACCAGGACGTCGTCGAGCGCCAGCGCACCCATGTCGGCAATCTGGCCCATGCTTTGAAGACCCCGTTGTCGGTCATGCTGACCGAGGCTGAGCAGCAGCCAGGACAGCTGGCCGACCTGGTCCGCCATCAGGCCGACCTGATGCGCGGACAGGTCGATCACCACCTGCGCCGGGCCAGAGCCGCCGCCCGCGCCCAGACCATGGGCGAGCGCACTCTGGTCGAGCCGGTGCTGGACGAATTGGCAGTCACCTTGGAAAAGATCTTCCGGGACAAGAACTTAGTGATCGACTGGCGCTGCCCCGAAGATCTCTGCTTCCGGGGCGAGAAGCAGGATTTCCTCGAGATCGCCGGCAATATTATGGAAAATGCCGGCAAGTGGGGCCGGGGTAAGGTGCGTGTCACGGCCGCGCCCGACGGCCCCGGCCGCCTCCGCCTGACCGTCGAGGACGACGGCGCCGGCCTGCCGCCGGACCGGCGCGGCGAGGTGCTCAAGCGCGGCGCTCGCCTGGACGAATCCGCCCCGGGATCGGGCCTGGGCCTGGCTATCGTCGACGAGCTTGCGCGGGCCTATGGCGGCGATCTGACGCTGGCGGAATCGGCGTTGGGCGGGCTGAAGGTCGAGCTGACTCTGCCAAGCGCGGAGAACTAGCGGCAGCGAGAAACCTCGGTTTCGCAAAGCCTTAACCTTGTCCGCCCCAATCTGAGCCACCCAACCTGGGTCGGACAGTGCAATGCCGGAATTGAGCGCGGCGAAGGCGGAAATCCTTCGCGATCTTGTGGCGATGGCGCCTGACGATGTGGTCTTCATGCTCGAAGACCGCCTATGCGACGACAGCTCCGCCGACGGTGCGCTGGCCGCCGTGCGCAACCTGATCGAAACCGAAGCTCAGGACCGTCGGGTGCGCAACGCCGCCCTGGCCCCGATCGCGCCGTTATTCCGTGGCGCCAAGCCCGGCCATTTCGGCTTCCCCAACAATGCCCTGCGGCTGATCTGGCGAGGGCTCAAGGCCCAGGCCGCCGATCAGGTCCGCGAGGCGGAACTGTTCTGCCTTCGCTTCAACGATGACGAGGAGGCGCCCCGTTGCTTCGACGACCTCTGCCAGAGCGCCGCCGACCAGCTGAGCGAGCCCCAGCACCCTGACTTCGCCGCGGCGGTGGCGGCATGCGAGACCGCCCGCGCCGAGGGCGCCGCGGCGCTGGTCGGCTGCCTGCGGCTCTCGCGCATCGTGCGGCCCGCCAGCCGGCGCCTGGCCGACTGGGTCCGGCGGATGACATCGGAAAGCACCGCTCTGGTGCGGTTGGCCTACCGCGACGCCTGCGCGCTCGAGGCTGACGGCGGCATTCACTTCTTCGAGATGCTGGCCGCCCAGATGAGCGAGCGCTGGCAGATTCTACGGATCATCTCGGCGGTGATGGATAAGCCGTCAGAGACCTATCTGGCCGCCTCCGAGATGGCGACTTTCGCCGAGCGGGTGTTCGCCGACATCGACCAGCAGCTGGTGATCGTAAAGGCCTTCGACCTGGGCGGCGGCGATCCGGCCGCCCGCACTGTTTCGACCGCCGTGCGCCGGGCCAGTCAGCAGATCGCCGAGTTCGAGGACAGCGTCCGCCTGACCGGCGGCGCCTGGGCCCAACGCCTGGCCACCCAGAAGAAGAACCTGGCTCTGGCCGTCGAGGCCCGGCTCAAGGACGTCGGCAAGGTCGTCGACCTGGCCCTGCCCACCCAGTCGCTCCGCTACGGCGCGCGCATGGTCAAGGCCTCGCCCAAGCTGACCGCTGATCCCGATCCCGAGCAGGTCGCCCGGGCCATAACCTTGCTCAACTTCGCCGACGGCGTGCGCGCCGAGGCCGACGGGGCCGGGTTCGGGGCGGTGCGGACCAAGGTTTTCGAGGCGCTGGAAACCCGCCTGGACAGTTACGTCGAGGACTTGCTGGACCGATTGCGCAACAACGACGGGGAACCACCCGAGCGCCTGCGCGCTTACCTTGAAGCGGCGGCGGAGATTGTCGGCGTCTCGCGAGACGAAAAGTCGGCGCAGATCGTCCGGCGGCGGGCAGCAGCGGCCTGAACAGATTGTTGCGTCGGGAAGTCGACACTTAAGTATCGCTGCGACAGACCGCCGCGCGGCGCAGCAATGATTTTACCGCCACCCGACATATAGTGTTATGTTGCCGACAGGCGGTACTTGCTGCGAACACCCGCCCCCTTTTCCTCTAGATTGTTATTCGACCGGGTAAGGCTTTCGCCCCGCGAGTCTCCGGCCAGTATGAAGGGTCAGCCATGGCTGCCCAAACATCGACTCATCCGGATGTATCGCTCAATCTGGCGCTGGCCGTCGTCGCCTCATCCACGGCGCCGATTCTGCTGCTCGATGACGATTTCGTCGTGATCGCCACCAGCGACTCCTTCCGCCGCACGTTTCAGATGACCGCCGACAAGGTGATCGGCCAGTCGATCTTCGCGCTGGGCGACGGCGAATGGGATATCAGCCAGCTTCGCTCCCTGCTCACAGCCTCTGCATCGGGGAACGCTGAGATCGAGGCCTATGAGATGGATCTCAAGCCGGCCGGCAAGCTCGCCCGGCGCCTGGTTCTCAACGCCCACAAGCTGGAATACGGCGACGCCGACCAGGTCCGGCTGCTGTTGACGGTATCCGATGTCACCGAGGCTCGCATCGCCGAGAAACTCAAGGACGACCTGCTGCGCGAGAAGGCCATCCTGTTGCAGGAAGTGCAGCACCGTGTGGCCAACAGCCTGCAAATTATTTCCAGTGTGATCCTGCAGAGCGCCAAGCGTTCCCGCTCCGAAGAAGTCCGGACGCACCTCAATGACGCCCATGACCGGGTGATGTCCGTCGCCGAGGTCCAGAGGCAGCTGGCGGCCTCCTCGCTCGGCGATGTTGAGCTTGAGCCCTACTTCAAACAGCTATGCCACAGCCTCGGCGCATCGATGATCCGCGACCATAAGCAGATTTCGATCGACGTCGTCGCCGACGAAAGCTCGGTCCTCGCCGACGTCTCGATTAGCCTGGGGCTGATCGTCACCGAACTTGTTATCAACGCCCTGAAACACGCCTTCCCGGGTGGCCGCCACGGCAAGATCACGGTCGAGTACGAGGGGCGTGGGCCGAATTGGACCCTCGCCATATCCGACAACGGCGTCGGCATGCCGGAATATCCGTCCGTGGCCAAGCCGGGGCTCGGCACCTCGATTGTCGAGGCGTTGGCCAAGCAGCTGGGCGCCGATGTGAAGGTCGGGGCGAGCAAACCTGGAACCAAGGTCTCCATCGTTCATCGGCACATTGGCGTTGTTGAGGACGTCGATCCTGTTGGCGAGGCAGTTTAGAAGCCTCCGCCCACCTCCCCGTTCTACGGGGAAGGAGAAGAGATCACGTCCTCGATCCGGATCGGCAGCCGCCGCACGCGCTTGCCGATAGCGTGGTGGATGGCATTGGCGATGGCGGCTTGCACCCCCGCCGTGCCCAGCATGCCAATGCCCTTCACCCCGCCGGGTAGCCAGGGCTCGTCCTGCTCGACCATGACGATGTCGAAGTCCGGCATGTCGGCATGGGTGGGGATCAGGTAGTCCGCGAAGGCCTGGCCGAGGATGCGGCCGGTCGCGACGTCGGTCACCGTCTCCTCGTGCAGGGCCATGCCGATGCCGCCGATCAGGCCGCCGACATACTGGCTGCGGGCCAGCAGCGGGTTGAGGATGGTTCCGGCGGCGAAGGCGGCGCAGACTCGGCGCACCCTGATCTCGCCCAGGTCGGGATCGACCCCGACCTCCACGAAGACTGCCCCGTGGCCCATGCCGCTGTATTCGGCGGCCTCGCGATCGGGGAGGGCGAAGTCGCCCGCGCCCTCCAGCGCCGACGGGCAGCGCGCCATCAGTTCGGCCAGCGGCTCGGCGGCGTTGCCGACCCGGCTGACGATGCGGCCTTCGTCGATCTCGAGCGTTTCCGGCGGCAGCCCGGCCAGGGGCGAGGCCTGGTCGGACGAGGCTCGTTCGGCCAGGGCCCGGCGCAGATGAGCCAGGGCCTCGTCCATGGCGGGGAAGATGCTGGCGGTGACCATCGATCCGGCCGAGATCGGACCCTCCGGCAGGCTGGTGTCGCCAAGCTCCACCCGGACTGAAGCCGCCTCGACGCCGAGCCCCTCGGCAGCCATCTGGGCCAGGACCGTGTAGGTGCCCGAGCCCATGTCCTGGGTGCCGCATTGTACGGTGAGGCTCATGTCCGGGGCCAGAATGACCCGCGCCTGCGCGGCGGCCCGGTGCGCCGGATAGCAGGCGCTGGCCATGCCGAAGCCCAGGCTCCAGCGGCCGTCCCGCGCCGTACCCGCCGCCGGCCGGTCCCCCCAGCCGAAGCGCTCGGCGGCGACGCGGTAGCAGTCGATGAGGCCGTTGCTGGACCAGGGTTTTTCCAGCTGCTGGTCGTGGTCGGCATAGTTGCGCACCCGCAGCTCGACCGGGTCGATACCCAGCTTCAGCGCCGCCTCGTCCAGCGCCGATTCCAGCGCGAACAGGCCCGGCGCGATGCCTGGGGCCCGCATGGGCACGGGCTGGGGCTCGTTGGTGCGCACCAGGTTGTGCGCCGTCGTCACGTTGGGACAGGCATAGAGCCAGCGCGACACCACCGCGGTGGGGTCGCAATAGTCACCATAGGTCGATGTCTGGCCCAGCACCTGATGTTCGATGGCGGTCAGCCGGCCGTCTGCAGCGAGCCCCAGGGCCAGGTCCTGCCGGGTTTCCTGGCGGCGGCCGGCCAGGGTGAACAGCTGGGCCCGGGTCAGCTCCAGCCGTACGGGCCGGCCCGTGCGTCGCGCGGCCAGCATGGCCTGGAACATCCAGGGCCACCACAGCGGCCCCTTGCAGCCAAAGCCTCCGCCCAGATAGCGGCAGACCACCCGCACGTCTTCGACCGGCATCTGGAAAGCGTGGGCGATTGTCGAACGCGTGCCGAACACCGCCTGGGTGCTGGTATGGACAACGGCCTTGTCGCCCTCCCACCAGCAGACGACCGCGTGCGGCTCCATCGGGTGGTGGTTGTTGACCGCCGTCTCGTAGTGGCCGCGCACCACCAGGTGGGCGGCTTCCAGGGCGGCGGAGGCGTCGCCCCGGCGGGTGGCGGCCGGAGCCCGCACGACCAGCTCCGGCGCGAAGGCCTGGGCGAGCGCCTGGTCGAGTGCGGTGATGGCGGACCCGGCGACCGCCGTCACCCGTACGGCCCGGGCCGCCGCCTGGGCGGCCTGCAGGGTGTCGGCGGCGACCAGGGCGACGGGCTGGCCAGGGAAATGGATGACCGGCGTGCGGATCCGGGCGGTCACGCCGAACGGCCGCAGGCCCTCGGCCTCGGCATAGGAAATCAGGTCGGCGAAGCCGGGGACCCGGCGCGCGACGCTGTCATCCAGCGAGAGGATCTCGCCACAGCCGATCGGCGCCTCGACCAGGGCGGCGTGCAGCATGCCTTCGGCCGGGGTCTCGGCGGCGAAAATGGCCTGGCCGGCGGTCTTCAGGGCGCCTTCGTAGCGGGGGCTGGCCTGGTAGCTCATGGCTGGCCTCCAACGGTTTGCAGGGCGCGCGCTACCGCATTGCGCAGCAGGGTCTGCTTGAAGCCGTTATGGGCCAGCGGCCGGGCGCCGTTCGTCGCCAGGCCGGCGGCGGTGGCGAAGACCTCAGGCGTGGGCGTTTGCCCGACCAGCGCCGCCTCGCAGGCGGTCAGCCGCCAGGGCTGGGGCGCCACCCCGCCGGCCGCCAGCCGCGCTTCCGCGATGACGCCATTCTCCAGCCGCAGCGCCGCGGCCACCGACACCACCGCGAACTCGAACGAGGCCCGGTCGCGGACCTTCAGATAGGTCGAGCGCCCGGCGAAACGGCGGATGGCGACCCCGGTGATCAACTCGCCGGGCGAGAGTGTGGTGTCCCGCTCCGGCGCCTCGCCGGGAAGACGGTAGAGCGCGTCCAGGCTCAGCCGCCGTGGACCATCGCGGCCCAGCACGGTGACCTCGGCGTCCAGCGCCGCCAGCGCTACGGCCAGATCCGAGGCATGGGTCGCGACACAGGCCTCACTGGCGCCGAACAGGGCGGCCTGCCGGTTCTCGCCGGCCAGGGCGCCGCAGCCGGAGCCGGGGTTGCGCTTGTTGCAGGGAAGGGCGGGCTCGCCCCGGAAGTAAACGCAGCGGGTCCGCTGCAGCAGATTGCCGCCGACCGTCGCCATGTTGCGGATCTGGCCGCTGGCGCTGGCCAGGATGGCCTCGGCGACCAGCGGATAGTCGGTCGCCGCCGCCGCGAGGTCGCTCAACCGGACCATGGCGCCGATCTCCAACCGTTCGCCCACAGGATTGATCTGGTCCAGCGCCAGCGCAGAGATATCAATCACTTGCGCCGGCGAATGGGCGCCGGACTTCCACAGTTGCAACAGGTCTGTGCCGCCGGCGATGAAGGCCGCCCCGGGGGTGGAGCCCAGCCGCACCGCCTCAGCCGCATCGCCTGCCCGGGCGTATCCGAACGCCGGGCCGCTCACGTTTCTTTCCTCAGGCCGGCCACTTCGGCGATGGCCGAGACGATGTTCGGGTGCGCCCCGCAGCGGCAGAGGTTGCCGCTCATCGCCTCGCGGATGGTTTCCAGGTCGGCGGGCTCTTCGGCCAACACCGCCAGGCCCGACATGATCTGCCCCGGTGTGCAGTAGCCGCACTGCAGGGCGTCGTGGCGGACAAAGGCCGCCTGCAATGGGTGGGGCGCGTCCAGCGTTCCAATTCCTTCGATGGTGGTGATCGCCGCGCCTTCATACGAAGCGGCAAGGGCCAGGCAGGCCTTAATGCGCCGACCGTCGGCCAGGACCGTGCAGGCCCCGCAGGCGCCCATGTCGCAGCCCTTCTTGGTCCCCGTCAGTCCCAGCTGGTCGCGGATCAGGTCGAGCAGAGTGGCGCTGGCCGGGACCGTCAGGTCACGGGCCTCGCCGTTGAGGGTAAGGGTAAGCGCTATGCGGCCGGGATCGGGCATGGCGGCGCTCCAAACGGTACGGCGGCTGTGGGGGTGACCTTTACAGCCTAGCGCCTGGTTTTAATTTGACAAGTGGTAAATTAAAGCCGCGACAAGCGCCGGGCCAGCTGGTCCAGGAAGGCGCTCCATTCGGCCTGGAACTGAGGGTCTTCCGGCGAGCGGCCGGTAATCATCCGGGTGACCTGGCCAAAGGCAAGCGGGTAGACGGCCAGGGCGTTGATTGCCAGTTGCAGCATCTGCGGCGACAGGTCGGCCGGCAGGTCACCGCCGGCCTGGCGCTCGGCGACCGTAGTGGCTTGGCGGGCGACGGCCTCACGGCGGATGGCCTCGGCGGTAATGCGTCCCGATTCCGGATGCTCGGCCGCCTCCCAGGTCAGGAACCGCATCCAGACAGGATCGGCATGGGCGGCGCGGAACCGCTGCTGGAAGATTGCGCCCGGGCCCGGCTCGGCCTCGGGCGCGGCATCGCCATCGGCGGCGCGATGCTGGGCGTACTTGCTCTCCAGCGTGGCCTCGAACAGGGCCTCTTTGCCCGAAAAATAATGATATATCAGCTGCTTGGCGATCCCGGCGCGCTTGGCGATGGCCTCGATCCGCGCCCCGGCCAGTCCGTGCGCCGCGAACTCGTCGCGCGCCGCGGCCATGATCTTTGCCCGAGTGCGTTCAGCGTCGCGGTGCTCGCCCATGGGGCTGTCCTAGCAGCGCGTTTCCTCGACAGCAAAGCGCAGGAAAGGGCCCCGCCGCGGCGATTTGATCTGGGCCATGGTTTTGCCACCCCAAACCCGCTAATCCCCCCGGCATGTTGCTTTTCTGGGTCGCCGCCGCGGTGTTGTCCGCCGCCGCCGCTGGGCTGGTCCTGGCGCGGGGCCGCGCGAGCGGTCGGGCGCAGGCGATCGACCCAGCCCTGGCGGTGCACCAGCGGCATCTGGCCGAGCTGGACGAACTGACCGAGCGGGGCCTGCTGGACGATAGCGAAGGCAAGGCGGCGCGGGCCGAGGCCGGGCGGCGGCTGCTGGCGGCGTCCGAGCATGCGCGGCCGGCGCCCAAGGCGGTCACGCCGGCCGAGCGACGCCTGATCCTAGTGCTGGCGGCGCTGGCCCCGGCCCTGGCCTTGCTGCTGTATCTGGAACTGGGACGGCCGGGCATGGTTGACCAGCCTTTCGCCAAGCGCATCGCCGCCTGGAGCGCCGAGCCGCTGGAAAGCCTCAGCCAGGACCCGGTCCGGTTCGCCGCCGTGCTCGACGTGCTGAACCGCAAGAACCCCAACCAGCCGACCATCCTGCGCAATCTGGCCGACGCCCAGATCAATCTGAACCAGCCGGCCCTTGCCGAGGACAATCTGCGCAAGGCCATCGCACTGGACCCCGCCAACCCGCAGGCCTGGCTGTCACTGGCCCATGCCCGCATGCTGGCCGCCAACGACATCTTCGCGCCGGACGCCATGGAGGCGCTGCGCAAGGCGCTGGCGCTCGACCCCAAGAACCCCGAGGCGCGCTTCCGTCTGGCCTTGAACCGCATCAACGGCGGCGACCTGAACGGCGGGCTGGCGGACCTGAAGAGCCTGCAACAGGACTTGCCGCCGGGCGATGACCGCGCGGGCCTGGGCCAGCAGATCGCCGCTATCCAGAAGGCCGGGGGCCTGCCCAAGGCCCCGCCGCCGTCGGCCGAGCCACCGGCGGGCCAACAGCAGATGATCGCCGGCATGGTCGACAAGCTGGCCGCCCGTCTCGCCGCCAATCCTGATGATCCCGACGGCTGGGTGATGCTGGTGCGGGCCTATACGGTGCAGGGCGCGACGGCCAAGCGCGATGCGACCCTGGCTGAGGCCCGCAAGCGCTACGCCGGCAATCCGCAGGTGCTCAAGAAGCTGACCGACGCTCTGACCCAGCCGGTCCAAGGACCGCCCCGATGAGTTTCTGGCCGAAATCGCGCAAGGCCCGCCAGCGGCTGACCATTCTGCTGGCCGTGGCGCCGGTGTTGATCCTGGCGGCCGGGCTGACGCTGTTTGGCCTGCGTCAGACCATCAGCTTCTTCTACACCCCGGCCCAGGCGCTGGCGGCCCATGTGCCGCCTGGCCGGCCCGTGCAGCTGGGCGGGCTGGTCGAGATGGGCAGTGTTCAGAAATTCCCGGATGGCCGGGTGATCTTCCGCGTTACCGATCGACGCGCCACCGCCCCGGTCGCCTTCCAGGGCGACCTGCCGGACCTGTTCCGCGAGGGGCAGGGTGTGGTGGCCGAAGGGACATTCCGGCCCGATGGAACCTTCGCGGCCAAGCGCGTGCTCGCCAAGCATGACGAGCGCTACATGCCGCGCGATGTCGCCAAGGCCTTGAAGGCCCAGGGCGAATGGCGGGGCGACGGCGCCGCGCCGTCCTATGCCAGCCCGGGTTCCAAGTAACATGTTCGCTGAACTTGGTGCATTTTCCCTGATGCTGGCCTTGGTGCTGGCGGTCCTGCAGACCGGCTTCTCGTTTGCAGGGACCAAACGCCAGGGGCTGGCCGGGGCGGGCGAGGGGGCGGCGCTGGGCAGTTTCGCCGCCACGGCCCTGGCCTTCGGCATCCTGATTCACGCCTTCATCGTCAGCGACTTCTCGGTCGCCAACGTCGCGGGCAACAGCCACACCGCCAAACCGCTGCTCTACAAGATCGCCGGCGCCTGGGGCAGCCACGAGGGCTCGATCCTGCTCTGGTGCCTGGCCCTGACCGGCTATGGCGCCGCCGTGGCGGTGTTCGGCAAGGGCCTGCCGCACAGCCTCAAGGCCCGGGTGCTGGGGACCCAGGGAGCCCTGGGTGTGTTGTTCCTGGCCTACACTGTCTTTGCGTCCAGCCCGCTGGCCCGCTTGGTTGACCCGCCTGTCGAGGGCGCCTCGCTCAATCCGCTGCTGCAGGACCCGGCGCTGGCCGTCCATCCGCCCTTCCTCTACGCCGGCTATGTCGGCTTCTCGGTGGTGTTCTCCTTCGCCATCGCCGGACTGCTGGAGGGCCGCATCGACGCGGCGTGGGCCCGCTGGGTGCGGCCCTGGACGCTGGCTGCCTGGACCCTGCTGACCGTCGGCATCACCCTGGGATCCTTCTGGGCCTATTACGAGCTGGGCTGGGGCGGCTGGTGGTTCTGGGACCCGGTCGAAAACGCCTCCTTCATGCCCTGGCTGGTCGGGGCGGCCCTGCTGCACTCGGCCATGGTCACGGAAAAGCGCGGGGCGCTGGGCGGCTGGAGCGTGTTCCTGGCTCTGCTGGCCTTCACCTTCTCGATGCTGGGCGCCTTCCTGGTTCGGTCAGGCGTGCTGACCTCGGTGCACGCCTTCGCCGTCGATCCCAAGCGCGGCGTGCTGCTGTTGACCATCATGGGTCTGGCGGCTGGGAGCGGCTTTGGCCTGTTTGCCTGGCGCGCGCCGAACCTGACGCCCGGCGGGGTCTTCGCCCCGATCAGCCGCGAGAGCGCCATCGTGCTCAACAACATCCTGCTGACCGCCGCGACGGGAGCGGTGATGCTGGGCACCCTTTATCCGCTGATCACCGAGGCGCTGGGCTTCCAGACCTCGGTGGGCACGCCCTATTTCAATCTGGTCTTCCTGCCGCTGATGGCGCTGCTTTCGCTCGTGCTGCCGTTCGGACCTCTGCTGGCCTGGAAGCGCGGCGACGCCCTGGGCGCGGCCCAGCGGCTGGGCGCGGCCGGCGCCATCGCTGTGACCCTGGCGCTGGGGGCGCTGGCCTTCGTTCAACCCCGTCATGCCCTGGCCTGCGTGGGCCTGCTGCTCGGCTTCTGGCTGATCTTCGGCGCGCTGGTCGAGATCGCCGAACGCACCCGCGCCTTCCGCGCCCCCTGGGCCGAGGTCCGCCGCCGGCTGACCGGCCTGCCGCGCGGGTCCTGGGGCATGACCTTCGCCCATATCGGCCTGGGCGTCTTCGCCCTGGGCGCCACCTTCGAGACCGCCTGGAAGCTGGAAGCGGCCGAGACCCTGGCGGTGGGCCGAGGCCTCGACTTCGGCGCCTATCACCTGACCCTGGACAGTGTCGGCGGCGCCGAGGGACCCAATTATCTGGCCGAGCGCGGCGTGATGACCGTGCGGCGGGGCGGTCAGGTCGTCTGCAAGGGCGAGCCCGAGCGGCGCTTCTACCCGGCCGGCGGCCAGACCACCTCGGAAGTGGCCATCTGCCCCAAGGGCCTGGACCAGATCTACCTGGTGCTGGGCGAGCGCCGTACGGATGCGGCCGGCGGGCCGGTCTGGCTGGTGCGGGCCTACTACAATCCCTGGGTCCAACTGATCTTCCTGGGCCCGCTGCTGATGGCTCTGGGCGGGCTCATGTCGCTGTCGGATCGGCGTCTGAGACTGGCCGTCGGGCGGCGGCGGGAGGTCGCGGCGTGAGACGCTCCCACCTCCTGGTCGCCCTGTTCGCCGCCCTGTCGCTGGCGGCTGCGTCGGACCCCGCCGACCGTCTGCCCGATCCGTCCCTGGAGGCGCGGGCCCGGCATCTGTTCCAGGAGATTCGCTGCCTGGTCTGCCAGAACGAGTCGATCGACGACTCAGAAGCCGACCTCGCCCACGACCTGCGTCAGATCGTCCGCGAGCAGATCAAGGCCGGCCGCTCGGACGCGGAAATCCGCGCCTTCCTCGTAGCGCGCTATGGCCAGTTCGCGCTGCTCAAGCCGCCGTTCAATCCCGGCAACCTGGCGCTGTGGTTGGGCCCGTTCGCGGTCGTGCTGCTGGGCGGCGGGCTGCTGATGGCGCGACTGCGGAAGCCGGTGGCGACGCCGCCGCTCAGCGAAGACGAAGAGAAGCGTCTGGCGGCCTTGCTGCACGGCGCGAGCGATGACACGTTTGCGCCCGAAAGGCGCCCCAAAGAAAAGCCTGACGATGACGGAAAGGTAACTTGAGGCGTGTTGCTGTTTCCAGCATCGGCCTTAAGTCTCAGATGCTCCCGGCGCTGACCGGGGAGAGGAACTCATAGAATGCCTGCCAGAAAGACCGGATTTCTCGTCGGGGCCGTGGCTGGGGTCGGCGTTTTCGCCGCCGCCATGGCCGGCATGGGCGTGAGGGCCAGCGCGGCCGACCAGCCGGGCCTGATGCGCACCGCCAACACCTCGGTGATGTTCGCCCCGCCTCCGGGCGGCCCCAAGTCATTTGCCGACATCTTCGAGGATGTCTCGCCCGCCGTCGTCTCGATCGACGTGACCACGCGGGTCGACGCCTCCACCCTGCGCCAGATCCCAGGCGCGCCCTTCGGTCTGGCCCCTCCTGGTGGCGGCGGCGGAAGCGAAACCAGCCCTCCTGACGGCGAGGACGGCGCCGGCCCTGGCGGCGGCGCTGAACCCCTGCCCGGCGCCAAGGGCCCCAAGCAGCAGGCTTCGGGCTCGGGCTTCTTCATCTCGGCCGAGGGCTACATCGTCACCAACAACCACGTTGTCGAAGGCGCTGACGACATCAAGGTGATCATGAAGGATGGCCGCGAGCTGAAGGCCACCCTTGTCGGCCGCGACGAGAACACCGACATCGCGGTGATCAAGGTCGAAGGCTCCAACTTCCCGTTTGTCTCGTTCGAGAACTCGGCCAAGCCGCGGGTGGGTGACTGGGTCATCGCCGTGGGCAACCCCTTCGGCCTGGGCGGCACCGCCACGGCCGGCATCGTCTCGTCCTACGGCCGCGACATCGGCGACCAGTATGTCGACTTCATCCAGATCGACGCCCCCATCAACCGCGGCAACAGCGGCGGCCCGACCTTCGACATCTATGGCCGGGTGATCGGGGTGAACTCGGCGATCTTCTCGCCGTCGGGCGGCTCGGTTGGCATCGGCTTCGCCATCCCCGCCGATATCGCCGACAACATCTCCAAGCAGCTGATCTCGGGCGGCAAGATCCAGCGCGGCTATATCGGCGCGACGGTCCAGAACCTGACCCCGGAACTGGCTGACGCCGATGGCCTGGGCACAATCAAGGGCGCCATCGTCCATGACCTGCGTCCCGGCGGTCCGGCGGCCAAGGCCGGCGTGCAACCTGGCGACATCGTCATCTCGGTCAACGGCGTGCCGATCAACTCCAACACCGCCCTGACCCGGGAAGTGGCCCGCGCCAAGGTCGGCGACAGCATCAAGCTGGAAATCTACCGCGGCGGCAAAAAGCAGACCGTCGAGATCAAGTCGGGCATGCGTCCGACCGAAGCGGAGCTGGCCAAGCTGGCTGACGCCGGTGGCGGTGGTTCGGGCCCGGCCAACGTGCCGACTCCGGCCGTCCAGCCGAGCAAGCCGGTGCTGGGCATGATGATGACCCCGCTCGATCCCGCCACCCGGGCCCAGCTCAAGCTGCCGTCCGACTCCAAGGGCGTGATCGTCACCTCGGTCACCGACGGCAGCGACGCCGACGACAAGGGCATCCGCCGCGGCTTCGTCATCCTGTCGGTCAACGGCAAGCAGGTGGCCTCGGCCGCCGACGTGGCCTCGGTCGTCGACGCGGCCAAGAAGGCCGGCCGCAACGCCGTCCGGCTCGACTTCTCGACCGGTGGCAGCCAAGCCGGGTTCCTGGGCCTGAAGGTGCAGTAGACCTGATCCTCCTCTCCCGCTCGCGGGGGAGGACGACCTGGACGTGGTGAAGGGGGCGGGGGCCGAGTGTGGCGCCCGCCCCTTTTGCATCCCGTCGCCACAGGCGTTGAAAGCCCCAGCGTGAATTCGCGGTAAGAACCCGTGTCGATGTTTGCTCACGCGGGGCCGCTGCCCTAGCTTAGGTGAGAAGGCCTGGAGCACGAATCGAGTGCTTCAAGGGGCTAGAGCCTTTCCACGCGGTGCAAACCACAATGCGTATCCTGATCATTGAAGACGATCTCGAGGCGGCCGAGGCGATGAGCCGTGGCATGACCGAGGCCGGCTATGACTGCGTCCACGCCCCCGACGGGGTTGATGGCCTGGCGGCGGCCCAGAAGGGCGGCTACGACGTCCTCATCGTCGATCGCATGATGCCGCGCATGGACGGGGTCACTGTCGTCGAGACCCTGCGGCGCGAAGGCGATGCGACGCCGGTGCTGTTCCTCTCGGCCCTGGGCGAAATCCATGACCGGGTGGTGGGCCTCAAGGCCGGCGGTGACGACTATCTGGTCAAGCCCTACGCCTTCCCAGAGCTGATGGCCCGGGTCGAGGCCCTGTCCCGCCGCCGGGAAACCGGCGCCGTCGCCACCACGCTGAAGGTCGGCGATCTGGAGATGAACCTGATCGCCCGCACCGTGCACCGGACCGGGACCGAGATCGATCTGCAGCCTCGCGAATTTCAGCTGCTGGAATTCATGATGCGCCATGCCGGCCAGTCGGTGACCCGCACCATGCTGCTGGAGAAGGTCTGGGAATACCATTTCGACCCGCAGACCAACGTCATCGACGTCCACATCTCGCGGCTACGGTCCAAGATCGACAAGGGCTTCGACCGCCCGATGCTGCAGACGGTTCGGGGCGCGGGCTACCGCCTCGACCCGTAGGCTTGCTTCATGCGCCTGCCGCGCACTTTCCGCACCACGCCGTTTCGGCTGACGCTGCTGTTCCTGGCCCTGTTCGCGGCCGCGGCCAGCGCCTTCCTGGCCTATATCTACATCGCCACCGCCGGCGAGGTGACCCGCCGCGCCGACGAAGAGATCACCCGCGAGATGAACTCGCTGGAGGCCGCCTATCGCCAGGGCGGGGTGGATGGGCTGAACCAGACCCTGATCGACCGGGCGGCGGGAGAGCGGCCGTTCCTCTACCTGCTCAAGGACGCCAAGGGGAAGAAGATCACCGGCTCGCTGGCCGCTTCGCCGGTCGACGAGGAGGATGACGACGGCGAGGGCGAACACTGGGCCAGCTTCAAGCTGACCGAGACCGACATGGATGGCGCCTTGGTCAAGCGACCCGCGCGCGGCGTGCAGGAAAAGCTGCCGGGCGGCGAGACACTGTTCGTCGGGGCCGACGTCGGAGACAGCGAAGCCTTCGTGGTCGGCATCGCCCGGGCGCTTTGGGGGG
This sequence comes from Caulobacterales bacterium, assembly GCA_038236615.1. Taxonomy (GTDB): domain Bacteria; phylum Pseudomonadota; class Alphaproteobacteria; order Caulobacterales; family Caulobacteraceae; genus Caulobacter. The sequence goes on from JBBRZO010000011.1 coordinate 130,827, forward strand.
CGGGAGCGCTGGTCATCATCCTGGGTCTGGCCGGCGGGGTCCTGGTCAGCCGCAATGTCAGTCGCCAGATGACGGGCCTGAACGACGTAGTCAGCGCCGTGCGCAGCGGCGACCTCAGAACCCGGGCCAAGATCCGCGGCGCGCGCGATGAGTATGACGAGCTGGCCGAGGGCCTGAACGACATGCTCGACCGCCTGGAGCGCTCGATGGGCGGGCTGCGCCATGCCGGCGACGCCATCGCCCATGACCTGCGCTCACCGCTCACCCGACTGCGAGCCCGGCTGGAGGCGGCGCTGATTGAGGTCGAGGCCGGCAAGGGCGATCCGACCCGGGCCCTGGTCCAGGCCCTGGAAGACGCCGACGGCGTGCTCAAGACCTTCAACGCCGTGCTGGCCATCGCCCGGCTGCAGGCGGCCGGCCAGGCGCCGGACCAGTCGGTGTTTGACCCGGGCCATCTGGCCGCGGACATCAGCGAACTTTACGAGCCGCTCTGCGAGGACAAGGGCCTGGATTTCAAGGCCGAGCTGGTTCCGCAACTAAGCGTCAAGGGCAACCGCGAATTCGTGGCACAGGCCCTGGCCAACATCCTGGACAACGCGGTGAAATACACCCCGTCCGGCGGGGCGGTGATGCTGCGGGTGCGCCGCCGCTCGTCGGGCGAGGTCGAATTCTCGGTCACCGACACCGGTCCCGGCGTTCCGCTGGAAGACCGGGTGCGGGTGGTGCAGCGCTTCGTGCGGCTGGAGAACAGCCGCAACGAGCCGGGCTCGGGCCTGGGCCTCTCCCTGGTCGCTGCCGTGGCCGAGGCGCATGGCGGGCGGCTGGAGCTGGACGAGGGGCCGGGCAGCTTCGACGGCGAGGGCATGGGCTTGCGGGTCGCCTTCGTCATGCCGCGGATGGAGTAAAGTCCGCGACCGCCCTGAGGCCTAGCGCGGCGCGTCATTGGGGGGCATCAAGGGGCGGATGACGCCTCTTCGCCAAAGCCTCGTTCCCTGCGGCCCGGTCGTTGACGCCAAGGCGGCGGCGCGGACGCGAGAGATTCTTGAGGGACGGCTAGACCTGGAGGGGGTTTGGCCGGCCTTGGCGCCGGTCTTCGGGGCTTCGCCTTATCTGGCTGGCCTGGCGCGGCAAAAGCCCGCTCGGCTCGCCGCCATCCTGGACAGCGATCCCGGCCAGCGTCTGGCGGAGATACTCGCGGACGCGGCGGCCGCCGCCGATGAACCCGACACCGAGAGCGTCGGGCGGCGGCTGCGCCAGCTGAAGGGCGATCTGCATCTGCTGACTGCCCTGGCCGACCTGGGCGGAGTCTGGGACCTGGAGGCGGTAACTAGTGCGCTCAGCCGCTTTGCCGACGTGGCCTTGGCCACGGCTCTGACCCAGGCGGCCCGCATCGAGGCTGAGCGAGGCCGTCTGGCAGCCCCGCATCCCGGTCCAGCGGGCCCGGTTCCCGGCTTCTTCTGTCTGGCCATGGGCAAACACGGCGCCTTCGAGCTGAACTATTCCAGCGATATCGATATCTCGGTCTTCTACGAACCAGACACCATGCCGTTGCTTGACGGAGCCGAGCACGCGGCGACGGCCGTGCGGCTGACCCAGCATGTCGCCCGGCTGCTGCAGGACCGCACGCCGGACGGCTATGTCTTCCGGGTCGACCTGCGCCTGCGACCCGATCCGTCCTCGACCCCGCCGGCCATGCCGGTCGATGCAGCCTTCGCCTATTACGAATCCGTAGGCCAGAATTGGGAGCGGGCGGCCTTCATCAAGGCGCGGGTGGCGGCGGGTGATATCGGCCGGGGGCAGGCGTTTCTGGACGAGCTCCAGGCCTTCATCTGGCGCAAGAATCTCGACTTCGCCGCCATCGCCGATATCCACTCCATCAAGCGGCAGATTCATGTTCACAAGGTCGACGACCGCCTGACCGCCAAGGGCGCCGACCTGAAGCTTGGCCGGGGTGGCATCCGCGAGATCGAATTCTACGCCCAGACCCAGCAATTGATCCTGGGCGGCCGTCACCCCGACCTTCGCAGTCCGCGAACCCTGGACACCCTGGCCCTGCTGGCCCGCGACGGCCAGATCAGCGGCGCCACGGCCCACTACATGACCGCCGCCTATCGCGACCTGCGCGCCCTGGAGCATCGGGTGCAGATGCTGGCCGACGAGCAGACCCATCGTCTTCCGGAGGCCGACGGGGACCGGAAACGGGTCGCGGCGCTGTGGGGTCACGACAATCTGCGGACGTTCGACGCGGCGGTGGGCAAGCTGCTGCAGGGGGTCAACCGCCGCTACGGCGAGCTGTTCCAGGGCGAGGAGCAGCTGTCATCGAAGTTCGGCAGCCTGATCTTCACCGGGGTCGAGGACGACCCAGAAACTCTGGCCACCCTCAAACGGATGGGGTTTTCCAACCCGGCCCAGGTTTCGCAGGCCATCCGCGGCTGGCACCATGGCCGCATCAACGCCACCCGCACTGAGCGGGGCCGCGAGCTGTTCACCCGCCTGGCGCCGCGCCTGCTCGACGCCATGGCGGCCAGCGGGGCGCCGGACGCCGCCTTCAACCGCTTCTCCGACTTCTTCGCCCGGCTGTCGTCGGGGGTGCAGGTGCAGTCGCTGTTCCTGGCCCAGCCGAAGATGTTCGAACTGGTCGTGCAGGTCATGGCCTTCGCCCCCCAACTGGCCTCGACCCTGGCTCGGCGACCGGCGGCGCTGGACGCCCTGCTGGACCCGGCCTTCTTCGCGCCGTTCGGGGCGGGGCAGGGCGAGGACGCCTTCCGCGCCGCCATTGCCAGCGCTGACGGTTTCGAGGCGGCAATGGACGCCGCCCGGCGTGTCCACCGCGAGCAGGCCTTCCGTATCGGGGTGCAGGTGATCAGCGGTTCGGCGACGGCAGCCGACGCCGGCGCCGCGTTCGCCGACCTCGCTGACCTGACCATCCAGGGCCTGGCGCCCGCGGCGCTGGCTGAGACCACGCGGCAAGGGGGCGTCTTCCCCGGCCAGGCGGCGGTGGTGGCCCTGGGCAAGTGCGGATCGCGTGAGATGACCGCCCGCTCGGACCTGGATCTGATGGTGCTCTATCGCTCGGACCTCCCGGGCGCGGCGTCGTCGATCCGGGAATGGGGCGCGGAAGTTTTCTATGGCCGCTTCACCCAACGGCTGATCGCGGCCCTGTCGGCGCCCACCGCCGAGGGCGGGCTCTATGAGGTCGACATGCAGCTTCGGCCGACCGGGAGCAAAGGGCCGATCTCGGTCAGCATGACTGCCTTCCACGGCTACTACGATGGTGATGGGGCCGAGACCTGGGAGATGCTGGCCCTGACCCGGGCGAGGGTGGTCTGGGCCAGTTCGCCGGCCTTTGCAGACGAGGCTGCGGCGGCCATCGACGGGGCGCTGCGTCGGCCGCGCGACACGGCCCGCACCGCCGCCGATGTGCGCGAGATGCGCGAGCTATTGGAAGCCGAACGGCCGCCGCAGGGTGACTGGGACCTCAAGCTCAGCCCTGGCGGTCTGGTCGATATCGAGTTCGCCGCCCAGTATCTGCAGCTGGTCGGCGCGGCCGGCGGCGGGCCACTTCAGCCCAACACCCATGCGGCCCTGGCGGCCCTGGCGGCTGCCGGGGCCGCGCCGGCGAGCCTGTTGGACAATTTGACGCAGGCCTGGAAGTTGCAGCAGGACGTCGGCCAGCTCCTGAAGGTCGCCCTGGCCGACGGCGCCGATCCGGGGCAAGAACCTAATGCGCTCAAGGCCTTACTGGCGCGGGCAGGCGGCGTGAAGACCCTGTCGGCCCTGCGCAAACGCCTGGACGCCGCACAGGCCAAGGCCCGCGCCGCCTACGCCGCATTACTGCGCGACGGAAGCGGCCCGACCCCGCGTTGAACGGGCCGGGGATGGGTCATGGAGAACCCTCGAATGAAACTTTTTCTCACCAGCGCCGCTGCTGTCCTTCTGATTGCCGGAGCCGCTTCGGCTCAGGCCGGCGGCGGCATGGGCAAGGCTGACACCAATGGCGACGGCAAGGTAAGCTTGGCCGAATTCAAGACCGCCTTCGTGGCGCGAATGATGAAGGCCGACGCCAACAAGGACGGCAAGCTCAGCCAGGACGAGATGGAAGCGGCCCGGGCCCAGCGGATGAGCATGCGCGGCGGCCAGGACGGCGGCGCTCCACAAGGCGGCGGCGGACAGGGCGGCGGCGACGGACAGGGCCTGGCCCGAATGTTCCCGATGATGGACGCCAACCACGACGGCTTCCTCGACAAGTCGGAAGTCGGCAGAATGTCCGAGCGGCGCTTCCAGAAGATGGATGTGGACGGCGACGGCTCGCTGAGCGCAAGCGAACTGGCGGCCGGCCGCCAGCAGCGTGGAATGGGTGGCCAGGGTGGCGGGCGCTAACGCCTTCTTTGGAGTAGCGTTTGAAGTCTCAGGGCGTCGATCCGGACGAAGACCTGGTGGTCCGGGTGGGGCGGGGCGATCCCGCGGCCATCCAGGCCCTGATGGCCCGCAAGCTGCCGCGCATGCTGCAGCTGGCGCGCCGGATGCTGGACGACGCCATGGAGGCCGAGGACGTTACCCAGGAGCTGTTTGTGCGGGCCTGGAAACAGGCGCCGGTCTGGCAACCGGGTGTGGCGCGGTTCGACACCTGGCTGCACCGAGTGGCGGTCAATCTTTGCTACGACAGACTGCGGCGCCGGCGCGAGACGATCATGGCCGAACCGCCCGAGCAGCCCGACACGGGGCCGGCTCCGGACCGGGGCTTGCAGGCCCGGGACACCGGCCGGCGAGTCGAAGCGGCGTTGGCCGCCCTACCGGAGCGCCAGCGGCAGGCGATCGTGCTTTGCCACTATCAGGAACTGAGCAATATCGACGCCGCGGCCCTGATGGAGGTCAGCGTAGAGGCGTTGGAAAGCTTGTTGTCACGGGCCAGGCGCGCTCTGCGTCTCGCCCTTGCGGACATGAGGGAATAGCGGGATGGGCATGATGGATCAGACACGGTTCGCCGCTCTGGCCGACGCCTATGGCGGCCGGATCGACCTGTGGCCCGAGGCCGAGCGGGAATCCGCCTGGCGCTACGTGGCCGAACAGGGCGAGAGCGCTCGCGCATCGCTGGCCGACGCCGCCGGCCTGGACGAACAACTGCAGACGCTGCGCCCGCCGCAGCCCTCGGCCGCCCTGCGCCAGGCTATCCTGGATGCCGCCCCCAAGGCCCGGGCCGTCCGCGGACAGCTTTGGCGCTGGCTGACCGGCGCCGGACTGGGCGCCGGCCTGGCCGCCGCCTGTGCCGCCGGCGTGATGGCCGGCGCGGTCAGCAACGGCCCTTCAGCCGATGCCAGGGCCGACGCCCTGATCGCCGCCGGCGATGATGGCCTGGCCACGCCTGATGCGGAGAGCAATTCGTGAAGCCGCGCTGGCTCTATATCGGGCTGATCGTCTCGGTTGCCCTCAACCTGTTCCTTGGCGGCTTGATCGTCGGGGCGGTGGTGGTCGGCAAGCGCATGGCCGAGTTCCGGCCTGCGGCGGGCGCGGCCTTGAAGGCGCCGATCTGGCGGGCGGGCGATGGACTGAGTCCACCCTATCGGCAGGCCTTCCGCGCGACAGTGCGTGACGCGGTGCTGGCTACCCGGGACGACATCCGGGAGGGACGCCGGTTACGTGCAGAGGCTATCGCCAAGATGGGGCAGGCCAGCTACGACCCGGCCGCTGTCGACGCCCAGCTGCAGCAGGGACGGGCCCTGGACCAAAAGGCGCGCGGCCAGGTCGAAGCGGCCATCATGCAGTTTGCCGCCACCCTGCCGCCGGACCAGAGGGCTATCCTGGCGGAAGGGATGCGCCGGCCAGCCCGCCCGATCAGACCGTCGGATTTCAAGGATACTGGCGCAGCCCCGCCAGCGCAGGCGCAACCCAGCGGTCCGCCAGCGCCCTGATTTCCTGGCTCGCGGCAGCGCGGCGGGCGGCGCGGTCGTCCTTGAATGGCTGGTCGCCTCGCCGAGCACTGTGGCGGGACGTCAGCGCGATACGTGCGCGATCCTCCGCGCTGGGATCCAGCCCGAACAGCGGAGCGATGCGGGTCCCGACAGCCTCGGGAAGGTCTTCGTAGGCGACGGCCATACCGCCGGCCTGGGCCAGCCCTTCGCTGGCAGCCTGACAGAGCGCGTCCAAAGTGCGGGCGCAGAATTCATCGGCAGACAGCCCGGGCGGCAAGGGCAGGGCCGCCTCAAGCATGCCCGCCATCATTTCCGATGACCGCTCCCGCGCCTGGGACAGCATGACGTCCACCGGGTCGCGATACAGGAAGATCCAGGGCGTTTCCGGGAAGGCCAGGCGCAGCAGCGGCAGCGACAGGATCGCGCCCGCCTCCAGCTTGACGACGGCGCGACCACCTCCAGCGGCTGCGGTCAGACAGCCGACGGCGGCTCTCAGCCAGCGGGCGCAGTCGGCGTTCGCCAGCGCCGGGTTGAAGCGTTGCGCCCGGCGAATCTCGCCCATGATGGGCGGCTCTGAGAAGGCCAGCACGCCGTCGATCTGGCCCAGCATGCGGGAGACCAGGGTCGAGCCACAGCGAGACATGTGGAAGATCAGGCCAATCGGCGAGGCCGGCGGCGCCTCATCCAGCGCGGCCAAGGGCGTACGAACGGCCAGGAAGCGATTGACCGGATGGCTAGACCAGCTGTGCAGATCGCTGGCGTAGAATGGCGCCTGGGGCGCCTCGCCCCCGGTGTAGCGCCAGTGCAGCAACGGTGGGGCGGAAAAGACATCCAGTCGCGCGATGGTCCAGCCGGGGCCGGGCGGTGGTCGCCCCAGTGGCTGGGCCGAGACGGGTGTCGGCAGCATTAGCGGCCCTCCATCCCAGGGCCAGGTCCCGTCCACCGGGGCTCCCAGCTCTATCAGCCGGCTTCTGAACGCGGCTGCGTCGCGCAGCCGCCAGAGCTGCGCCGTCAGCGCCGGGTCGGACAGCACCCGCCAGCGTAGGGATTCCCAGGTCTCAGCCGACATCGGCTTGGCAGGCGGTTTGCGCCTCTTCGAAGACGCCGCGCACCCAGTCGTTCACCGGCCCGTCGATGACTAGATGGACGCGGTCGATTTCGGCCCGATTGTCGACGCTGTGAGGCAGGTTGAAGTCGGCGTACCAGACCTCGCCTTCGCGCATGTCCAGCCGCTGGCCCCGCAACCGGAAATCGACAAGAGGGCTGGTGACGATGGGGACATGGAAGCGGACCTGGCCATCCGGGAAGCCGAGATTGCCGTCGCTGTGTTCCAGTATCTTTGACCCCGCCGCCAGTCGCAGCAGACGCACCGATTCCAGGGGCATGTGGAAGGCCGACAGCACCTCCCGGAAATAGGGGAAGCGCGCCATGTGCGGGGTGTCGCGATAGACGCCGCCGGGTATGGGCGCGGTGCGCCGGATGTCGCCATCGATCGCCCGCAACGCCACGACCGCCCAGTCGCCTTCGTAGTGAGCCCTGTTGACGTGCCTCAGCCAGTCCGTGTCCGCGACCTTTGTAAGGTCGGCCTGCAGGGAGACAACGTCGAAATCGATCGGCAGGTTGAAGGCGTCCAGCATCACGACTCTGGCGTCCACATCATTCGCAGATAGAGTTCGGCCGCCTCGGTCTGCTGGAAGCCCAGCCGCCGGTAGAGGCCGATACAGGGGTCGTTGTCCGAGGCGACCTCAAGCTGCACCGGCAGTCCGGCGGCGGCGGCCTTGGCCATCAGGTCATGCATGATGGTCGTGCCTATGCCCCGGTTACGCTGCTCGGGCATGATGGCCTGATCGACCAGGTGGATGACGTCCTGGCGACTGTCGACCACGATCCGGCCGATCGGCTGGCCGTCCAGTTCGATGATATCGAACCGGGCATGCGGGAATTCCCGGCCGTAGCTGGTGACCTGTGCGTTGAACTGCTGGGGCATGACCTGGGCGAACATTGCCCGGTCCACCAGGTCCCATTCGGGCAGGCGTGAGCGGCAGAACAGGCGATAGCGGAAATCCCGATCCTGCGGGCGTTCGGGCCGAAGCTCGAGCCTTCCATGTGGCCAGTCGATGGTGATCACGTCCGACATCGAGTCTCCAACCTCAACCGCCGCTTGTCGCCGGGTCTTGGCCTGCCTAAGAACCGCTATTGATAAACCACGGAGCGCCAGGATGACCAAGCTGCTGCTGAAGGAAGATTTCGACCCTCATGTCGGCAAGCAATTCCGCTTCCTGGGAACCGATTTCAGCCTGCCTCTGGACCATATCGAAGGCGGGGACGACTTTCCCCCGGGCTATCTGCGGGCGCCATTCATCCTCATCTTCCGCGGGCCCAAGCCTGGACCGATCCTGCCCACCGACACCTATGACGTTGAGGTCGAGACGGGCGAAACCTTCTGGATCAACGTGTCAGCCATCCAGACCCTTGAAGAGGGTTGGCAGGACTATCAGGCGGTCATGTCCTAACGAAAACCGCCAGGCTGGAGGCCAGCCTGACGGTCACGTCTGCCTCCAAGCGGGCGGCGAAGTCTAGTTCTGCGAGGGGAAGATGCCCTGCAGAGCGATACAGAAGTTGAGCACCAGGTAGGGCTGTCGATTCTCGTGCGCCTGGCTGCCGCCGGTGTTGCCCATGGTCCCTGGGTTCAGCGTCGTGTTGGCGGCGCCGTTGCCGAAGATGTTGACGTTCTGGGTGCCGCCACCCTGCTTGGCGGCGACGGCAGGAGCCAAGACTTTGGTGGCGGCGGGGGTCGTATTGGCCGCCGTGGCGGTGACCACCGCGGTGCTGGCCATCAGGAAGTGGTTGTGAGCGGGCATCTCGCTCTGGGTGATGGTGTGGGCTTCCTGGCCGCCGGCCTGGCCTTCGGTGAAGCCGTTGCCCACGTGGATGGGCGCCCGGCCCCGGAAGTTGGGCAGGGCGAAGTTGACCCGGCCATCACCGCCATAGGTCGTGCCCAGGATCGAGAACAGGGCCTGATTCTGGTTGATCGGCAGAAGCTGGCCGTTGCAGAGGGCCCAGCCTTTCGGGGCGAAGTTAAAAGAGACGATCTTGATCTCGCCCAGGAACGGTGTCGACATGTGTCTATCCTCGAAAGGTGTCTGGGATTAGGGGCGAGGCGGGAAGACGCCCTGCAGGGCGATGATGAACAGCACGGTGAGGTAGGGCATCATGTTGTTGTGCGGGAAACTCGATCCGGTGATCGAGTCCGCCAGCGGGTTCATCGTCACGTTGGGCGCCGACGTGGTGTAGTAGGCGACCACCCCGCTGTTAGACCCGTCATCATAGCCGCCCTTGGCCAGATACTGGTTGGTGGGATTGGCGCCGTTGCCGTTCGGATCTGCGTCGTTGTTGCTGACATTGAAGCTATGCGTATGCAGCGGCATTTCGGACTGCAGCAGGGTCACGTTCGACGAGCCCGACTGTTCCCCAAGGAAGCGATCGGTAAGGCCGGGGCCCTGGCCCTGGCCGATCGGCGTAGAGCCCTGCAGGTCAGGCAGAGCGAAGGTGCTCTTGCCGTCGCCACCGTAGGTCGTGCCGAGCAGCGAGAAGAGGGCGGTATTCTGCGAGATTGGCATGAGCTGGCCATTGCACTGCGCCCAACCTCTAGGGGCGAAGTTGCCGGCAAACATCCGGATCTCGGCGACGAACGGGCTTGACATCTAGGGTCTCCAGCAAGGGCGGAGTGGAGCGGCGCCTGACCGGCGCCGCCATGTATCGGGCGGCGCTAGTTTTGGGACGGGTAAACGCCGAACAGCGAGATGATGAAGTTGACCACCAGGAAGGGCTGCATGTTCTCGTGCGGCTGGCTGCCGCCGGCGCTCTGCACCATGTTGGCGTTGAGCGCCTGCAGGGGTACGTCCGAGCCATAGATGTTGGTGCCTGCCGGAGCGCTATTGGGAATGCCCAACAGGGCGCCGGTCGGCAGGTTGACCGGTCCCTGGTTGGTGGCCAGCGGCGCGTGGGTGTGGACCGGAATCTGTTGGGTGGAGAGGGTGACCTGCTCGACGCCGGCTTTTTCGCCGATCGTATAGGTCGTCCCGCTGCTCGAGGTTCCCTGGTGAATCGGCGCCCGGCCCTGCAGGTCGGGCAGGGCGAAGGTCTCCTGACCGTCGCCGCCATAGGTGGTGCCGATCAGGTTGAACAGCGTATCATTTTCGCTGATCGGCAGCAGCTGGCCCTGGCAGAGCATCCAGCCCGCCGGGGCGAAATTGCCACCGAACATGCGAACTTCGCCAACGTATGGCTGAGCCATATTGCTACTCCCCCTGGCGTCCCGATCATCGGGCTACGGCTTGTAAGAATTCCCCGAGGCGGCTGACCGCGTAAAGCGGTCAACGCCGGATAACGCTGTCACCGTAGACCAGCCCTAACCGTCCGACAATAGCTGTTTTTCACGCTGACAGGGCATGTGAATCCGCGTGCCACCATTGGTTTAAGTTCGCTCCGCCCCCGCCGCTGCGTCGCCCATAGAGTAATGCGGATATGACATTTCCGTCAGTTGCGAGGGGAGGCTTGCATGTCCTGGCAAGCCCCTATGGCCCACCGGAATCCGTACAGTTCGCGCGGTCGTTGGAATAACAGGGTTTACAAGTGGTCGCCGTTTAAGATTCACTCACTCGTGAGCAGTCGGGGGAACTGGACCCGCAAGCGAATCGCGACGGTGCGTAAGGGTGGGGGAAACACGTGTTCCCGAAACCCTGTTCGCGCTTGCCGTGTATTGGGTTATGATGGGTCCGGAACGGCCGGGTAGGGCCTCTGTGGGGTCAATCAGGCCGTTGGATTCAGTCCGGCCCCGGGTTAGCGCCCGGGTCGTCATTGCGATTTAGGCCGGGAGACCGGCGGGGAGAAGTTCAAATGGCTGGCACCAATCTGGCTGCAGGCGATGTCGCCGTCGTTGGCTTGAACACCGGACAGTCCGACAGCAGCGGCAATCCCGCGACCGTCGACACCATCTATTTCGTGGTTCTCCAGGCCATCGCGGCCGGAACGGTTATCTACTTCACCGACCGCTCCTGGAACGGAACCGCCTTCGGGGCGGCCGGCGGCGGCGAGGGGACGTTCACCTACACCGCGCCGGGCGGCGGCATCGCGGCTGGCACGGTGATCACCATCACCTCGGCCCAGCTGTCCGCGGCGGGGATGACCCTCTCCAACACCGGCGACAATCTCTATGTGTTCCAGGGGACGGACGCCAACACCCCGACAACCTTCCTCTATGCGGTCGATTTCGCTGACGGCAACACCGTCTTCAACGCCAGCCTGACCAACACCGGCCTGACCAATGGCGTCAACGCCCTGGCCGTCGACCTGGACAGCGGCGCCTACAGCGGCCCGACCACCCAGGCTGACAGCTACCTGAAGAACGGCACCAATCTGGTCACTGCCATCAGTGACCCGAACAACTGGTACGGCGATAACCGCGACAGCGTGAACGCCCTGGTGCAGCCGTCACAGCAGCACTTCCTGGTCTCGCCCGACATCCAGATCTGGGGCGCGGCGGCCGGCGGCGGCGACGGCATCATCCGTATCGACGCCGATGCTACGGGCGGCGGCCTGGGCGTCGAGCTGAACCAGGTGCGCATCTACACCTCGGACGGCGATGAAGGCGCGGCCTTCCAGAACCTGTTTGTCGCCCCGCGCGACATCGTCATCGATACGGTGCACGGCAAGTTCTTCGTCGCCGACTCGGACCTGGCCGGGACCAACCGCATCCTGCAGGGCAACCTGTCGGACCTGCTGGGCAGCCCCGGCACGGTGCCGACCGTCACGGTGCTTTACACTGACGCCACCAGCGGCGTGAACAGCCAGATCCGCAACCTGGTTCTCGATCCCGAGCATGGCTATGTCTACTTCAGCCACGCGGTGAACAACGCCGTCCAGCGGGTGAACTACGATACCGCCGGTCAGACACCGTCCACCATCGTCAATCTCGGAACGTCCTCGGGCAACCCGAACGGCACCACTAACAACTTCGTCGACGATTTCGTCTACGACCCCGTGCACGACACGATCTACATCACCAGCCACCGCGTCACGGCGGCGGCGGACGGCGACGTCATCAGCCGCAACTACATCTACAAGGTGACCGGGGTCAGCGGCTTCAGTGGCACGACCTTCACCTTCACGGGCGGCAACGTCACCGTTCTGCCGTTCAACCCAGACGACGCCGCCAGTGGCGTTCTGTTCACCCCCGGCGAGGCTTTCCCGCGCGAGTTCGGCTCGCTCGAGGGCATCGCCATCAGCCCCGACGGCAACACCATCTATTTCGCGACCGGGACCATCCTGGAGGACACCGACGGCGACGGCGGCACGGGGGGCGGCAGCGGCACCGCGCCGGTCATCCGCTACGGCGGCATCTTCAGTTACTCACTGACCGGCAACGCGGCCGGCAACTTCACGGTCATCTACCAACAGAACGGCAGCACCGGTCCGCTCGGCCTGTTGGACGAGCTGGAAATCGACTTCACCAGCGGCCGCTACTATGTCGCCGACACCACGGGCGGCACCGCCCAGCCGGGCGACGAGGGCATCTGGACAGGCCTGCTGAGCGGCGGCACGCCGGTTCGCCTGTCGACGGTGGCCAATATCAACGGCCTGCTGCTCGACGGCTTCCAGATCAACCGCGCCCCGACCCTGACGGTCACCAACTCGGCCGGGACCTACACTGAAACCGCCGGGGCCAGCTCCGGCTTCGGCACGGGCGTCGCGCTGATCAGCGGTTCGATCGCCGGCGACACCGACACCACCAACCTCAGCGCCCAACTTGCCGGCGCCGTCGTGCGAATCTCCAGCGGCTTCCTGTCCGGCGCGGGCCACCAGGACCAGCTGACCATCAACGGCACGACCAGCGGCACCACCAACGGCGTTACCTACAGCTACGATTCGACCACCGGCGTGATGACCCTGACGGGCCAGACCACCTTCGCCAACTACCAGACGGTGCTGAATCTCGTCCGCTACAACGTCTCGGGTGACAACCCGACCGCCTACGGTACGGACACCACCCGCACCTTCTCCTGGTCGGTCAGCGACGGCCTGGTCAGCAGCGATGAGCAGTCCAGCACGGTCACCGTCACGGGCGTCAACGACGCGCCGATCAACACCACCGGCGGCACGGCCACCGGCGCCGAAGACGCCGCCAGCATCGCCATCACCGGCATTTCGGTGTCCGACGCGGACGCCGATCCGGCCAGCCAGAACGTAACCGTCACCCTGTCGGTCGCCCACGGCACGCTGGACATCGCCACGAACGTCTCGGGTGGCGTTACCGCCGGTCAGGTGAGCGGCGACACCACCGGCACGATCACCATCACCGCCACCCAGAACCAGATCAACGCCACCCTGGCGGCGGGTTCGGGCCTGCTCTACACGCCCACGGCCAACTTCAACGGCCCGGACGCGGTCCACATCGTAACCTCCGATGGCGGTAGCACCGGCACCGGCGGCACGCTCAGCGACACCGACGACAAGGCCATCACCGTCACGGCGGTGAACGACGCCCCGGTCGTGGCCGGCGACGGCACCGAAACCCTCGCGGCCACCAACGAGGACGTCAACAACAACGCGCTGACCAACACGGTTTCGTCGCTCTTCAGCGCCCAGTTCTCCGACGCCACCGACCAGGTGTCGGGCGGCTCCAGCGCCGACACCTTCGCCGGCATTGCGGTGACGGTTAACGGCAGTGGCGCGTCCGGCAACTGGCAGTACTGGAACGGCGCCAGCTGGGTGAATATCGGCGCCTCCAGCACCGCTTCGGCCACGGTGATCACCGCCGCCACGCCGATCCGCTTTGCGCCAGCCGCCAACTTCAACGGCGCGGCCCCGACCCTGACCGTCAAGCTGATCGACTCGTCGGCCGGCGCCCTGACCAACGGCTCGCATGTCGACGTCACCACCAGCGGCGGGACCACGGCCTACAGCAGCGGCACGGTGGTGCTCGACCACGCCGTCACGGCCGTCAACGACGCCCCGACGGTCATCGGCGGCGTGACCACCACCCTGCTGGCGGTGAGCGAAGACACCGCCAATCCGGCTGGGGCCACGGTCTCGTCGCTGTTCGGCAGCCACTTCTCCGACGCCGCCGACAACGTGGGGGGCGGCAGTTCGGCCAACAGCTTCGCCGGCATCATGATCGGCATCGACAACTCGAACGCTGCCCAAGGCCACTGGCAGGTGTTCAGTGGCGGGTCGTGGTTCGACCTGCCGGCGCTAAGCCCGACCAACACCTATCTGATCTCGGCCACCGATTCGCTGCGCTTCGTGCCGGCCGCCAACTTCAACGGCACGCCGGGCGGCATCGTCGTGCTGCTGATCGACAACTCGGCCGGCGCGGTCGTCACCGGCACGCGGCTGGATTCGTCCCTCACCGGATCGGGCGGCTCGACGGTCTACTCCAACAGCACGATGACGCTGGGCACCAGCATCACCGCGGTCAATGACGCCCCGGCCGTCAACGCCGACACCACGGCGGCCTTCACCGAAGGCGGCGGCCCGATCGCCGTCACGCCGGCCTTCACGACCAGCGATGTCGACAACGCCAACCTGACCGGCGCCACGATCTCCATCTCCGACCTGCGCGTCGGCGACGTGCTGGCCTTCGTCAACCAGAATGGCATCACCGGGTCCTACAACTCGGGGACCGGGGTGCTGACCCTGTCGGGCACGGCCAGCGTCGCCAACTACCAGGCGGCGATCCGGTCGATCACCTATGACGGCGCGGCTGACGCCAACTTTGGCGACACCGACAACAGCCGGACGGTCAATATCACCGTTACCGATGGGACCACCCCCAGCAGCCAGACGGCGACGGTCATCAACATCGCCAACGCGGCTCCCACCGGCGGCGTGGCCAACGACGACGCAGTGTCGACCAACGAGAACGCCGCGCTGAGCGGCAACGTCGAGAGCAACAATGGCGGCGGCGCCGACACCGGCGTGACCGCGGTGACCGAGGTCAACGGCAACGCCGTCAGTGTCGGGACCCAGATTACCCTGCCCAGCGGCGCGCTGCTGACCCTGAACGCCGATGGGACCTTCAACTACAACCCCAATGGCAAGTTCGACTATCTGGGCGGGCCGACGTCCGGCGCTTCGAATATCAGCGCTACGGACTCGTTCACCTACACGGTGAACGGCGGCGACACGGCGACGGTGACGGTGACCATCAACGGTGTCGACTCCACCGGCGACATCCTCAACGGCAATGGCGGCAATAACACCATCAACGCCGGAACCGGGAACGACACCATCAATGGCCTGGGCGGCGACGACAATCTGTCGGGCGGCACGGGTAACGACATTATCAACGGCGGCGACAACAACGACACGCTGAACGGCGATGACGGCAACGATAAGCTGAACGGCGACAACGGCACGGACACGCTGAACGGCGGATTGGGAGCCGACCTGCTGCACGGCGGGGCCGGCGATGACCACCTCTTCGGCGGCGCCGACAACGACACGATGTACGGCGACGGCGGCAATGACGACATGCATGGCGGGACCGGCAACGACATCTATTATGTCGACGATGCCGGCGACACGGTCGATGAGGCCGTCGGCGAGGGCAGCGACATCGTCCGCGCCTCGATCACCTGGACCCTGAGCGCCAATGTCGAAACCCTGCAACTGCAGGGGGTCGGCAACATCGACGGCACCGGCAACGAACTGGCCAACAACCTCCAGGGCAATGACGGCAACAACACCCTCAGCGGTCTGGCTGGGGTCGACACGATCAACGGCGGGGCCGGCAATGACCGGATCATCGGCGGGACCGGCAACGACCTGATGACCGGCGGCACGGGGGCGGACACCTTCGTCGTGCTCTCGGAGTCGGTGTATTCCAGCATCGCGCCGGCCGGCAAGGCGCTGGAAATCGACTTTGTCTATGATCTGAACAAGGCGGAAGGCGACAAGCTCGACCTGTCGGGCGTCGACGCCAACATCAACCTGGCGGGTGATCAGGCCTTCACCCTGGTCGGCGCCTTCGACAAACATGCCGGACAGATGACCCTGGCCTACACCGCCTCGACCAACCTCACCGTGCTGAGCCTGGATGTCGACGGCGACGGCAAGGCCGACTACCAGATGAAGATCACCGGCGACGTCCATCTCGACAGCGGCGGCTGGATTCTCTGATCAGCGCCACAGCCTGAAACGATCGAAAGGGCCTGTCCTCAATGGACAGGCCCTTTCTTTATGGGCTGAACGGCGCTGTGAAGCCGCCTGCCGTCAGGCCGCGTTGATACCGGCAACGGCCGCCGCGCCCTGGTGGATCGGCAGGGTGAAGCTGACCGTGGTCCCTTCGCCGGGCGCGCTGGTCATGTCGAGCGAGCCGTCATGCAGCTCGACCAGGGACTTGGTCAGCGCCAGTCCCAGGCCCGAACCCTGCTGGGTCTTGGCATGCTGGCTTTCGACCTGCTCGAAGGGCTTGGCCAGGCGGGACAGGTCTTCCTTGGCGATGCCGATGCCGGTGTCGGTGACGGAGACGCGGATACGCTCGCCGAAACCGTCGCGGCGCGGCTCGGCCCGGACAGTGATGCGGCCCCCCCGCGGGGTGAACTTCACGGCGTTGGACAGCAGGTTCAGCAGCACCTGCTTGATCGCCCGGTAGTCGGCCTCGATGTCGGGCAGGTGCGGAAAATCGATCTGCAGTTCCAGGCCCGCCGCATCGGCCCGGTTGCGCATCAGTCGCACGGCGTCCTCGGTGACCTCCTCAAGCGACATTGGATCGAACTTGAGGTTCATCTTGCCGGCCTCGATCTTGGACATGTCGAGGATGTCGTTGATCAGGGCCAGCAGGTGCTGGCCGCTGTTGTGGATGTCCTGGGCGTATTCCTTGTAGCGGCCGTCGCCCAGGGCGCCGAACATCTCGGTGACCATGATTTCCGAGAAGCCATTGATGGCGTTCAACGGCGTGCGCAGCTCGTGGCTCATATTGGCCAGGAACTCGCTCTTGGCCTTGTTGGCCGCTTCGGCGCGCACCTTCTCGGCCTCGTACTTGCGGGCCAATTCCGCCAACTGCTCCTGCGAGCGCTCCAGACTGATCACCGCATTCTGCAGCTGCTCCTCATTGAGACGGCGAGCCTCTTCCTGCTGCTTGATGGCGGTGATGTCGGCGGCGGTCATCACCAGCCCGCCCTCGGCCGTCCGCCGCTCGGAGATCTGGATCCAGCGGCCGTCCATCAGCTCGGCTTCCCGTAAGCCTTTCTGGGTATCGTCGGGGACCTGCTCCTGCTTGATGGCCAGCTGGGCGAAGCGGTTGACCTGTTCTCTTGCGGCGCCGGGCTTAAGCATGCGCGGCTCGAGCGAGAAGGTGGCGCGGTAGTTGCGGTTGCAGAGCAGCAGCCGACCGTTGCGGTCCCATAGAACGAAGGCCTCCGAGACGCTTTCGATGGCGTCGCGCAGGCGATTCTCAGCGGCCTGGGCCCGGGCCTGGGCAATACGCTCCTCAGTGACGTCCAGCGCCACCCCGATGATCCGCCGGTGGCCGTCGTCGCCCCCGACCCCCAGCCCCTGGCCGCGGGCGTCGATCCAGATCGAGCGGCCGCCCTCGCGTCCCGGCACCCGGAAGGAGACGTCGAAGGCGCCATAGGCCGCCGCATGGGCCAGGGCCTGGCGGACCCGCTCGCGGTGGTCGGCGGCGACGCGGTCCAGCACTTCCTGGCCGGTGACGATGCCCCCGCCGCCCCAGCCGAAGATCGCCCCGGTGACATCGGACATGAACACCTGGTCGGCCTCCAGGTCCCACTCCCAGATGCCGCAGCGGGCCGCTTCCACCGCCAGGCGGAAGCGCTGCTCGCTGTCGTAGAATGCCTTCTGGGCCTCTTCCGCCCGCCGGCTCTGCGAGAACAGCAACAGGGCCAGGGCGATGCCGATGCCCAGCGGCACAAGCAGGGCGACGATGCCGTCGATACGGTCACGGTTCGCCGAGACCAGCCCCGGCGGCCGGGCGGCGGCGATGGCCAGCAGGGCGCCGCCCGCCACCTTCTGCGCCGCGACGTCGATGGTGACGCCGTCCGGTGTTTCGGCGCGGACCAACCGGTCGGTGCGGATGTCGTCAGGTTGCAGGCTGAAGGCGGTTCGCACGCTATCCGCCTGCGCTACGCCCCCTGGTCCGGCCGAGGCCAGCAGCCGCCCGTCCGGCGTGGCGACCGCCATTTGATCGGTGTCGTTCACACGTCCCAGCAGCTGACCTACCGGCCCGGTAGCGATCAGGGTCAGGCGTCCGTTCGCCCCCGCGACCGACCGGATGACATAGAGCCGTTTGGGATCGCCGCCCGGCGCGCCGACCCAGGCCTTGCCGCCCGCCTGCCGAGCAGCTCCGGTCCAGTCGGCCTCCGGCGCCTGTCCGGCGACGGTCACGCCGCCCTCGGGTCCGATGATGGCTACGGCCTGCACGCCGGGCCCGGCTAAGGTCAGGGCCGAGTCGGCCGCTCCCTGCAGATCGTCTGGCTGACGACGCAAGAATTCGCCCGCCGCCGCCAGGGCCGCGCCGCGGACGGCCAGATCGCCATCCAGCCGGGCCGCCAGGATCTGGGCCTGGCTGTCGGCGCTGTGGACAATCGGCTTGGCGATCCAGCCGCGCTGCAGCCGCTGCACACCGAAGGCGCTGTAGATGGCCAGCAGGAGCAGCGCGGCCAGGATGGAGACGCGAACAAAGGTGCGGCGTGGCGCGCGCGCGGAAGCCGCCGCGAACGCGGACTCTCCGGCCGATTCTGCCTTGCCACGCGCCACCTGGTCCCCTGACCGATTCACCCCGGATTTACGAATCTTACGGAAGCGGAGTCACCGCGTCACGGTCCAAAGGGGGTTTGTTACCCACCATGAGTCAGTTAGCCGCAAGGGTTGTGCGGATCACCTATGCCAGCGACTTGGAAACCAGCTCGAAGACGTTCTTGGAAAGGCCTGGCTGGGCCACGATCCGCTCCAGTTGAGCGCGCATCAGAGCGCCCAGTTCGGGACGATACCGCCGCCAGCCGCCCAGGGGCTCGACCATGCGGGCCGCGGTCATCGGGTTGAAGCTGTCGATGATCATGATCTGGTCGGCCAGGAAACCGTAGCCGCTGCCGTCCTCGGCATGAAACCTCGCCGGGTTCATCGAGGCGAAACTCGAGATCAAGGCGCGAAGGCGGTTGGGGTTCTTGGCGTCGAAGTCGGGGTGGGCGGTCAGGCCCAGCACGCGGCCCAACGCGCCTTCGGACGGGTCGCGGGCCTGCACGGCAAACCATTTGTCCAGCACCAGCGGCTCATCCTTCCACTTGGCGTGGAAGGCCTCGAGCGCCTTGTCGCAGGGCTCGCCGCCGATGTTGACCAGGGCCAGCAGCCCGCCCATGGCGTCGGTCATGTTGGCCGCCGCCTCGAAATGGCCAACCGCCAGCTCCACGGTATCCGAGGACGGGTGGGCCGACAGCAGGTCCAGCACGGCGTTGCGCAACGCCCGGCGCCCGGCCGCGGCGGAATCGGCCGAAAACTCGCCCACAGCCTGCAGGCCGGTATGCATCCGGCGCAGCTCGTCTTCCAGATGCACGGCAATGCGGGTGCGCAGGGTGTCGCGGGCCTCATGCAGGGCGCCCGGATCGGCCGGGTCCATGGCCAGGGACAGGTCCTGCTCGCTCGGCAAAGCCAGCAGCAGCGCCTTGAAGGCGTGATCGGCGGCCTGGTCTCCCAGGGCCCGACCCATGGCCTCGGCGAACCGCTCCTCGCCGACCTCGTCGGGCTTGCCGGCGGCGCGGCTGAGGATCAGGTCGCGGGCCAGCTCCTGCCCCGCTTCCCAACGGTTGAACAGGTCCGGGTCAGCCGACAGAAGGACGTAGCGGTCCTTGGGCTGGCGCTCGACATTCAGCTTCACCGGGGCCGAGAAGCCGCGCAGCGCTGAAAGCACCGGCGCACGGGTGACGCCCTCCAGGCGGATGGTCTTTTCGGCGCTGTCCAGCACCACCAGCTCAGTCTCGCGCAGTGGTCGGCCGTCGTCGTCCAGCAGGCCGATGGCGATCGGGGTGGGCAGGGCCTTCTTATCCGGCTGGCCCGTGGTCGCGGCAGTCGACTGGCGCAGGGTCAGTTCCAGCACGCCCGCCGCTTCATCCCAGAACTGGTGGATGCTGACCGCCGGGGTGCCGGCCTGTTCGTACCAGCCGAAGAAGGCGGTCAGGTCCTGGCCCGAGGCCTCGGCGAAGCACTTGATGAATTCCTCGACCGTGGTGGCGTGGCCGTCCCAGCGGTCGAAATACAGGTCCATGCCGGCCCGGAACGTCTCGTCGCCCAGCAGCAGCTTGAGCATCCGGATGACCTCGGCGCCCTTCTCGTAGATGGTCGCCGTGTAGAAGTTGTCGATCTTCAGATAGGACGAGGGCCTGACCGGGTGCGATAGCGGGCCGGCGTCCTCAGTAAATTGCCGGGCGCGCAGGGCCCGCACGTCCTTGATCCGCTGCACGGCCGCGCCGCGCATGTCGGCCGAAAAGCTCTGGTCACGGAAGACCGTCAGGCCTTCCTTCAGGCAGAGCTGGAACCAGTCGCGGCAGGTGATGCGGTCGCCGGTCCAGTTGTGGAAATACTCGTGGGCCACGACGCTCTCGATGCGTTCGTAGTCCAGGTCCGTGGCGGTGGCCTCGTCGGCCAACAGCAGGGCCGAGTTGAAGATGTTGAGGCCCTTGTTCTCCATCGCCCCGAAATTGAAGTCGCGCACGGCGACGATCATGAACAGGTCCAGGTCGTATTCGCGGCCCCAGGCGTCCTCATCCCACTTCATCGAGCGCTTCAGCGCATCCATGGCGTAGGCGGCGCGGGGCGCCATGCCGGGATCGACATAGATCCGCAGGTCGACCTTGCGGCCGCTCATCGTGGTGAAGTCGTCGGCCAGTTCGTCCAGCTCGCCGGCCACCAGGGCGAACAGGTAGCTGGGCTTGGGGAAGGGGTCTTCCCATTCGGCGTAGTGGCGGCCGCCGGCCAGCTCGCCGGCCTCCAGCAGGTTGCCGTTCGAGAGCAGGCGGTGGAATTTCTGGTCCGCCTCGATTCGCACCGTGTAGCGGCTCAGCACGTCGGGACGGTCGGCGAACCAACTGATTTTGCGAAAACCCTCGGCCTCGCATTGGGTGCAGAACCGGCCGCCGGACATATAGAGGCCGTCCAGCGCCTTGTTATTCTCCGGGTCGATCTCGACCTCGGTGGTCAGGACGAAGGCGTCCGGCACGTCGGGGACGGTCAGGAACTCGCTGTCGATGGTCCGCTCTTCGTCGGACAACACGCGGCCATCGACGGCTACCGAGATGGCCTTCAGCCGCTCACCATTCAGCACCAGCGGCTCGGCGTGATCGCCGTTGCGCCGGAGGGTCAGGGTCGCCTTCACCCGGGTGGTTTTGGGCTCCAGATGGAACTCCAGCCGGGTCTTGTCGATGAAGAAAGCGGGAGGCCGGTATTCGGCCAGACGGACGGGCTGGGGCGTGTCGGTGCGCATGGGGATGATGTAGCCTTTGAGGGCCGCCGGCGCCACCAGCGACGGGCTTATCCCACAACCACCGTCTTCACATTCACGAACTCCAGGATGCCATAGCGGGCGCATTCCCGGCCGTTTCCGGAATCCTTCACGCCCCCGAATGGCAGGCGGGGGTCCGACGCCACGTTCTTGTTCACGAAGGCCATCCCGGCATCCAGGGCCTCGGCGGCGATCCGCTCGCCGCGGGCCAGGTCACTGGTGATGACGCCCGAGCCCAGGCCGTATTCGCTGGCGTTGGCGATGCGGATGGCGTCGGCCTCGTCCCTGGCGCGGATGACGGCGGCCACTGGACCGAAGATTTCCTGGTCGTGGGCCGGCTGGCCGGGGGCGACGTCGGCCAGGACGGTGGGCGGGTACCAGGCGCCGGGCCGGTCGGGCACGACGCCCCCCAGCAACAGGCGGGCGCCCGCGTCGCGGCTCTGGCGGACCAGATCATGGATTTCGTCGCGGGCGGCGACGCTGACCAGGGGCCCCATTTTGGTGGCCGGGTCGGTGGGATCGCCGGGGACCCAGGCGCTCATCGCCTCGACCAGAGCCCGCTCAAAGGCCTCGGCGATCTGGTCGACGACGATGAAACGCTTGCCGGCCACGCAGCTCTGGCCGGCATTGACCATGCGGGCGGCGGCGCAGACCTTGGCCGCCAGGGCGATGTCGGCGTCCTCCAGGATGAGGTAGGCGTCAGAACCGCCCAGTTCCAACACTGACTTCTTCAGGCATTGGCCGGCTTGGCTGGCGACTGAACGGCCGGCGGCGACGCTGCCCGTGAGCGTGACGGCGGCGATGGCGGGGCTGGCAATCAGGGCGCCGACGTCGCCGCTGGGGATTAGCAGGGTGCGGAACAGGTCCCTTGGGAACCCGGCCTCATGGAACACCGACTCGATGGCCATGGCGCAGGCTGGGACGTTGCTGGCGTGCTTGAGCACCGCGCCGTTGCCGGCCATCAGGGTCGGGGCGGCGAAGCGGAAGACCTGCCAGAGCGGGAAATTCCAGGGCATCACCGCCAGCACCACGCCCAGCGGGTTGAAGGTCACGAAGGCCTTGGGGCCCGGGCCGCTGGCGTCCGACAGGTCGACATCCTCGCGGGACAGGTAGGTCTCCGCGTGGTCGGCGAAGTGATCGCAGTTGAAGGCGCACTTCTCCACCTCGGCCCGACCGTCGGTCAGGGTCTTGCCCATCTCGGCGGTCATCAGGGTCGCCAGTTCGTCCTTGCGGCGGCGCAGCACCTGGGCGGCGGTCTTCATCAGCGCCGCGCGATGGGCGAAACTGGTTCCGCGCCAGGCCTTTTGGGCTTCTGCTGAGGCGACCGCGATGTCCAGCGCCTCCTGTGCGCTATGGCCCTGGACGGGCTGGCCGGCCTGGCCGGTGGCGGGGTTGACGGGTGTGAAGCTGGGCTTGGTCATCGCTCATCAACGCCCGATGCGGCCGCCTGTTCAAGGCCTCCCCGAATTGGGTGAAATACCTGCAAAAAACTTATGGATATTGCGCCAGATCAACAATATCCGGCGCGCATCGGCCCAAACCCCTTTCGACGCGGACATCAACCGCGCTCGTGAAAACCAAGGGGATACCAATGACTGTTTCGCGTTACGCTCTGGCGCTGCTGGCCGGCCTGGCGATGGCCGGCGCAGCGCACGCCGAAGATTTCCAGCCCAAAGCCAAGGGCCTGGTGATGCTCAATGTCCGCCTGACGGACGTCGATCCCAAAGCCGGCAACGATCTGCTGACCGCCGCCAATGTCGACACCACCCTCAACGCCGAGGTCTCGTCCAGCGTCATGCCGACCATCGGCCTGACCTATTTCCTGACCGACAACTGGGCGATTGAAGCCATCGCCGGCACCACCAAGCACAAGATCTCGGCCAGCGGCACGCCCGTCGCCGAAACCTGGGTGCTGCCGCCGGTCGTGTCCCTGCAGTACCACTTCAATCCCAAGGGTCGGGTCAGCCCCTATCTGGGCGCCGGCGTGAACTACATGCTGTTCTACAACACCAAGGATCAGAAGGGCTTCAAGGACACCAAGGTCAGCGACGGCTTCGGCTACGCCCTGCAGGCCGGCGCCGATATAGCCACCTCTGGCCCGTGGAGCCTGAACGTCGACGTCAAGAAGATCTACTATCAGACCGACGCCACCACGACCCTGAAGCCGGCCACGAAGCTGCACTCCAGCGTCGATCTCGACCCGTGGGTCGTGTCGCTGGGCTTCGGCTACAAGTTCTAAGAGAGCGTGTTAGGCGAAAGTGTGAGCGGTTTCGCCGCTCGAACACGCTCTAGCTAAAAAGCCCCGGACTCGTCGAGACGGGTCTGGGGGCTACTCAGCGGCGTTGGCCAAGGGTTCGGCGCCGCCAGCCGGAACTTCCTGCAAATAACGCTCGATGACCGCCACCCGCTCGGCCAGTTCGGCTATGGCGGGGGGCGCGTCCTCGGGCGTTTCCGCGACCAGAGCCAGGACGTCGAGCGCGATGGCGTGCAGCTTGGGCGCGCTGGCGATCAGCCGGGCCTGACGCTCGATCTTCACCGGATCGCGGTCGTATTCCGCTCCTGGCGTGCGCCATCCGCCCCAGTCGTTGGGGTCGGTGACCACGACCGGATAGGTGCCGGGGTAGGGATGGTGCGGGCAGTCGTCCGGGGTCTGCCATTTGTTCTTGGCGCGCAGCAGCCGCCAGGTGTCGGCCATGGCGCCGGTCTCGGACTGGCGGTCCTCTGGGCGTAGTTCGTGGCCTAGAAACTCGCGGCCAAGGCCCACGTCATAGGTGACGCGCACCGGCTCATCGAAGCCTTTGGCCCAGACGGGTACGATCTTTTCGATGGTCGCCCAGGCGCCGACGCTCTCGACCCAGACACGCTGGTTTCGCTGGAAAGTGGCCTTCGCCATCGCCTCACTGCCAAAATTCTTTTGGGCCGAAATCTTCGGCTGCATAAGAACCTGAAATCATTGACGCGAGGTCAATCTTTCCCCGCGCCGAAACCCCGCTAGATTGGCTGCCGACAGACGCCCTTCGAACGGGGCGCGGGAGGACGCTGTGAATTTCGACTATTCCGACGACCAGAAGTTTCTGAAGGACGAGGCGCGCAAGTTCCTGGAAGCCCGCTGCGGCAGCCAGGTGGTGCGCGGCGTGCTCAATAACGACGACGTCTCCTTCGACAAGGAGCTGTGGAAGGGCGTGGCCGAGCAGGGCTGGCTGGGCGCCGCCATCTCGGAAGAGCATGGCGGTCTGGGCCTGGGCCATATAGAGCTCTGCGCCATCGCCGAGGAGATGGGCCGCGTCGCCGCCCCGATCCCCTTCGCCTCGACCGTCTATTTCGTCGCCGAGGCCATCTCGGCCGCCGGCACGGACGAGCAGAAGGCGCAGTATCTGCCCAAGATCGCGGCCGGAGAGCTGATCGGCTGCTTCGCCACCTCGGAAGGCCCGGGAGTCCTGACCCCCGGCTCGCTGAAGGCCAAGGTCGAAGGCAGCAAGCTCTCAGGCGTCAAGATCCCGGTGACCGACGGCGACTGCGCCGACGTCGCCATCGTGCTGGCCAGCGAGGCCGGGCGGCCGGGCCTGTTCCTGGTCGACCTGAAGGGCGCCGGCGTCACCGTCGAAACCCTCAAGAGCCTGGACCCCACGCGCGGCGTCGCCCGCCTGACCTTCAAGGACGCGCCCGTGCGCGCCCTGGGCGCGGCCGGCGAGGGCTTCAACATCACCGAGCAGGTGTTCGACCGGGCCGCCGTGCTGCTGGCCTTCGAACAGGTCGGCGGCGCCGACAAGTGCCTGGCCATGGCCAAGGAATATGCGCTCGAGCGCTACGCCTTTGGTCGTGTCATCGGCAGCTACCAGGCCATCAAGCACAAGCTGGCCGACATGTACGTCAAGAACGAGGTGGCCCGCTCCAACGCCTATTACGGAGCCTGGGCGCTGAACACCAACGCCCCGGAGCTGCCCGTGGCCGCCTCGGCGGCGCGCATCGCCGGCAGCGAGGCCTACTGGTTCGCTTCCAAGGAAAACATCCAGACCCATGGCGGCATGGGCTTCACCTGGGAGGTGGACTGCCACCTCTACTATCGCCGCTCGCGGCAGCTGGCCCTGGTGGCCGGCGGCCCGAAGGTCTGGAAAGAACGGCTGGTCACCCAGCTCGAACGTCGTAACGCGGCCTAAGGGAGATAAAGATCATGGATTTCAACGACTCTCCTGAAGAAGCCGCCTACCGTGAGAAGGCTCGCGCCTGGCTGGAAACCAACGCCGCCGCGCACAAGAGCACCAGCGCCAACGGCCGCCGGCCCAACAGCCCTGAGCACATGGCCGCGGCCAAGGCCTGGCAGACCAAGAAGGCCGAGAACGGCTACGCCTGCATCACCTGGCCCAAGGAATGGGGCGGCGGTGGCGGCACCCCGCTGCAGTCGGTGATCTTCGGCCAGGAAGAGGCTAAGGTCGGCGTCAACTACGGCTACTTCACCATTGGCCTTGGCATGTGCGTCCCGACCGTCATGGCCTTCGCCGACGCCGAGACCAAGACCCGCTTCGTCGGCCCCGCCATGAAGGGCGAGGAGATCTGGTGCCAGCTGTTCTCGGAACCGGCCGGCGGCTCGGACGTGGCGGCCAGCCGCACGCGCGCCATCAAGGACGGCGATGAGTGGGTGATCAACGGCCAGAAGGTCTGGACCACCGGCGCGCAGTATTGCGACTACGGCATCCTGCTGGTCCGCACCGACCCGGACGTCCCCAAGCACAAGGGGATGACCATGTTCTGGATCGACATGCACGATCCGGCCGTGGATGTCCGCCCGATCCACCAGGCCTCGGGCGGCAGTGAGTTCAACGAGGTCTATTTCACCGACCTGCGGGTCAAGGACAGCCAGCGGCTGGGTGAAGTCGGGGCCGGCTGGAAGGTGGCCCTGGTCACCCTGATGAACGAGCGCCTGGCGGTCGGCGGGTCCTCAGGCCCGGACTACAAGACCATCATGGAGTTGGCCCGCTCGGTCGACGGCCCGGCCGGCGCAGCCATCCGCGACGGCGCCTTCCGTGAGAAGCTGGCAGACTGGTACGTCGCGGCCGAGGGCCTGAAGTTCACCCGCTTCCGGACCATGACCGCCCTGTCGCGCGGCCAGACCCCTGGTCCAGAAAGCTCGATCGGCAAGATCATCGCCGCCAACCAGATGCAGGACATGTCCAACGCCGGCGTCGAGATGGAGGACCAGTACGGCATCCTCACCGACCCGTCGGAAGCCCCTCTGCAGGCGGCCTTCCAGCAGTCGCTGCTCTGGGCCCCCGGCCTGCGCATCGCCGGCGGGACGGACGAGATCCTGAAGAACATCATCGCTGAACGGGTCCTTGGCCTGCCGGGCGATGTCCGCGTCGACAAGGACGTGGCGTTCAAGGACGTGCCGACGGGAAGATAGTGCGGCGCGGGGACTGGCTCGCCGCAAGGCGTGCCTGTCCCCTCCGGTCTGAGGCAGGGGCTCGGGACAGGCACGGCTTTTAGCCGAGCCAGTCCCGGGCTCTTTTCTTTACCAGCGCATTGTCCAGCGTCCGACCAGCGCGCCCAGCGCGCCAGCGGCGACCATGCCCAGGGTGTACCAAAGGGTCACGAAGGTGACCGAGGCTTCCTCACAGTGCAGGCCGTACATGGTCGCGGCCAGACCTCCGGCGATCAGGCCGGCGGTGAGGCCCGCCATCGTCAGGCGGGTGGGGGCCAGGCGGCGGAACACCCAGACCAGGGCCGCGAAGATCGGGATCGATAGCAAGAGGATGCGCCAGGAGCAGTGCATGGCCGAGCTGCCGACCACCAGGGCCAGCCAGCCGCTCGTGGGTGTCCGCATCAACTCCATGACCGTCATGGCCAGCATGAGGGCCGGTCCGACAGCCAGGACCAACCAGGGCGTCCGGCCGACCCGACCGCCGGGCCGCGAAAACGTGATGGCCAAGGGCAGGGCGGCGAGCGTGACCCACAGGGTGTAGGCCGCCTTCATCCAGAAACGCATGCCGCGCATAGCGTCGTTCATGTCCGGGCGAAGGCCCAGCCAGAGCAGCACGACGGAGAAACACACGACGCCGCCCACGACCAGGGCCAGGCCAAAGCGGCGGCCCACGGCGTTCCTGGCCACCGGCGTCGTGTCGGCGGCCAGTCTGGCGATCAGGTCATCCGTCATCTTGACCCTCCTCGCTCTTCTTGATGCGGGCCATCAGGGATTTCAGACCCCGGTGGACCCCGACCTTGACCGAAACCTCGGACTGGCCGGTCAAGGCGGCGGTTTCGGCGACCGACAGGCCTTCGAGCTTCGTATGGCGGATGGCGTCGCGCTGCTTTTCGGGCAGTTCGGCCATCAGGCGGTCCAGGTCCGCACCGGCCGTGGCATGGGACGTATCCTCGGGCGCCAGCAACACGCCGGCGTCCTCCAATGGCACAGACGGCCGGCGGCGCGTACGGCGCAGGTGATCGATCAGCTTATAGCGCGCCATGGCGTAGGCCCATGGCGTGAACGGCTGGCTGCGATCAAAACTGACTCTGCGCGTATGCACGGCGATTAGGGTTTCCTGCACCAGATCCTCGGCCTCGGCGGGATCATGAAAGAGCCGCCGGACAAAATAGGCGCGAAGCAGTCGGGCCAATTCGGACAGCAGCCGGCTGTGGGCCGCGGCGTCGCCGTCGAGACCTTGCAGCATCAGCGCCTTGAGACTGTCCTCACTCGCCGTCACGCCCGCTCCCTGGCATGGCTTTCGTCGCAGTATTGTCCCTGGTTACAGGGTGGCGCGGAAAAAGCCAGGAGGCGTTTTTCTTCACCCAGAAGCCCTTTTTAGAAAGAGGGGCGTAACCGCTCTGGCCTGACCACCGAATGACGATTAGCGACCGGGGCGAGCCTGCCCCCCTTAACGTCCCGGTCGCGGCGGGAGGTCTGGGGCCTCCCGCTACCCTTTTCTGGAGACGACCATGAACCTGACCACCAAGGCCCTGCTCTCGGCCGCCGCCTTCTCCGCCCTGGCCGCAGGCGTCGCCATCGCCGGCGACATGACCACCGCCCCCGCCGGCTTTGAGAAATGCTACGGCGTCTCCAAAGCCGGAGAGAACGACTGCAAGGCCGGCCCCGGCACGACCTGCGCCGGCGCCGCCAAGGCCGACTACCAGGGCGACGCCTGGAAAAATGTTCCGACCGGGACCTGCACCAAGATCATGACGCCCAAGGGCCCTGGCTCTCTGACCCCCAAGATGTAGCCGCGGAAGGCTTTGGACGATGCGCGCGACAGCCGGCCTGGGGTTCAAGCCCGAGCATTTCGACGAGGCCATGACCTCGCCGGCGACCGACCTGTGGTTCGAGGTTCATCCCGAGAACTACATGCTGGCCGGCGGCCCACGCCTGGCGATGCTGGAGGCGCTGCGCAAGCGCCGTCCGTTGTCGCTGCATGGCGTGGGCCTGTCGCTGGCCGCCGACCGCGACCCTGATCCCGACCACCTGGCCCGCCTCAAGGCCCTGGTCGACCGCTTCCAGCCGGCGCTGGTCAGCGAGCATTTGGCCTGGTCGGCGTGGAACGGCGGCTATCTGCCCGACCTGCTGCCCTTTCCCCGCACGGCCCAGGCGCTGAATCGGTTGGCCGCCAACATTGGCCAAGTCCAGGACCATCTGGGCCGCACCATACTGATCGAAAACCCTTCGCTCTACCTGGCCCTCGACGGGCACGAGATGGAGGAGGCCGAACTGCTGACCGCCCTGGTCCGCCGCACTGGCTGTGGCCTGCTGGTCGATGTGAACAATGTCCATGTCAGCGCTACCAACCTGGGCCTTGATCCTCACGCCTATCTCGACGCCCTCCCGGCCTGCGCCATCGGCGAAATCCATTTGGCCGGCCACCGGACCGATCCTGACGGCGACCTGCTGATCGACAGTCATGACGCCCCGGTGGCGCCAGCTGTCTGGGCGCTGTTCCGCCGGCTGATCGCCCGCGTCGGCCCGCGCCCTACCCTGATCGAGCGCGACGCCAATCTGCCGCCCTTTGCCGACCTGATCGTCGAGCGGGCCCATGCCGAGCACATCCTGGACCTGGCCCGCGCGGCGCCACCCCGCGAGATGGCCCCAATTGCGACGGTCCCAAGGGAGACGGCCATTGCCTGATCTCGCCGACTTCCAGGACGCCTTCGCCGCCAGCCTAACCGGCGATCCGCCGCCCGACGCGCCGGCGGGGCTGAGCGTCTATCGCAATACCATCGCCCAGGGGCTGATCGAGGTGCTGGCCACCGCTTATCCGACCGTGCAACGGCTGATGGGTGAGGGGTGGTTCGCGAGCGAGGCCCTCGCCTTCTCGCGGGCGCATCCGCCGGTTAATCCCGTGTTGGCCAAGTATGGCGCCGACTTCCCCGCTTGGCTCGCTTCTCCTCCCCGCGAAGCGGGGGAGGAGAATTACATCGCGCAGGCCGCCCGTATCGACCGAGCATGGCTGGAGGCGCACAACGCCGCCGACGCCGCGCCGCTCGAGCAGCCCGACTTCGAGCGGGTTCCCACGCCCCATCCCGCCGCCCGGCTGCTCGCCTTCGACCTTCCGGCTGTGACCCTGTGGCGGCTGAATCGGCCGCCAGCGCCGGTTCTGGCCGAGCCGATCGCGCCCGGTTGGGTCCCGCAAGCCTGCTTGGTCTCGCGCCCCCACGACGCCGTCATGGTCACCGAGCTCGACGCCGACAGTCACGACTTCCTGGCTGCCTGCTTCGCCGGCGCGACGCTGGGCGAGGCGGCGGTCGCCCTGCTGGCCCGGCGCCCGGAAGCGGACCTCGCCGGACTCTTTGCCCGTCTGCTCGCCGCCGGCGCCTTCGCGGAGCCCCTTGTATGACCGTTGAAGCCTGGCGCTCGCCGATTGCCCTCGCAGAGAAAATCCCGGACTGGGTCCTGCCCTTGATCGCCCGGCTTGGCGCCGCGGCGGTGTTCTTTCAGTCGGGTCGGACCAAGGTCGACGGTCTGCTGCACGTCACGCCCTCGACGGTCGACCTCTTCGCCACCGAGTACAAAGTCCCGCTGATCCCGCCGGACATCGCGGCCCACCTGGCCGCCTACAGCGAGACCCTGTTCCCGATCCTGCTGGTCCTGGGCCTGTTCACGCGGGTCTCGGCCCTGGGCCTGCTGGGCATGGTCCTGGTCATCCAGATTTTCGTCTACCCGGACGCCTGGCCGACCCATCTGAGCTGGGCCGGCCTGCTGGTCCCACTGATCGCCCGGGGTGGCGGGGAGATGGCGCTAGACCGCGTCATCTTCCCCGTTCAGCCGGTTACTCGTTGATCGGCCGCGTCGAACCGGCGGCCTTCACCAACTGCACGAACTGAGCCCGGATGCCGTCGCGGTCCTCGCCCCGCGACCCCTGCGCCAGCTCGGCGATGCTGTCCCAGCCGTAGCTCTTGTCCATCCAGGGATCGCGCCGCAGCATCTGGCCAAACCCGGCCACGGCTGTCGCCCAGCGGGTCGCCTCGGGGGCCTTGGCGACCGAGACATAGGCGTCGCTGTCGGTAATCGGGCGGGTCATCAGCCTGGACTTGTCCTCGCCTGGCAGTTTGTAGCGCACCTTCAGGAAGGCCAGTTCGCCGCCCACCCCGGCCTTGACCGGCTGGCCGTAGCGCAGCGGATCGACGCTGGAGGGGCCGCCGACCAGGGTGATCTCGTAGAGGGCGGTTACCGAGACGTTCGACCCGACTTCACCCGCGTCGACCTGGTCATTGTTGAAGTCTTCGCGGTTCAACATACGGGTCTCGTAGCCGATCAGCCGGTACTCGGCGACGCGGGCCGGATTGAATTCGACCTGGATCTTCACGTCGTCGGCGATGGGGAAGACCGAGCCGGAGAAGTCGTCGCGGAACAGTTTGCGGCCCTCCTCCAGGGTGTCGACATAGCCGGCCGTGCCGTTGCCGTTCTGGGCCAGGGTCTGCATCATCGTGTCGTTGTAGTTGCCGCGCCCAAAGCCGTAGACCGACAGGTAGACGCCGGTCTTGCGCTTATCGGTGACGAAATCCTTCAGCTTGGACGGGTCACTGACACCGACATTGAAGTCGCCGTCGGTCATCAGGACGACCCGGTTGACGGCGTTCTTGTCGAAGTTCTGCTCGGCCAGGGCGTAGGCCAGGGCCAGGCCTTGTCCGCCGGCCGTCGAGCCGCCGGCGTTCAGCGAGCCCAGGGCGCAGCGCATCTTCAGCTTGGAGCGCCCGTCGGTGGGCGCCAGCACCGCTCCGGCCGAGCCGGCATAGGCCACTATCGCCACCCGGTCCTGTGGCCGCAGCTGGTCGATCAGGACGTTCATCGCCTTCTTGGCCAGCTCAAGCTTGTCAGGCGACTGCATCGAGCCTGAGGTGTCGATCAGGAACACCAGGTTCAGCGGCGGTTGCTCGGTGCGCGGGATGTCATAGCCCTGCAGGCCGATATGCAGGATCTGCTTGCCGCCAGCCCAGGGCGAGGGCGCCAGGGCGACATAGGGCTTGAAGGGCTCGGCCTTGTCGCCCGGCTTGGCGTATCCGTAGTCGAAATAGTTCAGCAGCTCCTCGACCCGCACCGCATCACGTGGCGGCGCCTGGCCATCGTTCAGGAAGCGGCGGACGTTGGCGTAGCTGGCGGTGTCGACGTCGATGGAGAAAGTCGAGACCGGATCTGCGGCGACCTGCTTGATCGGGTTGGAGGCGGCGCCTGGATACTTTTCGGTGTCTTGAGGTGTGGCGTACGGAGCGCCGCCTGTGAACCCCGACGAACTGACCACACTCCCGGCTGGCGCGGCTCGCTGGCCGGTGATGATCACGCTTTCAGGCGCGGGCGGAGGTGGCGGAGGAGGAGGAGGCGGGGGAGGAGGCGGGGGCGGCGGCGGGTAGGGCGCGGCGAGGCCGATCTTCGGCGCGCCGCGATAGTAGCGGGGAGCGGCCCCGCTGTTGCTCTCCTCGTCGCGGCTCTGGACGAAGCCCAGCTTGGCGCAGGCCTCGGCGCTGACCTTGCCGTCGCCGTTGGCGGGCGCGGCGGCCACCGTGGCGACCGGCGACATCGAGACCACAAGGGCGGCCATGGCCGTCATGGTCGTCAGGCCTCTGATGCTCAGGAGTCTGGACATGCGATTCTCCCCGACGCGTTTGTTGCAACGCTGAAACACACTGTGCCGACCCGCCTTTGGCGAAATAGCGGCAGAATCGGCTCACAACAGCGGTCTTGTTCGGTGAATGCCGTTCACCTTTTCGCCTTCAGGGCGAAAAGCTGTTCATTCGGCGGTCAGGTGAGCGATTGAAGTATGGGGTTCGGGTTGTCGCCTGCCTTGACAGGAGGGCGACGCGAGCAAAAGGTTAACGGTCTGCCGTGGTATGGCAGGCCGCAGGGGGTTCGGATGCAGCTTGAGAGTGACGCCGAGACCGGGCCTCCTTCGCCCCAGGCGTTAACCATAACCGACCAGTCCGAGGCCTTCGGGCCCGCGCGTCAGCCGCGCGGTCCCCAACCACGCGGGTCTTTGATCCGTGGCCTGTCGATTGCGGCGCTCTCGCTGGTGTTCCTGGGCCCGCTGCTGGGCTGCGACAAAGGCCCCGACGGCGGCGGCGGCCCTGGCAATGTGTTCGGGGCGCCCGGCGCCTCCTGTCCGCGCCCCGCCATCCCCGTAACCAGCACCCCGCAGTTCAATATCCAGCAGCAGGAAGTCCACGCCCTGCGCCGGGCCGGCTTCCGTGGCGATTTCTTCGCCCAGCTCGAACTGGCCCGCCGCTATGAGGGCCAGAAGGTCGCCGATCGTAATCTGGAAGACCCCATCGAGTCCGCCGTCTGGTACGTGATGGCCCTTTCCAACGCGTCGGGCTACACGGCTATCGCCGCCTATCAGGCCGGCAATGGCAAGGATCACGACGAGGGCCGGTTCGACGACTGCCGCCGGGTCGAGCGGCGCCAGGCCTATGGCGCGCTGGACCGCCTGTTGGGCCAAATGTCGTCGGAAGAGCAGGCCAAGGTCCGCGACCGGGTCATCTACATCATGGCCGGGCAGGGGGCCGAGGGTTACCGCACCCTGGCCCGCATTCACGACGCCTTCTTCGGTCCGTTCGGCGAGCCTTCGGACAACAAGGAAGCCAAGCTGGCCCTGGGCCGGCCGGGCTACCCCGGCGCGCCCTCGGTGCTGAACCTGTTCCCGCGCAATGACGTGGACGCCTATCTCTATACCTACCTGGCCGTCCAGACGGGCGATGTCGGGGCCTATGTGATGCTGCGCGACTTCGAGAAGTCCAAGCCCGAGCGCGGCGGCTACGCCCAGTTCGTCGAGGCCAAGGCCAAGCGTTGGACGCCGCCCTATGAATTCTATCCGCCGGACGCGCCGCCCAGCGGCGTGCCGCATTCCGACGAGACCGACTGGCGCGACGATGTCAGCGACCAGGCCCTGTCGCGCATCAACGAGCTGCCCTTCCAGCATGTCGGCGAGGCCCTGGCCTATCTGCACATCATCCCCAAGGGCGTGAGCAAGGAAAGCAGCGTCTATCCGGGCGATATCCAGACCCTGCAGGCCATGCTGGGCCGTGAGACCACCGGCCGGCTCTCACCCATCGAAAAGGTACGGGCCATCCAGTACGCCGCCGTCAACGGCTCGCCCAAGGCCCAGCTGGTGCTGGCGGTGATGTATTCCGAAGGCGTTGGGGTGCCGCGCGACTATGCCCGGGCCTTCCGCTGGTATGCCGAGGCTGATCGTCAGGGTTCGCCCGAGGCCAAGTACGCCATGTCGACCTTCTTCTCGCTGGGCATGGCCGGCATCGCCGACCAGGACAAGGCCAAGGCCGTCGTCTACCAGATCGACGGCGCCCTGGCCGGCTTCAAGCCCTCCGTGGCCCGCCTGCAGCAACTGCTGGCTCAGGTCTCGCGGGGCGGCCGGCCGCGCTATCGTGGCGCGGGCAACTACGGCTATGGCGGCGGCCCGCCGGGCTACGACTATCCGCCGGCCCCCAGTTCCTATGGCCAACCTCAGGGCCAGGGCGGAGATCAGGGCCCGCCACAATCCGGATATGGAACCGACGACGGTTCGGCGTCCGGCGATACATCCCAGGGCGCTCAGCCCCAGGACCCCAGTACAGGTCAGAGAGGTTACCGCTGATGCGACCCGCCATCCGAGTCATCCTGGCGGCCGGCGCGGCACTCGGCGTTCTCGTCGTCGCCATGGCGGCCGACGCCTATCCCGACGCGCAGATCGACCAGCAGATCCGGCCCAACTTCGGCGGCCTGATCACCCCGCCGCTCAAGCCGCGCAAGCGTCCAGACCGGTGGCGGCCGGGCGCCTATCGCTGGGGCCGCGCCCCGGCCGGCTATGGTCCCTACAACTGCGATCCCAGCTACGGGCAGCAGGGCGGCGGCTACGGCCAGACGCAGCAAGGCGGAGGGTACGGCCAGCAGCCTCAGCAGGGCGGTTACGGCCAGCAGTCACAGCAGGGCGGCTACGGCCAGACCCAACAGGGCGGCTATAATCCGCAGGATCCCTACGGCCAGCCGAATGCCTGCGCCCAGGGCGGCTATGGCCAGCAGTCCGGTTACGGCCAGCAGGGCGGCTATGGCCAGCCCGGCTACGGCCAGGGCGGCGCCTACTACTACACGCGCAACCTGCCCAGCATGACCGTCGACTGTGGCGACCCGAAACTGGGCCCGACCCCGGTCTCCGATGCGCTGCAGCGGGTGATCGATGGCGGCGTGGTCTACGTCAAGGCCGGTTCGGTCTGTAAGGAAACCATCAACGTCACCCACCCCGTGGTGATCGCGGGCGAAGGGGTCTCGGCCTTCTCGACCTCGAGCGACACCGCGGCGGCCAGCTTCCAGCCCACCGGCGGCCAGCCCTGCGTGCGGGTTGCGCCGGGCGTGCACGGTGTGGAACTTCGCGATCTCGATCTGTCAGTGAAGGCCGGCTCACGCACCGCCTGCATCGAGGCCTGGGATTCCGACGTCGCCCTGGTCCGCACCCAGGTGACCTATTGGGGCGACAGCTCGGCGATCTACGTCAACGGCGGCAAGCTGATCGTCCGAGACAGCAATATCGATGGCCATACCTGGGACGCCACCGTGGTCGGCGAGGGCGCGGTCATCGACATCGCCCGCACCCGCATCACCGGCGAAGCCGCCGGCCTCGACATCACCCCCGGCACGGGCGAGAGCAAACTCGACCAGGTCGGCATCCTGGCGCGTGGCGTCAACGATCCCGGTGATGTCGGCATCCTGGCCCGCGGCCTGCGCAGCGGCAGCGGTACGCTGGTCGCGCGCAACACTGTGATCTGCGGCTTCCGCTCGGGCCTGCACGCCGAACGCGGCGCCAACGTCACCCTGACCCGCAGCCGGATCTGCCGGGCCGTGCGTGGCGTGGTCTCGGACGGTGGGGAAATCTCGGTCAGCGAGTCGGTCATCGGCGGCAGTGACACCGGCTTCGTCATCGGCGGCGGTCGTGCGGCGATCATCCACAACCGCATCTACGACTTCCAGCGCGAAGCGATCTATGTCGAGCCGGGCAGCAACGTCGATATCCAGTTCAACTGGGCCTATTCGGCGATGGACTGCTGGCGGCGCAGCTGGGATCCGGGCCTCTATTGCCTGAACGCCCGCAGCATGCCGCCGTCCCTGCGCGACGAAAGCAGCTTCGGCGCCAGCCGCCGCGACTGGGAAGCCGATGGTTACGACCGTGGCTACCTGCGCGACGGCGAGCCCAAAGCCCTGCCGCCGGCCCAACCGCCGGCGCCGCCGAAGCGGGGCTTCTTTAAGAAGTAGGGATGGCGATGCTGCGTGGGTTGGCCGCTTTGCTGGCGATGGCGTCAATCGGCGCCGCGCCGGCGAAGCCCAGCAACGACGCGCCGTTTTTCGCGCCAGCTAGCGCTGACCCCTGCGACCTGGCTGTAGCTACCCTGGTTTCCGAGAAGTTCGCCTCTAGCGGTATGGCTGTCGTCTTCTCTGAGGAAGCGCCCGGTGACAGGGTCATTAGCGGAGGTTATCCCGGCAAAACGGTCAGCGCCGTGGCGGCCTGCCCCAAGGTGCGCGCTTGGCTGGACACGCACGGCATCCGCTACGGCGAAGCCGCAGTCGCCAAGATGCAGGGTCAGGTCGTCGGATCGAAGCTCGTGATAGTCGTCAAAATTTCCTTGCCCCTCCTGAGCGTCGATCGGCGCGAGGCGAACATGTTCGAAATCCGAGGTTTCGGGAGCGGCAATCCCAGTGGCTATACGCGCACCTTCTGGCGCGACGGCGCTGGCGGCTGGCGCACCAGCGTGTTTCAGCCGTGGATTTCCTGACCGCTTACTCCCCGATCGTCGGCAGGAAGGTCGGCATCCGCCGCGCATGGGTGGCCTGCTCAAAGGCGTAGCCGTAACCCAACAGCCGCGCCTCGCTCCACGCCGTCCCGACAAAGCTCAGCCCCACCGGCAGGCCGCGCACATAGCCCATCGGCACAGTGAGGTGCGGATAGCCGGCCACCGCCGCCGCTCCGCCCGCGCCGCCGCCGACGAAGCGGTCACCCAGCACGGGGTCGATCGGCCAGGCCGGACCCAGGGTCGGGCCAACCAGCACGTCGAGCTTGTCGGCCTTCAGGATCGCGTCGATACCGTCGGTCCCGGCCATGCGCTTGGCCTCGTCGCGGGCTTTGATGTAGTCGGGATCGTCCAGCCCCTTGGTCAGTTCCGCCTTCTCGAACAGCTCCTGGCCGAAGAGGGGCATCTCGCGGTCGGCGTTGGCCTTGTTGAAGGCGATCAGGTCGGCCAGCGTCCGGGTCTTGACCTTCTTGGGGTCGGTCGAGGCCAGGTAGCTGTTGAGGTCGGCCTTCAGCTCCGTGAACAGCACGACTCCCTCGTCCTCGCCGATCTTGTCGCGATTGGGGAATTCCTTGACCTCGACCAGGGTCGCGCCCTGGGCCTTGAGCACCGCCAGCGCCTTTTCGAACTCGGCGTCCGTCCCGGCATGGAAGCCGGCCGCATAGCGCATCACCCCGACCCGCACGCCCTTCAGCGCATCGGGCTTCAGCCCCGCCGTATAGTCGACCTTCCTGGCGTCGGCCTCCTTGGTCGCCACGTCGGCCGGATCGCTCCCGGCCATGGCGTTGAGCATCAGCGCCGCGTCCCGCACCGTGCGGGTCATCGGCCCGGGGGTGTCCTGGCTATGGCTGATCGGCACGATGAAGGTGCGCGACAGCAGTCCCACCGTCGGCTTGAGCCCCACGATCCCATTGATCGCCGCCGGACAGGTGATCGACCCATCCGTCTCGGTCCCGATCGCCGCCCAGGCCAGCCCCGCCGCCACCGCCGCCCCCGACCCCGAGGACGAGCCGCAGGCATTGCGGTCGAGCGCATAGGGGTTGCGCACCTGTCCGCCCACGCCGCTCCAACCGCTGATCGAGTTGTCCGAGCGGATGTTGGCCCATTCCGACAGGTTGGTCTTGCCCAGGATCACCACGCCTTGCGCCCGCAGGCGCGCAATGATCGGGGCGTCGCGGCCGGTGGCATTGTCCTTCAGCGCCAGCGAGCCGGCGGTGGTCGCCATGGCGTCCTTGGTCTCGATGTTGTCCTTGACCAGGATCGGCAGGCCGTCGAGCGGACCGAGCGGCTTGCCGGCCTTGGCGCGGGCGTCGGCCGCCGCCGCCTGGTCCTTGGCCTGGGGATTCAGGGCGATGATCGAGTGCAACGACGGATCATGTTCGCGGATCAGCTTGAGATAGGCCTCGACCACCCGCACCGACCCGGCGCCCGCAAGCGCCGTCTGGTCGGCGTTGCCAACATCCAATCCCTTGTCGGCGGCCAGGCTGGCGCCGGCGGCAAGGGCCAGGGCGGCGGCGGAAACGGCGGCGGCTTTGCGCATGTGGAGGCTCCCCGAACGAAGGTCGGCATGCTTCCCCCGAAGGCCATCCCTTGGCAAGGCGCCGCCTGATCGCTACACCCCGGCCCCAACCCCGACACACCTGACGAACAAGCGAGCTCGCCTCCCCATGGCCGCACAGTACATCTTCCAAATGCAGGGCCTGACCAAGGCCTATCCCGGCGGCAAGAAGGTGTTCGAGAACATCTGGCTCAGCTTCTATCCCGACGCCAAGATCGGCGTGGTCGGGGTGAACGGCTCGGGTAAGTCGACCCTGCTGAAGATCATGGCCGGCATCGACAAGGAGTTCGGCGGCGAGGCCAAGGCGGCCGACGGCATCAAGCGCGGCTATCTGGAGCAGGAGCCCCACCTCGACGACAGCAAGAACGTCTGGGAAAATGTCATCGCCTGGTGCGAGGAAAAGACCATCTTCGATCGCTTCAACGCCGTCGCCGCCGAGATGGGCGAGAACTATACAGACGAGCTGATGGAGGAGATGACCGCCCTCCAGGAGAAGATCGACGCCGGCGACCTGTGGGACATCGACAGCCGTATCGAGATGGCCATGGACGCTCTGCGCTGTCCGCCTAACGATAGCGGCGTGACCCAGCTGTCGGGCGGTGAGAAGCGCCGCGTGGCGCTGGCCCGGCTGCTGCTCTCCAAACCCGACATGCTGCTGCTGGACGAGCCGACCAACCACTTGGACGCCGAGTCCGTGGCCTGGCTGCAGCACCACCTGGAGGCCTTCCCGGGCTGCGTCATCCTGGTCACCCACGACCGCTACTTCCTGGACCAGGTGACCAAGTGGACGCTGGAATTGGACCGCGGCAAGGGCCTGCCCTACGAGGGCAACTACTCCGGCTGGCTTGAGCAGAAGCAGAAGCGCGTCGTCCAGGAGAAGTCGGAGTCCGAGGCCCGCCAGCGCGCCCTGACCCGCGAACTGGACTGGGTGCGCTCCGGCGCCAAGGCCCGCCAGGCCAAGTCCAAGGCCCGTCTGGCGGCCTATGACGAGATGGTCCGCGAGCAGGAGATGGCCACCAAGGACCAGAGCTACGCGGTCATCCAGATCCCACCCGGCCCGCGCCTCGGCAACGTGGTGCTCGAGGTCAGCGGCCTGGAGAAGGAATACGGCGACAAGGTGCTGTTCAAGGACCTGACCTTCCGCCTGCCGCCTAACGGCATCGTCGGGGTCATCGGCCCCAACGGCGCCGGCAAGTCGACCCTGTTCAAGCTGATCACCGGCCAGGAAACCCCCGACGGCGGCAGCATCAAGGTCGGCGAGACGGTCAAGCTGGCCTATGTCGACCAGAGCCGCGACGACCTCAATCCCACCGACACCGTCTGGCAGGCGATCAGCGGCGGCACCGATGTGATGATGGTCGGCAAGCGCGAGATCAACAGCCGCGCCTACGTCGGCAGCTTCA
This sequence comes from Caulobacterales bacterium, assembly GCA_038236615.1. Taxonomy (GTDB): domain Bacteria; phylum Pseudomonadota; class Alphaproteobacteria; order Caulobacterales; family Caulobacteraceae; genus Caulobacter. Next base: position 170,451 of record JBBRZO010000011.1, read on the forward strand.
ACTTCAAGGGCGGCGACCAGCAGAAGAAGGTCGGCCTGCTGTCGGGCGGTGAGCGCAACCGCGTCCACCTGGCCAAGACCCTGGCGACGGGCGGCAACCTGATCCTGCTCGACGAACCAACTAACGACCTGGACATCGAGACCCTGCAGAACCTGGAAGAGGCGCTGGAAGACTTCGCCGGCTGCGCCGTGGTCATCAGCCACGACCGCTGGTTCCTCGACCGCCTGGCCACCCACATCCTGGCCTTCGAAGGCGACAGCCACGTGGAATGGTTTGAGGGCAACTTCGAGATGTACGAGGAAGACAAGAAGCGCCGCCTGGGCGTCGACAGCCTGATCCCGCACCGGATCAAGTTCCAGAAGTTCGCGCGGTAGCAAAACCGTCGCTTGCCACTCACGGCTGGATTGCTACCCTGACCCATGGGTCAGGGGGCTGGTTGTCCCCCTCGGGGGGCTTGTACAGTGAAACATCCGTGGATCGTCGGGCTGGACGGACCCGTCGATGTGTTCTCGCTTGGTCTGACTCAGTTTCAGGATTGGGACCGCGCGAGCGAGCCGACGACCAGCCGGCGGGCAATGGCGCCGGCGGACAAGCCGGGCCAGAAGCTGCTGGCCAGCATCATCCCGTCGCCGGGCGCGCCGCCGACGACCGTTAACCTCACCGCCACGCTGGTCACCACCGGCGCCTATACGATCGCGGCCGGCCAGACACTGTACGCGACGACGATCATCAAGAATCCGATCGATCTTCGCTGGGGCGTTGCAGTCCACACCGGTTACGACATCACCAACAACGGCGCCATCTGGTATCGCCCGCCCGACGACCCCCTGGGCCAAGACCAGTTCGGCATTTTCGCCCCGTCGTCCTATGTCACCAACACCGGCCTGATCGTCGTCGATCTGGGCCGTGGCCTGGCCAACGGTGTGGTGGTAGGCCCCGGCCTGAACAACACCGGCCGCATCTTCGCGCTGGTCGACAGCGGCTCGGCGTTCGGCGCCGTCACCGAGGACATGAGCTCCTACATCCAGAACAGCGGGCTTATCGCGGCCCAGGCGCCGGTCGGCGACGCCTTCGGCCTGTTCATGGATAACGGCGGAGCGGTCTTCAACAGCGCCACCGGCCAGATCCTGGCCGAGGGTGGACAGCAGGCGGTCGGCATCTACTTCTTCCGGGGCGGCATCATCCCGGGCGCGAACCCGGAGGTGAACAACGCCGGTAGGATCGAGGCGGTCACGCTGGATCCCGACGCCGCCAGTATCGGCATCTACGCCAGTCACCTGGCGAACGAGCGGATGAAGATCGTCAACAACGGGTTGATCAAGGGCGACTTCGCCATCTTCGCCGACAGCTATTCCTTCTCGCCGCCCCAGGCGGGCATCGAGGATATCACCAACGAGGCCGGCGGCCGGATCGAAGGGGTGATCTATCTCGAGCTGGGCGACGACATCCTGACCAACAGGGGGACTATCGTCGGCGACGTCTACATGGGCGACGGCAACGACAGCGTCGACACGGCGGGCGGGACCATCGATGGTGTCGTCGACCTCGATTTCGGCGCGGACCGGTTCGTCGGTGGCGCGGGGGTTGACCGGGTCGATGGGGGGCTGGGGAACGACACGATCGACGGCGCCGGCGGCAACGACCTGCTCCTGGGCGGCGCGAATGACGATGTCATCACCGGTGGCGCGGGCAATGACGGCCTGTTCGGCGAATTCGGCGCCGACACCATCACTACCGAAGCGGCCGACTTCGTCTGGGGCGGCGACGGCGACGACAACATCATCACGGCCGACCTGACCTTCGAGGTCATCGACGGCGGCGAAGGCTTCGACACCTGGGTCCTGCCGACCGGAAACAAGGTGCTGGACTTGCAGGCGGTGATCGCCAGCGGGCGGGTCAAGGAAATCGAGGCCATCCAGCTGGGTGGCGGCAAGGAACTGGTGGTCCGGTCGGCGGACGTCGCCGCTCTTACTGGCGGCGAAACTCGGCTGGTGCTGGACGCCCAGGCCAGTGACAAGGTCGACCTGGTCGGAGCCTGGACCACAGGGGCTTTGGAGACCATCGCCGGCCACGACTACCGGACCTACAGCCTGGGCGGCGCCACGGTGCTGGTGCGGGTCGGGGCCACGGTGGCGAACAACGCTACGGCGCCGGGGTCTGCGGTTGGGCTCAGCCCCATCGCCGCGGGCGCGGAAGCCCCGCTGCCCGATGGGAGCCTGGGCCTCTACCTGTCCTCCAACATCTTCGCCGCTGACGGCTACCCGCTCACGTCCGACTTCACGATCGACTACGGGCAAGTCTGGACGTCCAGTGGCGAGTTCGGGGTCTTCACCGCCTGGGGGACGCCCACGGCGCTGACGAACAATGGCACGATCGAGGTGGTGCGTTCCGCCGGCGGCTCCGCCCTGGACGTGAATAACCTCAGAGTCTTCTACAACACCGGCCTGACGACCGTTACCTCCCTGGCTCCTGGCGAGACATGGACCTTCGTTTCGGGGGCGCAAGCCCGTGTCGAAAATGACGGCCGCATCGAAGCGCACTCCGACGGCGGCAGCGCACTCGCCGTCATCACCTGGGGGACCGGCGACTTCTATGAGCGGCCGACTTTGGTCAATTCCGGCAGCATCATCGCGCAATCGGACTCGAACGGCGCCTACGCCGTAACCCTGGCCAACGGCGAGGTCGTCTTCAACTCCGGCGAAATCCGGGCCACCGGGGCGGTCAAGGCCGTGGCGCTCGAGTCCGGCGGCTCTAGCCGCTACATCGGCAATACCGGTCTGATCACGGCATCGACCACGCTTGCTGGCGCCGAGGCCATTGGCGTCCGGCTGAACGGCGGCACGCTCAACAACAGCGGCGAGATCCGCGCCGAGCATGCCGTCGTGATCACCGGCTACAGCTATGGCCAAATCAACAATACCGGGTTGATCGCCGGCGACATCCTTGGCGTCCAGAGGGGCGACAGGACCTTCGTCACCAACAGCGGCACGATCCAGGGCGACATCGATTTCAGCCACGCCCACGACACGTCGAGCTATATCGGCGACCGGATCTACAATAGCGGGCTGATACAAGGCAGCGTGAGCCTCAGCGTCGCCGCCGACAGTTTCGACGGCTCCGGCGGCTCGGTGACCGGAACCGTCTACGGCAATGACGGCGCCGATTTCCTCAAGGGCGGCGCTGGCAACGACCGGCTCGATGGCGGGACAGGGGAGGACCGGCTCGAAGGCGGCAAGGGCGCCGATAGTCTGATGGGCGGCGCGGGCGCGGACGTCTTCGTCTTTAACAGCGGCGAAGGCGCAGACGTCATCAGCGACTTCTCCGCGGCCGAGGACCGCATCGAGATGGCGGTCGGGGTCACCTATTCGCTCAGCCAGGTTGGCGCGGACGTTTTGGTCAGCTTCCCGGGCGGCGGTTCGGCGCTGCTGAAGAACACGACCCTGGCGGCGCTGACCAGCGCCAACTTCGTCCATCAGCTACCGCCGCCGCCGCCGCCGGGGCCGCCGCCGCCGCCGGCCGTGCAACCGCCAAACCCGGTCTGGGGCACTTCGGGCGACGATGTTCTGGTCGGCACCGCTCAAGGTGATCGACTCTTCGGCCTTGAAGGAAACGATACGCTCAACGGCGGCGCTGGCGACGACATGCTGATGGGTGACTCCGGCAACGACACCCTGACCGGCGGCTCCGGCGCGGATCTTTTCTGGGTCAAGGGCGCCGGTGCTCTGGACACGGTGATCACCGACTTCAAGGCGTCTGAGGGCGACCTCATCTGGCTGTCGACCCTGAACAATATCTTTGAGTATTTCCTGAGGCCGGTAAACGGCGGGCAGGATACGCTGATCGGGTTCCCGGACGGCGTCGGTTCCGTTCTGGTCAAGGGCGTGACGGCCGCCCAGTTGGAGGCGTCGGGCGCCGTCCGGGTTGGCGGCTCGAGCACCGGCAATATCCCCTATGCCAGCCCGCCGCCGCCCCCGTCGCCGCCGCCCCCCACGCCCGCCATTCCGGCCGCGCCGACGGTGGTGAGCTACATCTACGGCAAGATCGTCAGCGACGCCGTCAACGGCACGGCGGGCGCGGACAACGTCTATGGCCTGGACGGCGACGACCGCATCAATGGCGGCGCGGGAGACGATAGGCTCACTGGCGGCAATGGCATCGACACCTTCATCTTCACGCCCGGCGGCGGCGCGGACACGATCGCCGACTTCGGCGTCGGCGGGGCGGACCGGATCGACGTCTCGGCAGTCGGCGGCGTGTCTAGCATCGTGCAGCAGGGCAGCGACGCTCTTGTGACCTTCGGCTCCGGTGGTTCTGTGCTGGTGATGAACTGGCAGGCCGGCGATCTGACGCCGTCCCATTTCATTTTACCGGCCTCGCCGCCGCCGCCGCCTTCGCCGGTGATTCCGAACCACGAGCGGATCACGCTTGGCGGCAGCAGCGATCCTAACGTCATTACCGGCGGCGAAGGTCACGAAAGGCTCAACGGCCTGGGCGGCAATGACCAACTCAACGGCGGGGGTGGCGACGATATCCTCGACGGAGGGACTGGCAACGACACCCTGACCGGCGGCGCCGGAATCGATGTGTTCGTGTTCTCCCAGTCGGGCGGTGCGGACGTCATCACCGACTTCCAGGACGGCGTGGACCTGATCGATGCGCGGGCCTTCGAAGGCTATCTGAGCGCTGTCCAGCAGGGCGCCGACACGCTGGTGACCTTTCTGGGCGGCAGCACGGCGCTGCTGAAGAACGTTTCGGCCAGCCTGATAACCCGCGCCGACTTCATCATCGATCCGGTGACTGTTTCGCCGCCGCCGCCACTTTCGCCGCTGCCGCCCCCGCCGCGCCTGCTGCCGCCGCCGCCTTCGGCCGGGCCGACGAAGACCGGAACGGCGGGAGACGATCATCTGATCGGCACGTCGGGCGCCGACGTTCTGGATGGCCTGGGTGGCGCGAACGTGCTCGAGGGCGGGGACGGCGACGACATCCTGGTGGGCGGCAGCGGCGCCGACACCTTTATGGGCGGCGTCGGGTTCGACACGGTCTCCTACGCCCATGCCACTGCCGGCGTCACCGTCACAGCCGACACCATCAATGGCGTTGCCGGCGCGGCCCAGGAAACCGGTGCGGGCGTGGATCGGCTTTTCGACATCGAAGCGCTGATCGGGTCCGACTTCGCAGACACCCTGAGCGGGCGGTGGGGCGGCAGCAACCTGATCGAGGGAGGGCTGGGCGCCGACATCCTGACGGGGGGAGCCCAGGACGACATAATTTATGGCGGCAGCCGTACTGGGCCCTCCGATACCTCGCACAACGTCCTGCAGGGCGGCATCGGGGACGACATCATCCATGCCGGCGATGGCGGCGACCTGATCATCGACTATCTCGGCGGAGACGTCATGTTCGGCGGCGCGGGCGCTGACACCTTCGATTTCAGCGGATGGACGGACAGCATCCGGGGACTGGGGACCTTCCGGCTGGTCGAAGACCAAATCTTTGGGTTCGACGTCAGCAAGGACGTGCTCAAGTTGCCGGAGACCGGCTATGACAGCCTGTACCGTCAGGGCGACGACACCATCGTCACCATCGGCAACTTCACCAAGATCGTCATCCGCGGCGTCACGCCCGATCAGCTGACCAGCGCGAACCTGCTTTTCGGCGACCGTCCGCCGCCGCCTGCCGGGCCGGCGATCAACGAGACCATCGGGACCTTCGTCAACGACTACTTCACCGGCACGGCGGGCGTCGACGTCTTTATCGCCGATGACGGCGACGACACCCTTATGGGCGCCGGCGGCGACGACCGCCTTGAGGGCGAAGGCGGGCAGGACACTCTGCGCGGCGGGGACGGCGCAGACATCCTGGTCGGCGGCGATGGGAACGACACGCTCCTCGGCGGTCAGGGCGCCGACATCTTCGTGGTGCTGCGCGGCAGCGGCGCCGACATTATCCAGGACTTCCAGCCCAGCGAAGACCGGATCGACGCCCGCAATGTCGGGGCTCCGGCCAGCATCGTCCAGGCTGGAACCTCGACCAAGGTGACCTTCGCTGGCGGCGAGACCCTGACTCTGCTCTACACCACCGCTTCGGCGGTCACCTCGGCCAGCTTCATCCTCGGCGCGATGACGCCTGCCGCCCCTACTGCTCCAACGGCCTATCAGCTATTCACCGGGACGGCTGTTCGCGAGGCGCTGGATGGCTTTGGCAGTCCTGACCTGCTCCGCGGCCTCGGGGGCGACGATGAGTTGCGCGGCCATGGCGGCGCGGATCGGCTGGAAGGCGGCGCCGGCGCGGATGCCCTGAATGGCGGCTATGGCGCGGATATTCTGGACGGCGGCGCCGGGAATGACAGTCTGACTGGCGGCGGCGGCGCGGATGTCTTCATCTTCGCGCCGGGCGGCGGCGCCGACACAATTACCGATTTCCGGATCGGCCAGGACTGGATCGACGCTACGGCCTACGGATCAGCGCCGACCATTGCGCAGTCAGGCAACGACACGCTGCTGACCTTTGCGGGCGGCGATTCGGTTCGTCTCCTGGGCGTCATCGCTTCGACTCTGACGAAATCGAGTTTTCTAGCCACGCCATCACCGCCCAGCCCTTCGCCACTCCCGCCGCCCCCGCCCCCGTCCGCCAATACCCTGGTGGGAACGGCTGGCGCCGACACCCTTAACGGATCGGCGAGCCCAGAATTGCTGCAGGGACTGGGTGGAAACGATCTGCTTGTCGGCCAGGGTGGCGCCGATACGCTGGAAGGGGGAGATGGGGACGATCTGCTCTACGGCCACACTGCCTCGGCGACCGGAAGCGATGTCGACATCCTCCGAGGGGGCGCCGGTAACGACACGATCTTCGCCGGCTATGGGGATATCGTGGACGGGGGCAGCGGGGCCGACCGCGCCGAGCTGAACATTCGTGGTCAGGCGGTCGGAGTCACAATCGATCTGGCATCGTCGCAACAGCTGAGCCCTGGCGCAGCCGGGTCAATAGTCGGCATCGAAGCGATCACCCTGGTCGGCGGTGACGGTGTCGATATCATACATGGCGGAGCGCTCTCCGACGTGTTCGCGGGTTGGAACGGCAATGACACCGCCTTTGGTCTTGGCGGCTCCGATACACTGTTCGGGGGGGGCGGAAGCGACACTCTGAACGGCGGCGACGGCGACGATGTCATCTACGGCGACAGCGACCTGTCGGATGAAGTGAGCGCCGCCAATCAAGGGGCGGACGTCATCGACGGCGGCGCGGGCGCGGATGTGCTGCGGGGAGACGGCGGCGACGACACGATCACGGGCGGGGCCGGGGCGGACATTTTTGTCTTCACCCGCGGCGGCGGTGCGGACACGATCGTCGATTTCCAGAATGGCGTGGATCACTTCGACATATCGGCGTTCGGGGGCTACTCGAAGGCTCAGCAAGGCGCCGATGTGCTGTTGATCTTCGCCGATGGTACGACGGCGCTGATTAAGAACGCCCTGGTCGGCGACATCGACAATTCGGACTTCATCGGGTTCGTGGCTTCGCCGCCGCCTGGCCCGCCGCCGGACGGCTTTAATCTGATCAATGGCAGTGGCGTCGGTGAGACGCTGACGGGCACGGCCGCCAGCGATCAGATCTACGGCATGGCCGGCAACGACACCCTCAATGGCGGCCTGGGAACAGACTGGCTCGACGGCGGATCAGAGGACGACACGCTCAACGGCGAGACAGGGGACGACTACCTGTTCGGCGGCGCGGGAAGTGACGTCCTGAATGGCGGAGCCGGCGCGGACGTCCTGAACGGAGGCAGCGGCGCGGACGCCATGACCGGCGGCGCGGGCGACGACAGCTACTACATCGACAATATTGGTGACACCGTAACCGAGGTGGCCGGGGGCGGGTCGGATACGGTCTATACCGGGCTGGCCGTCTATACCCTTGGAGGAGAGGTCGAGAACCTAGTTGGCCAGTCGACTTCTGGCCAAGCTCTGACCGGTAACAGTCTGGACAACTTAGTTTCAGGCGGCGCCGGTAACGACACCATCGACGGCGGCTTGGGCGCCGACACCATGGCGGGCGGGTCGGGCAACGATACCTACACGGTCGACAATGTTGGAGACGTTGTCAGCGAAAATGGCGCGGGCGGCGTCGATACGGTTAAAACCAACCTCGCCAGCTATACACTGAGCGCCAATGTTGAGAACCTGATTGGCGCCGCTGCTACCGCCCAGTCCCTGACAGGCAACGCCGGCGATAATACGATCACTGGCGGTATCGGAAACGACACCCTGACAGGTGGCGGTGGGCTTGATACCTTCGTAGTTACCGTCGGCGGCGGTCAGGACACCATAACGGATTTCAACAACGACCGCATCGATAGCACCGCCGTGGGCGCGCTATTGACGATCGCACAAAGCGGAGCTGACGCGCTTATCACCTATGCGGGCGGCGTGACGATCCGGCTCGCTGGGGTCAACGCGACCACGCTGACGAATAGCAATTTCACTATGGGTTCCGTCGGCGTGGCGCCCGCGGGCTACAACCAGATCAACGGAACGGGTGGCGCTGATACGCTCACTGGCCTCAATGTCAGCAATCACATCGAGGGTCTAAGCGGAAACGACTCCATAACCGGAGGCTCCGCGCAAGACTGGCTAAGTGGCGGCGATGGCAATGACACGATCAGCGGCGGCGGCGACTCTGATCATCTGTTCGGTGGGGCCGGCGACGATACCTTGATCGACTACATGTCGAGTGGCGACGTTTTGGAAGGTGGGGCGGGTAACGACACCTACTACGTTACTGACCAAAACCAAGTCGTTGAGGCTCTGGATGGGGGAGTCGATACCGTCCACGCCATGGGTCCAAACTACACGCTGACCGCCAACGTCGAAAACCTGGTTGTCGAAAGTGTTAGCCATCAGGTCGATGGCAATGACCTGGCGAATGAGATCACGATCACGGCGGCTCCAGGCGTTGGCCCTAGCTCGGTGAATGGTCGCGGCGGCGATGACATCATCACCGGAAACGGTGGGGCCAATGCTCTTAACGGTGGCGATGGCAACGACAAATTGCTCGGCGGAGACGGCGACGACACGTTGCAGGGAGGGGATGGCAATGATGTCCTGATTGGTGGCCTGGGCGCTGACACGATGAGTGGCGGCTCAGGCGCCGACACTATCGTCATGACGCTGAATGGCGGCGGCGACTCCATGTCGGACTTCGTCGTCGGCACGGACAAGATCGATGTCTCGGCCTTCAGTGGCTACGAGAGCATCGTTCAGGACGGTGCGAACACTCTGATCACCGTAGCCGCGGGCGTGACGTTACGGCTCATGAATGTCGTCGCGTCGACGGTGACGAACGCGAGCTTCGTCGGATTGCCAATTCCATCGGCTCCGCCGCCGCCGCCGGTCGTCTATTCCCGGACCCTCAACGGCAATACCAAGGCCAATATCCTGACCGGTGATACTCGCAACGAGCAGATTAACGGCTTGGCCGGAGATGACGTTCTAAGCGGCAATGGCGGCAGTGATCGGTTGGACGGCGGCGATGGCATCGATGTCCTCAACGGCGGGGACGGCGACGACATCATGGTTGGTGGGACCGGGGATGACAGCCTGACCGGCGGAGCCGGAGCTGACGTCTTCACCGTCGCCTCCGGAAGTGGCGCCGATACGGTCACTGACTTCGTAGTCGGCCAGGACCTGATCGACGCGACGGCCTTTGGTGCGGTGGCATCTGTTACCGACCAGGGCGGCTCGGCCCTGGTGTCCTTTGCAGGTGGAGTGACACTGCTGCTGAACGGCGTTGCGGCCGGCTCTCTGACCAACGCCAGCTTCATCGGCGCCAAAATCGCGCAGCCCAGTCCACCTCCAGCGCCACCGCCAAGCCCGCCACCGGTGAGCCCGCCACCGTCACCGCCACCTCCGCCCAGCCCACCGCCGGTGAGCCCCCCGCCTGCGCCGCCGCCGTCTCCGCCGCCGGCCGTGTCGCCGCCGCCGGTGACCTATGCGCGGACGATCAACGGCAACAACAACAACAACACCTCCAGCGGCGACAGCCGCAACGACCAGATCAACGGCCTGGGCGGCAATGACGTGCTCAGCGGCCTGGGCGGTTCCGACCGCCTGGACGGCGGAACCGGCAACGACCAGCTCAACGGCGGCGATGGCGACGACATCCTGATCGGCGGGGCCGGGACCGACATCCTGACCGGCGGAGCGGGGAGCGACGTCTTCGTGTTCTCGCCGGGCGGCGGCTCCGACACCGTCACCGACTTCGTGGTCGGCCAGGATCTGATCGACGCCTCGGGGTTCGGGTCGATCCAGTCGATCGACCAGCAGGGCTCCGACACCCTGATCACCTTCAGCGCAGGAGAGACGGCCCTGCTGCAGGGCGTCACCGCCTCGCAGATCACCGTGGCCAGCGTGATCGGCGCGACCTTGCCGTCGCC
>JBBRZO010000012.1:2500-171906 GCA_038236615.1 Caulobacterales bacterium
GCGTTCCGTAAGCCTGTGAAGGTGAGCCGTGAGGCTTGCTGGAGGTATCGGAAGTGAGAATGCTGACATGAGTAGCGACAAAGAGTGTGAGAGACACTCTCGCCGAAAGTCCAAGGGTTCCTGCGTAAAGCTAATCTGCGCAGGGTTAGCCGGCCCCTAAGGCGAGGCCGAAAGGCGTAGTCGATGGGAATCAGGTGAATATTCCTGAGCCAGTCAGAAGTGACGGATGTCGTATATTGTCGGGGCTTACTGGATTGTTCCCGGCAGTGAAGATGTCCCAGGAAATAACTCTGACGGAGACCGTACCCGAAACCGACACAGGTGGACAGGTAGAGTATACCAAGGCGCTTGAGAGAACCATGCTGAAGGAACTCGGCAAATTGCACGCGTAACTTCGGGATAAGCGTGACTCTATTTAGGGCAACCTTTGTAGAGTGGCACAGGCCAGGGGGTAGCGACTGTTTATCAAAAACACAGGGCTCTGCGAAGCCGCAAGGCGACGTATAGGGTCTGACGCCTGCCCGGTGCCGGAAGGTTAAAAGGAGGGGTGCAAGCTCCGAATTGAAGCCCCGGTAAACGGCGGCCGTAACTATAACGGTCCTAAGGTAGCGAAATTCCTTGTCGGGTAAGTTCCGACCTGCACGAATGGCGTAACGACTTCCCCACTGTCTCCAGCATGGGCTCAGCGAAATTGAATTCCCCGTGAAGATGCGGGGTTCCCGCGGTCAGACGGAAAGACCCTATGAACCTTTACTGCAGCTTCGCCTTGGCGTTAGCAACAACATGTGTAGGATAGGTGGGAGGCTACGAAACCGGGGCGCCAGCTCTGGCGGAGCCAACCTTGAAATACCACCCTTATTGTTGTTGACGTCTAACCGCGGCCCGTTATCCGGGTCCGGAACATGGCGTGGCGGGCAGTTTGACTGGGGCGGTCGCCTCCCAAAGTGTAACGGAGGCGCGCGATGGTGGGCTCAGACCGGTCGGAAATCGGTCGTCGAGTGCAATGGCATAAGCCCGCCTGACTGTGAGACTGACAAGTCGAACAGAGACGAAAGTCGGCCATAGTGATCCGGTGGTCCTGCGTGGAAGGGCCATCGCTCAACGGATAAAAGGTACTCTAGGGATAACAGGCTGATTTTGCCCAAGAGTCCATATCGACGGCAAAGTTTGGCACCTCGATGTCGGCTCATCACATCCTGGGGCTGGAGCAGGTCCCAAGGGTTCGGCTGTTCGCCGATTAAAGTGGTACGTGAGCTGGGTTCAGAACGTCGTGAGACAGTTTGGTCCCTATCTGCCGTGGGTGTACGAAGCTTGAGAGGATCTGTCCCTAGTACGAGAGGACCGGGATGGACACACCTCTGGTGGACCTGTCGTGGCGCCAGCCGCGCAGCAGGGTAGCTAAGTGTGGAATAGATAACCGCTGAAAGCATCTAAGCGGGAAACTAACCTCAAAACAAGGCTTCGCTGAGAGCCGTGGTAGACCACCACGTTGATAGGCCAGGTGTGGAAGTGCCGCGAGGCATGCAGCTTACTGGTACTAATCGCTCGATAGGCTTGATCGTTCTTAGTTGAACTCATGCAACCCGCGCTTTGTAAGCGCGTCTATGATGTCTTCTCACAATTTGCATCCGCTCCGCCGACCTGGTGGCTATGTCGGAGGTTCCCCACCCGATCCCATTCCGAACTCGGTCGTTAAGTCCTCCAGAGCCAATGGTACTTCGTCTCAAGGCGCGGGAGAGTAGGTCGCCGCCAGGTCCGCCGAGCGGATGCAAATTGTAAGTCCTCTGAGTTCCGTTCGCGGCGCTCAGACTGACCCTTGTTCACGATACTTCCACCGCATTGCCGCGGGATGGAGCAGCCCGGTAGCTCGTCAGGCTCATAACCTGAAGGTCGTAGGTTCAAATCCTACTCCCGCACCCAAAATCAAGAGCCCGCCAGGTCCGCCCGGCGGGCTTTTTGCTGTTCAGCCGGCGAGCGGAAAACGCCGCAGCGGCGTGACTGTCCGGCCGTCGAAGCCGACCAGGTCCAGCGACGTCAGGCGGCCCTCGATGGCGATCTCGCCGAGACCGACGGCGATTTCCTTCGCTTCCTCGAAGGTCTCCGCCGCCGCTACGGTGATGTGCGGGACGTAGGAAATGTCTGATCTCAGATGCGCGGTCAGAATGCCGTCGTAGAGCGTCGCATGCAGGCGACGGATCTCTGCTTGGCCCGCAGCGGGCGTCAGGAAGACATGGCTGGCTGTCGAAAAGCGGTCGCGAAAAGCATGAGCAGTGGTCAGTTGGAAGACGATGGGCGGCGTCGCGCCAGCAACGGCCTGAGCGTGATTGGCAACCGCAGCAGCATCCAGGCCTTCGACAGGAAAGACCAGGGTGAAGTGGGCGCCGACTATCCCCGCCTGCGGGTCACGCCGTCGGCGCCCGGCCTCGATCCAGGCGCTGTCGACAGGCGCAAGCTCGGGATAGCTGACGATCGCCAGGGCCATGGGATCAGCCCCGCTCTCCCGCCAGCATCTCCTCAGCCAGTTCGCTGAGCTGATCCAGACCCGAGTTTGTCCCAGCCTCAAATCCCCCCCCGACATGCTCGACATACATCTGCCGGCTGCCGAACAGGGTGTGGTGGGTCAAGGTGGTGCGGACGTCGACCTCATCGAAGGTAAGGGTGCTGACCATCTTTTCCGCGCCGACCATCTCGAAGCCGTTGTCGTAGACGATGCGCTTGTTGGGCACGATCTCCAGGTAGGTCCCGCCGAAAGGTGGATTCTGGATGCCGCTGTGGCCGGTCATGGCCATGCGGAAGCTTCCCCCGACGCGGAAGTCTACCTCGCACATCGTCACCGGCCAGCCCTCAGGTCCGAACCAGCGCATCAGCAGGTCCCGCTCGGACCAGGCGCGGAACAGGATCCGGGCCGGCGCGTCATAGACCCGGACGATGGTCAGCTCGCGGATCTGATCGTCAGCAATGCCGCTCACCTAGGCGTCCCCCTCACGGTTCAAGTCTTCGACCAGGCCGTCCAGCCGTAACAGGCGATCCTCCCAGAGCCGGCGATAGGCCCCCAGCCAGTGGTCGGCGCCGGCCAGGGCAGGGGCCTCGATCCGCACCGGGCGGAACTGCGCCTCGCGGCCGCGCGAGATCAGGCCTGCGCGCTCCAACACCTTGAGATGCTTGGAGATCGTGGGCTGGCTGAGCTCGAAGCTGGCCACCAGATCAGTCACCGTAACCTCGCCATGATAGGCCCGCTCCAGGATGGCCCGGCGCGTTGAATCGGCCAGGGCTCCGAAGATCAGGTCGAGCCGTTCCGCCGCCGTAAAAATCATACATCACCAAATGGCTATATTCATAAATGGCTATGCCCGCGGCGATGAGTCAACCCCTCGATTGGGGGTTGCCGCCCGCGGCCGGCTCTGGTGTCTGAGGGCATACGCGGGGGCGCATGACCGAGCTTCAGACTGCTAGAGAGCTGATCGCCGACGACGAGTGGCGCGAGCCGCACAGTCTGGTCTCTGGGGCGGTGTTCCACCTCAAGGTCGCGGTCTACCGGCTGGCGCGCGCGGGTCTGGACCTGTTCGCTGGACTGGAGCGGATGTCGCCGGCGGCAATCCCAGCCGGGGCGACGCCAGCTGCGCGATCGGTGACGCCGCTGTGGTCGGCCGAGCGGTCTCGCCAGCACAGTCATCAGCGCGGCAAGGTGCAGAACCTGACCGTAGCGGCGGCGGCGCTGGACGGACGGGTGCTGAAGGCCGGACAGACTTTCAGCTTCTGGCGGCAGATCGGCCGGGCCAGTACGGCCAAGGGCTATGCGGCGGGTCGGATGCTGCAATCGGGACGGCTGGTCCCCGCGGTTGGCGGGGGCCTGTGTCAGATGTCCAACGCCCTCTATGACGCCGCGCTCCAGGCGGATTGCGAGATACTTGAGCGGCACGGTCACTCGCGCATCGTCCCGGGCTCGGCCGTGGGCCATGGGCGGGATGCGACCGTGGCGTGGAACTATGTCGACCTGCGCTTTCGGCATACGGCGACGCTGTATCTGGCCGCGCGGGTCACCGACGACGAGTTGATCGTCGAGTTCTACACGGCTTGACCCGGCGGCCCGGCGGCGGCTTGCTGTCGTCATGAGCCTCCAGCGCGTCAATGACCTCAATCTGTGGATCGAGCAGGCCGGCGCCGGCCCGCCGATGCTGGCCATCATGGGGTCGGGCGGCGACCTGCGCCGCAAGCCAAACATCTTCGACGCCCCCCTGACCCGCGCCCGTACCGTCGCCAGCTACGATCAGCGCGGCCTGGGCCAGAGCGACAAGCCCGACCCGCCCTACAGCATGGCCCAGTATGCCGACGACGCGGCCGGGGTGCTGGATGCGTTAGGCTGGGACCGCGTGCCGGTGATGGGCATCTCGTTCGGCGGCATGGTGGCGCTGGAAATGGCCCTGCGCCATCCGGGCCGGATCGAGCGACTGGTGCTGTGCTGCACTTCGCCGGGCGGGTCGGGCGGGGCCAGCTATCCGCTGCATGATGTCCAGGACCTGCCACCGGCCGAGCGCATTCGCTTCATGGCCCCCATCTCAGACACCCGCCACGACGCAGCCTGGCAGGACAGCCATCCGCAGGTGATGGATGGGCTGATCGCCATGGCGGAGAATGATCCCTACGCCGACGAACCCGGCCGGGCGATGGGCGCGCGGGCCCAACTGCAGGCGCGCCGCCATCACGACGTCTGGGACCGGCTGGGCGATATTTCGGCGCCGACCCTGATCTGCGGCGGCCGCTACGACGGCATCGCCTTGCCAGTGACGCAGGAACGCATGGCCGAACGCATCCCCGAGGCGCGGCTGGAGTTGTTCGAGGGCGGGCACCTGTTCATGGTGCAGGACCGCCGGACCTATCAGGTGATCGGCGAATTTCTGGCAGGCTGATCTCCGGGAGAGCGACACTTCCCTGGGCCAACGGAGGCTGACATGGCGGACGGAGAAAAGCCCCTCGGGTACTCGTCGGCGCTGCAAGCCGGGCTCATCATCGTCGGCGTGCTCAGCGTGATTCTGGGTCTGGCGCTCTATAAGCGGTACGAATGGGTTGGGATCGGCGGGACCAGTTTCGGTCTGCTGTTGCTCGGTCTTGCGAACTTCATGTTCCACTACAACCGGCTGTGGAAGCCCGACGTCGACGCGCAGGACTACCGCGACTTCATGGGGGCGTTCGGCGTCAAGCGTACGGGACGGAAGGGCATTTTTCCTGTCAAGCGCGGGCCTTGGGAGTCTTAAGTCCGGTCCGCAGCTTGTTGCCGACTTCGCGCCGCACGCGGGCGCCGACTTCATGTGTCGCCAGGAAGGCCTGAACCGGCGCAGCCTCCTGCCGGCCCAGCTCTCGCAGCGCCCAGGAAACCGCCTTCTCAACCATATCGTCGCGGTCGCCCGCCAGCCGTGCGCAGATCGCCAGGGTGCGGGCGGCGTCGATGCAGCCTCCCTCGGCGGGACGGTTGAGGGCGACGGTGCTGACCAGGGCGGCTCTACGCAGCCAGCGGTCAGGCGAGCGAGACCAGGCGTCAATCAGGCCGTCGCTGATCTGCCCGCACGCCCAGGCCGGGCCGGTCAGGGTGCGGGCGTAGCCGTCGACGCTTTCCCAACTGTCGAGCCCCTCGGCCAGTTCGGTGGCAAGGGTGTCGTCGAAGCCGGCGAAGGCTGCCTTGTGGAAGCGGATCAGCTCGGCTCCCACCCATCGCCAGGTCTTTTGGCGATTCAGCGTCAGGGCCAGGCCGGTGACGGTGTCCGCGGGCTCGCCGGCCAGCGCCTTGCTCCAGACCCGCCGCACCGCCCGCGCCGCTTCCGTGGCCGGGTGGGGTAGGGCGTTGAGCTCAGCCAACAGGTCCTGGGCCGTTCGGGCCATGGCTCAGTGCATCGTGCCGGCGACGATCTCCAGCTTGTTGCCGTCGGGGTCGAGCACCACGGCGCCGTAGTAGTCCGGGGCGATGTCGGGATGCGGGCCGGCAGCGCGGATGGTGGTCGCGCCACCCGCCACGGCGGCGGCGTAGGCGGCGTCGACGGCCGCGCGGCTGTCGGCGGTGAAGGCGAAGTGCGTCCCCAGGCCCGCCACCTGCTCGCCTGATACCGGGTAGAGGTAGAACTGTCGGGTCCCGTTCTGTCCGTAAGCCAGCTCTGCTTCGGAGGCGAAGGCGTTGGCGCTGCCCAGTGGGGCGAAGAAGGCGTCGTAAAACCGGCGCGCGGCGGCCAGATTGCGCACGCCCATGGATAGGTGATCGAACATTGAGAGCCTCCCTCTAGACCCTGGCATATTGGGGCTCGTCTGGACGAAGTCGAGGGGGCGTGCGAAAGCCGCCCCAAGAGGGTTTGGGTCATGTCAGACGTCATCATCATTGGGGCCGGGCACAACGGTCTGGTCTGCGCCTTCTACCTGGCCAAGGCCGGCCTCAAGGTCACCGTGCTCGAGAAGCGCGATGTGGTCGGCGGGGCGGCTGTGACCGAGGAGTTCTATCCCGGTTTCCGCAACTCCATGGCCGCCTACACGGTCTCGCTCCTGAACCCCAAGGTGATCGCCGACCTGGATCTGCCGCGCCACGGCCTGAAGGTCGTCGAGCGCAAGGCGGCCAACTTCCTGCCGATGGATGGCAATTATTTGCTGACCGGCGAGGGACGGACCAGGGCCGATGTGGCGCGGTTCTCGGCCAAGGACGCCGAGAAACTCGACGCCTACAACGAGCGGCTGGACGCCATCGCCGACGTGCTGCGCGACATCGTGCTTGAGACGCCGCCCAACATGGTTGAGGGCGGGCTGTTCTCGGCCATCCCGGAGCTGCTCAAGAGCGCGGTGCTCGGCAAGAAGATATCCAAGCTGAATACCACCGCCCGCCGTGACCTGCTGGCCCTGTTCAGCCAGTCGGCCGGCGATTGGCTGGACGGCTGGTTTGAGAGCGAGCCGATCAAGGCGGTGCTGGGCTTCGACGGAATCGTCGGCAACTTCGCCAGCCCCTATGCCGGCGGCTCGGCCTATGTGCTTCTGCACCACGTGTTCGGCGAGGTGAACGGCAAGAAGGGCGCCTGGGGCCATGCCATCGGCGGCATGGGGGCGATCACCCAGGCCATGGCGTCGGCGGCCCGCGAGAAGGGCGTCGAAATCCGCACCGGCGTCGGCGTCACCGAAATTATCAGCGAGAAAGGTCGCGCCACCGGCGTCATGACCGAGTCGGGTGAGAAGCTCACCGCCCGGGTGGTGATCTCCAACCTGCACCCCAAGCTGACCTTCGAGAAGCTGATCGACCCGGCCATCCTGCCGGCCGATTTCGCCGAGCGGATTGCGCGGTATCGCAGCGGCTCGGGCACCTTCCGCATGAACGTCGCGTTGTCGGAACTACCCAGCTTTACCTGCCTGCCCGGGCCCGGTGACCACCTGACCGCCGGCATCATCATGGCGCCCAGCCTGGCCTATATGGACCGGGCCTTCATCGACGCCCACCGCGACGGCTGGTCGAAAGAGCCGATCATCGAAATGCTGATCCCCTCGCTGCTCGATGACAGCCTGGCTCCGCCCGGCCAGCACGTCGCCAGCCTGTTCTGCCAGCATGTGCAGCCGGTGCTATCGGGCGGCCGGTCCTGGGATGATCATCGCGAAACGGTGGCCGACCTGATGATCGACACGGTCGACAAGTGGGCGCCGGGCTTCAAGGCCTCGGTCCTGGGGCGTGTGGCGCTAAGCCCGCTCGACCTGGAGCGCAAGTTTGGCCTGGTCGGGGGCGACATCTTCCACGGCGCGCTCAGCCTGGACCAGCTGTTCTCGGCCAGGCCGGTGCTGGGTCACGGCGCCTACCGGGCGCCGCTGAAGGGGCTCTACCTGTGCGGGGCAGGAACCCACCCGGGCGGCGGGGTAACCGGAGCGCCCGGTCATAACGCGGCGCGGGAAGTCCTGGCCGATGTGCGTAGTCGTCGTATCTGAAATCAGTATTTTAGAAAAACTGCCAAAACAGCCGCGTCAAATCGCCTAACAATGTTCGCTCCCCATTTTGGGTGAGGGACTTGTTTGCTATAGTGCCGGGTAAGCAGGGGGTTGGCGACTTTGGGACTGTTCGGCAGGAACCCGCGTCTGGAAGAGTTCGAGCACGATGTGCAGACCGAGCTTTCCTATTTGAAGGCGGTCTACGGCGAGGGCGCCTATGACGCCGCCGTCGAACGCGCCGAACGCCGCCGGATCGGCGGTAGCCGCCGCGCTGTGCTGGAAGAAGCAGCGCGCCGCCTGATGCCGCCAGAACCCAAGACCGCCTGACATCCTGACCCGCACGCGGCGATGTTGTCGCCTGACGCCAAGTCACCCTGTTCCCGTTGAATCCAGCCGCTAAACTCCCGGCAAAAGCCCAGGGGAGCGAATATGCGCGCAGTCGTGAGAAGAGCCGGCAAGCTGGTCTGTGATGAGATCGCCGACCTGGAGCCGGGCCCCGGTCAGACCCTGGTCAAGACCCTGGCCTGCGGCATCTGCGGCTCGGACCTGCACGCGCTGCACTATCTCGACCACATGGTGGCGATGACCAAGAAGGCCGGTGGCGGCGATCGGCTCAAGCCCGATCAGGATATCGTCTTCGGCCACGAGTTCTGCGCCGAGATCCTGGACCACGGTGTCGGCGGCGGGCGGTTCAAGCCCGGCACGCGGGTCTGCTCGATGCCGGTGGCGTTCGGCCCGACCGGGTTCGAGGCCATCGGCTATTCCAACACCCTGCCGGGTGGCTATGCGGAACGCATGCTGCTCTCCGAGGCCCTGTTGCTGGAGGTGCCCAACGGCCTCTCGACCGAGCACGCGGCCCTGACCGAGCCAATGGCGGTCGGCGCTCACGCCGTGGCTGAGGCCTCGATCGAGCCTGGCAGCGTCTGCCTGGTGCTGGGTTGTGGGCCGGTAGGCTTGGCGGTGATCGCGGCGCTGAAGCTAAAGGGCCACGGCCCGGTCATCGCCGCCGACTTCAGCCCCCGCCGGCGCAAGATGGCCGAGGTGCTGGGCGCCGACCTTGTCGTCAATCCCTCTGACGCCTCGCCGCATACGCGCTGGGCCGACTTCGGGGTGCCGGCGACCCTTATGGAGCACTCCATCGCCCGGATGACCGGCCAGCTGAAGGGCCGCTCGGTGGTCTTCGAATGCGTCGGCTCACCGGGCGTGCTGCAAAGCGTCATCGAGGGCTGTCCGCCGGGGTCTCAGATCATCGTGGCCGGGGTGTGCATGGAGGCCGACAAGATCGAGCCGTCCCTGGCCATCAACAAGCAGCTCGAGATGCGGTTTGTGCTGGGCTACACGCCGGAGGAATTCGCGGCGACGCTGGGCGACATCGCGGAAGGCCGGCTGAACGTGGCGCCGATGATCACCGGCGAGGTTGGGCTGGACGGCGTGGCGGCGGCGTTCGAGGACCTGCGCAATCCCGAGACCCATGTGAAGGTGCTGGTGCGGCCCTAGCCGGCGGAGTTCATCACCACTTCATGCCTCGCCAGGATTTTCGGCCACAGACCCGCCGCTTCCGGCAGGTCGAGGGCGAAGTCCTGCTTCAGCACCGCGACATACTCGTCCGCCGAGCTGATCAGCCGGTCCTGTGCGGACGTCGGGTTCGCGGTGCGCAGGACCCGACCGCGCATGATCAGCAACTCGCCGGCCCGATGGCGCTGGACCACGGCGGTCAGGACGAAATTGGACTCCGGCGCCGTTTGCAGGAACTCGCAGCGTTCGGCGAGCCGCGCCTCGTCAGCCGGGGCGTCCTGGAAATCGAAATTGGGCGCGCCGCCGAAGGGGTGGTTGTGCAGGCGCCAATAGCCGTCGTCCTGCAACTCGAGCCGGAAGGGATAGCCGTCGCACTCGAAACTAGCGGCTTGAAGCGGGTAGGGCTCCAGTGAGCCGTCGCCAAAGCCCACGTCGGCGATCCAGGGCTGGCCCTCGATGATCACCTTTAGCGCCAGGTGGTTGCCAATGGCGATATCGCCGCGCACGGCCCGCATCGCGCCGCCGGCCATTCGCATGACATCGAAGCCGATCTCGCCCAGCGCCCAGCCGAGCACCCCGTTCATCTCGTAGCACCAACCGCCTCGTCGCCGCTCGACCAGCTTGGCGTAGGCAGCGGCCGGATCGATGGTCACCGGACGACCGAGCTGGACGTCGAGGTTCTCATACGGGATGGCCAGCAGGTGGGCGCGGTGGACGGCCTTCAGGGTGGCGAGATCCGGGCGGACGGGCCCGGAAAACCCGATGCGGTCGAGATAGGCGGCGAGTTCCATGCGCTGAAGCTAGGGATTCCTCCCTGGTTTCGCCAGAAGGGGGCGTCCGGCCAGCGTTGTTCGCTGGCGTAGGCCTGCTTGCGGCGGCGGCGGTAGTGGATCTCGATTTCGACAAGGCGCTGGGCGTAGGCGTCCGTCGTCCCCTCCTGCAGGGCGCGGGCGGCGGTCATTCCGCCGTGCAGGGCCGAGAAGATGCCCTGCGAGGAGACAGGGTCGAAGGCCAGGGCCGCGTCGCCGCAGGCGATCCAGCCGGGGCCGGCGACCTCGGCGCGGGTGGTCGTGCCGGCCGGTGCTCCTCTGGGACGGGCGGGGAAGGCGACACCAGCCAGGGCCTTGGCGATGTAGCGGGTCTCGGCCAGAGCCGCCTGCCAGGCGCCGGGGCGGGTAAGGGCGGGGGCGTCCTGCGGCAGAACATGCAGGGCCGCGAGGACCCGGTCGTCAGGGAGGCGGGCGGCGTACCACCAGCCTTGCGGGCAGGTCTCGACCAGAGTGCGGGCTAGCGGGATCGGGGCGGCGCTACGGCCCAGGGCATGGAGGGCGATGAGGGCTTCGTTCGGCCCCGGGGCGATGCTGAGGCGGCGGGATACGGCGCCGGCGCGGCCGCTTGCGTCGACCAGCCAGGCGGCGGTGAGGGTGTCGCCATCGTCGAGCGCGAGTCGCCAGTCGCCCGGCTCGCCGGCCAGGGCGCGAAGGCGGGCCCGGCGCGGCGCGACCCCGGCTTCGACGGCGGCCGTTCGCAGGCTCTCGTCGAAGCGGGGGCGGTCGAGGCGCCAGCCCGCGCCGTCGGGGTCGTTGAGGAAATCCGTCGGGGTCAGCTCGTCCGAACCCCAGGCGGAGAGGTTGCCGCCCAGTCTGAGGTGACCCTCGCCCGGCGGCGGCAGGCCAAGCGAGGTCAACAGCCGGCCGGCTGCGCCTGGCAGGGACTCGCCGATCTTGAAGGCGCGCGGCGAGACGCGGTCGATGAGCATCACCCGCCAGCCGGCCCGGGCCAGCTGATGGGCGGCGACCGCCCCGGCCGGACCGGCGCCGACGACAGCGGCGCTAGGCGTCAACGGTTGCGGACCCGGATACTCCGGAACTCCGCCAGTTGCTGCTCGCTCTCCCAGCCGGCCTTTTCGAGGCGAGAGGCGGGCTCGGCGACGACGGGCTCTTCGGCCATCAGGGCGGCGGACTTCAGGGCCGGGGCCAGGTGCGGCGGCAGGTGCTCGACGAACAGGGTGTCGGGGATGTCGGGGTCGTTCTTGGGCCCCGGGCGAGGCTCGACGATGCCCATCGAGCCGAACTGGGCGATCATCTGCATCATCTGGGCGGGAGCCGGGCCAGTGAGGGCGCGCAGCCAGCCGTCGCGGGCGTTGAAGGCGGCGATGCGGGTCTCGCGCGGCAGCTTGGTGTTCATGACGATCTGGTAGTTCGCCTCGGTCAGCACCTGGTTGGGCACGCGGGCCGGCCAGAAGGTCGGCAGGTAGGGATCGTACTCTGCCTCGTAGCCCGAACGGCAAAAGGCGGTGTCGCCCTGCCAGGGCAGCGCCATCCAACGGCTGATGTCGCCGGGCTCCTGGGCGTATAGGGGGCCGCCCGGACGCAGAGCGATAGGCTGGGTCAGGTTCGGCCCATAGTCCGGCTCGGCCTCGCCCGGCGGTCGGCGGCGGATGCGGAAGGGGCCCTCGAACATCGAGGCGTGGCGGATCGGCCAGGTAATCTCGCAGCCGGGGTGAAACGCGTCCGCGAGGCAAAAGTGCAGGGCGGCCTTGTCCAGCTCGTCGGGCTGGGCGACCAGCGGCACCTTGTCGAAAGGGATTGGTTTGATCGAGCCTGGTTTCCAGTCATCGACGAAATCGCCCTTCACCCAGCGCTCCAGTAGCACCGACTGCACCGAGGGCAGGGCCAGGTTGTTGCGCGGCGAGGTCTCGGAGAACGAGCCGAAGGCGTCGCCGTATAGCCACGGCCAGAGGCGCGGCTCGTCGACGGGGGTGTCGGTGGGACGGAAGGCGTTGAGAATCTGCTGGCGCAGTTCATGCCAGGGATCGACGCCGTCCTTGGGCGCTAGGGCCAGCTTGGCGACGAAGACATCGCTGTCGAAGTCCATCGGGCAGCCCTTGGCGAACATGGTGGCAAAGCCCTGGTTGACCCATTGCAGGTTCGAAAGGCGGCGCAGCAGGGGAAGAATGTCGTTGCTGAAGGAGACCGTGGCCGGCATCGACTTCCAGCCACTCTGGACATACACGTCGGTCAGCAGCTCGTGCATGGTTCGCCAGCCAATGACGTCGGGGGCGTAGTTGGGCGGAGCGACCACCACCCAGGCGTCGGCGACGGGGATGGCCTTGCCGCCGATCGTGACGGTGGCGCTGACCGGGCCGTCGGAGATGTCGTCAAACCAATCGTCGGCGTTGTTGAAGCTGTCCGAGTCGGCGGGGTTGTAGACCGGGGCGCCCGACGGCGAGGCCGACATTCCACGGCCACCCAGCACCATCAGCCGCCCCGCCGCATCGGTCTGCAACTCGCCGAGCGGTACGACAGTCCCCTTGAATTTTCCCGTGTCGAAGGCGACCGGGCCGGCCTTGGCGCCTTTGATCGAACGAGGGCCAGGGTCGATTTCCAGCGCCTTGCGGTCCTTGACCTTGGCGTTGCGCAGCGGCGCTGACATGGTCGCGGCGTCGGGTATGTCGAGGGCGGCGAGGAAGCGGTACCAGCTGGCCTTCTTGTTGGCGAGGTGGGCGGTCCAGACGATGTCGGCATTGGCAGTGGTCAACTCAGCCACCACCTGTCCCTGGCCGTTGTAGCCATAGATGCGGAAGCGAGCGGCCTGGCGCTTGAGGGCGCCGCCGGCATCGCGGTAGTGGCCGGGCGGTTCGGGCGGCGGGTTGGCGGTCTCTGGGCCGATGAAGAAGTCGGTGGCGCTGTCACCGATGCGGGCGATGCCGATGCCCGGATGAATCTGGGCCCGGACGATGACAGTGTCGGTCGGTTTGGCCATGGTGAAACCCCCTACGGTATCGCGTGAGGGTTGCAAGGCTAGGCCTCGGAAATGAAGTTGTCCACGGGCCTCAAGCCCTTCCCTCCCTCGCGGAGGAAGGGCTTGACGGTGGCGCCCGCTACTCCTTCTTCCCCAGCCCCATGGCCTCCAGGATTTCCGGCCGGATGTTCTCGGTTCCCTTGTCCTGGATGTGGGCCACGACCCGCGCTCCGACGGCCATCATCGCCTCGCCCATGAATTTCGGACGGTTGGAGGAGGCCCAGGCCAGGGACTCGTCGCGGTTCTCGTTGAGGCCCTGGAATTTCGGAGCCACGTACCGGGCCAGCATTTCGTAGGACTTCTTCTTCTTGTCCCATTCGGCCCAGTTGTGATCCATGCACAGGAAGGCGCCGAAGCCGCCGGACTGGGCCTGCAGCCGCTCGACCTGGGCGATGGCGTCGTCGGGGGTGCCGATCACCGCCATGCCGGAGTTGATCAGGGCGTCGACCGGATCGGTGCCGTCGTCGGGGGCCAGGGGCAGGGCGGCCACTTCGCGGAAATAGTAGAGCCACTTGTCGAGGCCGAAGCGCACATCGGCGCGGGCCTGCTCGCGGGTCTCGGCGATGTGGACAGGACCCACCAGGCGCCAGGCGTTGCGGTCCATGGTCTTGCCGGCTTCCTTGGCCTTGTCCTCGGCGATGGCCCAGTTGGACGACAGGGCGTTGAAGCCCCCGGCGTTGGTGGCGCCGATCGACAGCAGCCCCGCGCCGTGCCGGCCGGCGGCATAGGCGCCAGTGGGCGAGACCTGGCTGGCGACGCAGATCTCAACTGAAGGACGGCTGAAAGGCGTCATCTGCAGGCGGGCTTCGTTGCAGACGAACCAGTCGGTGTGCTTGGTCACCGTCTCGCCGCGCAGCAGGGCGACGATGACGTCCAGCGACTCGTCCATGCGATCGCGTTGGGCCGAGACCGGGATACCCATCATGAAAGCGTCGGAGGGCAGGGCGCCGGGGCCGACCCCGAACATCACCCGGCCGCGGGTGATGTGGTCCAGCTGGTTGATACGGTCGGCCAGCATCAGCGGGTGGTGATAGGGCAGGGACGAAACGCCGGTGCCCAGCTTGATGTGTTTGGTGCGCTCGGCGACGGTGGCGATGAACAGCTCGGGGCTGGCGATCAGCTCATAGCCGGCCGAATGGTGCTCGCCGATCCAGGCCTCTTCGAAGCCCAGCTTGTCCATGTGCTGGACCAGCTCGATATCGCGCTCCAGCGCCAGTGTGGGGTTCTCGCCCAGCGGATGGAACGGGGCGATGAAAGCCCCGAAGCGCAGTTTGGTCCCAGCCATGGCAGTCCCCTCCCGAGGAGCGTTATGTGATTGCCGATCACTTTAAACGAGCGTTTGGACGGGGGAAGGGCTGACGCGCGGGAAGGGAGCGAGATTTTTAGGGCGGTGATGCGCTCCGCCTCAGCCTGCTGCCCGGTCGGCAAAATTCCGCACCACCTTGATCGCGTAAAAGTCGGGCTCACGCGTGAAGTGGTAGGCCGCCGTGTCCAACGCCTTGATCGCCGCGTCCAGGATCAGGAAATCGGTTCCGAACGGGCGGTATTTCTTACGCATTTCCATTAGCTTATGGCGATATTCTCCCAGCGCCTCGAAGTGCTGCTTAGGTTCATTCAGACCGACGTAGTTTCGCTTGACCATGATTGTCTCCGTTCCCTATTTGTTCTCATTTGGGGATGGAGAGTCAAGGGGCGACATGGACAGGGACGGCGCGGTTCCGGTAAGCGCGTCCGATGAACTACCGTCACGCCTTTCACGCCGGCAACTTCGCGGATCTGGTGAAGCACGCGACCCTGACCCTGCTCATGGCGCGGCTGACCGCCGAACCGGGGCCGCTGACGGTGATTGACACCCATGCCGGAGCCGGCGGCTATGACCTCAGTGGTGAGATGGCGCGACGGTCGGGCGAGGCGGCGCAGGGGATCGCCCGGCTGATGGCGGCCGCCGACGCGCCGTCGGCGTTCAATGCCCTGACGGCGGCGGTCCGGGCGATGGGGGGCGCGGATCTCTATCCCGGCTCGCCCCGGCTGATCGCGGCGGCATT
Source organism: Caulobacterales bacterium (assembly GCA_038236615.1). GTDB lineage: Bacteria > Pseudomonadota > Alphaproteobacteria > Caulobacterales > Caulobacteraceae > Caulobacter. The sequence continues at coordinate 17,800 of JBBRZO010000012.1, forward strand.
GCGGCCCGGCGACCGGTACATTGCCTGTGAGCTGCGTGAGGACGACAAGGCGCTGCTCGCCGAGACGCTCGCCGGGACCCGCGGCGCCGAAGCCCGGCAGGCGGACGGCTATGCGACGGCGGTCGCGGAGACGCCCAGGTCCGGCCGGGTCTTCGTGCTGATTGACCCCCCGTTCGAGCGCGGTGACGACTATCGCAATATCGTCGAGACTCTGCGGGCGGTGCTGGCCCGCAACCCCACCGCCTGCGTGGCCGTCTGGTTGCCGCTCAAGGACCTGGAGACTCTGGACGCGCTGCTGCGCGGCGTAGAGGGGACAGGGGCGAAAGCCATGGTGGCCGAAGCGCGGCTGCGTCCGCTGCTTGATCCGCTGAAGATGAACGGCTGCGCGATGCTGATCGTGGGCGCGCCGGACGGCATTGAGGGGCCGCTGAACGAAGTCTGCCGCTGGGTGGTCGAACGGCTGGGGGACCGGGGCGGACTGGCCAAGGTGTGGCGGCTGGCGTGATTCCTTTCGCATTTGCGAAATGGAAATCCGTGCTATGCTGCAGCGCACAACCGGCCCCGTCCTCCTCCGCCCCGGCCGGTCTGGAGATTGGCCATGGAAAAATTCACCCTCCCCACCGCCGATGACGCGACCAAGGCCTTGCGCCTGCCGCTCGGCGCCGCTTCGCCCCTGTGGTTCGCTTTCGCCGGCGCGGCCGCCATGGGCGCCGCCTACTGGTGGTCGACCCGCTGGATGCGGCCGGTGAACCTCGAAGCGCTGACCGCCCTGCCGGAAACCGTCGCAGAGCCCGTCGTGGAGACCGTTGAATCCGCGGCCGAGACCATGGAAGCGGTCGCCGACGAAGTCATCGAAGCCGCGCCCGAGCCCGTCCAGGAAATCGCTGCGGTCCTGCAACTCGAGCCGACGGCGCCGTTGGACGAGCCGGACGACCTGACCCGCCTGGTTGGCGTCGGCCCCAAGCTGGCCGCGTCGCTGGCCGCGCGTGGCGTGACGCGCTTTGCTCAGATCGCCAACTGGACGGCTGATGATCTGGCCTCGGTGGACAAGGACCTCAAGCTGCTGGGCCGCGCCGAACGCGACGCCTGGGTGGCCCAGGCCAAGCGCTTCCTGGAAGCCTAGAACGTCGATCTGACAGTGTCAGTCCAACGTTCTAGGTCTTTGTTTTAGCGCGCGTTATTCCGAAAACCGGTTTCCACTTTTCGGAACGCGCTTTAGAGCCCGAACGCCTTCAACAGCCGGTCGGCCGCCGCGGACGCCGGCAGTCGGCCGGCCCGCACCTGACGCTCCAGCTGGGGCGCCAGGTCGGCCACTTCCGGGTGAGCGCGCAATGCCGCCTCCAGCCGGTCATGCACCATGGCCCACATCCAGCGGGCGTCCTGGTCAGCGCGGCGGGCCAGGCGCTGGCCGTTTGCGGTCATCACCTCGCGGTGGCGCTCGACCGTGGCCCAGAGCTTGTCCAGACCCTGGTTGTTCAGCCCCGACGCGGTCAGCACTGGCGGGGTCCAGTCGGGGTAGCTGGGCGTCAGGATGTGCAGGGCCGCGCGGTAGTGGCTGGCCGCGCGCTCGGCCAGGGGCGGGTCGCTGTCGGCCTTGTTGATGACGATCAGGTCGGCGATCTCGATCAGGCCCTTCTTGATGCCCTGCAGCTCGTCCCCGCCGCCGGGGATCAGCAGGACCAGGAAGATGTCGACCATCTCGGCTACCACGGTCTCGGACTGGCCCACCCCGACCGTCTCGACGATGATCACATCGAACCCCGCCGCCTCGCAGAGCAGCATCGCCTCCCGCGTCTTGCGCGCCACCCCGCCCAGCGCCCCGCCGGAGGGGGAGGGGCGGATATAGGCGTTGGGGTCAGAGGCCAGCCGCTCCATGCGGGTCTTGTCGCCCAGGATCGATCCGCCGTGGCGGCCGGACGAGGGGTCGACAGCCAGGACGGCGACCTTGTGGCCGGCGGATGTCAGGTTGCAGCCCAGGGCCTCGATGGTGGTCGACTTGCCGGCGCCGGGCACCCCGGTGATCCCGACCCGCTGGGCTTTGCCGGTTCGGGGCATGATCTGTTCGAGCAGGGCCTGGGCGGCTGCCTGGTGGTCGGGGCGCCGGCTCTCGACAAGGGTGATAGCCCGGGCCAGCGCCGCGCGGTCGCCGACAATCAGGCGGGGGAGAAGGTCGGCGGGGTCCATGCGCGCCTTTAGCAGTCGCGCGCCGTCAGGCCAGGGTCAGATGACGACAGCCGTCCCGGACACCGAGACCATCATCATCTGCCCCTGCGGGCCAACGGTGTTGTAGTCCAGGTCCAACCCTACAATGGCGTTGGCGCCGAGCTTTTCAGCTTCCTTGATCAGGCTTTTGAGGGCGTCCTGGCGGGCGTGTTCCAGGACCCGCTCATACGAGCGCGAGTGCCCGCCGATCACGTCGCGGATGGCGGCCATCAGGTCCAGGACGATGTTGGCGCCCAGGATGGCCTGGCTGTAGATCGCTCCCTTATACTCGCGCACCGGCCGACCCTCGATGAACGGGGTGGTGGTGATCAGCATGGTGGACGCGGCCTTCATGACCCCCGACTATTAGGGCTAATCGCGTCGGACGGCGAGGGTTCTCCTGTGAGGGGAATTCTGAATGGTAAAGATGCGGCGCCTGGCGGGAATCGCTGCCCGGCGGCCTTCCGGCTGAGGTAAGGTTGTTGTTTAGTGGGTTCGGGCTGAGGACATCGCGTCCCGCCGGGAGACGGGGTTCATGTTCTTCGCCAAGTCGCACATCGAACTGAACAACATCCGCAACAGCGTCGAGCGGATCAAGCGGGTCTCCGACGGCCTGGTCAAGATCGGCCCGTTCGGGTTCGGTCTGGACGCCATTGCCAGTGTCGTCCCCGCCCTGGGCGCGGCCTACAGCGGCATGGCCGGGGTGATGCTGTTGTACGAAGCTGTGCGCGCGCGCGCCGCGCCGATGGTGATGGTCGAGATGGCCATGATCCTGATCCTCGACACCCTGGCGCCCTATCTGGGCAAGGGCTTCGGAACCATCGTGGACAGCCTGTTCACCGGCCACAAATGGGCGGCCGACATGCTGACCAAGCATATGGACGAGACCATCTACTTCGAGGGCGACCGCAACCTGGTCATGGGCAGCAGTGAGTACCGCGACCTGATGGCCCGCATCCGCGCCGGCAAGGAAAAGCGCCGGGTGGTGTTCCTGGGGCTGTGAGACCCCAGAACCAGAGCACCTGAACTAGCGGCTAGCCGGAACCGGTAACGCCGATATACGCTCCCTCCCCATGAGCAAAGAAGCGGCCCACCGAGCCTGGCGCTCGGCCGACACTGTCAAGCGCCTGTCAGACAGGATCATCGGCCTTGGGCCGTTTGGCATTGGTCTGGATGGCATCCTGGCCTGGGTGCCAGGCGCGAACCTCGTTTACGGCGTCGGCGCGGGGCTGATGCTGTTGGCCGAGGGTATTCAGGCCAAGGCCTCCTCCGGGACCATGACCCGCATGCTGGCCTACATCCTGGCCGATAATTTCAGCGATCTGATCCCGATACCTTTCGCCGGCAGCATCGTCGACATGATGTTCCCCGGCCACCTGATGGCGGCTAATGCGCTGCAGAAGGACATCGAGGACCGCCATGGCGCGCCTGAGGGCGTGCCGAAGAAGAAGTGGCAGCGCAAGAAGGGCGGCAAGCTGGCCGAAATGGCGGCGCGGCACTAGCGTCCTTTATCAGCCCTGCGTGTAGCCCAGCTGCCTGTTCAGCTTATCCAGCAGGTCGATCGCCGCCTCGGCGATCACCGTGCCTGGCGGGAAGATGGCCGCCGCGCCGGCGTCCATCAGCGCCGCGAAGTCCTGCTTGGGGATCACGCCGCCGACCACGATCATGATGTCGTCGCGGCCCTGTCTGGCCAGTTCGCCCTTGAGCTCGGGGACCAGGGTCAGGTGGCCGGCGGCCAGCGAACTGGCCCCCACCACGTGGACGTCGTTCTCGACGGCCTGCCTGGCGGCCTCGGCGGGGGTTTGAAACAGCGGGCCGATGTCGACGTCGAAGCCCAGGTCGGCGAAGGCGGTGGCGATGACCTTCTGGCCGCGGTCGTGGCCGTCCTGGCCCATCTTGGCGACCAGGATGCGGGGGCGGCGGCCGTCGGCCTGTTCGAAGGCCTCGACCATGGCGCGGGCCCTGGCCACCGTGCTGTCGGAACCGCTCTCGGCCACATAGACCCCCTGGATTGACCGGATCTCGGCGCGGTGGCGGCCGAAGACCTTTTCAAGCGCATAGCTGATCTCGCCGACCGTGGCCTTGGCGCGGGCCGCGTCGACGGCCAGGGCCAGCAGGTTGCCGTCGCCCCGGGCGCCGTCTTCCAGCGCCGTCAGCGCGGCTTCCAGCGCGGCCGGATCGCGCTCGGCTTTCAGCCGGGCCAACTTTTCCAGCTGGGCGGTGCGGACGGCGGTGTTGTCGACCTTGAGCACCGGGATGTCATCGGCGACTTCAGGCTTGTAGCGGTTGACGCCGACCACGCTCTGGCGGCCGCTGTCGATGCGGGCCTGGGTGCGGGCGGCGGCTTCCTCGATGCGCAGCTTGGGCAGGCCCTGGTCGATGGCCTTAGCCATGCCGCCCAGCGCTTCGACCTCGTCGATATGGGCCATCGCCCGGCGGGCCAGGTCATAGGTCAGCCGCTCGACGTAGTAGCTGCCGCCCCAGGGGTCGGCGACCTTGGTCGTGCCGCTCTCCATCTGCAGGAAAAGCTGGGTGTTGCGGCTGATGCGGGCGGAGAAATCCGTTGGCAAAGCAAGGGCTTCGTCCAAACTGTTCGTGTGAAGGCTCTGGGTCTGGCCGTTCACCGCGGCCATGGCCTCGACGCAGGTGCGGGGAACGTTGTTGAACACGTCCTGGGCGGCCAGAGACCAGCCGCTGGTCTGGCTGTGGGTGCGCAAGCTGAGCGAGCGGGCGTCCTTGGGGTCGAACTCGCGCTTCATCAGGCGGGCCCAGAGGAGACGTGCAGCTCGAAGTTTCGCCACTTCCATGAAGTAGTTCATGCCGATCGCCCAGAAGAACGACAGGCGCGGGGCGAACTGGTCCACCGTCATGCCGGCGGCGACGCCGGCCCGGACATATTCGATGCCGTCGGCCAGGGTGTAGCCCAGTTCCAGGTCGGCGGTCGCGCCTGCCTCCTGCATGTGGTAGCCGCTGATCGAGATCGAGTTGAACTTCGGCATTTCGCGCGAAGTGTATGAAAAGATGTCGGAAATGATCCGCATAGAGGGCAGGGGCGGATAGATGTAGGTGTTCCGCACCATGAACTCTTTGAGGATGTCGTTCTGGATGGTGCCGGAGAGCTGGGCGGGCTTCACCCCCTGCTCCTCGGCCGCCACGATATAGAGGGCCAGGATCGGCAGCACCGCGCCGTTCATGGTCATCGAGACGCTCATCTTCTCCAGCGGGATGCCGGAGAACAGGGTGCGCATGTCCAGGATGGAGTCGATGGCCACACCAGCCATGCCGACATCGCCCTTCACCCGCTCATGGTCGCTGTCGTAGCCGCGGTGGGTGGCCAGGTCGAAGGCCACCGACAGGCCCATCTGACCAGCCGCCAGGTTGCGGCGATAGAAGGCGTTGCTGTCCTCGGCGGTGGAGAAGCCGGCGTACTGGCGGACCGTCCAGGGGTTGGTCACGTACATGGTCGGGTAGGGGCCGCGCACGAACGGGGCCAGGCCCGGATAGCCGTCGATGAAGTCGAGGCCCGCGATGTCGGCGGCGTCGTAGCCGGCCTTCACGGCGATGCCTTCGGGGGTGTTCCAGACCACCGCGTCGGAGGCCGGGGCGACCGGTTCGGCGGCGAAGTCGATGGTGGCGAAGTTGGGGAAGCTGGCCATGGCTCAGGCCTCCAGGTCGGCGGAAAAACGGATGGGGGTCAGCGGCGGGCAATGGCCGTCGGGGCCGGGCAGGCGAACCGAGGGGGCCTCGACGGCGGCGCCGGGGACGGTATCGACCTCGACCGGCTTTTCGTCCGGGTTGCGGAAGACGGTGACGCCCAGGACCTTGCGGTTCGAGGCGAGGATGGCGCCACGGCTTTCGGCGACCCTGCCGGCGATCAGACCTGAGCCGAGCGCGGCGATGATGCCGCCGGCCGCCTCGATGGCCTGGAACTCTGTCCAGGCGGCCTTGGCCAGGGTCTCGGTCAGTTGGTCGAGATACCAGGCGCCGCCGGCCGGGTCGGCGACCTGGCCCAGGTGGGCTTCTTCCATGAGGACCAGTTGGGTGTTGCGGGCCTGGCGGCGGGCGAACTCGGTGGGGCGGCCGAGGGCGTCGGTGAAGGTTCCGAGCACGATGGACTGGGCGCCACTAACCGCGGCGGCGAAACCGGCGGCGGTCAGGCGCAGCAGATTGGTCCAGGGGTCCAGCTTGGTCAGCATTCGCCGCGAGGAGCGGGCTTCGATGCGGGCCGGGACAGAGACGCTGCACGAGGCGGTGATGCGGTCCCAGACGGCCCGGGCGGCGCGCAGCTTGGCGACGCCGGCGAAGTATTCGCCGTCGACGGCCAGGCCGAGGACGATGCCCTTGAAGGCGTCTTCCATGGTCAGGCCCGCGCGGACCAAAGCCTTGGCGTAGGCGAGGGCGGACGCGGCCATCACGGCCAGCTCCTGGGCCTCGGAGGCCCCGGCCTCGTGGGCGACCTGGCCGCTGGCCAGGAACAGGCTGGCCTTCGGATAGGTGGTCGCCAGCCGCGCCGCGACGGTGGCGGCGGAGATGATCTGGCTCTCAATTGGGCCGGGGCTGGCGCCGGTCTCAGCGAAGGCCGACAGCGGGTCGAGGTGGAAGGCCAGCGGGGCGTTCGGCGCGGCCTTGGCGGCGGCGCCCAGCCAGTCGGCGGCCTTGGGGCCCAGGAAGCCGGCGTCGAGGGCGACGGGGGCGAGGTCGAGCAGGACGCCTTCCAGCAGCCGAGCCAGGGACTCGGGCGAGCCGATGGCGACACCATGCTGGGCGCTGGGGTCGAGGCTGATCAGCACCGACGCCGCGCCGCCTTCCAAGTCGCGCAGGATGTCGGCGTTGGCCTTGGACAGGTCCGGCTGAACGATGTGGGTTCGCAGGTCCCAGGGGCGGTCGGGGTCGCGCTCGCTCAGATCGCGGCCGATGGGGGCCGAGCCGTCGGCCACATACAGCGGCTGAATCGGCAGGCCGCCTTGCGTACGGGTGACCAGGGCGGAATCGAAGGTCTCACCCTTGAGGGTCTTTTCGACCAGGGCCATCCAGTCGGCCCGGGCGGGGATCTCGAAATCCTCGGCCAGGGGCAGCGGCGCGTCCAAAGCTTCACTCTCCGTTGCAGTGCGGGAGACGGTTTGAACCCCTGCCGCTAGGGCGGTCAAGCGCGGGTCGCTCAGCCGTGCAGCCAAAGGCGGATGACGCCCGCCACGACGCCCAGGGCGGCGACGCTGGCGGCCCAGATCGCCGCCATCCAGGCCAGGCGCTTCCAGAGCGGGGCCTGCATCAATGGTATCCCGACGGGCCCGACTTGCCGCGAAAAATCCAGTAGGACCAGGCGGTGTAGGCCAGGATGATCGGGATGATTACCACCGCACCGACCAGCATGAAGCCGAGACTGGCGGGCGGGGCGGCGGCGTCCCAGATGGTCACGGCTCTGGGCACTACATAGGGGAAGATGCTAACCCCCAGCCCCGCGAAGCCGAGGGCGAAGATGGTCAGGGCGGCCAGGAAGGGCAGGCGCTCAGCCCCTTTGCGCAGGCTCCAGAAGAAGACGGCGGCGGCGATGGCGGTGAGCAGCGGGATCTGGGCGGTCAGCAGCACGCCGGGCATGGCGAACCAGCGCCGCCAATAGTCGATGGCCAGGAAGGGTGTCGCGGCGCTGACCGCCGCCAGGGCCGCCAGGGCGGCCAGGCCCAACCAGAAGGCCAGCCGCCGGGCATGGGCCTGGGCCTCGCCCTCCAGTTTCCAGACCAGCCAGGAAGCGCCCAGAAGAGCGTAGCCGATCACGACCGAGACGCCGGTCAAGACTGTGAAAGGGCTGAGCCAGTCCAGCCAGCCGCCGGCATAGGCGCCGTCGGCCACCTTGATCTCCTGCAGGATGGCGCCCAGTGTCATGCCCTGCGCCAGGGCCGCGACAGTGGAGCCGAGCGTGAAGGCGACGTCCCACAGCGCCCGGTGCCGGGGGTCACGCCAGCGGAACTCGAAGGCCACGCCCCGAAACACCAGGCCCAGCAGCATGGCGATGATCAGCGGATAGGTGGCCGGCAGGATGATGGCGTAGGCGACCGGGAAGGCGGCCATCAGCCCGCCACCGCCCATGACCAGCCAGGTCTCGTTGCCGTCCCAGACCGGGGCGATGGAATTCATGGCGCCGTCCCGCGCATCGCCGGGTTTGAAACCGGGAAACAGGATGCCGATGCCCAGGTCAAAGCCATCCATGACAACATAGGCGAAGACGGCGAAGGCCAGGATGAAGGCCCAGATGACGGGAAGGCTCATGGCTGGCCCTCCATCGCCGCGGCAGGCGTGATGCCGGCGGCGCGCTGCGGTGCGGAAGCGGGCTCAGGCTCATGCGCCTGAGGCGGCTGGGCCATCAGCCGCAGCAGGTAGTAGACCCCCGCGCCGAAGACCAGGAAATAGACCACGGCGAAGGCCGCCAGCGAAGCTGCGACCGCGGGGGCCGCCAGGGGCGAGCGCGAGGCGGCCGTCGTGAGCAGGCCATAGACGGTGTAGGGCTGGCGGCCGACCTCGGTGGTGATCCAGCCGGCCAGCACCGCCACGAAGCCTGCCGGCCCCATGGCGACGGCGGCCCGGTGCAGCCACGGCCAGTCATAGAGCCGCCGCCGGGTCCGGGCGATCAGGCTCCAGACTCCCAGGCCGAGCATAGCGACGCCCAGACCCACCATCACGCGGAACGACCAGAAGACGATAGGCGTCGGCGGCCAGCGGTCTCTTGGGAAGTCCTTGAGGCCGGGCAGGGGCGCGTTCGGGTCGTGGCGCAGGATCAGCGAGCCGGCCTTAGGAATCTCGACCTTGTAGCGGACCTCGCCGCGCGCGTTGTCGGGCAGGCCGAACAGGATGAGCGGGGCGCCGTTGGGGCTGGCCTCATAGTCGCCCTCCATAGCCAGCACCTTGGCAGGCTGATGTTCCAGGGTGTTGAGGCCGTGGGCGTCACCGGCGGCGATCTGCAGGGGAGCGACCAGGGCGGCCATCCACATAGCCATGGAGAACATCTTGCGCGCGCCCGGGTTGGACCGGTCCTTCAGCAGATGCCATGCCCCAACCCCGCCGACCACCAGGCTGGTGGTCAGGTAGGCGCCGATCACGGTGTGGACCAGGCGGAAGGGGAAGCTGGGATTGAAGATAACCGCCGGCCAGGAAACCGGCACGAACTGACCCACCGCGTTCAGGCCAAATCCGGCCGGAGTGTGCATCCAGCTGTTGGCGGCCAGAATCCAGGTTGCCGAGATCAAGGTGCCAAGGGCGACCATGGCGGTGGCGAACAGGTGCGGACCCTTGCCGACCTTGTTCATGCCAAACAGCATGACCCCCAGGAAGCCCGCCTCCAGGAAGAAGGCGGTCAGAACCTCGTAGGCCATCAGGGGCCCGATCACCGGCCCGGTCTTGGCCGAGAAAACCGACCAGTTGGTCCCGAACTGGTAGGACATGACGATGCCCGACACGACGCCCATGCCGAACACCACCGCGAAGATGCGCAGCCAGTAGCGGTAGAGGTTGAGATAGAGACCGTTGCCGGTCTTCAGCCACAGGGCTTCGAGCACCAGCAGATAGCTGGCCAGGCCGATCGAAAAGGCCGGGAAAATGAAGTGGAACGAGACAGTGAAGGCGAACTGCGCGCGCGCCAGGGTCAGGACGTCCATCTAGGCATCCTCCTCTCCGCGCTTGGCCGGACCCAGGCCCGGGATGCGGTTCTTGAACTCCAGCAGTCGTGAGACGCCGGCGCCGAGCATGAGCAGGCGCATCAGGCTGTCGTTGTCGAGCTTCTGGACGTCGTCGGCCCAGCCGGTCAGCAGCTCGATGACGTCGTGCATCTGCCGCATCTTGTCCTGGGCGTGTTGCTCCGCCGGCGCGGCGGTGGGCTCCAACAGCAGGTCGCGCAGCAGGGTCAGGGTGGGATCGACTTCGCGTTTGCGGCGCTCCTCGGCCAGGGTGCGGACGATCTGCCAGACGTCGTCCAGCGCCTCGATATGCTCGCGCCGGTCACCCAGCAGGTGCCGCTTGCGGATCAGCCGCCAGGACTCCAGTTCCTTGAGCCCCATGCTGACATTGGAGCGTGACATGCCCAGCGATCCGGCGATCTCCTCGGCGGTCAGCGGCCGGTCGGACACGAACAGCAGGGCGTAAATCTGCCCGACCGTTCGGTTCACGCCCCATCGTCCCCCCATTTCGCCGAAATGCAGCACAAAACGTTCGATCGTCGGGGGTAGGTTCATGGCGATGAGTCATTTCAGAAATTACTGAAACATCTTATCCCTGGTTTGACATGGGTCAAGGCGTGCGTTGCGACGTGTCGGGTTAGCGCTTGCCAATCCCCGAACACCCGTTTAACTTACAGTGTATATTCATAACGTCACGGAACCCCGCCATGGCCCTGCCGCCCGTCCTGCGTGATCGCCTGCGTTTGCCCGTCATCGGCTCGCCGCTGTTCATCATCTCCGGGCCCGAGCTGGTCATCGCCCAGTGCAAGGCTGGGGTGGTCGGTAGCTTTCCGTCCCTGAACGCCCGGCCGATCTCGATGCTGGACGAGTGGCTGCACCGGATCACCGAGGAGCTGGCGGCCTGGGACAAGGCCAATCCGGACCTGCCGTCGGCCCCGTTCGCGGTCAACCAGATCGTCCACAAGACCAACAACCGGCTCGAGGAAGACATTGAGCTGTGCGTCAAATGGAAGGCCCCGGTGGTCATCACCAGCCTGGGGGCTCGCGAGGACCTCAACAAGGCGATCCATTCCTACGGCGGCATCACTCTGCATGACGTGATCACCGACCGCTTTGCCCGCAAAGCCATCGAGAAGGGCGCCGATGGCCTGATCCCGGTGGCGGCCGGCGCGGGCGGCCATGCCGGCACCCTGTCGCCGTTCGCGCTGATCCAGGAAATCCGCGAGTGGTTTGACGGGCCGGTGGCGCTGTCCGGCTCGATCGCCAACGGCGCGGCCATTCTGGGGGCGCAGGCCATGGGCGCTGACCTGGCCTATATCGGCTCGGCCTTTATCGCCACGCAGGAGGCCAACGCCGACCCGCGCTACAAGCAGATGATCATCGACAGCAACGCCGACGACATTCTCTATTCCAACCTGTTCACCGGGGTGCACGGCAACTATCTGCGTCCTTCGGTAATCCAGGCTGGGCTGGACCCGGAAAACCTGCCGGTCAGTGATCCATCGAAGATGAACTTCGGCTCGGGCGGCAACACCGAGGCCAAGGCCTGGCGCGACATCTGGGGCTGCGGCCAGGGCATCGGGGCGGTCAAGTCGCTGCCGACGGCCGGCGAGATGATCGCGCGCCTGTCCGAGGAATACGAGAGCGCCAAGGCGGCGCTGGCGGTGAAGACCGGCTTTACGGCCGGCGCGAGGCTCATGGCGGCGGCGGAGTAGGGGCTCGGCCCTACGACACGATCAGTTCACTGAACGCCGCCACGCCCAGGCCGGCGATGATGATGACGACCGCGCCGAACAGTACGCCGTAGATTTTCATGCGCTGGCGATGGCGCCGCTCATGGCGGGCCGCCTTGGAAATGGCCATGGAAGTCTCCCCCCGACGAGAGTCGTTTTCCCGACATTAGCCGGAAAAGCCTTCTGACGCATACCCGCCCTTGGCGAGGCGTTCCGGCGAGCTAGATCCTCCCCCATGCCTGGGAGACCCTGATGCGCCGTTACCTGATCGCCTATGCCGCCGCCGCGGTGGTGTTTCTGGCCCTGGACATGGCCTGGCTGGGGGTGATCGCCCAGAAGCTCTATCGCGACGAGATCGGCAGTCTGATCCTGGACCGGCCGAGGCTCGGCCCGGCGGTGGCCTTCTATCTGATCTATCTGGTTGGCGTGGTGGTCTTCGCCATCCGCCCGGCTCTGGCCTCGGGTCGCTGGATCGAGGCGCTGGGAATGGGAGCGGTGTTCGGCTTCATCGCCTACGCCACCTATGACCTGACCAACCTTGCGACGCTGAAGGGCTTCTCGCTGAAGGTGGTGATCGCCGACCTCGCATGGGGCGCCTTCGTCACCGCCAGCGCGGCGACGGCGGGTTACCTGGCGGCGAAAAGAGCCGGTTAGCGGTGTTTTGGGGCGTTGCTCTCTGAGCCGGGCTCAGCCTGATCCAGGTCTTTGAAGTTCGCATCGCCGATCTTGCGCGCCGCCTCGGCGGCCTTGTCCCAGGTGGCGTACTGCATACGGCCATAGGCCGGTTCCGCTCCCTCGCAAAGGAAGGCGAGCGTGGGGACGCCGACCGTGCCGGGGTTGATCGGTTCATTGGGCGGATTGTCGACCACGTCCCCGCGCAGCAACTGCCCGTCGGCGCTGAATGACTTGATCTCGGTCATCGCGTCGGTGCGGGCCACGCAGTCGAAGGTAAAGCGCCGGCGGTAGTAGGCGACGGTCCCTCGGCTGGTCGGGATCGCCCTGTAGGGCATCCAGTTTTCCCAGATGTCGACCAGGTTTCCGGTCCGCCGATAGGTGGACATGTCGGCGAACCCGAACTGCATGTTGCCAGGCTCCTTGAAGGCGCCGATCATGACGAAGCCGCTTGTGATGGTTGGCGCGGATGCTCCGGCCGGAGCTTCGGCGTCATCGATGGGGCCCATCAGAGCCATCGCCATGGCGAGCGCTGTGAACATCTCACATCCTCAACTGTACGCTGGCCAAGCTAGAGGGGCGGATGGCAATTCGGCAAGTGCGGTCAGCGCCGGGCCAGCTCCTGCTGGATGCGGGCGACGACGGTTTGCCAGGCGGGGGTGGCGGCCATCACCGGCTCGAAATGGCCGACACTCGGGATTAGCACGAAGTCAGCCTGCCCGCCGGCCGCGCGGACCTTTGCCACATAGGCCTCGCCGGTTGCCGGCGGAAAGATCGGGTCCAGTTCGCCGTGGATCATCACCACTCTGACGCCGTCGGGCAGCCACTCGGCGGGCGAGGTATCGGCGAACGGGGCCGGGCCCGGCGCGCCCAGCTGGGCGCGGTCAAAGCCGCAGACTTTGGCGGCCTGGGCCTCCTGAGCGCGCAGGTCGCCAACGCCGCCCAGGCTGATCACCGTGCGAATCGGCAGGGGCTGGGCCGACCACAACGGACTGGTCCTGGGCAGATGCGGCCGGCCCGCCGCCCACAGGCCCAGATGCCCGCCGGCCGAATGTCCGACGACCACCAGCCGGTTCAGGTCCAGCCGATAGCGCGGCGCCTCGGCCCGCAGCCGGTCGACGGCCGTGGCGACGTCCTGATAGGTCCCGGGATAGCCGCCGCCCGGCTCGTCCACGCCGCGATAGTCGATGTTCCATACCGCCACGCCGCGCGCGGCCAGATCGGCGGCGATACCGCTGGTCTGTTTCAGCCCCTCGAACTGCCGCAGCCAGCAGCCGCCGTGCAGCAACACGACGACGGGAAACGGTCCCTTGCCCTTGGGCAGGAAGACCTCGACGACCTGCGAGGTGGCGGGGCCGTAGGCGATGGAGGCACTGGGCGGGATGACCGGAAGGGCCATGTAGTCAGCGACCTTGGCCGGCGCGGCCGCCGCCGAACAGCCGGCCAGCAGGACGGCTGCGAATGCGGCCAGCAGAGGTTTCATTGGCGTTGTTCCCCGCGCGGGCCTGATGTCCAAACGCCGCTGGCGCTTTGATGGATCATCGTCCTTCGAACTTTGGCGGCCGTTTCTCGCGGAAGGCCTTCAGACCCTCGCGCACATCCTGGCTGGTGTTGGTGACCATCACCGCCATCTGGGCGTCGACCATTGAGGCTTCCAGGCTGGTCTCGGCGGCCTTGTGCATCATCATTTTGGCCAGGCGCACGGCCAGCGGGGCCTTGGCGGCGAGCGCCGACGCCAGGGCCAGGGCGCGGGCTTCCAGGGCGTCGTCGGCGACGACCTCGGTGACCAGGCCCAGGCGCATGGCCTCCTCGGCCGGATAGACCTCACTGAGCAGGGTCATCTTCAGCGCCCGGTCGAGGCCCATGAAGTGGGGGAACAGCCAGGCGCCGCCCTCGTCGGGCAGTAGGCCGACCTTGCCGGAGGTGTCGCCCAGCTTCGCGCCCGCGCCGGCGATGCGGAGATCGCAGGCCAGCGCCAGGGCCAGCCCGCCGGCTACGGCATAGCCCCGGATGGCGGCCAGGCTCGGCTTGTCCAGGCGGCGCAGGCGCAGGACGACGGCCTGCATGCCGTCGCGCATCTCGCGGCCATGGCCCATGGGCTCATTGGCGACATTGGCCGAGTGGGCCGGGTCGTCGCCCGAGATGTCGCCGCCGGCGCAGAAGGCGCGGCCGCCGGCCCCGGTCAGGATCAGGGCCCGCTTGTTGTCGTCGTCGCGGAAGGCGTCCAGGGCGGTCTGCAACTCCTGGGTCATCTGGAAGCTGTAGGCATTGAGGTGGTCGGCTCGGTTCAGCGTGATGCGGGCGACGCCGGGGGCCGGCTCGTCGACCAGCAGGGTTGAGAACGACATCAGATCACTCCCGTCCAGGGCGCGAACTGCGGCTTGCGGCGTTCGACGAATGACTTGGCGCCTTCGTTGGAGTCGGGGTGGGCCAGGCTCTCGCGGGTCAGCCGATCGCCCTCCCGCACGGCCGGGCCAACCGTCTCGGAGAGGGCGGCGTAGACCTGGCCCTTGATGATGGCCAACGAGCGGGGCGAGACGTGGTCGGCGATGTCGTCGACGTAAGATGCGATGGCGTCCAGCAGGTCGGCGCCGGGGACCACACGGTCGACCAGGCCGATCCGCAGAGCCTCGTCCGCCCCGACCTTGCGCGAGCTCCACAACAGGTCCAGCGCCCGGCTGGGGCCGACGATGCGGGGCAGGAACCAGCTGGCCCCATGTTCGGCGATCAGGCCGCGCCGCGAGAAGGCGGTGACGAAGGCGGCCTCCTCTGCGGCGAAGCGCAGGTCGCACATCATCGCCAGGATGAAACCCAGACCCGCTGCCGGGCCGTTGACGGCGGCGATCACCGGCTTGGTGACGCGGGTCAGGCTGATGAACTGGGCGGGCAGCTCGGGGTCGATGCCGCGCTCCTCAGTGCGGCGCTCGCCGCCGCCTTCGGTGGCCTTGACCAGCTCAGCAGTGTCGAACCCGGCGCAGAAGCCGCGGCCGGCGCCTGTGACGGCGATGGCGGTGACGGCGGGGTCACGCTCCAGGGCGTCGATGGCGGTGTTGAAGTCGCCCATCATGCCGCTGGTCAGGGCGTTGAGCGCGGCGGGGCGGTTGAGGCTGACGATGGCGAGCCGGCCTCGTTTCTCCGTCAGGATGGTGGGTTCGTCGGCCATGGTGCTCTCCCTTTATCGTTGGAGCGATTGAACACCGGGGGGAGGGTAGGGGCAAGGCGAGAGCGGAGCCCCCACTTAAACGCCAAGAATTAAGAAAATCAAGTTTATGACATTGCAAAATTAAATATCTAAATCCATATTCTTGTTATGAGCAGCCCTACGCACGACTGGCAAACCCTGGTGGACCTGACCGACGGCGCTCCCCTCATCGTTGAGCGGGTGCGGATCGCTGAGAGCGGCATCGCCATCGAGGGGCAGTTCCAGGCTCCGCAGCTGGCGCGGCTGACCGCCGAGGACCAGGTGTTCGTCGCCGCCTTCGTCAAGAGCCACGGCTCGATCAAGGAAATGGAGCGGGTGTTCGGGGTCAGTTATCCGACCATCAAGGCCCGGCTGAACCGCATCGCCGGGGCGCTGGAATTCATCGACGTGCAGCCGCCGCCCCAACAGGCGTTTGGCGACACGCCGCCGTCTGATGTGCTGACCCGCCTCGAACGCGGCGAGATCACCGCCGCCGACGCCATCCGCCAGCTGGAGGACGAACGATGAATACCGTCACGATGCTGCCGCCGCGCCGGCGGTTGGCGCTGAGTGTTCCTGTCGTCCTGCTGGCGGCGCTGGCCCTGCCGTTCCTGCCGTTGCTGGCGCTGGGCCTGGTCGTCGTCACCGACCGGCCTTTGCGGGCCGTTGGAGGTCTCTGGCGCCTGCTGATCGCCTTGGGCGGCACGGTGATCGAGGTCGACAGCCCGGATGCCATCGTCGCCATCCGTCTTTTCTAGCGTCTTCAAAAGTCAGCCTGCTTCAAAAGGAAGTCCGCCATGAATCCTGACCGCCGCCGAATCCTCGACATGCTGGCCGAGGGCCGCGTCACCGCCGAAGAGGCCGAGCGCCTGATGGCCGCCCTGGACCGCGAACCGGCCGCCGCGGCTTCTCCCAAGCCGCGCGCCAAATACCTGCGCGTCGCCGTCGAGACCGCCGACCATCGCGGGGGCCCGGCCAATGTGAACATTCGCGTGCCGATGCAGGTGCTGCGGGCGGGCGTGCGACTAGCCAGCGTGCTGCCGCCCCAGGCCCGCGACAAGGTCAACGCCGCCATGCGCGAGCGGGGCATGGATTTCGACATCAGCCAGCTCAAGCCCGAGAACCTCGACGACCTGATCGACCAATTGGGTGAGCTGACCGTCGATGTTGATCAGGACGCGACCAAGGTGCGGGTCTACTGCGAGTAGGCCTCGAACAGCGCCGCCAGCTCAGCGATCGCCTCGGCGGGCAGGGTGGCGGCGGCGGGGTCCATGACCGTCGGCTGTCCGAGATAGGCCCAGTAGAGAAACACCGCCCGGTCCCTGGCCCTGGTCGGCGGCACCCCGGCTTCGGTCAGCAGGGTGGCAATGTAGGCGACCCGGCGAGTGTCGACTGCGGCAACCTCCGCGGCAACCTCGGGGTCCTGAGCCGCCCAGGCCCGTACAGCCCGGTCGAGCGGGCGGCGCACCCCTAGCGCCCGACGGAGCAGCGTGGCCAGCCGGCCGGGCTCGTCGGGGTCAGCCTGCAGGTCGCGGATTACTCGCTCGGTGGTGCGCTCGCGCCAGGTGGCCAGGAGTTGAGCGCGGAAGTCGCTGATGTCGCGGAAATGCCAGTAGAAACTGCCCCGCGACACCTTCAGCCCCGCCGCCATCGGTCCGACCTTAAGGCCCTGGGCGCCCTGGTCAGCCAGGGTGCGCAGGCCGTGGCGGATCCAGCGGGATTTGCTCAGGCGTTGCGAGGTTAGGCCGCTCATGGCCCCACCATACACATGTGTATTGACTCGGGCCATGGCGGCGAGCACGATCGCGACCATACAGGAGTGTATGGTGATGGACTGGCATGTGACGGCCCTTGTGGGGGCGGGCGTGATCGGCGTTGGCGTGGCGATGGTCCACGGCGTTCTGGTGCAGCGGTTGATGATTGCGCCGCTGGCCAAGGGTGGGCGGTTGAACGGGGCAGCCCTGCGGCTCGTGCCGCCTTTGCTGCAATTCACCACCTATAACTGGCTGCTGGGCGGCGCCGCGCTGGTCGCGGCGGCGCTGTGGCTGGGGCCGCAGGCGCGGCTGGCGGTCGCGGTGCTGGTGGGTAGTTCGTATCTGTTCGGGGCGGTGGGCAACTTCTGGGGAACGCGAGGGCGGCATCCCGGGTGGGTGCTGTATGCGATGGCGGTCGGGTTGATCGGCTACGGAGTCACTTAGCATTTCATCCGGGTATTATTGACTTCGCCGCAAACCAGGGTAAAGGGCGGCGATGGATGCAACCGAACCATCAATAGCAGGGCCCCCGGCCCTGGAAGGCCCCCTCTGGCGCAGCTACCTGCGGTTCCTGGGGCCGATGGTGTTGGCCAATATCCTGCAGGCGCTGTCGGGGACGATCAACAACGTCTTCCTGGGCCAGATGCTGGGCGTCAAAGCCCTGGCGGCGGTGGCCGGGTTCTTTCCGATCCAGTTTTTCTTCATCGCCTTCATCATCGGGCTGGCCAACGGCGCCGCGGTGCTGGTCGGCCAGGCCTGGGGGGCGCGCGAACTGGAGCGTATCAAGGCCGTGGCCGGGTCGGCTGGGACGGTGACCTTCGCGGCCGGACTGCTGGTGGCGTTGCTCGGCATCATTTTCGCAAGGCAGCTCCTGATGGCGCTGGGCACGCCCGCCGACATCCTGCAGCCGGCCGTCGAGTATGCTCATATCGTGCTGATCGCGCTGCCGGCGCTGTTTATCTTCCTGCTCTGGACCTCGCTGCTGCGGGGCGTGGGCGACACGGTTACGCCGCTGATCGCGCTCGGCGTTTCGACCGGGGTGGGCCTCATCCTGACCCCATTGCTGATCAAGGGCTGGCTCGGCCTGCCGCCAATGGGCGTGCGGTCGGGGGGCATCGCCAGCATCGTCTCGACCCTGGTGACGCTGGGCTGGCTCGCCTGGCGGCTGCGGCGGCGTAACCATCCCCTGGCCCTGGACGGCGCGCTGCTGGCGCACCTGAAGATCGACCCGGCCCTGCTCAAGCTGATCTTGCGCATCGGTCTGCCGGGCGGGGTGCAGATGATCGTGGTTTCGTTGTCGGAAGTGGCGGTGCTGTTTCTGGTCAACCGCTTCGGCTCGGGCGCCACGGCGGCCTATGGCGCGGTCAACCAGGTGATGAGTTACGTCCAGTTCCCCGCCATCAGCATCTCGATCACCGCCTCGGTCCTGGCCGCTCAGGCCATCGGCGCCGGCCGCACCGAGCGACTGGGACCGATCACCCGCACCGGCTACGCGATGAACGGCGTCCTGACCGGAGGGCTGATCGCCCTGGCCTACCTGCTCAGCCGGCCGTTGATCGGCCTCTTCATCAAGAGCCCTGAAGTTACCGAAATGGCCCTGACCTTGCTGCACATCATTCTGTGGAGCACGGTGATTTTCGGCCTGGCCGGCGTGACGGCGGCGGTGATGCGGGCCAGCGGCGAGGTGCTGGTCCCGACCGGGATCTCGATCTTTTCCATCGGGGCGATCCAGGTCCCGCTGGCCTGGTTCCTCAGCCAGCGGATGGGCATAAACGGCGTGTGGGTGGCCTACCCTGTGGCCTTCACGGCGATGTTCGCGCTGCAGGCGGCGTATTATCGGTTGGTTTGGTCGCGTAAAGAGGTCGTGCGGCTGATCTAGAGAGGCTTGTATGGCTGAGGCGATAGTCTTCAGAACTACTGTTGCGAGCGACATCATCTTGGCGTTGATCGGCCTGGGGACGGCTACGGCCTGCGGTTTCGTCCTGGCCACGGGCGGCTATTTCGATGTCGCGCGGGAAATGGGCAGCCCTCCATGGATGAACCTGACGATCTGGGTGGTTGTCGTGCTGGTGATCCTGGATTTCATGGCGATGGGGGTCGGCGGCGCCTGGCGGCTGATCGACCGCCGTCCTGCGTTGGAGGCCGACGCGGCTGGGGTGCGGCTCCACCCCAGCTTGCACGCCTCACCCGTCGCCTGGAGCAGGTTGCGCGCGGTGGGCTTCGCCCAGAGCAGCCTTGTGCTGGAGTTTGAAAGCCGCTTCTGGTCAGCCGCGACCTGGGCTACCGGACGGAGGGTCAAGCTGACCCAGGCAGCCCTGAACCTAAAGCCCGACGTGGCGCAGGCCGGCGTGACCCGGATGCGGCAGTGGTTGGAGGCCGGGAAGGCGGGCTGAGGCTCAGCGCGCCCGCATGCGGTTGTTCTTCGGCAAGTGCTCCAGCTCAACCAACCCCAGACGCTCCAGCACCGGCGGCACATAGTGCGCGAACCGCCCGCGCAGGCCCTTCTTCAGGCCGTACCAGCCGCCGACCGGGTTGCTCGCCGAGCGGGCCCAGGCCTCGACCGTGCCGTCAGCGGCGGGCTTCTGTTCGTCGGCGCCGCCCAGGGCCATCCAGTCACCGTGGGCGTGGAGCACGGCCGTCAGGTCCTCGATGCAGCGGAAGTCGTAGGAGAGGCGGGTCTTGCCGACCTGAACGACGAGGGCGGGCGGCGTGGCCGACGAGTCGTACCAAGCCTGATACTCCGAACCGCCGCTGGGCGTGGTCAGGGTCCAGGGGCTGTCCTGTGTTCCCAGGGCGGCGACATGCGGCATGTTCGGTCTCCGGTGGCTGCTCAAGGCATAGACGCCGCAGGTTACGCAATCGGACCGCACTCGCCGTAAAAGGTCATCGTCTTCCCTGGATAATCGAACAGGATCTTCAGCTTCATCGCCGCGAACAGCCGATTGCCGACATTCGCGATGCGGTCGTCGGCGCCGGGCTCGTCGCGCACCGTCACCTCCTGGCCCGCGGGCAGGGTGAAGGGGCCGAAGCCGACGGGGGCATTCAGCACGTACTTCTTGGCCTGGCCCACGCCGCGCCCACCGGCGAAGGTGGAGACGCCCGCCTCGGTCAGGGCGTCCTTGAGGCCGGGTAGGGCCAGGGCCGCCTGGTAGAGGTTGATGCCGCTGTTGGAGCCGGTGTCCAGGCTGATCGAGCCGCTGGCCGCCCCCAGGCGAAAGCCCGGGACCTTGGGAATGGCGTCGTCCGGATAGCCTTCCAGCGGGATGGACCAGCGCTGGCGGCAGGTCGCGATCGACTTAGCTTCCTGGCCCGCGTTGTCGAGCAGGGTCAGCGTGCTGGCCGGATAGTCAATCAGCGCGATCTTGTCCTTCAGGAAGCTGTAGCCCAGCACCCCGTCCAGCGTCCGCCCCATCCGCGCCGACAGCCCGGCGGTGTCGAAGGCCAGGGCCTCGATCGGCCCGAAGTCGCGGCCGCCGATGGCAAGGCCGGTCAGGCTGGTCGGAAACACCTGGGAACTCGCGTCATTGCCCTCGCCCGACGCCTCGCCACCCGCGCCTCGGTCGATGGTCAGACCAAGGGCCTGGGCCTGGGCCAGCCCGATCACCGAGGGGTCGACCCCGGTGTCCAGGATCATGAAGTGCGGCTTGCCGGCGACAGTGACGTTCAGCCCGATCTCGCCGTCCGAGAAGTCGAAGGGGACGATGAGCGGTGCGGCGGTGGCGGCGCCGGCGATCAGCGAGAGCGCCAGGAGAGTGGAGGGGAAGATCGCTTTCATGGGCTTTCATATCACGAGGCCGGTTCAGGAGTCCGCGCCGCTGACGTAGAACGGGAACCATGACCCATATCTCCCTCCTGGGCGTCCCCCACGACGAAAACTCGTCCTTCATGCGCGGTCCGGCGCAGGCGCCGCCGCTGATCCGCGCGGAACTGTTCTCCGACTGTTATAGCGGTTCGAGCGAGACCGGGGTCGACCTGCTGGCCGAAGGGGTGATCATCGACCACGGCGATGTCGTGTTCGGCGAGGGCGACGCCTGGGCGGCCATAGCGGATGCGGTCGAGGCGGCCAGCGAGCATCCGCTGATCACACTGGGCGGCGACCACGCCATCACATGGCCGGTGCTCCAGGGCCTGACCCGTCGCCACGGCCCGGTCAGCATCCTGCACATTGACGCCCATCCCGACCTTTACGACGCCTATCAGGACAACCCGCGCAGCCATGCCTCGCCCTTCACCCGGATCATGGAGGAGGGTCTGGCCAGCCGACTGGTTCAGGTCGGCCTGCGCGCCATCCACCCTGACCACCGCCGCCAGTTCGAGCGCTTCGGCGTCGAGGCCATCGAGGCCCGCCACTGCGCGCCCCTGCCGAAGCTGAGCTTCCAGAGCCCGGTCTACATCTCGCTCGACCTCGACGGCCTGGACCCGTCCTGCGCCCCGGGCGTCTCACACCGCGAACCGGGCGGCCTCACCACGCGCCAGGTCATCGAACTGATCCAGTCCATCGACGCCCCGGTCGTCGGGGCCGACATCGTCGAATACAACCCGCGCTGCGACCTGGACGGAATGACCGCGACAGTGGCGGCCAAGTTGCTCAAGGAAATCGGGGGAATGATGGTGCTGACCCACGCGAAGGCGCCGCGCCATGGGCAAGGTAGAGGACTTATTTGATGGCCGAGTGCTGGCTAGCCATGGCAACCTGAACGTGACGGAATCGCGGTTCGCGGAAGGGGGCTAGGAATGCTTGAGAATAATTTGGTGGCGCTGATCACGGTTCTAGCGCTGGCGTTGTTTATCTGGACGACGATCCGGGTATCGCGCGCGCGCGGCGAGTTTGGGGTCCAGGCGCCGGCCACAACCGGGCATCCCGAGTTCGAAAAGCACTTTCGGGTGCAGATGAACACCTTGGAAAACCTGGCGATCTTCCTGCCGGCCCTATGGCTATTCGCCCAGTACTGGGGGCAGTGGGCGACCGTCGTCCTGGGCCTGGTCTGGTTGGTGGGCCGCGTGCTCTACACACTGGCCTACGTGAAAGACCCCAAGACGCGGGCTTTGGGTTTCAGGATCCAGGGCGGGGCCAGCGTATTGTTGCTGGCAGGTAGTCTGATCGGCATCGTCAGGATGCTGATCGTCACCGGCGGCGGCTGAGAACCGTCCCTAGCGCGAAGGCGGGCCGGGCGCGGTGACGCCGGGCGGCAGGGTCGGCTCGATGGCTCCCGCCAGCGGCGGCGCCGGGGCAATTGGCGGCGGCGGGGCGGCAATGGGCGCGGCTGTGGCCGGGCCTGACAAGGTTACGGGCGGCAGGTTCTCCGGCCGAGCCGCCTTCTGATGGAATATTTCGACGTTGACGGTCTGTCCGCCCGCCGTGAGGGTCGCAGAGGCGCGGCCGACGCTCGTTACGCAAAGGCCCTCGACACATTCCCCCACGCCGATCCAGCGGCCCGGCGACTGGCCTCGCGCCACAAGCGCCCGGCCCCGTCCGGCGAAACGGGCGACGCCCAGCACGGTGACATCCTGCAGGCCCGAAGGCGCGATCACCGCCGACTGCGGAACCAGGGAGGCGACCGCCCCCGGCGCCATGCCGAACTGAAGCGGTGAGACCTGCAGGTCTCCCAGGCGGGCGGAGGCCGATCTCTGGGGAGCCGCCGGAACTGGCTTGGCCCCGACGCCGGGTTTTGGAACCGGGGGCATCAGGCCGATGGCGCTCCAGGTCAGGCAGCCGGCCGCCACCGCCGCCAGGGCGGTAAGCAGGACACGCCCGCCCGGGCCAAAGCTGTCTAGAAGCTGCATGTGGCGCTGATCCGCATCTTCAGACTCACGGCCGATCCTCCGGCGCCGGTCAATTCCAAGGCGTCGACTGATAGCGCGGGCTTGGCGAAAACACCCAGCCGCAGAAAGCCGAGCACCGCGTCGAAGCCGCCACGGGCCTGAAGATCCATGGTCAGGGTGCGGCTGGACCCGGCGACCGGACCAGGGCCGGCGGCGATGCTCATGTCCTCGATCTGCAGGCCGACAGCCTGGGCCGCGGCCCCGGTGGCGTCCTGCAGCAGCGCCTCGTTCATGTCGCGGGGAAAGCGGCAGGGCCAGCGCCTGCCCCGCAGTTCCCGCAGGTTCTGCTGGGTCTGAGCCTCGGCCAGGGCGGTCTTGGCTGCCTCTCGACGCAAGAGGGTGAGACTGGCGATCGGCGCGGCGAAGGCCAGGACAGCCACGGCGATCAAGGCGAGGCGAAAGGGGTTCATCGCGGCGGCCCCGCGGCGGGTGGTGCGGCAGGCAGGCGCCAGCGGTCGACGCCGGCGTTGGGATCGCGGGGCAGTTTCTCGAAGGCCCGTCCTGCGCCGGTAGCGTTGGCGGCGTCGCTGGGGGCTGTCTCGACGATGGTCTCGGCAGGGGACCAGCGCACCGCTTTCAGGGTCTGACCGGACCCAAAGGCGTCGCGGACCGCGATCAGGTCCTCGACCATCTGCAGATTGTGCGGCTGGCCGGCTCCGGGGTCGCGCCGGGCGGCGGGCGGAAGCTGGGCGGAAACGTCCGGATGCAAGGCCGACCAAACCGTGACCAGGGCCAGGCCCGCGGTCGCGGCCGTGAGACCCGTGACCAGGGCCAGAGGCGCCAGAGTCGCCAGCCCGCCGGCCCGGCCGATGGGGAAACGCAGAGTTTCGCCCTGGAAGGGCAGGTCCAGGCTGTCGGCGCGGGGATCAAGGGCGTCGCCGCGGACGATAGCAGCGTGAAAGAGGCCGGGCTGGCCCATTCGCCAGGGCGAGCGGCGCAGCAGCAGCACCTGAATGTCCTGGCCCTGCACGGGCGAGCGATGCTCGGCCTCCAGCCGCGCCACCTGCTGCTGGGCCCACGGCAGGCCTGGTGGGGTCTCGACCGACAGGATCAGGGCGTTCGGCGGACTCAAGGGGCGATGCTCCGGGGGCGGCAGGCATAGGAGCCGGGATCGTAGGCGCAATCGAGCGGCGCATCCTGGGTCAGCCGCACGACGGCGGCGGGCCGCCAGCCGCCGGCGGGGGCCAGCAGCACCAGGGCGCCGCCGATCCGCTCGGGGCCGCCGGGCGCACCGGGAGAGAGTGAGGCTTGCCACATTGCCCCGGTGGGCGCCTCGGCCCGGATCGGCACGCCGGCGGCGCGCCGCAGCTCGGCCCAGGTCTTGCCGTCCTGTTCGACGATGATCAGGCTGCAGACGCCGCCGCAGTCGAAATCGATCCGCTGCGAGACAACCCGGCGGGCCGCCAGCCCGGCGGGCGGCGTGCGGAGGTCGGCGACGTCGAGCATCAGGCGGTCCAGCCGCCGGCTGAGATCGAGCCGCTCGGCGATGTGGCGATGGGTGATCTGGGTCCGGACGGCGATCTGCACCACCCCGCCCACGGCCCCCATGGCCAGGGTCAAGGCCAGGAGGGCCGCCATGACATCGGCCATCATGGCGTAACGCCCCCGCTGGCGCAGAACCTGACGGTGCGGACCGGTGGCCGGGGCCTGGACCCTGGGCTGGGCAGGGCGGCCAGGCTGCAGAGGCCCACGCCCGCCTGGCGCAGAGCGGCGGGGCCGGAGGGGGCGCCGACGGCCGGCATAGTCTCGATCTGCATCGCGGCGATAGAGCGCCAGGCGCGCAAGTCCTCGGCGCCGCGCATTAGCCTTTGACCCTGGGTGACACAGGCCAGGAAGGCGGCCAGGCCCGCGGCCAGGATGGCCAGGCCTGCCAGGGTGTCGGCCATGATGAAACCGGACTGGGCGTGGTGGTGGGAGCGGCTCATTGCAGGGCCGTGTTGCCGATGGAGGCGATGGTCAGGAAGACCGAAGCCATGATCAGGCCGATGAAGCCGCCCAGCACCAGGATCAGCACCGGACCGGCGGCTCGCGTGAGGGCCCCGATGGCCCGCACTGCTCGGGTCTGCTCGACCTCGCCGCCCCGGGCCAGCAGCACGCCCATGACGCCGATCTCGCCGCCGATCTCGGCCATGCGACTGAGCGGGCGAGGACAGCCGCGCACACCTTCGAGGGCGCTGGCGACGCTTTCGCCCTCGCGAACTCGGCGGGCGGCGTCGTCCAACCGGCTGCGGGCCCGGTGGTTGGGGCAGGCGGCGGCGGCCGAGCGCATGGCGTCCGCCGCCGGCACTCCGCCGCTGAGCATCATCCCCAGGAAGACCGCGGCCGAGCCGAACACCAACGGTCGTCCCAACCGGCTCAGTGGCCCATCCAGCCACCAGCCGTCCCAAAGCCGGCGATAGATCCCCTGGCCGCCGACCAGCCGCACCAGCAGCAGGCTCCCTGCAATGGCCGCCAGGAAGGGCAGGCCCCCGCCGCGCACCAGATGGCTGAGCCCGAACAGCACCTTCACCAGCAGCGGAGGGTCGACATTGGCGCCGTCCAGGATCGGCTCGAAGCTGGGCAGAACGCCGACGAACAGGAAGATCAGCAGCAGAATTGAGAACAATGACAGGAAGACCGGATAGGCGGCGGCCGAGACCAGCTCGTCCCGCGCCTTAAGCCGCACTCTGATCAAGTCCGCTGC
This sequence comes from Caulobacterales bacterium, assembly GCA_038236615.1. GTDB lineage: Bacteria > Pseudomonadota > Alphaproteobacteria > Caulobacterales > Caulobacteraceae > Caulobacter. The sequence goes on from JBBRZO010000012.1 coordinate 43,512, forward strand.
CTGGCGCACCGCCCGGGCGAACTGACCCGAGGCCTGACCAGCGGCGATGACCCCGGCGACCATCAGGGCGTCGCGGTCGCCGATGCTGTTGAAGGCCTCGTCCAGTCGCGCCCCGCCCTGTACGTGGCGGCGCAGCACGGCGGCCAGATCGGCGATCGGCTCACCGGCATGGGCGTCGACGGTCATGTCGAGGGCCGCCCCAAGGCTGACTCCGCCGTCAAGCAGAGCGGCCAGGTCATCCAGCAGATCGACCAGAGCAGCCGGCTTCCAGCCGGGACCGGTGTTCCACGGCAGGCGCAGGCCCTGGCCCGGTCCCCGCTCGGCGCGGATCTGCAGCGGGCGCAGGCCGTCGGCACGCAGGCGACGGAAGGCCTCGGTCTGAGTCTCGGCGGCGATTACCCCCTCGCGGCGGGCGCCGGCCTCGGTCTGGGCGGTGTAGCGGAAGGCGGCCATGTCAGTCGCCCAGCACGCGCATGGCGTCGGCCAGTGTGATCTCACCGGCCTCGACCAGGGCCTGGGCGTCGGCCTTCAACGGCGTCATGCCGGCCCGCGCCGCCAGCACGGCCAGCCGGTCGCCCGGCGCGTCGGCCGCGATAGCCTCGGCCAGTTCCGGGGTGATGGTGAAGCATTCGCTCAGCACCGTGCGGCCGACATAGCCCTCCTGCTCGCAGGCGATACAGCCCTTGGCCTGCCAGACCTGGGCGGGCGCGAGGCCATGGCGCTCGCACCAGCGCTGCTCGGCCGGGCTGGCCTGGCCAGGCTCACGGCAGGCCAGGCACAGGCGGCGCACCAGCCTCTGGGCCGAGGCGCCTAGAAGGGCTGCCGCGATTTGGTAGCCGGGCAGCTGCAGGTCGCGAAGCCGCCCGATGACCCGGACGGCGTCGTTGGCATGGATCGAGGCCAGCACCAGGTGGCCGGTCATGGCGGCCTGGAAGGCGATCTCGGCGGTCTCGGCGTCGCGGATCTCGCCGATCAGCATGACGTCGGGATCCTGGCGCAGGAAGCTCCGCAGGGCGCTGGCGAAGGTCAGGCCGATCTGCGGGGCGGCCTGGACCTGGATGACATGATCGAAGCGGTACTCGACAGGATCCTCGACCGAGAGGATCTTCTGCCGCGAGCCCTTCAACAGGTTGAGCATGGCGTAGAGGCTGGTGGTCTTGCCGCTGCCAGTGGGGCCCGACACCAGGAAGACGCCGCTGGGCGCGCGGGCTGCGGCGGTCAGAGTCGCCAGGGTGTCGCCCCGAAAGCCCAGGCTGTCGAGCTTGGTGGCCATCTCGTTGCGATCGAGTATGCGCAGGACCGCCGACTCGCCGTGCACCGTGGGCATGATCGAAACCCGCAGCTCGATATTGCGGCCCTCGTGCACCAGGGTGGCGCGGCCGTCCTGTGGCAGGCGGCGCTCGCCCAGGTCCAGGCCGGCGAGCACCTTGATACGGGTCACCACCGGCTCGCCATGCTCGCGGTCCAGTGAGCGATAGTCGATCAGCCGCCCGTCCACCCGCAGCCGCACGGCCAGGTCATGGCGACGAGGCTCGAAATGGATGTCCGAGGCGCGCCGGCGCATGGCCTGGGACACGGTCTGGGTGACGATAGAGACCGCGTCGCTGGAGAGGCTCTCGTCCTCGACCCGCTCGATTTCGGCCCGCATGGCCCCGGCCACGGCTCGGGGTTCGGCCGGAGCGCGCTGCTGGGGATAGCGGCGGTCCAGGGCCTCCTTCAGGTCGCTGACGCGGGCGACCAGCAGGCGGGGCTGGGCGCTGAAGGCGAAGGCCAGGCCGGCCAGGCCCTCCTCACCCAGGGGGTCGTGGACGGCGACCTCCAGAACCCCTTCGACCAGGCTGAGCGGCAGCAGGCCATGCCGGCGGAGATAGTCGGGGGACAGTTGGCCGGCCGGAAGTTCCAACGGCTCAGGCGCGGTCTCGGCGTCAATCGGCGGCGGCGTCCACAGGTCCAGGCCCAGCACCTCGACATAGGCCTGGGCCAGAGCGTCGTCGTTGACGATGCCCAGCCGGTTCAGGGCGTGCTCGGGCGGCAGGCCAGTGGCCTGGGCCAGCTGCCGGGCCCTGGACAGGGCGCTGTCGCCCAGACCAGCAGCGGCGACCAGCCGCTCCAGCACGGCGCGACGGGTGTCGGGGGCAGGGTCGGCCAAGTTCAGGGGGGTGGTCACAGGCCAAGCTCCCCGAGGCTGCCGGTCATAGACTGCAAGGCCAGCACGGCCAGGAAGCCGAAGACCGCATGCGGCGCCAGAGCCACGCCCGGCTCGGCCCGCCGTGCGACCGTGCGCTGGGCCAGTCCCGACAGGCAGGCCAGGGCAATCAGCAGTGGGGCAAACAGCGGCGACAGCCAGACGCTCATGGCGGCCAGCAGTTTCACATCGCCCAGGCCCACCCCGTCCTCGCCCCGACCCAGCCGATGGATCAGGTGGACGGCCAGCAGGGCCGCCAGGGTGACGGCGGCGACCGCCAGACGCTCCAGACGATGGTCGGCCGGCGCCATGGCCAGGCCCAGAGCGAAGATGGCCAGGCTGGCGGTGTCGGGGATCAGTCGACGGCGGATGTCGACCAGGGCCGCCGCGGTCAGTGACAGGACCAGCACCCCTGCCGCGGCAGGGGGCAGGGCGGGTGGGCCCAGGGTCAGCAGCACGGCCGCCGCCAGCACGGCCGGGGAAGCCAGGACGGCCAGCGGCAGGGTCTGGAGTCTGGTCATGCGGCGATGTCCTGATTGCAGGTCCGCCAGCGTTCGGGGGCCACACGATGCAGCGCCCGGGCCAGTTCGAGGGCCGGCTGGCTAGCCTTGCCGCTCAGCAGCACCCAGCGCTCCAGCACCAGGCCATCAGGCCGCATCACCGAGATCCGCCAGCGCTGGCCGGCCCGCCAGTCGACCTCGCCCTGCTCGCCCAGCGGCAGGGGCCGGCGTGGAGCCAGGGACGCCGCGCCGCCGGCCACCGGAGAGGTGGTGGTAAAGGCGCAGGCGGCCGGCTCTCCGTTCAGCGCGGCGACCAGCGCCCGGGTGCGGCCGGCCGGCGGCGCGGCCAGGGCGGCGCGCACCGCCACAGTCAGGGCGGCGGGCAGGGGCGTTGCGCTCTGGAACAGTGACTGTTTCTCGTCCTCGCGATCCAGCCGGACCGCATAGCGGCTTGCCCCGTCGGCGAACTCGCCGGCGAAGGGGCCGTCTCCGGCATTGACCAGCAGGCCGGCCAGGGCGCGGTTGGCGACGCCCTCCAGGACCAGCTCGGCCCGCCAGCGCTCGAACTCACCCTTCTCGCGCCGCCAGGTCTGGCCGGCGGCCAGCAGCTGACCGGCCCCGATCAGGCCGAACGATAGGGCGATCAGCGAGAACAGCGCCGTCGCCAAGCCGGACCGGCGGCGGTCAGCCGGTGGGGCGGACGGCGCGAGCGGAGCGGGGGCCATCAGTAGCCGCCGATGACCTTGATGACGGCCGGGTCGTCGCGCAGGGCGCCCATCTGGCTGAGGATCTCATCGACCGCCAGCGTGCGGCTGGCCGAGCCTTTCAACACGGTCGGCTTGACCAGGATGATCAGCTCGGTGCGCCGCATGTCCTTGCTGCGCTGGCCGAACAGCGCGCCCAGCACCGGCACCTGCGACAGCCCCGGAATGCCGGTGTTGGAATTGTCGCGGGTCTCCGAGATCAGCCCGCCCAGGGCGATCACCCGGCCGTCGTCGATCATCAGCTTGGAGTCGAACTTACGGGTCTGGATGGTCGGGCTGTCGATGCCCGAGCTGGTGTTCTTGGCCACCGAACTGACTTCCTGCGACAGCTCCAGATCGACCCGGCCGTCGCCGCGCACCCGGGGCGTCACCTTCAGGATGATGCCGGTGTCGCGGTACTCGGTGTTGACCACGATGGGGGCGTTGGGAACCGACGTGCCCTGGCTCGACTGGGTGGAGACGGGAACCTGGTCGCCGACCTGCAGGCTGGCCGTCTGGCCCGACAGCACCACCAGCTTGGGGGCCGAGACCACCCGGGTCTGGGTCTTGCCGGCCAGGGTGGAGATAGCGGCGCGCAGGTCGCCGTTGACGTAGGTAATCGAGAAGCCGGGCACCTTGGCCGACACCCCGCCGCTTTCCGAACCGGTGTTGAGGATGCGGGTGTCGTTGCCGGTCACATAGGACATGTCGACCCCGAACCGGAATTCGTCGTTCAGGGTGACTTCCAGGATGGTGGCCTCGATCAGCACCTGGTCGGGCGGCAGATCCACCTTCTTCAACAGGTCGGACAGCTCGGCCCAGCGGGTTGGGGTGGCCCAGATCAGCAGAGTGTCGGTCCGCTTATCAACAGCCATCCGCAGATCCGTACCGCCGCCGGTCGCGCCCGCTGGTTCCGGCTGGGCTTCGGAGGGTGCGGCGGCGCTTGAGCCGCCCCCGGACGCGGGCGCCGCGGAGGCCGAGGGCAGGGGGCCGCCGCCGGTCTGGCTGCCGGGGGCGCCGCCGCCAAACAGCTGGTTGAGGACGTCCGCCAGGTCCTGGGCTGAACTGTAGAGCGGCCGATAGACATGCAGCTGGCTGGCGCCGTCGGGATTGGCCCGGTCGAGTTGGTCGATCACCCGCAAGGTCAGGTCGCGCAGCTGTGGCGAGCGGGAGACCACGACGATGGCGCGCAGGCGCGAGACGGGGATCAGGGTGACGCCGGTCTGGCCCTGGGCCCGCAGGATGCGGTCGGTCTCGGTCGCCACCACGTCGGGCTCCGAGGCCTGCAGGGGCCGCAACAGCAGGTTGGACTGGCTGAACTGGTCACGGTCGAAGCTGGTGATCAGGCCGGCCACCGACTGCAGGTCATGGGCGGTGCCCGACAGCACGATCAGGCCAAGCCGGTCGTCGGCATAGGCCACCAGGCCCTGGCCGTAGACGCCCTCGATCAACTTGGAGATCTCGCTGGCGTTGGCGAAGGCCAGCGGCACGGCCAGGATGGTGTAGCCGGGGCGGTAGGCGGCGGCGGCGGAATCCACCAGGCGCACGGGAGCCACCGAGCGGGCCTGCTCGCGGGTGGTAATCAGCATGTGGTCGCCGTCGCGGACCAGGACGGCGCCGTTGAACGCCAGGGCCGACTCGAAGGCGGCCAGCAGCTGGCTGTCGGTGGCCATGCCGTCCATCTGGAAGGTCATGGTCCCATGCACGTCGGGGCTGAGGATGAACTTGATCGCCAATTGACGGCCCAGCACCTCGTCGGTGACCGCGGCGATGTCTGCGTCGACAAAGGCGATCGAACGGCGGCGGGCGGCTTCGCAGGGCGCGGCGCGGGCGGGCGTCTGGGCAGAGGCCGTCCGAGGCAGGGGCGCGCCGGCGGCTGCCAGGCCTGGCAAGGCCAGATTGGCGCAAAAAACCGCTGTCACCACCAGCCGCCCGATGACTCTCGGATCGATCACGAAACTCTCCCCCGAACTTCTGCGACTTAATCCGACCGAGGGGCGACAAGCAATCGGAGACAGCAGGCTGCGGCGTTACGCGGCGAGATTGTCGGTGAGGGAAGGGCGCGCACGCAAGGCCAGATGAAACCACCGCCTTCCTGGGCCCTATGTGATATTCGGAGGGTAAATGAACATTAGCCCGTAAAAACCTGCGGCGCCGCCAACGATAAACATCGCGGCCTGCCCGAAAACTGTCCGTACATTTGTCATCAACGCAATTTTTTCGCCTCTTATATTGCGGACAAACACCATGATCGATTGAATAACAATCAATGATGCGGCAAATGTCAAATATGGATGATCTATACTAAGGTCGTATTTAAAGGGCAATATTATCATAACAACACTTGTTAATAATCCAATGGCAAATGAAACAATGTAAGACATGGTTCTGCTATCCCAAATAGGGTGACGGGAGCACTATTCGCCCAATCCGATGTCTGCAACAACTGTGGTTGCTCGACTGGCCTGATCGCGGGCTTCCGGCCTGGCGCGCGACGCGCGATAGGCCGTCCCAGCAGGCGCTCTAGATCGGCGACGAAGTCGGCGGTTCCGACGGGGCGGCCCGTGCGCTCCGCCGCCCGGAAACGCGCGAAGCCCGGATCGTCGGCGTCGGTTTCTATCAATTGGGTGAACCGGTCCACGCGGTCCAGAACGGGCTTTACCGTGACCAAGCCGTCATCCTCGCCGGCCAGGTGGGCGCCGACGCTCGACCATCGCCAATCAGCCGCCCGCGCGACCAGCCGAGCCCGCACAGGGTTTAGCGCCACATACCGCACCGCCGCCAGCAGGTGCTCCTCGTCCATGGCCACCGAGGCGAAACGGCCATCGAACAGGTGGCCGTTCCACCGCCCCCGCGCATTGACAAAATTGGCCCACCGGCGATGGGCGCCTCCCATGGCGCCGGCCAAGCCGTCCTCCGTCGACGGGCAAAGGATCAGGTGAACATGGTTGGGCATCAGGCAGCAAGCCCAGATCTCGACCCTCGCCTTGCGCAGCTGCTCGGCCAGCAGATCACAATTGCGATCCTGATCGCCATGCTCAAAAAAGATCGGCTCGCGGCGGTTGCCCCGCGCCGTCACGTGGTGGGGGATGCCAGGGACAACGATGCGCGCTAGCCGAGCCATCCTGTGACGCTAGCACGGTCGGAACAAAAGGGGAATATTGCTCCTGTCGCCGTATTCTTCGTCCCTGGCGTACTTCTAACACTTTGCTGACCCCTCCTCTTAATAAGGCCAAACAGGTAGTCCTGCCTAGAATTCAACAGGCGGCAGGAGTGAAAAATACCAAGCAATAGTGACGACTTTTCCGTCATCATATCGGACATATATGAATCCATCTCTTGCGAATTTCTTTACTCTAAATACATCCCAATTTTCTGCCATAGTACAAGAAAGAATCTGCTCTTCATAGTATGCACATTTTGACGGGCCGTCGTATCTATAACCATGGGATATCATTGTCTTTCTAGTGCTGTCTTCAATATCCCCGACGCTAATACCAAATTTGTCCCCAGATTCGATATATCCAGAAAGATAGGTATTGGAACCGTGTGCAATAGGCTGCTGTTTGGCGTGAACAGGGGAGCAGGCTGTTGATGTCAGAATAATAATCGATACTACCTTCCACAAATTTGGCATCGTTTGGGTCTTCCAGTCTGGTGCCGCGCCTTTGTACTCTAACGCGATTTCCAAGCTACATTATCGTGAAGCCTTGGCATTGCGGAGATATTTTCGGAGCTTTGCTGTCACAATTTCGGCTGTCATCGCCTAGCATCAGGGGCATGTCCGCTGGAGGTGGGGGATCCGGCGGGACACCAATTTGGTCATAGTCCTCGGCACCCGGGGTGATCGGAGGAATCGCTGCGCTCGCTCCTGGGGGCGCGCTTTCATGCAAGACCCTGAAGGACGCGGAGTTGCTATTCCCAATACCCTTCTTTCCGCTCGGGAGCGCCGAATAGAGGGTGCTTCCAGGGTTTCGTAGTGTCCCGAGCATCCCGTCCACCTTCCGTCCGGCCGCAACTACAGAATCGTCCTTATACCCAAGTTCAGATAGATCATACACGTGGAAGCCGTATCCTTGACCATCTCGATGGTCCCATGCGCTCTGATCATCCCTATCTGTTTTGTTGCCGGAGCCGGTTACCGCTACTAGGTTTCCAAAATCACCACCATTGCTTAGGCCGTCTCTCGAAGCGGCATATGAAAATCTGGTTCTTGTCGATCCATCCTGATTTGTTACTACAACAAAGCAATGATGACCGATCCCAAAAACGACCCGGCAAACTAAGTATGGAGTCAAGCCCGTAGGGTCGGCCGCATCGAGCGGATTGCCGGACACATATCCATAGAGGTTTCCCCCGCCGCTCACGCCAATCGGGTCTGTCTGCAGGAACCGCCCGATGCGTGGGTCGTAATATCTTGCCCGATAGTAGTAGAGCCCGGTTTCAGGGTCGAGGCGCTGGCCGGTATATCTAAACGGGAAGCCGGCGGTGGCCGAGGGACTCACGCCATAAGGATCGTAGACAAATCGGTCCGCAGCGGCGACTGACCCAGCGGAGTTGGAAAGCGCTATCACCGAACCCAACTTGTTCTGGTGGACGTACTTAATCGCTCCGGACGCCTGCTCGTCGACGAATGCGGCCCATTGGTCCGTGCCGGCGCCGGGGATATAACGGCGCAGTATAGTCCCGGTGGCAGGATCGAGGTCGGCGATTTCCATGTCGCCGGCATGAACAAATGCCGTCTTGGCGCCGGCAGTGATCGCCTTGATCGAGCGGCGACCTGCAGGGTCGTAGTCGTACTTGACCACATCAGCACCGCCGGAAGTGGTGACACGTTCTAGCCGGTTCTCATGATCGTAGATGAAGATCTGACTGCCGTTGGAGGTCAGGTTGGCGTGGGCGTCGTAGCTATAGTTAACGGTAGCTGGGGCTGCCGCCGTAGTAATCGTGGCTTGTTCGTATTGATTGTAGAGGTTTACCGCCTGGCCTGGCTGTGTGACTGCATTAAACGACCAGCTGACGTCGGGTGTAGCGGGGGCGAATGCATAGGCATTGTCGCTGGCTTGCTCGTAGGTCTGCTGCAGGGCGGTGTTGAAGCCGTAGCTAAGGGTTAGCGAGCCTGAAGAGGGGAAGCTGTAGCCGATCTGGCGGATCGCCCCGCCGGTCAGGCGGTCGACCGTAGCGGTGACGCCATTGGTGTAAGCGATGGAGGCGATCTGGCCCTGAGGATCAGGGGTGTAAATTGCGAATGTGCCCGAGCTGCCGCCGGGGCGTGTCCAACCGACCTGGGTCAACTGGTCCTGCTGATTGTAGGCGTAAGTGGCAGCAAAGGCGTCGGGCCAGGTGATGGCCGTACGGTTGCCAGCCGGGTCGTAGCTGTAGCCAGTCGTGTAACCGGTGGTGGTTCCGTATTTCTCCCACCAAGTCTCCGACGAGAGCCGGCCTGTGGCGGCGGCGTAGACATAGCCAACGCGCTGGGTCGTCCCCGGAGCCCGGTCATCGCTGAACGTCGCCGAGAGCAACTCGCCAGCCAGATCATACGCGTTGGTGGTGACGAGGTTTTTGGTCGCAGTGGTCGTCGGTGCCGTCTTCGTCAACTGGCGGTTGGAGTCGTCGTAAGTGTAGGTGATGTAGCGATCGATGCCGCCCGACGCTGGCGCGGCATCACGTAGGCGGACCTGAGTGATATTGCCGGCTAGGTCGCGCGTGATTGTCTCGTATTGGCCTCCCGCGCCATAACGGATGCCGCTGGGCCGCCCCCAGGGGTCGCGCAGGTTTTCGACTGTTCCAAAATCCAGACCGGTGATGGCGTTTAGGCCATCCCGCTGGAAGCGCGCGCCACCGTCAGGATAGTAGGTTATCGACATCGCTCGCGGCGTGGTGCTGCCCAGTCCCCCGGTCGTCGTCGCTGTCTCTCCGTCAGAAGTGTATGTGGTCTCGGTGCGCCGGCCGACAGGGTCGTCAACATAGCGAATCCGGCCGGCCGCGTCGTAGGTGTAGATGGTGGTGTGGCTCTCTGGATCCGTTATCGTCCGCACCCGGCCCGAGGCCAGATACTCCCATGTGGTCACTGCCGGTTTGAGCGGATCGGACGTCTTCTGTTCGGCGCGGGCCAACTGGCCGTTGCCACCGTAGAGCAAAACCGTCTGACCACCCGAAGGACCATCGACCTGTGTCAGCCGCCGGAGGCCATCAAAGGTCGCTGTGGTCGTATACCCGCGTGGATTGATGACACTGGTCAGGTTGCCGACCAGATCATAGCCCCGCGAGGTCAGGATCGGAGTCCCGGTGGGGTCGAGGGTGGTGGAGGTCAAATTGCCCAGGCTGTCATAGCCCAGCTGGGTGATCCGCTCGACGCCGGTCGAGATCAGCACCCGGGTGCGGTAGACGCGGCCCAGGCTGTCGTACTCGGTGATGGTCCGCTCGCCGGTCGGGCCGTCGACCTGGGTCAACAGGCCGTTGGTGGACGAGTAGGTGTAAGTCGTCACCTTCCCAAGCGGGTCGGTGACCGTGGCGGGCTGGTTCCACGTCGTATTCCAAGTCGTATGGGTGGTGATCAGCGTCGTCGAATAAGGCAGGCCCGTGCTCGGATCCATCCAGGCGTGGGCCGTGGTGTCGGTCTTGCGGCCTTCGAGGTCGTAGGCGTAGCTGGTCCAGTCGTAGTTGACGGTCGGGGCGCTGGCCAGGAACAGCTTCTCGTCGGTGACCCGGTCGCGGCCGTCATAGGCGTAGGTCTTCAGCTTGCCGCCGGCGCTCAGCGTCTCGACCGTGCGGCCTTCCTCGTCGTAGAGGCTCGAGCTGGTGTTCCCCACCGCGTCGGTCACGGCGAACCGATAGCCCGGCAGCACGGCATAACTTGCAGTCACCCCGTCGCCATCAGCGATTGACTTCACTCCCGCATCGTCCGGGTCATAGTTCACCGTCTGCAGCGGATTATTGGGGTCGTTGAAGAACAGCCTCTGCCGGTCGCAGTATGTGCGGGGAGGGGCGTACGGGCTCTTGTAGCCGGCGTGACAATTGTCGGCCTCGATCCAGAGCTTCTGGCCCATCGGCAGCAGGAAGCCCAATTGGTAAGGAACGGGGTTGGTCGGCGCGAAGGGATCGGCCGCGCCGCCGTAGTCGGTGGTCAGCAGGACCTGGAAATCCTTGGACTGGGTGTCCAGCAGCGAGACCGTCCGGCCGTTCTCGTCGAACACATACGGCTTGCTGGCGACCATGGTCGAGGCGTCGTAGGCGAACTCAATGTAGCGGCCGTAGTTGTTCTTCAGCCGCTTGAGCACAGCCTGGGAGCAGCGGTCGCCCCCGCCATTGTAGGTATTGCCGGCAATGGTCTCGGCCTTGACCCATTCGCCGCCGGGCATGGTCCAGGTGTCCATTTCGAACCCCTTGTTCACCCCCCAGTAGGCCTTCTCGAACGCCTCGGCGCCGGTCGAGGCGCAGTTGGTGACCTCGGTTGGCGTGAGCGGCGACTGGCCAGTGGCGGTGCCGGGCGTCGGCAGCTTGAAGCTCTTGGTGGCCCCGTCGCGGGCCCGCCACAGGAAGGTGGTTCCCCGATAGCCGCGCCGATTGAACGGCGGCACCAGCACCGGCGATCCGGTCTGGGCCAGGGTCTCCAGACTGTCGGGCGGCGCGCGCCAGGTCCCGTTAGGGGCTCTGGTGAACTTCTCGATGCCATCCACCCCGTGCACCAGGGTGGCGACGCCGTCCTCGAGTTGGTGGCCCAGCCAGGCCTCACTGCCGACCACGACGAGGCCGGAGAGGGCGTCGTTTCCATTGCGGAATTCCTCGCCGCTGACCATGGCCGCGACGATGGCGGAGGAGGCTTCGGCCGGGCTGCGTGAGCCGAAGGCCAGGTCCAGGTCCTCGCCCAACGACAGGTCGTGTTCCAGCGAGGTGTAGACCGTGCCGTTGCCCAGTCCCGCCGATCCCACCGTCGAGCCGAAGGGGCCCAGGCGCGGGGATGCTTGGTCGCCCGTGCCGTACATGCTGGCCGTGGGTTCGCCGGTGATCTTGATCTTGAAGTCCAGCCGCCGCGGGAAATCGCCCGAGCCGGTAGAGAGCAGGACGGGCGGGCTGAAGCTGGATTGGCCGCTCTGGGCGTCGACACTGAAGGCGCTGGAAGGGTCGAACAGTCCGCGGTTGAACTCGTCCATGAACTGCTTGGAGAGACCGGTCGGGGTCGCAGCATTGAGCGGTCGCGAAGCGCCGGCGCCTTTCAGCACAATGCCGTTCGTGCCCGGATCGACATAGACGGCGGCGACGCTGCCGTCGGGCGCGAAGGCCCAGAAGGCGGCCGAGCGCAGGTTGGGCAGCAGGGTCGGGCCGATGGTCCCGAGCTTGGGCGCCAGCACCGTGTAGCCGGCGTTGACATAGGCTTGGACGCGATCACGCTTGCGGGTGTTGGCCCCGAAGCCGGTGGTGGTGTAGCCGCTGAGCTGGGCGATCTGGGTGGTGTAGTTGGCCGAGTTGATCCAGACGTAGCGGTTGGCCGTACCCGTGGCCGTATACTCGTCCCACATGTCCTGGGGCGTGTCGCGCTTGACCGACTGGGCCATGCTGATCGACTCGGCGGCCTGGAACAGGGTGGCGTGAGCGCCGATTATGGCGCTGCGGTCGGCCGCGACGCCGGTCCGGGCGGTGACGCTGATCTCCGACTGCACCGAGATCATCGGGGCGTCGCCCGGCGCATAACTCCAGTTCTGCGCATAGGGCGGATTCCAGCCGGACCAGTCATGCACAGTGTTAGTGAAATAGACGAAGGCCACCGCGTGATGGTTAGCAATGCGACCGTTGCCCATGCCTTCGGCCAGCCGCGCCGCAGAGGCCACGCGGCTGAGCGACGGGTCGCCGGCCGCCGAATAGGGACAGTAGTTGGGGGCTAAGAAACCCAGGGATAGGCAGTAATTGTTCCGAGCTGCCTGCCGGCCATAAATCTCATCCCCTCGACTGCTATCGCGTCCAACAGAGAGCCAGATGCCGCGCAGCGCGATGTTGGCCTGGGCCGAGTTGCCCCCAGCGGGCTCGGAGTGTGTGGAGCTGGTCTTGGTCACATAGGTGCGGTCGGCATAAAGGCCGGCGTCGGCCGCGTAGGGGTGGTCGACGGTCACCGAGATGGTGTCGAAGGCCAGGGTTTCGAGCTGGCCAGAGCAGTTGGGCGGCGGGAAGCCGTAGCACTGTGAATTCCAGGGCTTCAGATCCAGCCACAGGAAGTTCGGCGGCGTGGTGGGGGCGGTTGAGCCGACCCGGAACAGGTCCGCGTAGTGCTGGTCGGAGAACTTGACCACGCTGACCGACGAGCCCGAGAGCGGATAGCCGGTGACGGTGATCTTGGTGCGGAACGCGTCCGGCACTTCGTCCCAGGTGATCGAACCGCTGGCTTCCGGCAGGCTGGTCAGCCGCTGGGCGGTGCGGCTGATCATCTGCACGCGCCGCCCCCCTAAAACTTCCTCGGGCGACTTCTGCGAGTAGCTGGCCCCGTCCAGGGCGCTGGCCAATGTGGTGGCGTTGGAAGCCAGCTGGGCGGAAAGGCCGCCCGTGCCGCGCACCTGGGCGTTGGCGCCACTGACGGTGAAGACGCCGGCGGCGGCCCGCACCGTCGTGCGGTTGTAGCCGCTGAGGGTCTTGAAGTCGGCCGGCGTGTACCAGCTGTAGGCCTTGATCGCCGGGTTGAAGGCGTACCAGGTCCCGGCGATCTGGGTCTCGACCCAGACGCTGAGGAATTGCACCTGGGTCACTGTCGGCGTGCCGGTTACGTCGTTGGGGAAGCCCCCGTCATCCAGGATGCGCTTGGCGGCCAGGGCGTTGTCGGTGCCCATCCAGTCCTTGAACTGCGCCCCGGTCAGGGTGATCACGCCATAGCGGTAGCGGACATTGGCTGTGGTCGAGGTGTTGGCGGCCGCCGCTCTGAGCAGCTTGACCATCAGTTCCGCCTGATCGAAGGCGGTGCCGCTGCGGTGGACCAGGGTTCCCACCGCACCCTTCTGCAGGCCGAACATCGGCTCAGTGTCGATGGCGTTACGGACGAACTCATAGATGCGGTCCGGATCGTTGTTCAGTCGGCGGGCGGCCGAACGGATCAGCGGGTGGATGTCGGATTCCAATGTCCGGGTCGCGGCCGAGGCATAGTAGCTTTGGCCGGCCGACAGGCTGACCGCGCTGGTCGGAGTGGCGACCCGGATGGCCGGCGGCGTGGCCGGCGGCGGACTGGACTGGGTCATGGCCGGCGTGGCCGACCAGGCCAGCGGCAGGGCCATGGCCGCGGGCAGGAGGAAGCGCAGGGTCCGCAGGACGCGTCGTCCAATGACGTTCAACATCGCTCTGCCCCGGCTCAGTAGTTTACGTAGTTGATGTTGAGATAGCTGGTGGCCGTTCCGCCGTGGCCGTCGGAGATGGTGAAGATGACCTGAGCCGGCGTGCCTGTGGTGGCCGAGGATGGCGGGGTTACCCAGATGCTCCTGGACGCCGCATCGATGCGCACCGTTCCGGGCCCCGACTGCATGGCCGCCGAGATCACCGTCACCGCCTCGAAATCCCAGTCCCAGGCAAAGCGCAGCACGTTGACCTGCTGCTCGGGACAGGCCGAGCCGAACGAGGTGACGCAGAGGTCGGCGTTGAGCGAGGCGGCGATGGCCGGCGGGGTGTTGTTCCGGGGCCGGGCCGTCGAGGCAGGAGCCGCCGCCGACGTCACCATCGGGCAGTCGGTCGAAGTCGTGGCGCCGCCGGTGGTCTGGCTGGACACGACCTTACGGTTGGAGTTGGCGTCGTAGCCGTAGTTGATGGTCTGACCGCCCTGATATCGGGCCCGGCACACCCGCCCGAGGCTGTCATAGTCGTATTGGACCGAGGTCGAGGTCGCCAGCGCCGGCATGGGAGCCGCGGCCAGCGCGGAAAGCCCAAACAGCCCGGCCATCCACCCGTTGAGCACTAAGCTTCTGCCCATGCCGACTCCCCCATACGACCCGCGAAAGTGGCGCACGGACAATCCTGGGGTGTCAAGCCACCATCAACGGTAGTTTCCGGAAATATCAGCAACCGTCGGCAGAGCCGCGGCTGGGGACCCAGTCACTCTCTCCCCACGGGGGGAACTGCTTTTGATTTTCAAGGGGGAGAATGGTGCCGCCGGACAGGATTGAACTGTCGACCTCAGCCTTACCAAGGCTTTTGCGCCTATGGAAAAAGCCTTACGCAACAAAAGCTTGGGCAACATTTAGATCGTCGCTTCCCGCGATATCCCCCACTTCGTCTTTCCAGAGCCGGTTGATGGAGGCGGCGTGGTGCGACGAGTTCACGTGGGCATATCGCATCACCATGGCGGGCGTCTTCCACCCTCCGAGGTCCATCAGGGCCGTAATGTCTCGGTTCGACATATAGTGCCAGGTCGCCCAGGTGTGGCGGCAATCGTGAGGGGTGAAGTCGGCGATGCCCGCGCGACGACACATGCCCGCCCACGCTGACTTGATCTGGCCGCCACCTTTGCCGTCGCGGGATTCATAACCCGGCCCTAGAGGCTTGACCCGGCCGTCCCACAGCTTGCCGCCCAGATCGCGCCGGAATACCGCGCCGGTGCGGTGGGGAAGGGCCGCCAGGGCCGTTGCGGCGCGGGGGTGTAGAGGAACACCCCGGCTCTCGCCATTCTTGGTGCCGACCCCGCCAGCCTCGATGTTGAGCAACATGACGTGTGACCGGGCGAGGTCGACTTGCCGCCAATCCAAATAGAGGGCCTCCGACACGCGGGCGCCGGTGCACAACAGGAAAATCACGAGCGGGCGGATATGTGGGGCGGCGGCCTCAATTAGCCGTTCGGCCTCTTCGGTCGTGATCCAGCGGACTCGGCCCTTCGGCGTCTTAGGACGGGCTATGACCGGACGGTCACACCACTTCTTCGATGCCGCATGGTGCAGGACGGCAGAAATGGGCGTGTAGACATGGCGGTTTCGGGTTGCCGGTGAACCGTCCGGCTTGATCTTGCGGGCAGCCCCGTCGATTTCGTCCTGGCCGATGGCCGACAGCTTCTTCAGTCCGAAATAATTCAGGATCGGCGCGAGGTGCAGCGCTTCGCCGCCACCCTCCATGTAGCTAAGCGCGGCGTCGGCGAACGTCCTTACGCTGCTGCGGCCATGCACGGATTCTTTGACGACTTCGGCGGAACGAAGCGCAAGGACTTCTTCGGCCCGCGCCCGGTCGCCAAGGCCAGTGCTTTCGTCAATGCGGATGCCCCGGATGGTGCCCCGGATATACCACCACGGCGAACCGTGGCGTCTTGTGAGTTTGAGGGACAAGGCAGGCTTTCCAGAAGGGTGGCCACATCTTCAGGGGTGAAAACGTAGGACCGGCCCAGGATGCGTCCGACGCGATGCTTCTTCGCCAGCGACCGGAGAGTGTCCTCCGAGCATGGCATGATGCCCGTTTCCACAAGCCGACGCGCCGTCATCACCTGAGGCCAAGTGTCCATTAGCCGCGACCAGCGCGAGCTTGGATAAGCGTGGCATGGTGGGGCGTGTGCATGCTTCGGGATGTCTCATGAGCGCAGGCGCCAATCGCCTGCCGAACGGTGAAGCCCGTCCGAGAAATTGACATCAATGCAGTTCGCAATGGGTAGCAACCAAAATCGTCATAGTGCCACCGATCAAAGAACGGTCAGCTTATAGGCCGCATCCGAGGCAGATATATGCTTGCATATATCTAAGTGGCTTAGTCATCGGACGATGTTTGCGCCAAACTAAGACCCATTTGATCCAGGCGCTTCAAAGCGCGGTGCACGCTCCCTGGGTGCCATTGCTTACCGGCAGGGGATTTAACGCCCTCCAAGTTTAGATGCTCGGCAATCCAGCGGATGGTGAGGCCCTGGCCCCGAAGGGCGCGCAGTCGATTTGCGAGGGGCTCCAGGCGGGCGCGAGCGTCGGCCTTGTGCTGTGCAGCCAAAACCCTTCCGTTGGCGCCCAGCACGGTTCCTCGCGCCTTTTCGGCGGCAAGCGCCGCCTTGGTGCGCTCAGACGTCATCATCCGCTCGTGTTCGGCGACGGCGGCGAGGATGTGCAGGGTGAGGCGGGTCGCCTGGGGATTATCCTCCGCAAAGAACCCCGAGCCCTCGGACATGAGCTTGGCGATGAAGCGCTTGACGATTTAATCTCGCTCGTCGGCCACCCCGACCTTCGTATGGAGATGCTGGTGGACATTCAGGAACTGGACCCGCTTCCGGTTGGGCACCGGATCATTCCTGCCGTGCGATATGTCTACTTTCTTCGGGCTATGGGTGCACCGCGTAAAATCTATATCGGCGTCACCGACAATCTGCGGAAGCGGTTCCAACAGCATCGGCGGAACTACGGCGAATTGGAAATTCTCGGCGCCATGCGGTGGCGTAACATCGGGGCCGATGAGCTGGGCTATTTCGAGGGCAAGGGGATACTCGGCTGGGGTAGCGGTCGAGGCGGAACCGGGCAGATCGCGGAGAAGCTTATTCACGACCACTTTCAGAGAGAACGGATCGACAAGCGCAAAAGTCAGCCATGGGGTAAACGACACGAATGGTTTCGCCCCTCGCGAAGGCTAATTGACTTCATTTCCAAACACTCCGTCTCGATTGAAACGGTCGAGGATTCACCAATACATGAGCTAGATTGGAGAATTTGTAGAACAACTCAGGGGGATGAGGCGGGATGCGATGATGGGAGCTTAGCCCCGCCCTCTAAGCTTGACCGATTTATCCCCTTCTATTTTCAGCTTCCGAATTATCTAATTGATCCAATCCGGACACCGCGAGGCGCCGTAGTGCTCGATGGACGTTAGCGACATGCCAGGACCCGCCGCCCGGTGAGGTAACCCCTTCCTCATTGAGTAGCGCTGCGATGCCGCGCACGGAGAGCCCCGCCGCCTTCAATTCGCGAAAACGCCCTGCTAGCGGCGCTAGGCGGGCGTTGGCCTCCGCCTTGTGCTGTTCAGCCAGAACTCGGCCGTGAGCTCCTAAGGTCGTTCCCCGCGCCTTGGCGGCGGCAAGCGCGGCCTTGGTGCGGTCGGACGTCATCATCCGCTCATGTTCGGCGACGGCGGCGAGTATGTGCAGAGTGAGGCGGGTCGCATGGGGATTGTCCACGGCGACGAACTCCATCCCTTCGTCCATGAGTTTGGCGATGAAGGCCATGTTCCTGGCGAGCCGGTCGAGTTTAGCAATCACGAGCGTTGCCCGGCTCTTCTTGGCCAGGGCCTTGGCGCGCTCAAGTTCGGGGCGGTCGGTGCGCTTACCGCTTTCGACTTCGGTGAATTCGGCGACCAGCGTCCAATTGCCCCCGTTCAGATATCGGGCGACCGCCTCACGTTGGGCTTCGAGCCCTAGGCCTGACTGGCCCTGCCTGTCGGTGCTGACGCGGTAGTAGGCAACGAACTTTCCGTCTGCCATAGAGCCCTCCTGTTCACAGGCAAACCAACGTTAACATGTGAACGCGAGGAGGGTTAGCGAAATCGACCGGCCGCTCCAGCAGTCGGTTTCAGACACCGCGAGACGCGCGGCGCCTCAGCCTACGCCAGCAATGAAGGTGCGGACATCGTCCAGTTCAGTGGGGTCGCATCCCAAGGGATACGTATATGCAAGCATACATGCGCCAGGAGTGCGATTGTTGTCGCATGCAATGAGCTTGCAAATTCAAAGTGACAGGACAATTGTTTAGGACCGAAACGGATGTTTGGGTAATGACTGAAAAATCGAAGCGAGTTAGTTAAAATGGATTTCAAATCAGGTGATTGAGCCAACGGAAATCGACCGATTGCCGATGCGCCTCGCGCGCGAGCGTCTTCCAGTCCCTTGTTCTTCTCTCCCTCTTACCCTGGGCCGAACCTCTCGCCGCCGCATCGCCAAGATCACGGCGAAAGGAAAAATCGGCCGGTCGCGTCCCGCATCGAAGGTTGGACGGCCGCGCCGGGCTAAGGGAGCCGACCCCCACCGCGTTCCTCGGCCGCACATCACCATGGTCGCGGCCCGCGCATTTGCGGCCGGAGCAGCAAGGGGGCGCTCGCTTCCGGTCGCGCCGGGGTCAACCGTGCTCGCTGAGCCGAACCGGTTTTACACGATCAACTGGCGCGATGCCGATGACGGCAAGAACGATCCGGCGGCGCGGATCGCCGACATATTGCGCCGTCTCGCCAAATTCATTCTTCGGTCCGGTTGTCCGCTCGTGTGGCTCTACGCCCGCGAAACGGGCCCTGTCGTCGGCGAGCACTTCCATCTAGCCGTCTATGTGCCTGAAGAGCGAAGAGCGGCCTTGACGCGTCAGATGCGGTCGTGGCTTGCCGTTCAGACCGGGCGGCGGGTCGCGCCAAGGGCGTTGAAGGTGGTGCCTATCGAAGAGCGGGCCGGGGGATTTGACGGGCTGATCCGGTATTTTCTCAAGGAGGGGACCGACGCCGTGCGCCAGGAATTTGAAGTCCCGGAAGACAATCCGAAATTCGCCCGAAAGGGCGGAATCATTTGGGGGAAACGGGTCAGCGTAAGCGCCGCTTGCCGGACCTAGGTCGGTGGTCGAGGTCTCGAATACGGAGCCCTCAAATGACCTCGAACCCTGCACTACGCGCGGACGCATTATGCGCGCGCGCGAGAACCTACCAGTTCAGCCATTCTTAGAATTGGTGGCTAGATCGTTTGGTCGCCGCGCCCCGGCTTCGGTCGGGGCGCCACCCCTCGCCGCATGGTAGGGTCGAGCATGCTCGCCACTCTCGCTGTCGTCATTGGCCTCTCCACCGTTCATGATGGGGACACGGTGCGGATTGGCAACGAGCGTATAAGGCTCTTGGGAATTGACGCGCCAGAGATTGCCCAGGTCTGCCAGCAAGGCCGAGCGCCCGTCCGCTGCGGCATCCAGTCCAGAGACCGGCTTATCGCCATAATCGCGGGCCGCCCGATCCGCTGTGAAGGAAAAAGCCGGGACCGCCACAGACGCCTTGTCGCCGTCTGCACGGTCGGCGGAAAGGATATCGGCCGACAACTGGTCCTCGACGGATGGGCGGTCGCCTACCGGCGGTACAGCCTTGCCTATGTGATTGAGGAAAGCCGGGCGAAGAAGGCGAGGCGCGGCCTGTGGGCCATGTCATTCGAGCAACCGGGCGATTGGCGCAAACGACGGTAGGTGGCGCCATGGTCGGGCGCGCCTTCCGCCCGGCGCCCGCAGGAAGCTGAGCGAGGTGTTTCGCTTCTACTCCTCAAGCGACTCGATCAAGTCCGCCTGGGCCTTCTTCTTCGCGGCCCGGCGGTCTGAGGATTCCTTGGTTCGGGCCCTTCGGATCGCGCTCGCTTTTTCGAGGTCGAACTTCTTCTGGTCTGAGTAGACGAGCGTTCCATATTCGATGACGAAGTTCAGCGGGATTTTAGGGTTGTTTATGTCCCTCTCGTTCTCCAGCCACTTGGCCTCCCAGGCGGCGAAGTAAGGCTCAAGATCGTCAGCACTCATCATGTAGGCCCGACGCATCTCGATACCTTCGTAGACCGCAAAGACCCACACGACCTGACGGTACTTCTGGATGATCGGGACGTTGATGTGGTGGTTGGTTGAGAAGCTCGCGGTCAGCCAGATATTGACGCTCTTGAGCTCATATTCCTGACCATCAGCATCGACTGCATCGTTGCCCTCTCGGCCGGGTATGCCCTGAAGTCCAAGCGCCAAGAGCATCTGAAGAATCTTGCCGCCGTTGTCTTGGAATACATCGTCGATGCCATGCTCTTGAGCGAGGGCTTGAAACTCCCGCACGGCCGGCATCAAAGCTTCAAGCCGTTCCCAGTCCGGATGCGCCGCCATCAGTCCCCTGCCAACAGTTGAGCAGGGGCCACGCCAAGCGCCTTGGCGATCCGTTCGATATTGTCGATGCCGACGTTTCTTTCTTGGCGCTCTATGCCGCCGAGATAGTTCCGGTGGACACCAGCTAAGTCTGCCAAAGCTTCTTGGCTTAGCTGGCGCTCATGCCTCAGACGCCGCATATTGGCGGCGAGCGTTTCTCGAATCGAAGGTGCCGAGGATTTCCCCACGCCCCGGAGGTTGAGCGCAGACCACTATGAGTCTACACACTATGATGGTGTAGCCCGTTAGAGAGACCCCATGCGCCTTCCGATTCCCGCCGCCTACACCACCCGCAACGGGGCCGCCTATGTCGGCGACTCGCGCGAGCTTTTGAAGCAACTCCCAGATGACAGCCTGGACCTAGTGCTGACCTCGCCGCCATTCGCGCTTCAGCGTCAGAAGGCGTATGGCAACAAGGACCAGCACGAATATCTCGACTGGCTGATGGATTTCGCGGCGCTCGTCTACCAGAAGCTCAAGCCTTCCGGCAGCTTCGTGATGGACGTCGGCGGGGCCTACCAGAAGGGCGTTCCGGCGCGCAGCCTGTACCATCTGCGCATCCCAATCAGGTTCTGCGACGAGATCGGCTTCTTCCTCGCTGAGGACTTTTACTGGTTCAACCCTGCCAAGCTGCCGTCGCCCATCGAGTGGGTCAACAAGCGGAAGATCAGGGCCAAGGATTCCGTCAACAATCTTTGGTGGTTCTCGAAGACCGAATGGCCAAAGGCTGACGTGAGCAAGGTGCTTGCGCCTTACTCCGACCGCATGAAGAAGTTGATCGAAGACCCAGCCAAGTTCTACACTCCAAAAGTCCGCCCGAGCGGCCACGACATCAGCGCCAGCTTCGGAACCGACAACGGCGGCGCTATCCCCTCGAACCTTCTCCAGATTCCAAATACGGAATCGAACGGCGTTTACGTGACCGGCTGCAAACTCGTGGAAGCAGACCGCCACCCCGCTCGATTCCCAGCCAAGCTCCCCGAGTTCTTCATCCGAATGCTCACGGACCCTGGCGACGTGGTGCTCGACATTTTCGCTGGATCGAACACGACTGGGCAGGTCGCCGAGATCGAGGATCGACATTGGCTTTCATTTGAGGAACGCCGCGACTACACGGCCGCAAGCGTCTTTCGTTTCCTGCCAAAGGGAACACCTGACGAAAAGCTTCGTGAGGCTTTTGCTCGTGTGGCAGCTGGCGAAACAATCGACCTGGGCGATTACGCTTCGCAGTTCGCTCTCGATTTGGGCCACGCCGCCGAATAGCCAGTCGGGCCATGGTGGCGCTAAGCGACCTCGCCAATCGAGCAAAGCCGCCACTGAAAGCCGGCCGTAGGGCGTGGGGTCGGCGGGCTACTTCAGGCCCGCCACGTCGAACGTCACCTGTTGGCGACCGGCCCGATAGAAGGCGACCTCGACGATGACGCGGCGTCCTGATCGGATCTGGGATGCGAGGGGCGGAAGGGCGGCCACGGCCTTCTCATAGTCTGCTTGCCGGAACCCGGCGATGGACTCGGGCCCGGCCTGACGGTCGAAAAAGATGGTGTCATAGGACCCGTCGGACGGGCCGGTCATTTCAAAGGTGTCCACCTCGCCGCCATCAACGCTGACCTTGCCGTCGTCGGTCGTCAGGAATTGGCCGCCAGCCGGAAGGGTCATGAAGACCGTGTCGCCGCGAACGCAGAGCAGGGGGGCCTGGGTGCGGTAGGGGGCGGGCAAGCTGACGCGGGTTGAGGCCCGGATGCAGGCCGTAGTCTGGCTGGTGCCACGCATAGCGTCGCGCTCGACCGAGTATCGCCAAGTCGGAGGGGGCGTGGGGGCGCTCCAGGCGGCCCCACAGACCATCGAGGCGGCAAGCGCTAGGCACATAAGCGTTGCGGGCCGGACGCCTCTGGCGCGCCTTAGGATCGGTCGTTTGTAGTTCGGCTGCATTTGGACCTCGCCCCGCTTGGCCTCACGGCCGAATGGCGATGGGGAGACGCTTGGGTGCGCCAGGCGGTAAGGGTCAAAATGACACGATTAGGGGACAGCATCTAGGCGCGGAATTTCACCAACTGCGGCGATGGATTTGCCGCGTCTTCTGGGTCGAAACGTCCGCGAGGCGCGCAAGCGGTTGGGCCGGTCGCAGGAAGCCCTCGCGCTCGATGCAGGCATGAAGCGGGGCTATCTGAGCGACCTTGAGCGGGGAACACGAAACCCCAGCATCAAGGCGGTGGCCCGGCTGGCTGAGGCCCTTGGCGTTGATCCGGCGTCGTTGCTAGCCGATCAGGCCAAAGCGTCGCCCCCGAAGGCCTCCACCTAGGTTTCTACGTGGGGGGAGGGGCTTCGCCTTGCCCCTACGAATCGCAACCTAACGGGAACAGAGTCCCCGCAAACTCCCCACATTCGGCGGGATGTTCCCGAACCGTTCCGGGCTCGAAGGCGTGGGGAGTGGGATGAGGCCTAGCCTCAATACCCTCTTTATATAGAGGGGGAAGATGGTGCCGCCGGACAGGATTGAACTGTCGACCTCAGCCTTACCAAGGATGCGCTCTACCACTGAGCTACGGCGGCACTGGAAGGCGGGCCTGATACCCAATGTCGGCGCGAGGGGAAAGGGCTAAATGGAAATAAGTGGCGCTTGACCGCCGCGCGGCGACGTCGCACCCCTTGGGAATGCTGCCTCCCCGGCCCCGAAAACCCCATCACCTGACCGAGCCGACCCTGGCCGACAAAGCCAAACGCGAGGCCGAACTGGCCAAGGCGCTGCGGGCGAATCTGCGGCGGCGGAAAGTCGGAAAGGCCGGGAAGGCAGATCAGGATCAGGGAACCTGACGCCGATTTGACAGTCCCTCTTTCGCTCCCCCCTTGCGCTGGATAGAAGCCGCGCCTCACATAGGCTTTCGCCGGGATAGGGACAGACCGGCGGATTTCCCCACACGCCCGTAAAGAGACAAGAAGCCCCTCGAATGGACCGTATCGCCATTGTCGGCGGCGGCCGGCTGAACGGAGAAATCCCGGTCAGCGGCGCCAAGAATTCCGCCATCAAGCTGATGGCCGCCAGCCTGCTGACCGACCAGCCCCTGCGCCTGACCAACATGCCGCGCCTGGCCGACACCAAGTTCCTGGGCAAGCTGTTGCAGCGGCTGGGCGCCAGCGTCGTCGAGAGCGACGGCCCTGACGGTCCGGAAACCGTGCTGCACACGCCCGAGATCATTACCTCGTTCGCGCCGTACGAGCTGGTGCGGCAGATGCGGGCCAGCTTCAACGTGCTGGGGCCGCTGATTGCCCGGACCGGCCACGCCAAGGTCTCGCTGCCCGGCGGCTGCTCGATCGGCGGGCGACCGGTGGACCTGCATCTGAAGGCGCTGGAGGCCCTTGGGGCCAGCATCGACATGCACGAGGGCTATGTCTACGCCCAGGCCCCGCGCGGCCTGCGGGGCGCGGTCATCGACTTCCCCTTCGTTTCGGTGGGGGCGACCGAGCATGCCCTGTTGGCGGCGGTGCTGGCCAAGGGTGAGACGGTGCTGAACAACGCCGCCTGCGAGCCCGAGATCGACGACCTGGCCGAGTGCCTGATCAAGATGGGCGCGAAGATCGACGGGGCGGGGACCTCGACCATCACCATCCAGGGCGTGGCCAAGCTGAACGGCGCCACCCACAGCGTCATCCCTGATCGCATCGAGACCGGGACCTTCGCGGTGGCTGCCGCCATGGCCGGGGGCGAGGTGCGGATCACCAAGACCCGGGCCCATTTGATAGACGCCTTGATCGAGAAGCTGGAAGAGGCCGGGGCCAGCATCGAGCGCACCAATGACGGGCTGATCGTCCGGCGCAACGGGGCGCGGCTGAAGGCGGTGGATATCGAGACGGCGCCCTATCCGGGCTTCGCGACCGACCTGCAGGCCCAGTTCATGGCGCTGATGACGCTGGCCGACGGCGAGAGCGTCTTCAAGGAGACCATCTTCGAGAACCGCTTCATGCATGCCGCCGAGCTGGCCCGCATGGGCGCCGACATCACCGTGTCGGGCGGTGAGGCGCGGGTGCGCGGGGTGGAATACCTGACCGGCGCACCGGTGATGGCAACGGACCTTAGGGCTTCGGTCGGGCTGGTCATTGCCGGGCTGGTGGCCAAGGGCGAGACGACGGTCAGCCGCGTCTATCATCTGGATCGCGGCTTCGAGCGGCTGGAGGAGAAGCTGGGGGCCTGCGGGGCCGACATCCGGCGTATCCACGGCCCGGAAGGGGTCGACGAAGAGTAATGGCGGGGTTCGAGCCAATGCGACTTATCGCGCTCGACGACGAGGACCTCAAGGTCATCTCGGCGGCGCTTCAGGACGCGGTGACCACCATCGGCGACATCCGCTACGAGGCGGCGGCGCGGCGGTTGACCGTTTCGCTGAACCGTTTCCGCTGGGAAGCGCCGGGCGAGCGGGTGCGCTGCGGCCTGCAACTGGGCGGCGTCATGGCAGTGCAGTCCCGCAATCTGCGGCGCGATGCGCGGCGGGCGGTGGTTGAGCTGTTGGCGTTGAGCTTCGAGCCGGGCGAGGCGCCGGGCGGGACGGTGGTCTTCACTTTCGCCGGCGGAGGGGACCTGCGGGCGGAAGTCGAGTGTATCGACGCTGCGCTGGCGGATTTGACCGCGCCCTGGCCGACGCCCCGGACGCCGGGGCATGCTGACTAGGCTGAGGACACTTCCAGCCAGGGAGTGAGTTAGAGGAAGAGCCCCCTTCGCCTTCATGCCGCGATGCGGTAAGGCCGGTCGCAGATGCGCCGGTTTCGTCACGACAGCCCTGATTTCTCCGCGAGCTTCGCCGCCTTCCTGGAAGAGCGGCGCGGATCGCCCGCCGATGTGGATGCGGCGGTGGCGGACGTGTTAGCCAATGTGAAGGCCCGAGGGCTGGAGGCGGTGCTGGACTACACGCATCGGTTCGACCGGGTCGAGTTGACGGAAGCCACGATCAGAGTCACCGACGAAGAGATCGAAGCGGGCGTCGCCGCCTGCCCCGAGGACGTGCTGGCCGCCATCGACCTCGCCGCCGCGCGGATCGCCGACTATCACGCCCGCCAGCGGCCCGCCGACCAGGCCTGGACCGACAGCCTGGGGGTCAAGCTGGGCTGGCGCTGGACGGCGCTGGAGTCTGTCGGGGTCTATGTGCCCGGCGGCCGCGCGGCCTATCCCTCGACCGTTCTGATGAACTGTGTCCCCGCCCGCGCCGCCGGCGTGGAGCGGGTGGCGATGGTGACGCCGCCGGGCCGGCTGGAGCCGGCGGTGCTGGCGGCGGCTCGTGCGGCAGGCGTCACGGAAATTTGGCGGATCGGTGGGGCGCAGGCGGTGGCGGCGCTGGCCTATGGAGCCGGACCGATCCAGCCGGTGGACAAGATCGTGGGGCCGGGCAACGCCTATGTCACGGCGGCCAAGCGGCGGCTGTACGGGGTGGTCGGCATCGACGCCCTGGCCGGGCCGTCGGAGATCGTGGTTGTGGCGGATGGGGCGAACGATCCCGACTGGATCGCCGCCGACCTGCTGAGCCAGGCCGAGCACGACCCGGCGGCTCAGTCGATCCTGATCACCGATGACGAGGCCTTCGCCGCGGCGGTCGAGAAGGCCGTCGAAGACCAGCTTAAGACCTTGGCTACAGGAGAGGACGCAGCCCTCTCCTGGCGCGACCATGGGGCGGTGGTGATCGCACCGTTGGACGTCAGTCCGGGGCTGGTCGACCTGATCGCGCCCGAGCACGTCGAGTTCGCCATCGACAATCCCCGTTCGCTCGGAGACCGGGTGCGGCATGCGGGCGCCATCTTCCTGGGTCGGCACACGCCCGAGGCCATCGGCGACTATCTGGCCGGCTCCAACCACGTCCTGCCGACCAGCCGCGCGGCTCGGTTCCAGTCGGGACTGTCGCTGTTCGATTTCCTCAAGCGCACCTCGATCATCGAGTGCGATCCGGCCTCGTTCAATGAACTGGGCCCGGCGGTGGTGGCGCTAGCCGACGCGGAAGGTCTGCCGGCCCACGCCCGCTCGGCGGCGATCCGGCTGAACCGCCGATGACGGATGACCGCGCCAAGCATCGCCTGGAGATAGTCACCCTCGACGAGGACTCGCTGGCGGCCGTCTCGCGCGATCAGGAGCAGGAGCGACAGACCGCCATCTTCGACCTGACCGAGCAGAACTATTTCCAGCCGGAGGGCGCTGAGACCGGCCCCTACGACCTGGCCATCGCCCTGATCGAGAACCGGCTGGCTCTGCACATCACCGGGCCGGGCTATGACCACACCCACCTGCTGTCGCTGTCGCCGTTCCGGACAGTGATCAAGGACTATTTCGAGATCTGCGCCAGCTACTACGAGGCTATCCGCGGCGCGACGCCCCAGAAGATCGAGACCCTGGATATGGGCCGGCGCGGCCTGCACAACGAGGGCTCGACGCTGCTGCAGGCCCGACTGGCCGGCAAGATCGCCACCGACCTGGAGACCGCCCGACGGCTCTTCACCCTGATCTGCGCGCTGCACTGGCGGGGCTGAGGGGGTGTCGCTCCCGGGGGCGGTGCTGTTCGCCTGCACCTATAATCGGGTCAGATCGCCGATGGCCGAGGCGCTGATGAAGTTGACCTTCGGGACGCGGGTGTTCGTGGATAGCTGCGGCCTGCGGCGCCAGCCGGGCGAGACCGAGATCGACCCCTTTGCCTGGGCGGCCATGGATGAGCTGGGCGCCGACCTGACTGGGTTTCGTCCCAAAACCTTTGGCGACCTGGAGGATGACAGCTTCGACCTGGTCATCTCGCTCAGTCCCGAGGCGCAGCACCGGGCGGTGGAGCTGGCGCGCGGCCGGGCGGTGGACATCGAATACTGGCCGACCATGGATCCGACTTTGGTGCAGGGGAGCCGTGAACAGGTGATGGAGGCGTATCGGGCCGTGCGGGACGGGCTGGAGGCGCGGATTCGCGAGCGGTTCGGGCGGTTGGCGACCTTTGGGGGGTAGGGGAAAGTCCGCCGGCTGCTAAACTGGCTCCGCGCGCCTGAGTCTGCGCTCTTCCCACCCTTGCCCAAAGGAACCTCGTCCATGACCGGACCCGCTATCGTCGTCACCGGCGCATCGACCGGCATCGGCAGGGCCTGTGTGGCCAAGGCCGCCCAGGCGGGGGCGCATGTGTTCGCCGGGGTGCGCAAGCAGGCTGACGCCGATTCTCTGACCGCCGAGTTCGGGGCCAGGGTGACGCCGCTGATCTTTGACGTCACTGACGCGGCGGCGGTCAAGGTGGCGGCCGGCATGGTGTCCAAGGCGCTGGACGGCAAAAAGCTAATGGGCCTGGTTAACAATGCCGGGGTCGCGACGCCGGGGCCGCTGCTCTACCTCACGGCCGACGAGATGCGAGCGCAGTTCGAGGTGAACTTCATCGGGGTCCACCAGGTTACCCAGGCCTTCACCCCGCTGCTGGGCGCAGAGACGGACCGCAGTGGTCCGCCGGGCCGGATCGTGATGATCAGCTCGGTGGGCGGCGAGAACGGCTCGCCGTTCGTGGGCGCCTATTCGGCGTCGAAACATGCGCTGGAGGGCTACAGCCAGTCGCTGCGGCGTGAGTTGATGTTGTTCGGGATCGACGTCATCGTGGTGGCGCCCGGCGCCATCGCCACCCCGATCTGGAGCAAGGGCAGCGACGATTCCCTGCTGGCCCGTTACGCCAACACCCCGTTCGCCGCGGCGTTGATCAAGGTTCGCGACTACATGCTGTCGAGCGGCGCCAAGGGGCTGAAACCCGAGGCGGTGGGCGAACTGGTCTGGGACTGCCTGACCAATCCCAGCCCCAAGACCCGCTACCGCATCATGCGCAACCAGCTGACCGAATGGACCCTGCCGCGACTGTTGCTGGGCCATCGCGGGCTGGACCGGGTGATCGCCGGGCGGCTGGGCCTGAAGCCGGGCCAGTGATGTCAAATTCTTCTGAAAGAGCGCCTTTGATTCTCGCCAGCGCCAGTCCGCGCCGGCTGCAGTTGCTGGCCCAGGTCGGGGTCGTCCCCGACGCTGTCGAACCGGCAGACATCGACGAAACGCCCGGCAAGGACGAAACGCCCCGGCGGCTGGCCCTGCGGCTGGCCGAAGGCAAGGCAGGCGTGGTGGCCGCGCGGCGCCCTGACGCCTACGTGCTGGGCGCTGACACGCTGGTGGCCGTGGGGCGGCGGATCCTCAACAAGCCGGCCGACGAGGCCGAGGCGCGGGCCATGCTGGACCTGCTGTCGGGCCGCTCGCACCGGGTGCTGACCGGCGTGGCGGTGTTCGGGCCAGAAGGGCGCAGGGCCAGTCGGGTCGTCGAGACACGGCTGAAGTTCAAGCGGCTCACGACGGCCGAGGTGGATGGGTTCATCGCTTCCGGCGACTGGCGGGACGCGGCAGGCGGCTACAAGATCCATATGCAGGCCGGAGCCTTCGTCACCGACCTGTCGGGCTCGTTCACGGGTGTGGTCGGGCTGCCCCTGTACGAGACGTTGGGGCTGCTGGGCGGGTTGGGGTGGCGGGCGTGAGTCGCAAACTCTTCCTGGACATCGGCATCGGCCAGACCCGGGGCGTGGTCACCCTGGACGGCAAGCCCGAGCATCTGCTGATCGATCGGGGCGGGAACGATCCCATGCTGCGGCTGGGGGCCGTGGGGGTGGGACGGGTGCGCAAGGTCGAGCGGGCCTTCGCCGCCGCCTTCGTGGGGCTGGCGGGCGGGGCTGAGGGCCTACTGCCTCTGAGGCCCGACATGGAGCGGATCACCGAGGGGCAGTCGTTGACCGTGGCCATCAAGACCGAGCCGCGTGGCGACAAGCTGGCGACGCTCAGCCTGGTCGGGCCAGGGGAGGGAGCGCCCCGACTGACCGGCGAGGCGCCGGACCTGCTGGGCGAACTCAAGGCCTTTGGAAAAACCGACAAGGTCATCGAAGGACCGGCGGCCCGCGCGGCCGCGGATCTGGCCGAGGCCCAGGCGCTGGAGACTGTTCACGCCCTGCCGGGCGGTGGGACGATCGCGATCGAGACGACCCGCGCCCTCACCGCTGTCGATGTGGACCTGGGCGAGCGGCCCGGCCACGAGGCCAAGCGGGCGGCCAGGGCGGCCAACCTGGCCGCGCTGAACGAGGCGGCGCGGCTGCTGCGGCTGAAAGGTCTGGGCGGGCTGGTGGTGTTCGACCTGGTCGGGCGGGGCCATGACGGGACGGCGCTCTTGAACGCCGCGCGGGTGGCGTTCGGACCCGACAATCCCGGCGTGGCGATCGGGGCGATCAGCCGGTTCGGAACCATGGAGATGACCGTGCCCCGCAGGCGGGCGCCAGTGCTGGAGCTGCTGGGCGACGACGTGACGGCGGCGCTGGCGATGGTTCGGGCCCTGGAGGCAGGCGATTCCGGAGCACGGCTGACGGCCCATTGCGCGCCGGGAGTTGCGGCGGCGTTCAAGCCTTACGAGCCCTTGGTAGCCGCCAAGCTGGGGGCCCGGTTCGTGGTCGAGGCGCGGGCGGACTACGCGCCCGGCCGGTTTGAGGTGGCGTGATGAGCGAACCCCTGAAGGTAAAGTGCCCGATCTGCGGCAAGCCTGGCGAGCAGGCCTTCCGGCCGTTTTGCTCGAAGCGCTGCGCCGATGTCGACCTGCACCGCTGGATGGCGGGCAGCTATGTGATTCCCGGTATGGAAGGCGAGGCTGAGGGGGAAGAGGAGTAGTGCAATAGAGGCGCTGGACTTACCTCTAACCCTCCCTTATAGACGCGGCTCCCGCGAGGGCGGGGTCCCGTGAGGCGCTTGGCCTGGGTAGCTCAGTTGGTAGAGCAGCGGATTGAAAATCCGCGTGTCGGTGGTTCGAATCCGCCCCCAGGCACCACCCCTCACACCCCAAAAAATGCATCTCGCCGGCCCGCTTCGCGGTCATCCGGCGGGCATTGGGCGCCTTGAACCGTGGCCTGGCTGCGCCTATTTCCAAAAGACCCCCGTTCGGCCACATTTTGTGCACCGCACAATACACTTTCCCCAAGTAAGGGAAAAACCTTCCAGACTTCCGCTAATTCAGATTGTGCACTGCAATATAACCCTGATTTAGTCCATGTTTTGGGCAGGACAGTTCCGCGCATGTCCCCTTGACGATGCGAAAAGGGGTTGCCAAAGGACGCCAACCGCAAGTCTAACTTAGCGGCTGGATTCAGCCTTCCTTAGGAGGGTCGGGTTCAATTGCGCCATCAAAGCGCCATCCGAGGGACTGTTAAGGTTTTTTGGAGAAGCGTTGGGTCCCGGCGCAGCGAAAGTTTTTCTGGTGCGTTAACCCGTCTGATCGGGTTCGCTCGCCGGGTCATTAGTCTAGGGTGGAGACGCTTTCGCGCGACGACCCTTTCGGTCCAAAAGTGCTAGACCAAGCAGGAACTGGCGACAGATGCTCGACAACAAAAAGATCCCCTTCATTGCTATGCTCGGCGCGATGGCGCTGATGACTAGCGCTCCTGCCTTCGCGCAGGGGACCCCTGCCGCTCCGGCTCCGGCCGCCGGCGCTCCAGCCGCTGACGCCGCCGCCGCTCCGGCCGCGCCTGCCGCCGACGCTCCGGCGCCGACGGTCGACAAGGCGCCGCCGCAGCTCGACAACAAGGGCGGCAAGCTGAACCCCTGGTCCATGTTCCTCGACGCCAAGCTCGTGGTGCAGGTGGTCATGGTGGGCCTGGTGCTGGCCTCGGTCTTCTCCTGGACCCTGCTGATCACCAAGTTCCTCGAGTTCGGCGCCCTGAACCGCAAGTCGAATGACTTCGTGGAAGCTTTCCGCGGAGCCAAGTCGATCGGCGACATGGGCCGTATCGCCATGAGCGACGAATTCGAAGGCAACCCGCTGGCCGACATGGCCGGCGCCGCTGCTCAAGAAGTCGAAATGTCGCGTCAGGCTGGCCTGGCCGTCACCGGCGCTCACCGTGAATCAACCATCGCCCGCGCTCAGTCGGCGGTGAACGCGGTGCAGTCCTCGCTGTCCAAGCGTCTGTCGAGCGGGATGACCTTCCTGGCCTCGGTCGGCTCCAACGGTCCGTTTATCGGTCTGTTCGGCACCGTCTACGGGATCATGGACTCGTTCATCGGCATCGCGAACACCAACACGACCAACCTGGCCGTCGTCGCTCCCGGCATCGCCGAAGCGCTGCTCGCCACCGGTCTGGGCCTGTTCGCCGCTATCCCGTCGGTTATCTTCTACAACCTCTTCCAGACGCGCATTTCCGCCTATGGCACGCGGTCGGACGGCTTCACGGCTGAGCTGATGAACGCCATTTCGCGGCAGCTCGACAAGGGGCAGTAACAGAGATGGCCGCCAAACTCTCAGCTTCAGGCGGCGAGAGCAGATACCAGGTCGAACAGAACGCCGAGATTAACGTCACACCCTTTGTGGACGTCATGTTGGTCCTTCTGATCATCTTCATGGTCGCTGCACCGCTGGCTACGGTTTCTGTGGAGCTGAAGTTGCCGGATGCGGTGACTGCACCCCACCCGAACCCGCCGACGCCGGTCTACATCTCCATTCAGCAGAATGGGTCCGTCTACATCGGCGACCATCCCACGACCTTTGCCGATTTGCCGGACGATCTCAAGGCAGCGGTGGGGGCGCGTAATCCTGCGAAGGAACGGATCTTTATCCGCGCCGACAAGCAGGTCCGCTACGGCTCGTTCATGAAGGTGATGAACTCGCTGCAGGACGCGGGTTTCTACAGCGTCGCCCTGGTGGGGACCGACGTTGTGGGTGGCAGCCCGAAGGGTAAGTGACGCATGGCAGACGCAACAAACGATACCGTTCGCGCCCACAATCCCTTCGACGATCCGCGGCCTAAGGGCTTCGGTGGAGGGTTCATCATCGCTCTTGCGGTGATCGTGTTGCTCCATATCGGCCTAGTGGCCTATCTGGCGACGACGCGCTTCATCATGAAGGAGCACAGCTACGTGGACGACACGCTTGATGTGAAAACCATCAAGCCGCCGCCGCCTCCGCCGCCGCCGCCGCCGCCGCCGCCGCCCAGTGCGGCGCCGCCGCCGCCGCCGGCCGTGGTTCAGCCGCGTCCGCCTCTGACGCCGCCACCGAACGTGGCGCCGCCGATGACTCTGCCGATTCCGCCGGTCGAGGCCCCCAGGCCCCAACCGCCGGCGCCGCCGGTGGTCGCCCCGCCGCCGCCTCCGGCTCCGCCGCGGGCATCGGTGGTCCAAAATCCGGACTGGGTTCGTCTCCCCAACTCGGATGACCTGCAACGCTATTATCCGGAGCGCGCCTCGCGCCTCCAGGTTGGCGGCAAGGCGGTGATCTCCTGCACCGTGTCGTCCAAGGGCACGCTCGAAAACTGCTCGGTAGTGTCGGAAACGCCGGCCGACGCGGAATTCGGAAGCGCGGCTCTGCGGATGTCTAAGCTGTTCCGGATGAGGCCTAAAACTCTCGACGGTTCGCCCGTCGAAGGCGGTCAGGTCCGCGTTCCGATTGTGTTCAATCCGCCGAAAGAATAGTCGCCGGTCTTGAACCTGACCTAACAGAGCGCCCCGGGGGGAAACTTCCGGGGCGTTTTGCCTTTGTGGCGGGCGGCTAGCTCACCAACCCCTTGCCCTGCAGCCAGCCTTCGAGCGCCGCGTTTACCGCCTCTGGCGCCTCCTGCTGTACCCAGTGCGAGACACCCGGGAAGCGCTGCAGGGTGAAATCGCGCACCAGGCCCTCGTAGCCTTCGGTCAGTTCGATGCCGAGGGCCGCGTCCGCCTCGCCCCACAGCATCAGGGTGGGGGTCTCAATGACGGCCGCCTTGCCGGGCGCCCTGCGGGCCATCGTGCCGGTGTTGGCGCGGTAGTAGTTGATCATGGCGGTCATCGCCCCGGGGATCAGGGCGTTCTGGCGATAGTGGTCGGTGACTTCAGGCGGGAAGCGGCTCTTGTCGACGGCCATGCCGGTGAAGGCCTTGCCGATCGCTTCGGCGCCTCGGGCGGTCATGGCCAGTTCCGGAAGGCCGGGAATCTGGAAGAAGGCGATGTACCAGGACTTCTTCCACTGGGCGGCGTTGCCGCGCATCGCCGCCAGGAAGACGCTGGGGTGGGGCACATTCATGATCACCAGCCCGTCCAGAGCCCGGGTCTTCTCGATAGCGAATCCCCAGGCGATGGCCGCCCCCCAGTCATGGGCGATGAGCAGCCGCCGCCTGGCGCCAAGGGCGTCAAACAGCCCGCCGGCGTCGGCCATCAGGTGCTCGATGCGGTAGGCCGATTTCTCACGCGGCCGGCTGGACTGCCCATAGCCGCGCAGATCCGGGGCTACGGCCCGCCAGCCCAGGGCGGCCAGTAGCGGCAGCTGGTAGCGCCAGCTGAAGCGGCTTTCGGGGAAGCCGTGCAGGAAAAGGGCGACATCCTCGCCGCTTCCGCACTCGTCGACCATGAAACTCTGGCCGTTGGCTTCGATCAGGCGGGAGGTGATGGCTGCGTCGGTCATGCGCCGAAGGTGAAACCCTGACGCCGCGGCAGGCAAGACGTTGGTGACTTGATCCAAACGCCGGGCCGGACTAAACCCTGCCCCTCGCAGCGATGCGCCGCCTTAGCTCAGTTGGTTAGAGCGCCGGTTTGTGGAACCGGAGGTCCTCAGTTCAAGCCTGAGAGGCGGTACCATCCCCAGCCCTCGAAACGCCCGCCGTAAGGTGGGCGTTTTGCGTTTCGGGCCGTCCTCCACTCGCACCGGGGGGAGAGGGCGTCGTTCGCATCTGGGGTGTGGGGCTGCAGGATTCGCGTAAAAATTGTGATGAATTAGTCCACTGCCCGAGCTTCTCGGGAGGTGCTCAGTGAAACCGCCGAACATCGGTCGATCAGGGGATCGTCCGGTTCGGGGGTGCAAGCGCCATGACCGATTTTCCTGCCGTCCTGCAACTCTACAGCCTCGATGGAAGCAACGGTTTCGCGCTGGCCGGCGAGGGGACCAACGACCACAGCGGCTATGCTGTCGCCACTGCGGGCGACATCAACGGCGATGGTTATGACGACTTCATCATCGGGGCGTTCAGCGCCAACACCTATCGCGGGGCAAGCTATGTAGTGTTCGGCGGCGCGGGCGGTTTTCCCAGCACCCTGAACCTGTCGTCGCTGGACGGCACGACCGGCTTCAAGATTCCCGGCTTGTCCGTGCTGGATCAGACCGGCTTCTCGGTGGCCTCGGCGGGCGACGTCAATAAGGACGGCTATGACGACATCATCATAGGCGGCCAGGGCGTGGGCAGTTATGCCGGGGCCAGCTACGTGGTGTTCGGCAAGGCCAGCGGATTTTCGGCCTCTCTCGACCTGACCAGCCTGAACGGGACCAACGGCTTCAAGATCAGCGGCGTGTCGGCCAACGACAACAGCGGCCGGACGGTGTCCTCGGCGGGCGACATCAATGGCGACGGCTTCGCCGATG
Source organism: Caulobacterales bacterium (assembly GCA_038236615.1). Taxonomy (GTDB): domain Bacteria; phylum Pseudomonadota; class Alphaproteobacteria; order Caulobacterales; family Caulobacteraceae; genus Caulobacter. The sequence goes on from JBBRZO010000012.1 coordinate 78,129, forward strand.
TCATCATCGGGGCCTATGGCGTCAACGGCCAAGCGGGCGCCACATATGTGGTGTTCGGCAAAGCCAGCGGGTTTTCGGCCAATCTGAGTCTTTCCGCCCTGAATGGAACCAACGGCTTCGTCCTCAACGGCTCTTCCTTAAGTGGCTGGTCGGTCGCCTCGGCTGGAGACGTCAACGGCGACGGTTTCGACGACATCCTGACCGGCGCCTGGCTCGCGGGCAGTGTCAGCGGCGTCACCTGGCTGATGTTCGGCCATGGCGGCAGCTTCGCCTCCAGCCTGAACGTCTCCAGTTTCGACGGGACCAACGGCGTGCGGATCGTTGGGCCCGCCCTGGGCGGCCACAGCGGTTGGTCGGTCTCCGGCGCGGGCGACATCAACAAGGACGGTTTTGCCGACATCATCATCGGTGGGCCGCTGACCTCGACAGGTGGGGTGGCCTATGTGGTGTTCGGCCATGCCGGCGGCTTTTCCTCGGACCTGCTGCTGGCCAATCTGAATGGAACCGATGGGTTCAAGATCACCGGCAGCGCCAACGAAGGGGTCGGCTGGTCAGTGGACGGGGCGGGAGACGTCAATGGCGACGGCTATGCCGACCTGATCGTGGGCGCCCACTTCGCCGGACCTAACGGGACCAATTCGGGCGCCGCCTATGTAGTGTTCGGCAAGGCCGGTGGCTTTGCGGCGACCCTGGACGTCAGCACGCTGAACGGCAGTAACGGCTTCGAGATCGCCGGGGCCAGCACCGGCGGCAAGGCGGGGACCAGTGTCGCCGGGGCCGGCGACATCAACCACGACGGCTATGACGACCTGATCGTCGGGGCGCCGTTCATGGCCGGCAATACCAGCCACGCGGGGGTCAGCTACATCATCCTGGGCCACGCCACGACACCGGCGGCGGTGGTCAACACTGGCACCAGCGGCGACGACGTCCAGACCGGGGCCGGCGGCGCCGACAATCTGTCGGGCGGGGCGGGCAACGACACGCTGTACGGCTTGGCCGGGGTGGATACCCTGAACGGCGGCGACGGCAACGACATCATCGACGGCGGAACGGGCGCCGACGCCATGACCGGCGGGACGGGCGACGACACCTTCTATGTCGACGACGCGGGCGACACGACCACCGAGGCCGCGGGCGAGGGCTATGACACCGTCCGGGCCAGCCTGAACTGGACGCTGGGCGCCAACCTGGACCAGTTGATCCTGGACGGCACGGGCGACTTCAGCGGGACCGGAAACAGCCTGGGCAACGTCGTCACCGGCAACAGCGGTAACAACAGTCTGGACGGGGGTGATGGCAACGACATCCTGAACGGCGGGCTGGGCAACGACAGCCTGACCGGCGGCAACGGCGTGGACCAGCTGAACGGCGGCGACGGAACCGACACCCTGAGCGGCGGGGCGGGCGGCGACATACTGGATGGCGGGGTTGGGGCCGACACGATGTCCGGCGGGACCGGCGACGACACCTATTACGTCGATGACGCGGGTGACTTGACGCTGGAGAATAGCGGTGAAGGCAATGACGTCGTCCGCACGACCATCAACTGGACGCTGAGCGCCAACATCGAGACGCTGATCCTCGAGGGCGCGGGCAACATCAACGGCACCGGCAACGGCCTGGCCAATGTGATGACCGGCAACAGCGGCGCCAACGTCATGGACGGCGGCGACGGCGACGACCTGATCAAGGGCGGCGCGGGCGACGACACCCTGACCGGCGGCAATGGTGCTCACCTGCTCTATGGCGGCGACGGCGTCGACGCCGAGGACGGTCAGGGCGGCAACGACGTCATGAGCGGCGGCAACGGCGACGACATCATGTACGGCGGCATCGGCAACGACATCCTGGACGGCGGGGCCGACAACGACACGCTGGACGGCGGGACCGGCAATGACCAGCTTCAGGGCGGGGCCGGGACCGACACCCTGTCGGGCGGCGACGGCAATGATGTGCTGGACGGCGGGACTGGCGCGGACGCCATGAGCGGCGGGCTGGGCGACGACACCTATTATGTCGACGATGCCGGCGACACGACCACGGAGGCCAGCGGCGCCGGAACCGACATCATCCATGCCTCGCTGAGCTGGGTCCTGGGCGGCAATATCGAGAACCTGGTGCTGGACGGCTCGGGCAACTTCGACGGCACGGGCAACAGCCTTGTCAACGCCATCACCGGCAACAGCGGGAACAACAGCCTGGACGGCGGGGCCGGCGACGATGTGCTGAAGGGCGGCCTTGGCAACGATATCCTTATCGGCGGGGCGGGCTCGGACATCCTGGTCGGCGGCGGCGGGGCGGACACCTTCAAGGTGACCCAGGCGTCGGTGATCCAGAGCCACCTGGGCGGGTCGGTCGAGGTCGACACCGTCAACGACCTGATCACCGCCCAGGGCGACAAGGTGGACCTCTCAGCCATCGACGCCGACAGCGTCACGGCGGGAGACCAGGCCTTCCACCTGGTCAGCAACTTCAGCCACCACGCGGCCGAGATGACCCTTACCTTCTCGGGCGGCATCACTCTGCTGTCGCTCGACGTCGATGGCGACGGATCCGCCGACTACCGTATGAAGATCAGCGGCGACGTCCATCTCGATAGCGGCGGATGGGTGCTCTAGAGCCACGTCGCCACCGCCGCGTCGTGTCGGCTCCCGGCGGTAGTGGCGGGCCGGCCAGTGCGCCGCCGCCATCCCCGCTTCATGGTATTACCGGCATTCCCCCTGCCGGATAACCCTGTTCGCCGGGCGAGAAACGCCCAGCGATTTTGGGGGGGCGCATGTCTGATTTTGCGGCCACGATCGAACTTTCCGCGCTTGATGGCTCCAACGGCTTCAAGCTCAGCGGCGTCGCCGCCGCTGACTACAGCGGCTACAGCGTCGCTTCGGCCGGCGATGTGAACGGCGATGGTTATGATGACCTGATCATCGGGGCCAAGAAGGCCGACCCGAACGGGACCGACTCCGGCGCAACCTACGTGGTGTTTGGTCATGCCGGCGGTCTGGGGGCCGGCGGCTTTTCCGCCAACTTCAACCTGTCGACCCTCAACGGAACCAACGGTTTCAAGCTCAGCGGCGTGGCGGCGAACGACACCAGCGGTGTCAGCGTCGCCTCGGCGGGTGATGTGAACCACGACGGCTTCGATGACCTCATCATCGGCGCCCAGGGCGCTGACACCAATGCGACCGACGCCGGGGCCACCTACGTCGTGTTCGGCCACGCAAGCGGTTTCGCGGCCAACCTGAACCTGTCGACGCTGAACGGGACTACCGGCTTTCGGCTCAGCGGCGTGGCGGCCAGCGATCTAGTCGGCATCTCTGTCTCGTCCGCTGGCGACGTCAACGGCGACGGCTATGTCGACGTGATCGTCGGCGCATTTCGCGCGGACGCTAACGGTACGGACTCCGGCGCCGCCTACGTGGTGTTCGGCAAGGCCAGCGGCTTTACGTCCAATGTGAACCTGTCGACGCTGAACGGGACGACCGGGTTCAAGCTCAGTGGCGTGGCGACCACAGATCTCGCCGGCTATGTGGTCGCCTCGGCCGGAGATATGAACCACGACGGCTATGACGACGTCATCATTTCCGCGCCTTTCGCCGACCCGAATGGAGCCGATTCCGGAGCGGCCTATGTGGTGTTCGGCAAGGCCAGTGGTTTCGCGTCCAATCTGAACCTGTCGACGCTGAACGGGACCACCGGGTTCAAGCTCAGCGGCGTGGCGGCCGGCGATCATTTCGGCAATTGGGTCGCGACGGCGGGTGACGTGAACGGCGATGGATTCGAGGACATCATCGTCGGGGCCAACTATGCCGATCCCAACTCCATCAGCAATTGCGGGGCCAGCTATGTGGTGTTCGGCAAGGCCAGCGGCTTTTCCGCCAACCTGAACGTATCGACACTGGACGGGACCAACGGCTTCAGGATCAGCGGCGTCACGGCAGGCGATCAGAGCGGTTACAACATCGCATCGGCGGGCGATGTGAACGGCGATGGCTATGGCGATCTGATCATCGGCGCCAGGGGGGCTGCTCCCAACGGCGCGTCATCAGGGGCCAGCTATGTGGTGTTCGGCAACTCCAGCGGCTTTGGAGCCGAGCTGAAACTGTCGACCCTGAACGGCGCCAACGGCTTCAAGATCAACGGTGTGGCGGCCGGGGATCTAAGCGGTTTCTCCGTTGCCGCGGCCGGCGACATCAACGGCGACGGCTATAGCGATCTGATCGTCGGCGCGTTCCGGGCCGATCCGAACGGCGTCGACTCGGGCGCCAGCTATGTAATCTTCGGCCACGCGACGTCGGTCACCTACTTCGGCGGCGCCACGGACGACACCCGCAGCGGCAGCGCCGACAACGACAGACTGACGGGTGGAGCCGGCAAGGACACCCTATACGGCATGGCCGGCAACGACACCCTGAACGGCGGCACGGAAGGCGACTGGCTCGACGGCGGGACCGGCGCCGACGCCATGACCGGCGGCACGGGCGACGACACCTTCGTGATCGACGACGCAGGGGACACCGTCATTGAGTCGAGTGGCGAGGGCAACGACGTCGTCCACGCTTCGATCACCTATACTCTGGGGACCAATCTCGAGCGGCTGATCCTCGACGGGACGGGCGATATCGGCGGGACCGGCAACGGTGTGGACAACATCATCATGGGCAACTCGGGCGCCAACAGCCTGGACGGCGCCGATGGTGACGACGTCATCAAGGGCGGGGCCGGCAATGACACCGTGTCCGGCGGCAATGGGGTTGACCTGCTTTACGGCGGCGACGGCGCCGACACCGTGTCGGGCGGCAGCGGAAACGACATGCTCTATGGCAATGACGGGGCCGACGACCTGGACGGCGGGGCGGGCCGCGACACCCTGGACGGCGGCGTCGGCGCCGACACGCTGGCCGGCGGCGACGGCAATGACATCATCGACGGCGGGACCGGCGCCGACGCTATGAGCGGCGGGCTGGGCGACGACACTTTCTATGTCGATGACGTTGGCGACACGGTGACCGAGGCTTCGGCACAGGGCCAGGACAATGTCCGCAGCACGGCGGCCAGTTTCACTCTGACGGCCAATGTCGAGAACCTGATACTGGACGGGACCGGCGATATCAGTGGCACGGGCAGCAGTGGCGACAACGCCATCACCGGCAATTCGGGGAACAATACCCTGGACGGGGGGGCCGGCGATGACCTGCTCAAGGGCGGGAACGGCAACGACATCCTGATCGGCGGAGCCGGATCCGATATCCTGGTCGGCGGGGCGGGTGCGGATACCTTCGTGGTGACGCAGGCCTCGGTGCGCCAGAGCCACCTGGGCGGGGTCCTGGAGGTGGATGTAGTCAACGATCTGACCAAGGCCCAGGGAGACAGGATCGACCTGTCAGCAATCGACGCCGACAGCATCACGGCCGGCGATCAGGCGTTCCATTTGGTCGGCAATTTCAGCCACCACGCCGCCGAGATGATCCTCAGCTTCTCGGGCGGCATCACCCTGCTGTCGCTAGATGTCGATGGTGATGGATCGGCGGACTACCGCATGAAGATCACCGGCGATGTCCACCTCGATAGTGGCGGGTGGGTGCTCTGATCCTCACCATTCTCACCACACGGCAGAGTGGCAATGAAGGGTGCGGCATTCTGACCCGATGATGTTCCCCTGCGTCGCCTACCGTGCTCATATGCTCCGCGCCGAGAGGGGGAGAGCGATCACGGTGATCGCGAGACTCGGCGGTAACGGATGTCCATGGCCAAGAAGATCAAGAAACCAGCACCGGCCCCGACCGGCGGCGACACCACGGTCGAAAACACCGCCCTGGCCGCGCCAGCGCCGCCCGTTGTCTTCACCGGCGGTCCCGGCACCGACATCCATAGCGGCGGCGCGGGTAGCGACACGCTGAGCGGGGCCGGCGGGCGCGATATCCTGAACGGCCTGGGCGGCGGCGACATCCTCAACGGCGATGACGGCAACGACAAGCTGAACGGCGGCGATGGCAATGACACGCTGAACGGGGGTCTGGGCGCCGACCAGCTGGACGGCGGGGCGGGCGACGACACCCTGAACGGTGGCGGCGACAATGACTATCTGAACGGGGGCCTCGGCAACGACAACATGGCCGGCGGCGCGGGCAACGACGTCTATATCGTCGACAGCAGCGGCGACATCGTCACTGAAGGCGTCGCGGCGGGCTACGACGTGGTGCGCTCATCGGTCACCTTCACGCTGGGGATCAATGTTGAAGCTCTGGAGCTGGGCGCCGGCGCCATCAACGGCACGGGCAACGCTGCGGCCAACCACCTGACTGGCGGCGCCGGCGCCAACGTGCTGATGGGCCTGGGCGGCGCTGACACCATCGACGGCGGCGGCGGCAATGACACCATCACCGGCGGTGCGGGCAACGACCTGATGACTGGCGGCGCGGGCGCCGACACCTTCGTGGTGCTGCAGGAAAGCGTCTATTCGAGCAAGGCGCCGGCCGGCAAGGTGATCGAAGTCGACTTCGTGTTCGACCTGATCAAGGCCCAGGGTGACAAGCTGGACCTGTCGGCCATCGACGCCGACACCGGCACGGCGGGCGACCAGGCCTTCACTTTGGTCACCGCTTTCACCGATCATGCCGGCCAGATGACCCTGGCCTATAACGCCACGTCCAAGATCACCACACTGAGCCTGGACACAGACGGCGACGGCCACCCCGACTACATGATGAAGATCACCGGCGACGTACACCTGGACAGCGGCGGATGGGTGCTCTGAGGTCCGCCCCCGTCTGACGGGGGCTGGACGCGACGGACGACAGAGGGCGAGCGCCGTACGTGGCGCTCGCCCTTTTCCGTCTATGCATTTCCCGCGACCCCAAATGCCCGGCTTAAGGTGCTAGCGGCCTCCAGGCAGATCAGGTCGGCGTCGTGGGCCAGGTTTCCGGCGCGCTCGGGAGAGGGGGCTTGGCGGGCGGCCTCGACCAAGGCCAGGGCCTGGGTGAGCTGAGCGTGGGCGAAAGCCAGCAAGTCCTGCATCAGGCGGCCTGCCCAAGGTTCTGGATTTGGCGGTTCGAGGGGCCGGCGATGCGGTGCGAGCGGCCGTTCAGGTTCAGCCAGCCCTGCCGGATTACCTCGCCCAGGCCGCAGAGGCAGAAGCGCCAGCCGTCGCGGCTGTAGTCATAGCGGTATTTGCGGCCCTGGTAGTCGCTCTGGTCAGTCCAGAACACGCAACCATAGTCAGCGTGAGGTTTGCCGTCCTTAGTGAAGCGGTAGCCGGCCTGGAAACAGGCGGGATCGGCGTGTGTCACCGGTCGGCCCAGAGGCTGGACCGTGGCTGGGGGTGATGGCATGGCATCCTCTCAGGGTGAGAGGAAGTATATACGTAATTCCGTATATTGCAAGGATGAACTATGGCATACCGTATATCGAGCTACACCTCTTACACTTCCGCGATCACCAGGCGTACGCGGCCGATGACGCTCCAATCTTCGTCCGACCGGGGGAAGATGGTCTCGATCTCTTCGGTCGATTCCGGTTCCAGCCGGGTGGGATCGGCGCCGCCGTAGCGTTTGAACGTCGTCTGGCCGCGGTGGTTGAAGATGTAGCGGCGGCCGCGCAGCGGATCGCGATCGGCGCGGTTGACGATGATCAGGGCGCCATCCTGGGCGATGCGGTTCATCGAGACACCGCGCACGCGGGTCCCGAAATAGTCGCCCGGCTCCAAGCCGCTGATCTCGATCGTCTCGCTCTCGGGTTCGATCTGAATGTCAGGGTCGGTCAGCCGGCCGGCGGCGACCCACGAAATCACCGGAATGGCCCGCGAGGCCGCCCCATACTTATCCAGGGGCGCGCCGCCGAAGATCACCGAGGCCGGGGCGGCGTAGGCGGCGGTGATCTGGGCCTCGGTTTGGCCCTTGAGGCTTTGGGTGGCGCCCTGAACGAAGGAGGCGAGTGTGGTGTAGGTCACGCCAGAGCGATCCGACACCTGTTTGGTGTTGGTCCCCTGCTGGGCCATCCAGGCCTTGAAAGCCCGGGCCCGGGCGCTGGGTTGCTTGACTGCCATGCCAGCCACACTGGCAGAAGCTACGCCACTCCGTAATTACGGTGTTACGTAATTTTACTTGAAGTTCCGTACAATGTTCCGTATTTGTTCTCACCGAGGGCGCTGCTCCCGGCGCTCCGGTGTGAGGACCCTACAATGCCTTCAGTGACACCCTGGTCCGACGAGCGTGTCGAGGCCCTGAAGCGCGGTTTCGCGGCCGGCGATTCCTTTGCCTGTATCGCCCGGGATATCGGAGGCGGGATCAGCCGCAGCGCCTGCATCGGCAAGGCGGCGAGGCTGAAACTGGAGCGGGCCGGGGACAAGCGGGAGTTCCACCGCCTGGCCAGCAAGATCGCCACCGCCGCCCGCGTACCCTGCGCCAACGAGGGGTTCGGCGGGCGACCAAAGGCTCCGCCGGTGGCCCGGGCGAACGCGCAGAATAACGGGCTGAACTTTCGGGGCCCGCCGGCCCGGCCGGCGGGCCTGCGGGCGCTGGCGGCGTTCGAGCCTTCCCTTGAAGGCATGGTGAAGATGGTCGAGGTCGAACGGCGTCACTGCCGCTGGCCGTTTGGCGACCCAGAAACCACGGATTTCCGGTTCTGCGGCGCCCGGCGAGTGCAGGGCGCCTACTGCGCCGCCCATGCCAGACGGGCCTATATCTCGGTTCCGGAGAGCGAGAATCTGGAACGCCTGTTCGGGCGGCTGGCATGACGGTGGCGCCGAGCAGGCGGCGGACACCGGGCCGCGACATTCGGGCCCGCGAACTGGCTATGGACGCCGTATGCGCTCCGGTGCGTGCGGCGGGCGACGCCAAGCGGCGGCAGGCGATGGCGCGACGGGTCTTGCGTTACGCGGCTATGACGCTTGCCGCCCAGGTGGGGGTCAAGGCGGCCGCCCAGCACCTGGCCTCGTTGGCCGGGCAGATGTTCGACGAGGCCGATACGCCGCCCGACCGAAGCGCTCAACCCATTGGGAGAAGGCTGAAGCCATGCCGCGAAAAAGAATCCTGAAGCCGAAAACACCGGCCGAAATCCTGGCCGAGCGACTCTCCCGCCGCGCCCGGGATTTCGAGGCCGTTGGCTTGCCCGCCTCGGCCGCAGCGCTAAGCGCCAACGACTCGGTCGAGGTGCGGCGCGAAGGCCGTCACCATGCCGAGGGCGCGCGGCGGTTGGACGCCTTCGAGGCCCTGCGCGACAGCCTGGCGCCAGGGGCCTACGACGCGGCCCGACGGCTGGAGCGCGACCTGACCATCCGGGCGGGCGAGCACGGGCAGGGCCGCTCGATGCTGCGCGTAGATTGCGACGGCGGCCGCGACCGCTCCGACGAGATGCTCATGGCCGGCCAGCGGGTCGAGGCGGCGCTGGGGCGCCTTGGCCGCCGCGACGGTCTGCTGCTGACTGAGCTGATACGGCCCAGCCCCATGGTGCAGCTGACCTGCCCAACCTGGCGCGCCGTGGTGGCCCAGATTACCGGCGAAAAGAACGACCGGGGGCAGGCGGCTATCGTCCGGAATGTGTGCGTCAACCTGGCGGAGGCTTATCAGGCGCGCGAGAAGTTAGGGGGGAGGGCGGCTTGAGCGTGTCGATGGGCCAGTTCAATCCGCCTTCCATCCGAAAATCATCTCCACCGGTCCTAGCGCGCGCCTGCCGCTTAGCGGCCAGGGGACGCGAAGACTGGGGACCAGAGACTGGCGAGTGACGCCTTTCAAGGGAGCGAGCAGGGCGGCAAGGGCCCTCGGCGCGAAGTCGGCGCTGTCGGCGAAGCGGTCGACCAGGACGAAGGCGCCGCCGGGGCGCAAGACACGGAGGGCTTCGGTGACGGCCTGCAACGGGCCTTGGCCGCGCGGGCGGACCTCGTGGAAGCACATCACCGAGACGACAGCGTCGAAGCCGGCGGACGGGAACTCCAGGCGGGCTGCGTCCATCCGGGCGAAGCTGGCGTGGCGGTCGCCCAGGCGGGCTTCGCAGGCGGCTTTGGCATAGTCCCAGTCCTGGCCCCAGTAGTCGACGCCGGAAACGGTCAGGCGCGGGTTGGCCTCGAGCAGGGCCAGGATCAGGCTGGCGTCGCCGCAGCCGATGTCTAGCACCGCGGCGTCCGCCGGCAGGGTCAGGCGGGCGACGACCTCGCCGTGGATACGGGCCTGCCAGCCCCGCGGACCGGAAAGCTGGCCTCGGACCCACAGCATGATTAGCCCGGCGATCAACGCAGCCAGCCCCGGGACTATGAGGACGAGAGCCAGGGGGGTGACCAGCGCCCCGGCCCCGGCGGCGGCGGCCAGGAGCAAGGCGGCGGCGAGCGCGATGCGGATGCGGCCGGCGGGGATCCAGTTGGAGGTCATGGCTGGCTCCACAGCGCGGTGAGCTCGCCGGCCATGGCGGCCAAGTGGTCTCGCCAGGCGGCGTTGATTGCGGCCAGCGGATAATCCGGGCCGATGAGATCTAAAGGGAACGGCGGTTCGTCCTGGACGGTGACGCGGTACCAGACCGGGGCGGCCAGGACGCAGCGCCAGGCGGCCTCGCGAGGGGGCAAGCCGGGCTCGGTCAGGTAGGCCATCAGTTCGGTGTGGAAGGCGCGTAAGGTGGCGGCGCGCTCGGCCAGGCCCCAGAGGCGGGTGAGGCGGTCGCGGGCGTCGGGTGCGACCTCGTCGGCCTGGAAGACAACCACCTGGCCTGTCAGGTCCGCGCGCTCGAGGGCGGGGGTCAGGCGGTCCGTGGCGGTGCGGGCTCCCAGCCACAGCGAGCGCTGGAAAGGCTTGAACCCCTGCCGGGCGAAAGGTCGCGCAGGGCCGGCAGGTCGGGCGCCTCGCCTTCGAGGATGGCGGCCAGACAGTAGCCGGGGACGCGGGCCATCAGCGCCCGGGCGGCGGCGGCCTCTTCCAGGCTTTGAGGACCCAGGCTGTAGCGGCCGTCGGTCACCTGCAGCGACCCGGCGGCGCTGGCCCGGGAAAGGGCGGTGCGCAACGCCCCGTCAGCGACGCCGGCGCGCTGGGCCAGCTGGCGGATGGCGGCGACTCGGGGAGCGGGGGCGGCGGTCAGGATGGGAAGGACCGACTGCAACACCGGCATGGCGTGGGCGGCTTCGCGGGCAGTCAGGGATGTTACATAAAATAACATTATGATAGAATTGTACGTAACAATGTGGCGAGCCGTCAAGGGCCGGCGGCGTTATTGGCCCTCAAATCCGGTTGGCCCGGGCCAGGGCGCCTAGATGTCTGGCGCTGGGCTTGAGGGTCCGTTTGAACGTCTCGCGGTCCACCGCCACCAGGCCGAACGGGACGCCATAGCCGCTGGTCCATTCGAAATTGTCGAGCAACGACCAGTAGAGGTAGCTGTGGACCGCTATGCTCTCGTCCAGGCAGGCGCGCACGCTGTCCAGGGCGGCGTCGATGAAAGCGATGCGGCGGGTATCGTCGCGGGTGGCGATGCCGCTTTCTGTGACATAGATCGGCTTGCCGACGGCGGCGTGGGCCCAGCGGATCGTGGCGGCCAGGGCCTGGGGGTAATACTCATATCCAGACATCGTCAGTTCGGCGCCGGGAGGCGGGGGCAGCAGGCCGCGCTCGCCGACCCTGAAGCGGGTGTAGGTCTGAACGCCGAAGAAGTCGGCGTGGGTGCGGGCGACCTGGATCCAGTCGCCGTAGAGGCGTTCGCGCCAGCGGGCGGCGATGCCCGGGTCGGCGGCCTGGATATCCTGGGTAGTCAGGGTGATGCCGACGGGCAGGGTCGGGCGGACGGCTTTGATAGCGTCATAGGCCTGGCGGTGGGCGGCCTGCATGATCGGGCCGGCGACCTGGGCGTCGGCGAAGGCCAGGCGCGAAAACCGGGGCGAGGCGGTGGCTTTGGCGGCCGCGGCGATGGCAGCCTGGACGGCGGGGCTGGGGGCGCCGGACCCGGTCATGACCTCGACCAGCAGGCGGATATTGGCCTCGTTAAACGTCGTGCAGCTATGCATCATCCCACCCAGATGCTCGGCGACCTTGCGGCAGTAGCGGGCGAAGAGGTCAGGGGCGTCCGGCGCCTCGAAGCCGCCACGCATGGCGAACCACAGCGGCGTGGTGAAGTGGTTGAGGGTGACGATGGGGTTCAGGCCGCGGGCCCGGCATGCCGTCAACATGGCTGCGTAGTGGTCGAGTTCGGCATTGGAAAAAGAGCCCTCGCTGGGCTCGATCCGCGCCCATTCGATCCCCAGCCGATAGGCGTTGAGGCCCAGGCTTTGGGCGATTGAAAAGTCCTCGTCGTAACGGTGATAGCTGTCGCAGGCGTCGCCCGATCGCTCCTTGAACATGCTCGGCGTCAGGTTCTCCATAAGCCAAGCGTCGCTGTTGGTGTTGTTCCCCTCGGATTGATAGGCCGAGATCGCCACCCCCCACAGAAAGCCCTTGGGGGCAGGCTTGCGGCGAGACGGCGCGGCGACGGCTGGCCGCGCCCCGGTCAGGGCTGTCCCCAGAGCGGCGGCGGCAAGCAGTTGGCGGCGGCCTATGGCGGGAGGCTGGGGGGCGTTGGGCATGCCTGGTTCCGGGTTGGGCCGGTTGCTATTTGCCTACGACAGTCCGCGAGCGGTGGGTGAGGGTCAATACTCGTTATTGGGTGAGTGAATATTATGTGAGCTGGGAGGGAAGCGAAGGCCCGGCAGTGGCGCATGCCGCCGGCTTGGCGCGGCGGTTGGCGGGATGCAATCGGGAGGCTAGCGTGAGCCTTCGGGGGAGGTCACCGGATGGGACTGGATGTAACGGTCGGCCAGCTGTCGCTGATCGGGGCGGAGGTCGATGACGAGGGGGTCGCACTGGCGCGGGAAGACTTCGCCGAGCTGAGCGCTGCTCTGGTAAGAGCCGGAGCCGGGCCGCACCACGAGCCCGAGACGCTGGACGCCGGGCTGACCTATGAGGACCGGGTCGGCGGATACGGCAGCCTCCATCACCTGCGCCGTATGGCAGCCTGGCTCGCGGTCAAGCGTGTTCTGCCGCCGCCCCTCACCTATCAAGACAACACCGCCGAGGATGCGGTGCTGCAGAGCTTCTATATCTTGCACAATCGCGACCTAGCGAGCCGCCGACAGCAGGGCTGGCTGGGGCGGCTACTCAAGGGCAAAAGCCCGCCGCCGGCCTTTCAGCACCTGCTCTGGCATTCGGACTGCGACGGTTGGTATGTCCCCCAGGACTTCGAACGGGTGATGATTGATCCGGCCGACCCCGCCGACGGTCGGCGGGGCATGATTGGCTCGGCCCCCCGCCTGCTGGCCGAGTGCCAGGTCCTGGCCCGGGCGATCGGCCTGCCGCCCGGCGTCGATCCCGACGACTACGATGCGGACGGGCCGACGGGGCCGGCCAGCGACCTCGACGACTGGCGCCGCTATCAAATCGAGGCCTATGTCCTCAGCCGCTTGATCCGCGCGTGTGAAGTCTCGATCCAGACGGGGGCGGCGGTGGTGTTCTGTTGACACCCCGCTTGACGCGATCGCCGTCTTCCGGAACTCAGGGATTACCCGCCACACTCCAGGTACCGCCATGACCCAGACCGGCAGCCGCCATCTCGTTGATCCGCAACTTCTGCCGATGCTGGAAGCGTTTCCAACGGTGGCGCTGAGCGCCGGGATGTTGCCGGCCATGCGCAACCGGCCGCCGTGGGCCCCGGTCAATCCGGCCGATATCGAGCGCACTGAGCTGAGCGTGCGTAAGGTTCCGGGGCCGAAGGGTGCGCCCGAGGTTGAGGTGTGGGTGTATCGGCCCAAGGGCGCGGCCGGGGCATTGCCATGTATTTTCCACATCCATGGCGGGGGCTATGTGGCCGGAGACGCCTCGCAGAACGAGGGCTCGCATCGGCCGCTGGCGGCGGACCTGGGCTGTGTGATCGTGTCGGTCAACTATCGGCTGGCTCCGGAGACCGCGCATCCTGGGCCGGTCGAGGACTGCTATGCGGCTCTGGCGTGGCTGTTCGCCATCGCCGCCGAGCTGGGGGTCGACACGGCGCGGATCGGCATCATGGGCGAGAGCGCCGGCGGTGGGCTGGGGGCGGCGCTGGCGCTGCTGGCGCGGGACCGGGGCGAGTTTGGCCTGGCGTTTCAGCACCTGATCTATCCGATGCTGGACGACCGCACCTGCGTGGCGGCCGAACCGCATCCGTTCGTGGGCGAGTTCATCTGGACGCCGCACAACAACCTGTTCGGCTGGACCAGCCTGCTGGGCGGCGCGCCCGGCGGGCCGGAGGTGTCGGCGTATGCGGCAGCGGCGCGGGCGGAGAATCTGGCCGGCCTGCCGCCGACCTTCATCTCGACGGGTTCGCTTGACCTGTTCCTAGAGGAAGACCTGGAATACGCCCGCCGGCTGCTGCGGGCGGGCGTGCCGGTTGAGCTGCACGTCTATCCCGGCGGCTTCCACGCCTTCAACGTCGCGCCGGGGCCGGACATCGCCCATCGGGCGCGGCGGGACAGCAAGGCAGCGTTGGCGCGCGCGCTGGCGGGGTAGACCTCTTCCTCACCCCTTGGCGGTGTGGGCGAGGACGAAGCCGTAGATGTCGGCGGCCTTGGCGTTGCCGCTGGCTCGGGTGGTGGCGAAGTGGCCGGCGTCGTAGTCGACCCGCAGGATCGCGCCGGGATGGTTCGTCGAGGCGGCCTGCAGGCGGGCGGTGAACTTGCCGATCTGCCAGGGCTCGACCCGCTTGTCGTTGGCTCCGGTCAGGGTCAGGACGGCGGGGTAGCGCACCCCGTCGCGCACGGCGTGATAGGCGTCCATGGCCAACAGGGCGTGGAACTCGTCCTCCTTCTTGACCGTCCCGAACTCGGCGTCGTTGCCGGGGCCGTTAGAGGTCAGCTCCAGGCGCAGGATGTTGAAGGCCCCGACCTCACCGACCGCCGCGGCGAACAGGTCGGGCCGCTCGGTGATCGCCCGGCCGACCATAATGCCGCCCGCCGACGTCCCCCAGATGGCGATCCGGCCCTTGTGGGTCCAGCCCAGCGCGATCAGCGCCTCGGCGCAGTCGATGGCGTCACGCCAGGTGTTGGCCTTGGTGGCCTTGTAGCCGGCCAAATGCCAGGCTTCGCCCTTCTCGCCGCCGCCGCGCACATGGGCGTAGACGAAGACGCCGCCCGCCTCGAGGAAGGCCAACACACGCGGCTGGAAGCCCTGGTCGAGGATTGTGCCATAGGCGCCGTAGGCGTTGATCAGCAGGCTGGAATTGCCGTCCAGCCGGTTGTCGGCGCGGTGCAGGATCTCGACCGGCACCAGGGCGCCGTCGCGGGCCTTGATCTCCAGACGGGTGGTGACGAACCGGCTGGGGTCGAACGGCGGCGGGGCGGCGAGGGTGACCAGGGTCGGCGTGGTTGCGCCCGGCTCCAGGTAGTAGGAGGTCGGCGGGCGTGTCAGGTCGTCCATCTGGAACCACAGCCCCGGCTGCAACGGATGGGCGGCTGTCCCCCAGACCGCGCCGGTCTGCGGCAGGGTGATCGGGGCCAGGGTCCCGTCGGGCGACAGCCGGCGCAGGCCTCCCTGGCCGGCCTGAAAATCCTGCACGTAGAGGCCGTCGGCGGCCAGATAAATGCCGGTGATCACCGCCGAGCTGGCCTGCGCCACCACCTGGCCGGTCTCGAAAGTCCCGCTGGCGGCGCTCAGCTTGACGACCTCGCCGCCGCTCTGACGGCCGTTGGCCAGCAGATAGACCGTCTCGCCGGTCAGGCAGACATCGACCACGCCGGCCGCGTGCCCGGCGATCTTTCGCCAGGCCGGGCGACCGGCGATCAGGTCCGCCTCGCGGGCGATGTAGACGACCGGCAGGCGGATGCCGTCCAGCTGGTGGACGCCGGCCACCCAGCCGCCGTCCATGGCGGTCATGATGATGGGCGCGTCACCCTCGACGGGCTCGAAGTCGGGGCCTTCACCGATACGGAACAGTTGACGGTCGGTGGCCGGGTCCGACCCCAGCCAGTGCAGCCAGCTGCTGCCGCCGATGCCGAAATCGGTCGCGCCGGGCTGGGCGTCGGGACGCAGGCGGAAATAGAACAGGCCCCGGCTGTCCGAGAGCCAGGCGCCGGCATAGGCGAACTTGAGGTTCAGATCGGTGACCTTGCCGCTGTCGATGTCCAGGATCAGGCTGCTGGGCATCTCGGCCCCGCCCAGCGACACCCCGAACGCCACCTGCCGGCCATCGGGCGAGACGTTGAGGTAGTCCAGGGTCGGGGTCTGGTCCCCCGGCGCGGCGAAGTTGGCGGGGTCGAGCAGCAGGCGGTCTGGCGCATCGACGGTCTGGCGCATGTAGAGCAGATAGTCCTGGCCGCCCGCCGGGCGCTTCTCGATGAACAGCCGCCCGCCCCGGGGATAGGCGGCGCGGATCAGCTCGCTGTCGGCGGTGAAGCGCTCCAGCCGCCTGGCCATGTCGGCCTGCTGGGGCAGGGCGTCGAGCGCGGCGCGGGCATAGTCGCCCTGGACTTCAAGCCAGGCTTCGAACTCGGCCGTCTCCGGCTTGGTCTCCATCCAGCGGTAGGGGTCGACAACATCGACTCCCCAATAGCGGTCGGTGACGGGGGCGACCCGGGCGACGGGGGGCATTCCCAGAACCTTGGCCGCAGCGCGCGCAACCCCTTGCACAGCCACTGCCCCGACCGCTGCTGCTGACGCGATGAACCCTCGCCTGGACCACGCCATCGACATCGCTCCCCTTGGTCGCCGGACCGGTAAGCAGCCTCCCTTGAATCCGGCTTGAACGCCAGACGTCTGGCTGGGGCTAGCCCGGACATGGTGGTTGAGAAGGGCCGGCCTAGCCGGGCGCGACGGCCAGCAGGCCGGGGATCTGCCAGATCAGCGCTACGGCCGCCGCTGCATATGCTGTCACCAGGATGCCGTGTAGGGCCGTGCCGGACCAGAAGTGTCGGGGGTGCTCGTGGCGGCCGATGCGCTGACCCGACCATCCCGTCCAGTGTCCCAGATGCAGGACCAGCCGGATTCTGACGGCCAACCGCACAGCGTAGGCGCCCATGGCCAGCGCCAGGAGGGCAAAGCCGACAGCGGCCAAGGCCGGGCTGTGAACGAAGAACGACGCGATGAAGAAGGCGACGGCCAGGAACGGCGCCGTCGCCCCGATCGCGGAGGTGACCAAGCTGGCCCGCAGGAAGGCCTTGAGCGCGGGGTCGCCTGTGGTGTTCGGTTTCCACAACCAGGCAAGTTGCTCACGCAGATTAGGGCGCCGGTCCACGAATTCGGGTCTCCAGGCAGGGGGTAAAAGACCGTTGAAGGCCGTGCGGGCGTCTTCCACCTGCATCGTCGGTCCCTGAATGCCACGCAGGGCGGGCTCCGTCAGGGGGGGCGCTTTACCGGCATTTTGCTGGGCCATGGGACGGTAGCGAAATGGGCCAGGCCTGATCGACCAGCAGTTTGACTTCGATCAATCGTCCTAGCGCGGCGATTGGTTAAGATTCGCAAATAGGTAAAGCGCGACGTGGCCGGTCCTGAGAGACGGCAACGGCCACCCCCCAAATTCACCCGACGCTGCTTCGCGGCGGCCTACGGACATACGAGCGCGGAATGGCAGACGACGCACCCGTTTTACCCGTGGTCATCGACAGCCTGGCCCTGGCCCTGGTCGCGTCCTCGGAGGCGCCCAGCCTGCTTCTGAACGGCCGGCTCGAGGTCGTTGCGGCAAGCAATTCATTTTCCAAGACCTTTCAGATTGAGCCCTCCAGCGTCCCCGGCGCGTCGATCTTCGCGCTGGGCGGCGGGGAGTGGGATGTGCCGCAACTGCACTCGTTGCTGGCCGCGACCGTGTCGGGGGCCGCCGACATCGAGCATTATGAGATGGATCTGCAGCGCGACGGCCAGGGGACCCGCCACCTGGTTATTACAGCCCATCTGCTCGATCATGGCGACGAAACCAAGGTGATGCTGCTGATGGAGGTGACCGACGTTACCGACACGCGCGCCGCCGAACGGCTGAAGGACAACCTGATCCGGGAAAAGGCGCTGCTGTTCCAGGAGTTGCAGCACCGGGTCGCCAACAGCCTGCAGATCATCGCCAGCGTGCTTATGCAGAGCGCCCGCCGTGTGCCCGAGGCGTCCAGAAGCCTGCTGGTCGAGGCCCACAACCGGGTGATCTCGGTCGCCTCACTGCAGCAAATGCTGGCGACGTCGAGCCTGGGCGATGTGGACGTCCGCGCCTACCTGACCCAGCTTTGCCAGAGCATCGGGGCCTCGATGATCCCCGACCCGGGACGGGTCACCCTCACCGTTGTCGCCGACGAGGGATGGGCCAAGGCCGAGACCTCGGTTTCGCTGGGACTTGTGGTCACCGAGCTGGTCATCAACGCCCTGAAATACGCCTTCCCGGACGGGCGCAGCGGCCATGTGGAGGTTCGCTACCACCGGGACGGTGACGACTGGACCCTGTCGGTGGGTGACGACGGGGTCGGTATTGCGACAGCCGGGCCGCCGCCCAAGTCTGGGCTGGGGACCAGCATCGTCCAGGCGCTCACCAAGCAGCTCGGCGCCACGATCGAGGTTGCCGGGGGCAGGTCGGGAACCCTGGTGACCCTAACCCACGCACAGAGCTCAGCGGCGCTCCGGGAGGCGAGCCGCGCCAAGGCCATCTAGAGCGGTGACACGCCGTCATCGCCCCCGGTTTTCCGGCTCGGCGCCACGGGAGTGGGATGCTACGCACCGCTGCGATCCTGCGCGATGTTGGAGCTGTGTGTGAGATGAGCACCGTTTATGACGCGCTGAACGAGACGCTGATCGGGTTCATCCGCCGCCAGAAACTATTCTTCGTGGCCACCGCGCCGCTTTCGGCCGAGGGGTCGGTGAATGTCTCGCCCAAGGGCTATGACAGTCTGGCGATCCTGGATGAGCGTACGGTGGCATATGTGGACCTGGGCGGCTCAGGGATCGAGACCCACGCTCATCTGCGCGAGAACAGCCGCGTCACCCTGATGTTCTGCGCCTTCGAGGGCCCGGCCAACATTGTGCGGCTTTATGGGCGGGGCGAGGCCTGCGGGTTCGACGAGCCGGGGTTCGCTGAGAAGTTGAAGCTGTTTCCGGGCTTTGAGCGGGCACGGGCGGTGATCACCATCCACATCCACCGGGTGGCCGACAGCTGCGGCTGGGGCGTGCCGTTCTTCGACTACCAGGGCGAACGCGAGCAACTGCGGCGCTGGGTCGACGCCCGTGAGCATGAGGAATGGGCGGCGCGGCGGTATGAGTCTAACGCAGTGTCGATCGACGGGCTGCCGGGGCTGACGCGGCCTGGGGAGTGAGACCAAGCCACGACAAGTCGATTGCCCAAGGCGCGTTTTCCGGAAAATGCCAGCAGAACCCTGTCGGATTGCGGCAGGCTGGTTCGTCGTTTCGGTGTGAAGCCAGCAGGCCGGGAGCGCTGCGATGACCGTGCAGGACCAGATCGACCAGTATATTGCCGGCCAGCCACCCTCGAAGCGTGACGAGCTGGGGGCGTTGAACCGGATCATTCTGGGCGTGTCGCCCGGCTGTGAGCTGTGGTTCCTGGATGGCAGGAACGACCAGGGTAAGGCCGTGTCCAATCCGAACATCGGCTACGGCTCGCAACTGATCCAATACGTCAATGGCGAAAGCCGGGCCTTCTATCGGGTTGGGCTCAGCGCCAATACCTCAGGGATATCGATCTACGTCATGGGGGTGGCGGACAAGACCTTCCTGGCCCGGACCTATGGGGAGCGGCTGGGGAAGGCGAAGATCACCGGCTATTGCATCAAGGTGAAATCCATCAAGGATCTGGACCTCGACGTCCTTGAAGAGCTGTTCGCCAACCACCTGCGTGAGGACGCGACGGGGACTACTCCAGTCCCCATCGCCTGATCTCGGCAGCGAACAACAACTTCCGGCGCGACTACGGCGGAGACGGGCCGGATGGCCAACCGGCGCCGATCATGACCGTGTTCAAGCGCTGGCCGGACGGCGTCATCCGCCTGCACCGGGCTAGTGAATTGGTGTTCGAACCCAGCGATCCTGGCCAGGACGGGAGGCATCTGGGTACGGAGGAGCCGCTTTGGACGCTGTTCGACCTGACGCCCGGCGGCCGCCCTAAGCTGGATGAGCAGATGGAGAATTGGTGTTGCAGCGCCGCCGCGGCCGCCCGACAAGCGGACCTTCCTTAGGTCCGAAACGGTCGGAAGGAGACGTTAGTCGGCGTTGTCGAACTTCCTGACCTCGATGGCGGCTTCGTCGAAACCGTCGAGCAGGCGGGCATTGACGCCCATCTTGCCGAAGTCTTCGCCGAGCGTTTCCCAATGGGTTCCGCAGCCGCAGACCGGGCAGTGGTGGATGCCGATCATCCGATCGCCCCAGACATAGGCCCTCGTCTCGCCCGTAACGCGGACCTGCTCGGGCGGGAAATAGGCAACCCGCCATGCGAGCCGGCGGCAGAGGGAGCAATTGCAGTCGGCAACCCACTCCGGTGGGTTGGTCAGCTCTATGCGCACGTTGCCGCAATGACAGCTTCCGGAGGTGGCCATGGGAAATTGTAGTGGCGAGTTGGCGATCTCCGCAACAGGCGGAAGGCGGCGACTGCTTCAGGTCAGGCTGTGTTCCAGGCGGCGGAATAGGCGTCGGCGAGCGCTTGGGCCTGGCTGGGCTGCTTGACCAAGAAAAGCTGCGCCCAGCTTTCTCCCTACGACAGTGCCGTGATCAGGTCGGCGGCGGCCGCGCTGTCGAAGTATTCCCGAAGCTGGGTGATCTTGCCATCGTTGACATCGGCGACGACGCAGACGGTCAAATCCAGGCCCTTGCCGCCGGGCAGGACGCCTCGGACTGCGTGTTCTTCGACAAAGCCGTATACGGTGGCCGCGCGGACCGCCTCGGCATAGTGGAAGTCCTTTGCCACAGCGTACACTGCGCTCGAGAAGTTGAGCATAGTCGCCAGGCTCATTGGGGGCCCGTTGTTCTGGCGCACGCTCATGTTGTCGGCGCAAAGTCCCCGCACGCTGGCGGCGTCGTTCCTGGCAATGGCGTCGAATAGCGCCTTGGCGATCTCTGCGTTGTCCAACCGTTTCCCCCTTGTTTTATGCGCGCAGGGTTGAGGCTGGGGACTGGCAAAGCAAGGGGCTTTGCAATTGCCGGGTTACAGCTCGCCCTGGTTCGCCGCCGGGACTATGGCGCGCGGCATGACCACGAAGCGGTAGTTTGTGCCGTCGACCGAGTATTCGAACGAGGGCGTCAACGTCAGGGTCGCCTGCATCGACATCACCTTTGGCGGCTGCCACGCACCGTCCCGGTAGAGCGACATCCGAGCAGTGGTGAAGGAATGCGATTGGCTGTCCGGAGCCCGGGCCATGACCTCGACACGCATCTGGTTCGGCACCTCGATGCGAACGTCCTGTCCGAACCTGCCAACGACCGTCGGCGTGGCCAGCGGTTCGCCGTCCTGCAAGAAAAGGACTGTGTAGGCGACGTCCGGCAGAGCGGCTGTCGTCTGTGCGTCGCCGGCCATGGCGGGTTGTGACATCAGGACCAGGGCGCCGACAGCGGTGGTCAAGAGTTTCATCGTCATGTCTTGCCCCAATTTCCGGACCGAAGCGGTCACTCGAGGTTGGCGCGGGATGGGCGAGTCTGCAACCCATCGTGGTATGGATGTTTGATCCAGGTGATGAGGCAGGGCTGAGGGGCAGGAACGCGTACTGGGTCTCCGGAATTCTCCCTCCGATTACCCGGCGTGGCGTGCGGCCGATGCTTTGCGTGCTTTGGGCGTGCCTATTCTGCTGTCATGTCACGGAATGCGATTGTCGGCCGTTCTACTATTTGATGTTCGTCGCGATCCTGGCGTCCATGGTGGTTGTGAGGGTTCTGATCTTGAGGCCTCCACTGGTATCAAGCTGAGTCACATACCGAGACGACTCCGCCCTTGCCTCCGTACGCAAATCACCGGACACTTTATCAAGTGCACAGATCGCATCTGGAACCCCGGCCGCCGCGCCGGGGTTTTGCGTTTGAGGGCCGCCGCGCCGCATGGGCAGGACTGATCCCATTCCCGGTCTGCTGCCATCTGAGGCGTCGGCCGATCCGGAGCTGACGCCGCTCGACTTCATGCTGCAGGTGATGCGCGATCCGGCGGCCACACGGTCGGAGCGGATCGATATGGCCAAGGCGGCGGCGCCCTATTTTCATGGGCGGGTCGGCGCGGCTGGCGGGAAGGGCCAGAACGGAGGCAAGGGCGAGGCGGACGCCGCTGGGCCCGAGCCGGTGAGGACCATCGAGCGCCGTGTCATCGACCCTGATCCTGCCGACGGCTAGGGCGTTCGCGCCGCTTTTGAAGCCGGCGCGGTACAAGGGAGCCTATGGCGGGCGGGGGTCGGGCAAGAGCCACTTCTTCGCCGAGCTGCTCGTAGAGGAGTGCCTGGCGGCGCCCGCGACGCGGGCTGTCTGCGTCCGTGAGATTCAGCGGTCGCTGGACCAGTCGGTGAAGTCATTGCTGGCGGCGAAGATCGCGGCGATGGGCGTTGGGCGGTATTTCGAGATCCTGGAGAGCGAGATCCATGTGCTGGACGACGCCGGGGCGCGGCGAGGGCTGATCATCTTCCAGGGGCTGCAGAACCATACAGCCGAGAGCATCAAATCGCTGGAAGGCTTTTCCATCGCCTGGGTCGAAGAAGCCCAGGCGCTAAGCGCCAAGTCGCTGGAACTGCTGACCCCGACCCTGCGGGCGCCGGGGGCGCAGATCTGGTTCTCGTGGAATCCGCGACGAGCCGGCGAGCCTGTGGATGCCTTCATGCGCGGGCCGGGGGCGGTCGAGGACCCGGACATCGCCTGCGTGGCGGTGAACTATCATGACAATCCGTGGTTCGAGGAAACTTCGCTTCGGGCCGACATGGAGCGAGACCGGCGACGCGACCCGGACAAGTACGCCCATGTCTGGCTGGGCGCCTATCAGCGGCGGACGGCGGCCTGCGTGTTTTCGAACTGGCGGGTGGCCGAGTTCGAGGTTCCCTGCGGCTTGCGGCCATTCTTCGGGGCGGACTGGGGGTTTTCGGTCGATCCGACGGTGCTGGTGAAGGCGTTCCTGGACGAGGCGGGCCGGCGGGTGCTGGTCGACGCAGAGGCCTGGGCTGTGGGCTGCGAAATCGACGACATCCCGGCGCTGTTCGACAACGTGGCGGGCGCGAGGGACTGGCCGATCCGGGCGGACGGATCGCGACCCGAGACGATAAGCCACCTGAACCGGCGGGGATTTGCGATCACCCCGGCGGTCAAGGGGGCGGGGTCGGTGGAGGAGGGCGTGGCCTTCCTGCAGAACTACGACATCTGGGTGCGGCCGCGGTGCCTGCACACCATCGACGAGCTGAGCCTGTACGCGTGGCGGGTGGACCGGCTGACCGACGAGGTGCTGCCGGTGCTCGAGGACCGGCACAACCACGTCATCGATGCGCTGCGGTATGCGTTGGAGGACGTGCGGCGGCGGGGCGTTGTGACCGCGGCGCCGCTGAGACTTTGAGCTTTCACATAAGGACTTCCCCATGCCCGACGCGGTGAACGCTCCCTCTGCGGCTGTCGCGGCGATGGCCGTGGAGTGGCCGATGCTGGAGGCCCTGATGGGCGGCACGGCGCGGATGCGGGCGGAGGGGGAGCGGTTGCTGCCCCGTTGGCCGGGCGAGGAGCTGGAGAGTTATCGGGCGCGGCTGGGGACGGCGACGCTGTTTCCGGCGCTCCGGCGGACGGTGTCGGCGATGACGGGCAAGCCGTTCGCTAAGCCGTTGACTCTGGGCGCGGAGACGCCGGCGCAGGTGGCGGCCTGGGCGGACGACATCGACCTGGAGGGGGTATCGCTGCATGTGTTCGCCGCCGAGATGTTTGCCGAGGCGCTGACCTATGGGTTGGCGGGCATCCTGGTCGAGGCTCCGCGCGGGCCGGCCGGGACCCTGGCGGACCAGGCGGCGGCGGGGGTGCGGCCGTATTTCCTGCGGGTGATGCACGGGCAGATCCTGGGCTGGCGGACCGAGGTGGTGAGCGGGCGGCGAGTGCTGGCGCAGCTGCGGCTGAGCGAGTGCGGCGGCGAGGCGGACGGGGCGTTCGGCGAGCGGGCCGTGGAGCGGGTGCGGGTGCTGGAGCCCGGGCGTTGGGCGGTTTGGGCGCGCGATGGAGATGACTGGGGGCTGGCCGAGGAAGGGTTGAGCGGCCTGCCGGTGGTGCCGTTCGTGCCGCTGTACGGGACGCGGGTCGACTTCATGCGCGGCCAGCCGCCGCTGCTGGACCTGGCCTATCTGAACGCCAAGCACTGGCAGTCGCAGTCGGACCAGGACACCATTCTGCATGTCGCCCGGGTGCCGATTTTGGCGCTGGTGGGAGGCGACAAGACCACGGCTTTGACGGTCGGCTCCGGGACGGCGGTCAGCCTGCCGGCGGGCGGGGACCTGAAGTTCGTCGAGCATTCCGGGGCGGCGATCGCGGCCGGGCAGGCGTCGCTGGATGCGCTGGAGGCGCAGATGATCCAGGCGGGGGCTGAACTACTGGTACGCAAGCCCGGCGAGCGGACGGCGGCCGAGGCGCTTGGCGATGCGGAGGCCAGCAAGAGCGACCTGCAGCGGTTGGTGGAGAATTTCGAGGACAGCCTGGATCAGGC
This sequence comes from Caulobacterales bacterium, assembly GCA_038236615.1. Classification (GTDB taxonomy): domain Bacteria; phylum Pseudomonadota; class Alphaproteobacteria; order Caulobacterales; family Caulobacteraceae; genus Caulobacter. The sequence goes on from JBBRZO010000012.1 coordinate 102,711, forward strand.
GCTATTCCTGATGGCGCGGTATGCGGGGCTGTCAGATGGCGGGTCGGTGTCGCTGTTCAAGGACTTTGGGGCCGCGACGTTGGCCGCGGCGAGCGGGCAGCTGGTGCTGGCCCTTGAGCAGGGTGGGCTTATCACCAAGTCGACGGCCATCGCTGAGTTGCAGCGCCGAGGAGAGCTTTCGGCGGACGTGAATGCTGAACGGGAAGTCCAGGGCGTTTTGGACCAGGGTCCCGGGTTTGCGCCAGCCTAAACGACCACACCAATGGGCCCGAACGCCTGATCAGGCCGCTTCGGCAAACGCGGGACGCTTCCCATGCCGTCGGTCAACCAGATCATCAGAGACGAGCTGTTGGCCCATGCCATCGGCCTGGATCAGTACGGCAGCGGGCTCGCCCATCGGATGATATTGCTCTTGAACAGGGCGGACACCGAGCTGTTGGCTGCGGTCGCTCAGGCGCTTGCATCTATCGACCTTCCTGGCGGGCGGATCGACGGCCTGGAAGAGCTTCTAGCCCCTGTCCAGCGCATCAACACCGCTGCCTACCGCAAGGTGCTTGATACCCTGATGGCCGAGATGCGGCATCTGCTGGCTTACGAGGTTGAATTCCAGTCAACGCTTTTCGGCAGAGCCATTCCGGGAGAAGTGCTGGCGCGGGTTCCGCTGACGACGATAGACGCCGAGCAGGTCTACGCCAATGCGGTCAATGAGGCCTTCCAAGGCGCCAATCTGCAGCGATGGATGGCGGGCGCCGAGCGCAACCGGCTGAAAGCGATAAAGAGTGCCATCAGCACCGGCCGGGTCCACGGAGAGGCGATACATAATATTATCAGCGAAATCCGCGGCGCGACCCCCAATCAGACGGATGGCAAGTTGGAGGGCTCCCGGCGGGGGTTGGCCTCGATTGTCCGAACCGCATCCGCCCACGCGGGGGCGGAGGTTCGCGCCGCGTTCTACCAAGCCAACGTGCGACTAATCGTTGCTGAGCAATGGGTTGCGGTGCTCGATAACCGAACATCTTCGATGTGCCGCCTCCGCGATGGCAAGCGCTACACGCCGGGCGACCACCAGCCGATCGGCCACAATGTTCCCTGGCTGCGGGGGCCTGGCAAACTCCACTGTTATTGTCGCCCTCACTCAGAACCAATCCTGAAGAGCTTCAGCATGCTTGGCTTGAGCCTCGGAGAAATCGGACCGCGCGTTAGAGAGAGCATGGATGGTGATGTCCCTGCCAACATAACTTATCTCGCATGGCTGGCCGACCAGTCGGCGGCGCGGCAGGACGAAATCCTTGGACCGACGCGCGGCCGGCTCTACCGAGAGGGCAGAATGCCCCTGGAAGAGATGTATTCCAGTCGGGGTGATTATCTGACCCTCGACCAGCTCAGAGCGCGTGACGCGGCGGCCTTCCGCAGGGCTGGCCTCTAGGCCTTCGCAACAACTGACTTCGACAGCAAGTCCCAGGAGCTCATGGCCGCATTGGTCGAGCGGCACGGGAAAATTGGAATCGTCGGCGGGAGCCATCATGAAACTCAAAACCGTCGAGATCGAGGGCCGGACCTATGCTGAAGTGCAAGACGGCAAGCCCGTGTTCCTTGCGGACGACGGCGCGGAAACACCAATCGATGCGCCAGGAGCATTGGCGACGATTTCGCGGCTGAACGCGGAGGCCAAAGGGCATCGCGAGGGCAAGGAGGCGGCCGAGCGGGCGCTGAAGGCTTTCGAGGGTATCGAGGCCGCGGCGGCGCGGCGGGCGTTGGAAACGGTGGCTGGGCTGACCGAGCGGCGACTGGGTGATCCGGAGGAGATCCGGCGCGGGTTCGAGGCTGAGCTGGCTGAGAAGGATGCGCGCATCGCGGCGCTGAGCGACAGCCTGGCGGGGGAAACCATCTCCGCGGCGTTCGCGCGGTCCCGGGTGATTGCCGAGAAGTTCGCGATACCGGCGGACCTGGTGCAAGCGCGGTTTGGCTCGCAGTTCCGGGTCGAAGACGGGCGGGTCGTGGCGGTCGACGCCGACGGCGCGCGGGTGTTTAGCCGGACGCGGCCGGGAGAGGTGGCCTCGTTCGATGAGGCGCTGGAGGTCATTGTCGAGGCCTATCCGGAGCGGGCGCGGATCCTGAAGGGGACGGTCGCGCCGGGCGGCGGGGCGGTTGGCGGCGGGGCTGGGGTTTCGCGGTCGATGACGCTGGCGGCGTTCAATGCGCTGGATGCGCGGACGCGGGCGGCGCGGATGGGTGAGCCGGGGTTCCGGCTGGTGGACTAGAGCGCCAGATGTGGCGGGGCGGCGGCGCGCATTTCTTCAACCAGCGGCCCGAAGAGCTCGAAATAGCGCTGCTCGAACGCGCCTGGAGAAAGGGCGAAAGCGGATGACGCGCGGGGCAGGGCCAGCTGGCCGGTCGCGGTTTTTCCGTCCGCGAGCCATGATTCAAACAGCTCGTCGGCGGCGGTAAGGTCGCCGGCGTTGCGCATGCCGTAGTCGGCGACCCAGAGGCAGTAGAGCAGCCGCTCGAACGGCGAGAGTGAGCCAAAGCCGTTGGCTGCTTTGGCTTCAATGACCAGGTCGCCGGCCTCCATCAGCCAGGTTTCGTTGTCGTCTGCGGGCATCCAGCGGTCAGGCTCCTGATTGGCGGAATTTTCTATAGCGATTTGAACGACATGCCACCCCGCCCGGATGGGCGGCGGCGCCTGGGTCGGAGACCTATTCCTCACATTCAATCTTGAGCCCCGAAAGGCGCCCTCATGTCCAATACTCTGACTGCCCTCGCCCCGACCTTGTTCAGCGCCGCCAAGCAGGTGGCCGCCGAGCCGTTCGGCGTGGTGGGCGCGATCAATACCGCCTTCGACGACCGCGGGGTCGCCAAGGGCGATGTCGTCAATGTCGATGTGGCCCCGACGCGGACGGCCAGCGACTTCACGCCGTCCAACATCGCCGCCACGGGGACGGACGCCACGGCGACCGCCATCCCCGTCACCATCGCCAAGTCGCGCAAGGTCGACTGGCATCTGACCGGCGAGCAGCAGCGCTCGCTCGACAACGGCGGTATCAGCCAGGACTGGGTCGGCCAACTGGTCGCCCAGGGCATGCGGACCCTGCGCAACGAGGCCGAGATCGACGCGGCCCTGGCGGTCAAGGTCGGCGCCTCGCGGGCCTATGGGACGGCGGGGACCACGCCGTTCGCCACCGATCTGGCGGCGCTGACCAACGCCCGCAAGATCCTGGCCGACAACGGCGCGCCGATGAGCGATCTGCAGATGGTGTTCGACACCAATGCCGGCCTTAACCTGCGCAACCTCGGCGTCCTGCAGAACGCCTATCAGGCAGGGACCGACGAGGAGCGGCGCACCGGCGAGTTCCTGCCGCAGATGGGCTTCCGCCTGTCGGAGAGCGCCGGAATCGCGGTGCACGTGAAGGGCACGAGCTCGGGCTACCTGGTCAACAACGGGGCCGGCTATGCGGTGGGGACCACGGCCATCACGGTGGACACTGGCAGCGGCACGATCCTGGCCGGGGACGTGATCACCATCGGCGCCGATCCGAACAAGTATGTGGTGGCATCGGCGCTGGCGGCCAATGTCGTGAACATCGCCGCCCCGGGCCTGAAGGCGGCCGCGGCGGACAATGCGGCCATCACGGTCTGCAACAACTACACCGCCAACCTGGCCTTTGAGCGGACGGCGGTGGTGGGGGTGATGCGGCCGCCGATCATGCCGATCAACCCGACCATCAATCAGCTGCTGATCAGTGACCCGATGGGCATGACCTACCTGATGCTGGACATCGCCCAGTACGGCCAGCGGACCTGGGAGCTGCACCTGGCCTGGGGGTTCAAGGCCGTGAACGGCGAGTTCTCGGCGGTGGTGCTGGGCTAGCAACCAAGCCCTTCCCCCACTGGCGGGGAAGGGCTTTTCACTCTGACTTTGTGAGGCCTCTCATGACCCTGATCGTCGAGGATGGTACCGGGCGAGCGGACGCCGAGGCCTATGCGTCCTGCGGCGCCTTCAAGGCTTACTGCGACGGCCGGGGCGTGGACTGGTCAGCGCTGCCGGACAACGAAATCGAAGCGCTGCTGCGCAAGGGGGCCGACTGGCTGGGCGGGGCCTATGGCGGCCGGCTGGCGGGATGGCGGGTTTCGGCGCGGCAGGCTCTCGACTGGCCGCGTGCGGCGGTTCCCAGGCGGGATGCGGGGGGCTGTGTGTATTACGACAGCGCCAGCGTACCGGCGGGCGTGGCGCGGGCCAATATCGAGGCGGCATTGCGGGCCCGGGCCGGCGAGTTGGCAGCGGATCTCGGCCAGGCGGTCAAGCGCCGCAAGGTCGGGGTGGTCGAGGTCGAGTTCCAGGACTTCTCGCGGGCGACGACAAGCTATCCGGTGATCGAGGCGCTGATGGCGCCGTTCATGGCGGCGGATATGCGCGTGGTGCGGTCGTGAGCTTCTATCCCCAGATGGCGGCCACAGCGGCGGCGATGTTGGCCGAGTTTGGCCAGGCGGTGATGTTCGAGCGGCGCGAGGCGGGATCCTATGACCCGGCCAGCGGCGCGGCAGCGGAAGGCACGGTGAGCCGCTGGAGCCTGGCGACGGTCGAGGAGGCCTTTGGCGGGCGCGAGATCGACGGGACGCTGGTTATGGCCGGGGACCGGCGGTTGTTGGTCGCGGCGGGCGGCGTGGCGCCGGCGGTCGAAGATGTAGTGACGCTGGCGGACGGCTCGGCCGGGGTGGTCAAGGCGGTGGCGCCGTTCAGCCCTGGCGGCGTGTCGCTGTATTTCGAGGTGCGGGTCCGATGAGCTTCGCTGAGGTGGTGGCGGGGTTCGTGAAGACCGCCGAGGCGCGGGCCGAGACGGTCGTGGCGGCGGCGGTTGTGGCGACCGGAGCAAGGCTGATTGAACGCTCACCGGTTTCGACGGGGCATTTTCGGGGGAACTGGCAGCTTGGGGTCGGGGCGCCGCCGAGTGGCGAGGTGGCGACCCGTGGGACGGTTGAGAGCCCAGCTCCAGCGCCGGAGATCCCGGCAGTCGAGCCTGGTGGTCGGCGCTTCTTCTGGGTGAACAATGTGAGCTACGCCGGCGGGCTGGAAGTGGGCGAGGGCGGGTTGCGGCCGCTGGGCCTGCTGGCGCTGGCGGAGATGGAGTTTCCTGCGGTCGTGGCTGGGGCGGCGGCGGGCTAGGCCCTCACCCGCTCCTCGGGCTGGCGCCCTCAGAATCGACCTCTCCCTGACGGAGAGGAGGCGCGTATTAGGGAATTTCTCATGAGCCTCACCGCCATTCGCGCGGCGCTAGAGACGGCGCTCGACGGTCTGTCGCCTGCGCTGGCGACCGCCTGGGAGAATGTGGCGTTCACGCCTGCCGAGGGGACGCCCTACCAGCGGGTGACGCTGGTCATGGCCACGCCCGATGACCGCGAGATCGGTGGGCGGCATGTCGAGATGGGGTTTCTGCAGATCGACCTTTGTTACCCTCAGGGTGACGGCGGCGGGGCCGTGGCGGCCCGGGCCTCGCTGATCAAGACAGCGTTTCGCAAGGGGACCAGCCTGACCGCGGCGGGGGTGATGGTGCTGGTCACCAATACCCCGCAGGCGCTGGCGGCCCGGGTCGAGGCTGAGCGCTACGTGTTGCCGGTGCGGATCAGCTTCCGCGCCGAAGTTTCGGACTGACCCCTCAACATCGGAGAATTTCATGGCCAATGAACAGGGTCTGCTCAAGCAGACCGTATTCGCCAAGCAGTCGGGCCTGGGCGGGTCCGCCGCCAGCCCCAAGATCAAGCGGCGAACCAGCTCGGTGTTCACCAAGACCGTCGACACCTACGAGTCCAACGAGATCGTCAGCCACCAGCAGTCGACCGGCGCCAACGCCGGCATCGTCAAGACCGGCGGCAAGTTGGACGCTCTGGTCTCACCCGGCACCTATACCGAGCAGTTCGCCTCGCTGCTGCGCAAGGACCCGGCGGCCACCACGGCCATCACCGGCGCCACGCTGAGCGTCGCCGCCAACGCGCCCAATTACAACCTGACCCGCGGCGCCGGCAGCTGGCTGACCGATGGCATCAAGGTGGGGGATGTGGTGCGTCTTTCGGCCGGCGCGCTGAACGCCGCCAACATCAGCCGTAACCTGCTGGTCGTCTCGATCACCAGCGCCACGGTGATGGTGGTGCGGCGGCTGGACGGTGTGGCGATGTCGACGGCCGATACGGGCGTCACCGGCTGTACGATCACCGTCATTGGCAAGAAGACCTGGGTCCCGACCACCGGCCACACCAACGACTACTGGTCGGTCGAGGAATGGTATTCGGGCCTGGCGCTGTCGGAGCTGTTCAAGGACTGCAAGATCGCCAAGGCAGACGTCACCGTCCCGGCCACCGGAAACGCCACGGTCAGTTTCGACGTGCCCGGGCTAAGTCGCACCGAGGCCAGCTCGCAGGCCCTGACCTCGCCGGCGGTTGAGACCACGACCAATGTGCTGACGGCGGTGAACGGCCTGGTGCTGATCAACGGCGTGCAGACGGCGATCACCGGCGCCCAGTTCAGCATCGACGGTCATATCCAGCCGGGCGAGGCCGAGGTCGGCACCAACGGCATCGGCGACCACATCCGCGGCGAGATCAGCGTCAGCGGCCAGTTCACGGCCAAGTTCTCGTCGACCGTGCTGCAGCAGCTCTATTTGAGCCAGACGCCGTTCACGATCGTGTTGGTGCTGACGGATGGCTCGCTGGCCACATCGGACTTCGTCAGCTTCGTGATCCCGCAGTGCAAGGTGTTCGGCGATGCGCCGGACGACGGCGAGGCCAAGGAGATCATCCGGACCTATCCGTTCACGGCCCAGATCCCGAGCGCCACGGTCGGCGGCCCGGCGCTGGCCCACAACCAGACGATCATCTCGATCCAGGACAGCCAGGCCCCGTAGACCAGCCGCTCTTCGTCCCCCTTCAACTTTACGTCCGGGTCGCGCCCGGACGCTTTCTCAAGGAGCCATTGCATGGCCAAGACCCCCGCCGTTTCCCTCGCCTCGCTCAATGCCCGCAAGGCCGGCGAGACGCCGTTTGGCTTCAACCTGGTAGGGCCTGACGGCAAGGAGACCGAGATCGTCCTGAAGGTGCTCGGCAGCCAGTCCGAAGCGGTGACCCGGTTGACCAGCCAGCTGATCAACGCCCGCCGGCGCGAGGAAGCCGAGCGGGCCGCCCAGGCCAGCAGCAACCGGCCGGGCGACGCCATCACCCCGGTCGAGGATGACGTGGTGTTCGGCCAGCGGCTGGCAGCCGTGCGGCTGGTCGGCTGGGACGGCATCGAGGAGCCGTGGTCGCCGGAACTGGCGCTGCAGCTTTGCCAGATGAATAGCGATGTCGCCGCCCAGGTGACGGCGCAGTCGAACAAGACCGCCAATTTTATCAACGCCTCGCCGAAGGCCTGATCGCCTACGCCGAGGCGTACTTCGCGCTGGAGAAGCCGGTGGGGGAGGGCAAGCTCAAGGCCCCTCTCCGCGTCCACCTGGAGGCCCAGGCGCGGGCCGGCGACCCGGAGGCGGTGTTGCGGCTGTATCACGGGCCCAAGCTACCGGTTCTGGGGGCCTATCTGTGGGGGTGGTGGCTGGATCTGTGCGCTACCCGGCCGGCGACGGGCATGGGGATCTCTCCGCTGTCGCGGGGAGAGATCCAGGCCTGGGAGGTGGACGAGGCGGTGGACCTGACGCCGTGGGAGCGGCGGACGGTGCTTAGGCTGGATGCGGCGTTTCGCGCGTCGCAGGCCCCCGACGGGTGAGGATATGCAGGAGTTTTCATGACCTTCGAAATCGACGGCCTGACCCGGGCCGCGCGGCAGCCAGACGACAAGCTGACCGTGTACGAATTGGCCGACGGGTCGCTGTTTCCGGTAGCCGGGCCGCCCAGGCTGTCCGACGGGACCTATGGGCCGGAAATCCAGGAGGCCGCTCGGATCGTGCGCGAGGCGCTAGGCCAGTTGGCCAGTGTCGAGGGCCAGCGGCGAGCGGCGGCGGCGGACCCGGCGCTGAGCGCGGTGGGTAAGCGCCAGAAGGTTGAGGCCATGCGCCAGGTGGCCCGCGTGGGGCTGGAAATGGCCCGGGCCGAGCTGGAACGGCTCAAGGACAAGACCGGACGGCGGGAGGCGGCCCTGCTGGCCCCGCCGCGGCTGGCCGACAGCGACCTGGCCGGGGCGCTGGTCGACCAGGAAATCCGCGGCCATGCCCGCACGCTGCGGGGCGAAGCGCTGAACCGCTACGCCGCCGGCCTGGCCGACAATCCGCGCCACCTGGCCGCCATCCTGCGCTCGCCCGTGCCCATCGCGGCGGTGTCGGACCATGCGGCTGGCGTCTGGCGTGACAGCGTCGCCGTTCGCGAGCCGCAGGCCGTCCCGCTGGCCCGCGCCGCCGAGGCGGTGCGCTGGGCCGAGGGGGTGTTGCCGCATATCGCCGAGCGGGTCTGACCCTGCTTGGGGACGTATCAGTCGGACGCGTCGGGCCGCCAGAGCTCGACCGGATTGCCCTCCGGATCGTGGATCCGCGCGAAACGCCCGACGCCGGGCATGTTCCATTCGGGCTTGGTGATCACCTCAATACCCGCCGCGCGGAGGCTGGCGCACAGGCCGTCGAGATCATCGACCCGCAGGTTGAGCATCCACTGGCGATCGGCGGCGAAATAGTCGGTGTCGGCCGGGAAGGGCGCGAAGACGCTGGGCCCCGCCTGGGTCTGCCATTCGCCATAGGGCGCAGAGCCGACGCCGAGATGCTCGATATACCAGGCCTTTGTCGCCTCCGGATCCTTGGCCCGAAAGAAGAACCCGCCGATCCCGGTTACCGCCATTGTCGTCTCTCCCTCATCCGGCGGCCCAAGCCGTCGGGCCGGATCGTGGGCGCTGGGCTGCTTCGGGTCTATCGCCCGAAAAGGTGATTTGGGTATCCTCAGCCCTGCCGCAGTTAACCAATCCCGATGCCTAGCCATGCCGATCGCCCTTTGGTAGCATCCTGATCTGATTGGGAGGATCGCATGCGGGTTCTGGCGGTATTGGCGGCCCTGATGACACTGGCCGTGGCGGCGCCGGCGCATGCGGATTGGCAGTGGACCAAGTGGGGCATGACGCCCGAGGAGGTCACCGCCGCCAGCGGCGGCAAGACCGTCGAAGACAGCAAGGAGGGCCTTATCCTGCAGGACCCGTTGGTCGTGCAGGGTTGTTCTTTCCAAGTCTCCTTTACGTTTGACGATAGAAATAAACTGGAAGCTGTCGTGTTATACTCAAAAAAGGGTTGTTACTCTGAGATGGTTGTGGCCCTGACCTCAATCTATGGCGTGGCTATAACTTCGGATGAGAACCATCGAATGTTTTCGGACGCGGCAAAGGGCAATAAGATTTCAATAATTTCGGTGCTGGGATCAACGATAATCAAATATCAGCCGCTCCCGACCGGACTCTAGGCCCCGTTGCCATCTGGGCGCCGTGTTCGCCCTGAAGTAGCATCCGTCCGTTCTGGCGGAGGACTTTATGCGGGTTCTGGCGCTCTTGGCGGCTCTGAGGGCTGTGGCGGCGCCGGCGCATTCGGGCCGCCCGTGACAGTGGACGAGGGCGACCCGGTCTATGTGGGCCTGAGCAAGGGCAATCAGATCCTGATCAGCGGCGAGTATCTGACGACGATCGTCTATCGCGCGCTGGAAACCGGCCTCTAAGCGACCCGGCCGTCCGACCCACCCGTCGCTGATCCGACGGCCTGCGAACCGCCTCTTCGACTCGAAGGACCAACGACGCGACGCCGGAGCACCGGCGGACGCGGCGCACGCCTGTACGCCACCGAAATTCAGCCATCCCACGAGGCATATCATGTCCGAGATCGCCTCCCTTGTGATCGAGATCGACGTCAGCGCGGTCGAAGAGGCCACTGACGCGCTGGGCCAGTTCATCAAGATGGCCCAGCTGTCGGCCAAGGCCGGCGCGGAGCTGGGCAAGGCCAGCCGCGAAATGACTTCGGGAATGGAAACCGCATCGGCCGAGGTCGCCAAGCTAAGCGAAATCGTCAGGGACAGCGCCCGCGTCTATGACGACTATGCCCGCGCCGCCAAGGAGGCCGACAAGGCGTCCAAAGCTTCCGGCCAGGCCCAGGCGGCGGCGGCCGAAGCGCACGAAAAAGCCGCCAAGGCGGTCGAGGCGCAGCGGGACGCGCTCCACGACCTGGGCAAGTCCCTGCTGGACACCGGCAAGGCGATGGCCAAGAGCGAAGAGCCGATGTCGGTGCTGGTCGACAAGGCTCCGGAGCTGGCCAAGTCCTTCCTCGCCGCCAAGGAGAGCGGGCTGACCTTCAAGAGCGCCCTGTCGCTGATCGGTGGCGACCTGGGGGGCGTGGTGGCGGCGCTGGGCCCGGTCGGGATCGGGGTCGCGGCGGTGGCGGGGCTGTTCGCCGGCGGTCTGGCGGTGGCCACCGACGGCATGAACAAGAAGTTCGGCGACCTGACGGCCGGCATGGGCCTGACCGAGGAGCAGCTTGGACGGGTCAAGGATAAGGGCATCACCATGGGCGACACCCTGCAGGGGGTGTTCGATGTCGCCAGCAAGCATCTGGGCGAGACGTTCGGCCCGATGCTGGAAGCCGTCGGCGGCTGGCTGGGACAGATGTTCCAGAAGGCCATCGACGGATACGTCGCCTATATCCGGGCCATCGTTGGCGGGATTGGCGGCGCGGTCGGGGCGATCCGGGCGGTCTGGAGCCGGATCCCCGACATCTTCATGGAGTTCATCATCAACGCCGCCAACGGCGTGCTGGGCGTGGTGCAGTCGATGGTCAACGGCATCATCGACCAGATCAACGGCGTCGCCGGTATCATCAACGCCGCGGCCGGCGCTCTGGGGATGCAGCCGATCTTCGGCAAGCTGGATCACGTGCAGATCGCCCCGCTGGTCAACGCCTATAAGGGCGCCGGGGCGGAGGCCGTCGCGGCCATGGGCAAGGGGTTTGACGAAGGCTCGAAGGCGGCGCTGGCGGGGCTCGACAAGACGGCGGCCGCTGTCGTCGGCGTCGCCAAGGGCGTCCAGAAGGAGGTCGAGGCCGCGACGGTCGGCGAGGCCAAGAAGCGCATCGGCGGCGAGGCCGGCAGCGCGGCCAAAGCCGCCGGCGGCCGTTCGGGAGGTGGCGGCCGGGGCGTCGCGTCCGGCGCCGACACGGCCAAGGATGCGGTGGCCGACTATCAGAAGCTGATCGACGCCGGGACGACTTCCGCCGAGACGCTGAACAAGCAGGCCAAGCAGCAGCAGCGGTTCAACGACCTGGTTGCCGCCGGGACGATGACCACCCAGCAGGCCACCGCCGCCCTGAAGCAGGAAAACGACCTGCAGGCCTATGTCGATGCCGAAGCCGCCGCCCGCGGCGCCAACCAGATCGAGCGGGCCGACCAGCTAAAGGCCGCCCGCGAGGCTCTGGCCAAGGCCACCGACGCCAAAAACGCCGCCGAGGCCGATAAGGCGGTGGTGGCCATCGGGGCGGACCAGGACAAGGAGATCGCGCGTCTGCGGACCGAGCTTGACCTGGTCGGCAAGACCAATGCCGAGCGGGCCGAGGGACTGGCGGCGTTCAAGGCCGAGCAGGACCTCAAGGGCCAGGGCTACGACCCCAAGACCGCCAACGCCGAGCAGCAGCAGCACGCCGCCGATGTCATCGCCAAGGCCAGGGCGATCGTGAAGCTGCAGGAGGAGATCAGGGCCAAGACCGAGGCGGCGAACGGCGCGACCAAGGATCAGGTCGACCTGACTAAACAGGCCGCCGACCAAGCCCAGAAGGCCGCCCAGGCCCTGGCCGGCGCTTTCGACGGGGTTAGCGACAGCCTCAAACGGGTGTTCACGGGCGTCGCCAGCGTGATCGGGACGATGAGCAAGTTGGCCGAGCAGGAAAAGGCGATCAACAAAAAGCGGCAGCAAGATCTGACCGGACTGAAAGAGGGCTCGGAAAAATACAACAAGGTCGAACAGGCCGCGGCTGAGGAGACCGCCAAGGCCCGCGTCGGCGCATACGGCGACATGGCGGCGGCGGCCAAGGGATTCTTCGACCAGAACTCCGCCGGCTACAAGGTGATGCAGGCGGCCGAGATCGCTTTCCGCGCCATCGAGATGGTGATGTCGATCAAGGCCATGGCCCAGGCCACGCTGGAGACGGCCAACGACGTCAAGAGTTCCGGCCTGAAGGCCACGGCCTCGGGCATCGCCGCCTATGCCAAGTCCCTGGCCTCCTTGCCCTTCCCGTTCAACCTGGCCGCGGGCGCCGTGGTGCTGGCGGCGCTGGCCGGGATCGGCGTGGCCATCACCGGCGGCGGGGGCGCGGCGCCGGGCGCCAACGACGCCGAACATCGCCAGGATGCGCAGGGCGCCGGCTCGGTTCTGGGCGACAGCAAGGCCAAGAGCGAGAGCATCAAGAAGAGCCTGGAGCTGGTGGCCGACCACACCAATACCATGCTGGAATTCTACAACCCGATGCTGGCGGCGCTGCGCTCGATCGACAGCCAGATCGGCAACCTGGCGGCGGCTCTGGCGCGGTCGCTGGGCGTCGGCGGTATGCTGGACACCTCCACGCTGGGGCTGGGCGCCAGCGGTAAGGGACCGTCGCTGTCGAACCTGGGTTTCGGCTCAGTGACGACCCGGACGCTGCAGGACCAGGGGCTGAATTTCAGCGCCGGAACGCTGGGGGCCATCCTGGCCGGCGGCATCCAGGGCAAGACCTATCAGCAGATTCTGTCGGAGACCAAGAAGAGCGCCTTTGGCCTGACCTACAGCACCTCGACCTCCAAGAAGACCATCAACGGCGCCCTGGATCCGGAGTTCGCCCGCCAGACTACGCTGCTGATCGGCTCGCTGCGGGACGGCGTGCTGTCGGCCGCCTCGGTGCTGGGCATCGAAGGGGCGGCCGCGACGTTGGACGCCTTCAAGCTGGACCTGGGCAAGATCAGCCTGAAGGACCTGAAGGGGGACGAGATCACCGCGGCCCTGGAGGCGGTGTTCGGCAAGGCGGCCGACGGCATGGCCGCCGCCGTCATGCCGGGGCTGGTCGCGTTCCAGAAGGTGGGTGAGGGCGCGTTCGAAACCCTCACCCGGCTGGCGCGCGACTACCAGGTGGTGGACGTGACGCTGACCAGCATCGGCAAGCAGTTCGGCGCGGTAGGCGTAGGCTCGGTCGAGGCGCGCGAGCGGCTGGTGGCGCTGTCGGGCGGGTTGGACAGCTTTACCGACCAGGCGGGATTTTACGCGGAGAACTTCCTGAGCGAAGCAGAGCGGCTGGCCCCGGTGCAGGCGGCGGTGGCCGGCGAGCTGGCGCGGCTGGGTCTGACCGGGATCAAGACACGGGATCAGTTCAAGGCTGTGGTGCAGGGGCTGGACGTGTCGACCCAGGCGGGGGCGGAACTGTACGCGGCCCTGATGACCCTGGCCCCGGCCTTCGCGGCCGTGACGCAGGAGAGCCAGGCCTTGTCCGATGCCAAGGATACGCTGTCGGGGGCCTATGACCGCGAGAGCGGGGCGTTGAAGGACACGCACGATCGGTTCGCTGACCTGGCCAGGAGTCTGCATGATTTCGGGGCCGGGCTTTACAGTGGGCCGGCGGCGGCGCTGTCGCCGGAGGAACAGTACCGCGCCGCCCAGGCCGCCTTCCAGGCGACGGCGGGCCTGGCGGCACAGGGCAACGAAAAGGCGCTGGGCGATCTGCAGGGGGTGAGCCAGAGCTATCTGGACGCGTCCAAGGCCTATTTCGCCTCGTCCGAGGGGTATTTTGCCGATCTGGCGGCAGTGCGCGACGCGGTCTCGGCCGCCGAGGCTAGCGCCGGCGCGCAGGTCGATGTGGCCCAGGCGCAGCTGGACGCCATGGCCGCCCAGGTCAGTCAGCTGATCGAGCTGAACACCCATGTGGTCAGCGTGGCCGAGGCCATCGCGGCCCTGCAAGCGCTGATGGGAGGGGGAACAGCGGGAACACCGCAGACCTTCCCGGCCGCCGGCAAGGCCAGCAACGACAACACCGCCGCGGTGGTGACCGCCATCCAGGACCTGCAGACCGAGGTGGCGGGCGTCAACGACCAGCTCTCGGCGGACAAGACCCAGCGGGCGGCCATCGCCCAGCAGAACGACGCACGGCTGGCGGCGCTGGAAGACCAGCTGGCGGCGATGCGGCGAGCGGCCCAGGCGTGAGCGCCAACAGACCTTAGGAGATTGCGATGACGGTTCCTGCCGCCTCCGCCCGGTTTGCCCGGGGGGAGACCTTCGCTGTGGCCCTCAGGGTAACGTCCGGCGACCTGACGGGAGCGACCTGCCGCATGGCGCTCAAGCGGGCGCCGGGCGACGGCAACCCCGAGATCGCGGTTCTGGAGGTGAGCTGGATGCAGCATCTGGACGCCCAGGACGGGGCCAGCCCGCCCGGCTGGAACGGCGTGCTGAGCGCGGCGATCAGCGAGACCCTGGCGGCCGGCCACCTGATGATGGACGCGCGGGTCGAGCAGAGCGGGGTGGTCATCCAGACCGACCCGGTGGCCGTCGAGGTCACCGAACGCGTAACGGGAGGGGCGTGATGGCTGAGGCGATCGTTCTGGAATGGCTGCTGCCGGGAACGGTGACAGCGGTGGTGGCGGCGGTTGCAGGCCCGCCAGGCCATCCGGCCTGGGGCGGCATCGCCGGGACCCTGGCCGACCAGGCTGACCTTTCCGCGGCGTTGGGCGGCAAGCTGAACGTTACGGCTTTGGGCGTAAGCGTGCAGGGTTACAGCGCCGATCTGGCGGCGGTCGCGGGCCTGACCCCGGCCAACAATGACGTCGTCCAGCGCAAGGCGGGCGTATGGACCAGCCGCTCTCCGGCCCAGCTGAAGACGGATTTGAGCCTGGCCAAGGGGGATGTGGGGCTGGGGAACGTGGAGAATACCGCCCTCAGCGGCTGGGGCGGTTCGACCAGTCTTACCATGGTAGGGACGGTGACCAGCGGGACGTGGGCGGCCGGGGCTGTGGCGGCAGCCTATGGCGGCACAGGGCTGACCAGTTTTGCGGCGGGGGACCTGATCTACGCCTCGGGCGCGGCCAGCCTGGCGCGGCTGGCGGACGTGGCCAGCGGCAACGTGCTTGTGTCCGGCGGCG
The DNA here is from genome assembly GCA_038236615.1 of Caulobacterales bacterium. Lineage (GTDB taxonomy): Bacteria > Pseudomonadota > Alphaproteobacteria > Caulobacterales > Caulobacteraceae > Caulobacter. The sequence continues at coordinate 117,789 of JBBRZO010000012.1, forward strand.
TAGGCGCAGCCCCGGCATGGGGCAAGGTAGGACTGACCAGTCATGTCAGCGGCCTGTTGCCGATAGCCAGCGGCGGCACGGGCCAGACCACGGCCGGGGCGGCGGCCAATGCGCTGCTGCCCACCCAGTCGGGCGCGTCGGGCAAGTTCCTGACCAGCGACGGGACGAATGTGGCCTGGGGCACGCCGGTGACGGCCTGGGGCGCGATCACCGGAACCCTTTCGAGCCAGACCGACCTACAGAGCGCCCTTGACGCCAAACTGCCGCTGGCCGGCGGGCTGCTGACCGGCGCGGTGGGCGTCGTGGCCGGCGCGGTCGGGTCCCCGGGGATCTATGGCTCTGGCGACACCAACACCGGCTTCTGGTTCCCGGCGGCCGACACCCTGGCCGCCAGCGTCGGCGGCGCCGAAGCCTGGCGCGCCGACGCCTCGGCCCGGGTAGGCGTGGGCATGACGACCCTGTCAGCCCAGTTCTCGGTCCAGTCGGCCAGCGCGACGCGCGTGGGGGCGTTGGTGAAGGGAGCGGCAAGCCAGTCGGCGAACCTTATGGAGTGGCAGAACTCGGCAGGGACGTTGTTGGCGGCGGTGGACAGTGGGGGACACATGTCGATCAACAAGGCCGCTCCGTCATCGACGGTTATTCTCAATATCGCGAGTGGCAACAACGAGCGCGTGGACACCACGGGCAATGCCTACGGCATACAAGTCAACGTCATCAACCAACTCTCAGGCAATGCACTCGGAATGCAATTTCAAGCTGAGAGTCGGTACAATGGAGCAGGTGTCGCACTCGTGGGCGTACAGGGCACCTGCACGGTGAATTCTGGGGTCGCATCCGCTGCCAGCCTGATGATCGGCTTTCAAGCCCTATCACCAACTCTGAACTCAGGCGCCACGGTTGCGAACGCCTACGGTATCCGGATCGACGCACAGAGCGCGACGGGAGTTACCAATGGGTGGGGAGTCTACGCAGTCGGAGCGAACGATAACAGCTATTTGGCACATAACCTCCTGATCGGCCAAACAAGCGTCCCGGCATCGCTGAAAGGAGGGTTGGTTCTCGGGAATGCTGCCGCGGTCCCCACCGGTAATGTTGTCGGCGGAACGATCTATGTCGAAGCCGGCGCGCTGAAATATCGAGGATCCAGCGGGACCGTGACTGTTCTCGCCACTGCCTAAATAGGGAGAAAATTCATGCCGAATACCAACTTGGCAGCGGTGCTTCGCGAGCGCGATGGAAGGCCGATGATTGAAGAGGGAAATGTCGAATTTTCCCTCAAGAGTGCACTGTTGAGAATCTTAGACACGCCCATCCCAGACGATCAGCACGGAGTAGGCAAGTTGCGGCTCGCACAACTTGGTTTGAAGGTAGCCGCAGCAGGCGATGTAGTCGAATTTACCAATGCTGACACGACGTTATTGCTTGAACGTGCGGCCAAGCTAGCCAACGCCCTGGTCTACGGTCAACTACTCCTTGCTCTAGACCCAGGCCAACTCACGTAGGGCCTCGTTTGTCGCCCGACGACCGCCCGGGGTTGCAATCGGGCGGGAGGCGACGCGCGCGCTCGCGACCCCCACGGGCAGCTCCAACCCAGCGCCAGCGAGCCTCTCTCGTACCGTAGGCCCCCTCATGACCCTCATCGAAATCACCGCTGCGGTCGACGCGGGCGGAACGCTTCGTACGTTCTACGTCTCCGACGGCCGGTTCACGACTGCGCCCGGCGACACCCCCGCCAATACCGTCTTCGACGAGACGCTGCTCGATCCCGGCTCCATAGCGGTCAGTGCGTTTGGGGACGGGCGGACGGGTGGAGGGGCTCGGTTGGGGTTGGGGGAGATACGGTTGGCCAATGCCGATGGGCAGTATGATGGCTGGCTGGACTATGGGTTCGATGGGCGGGCCCTGGTGATCCGGACCGGGGAGGCGGGGGCCGCGTATCCGGCGGGGTTTTCGGCGACTTTTGCTGGGACGATCGAGACGCTGACCGTATCGCGGAGCGAGGTGGTGGTGCGGTTGCGGGATCGGCAGCTGGTGTTCGACCGGCCGGCGCTGACGGCCCGGTATGCGGGGAACAATGTTCTTCCCGGCGGGCTGGAAGGGACGGCCGATGACCTGAAGGGCCAGACCAAGCCGCGGCTATTCGGCAGAGGGGTCAATATCCCGGCGCCCTGCGTTAACACCGCCAAGCTGACCTACCAGGTCAGCGACGGGGCGTTGGCCTCGGTGGAGGGGGTTTACGACCGAGGTGCGGCGCTGAGTTTCAGTTCTGATCATGCCACCAGCGCGCTCCTGCAGGCGGCCACGGTAGCGGGCGGGACTTTTGTGACATGTCTGGCCGAGGGGTATCTGCGACTGGGGGCGGCGCCGGCCGGGGCGGTGTCGGTTGACGCCACCCAAGGGACGACGGCGGCGGCGCGGACGGCGGGGCAGGTGCTGAAGGCCCTGGCCCTGGCGGCTGGGGTAGATACGGCGTTTGTGTCGGCCGTTGATGTGGCCGCGCTGAGCGCTGCGGGCGAGCCTCAGCTGGGGCTGTGGTTGTCGGGCGACGAGACATTCGCCTCGGCCATGGATCAGGTGGCTGGCAGCATTGGGGCGTACTACGGGTTCGACCCCAGCGGGCTGCTGCGGATGGGCCGGCTGGTCGCGCCAGGCGGACTACCGGTGCTGAGCCTGGACGACGCCGACCTGCTGGACATCGAGCGGCGACCGGCGCGGGACGGCGATCTGCCGACCTGGTCCTATACGGTCCGGCATTCCAAGCTGTGGAGCGTGCAGGGCTCGGACCTGGCCAGCGGGGTGAGCCCTGCGCGGCGGGGGTACCTGGCCAGCGAGTTTCGGGCCGAGAAGGCCGAGGACCCGGCGGTCAAGGCTCAGCATCTGCTGGCCGCCGAGGAGATCGCCGACAGTCTGCTGACCACCGCCGCCGACGCGGCGGCCGAGGCGGCGCGGCGGCTGGCGTTGTTCAAGGTTCACCGCGATTTCTTCGATGTGACTGTCCCGGCGGGGCTGCTGGCGACGCCGGATCTGCGGATCGGGACGGTGGTCAGGCTGAGTAATCCCCGGTTTGGCCTGAGCGCCGGCCGGCTTTTCGTGCTGCTGGGCCTCAAGCCCGAACTGGCCCGCAACCGGGCGACCCTGACCCTGTGGGGGTGATATGGCGAACGCCGTCCTGGCCTATGGCAATCTCATCGAAGCGGCAGGCCTGTATGGCGGGTCCTGGCAAGGGGCGCTGCCGCTCAGCAACCTCAAGGACCGACGGCTGGGCCGGCTGGCGCGCTCGGCCTCCACGGGGCCGGCCGACACCCAGTTCGACGCCGATTTCGGGGGCGCGCGACTGTTTCGGGTTATCGCCCTGGTCAACCACAACCTGTCGGTGGCGGCGCGCTATCGCATCCGGCTATCTACCAGCGTCGACTTCGCCGCGCCGGTCGCCGACAGCGGTTGGAGAGACGTCTGGCCGACCGTCTACCCGTTCGGGACCCTGCCCTGGGGAGCGGCCAACTGGTGGACGGGCAAGTACCCGGCCGACCAGATCGAGGCCTATACCGGGACCCTGGTCTACATTTTGAGCGCCCCGACCAGCGGCCGCTTCATCCGGTTGGAGCTGAGGGACACGGGCAATGCCGACGGCTTTGTCCAGGCTGGCCGGATGTTTGCCGCAGACGGCTGGCAGCCGGTGCGCAACATGATCTACGGCGCCAGCCTGGCCTGGGAGAGCCGCACCGAGGTGCAGGAGGCGCTGTCGGGCGCCGAATATTTCAACGTGAGAACCCCGGTGCGCGTGGCGCGCTTCGCCCTGGACGCGATGGGCCAGGGCGAAGCCATGGCCAGCGCCTTCGAAATCCAGCGCTCCATGGGCGTGGATGACGAGCTGCTGTTCATCTGGGACCCCGACGACACCACCCATGCGCTGCGCCGCCAGTTTCTGTGCCGGATGCGCGCTCTCAGCCCCATCGAAAATCCCGGGCCCGACCGCTGGAAGGCGCCCTTTGAAGTCAAGGAGCTGCTCTGATGGTGAATACTGTCACCTTCTCGTCCAGCGTGGGCGGCGACAACTCGACCGTCACCGACGACGCTAACGCCGCGACCGGCCTGGACAACTATGGCTACACCACGCGCCTGGTCCCGGCGCTGGGCCAGGTCGTGGCGGTGGCCGGCTTTGCGGTGAGCAAGGCGGCGGCGGCGGCGGCCAGCGCCACGGCGGCCGACAGTTCGGCCCAGTCGGCCCTGAACGCCCCAGGCACCAACGCCACCTCGACCACCAGCCTGGGCATCGCCACCGGCTCCAAGACTTTCACCATACAGACCGGCAAGGCCTTCTCGGTGGGCCAGACTCTGGTGGCGGCGTCGGCGGCGGGGCCCTCGAATTACATGGCCGGGCAGGTCACCGCTCATAACAGCGGGACCGGCTCGCTGACTCTTAACGTCACCCAGACCGGCGGCTCGGGGACCAAGGCCGACTGGGTGATCGCCATGGGGGCCATCGTGTCATCGACCTTGCCGGCGCAGTCGGGCGGCACCAACAACCAGTTCTTCCAGAGCACGGGTTCGGCCGGGGCCGAGCGGTGGGCGGCGGCGCTGATCCCCGGCAACAACCTTTCGGAGGTGACGACGCCGGCTACCGCCCGTAGCAACCTGGGGCTGGCCATTGGGAGCAACGTCCAGGCCTACAACGCCAATCTGCAGGCCATTGCGGGGCTGACGTCGGCCGCCGACACCGTGGCCTATTTCAGCGGCGCCGGGACCGCCGCTGCCGCCACCCTGACCAGCTTTGGCCGGTCGCTGATCGATGATGCGGACGCGGCAACGGCGCGGACTACCCTGGGTCTGGTGATCGGAACCAATGTGCAGGCCCAGGACGCGGAGCTTTCCGCAATCGCGGGACTGACCTCGGCAGCCGACCGCCTGGCCTATTTCACCGGCTCCGGCTCTGCGGCCCTGGCCACCTTCACCAGCTTTGGCCGCAGCCTGGTCGACGACGCCGACGCAGTGGCGGGGCGGGCGACGCTGGGGGCGGCGGCCCTGGGGGCCAACAGCGACATCACCAGCCTGACCGGCCTGACCACCCCGCTCAGCCTGGCCCAGGGCGGGGCGGGTGGCACCGATGCGGCCAGCGCGCGGACGGCCCTGGGGCTGGCGGCGCACACCACAAAGCTGTTCGCCAACGGCCTGGCCACGGTCTCGGCCGGCAGCCTGACAGAGCAGTTCTCGCCGGGGTTCACCATCGCCAGGAGCTCGACCGGCGCGTTCTCGGTCACCCTGGATACGCCGGCCGCCAGCGCCAACAGCTGGGGTGTCACCTGGAGCGTCTCGAACGGAACCGGTGCGACCGCCGAGCAGGTCGTTGCCAATGAGCAGCGGGCGTCGAAGACCGCCTCGGTGTGCGCCGTGCTGGTTCGGGACAACAGCAGCACCCTGCGCGACCCGGACTGCATCAACGTCACGGTCTACGTCGACAGCTGACCGGCCCTCTTGATCGCCGACGACCCGCCGCCATCTGGGCGGCTTTTTTGTGCGCGGAGTTCCCATGGATTGGCAGGCCATCCTTATCGCCGGGGTCGGCGCGCTGGGCGGCGGCGGCGTGGCCGGGGTGGCGGTGGCGCTGATCCGGCGACCCGTCGACAGCGTCGGCGCTGCTACCGTCTTCCAGCAGGCCCTCAACAGCCAGGCCCAGGCCTTCATCGCCACTCTGGCCCAGATCAACGAGGGTCTGGAAAAGCAGGTCGCTCTGCTCGAGGCCCGGGTCCGGGAGCTGGAGGACGAGAACCTCCAGTGCCGCAGTGAAAACCAGGCCCTGCGCCAGCGGCTCGACAGCCTGGAACGGGGGCTGAAGCGGCGGAGCACGGCCATCCCACCTCCACCACCTTCGAAGGAACTTCAGTCATGACCTGGCAATGGGACCAGTCGGCCGGTGAGCTGCGCCACGACGGGGCGCTGGTCGCCCACGGCTACAGCGGCAAGGACCTGGGCAAGAATAACCCGGGCATGCAGGCCGCCACCGGGGTGGGGCCGATACCGGCTGGGCGCTGGCGGATCGTGCGGCTGTATGACAGCGCCAATGTCGGGCCGGGCGCGCTGGAGCTGGCGCCGGAGGCGGGGACGCAGACGTTCGGCCGCGCCGCCTTCCGCATCCATGGCGACAGCATCGCCCATCCGGGGGCGGCCAGCCATGGCTGCATCATCCTGGCGCGGCCGGTGCGCGAGGTCATCTGGCAGAGCGGCGACCGGGCGCTGGAGGTGACAGCGTGAGGGGCCTCTGGAGAACCCTGAGCCCCGCCGGCTGGGCGGTCAGCGCGGCCCTGGCGCTGACGGTGCTGGCCAGTGGCTGGTGGCTGATCACTGAACCTGGCCGGGCCAGAGCCCGCGCCGAGCTTGCCGCCGCCGAGGCGATCCAGGCTCAGGGCCAGGCCGCCGCCGGCCGCGCCGCCGTCGCCATCGTCACCACGGCCGCCGCGCGTGACGCAGCTGCCGACCGTCAGACTCAGGAGAATCGCGATGCCATCCTCTCAGCGCCGGGCGCTTCGAGCCCTGTCGACCCTGGCGTGGGCGCCGTTGGCCGCCACGCTATCTGCCTGCGCCCATCAGCCCGCCGTCTTGCTGAATGCCAGCCCGTGCAGCCAGCTCGTCCCTGACGGCTGGAAGGCCGGCGTTGAGAGCGCGCCGCTGCCCAAGGTGGATTCGGTAGGGGAGTGGGTGGCGTTCGGAGATGCGCAGACGGCCCAGCTGGACAAGGCGAACGGGCGGACAGCGGACGCGCTGAACATCGTTGCGAAGTGTGAGGCGCGGGATTGGGAGGCGGGGGAGAGGGGGCGTGGGAAGGGGTGGTGGCGATCCTTGCCCTAGCGTTCTGCGAGTTTCAGGGGGCGCTGGCGCCCAGGTCACCCATTCCTCGCGGTCAGAAGCGGCGGCGCACACCGCAATAGGTGCAGGTCTTGTAGCCCGGCTGGGCCCTGCTGTTTTGCCAGCTGTGATGGCGGAACAGGCAGCGGAAATATTCGAGGAGGCTGAATTCCATAACCATTCCTTAGGCTGAGCTTCTCGCCTTGCCAAACCCCGAGACGCTGATTTCTTGTGTGGCATGACCCATTTTGGGCAGAGAAAAAGCCGCCGCCCGGGGAGGGCGGCGGCTTCCGGTCCCCCTGGGGGGGCCTGGCGGGGGCGTTCGGTCTTGTCCGGGGGGTGGACTTGGGCCGAACGAGGGCTCCCCGATCTGTTCGCTACGTCCCCAAACCTACTTCACCGGTTTCCAGCTGGCCTTCTGGGCCATCAGCCAGGAGAAGTCGCCGGTCAGCTGACCAGACTGGCTGCCTGACTGGGTCTTGGGGTCATAGCTGGTGTAGATGCCGGCCGATGAGTGGCAGCCCATGCAGCTCTCGGTGGCGAAGATCTGGGTTCCGCCGCCCTTGTTGCCAGACGGCGGTTGCGGCGTGGGCTTGCCGCCGTTGTTCTGGATCGAGCTCCACACCGGCTGGAAGGGCGTCGGCGGGCAGGTGTAGCCGGCGCTGTTCGGGATTTCCTGCTTGGTGCAGGCCGCGCCGGTCGGACCCTGGAAGTAGGTCTCCATGGTGATGTTGGTTAGGAAGACCGGGGTGGCGTTACCGCCTGGCTTGTTGGTCACCGAGTTGGGCAGACCGCCATTCCAGGAGGAAGGCGCGGTTCCGGGGCTGGTCGGCCACTGAGTGTCTATCAGCTGATAGTACTGCCAGACCGACCCGATCGATTTCATCGCCGCCTGGACCTGGGCGTTCAGGGCCACCTTGTCGCCAGGGATCGGGATGGCGCGCCAAGCCTGCACCGGGGTGCGCGAATAGACCCCATTGATTGCCACCGGCAGTACATTGGGCGTGCAGATCGGGCAGTTGGGGTTGGTGAAGCTGGGGTTCAGGTTCGGATGGGCGACGGGGTCGACGTCCAGGTTGTCGATCTGCTCGAAGGTCGACCAGATCCATTGCGGGCTGCTCTTGGACTTGTGGCCGATGTGCATGCCGACTAGGCCGACCTTCACCTTGCGGGTGATTTCCTTGTTATTGGCGTCCTCGTCCTTGATGTAGGCGTCCTGCGTGAAGAAACGGGTCGGGTCATCGACGCCGGGCTTCAGCACCTTCCAGGCGATCTTCAACTCGAAGCTGCCGCTCCAGTCGGTTGTGTCTATGCCGCTGGGCATGACTACCTTACCGCCGGCGGCGCTGAACGAGACCTGACCGTTGATGTTGTAGAGACTGTTGCTGCACAGATACCCCGTCTCGTTGGGGTCGATCATGATCTCGTAGTAGACGAACTCGCCGTTCTGATCGATCAGCGGCCCCGTAAATGCCTGCTGAATGTCGTTAAGGTCGCTGTTGACGGTGACTTCACCGACCGCCGAGATCACCCCCAGGAAGCGGGTGGTGCGCGGGTTGGCCGTGGCCTGCTCGGCGAAGGGCGTCAGGGTTGGCGAGACCGCGACCAGCGGCTTGGCGGCGCCGCCCGGCGGGCCCTTCTTGGGCATCTTCAACATCATCGGCTTGGGCGTGGCCGAGGCGCAGGCGGCCGGCGTGTCGCCGTCGGCGCGGTAGATGTCGGGGCTCTTGTTCCACAGCGTCCAGTGCGGGGCTCCAAAGTCGGTGGCCGTAAGGGTCGGGGCGGCGACGCCCTGGTCGTTGGTCGGCCAGTTGACCGCAAAGAACATCTGCCAGCTGTAGAGGTCGAATTCGCGCTGAACGAGCGGGAACTCCTGGACCTTTTCCAGAGCAGCCTGGAAATCGGTGTCGACGTCGCCCGGCATCGTCGAGACCGGGGTGACCGCGAAGTCGGGAAAGTTGCCCAGATAGGGCGGGGCGTTGGGACCGACCGGCGGAATGGCCGGCTGAGCGGCCTGTAGCGCGCCAGCGGCGGCCAGCCCCGCACCCGCCAGACCCGCAACGGCCCAGAGCCGCCACCTACGCGTTTCTTGGCGTCTTAATTCTGTTTTGGACATCTCTCGCTCCCCGTTTGCGCAGCGAGGCGGCCGGCCCGGCGGACGGCTGTCTCATGGCCTAGAGTTCGCGATAAAGTTGTCGGAAGTCAAACCTTATGCGTGTATGTTGACGTAATCGGCATCAACGCTGCTTGAGGGGCCCGCGCGTGACGACGCAATCCGACACCACCGGGCGAATCGACCTAGCCGCCAGGGTCGCCGCGCTGATCGACGCAGCCGCCGGGGATAGCGCGGCGGACTATGGCGGGCTGGGGCGGTTCTGGCGCCTGGCGCCGGAGAAACTGGCCAAGACACAGCTGATGGGCATGCCGCTCATCGCGCCGGAGGGCACAGCGAGGACCTGCTGCGGTAACGGCGAGAACCGGGGCGAGGCTTCGCTGCTGGTGCGGGCGCTGCGGGGCCTGCCGCCGTTCGATGGCGGGCGGTTTCCGCGCCTGCCCTGGGGTGGGACGGCGCTAGCCGACGAGGACATCGCCTTCATCGAGCGCTGGATCGACGACGGGATGCCGGCCGCCGAGACGACACTGGCGAGCGGCGAGGGCGGTTCAGTCCAAGCGGACGCCGGGGCGGGGTTTAGGGTTGAGGGGCTGTCCCTAAACGTGGCTACCGGAGCCGTCGGTGACTATGTCCCGCAGGGTAATGAGCCCAAGCAGCGGATGAACCTGGACTGCCTCCCGCCGATCCAGCTTGAGAAGCTGCGCTACGCGTTCCGCGAGCTGTACGCGCTCAATCGCTGGCCACAGGACGCCAGGAATTACAACAACTTGGCCCTGATTCACCAGAACCACTGCCAACATGGCTGGGAGCGGTTCCTGCCCTGGCACCGTGTCTATCTGTACGAGTTCGAACAGGCGCTGCAGGACATCCTGCCCGAAGTCACCATGCCCTATTGGGACTTCACCATGGCCCGCTACAGCCCGGCCAAACCCCAGGACGGTGAGGTCATTCCCCGCGCGCTGAAGGCCTTCCTGACCGCCGACTCGCTGCAGTTCCTGGAAGACAACGGCATCCCGGCCCAGGCCCTGGAGCCGATGGTCGGCCAGCATTTCGCGACGCTCAGCGCCTTCTTCGCCCAGGTCTCGACGCTGTGGGCGGCGGCCGGGATTGATCCGGCGCCCTACCTGTCAGGTCAGAACCGTAACCGCTTCATCGACGCGCTGCTGGCCAGCAATTCGCTTTGGTATCCGCTGCGCTATCCGGGCCAGTTCTTTGACCAGGACAAGCCGGGCGATCCGATGACGCCCAGCACCATCAACGCCCAGATCCACTATCACTACCCCACCGCCGACGACATCGCCCAGATCCAGGGCCTTAGGACCTTCCGGGACTACGGGGGCGGGGGGCTCTATAACGACAGCTTCGGGCTGATCGACCAGAACCCGCACAATACGATGCACATCTGGACCGGGGGCGAGAACCCGGACTGGCCAGGCTGGGGCGTTCCCCCGCCACAGACATCCAGCGTGCCCGGCGCCCATGACCCCAGCCGGGGCGGGGCGGTCAAGGTGGCAGGGCGGCGGTTCCATCGGCGCGACGACCTCTACCAGCAGCCGCAGTTCGGCGACATGTTCTCCAACCTGACGGCGGCGTTCGATCCGGTATTCTGGCCGGTGCATTCCAACTTCGACCGGCTGTGGTGGGACTGGCAGCAGGACCATCCGGAGAGCAACCCGGCCGACCTGGACTCGGTGCTGACACCCTGGAGCTACACGATCCGCGACACGCTCGACATGCCGCGTTTCGGCTACGAGTACGTCAAGAGCGCCAAGATCGTGCCGGTCGGCATGGGCACCCCAGTGGGCCGCTTCGCCATGCCGGCGGTCGATGTGCCCGAGGGGCTAAAGGCCAGCAGCCGTGTTGAGGTGCGGCTCCACCGGGTGCCGCAAATCCTGCGCTCCTGCTTCGTGCGGGTTTTTCTGAACACCCCGGAGGCGGCCGCTGAGACACCGCTGACCGCGCCCGGCTATGGCGGCTATGTCGCGGTGTTCGGCCATGGCGACTGCTATGGCGGGCCGGGCCATTGCGATGTGCCCGGGCCGCGCAGCCGGCGATTCGACATCCGCCCGCCCGACCACAATACCCCTCGCAACCACCGCATCGACGTCACGCGGGCCGCCCAGCGGCTGATAGCGGCGGGCGCCAGGAGCCTGACCGTCAATTTGGTCGTGATCGGCGTCGACTACCGGGAAGAGCCCGAGCTGCTGAAGCTGGATGGCGTCTCCCTCAGCTACTTCGATTAGGGGGCGGGCATGACACCGGTCTATCGCATCCATCCTGCGCTCGGCGTCGCCCGGCTGGGCGACAGCCTGACTGATTTCTGCCTGGCCGCGCAGACGCCGGCGGGCCTGCCGACTGAGTGCGACGGCCAGGGCAACCCCATCCTCCAGGACGGCCAGCCGGTCCCGGTCAGCCGGTTCCGCGACGCTGAGGGGCGCATCAAGCGGCAAGCCGCGCGGTTCCAGATCTATGTCTATGACGAAGATAGCCCCGAAGGCCGTCCGCTCAGCCTGGGCGATGCGGTGCGGGGCGGGGGCAATGAGGGCACGCTCGCCGATATCCAATGGCGCGTCCACATCGCCAACAAGAAGGCCAGCTGGTACGCCTTCGAGCAGCTTCAGGGCGAGCACGGCTACAGTCCCGATCATCCGCGCCGCAACGCCGACGTCACGGGCGACAATGCCCGACAGGCGCTGATCATCGATCCTGGCCCGCAGACGGTAAACCACACCACCCGCCGGCAGGCCGCCTTCAGCCGCGACGGCAACCCCGCTTATGCGCCGACCTTTCCGCCGGAAGGGCTCAAGCCCAATCCCATCGACACCCTGGGCGAGCTGATGGCCGATGGCGACGGGGCGCTGCTGGTGCTGGGCGGGCATGGGAACAGCGGCACGGTCAAGACGGGCCTGGGCCAGCCGCGCATCGACACCTACGCCAACACCGACGGCTGGTTCGACGATATCGCCGATGGGCCGGTCATGGCCCGGCTGGTGATGAACTGCGAAAACGTTACCGCCACCCGCTATATCGACGTGGAATATCCGTCCTGGGTGCTCAGCGCCTATCCGCGCTACGCCCCGCAGATTCTCGATATGGTGACCGGCGACGATGTGGTCTTCGACCTGGCGGTGACCCAGTTCGCCTACCGCACTGACCTCTACGGCACGGCCGGGACGTTCGATGATCCCCAGCATATCGACCCGCTGGACACTGGGGCGCTGCTGCACTGGAAGGCCGGGCGGGTGACCTGGAACGGTGAATTCAAGCCGTGGTTCTGGCGCGATGTCTGGCCGATCCTGTTCCGGCCCGACGAGTTCACCTATCTGGACAATGTGCTGCAGGCCTCCAACGCCCCGCACAACCAGACCCAGCGGGGGACCTTCGAGCCCTGGCCACTGAGCGTTCCCCCCTTCCTGCCGCCCGAGGCCGCCCAGCGGGGCATGGCGCGGGCCGCTGCGCTCACAGCGTCGGGGGTGGTCCTGGCCGAGGCGTTGGCCCCCTCTTTCGCCGTGCTGGCCAGGGCCGAGCCGCCCCCGGCGGCGGCGGCCCTTAAGCTGGCCGGTCCGTCACTGACCAGCGCCGCTGAAGCCTTCGCAGTGGCCGTGCTGCCGGCTGGACCGGGGGAAGATCCGGCGGGTTATCTGGAACAGTGGAAGGCGCTCTACGAGGCGCATGAGGGCGATCCGAACGGCAAAAGCGCCTATCGCCAGGCGCTGGACGCATTCCGTGACCAGTTGAGCGCCATCGCCGCCACCCTGGAGCCCAGGCCCGAAAGACAGTTGCTCAAGGCGACCGGCAAACCCACCGCGGCCCCCGATCCCGGCGCGGCCTTGACCACTTCGGCAAGTCAGCTTCTGGCCGGCTATGGTGACGACTATGTCAGTGGCGCGCTCGCCGAGCGGATGCTGGTGGCCGAGGCCAAGGCCGCGGTGCTGGACCCCTATCGGACCAGCCGCACCTATCTCTATGGCCTGCTGCGCCAGCCGGGCGAAGAGAACAGTTTCCAGCTGAAAGGCCGGCCGACCAACCGCTCGTCCAACCTGCCGCTGATGCCGCTGTTGAGCGGCGACAATCCGATCAGCAATACCCTGCCGTCCAAGTTCCTCAAGCTAACCGACTACCAGCTCTTCGTGCTGAAACAGTGGTCGGAAGGGCTGTTCGTCAACGAAGTCGACGAGGGTTGGGTCCCGCTGGCCGACGTGCACCCCTATCAGCCGACTGAAGGCTGGACGGCCAAGACGCCGCGCGACCTGGACATTGCTGTGCTGACCAACGTGGTCGGCGGCGCCTTCTGCCCCGGTGGCGAGGTCGGCTGGATCATCCGCAACCCGGCCGCCTGGCGCGAGCCATATCGGCTGAAGGCCAGCCCGGAATTCTACACCTTCAAGCAGACGGCCGGCGAGGCCAACGCCTTGTGGAACCCCCCGCTGACCGAAGAGGACTACATCGCCTATATCGATACGGACCTGTCGCAGGACACCAATTTCGACGTAGGGCTCGAGCCCGGAGACCTGAGCAAATACAGCGCCTTGCCCTGGCAGGCGGATTTCAACGAATGCTCGACCCAGGACATCGACGTTACCTACGCCGACTGGAACGTGCTCAACACGGCCGGCGACAGCTTAATGGCCCGCGAGCAGAAGATCTGGACGACGCTATGGTGGCCCGCCCACCGGCCGATGCAGGCCCTGACCTACACGGGTGGCCCGCCGGACGACCCGACCTTGAAATGGATGAACTGGGCGGCGGGCGTGCCGCAGACGAGTGCGGGTGATCTGAAGATGACGACCGAATGGGCCCGGCTGGGCTTCGTGGTGCGCAACCCGTTCGTGCCGCCAGCCTCGCTGGACCAGGCGTCCCCGAACAACAAGTATGTCTGCGTGGAGAGCCAGTGGTCGCCGGTGTAGGCCTACCAGTGGACGTGGTCATCATCGGCGCGGGGCCGGCTGGATGCGCCGCCGCCCTGACGCTGGCCTCGTACGCCCCGCGCCTCTCCGTCGCCGTGCTGGAAGCCGGAACTCTACGGACGCGCAAGCCCGGCGAAATACTCCCTGCCGCCGCCGCGCCCATGCTGCGCACACTGGGCGTCTGGCCGGCCTTCGAGGCCGCCGGATTCTCTGCTGACACGGTGATCGCATCGGCGTGGGGCGGACCCGAGCTGGTCGAGTCTCATAGCCTCTACTCCGCCCGGGGGGCGGGTTGGCGGCTGGATCGCAGCCGGTTTGATCGGCTGCTGGCCAGCAGCGCCCGAGCCGGGGGCGCCAAACTCAGCCGAGGTTGGCAGGTTCGAGATCTCGCCGGTGAGCCCGGCGACTGGCGCCTGACCGCCAACGATGGCCGCGCACTGAAGGCCCGGGCCATCATCCTGGCCAGCGGCCGTTCACCGCGCCTGCCCTCCCAGCTAGGCGCCCAGCGCCAGTCCAGCGACCGTCTGGTCGGTGTCGTTCGCTTCTGCGGTGCGAACGATGACCCCCGCACCCTGGTCGAGGCGTTTGAGCACGGCTGGTGGTACTCTGCCCCCATCTCGCCGGGTCTGCGCGCGGTCGCCTGCATGACCGAGGCGAGCAGCGTCCGCGCCCTCGAGCTGGCCAGCCCAGCCGGCTGGCGTCGCGCCATCACCCCAGCCATCGCCGCCGCCGTCAGTCGCCTTGGTCCGCTAAAGACCTGGCCCGCCGGCCACGGCCGCCTGACCCCGGTCGCAGGCCCCGGCTGGGCGGCGACGGGGGATGCGGCGATAAGTTTCGACCCGTTGTCTTCGCAGGGTATAGCCCAGGCTCTGCGCGGCGGGGCGTTCGCTGGGTTCGCGGCGGCGGACATGCTGGCTGGCGACGGGGCAGGGGCCGCACGGCGGCTGGAAGCCCACGTGGCGGCGACCTGGGCGGCCTATTCAGCGACCCACGCCGAAAACTATGCCCGCGAATTCCGCTGGCCGAACAGTCCCTTCTGGCTGCGGCGGCGGGTCAAGGCGCTGGCCGTCGCCTAAATCGACCGGGCTATTTGGTCGGCTGGGGCTTGCGAGCCGTCGCAGCGGGCTTCTTCGCCGCCGGCCGCCGCACGCCAGTCGCCGCCCCGGCCTTGCGCCGGGCTTTGACTGCCTGGACCTTGTGGACCGTCGCCTCCGACGCCTCGGCCCGCTTCTCCGCCTCGTCGCGCAGGGCGTCCAGCTCCTTGTCAGTCAGCTTTTCGATGCCGACATATTTGTTCTGGGCGTGGGAACTTCGGATCAGCTCGTCCAGCTTGGTCTGCAGGGCCTCGCTGTCGCGGTTCTGGCTGTTCTGGATCAGGAAGACCATCAGGAAGGTGATGATGGTGGTGCTGGTGTTGATCACCAGTTGCCAGGTCTCAGAAAACTTGAAGATTGGACCGCTTAGCGCCCACACCAGAACCAACAGTACGCAGGTGATGAAGGCTGGCGGGCTGCCGGTGATGCGAGCGGTGACCGATGCGAATTTGGCGAAGAGCCGATCCATTGGTGTTTCCCCGAAACTCGTGCCGATTTGGCATGACGTTGTTCTCTAATGATCGGGAAGGTAGAGAGTTCCGTCAGGTCTTCGCGGGATACGAAGTCTAAAGAAACCTGCGATAGGTCTTCACCCGATGGGCGGGAAAACCACATCGCTTTCGCGGAAGTTCCTGATCAGCGTCGGCGTGATGTCGGTCGTTGTGACGGCGATCGCCTTCGTGGCCGCATTTGTGGCCTTCCAGACCGAACTGGAAAAGCGCGAGATCGCCTATCTCCAGGATTATGTCACCGAGCGCGCTAACCAGGAGGAGCATCGCTTTACCGACCTGGCCGACGCACAGCTGGCGGCCGCCGACGCCCTCAAGGCCCGCATGGCCCGGCTGGGCGACGTCCAGACCGAGCGGCTGTTCCAGCTCTACTATCCGCTAAAAGCCGATGGTACGCGCCGCAGCCGTGACGCTGCCTTCGACGGCGAGAGCGAGGTGGATGGCGACTACACCTACGGACTGGGCGCCTTCATTCCTCGGGGACGCGACGTCCCGCTCGACCAGAAGAAGCTGCTGGTCGCCGCTTACCAGACCGTGCCGCATTTTGGCGAGGCGCTGGTCAGCCGCTACGACAATTTCTATTTCTATACGCCGGGCACGCGGGTGGTAATGTTTGGCCCAAAGCGGCCCGACCACCTGATGTTCTACCGCCACAACGCGCCCGCCGACCTGGACGTCTCAAAAGAGGAGATGGTCCAGATTACGCTGCCGGGCCTCAACCCCGCCCGCGCTATCCGCTGTACCAGCCTGCAGCGACTCGTGCAGGACAAAGGCGGCGACCGGCTTGGAACCGCCTGCGTTACCCCCGTCGATATCGCCGGCAAGCACGTCGGGGCGTTCGGCTCGTCGATCGAGCTTACTGGGTATTTCCTGCGCGCCATCCGTGACACCAGCCGAGGCGCAACTAACCTGATCATCACGGACAAGGGCGAACTGATCGCCTATCCGGGGTTCGCCGTGGCCGGCAAGGCCTCGGAAGGCACGGTGGCCTCCTATGAAAAAGACATGGGTCTGCGCGAACTGGCCAGCCAGATCAGGAGCAGGAGCGAGGCGCGCGGCGTGGTCCGCACCACTGACGGCCGGTACATCGTCGCCTATGGGCGGCTGCGTGGACCGGGCTGGCTGTTCCTGATCCGCTACCCGGCCCGGGCCATGAGCTTGGCGGCGGCGACCTCGGCCTCGTGGATCCTGGTGCTGGGGCTTATGGCGGCGTTGATCCAGACCGCCATGGTCATGGCGATGGCGCGCAAGACCATCGCCCGGCCGCTGCAGCAGCTGGCCTCCTATGCCGAGCGCGAACGCCAGTCCGGGGATGCCGATGGCGGCGATCCAGCTGCGGGGGCCGCAGACCGCGCGGCCCTGGCGGAGATTGAAATGCGGCCCGACGAGATCGGTGTTCTGGCCCGGGCGCTGCAGGCCAGCCGCGAGCGTGTGGCGACGGTGCTCGACGATCTGGAAGGCCGGGTGAAGGCGCGCACTGCCGAGCTGGAGCGGGCCAACCAGGAAAAGAGCCTTTTCCTGGCCAACATGAGCCACGAGCTGCGCACGCCGCTGAACGGGGTCGTGGCGGTCTCCGAGACCCTGGCCCGGGAGCAGACCACGCCGCGCAATCGCGAATTGGCAGAGCTGATCGTGTCGTCAGGGCGGCTGCTGGAACAGGTGCTGACCGACATCCTCGACTTCTCCAAGATCGAGGCGGGCGAGATGCGGCTGGAGATCGGCGAGTTCGACACCGCCATCCTGACCGGCCGCATCGCCCAGCTTCACGCCGCCGCCGCCGAGGCCAAGGGCCTGAACCTGACCTGGACGGTCGAGCCTGAGGCGCAGGGCGTCTGGCGCGGCGACAGCGTCCGCATCACCCAAATCCTTTCCAACCTGCTGTCCAACGCCGTGAAGTTCACTGAGGCCGGCGATGTCGAGCTGGTCGTTCAGCGCACTGGAGAGGGTCTGGCCTTCGGCGTGCGCGACACCGGCATCGGCTTCGACGCCGAAACCGGAGCGCGGCTGTTCAAACGCTTCGAACAGGCGGACGCCTCGATCACCCGTCGGTTCGGCGGCACGGGACTGGGCCTGGCTATCTGCCGGTTGCTGGCCGGCCTGATGGGCGGGGAGGTCGAGGCGACCTCGTGCGTGGGCCAGGGCTCGGTCTTCACCGTCAGCCTGCCGCTGGAACGCCTGGGTGAAAGCCGCGCTGCAGGCGAGGTCGCGACAGCGGGCGAGAGCTGCGACGTCGAAGGCGTCCGCGTCCTGCTGGCCGAGGATCACCCTACCAACCAGCGCGTCGTCCGCCTGATCCTGGAAGCTGCCGGCGTGCGTCTCGACATCGTCGAGAATGGCCGCCTGGCCCTGGAGCGCTTGGCAACCACGCCTTACGACCTGGTCCTGATGGACATGCAGATGCCGGAGATGGACGGGCTCACCGCCACCAAGCTGTTGCGTGGCCAGGAGATCGCGATTGGGGGGCGCCGGACCCCGGTGATCATGCTGACGGCCAATGCGCTGGATGAACACGTACGAGCGAGCCTGGAGGCCGGGGCCGACAGTCACCTGAGCAAGCCAGTCCGGGCCGATACGCTGCTGGCGGCGGTGGCCGGGGCGCTGGACACCGGTGATGAGGTGTTGGCCCAGGCGGGGTAGCCGTCCCAAATTCCTCCCCCAAGTCGAAAAAGGGGCCGGCTTTCACCGGCCCCCTCGTCCTACGCCACTTCTTCTTCCTCCGCGGACGGCGGATTCTCCACCGATAGCGGCAGGCCAAGCTTGTCGCTCATCAGCAGGGTGAGCAGCGCCTGCACGACCCCGCCGCCGCCTTCCGAACCCTGGATCTGGACCTTCGGGACCACATCCACACCCGAGGTTTCCAACGCCTCGGCGAACCGTTCAGCCACTTGGCGGGCGAGCTGGTAGCGCGGGCCACCGGAGGCTGCGACCTGGCTCTCGATCGCCTCGGCGGTGGCAAGACCCACCTTGGTCACCCGTTCCGCCTCGGCGGCGGCCATGAGCATCACCTTCTTGGCCTCGCCTTCGCCGAGGAAGCGGATCCGGTCGCCCTCGGCCTTGGCGAGGGTGCGGGTCTGTTCGGCCTCCTGTTCCGAGCGGGCCAGGTTGGCCTTGCCCTGGTTCTGCTGCACCTGGATCGACAGTTCGGACTCGGTAATCGCCGTCTGTTGCTTGGACTTTGCCTCGGCCTCGCGCAGTTCCCGCTCCTTCTGGGCGGCCAGCTTCTGCCGCTCATAGGTGCCGACCTGTTCGTCGGCGATCTGGCGCTGGCGAAGCTGGGTCAGGATGCGTTCGATCTGGTCGTCACCCTTGGCGGAGGGCCGGGGCGTGCCGATCAACACCTCCTGGAGTTCCAGGTTGTAGATCAGGAATTTGGCCTTCATCTCCTCGGACGACAGCGACTGGATGCGGCTGCGGTCCTGCAAGAGCTCGATCAGGGTGCGGGTCTGGCCGATATTCTTGAAGTAGGCGCTGACCATCGGGTCCAGGGTCTGCTCGACCAGCTTCTTGATGTCGCCGAACCGTTGGATGACCAGCGGGGCCTTGCGGTAGTCGATATGGACCACGACTGAGACCGGCAGGGTCGGCTCGAAGGCGTCGCGGGTGATCAGGCTGACCTCGGCCAGGTTCTCGTCGAAGTTATGCGAGCCCGTGGCGGCCGTCTCCCACTTCAGGATGAAGTTGGTGGTCGGCACCAGGGTCACGCGCCCAGCATAGGTGTTGAACGCATACTTGCCGGGCAACAGCGGGTCGGCCCAGACGCCGCGGTTGCCGTTCTCGACCAGCTCGCCGTGGCGATAGCCCTCGCCGGATGTGTCGGCTCCGGCATTGCCGGTGTAGCTGACCACCACCCCGACCTGGCCCACCTCGATCGTAGTTTTCGGGATGCGCTCGATCGTCGCGAACAGGCGGTTGATGTAGTAGGTGCCTTCGACAAGCACCATCAGCTGCCGGCCTTTGCGGCCGCCGGCGGCCAGGAAGGTTTCCGGGTCCTGGAAGCTGTTGTGGAAGCTCGCCTTGTCCTGCGGGTCGTCGCCGACCGTGGGGGCGATAATGTCGCCCGCCTGCAGCCCGGGACCGTCGTGCACGGTGACCACGCCGATCTGGTCGTCAGCATCCTTGATCACCACCGGTTCGAAACCCTCACGCGCCTCAATGACCTCGGCCATCTGGTCGAGCAGCGCCATCTCGTCGCGGTCCAGGCGCAGAGCGAAGGTGTTGTCCTTGGTCACCACCACGAACTGAGCCAGGTTGATGGCATAGGCGCCCTCGCGCAGGATCTTGCGCTGCGGCCCCTTCTGACCGCCGGCCGTCAGGAAGCCGCGCGTATCCTGGAAGTCGACCTCGCCTAGGTTGGCGGCCAGCGCCTGTTCCGGACCCAGCGGGCGGCCGTCACGGGCAAAGACATAGCCGATGCGGCCCTGGGGAATGGTCACCAGGGATTCCACATGCAGGCGGAATTGGTAGGGGAAGAAGAAGTGCAGGCCGCCGCGCAGCACTTCCGGCTGATAGCCGGCCTCGCCGTTCAGGGCGATTAGGCCCGACTTAATGGAGCCTTTGGCGCTCCACAGCTTTTCGACCACGGCAATGCGATTGTTGCCGATATAGCGGATGACGCCCGAGCTCACGATGAGGAGCACAAGCAGGATCACGAGCCCAAGGCCCGCAACCGCGAGAACTGGCAATGTCATAGGAAGTTAGCCCCATTCGCGCGTCCGGCTGGCGACTTCGCCAACGTGATGAGGACGGCTGTTTGGAAATGTATGTATTCACCGGGGGCGGTTAAGAGGTCGGGCGTCCGATTGTTTTCACAGATTGGTGAATACTTCGCATTCGCATCCCCGAGCAGGGCGATCAGCCCAATCCCCCGGCCCGCGCCACGAACGCCACCACCTCATCGACTCCGACCAGCCGTGTCAGGTCGGTCATCACCACCGGACGTTCGCCACGCTGCACCTTGGCGTCGGCCGCCATCACCGCCAGGTCGGCCCCGACATAGGGCGCAAGGTCAGTCTTGTTGATCACCAGCAGGTCTGACCGGCTGATCGCCGGGCCGCCCTTGCGTGGGATTTTCTCGCCTTGGCAGACGCTGATCACGTAGAGCGAGAGGTCCGCCAGGTCGGGCGAGAAGGTCGCCGCCAGATTGTCACCGCCACTCTCGATGAAGATCACGTCCAGGTCCGGGTGCCGTTCGCTCATTCGCCTCACGGCCGCGAGATTCAGCGAGGCGTCCTCGCGGATGGCGGTGTGCGGGCAGCCGCCGGTCTCGACCCCCATGATGCGGTCCTCCGGCAGAGCCTGCAGGCGGGCCAGGATAAGGGCGTCCTCCTGGGTGTAGATGTCGTTGGTAATCACCGCGACCGACCAGCGCTCGCGCATGGCCTTGCAAAGCTTTTCGGTGAGCGTGGTTTTGCCCGAGCCGACCGGGCCGCCGATGCCGACGCGCAAGGGGCCGTTGGGAGAGGTCATGACAGGAACAGTCTCGGCTGCAGGGTTTCGTGACGCATGGCGGCCATGTCCGAGGCAAGGGCACAGGCGCCCAGGTCGTCAAGGGTCGAAGCAGCGGCGCGAGTGGCGGTGGCGATGATGACGGGCTCCAGGGCGGCGATTGTGGCTACGCCCTCCGACTGGCCAAGCGGGATGGCGCGGACAGCGACACTGACCAGGTTGGCGGCGAAGGCGTGAAGCCAGGCGGTCAGGGTGTCGAGCAGCGGGACGCCGTGCAGGGCGGCAGTGAGGCCGACCGCGACAGGGTAGGGGGCCTGGCGGGGAAGGTCGGGGTGGGGCCAGGAGCGGGCGACGGCGATCAGGAAGGCCTCGCCCTGGTCGAGGGTTTCCAGTTGGCGTTCCAGGCTGGGGCTGAGGGCGGTGGCAAGCTCGGTGACATCCTCGCCGCGATGGGCGGCCGCGAGGATGACCGCGTCGGTCCAGCCGGAACCGTGCTCGATCAGGCCGGCGAGCCAGGCGATGAGCGTGGGGCGGTCGGTGACCTGGCCGCTGCGGATGGCGGTCTCCAGGCCGTGGGAATAGCCGAACGCCCCGACCGGAAAGGCGGGGGAGAGCCAGGTTAGGAGGCGCAGGAGCGGTTGCATCAACCCACCGCGGAGTCAGTGATCATGGTGGTGGTCACCATGGCCATGATCGCCATACGCCCCGCCCTCGGGGTCGAACGGCGCAGTCACCGCGACCACCTTCGCCCCCAGGTGCTCCAGCATGTGCCCGATCACCCGGTCGTAGCGCAGCAGGATCCGATCCGGCTCGACCTGCGCGGTCAGGTGGCGGTTGCCGATGTGCCAGGCCAGGCGCAGCAGATGGACGCCGTCGTCGCCGCGAACCTCCATCAGCGGCTCGGGCAGGGCGGTTACCGCCACGACCCGGCTGTCGTCGAGCTTCAGGCCGTCGCCGCCATGCAGCAGCCGCGCCGCCGGCAAGTCGAGCAGGAATTCCAGCCCGTGCTCGCCCTTCAGCACCATCCGGCGGCGGTGGCGGCCGTCATAGTCCAGCGCCACGTGGTCGTGGATCTGGCCGGTCCAGTGCGGGAGGATTTCGACGACTTTCAGCATCAGAACAGGAAATACCTCTGGGCCATCGGCAGCACCGTGGCCGGTTCACAAGTGAGCAACTCGCCGTCGGCTCGCACCTCGTAGGTCTCGGGATCGACCTCGATGTGCGGCAGGGCGCTGTTGTGGATCATCGAAGCCTTGGAGAGGCCGCCCCGCACATTGCTGACCCCCAGCATCGGCTTGTCGACCTCGAGTTTGTGCTGCAGCCCCACGCCGAGCGCCGCCTGGCTCACGAAGGTCACGCTGTTGCGTGACGGCCCCTTGCCGAACGCCGCGAACATCGGCCGGTAGTGCACCGGCTGCGGTGTCGGGATCGAGGCGTTGGGATCGCCCATCGGGGCCGCCGCGATGGTCCCGCCCAGAATCACCAGGTCGGGCTTCACCCCGAAGAAGGCCGGGCTCCACAGCACCAGGTCGGCGCGCTTGCCCGCTTCCACGCTGCCGATATGGGCGCTCATGCCCTGCGCGATGGCCGGGTTGATGGTGTATTTGGCGATGTAGCGCTTGACCCGGTTGTTGTCAGCCGCACCATCCCCGGCTAGCGGGCCGCGCTGGCGCTTCATCTTGTCGGCGGTCTGCCAGGTGCGGATGATCACTTCGCCGACCCGGCCCATGGCCTGGCTGTCGCTGCTGATGATCGAGAAGGCGCCGATGTCGTGTAGGATGTCCTCGGCGGCGATGGTTTCGCGACGGATGCGGCTCTCGGCGAAGGCGATGTCTTCGGGGATCGAGGCGTCCAGGTGATGGCAGACCATCAGCATGTCCAGGTGCTCGGCCACCGTGTTGACCGTGTAGGGCCTGGTCGGGTTGGTCGAACTGGGGATGACGTTGGAGAGGCCGCAGACCTTGATGATGTCCGGCGCATGGCCGCCGCCGGCGCCCTCTGTGTGGAAAGCGTGGATGGTGCGGCCCTTGAAGGCGGCGACCGTGTCCTCAACGAAGCCGCTCTCGTTGAGGGTGTCGGTGTGGATCATCACCTGCACGTCGTAGGCGTCGGCCACGCCCAGGCAGCAGTCGATGGCTGCCGGCGTCGTGCCCCAGTCCTCATGCAGCTTCAGCGCACAGGCCCCACCTAGCACCATCTCGACCAGCGCCGCCGGCTGGCTGGCGTTGCCCTTGCCGGAAAAGCCGATGTTCATGGCCAGGCCGTCGGCCGCCTCGATCATCCGCGCCAGGTGCCAGGGCCCGGGGGTGCAGGTTGTGGCCGCCGTGCCGGTGGCCGGGCCGGTGCCGCCGCCCAGCATGGTGGTGATGCCGCTCATCAGCGCCTCTTCGACCTGCTGGGGACAGATGAAGTGGATGTGGGCGTCCATGCCGCCGGCCGTGAGGATCTTGCCCTCGCCGGCGATGATCTCGGTGCCCGGGCCGATAATCAGTGTGACGGCCGGCTGGGTGTCGGGATTGCCGGCCTTGCCGATGCCGGCGATGCGACCGTCCTTGAGGCCGACATCAGCCTTGTAGATCCCCGAATGGTCGAGGATCAGCGCGTTGGTGATGACGGTGTCGAGCGCGCCCTCGGCCCGGCTGGCCTGGCCCTGGCCCATGCCGTCGCGGATCACCTTGCCGCCACC
Organism: Caulobacterales bacterium; assembly: GCA_038236615.1. Taxonomy (GTDB): domain Bacteria; phylum Pseudomonadota; class Alphaproteobacteria; order Caulobacterales; family Caulobacteraceae; genus Caulobacter. The sequence goes on from JBBRZO010000012.1 coordinate 141,383, forward strand.
AAACTTCACCTCCTCGCCATAGACGGTGAGGTCGCGCTCGACCTCGACGAAGAGCTCGGTGTCGGCGAGGCGCACCCGGTCTCCGGTGGTGGGGCCGAACATGTCGGCATAGGTCGCTCTGGAAATGCGGGCCATGTCAGAGGTCTCCCATCACCGCCTGGCGGAACCCGAACACTCGTCGCGCGCCCAGCAGTGGGACCAGGGTCACCTCCCGCGCCTGGCCGGGCTCGAACCGCACGGCGGTACCGGCGGCGATGTCGAGGCGCATGCCCCTGGCCTGGTTGCGGTCGAAGCTGAGCGCCGGGTTGGTCTCGAAGAAATGGTAGTGGCTGCCGACCTGGATCGGCCGGTCGCCGGTGTTCGCCACCTTCAGCGTCACGGTCGGCTGGCCGGCGTTGAGCTCGATCTCGCCGTCCATCGGGATGATTTCGCCGGGGATCATAACGCCTACCTGATTGGATGGTGGACGGTGACCAGCTTGGTCCCGTCGGGAAAGGTCGCCTCGACCTGGACGTCGTGGATCATCTCGGCGATGCCCTCCATGACCTGGGCCCGCGTGATGACATGGGCGCCGGCCTCCATCAGATCGGCCACAGCGCGGCCGTCGCGGGCGCCTTCGACCACGAAGTCGGTGATCAGGGCGATGGCCTCAGGGTGGTTCAGCTTGACCCCGCGCTCCAGCCGCTTGCGGGCCACGACGGCGGCCATGGCGATCAGCAGCTTGTCCTTTTCCCGGGGGGTGAGGTTCATTCAGGTCTTCCAGATACGGGGAAGGGGGCCGCCGAGCGCTTGCAGGGCGGGGATCAGGGCGTTGCGAAGGGCGAACCCGTCGGCGGCCAGGACGCGGGCATAGAGCTTGCCGCCCCAGGCCGAGGCGGCGCCGAGCGTCTGGCGCAGCGGCTCAAGGTAGGTCTCGGCGTCCGGCGCCACGAGCAGCAGCGAGGCGAAGGCGCCCGCGCCGGCCAGCAGCGAGGGCCGGTCGGCGATCTCGCTGATCGCGCCGTCCAGCGCCAGGTCATCAGCGAAGATGAGTTTCCCCTCCCGCCGGATGCGCCAGCGGTCCTTTAGCGAGCCCTGCCGCACCGCCTCGCCCATGGCAGCCCGGCCTAACACCACCGCCTCCAGCACCAGCAGCCGGCCGTCAGCGGCGACGTCGGCCTCCAGGCGGCGATGCAGGGCGGCGTTGTCGAACAGGATTGTTTCCTGCGGAATCCAGTCGAGCCGGGCGCCGGAGGCTACGGTGAGTCTGCTGGTCACGTTGGCCACGCCGCCGGAGGATCGGTAGACCTTTTCGCAGGCCTGGGTGGTCACCACACCCGAGGCGCCGGCCTCGACGTCCACCGTCCAGTCCAGCACGTCTCCGCCGGTCAGCCCGCCGGCGGTGTTGATCAGGATGGCCTCGGCTTGGGCGCCGCGCATGCGGGGCAGGCGAATCTGCGCGCAGCCTTGCTGGTACAGGCGGCCCGGACCCGTCCCAGTCTCGGTTCGAACCAGGCTCAGCCGCCCAGCCCCAACCGCGCGCTGGGGACGCGTGGGGGCGGGGGCGGCGAGGACTTCATCGAATGGCATCGGCCTGAAAGTCGGCTTGGCCGGGGCGGAAGTCCAGACAGCGTATGGGGCGCGGGCCGAGATGCCTGTCTGAGGTCAGGGCCTACAGCGACTGCCCATCGTCTACCGTGAACACCGACCCCGTCACCGCCCGCGACGCATCGCTGACCAGCCACCCGACGATCGCATCCAGGTCCTCCTCCTCCATCAGCCGCCGCCGGGGGAAGGTCTTCACCTGGGCCTTGCCGCCCTCGGAAGCGAACCACTCGTCGTTCAGCTCGGTGACGATGTAGCCGGGGCACAGCACATTGACGTTGATCCCCCGGTTGGCCCACTCGCGGGACAAGGCCTTGCCCATCTGGGCCACCGCCGCCTTGCTCGCGCAATAGGCCGTCAGTCCCGGCAGCACCGTGTGGGCGCCGATTGAGGCGATCAACAACACCCGGCCGCGCCTTGATTCCTTCGAGCCGTTGGCGATCATCCGCCGCGCGCCCTCGCGGGCGGTCAGGAATACCCCCTTCACGTTGGTGTCGAACATCTGGTCCCACTGATCCTCGGGGATGTCGAGCGCCAGGGCCTCGTTGTTCATACCGGCGTTGGCGATGACGCTGTCGATGGGCCCCAGCGCAGCTTCGGCCGCGTCATAGGCCGCGATGACCGAGGCCTCCTTCTGCACATCCATGGCCACCGCGAAGGCCGTGCCGCCGGCCGCCTTGATCTGGTCGACCAGCGCGGTCAGCCGGTCGGTCCGCCGCGCCGCTACCGCCACCTTGGCCCCGGCCGCCGACAGGATCAGCGCGAACCGCCGCCCGAGGCCCGAGGAGGCCCCGGTGATCATCACCGTACGGCCGGTCATGTCGAAATTCTGGCTCATCGCCCATCCTTGCCTTGGGTGTCTTCCCGTCGTTATGCGGATGGGATAGGCGGCGAAGGCGATCTTGTCATCGCTGACCTTGCGGGAGGGGATGTGAGCGAGCGGCGATCAGCCCTGGAGGTCTTCAAGGTCGCCCTGATCCTGGGCCTCACCGCCTTCGGCGGACCCATAGCCCATCTCGGCTACTATGAGCGGACCTACGTCCGGACCCACCGCTGGATCACCGCCGAAGACTATGCCGCCATCCTGGCCCTGACCCACATCCTACCGGGCCCGGCCAGCAGCCAGACCGGCTTCCTGATCGGCTGGAAGGTCGGCGGCTGGCGGGGCGCGCTGGCGGCGTGGCTGGGGTTCACCCTGCCGTCGGCGCTGCTGATGCTGGTCTTCGCCTTGGCCCAGCCGTGGCTGGGCGCGGCCTGGGCCCAAACGCTGCTACACGGCCTGCAGCTGGCCGCTGTCGCCGCCGTGGGGCAGGCGGTTTGGAGCATGGGCCGGCGGCTGTGGGTCGACACCCCCACCACCGCAATCGGCCTTGTCGCCGCCGCCGTGCTGTTGGTCTTTGCTGCGCCGTGGTTGCAGCTGGCTGTCATCCTGACCGGCGGGGTGGCGGGCCTGGTCCTCAAGCTGGGCGGCGAGGCGGTCCCGCCGCTTGCGCTGGGCATCGGCCGCCGCACCGGCGCCGTGGCCTTGGCCGTCTTCGCCGTGCTGATGGCCGGCTCGCTAATTGCCCTGGCGCTCAGCCCTAACAGCGGCGCCGCCTTCGCGGGCATCTTCTACCGCGCCGGCGCTCTGGTGTTCGGCGGCGGCCATGTAGTGCTGCCGCTGCTGCGCGAGGCCCTGGTCCCGGCCGGCTGGCTGGGCGATGACGCCTTCCTGGCCGGCTATGGCGCGGCCCAGGCGCTGCCCGGCCCACTGTTCACCTTCGCCGCCTATCTGGGCGCGGTGGCTCAACCAGATAGCCCCGTGCTGTGGTCGGGGATCGCCCTGGTGGCCATTTTCCTCCCCGGCCTGCTGCTGGCCATGGCCGGCGCCCCGCTGATGGCAGGGCTCAGCCGCCACCCCGCCGCCGGCGCGGCGCTGGCAGGGATCAACGCCGCCGTGGTCGGGCTGCTGGCGGCGGCCCTCTACAATCCTATTTGGACCAGCGCGGTGAAGAGCGGCGCCGACTTGGCCATCGCGCTGGTGGCGATGTTCCTCCTGCAGCGCTGGAAGGCGCCGCCGGTCGTGGCCATCGCGCTGTGTCTGGGCGGGGCGGTGATAGCCCAGTTTCTCTAGAAGCCTCCCCTTCCGGGCGAGGATTTGCAAGAATGGCCGCCCAGCTTTCGAAGGACCCCCGCTATGACCGATCGCAGCATCCTGATCACCGGCGGCTTTGGCGTTCTTGGCCGGGCCGTGGGCGAGGCTGCCCACGCCGCGGGCTACCGCGTTGCCCTGGTCGACCGGGCGCCAGCGCCGTCGGACCTGCCGGCCGATATCCTCGCCATTAGCGGGGCTGACCTCACCGGACACGAAGGCGCCGATGACGCGGTCGCTAAGGTCGTCGACGCGCTGGGCGGCCTGGATGTTCTGGTCAACGTGGCGGGCGGGTTCCTGTGGCAGACGCTGGAAGATGGCCATGCCGGGGCCTGGGAACTGATGCATCGGCTCAACCTGCTGACCTGTCTGCACACCAGCCGCGCGGCCCTGCCGCACCTGAAGGCGTCGACCGCCGGGCGCATCGTCAACATCGGAGCCAATGCCGCGATCAAGGCCGGGGCGGGAATGGGGGCCTATACTGCCTCCAAGGCCGCTGTGCATCGGCTGACCGAGAGCCTGGCGGAGGAGACCAAGGGTAGCGGCGTCACCGTCAACGCGGTCCTGCCCTCGGTGCTCGACACTCCGGCCAACCGCGCCGACATGCCGGATGTCGACCCCAAGACCTGGGTCGCGCCGTCCGATCTGGCCACGGTGATCCTGTTCCTGGCGAGCCCGCAGGCCCAGGTGATTACCGGCGCGCTCATCCCCGTGACCGGCCTTGTCTGACGGAAGGGAAGGGCGTCTAACCTCCGTCCGACGCTAAGAAACGACCGGAGGATACCCTTGGAAACCCCCGCCGATCCCGCCGCGCTAAAGCCGGCCGTGGACTGCATCAAGACCGACTCTGCCGGCAAGCCCTACCTCGAAGGCCACAAGTGCTCGGCCTGCGGCGAGGTGTTCATGGAAACCCGCCGCGGCTGCCCCAAATGCTTCGCGGTCGGCACGCTGGCCCCCGTCAAGCTGTCCGACAAGGGCAAGCTCTACAACTGGACCGTGGTCTACCGGAACTTCCCGGGCGTGCCCGTGCCGTTCGTCTCGGCCATCGTCGACCTGGAGGGCGGCGGCACGCTGAAGGGCAATCTGATCGAGGTCGAGCCCGACCCCGCCAAGCTGAAATTCGATATGCCTGTGAAGGTGGTGTTCGGCGACGCCGGCCGCACCGACAAGGCCGGCAACCACTACCTCGCCTATTTCTTCGCCCCGGAGGCCGCGTGATGTCTGACGTCTACGTTGTCGGAACCGACATGATCAAATTCGGCCGCTTCCCCGACCGCAAGGTCGAGGACATCGGCGCCGAGTCCGCCCTGCTGGCCCTGGCCGACGCGGGCCTGACCATCGGCGACATGCAGGCCGTCTACAGCGGCAACCTGGCCCAGGCCGGCGCGGGCGTCGGCCAGCGCATCCTGCGCCAGATCGGCCAGACCGGCGTGCCGGTGGTCAATGTCGCCAACGCCTGCGCCACCGGCGCCACTGCCTTCCGCGAAGGCTGGATGGCCATCAAGGCCGGCGTCTATGACCTGGTCCTGGCGGTCGGCTGCGAGCAGATGGGTAAGGGCCTGCTGGGCGGGGCCGGCGGCGGCGACGGCATCTCCACCGAGGGCCTGCTGGGCTCCGGCACTATGCCGTCGGTGTTCGCGCATGTGGGCCTCGAGCACGCCCGCAGCTATGGCACGACCTTCGAGCAGTTCGCCAAGGTCAGCGTCAAGAACCACCACCACTCGACCCTCAACCCCAAGGCCATGTACCAGATCGAGACCCCGCTCGAAGAGGTCATGGGGGCCGAGATGATCAGCTATCCCAACACCAAGCTGATGTGCTCGGTGAACGTCGACGGCTCGGCCGCCGCGGTGCTGTGCTCGGAAAAGAAGGCCCGCGAACTGGGCCTGCTGGGCCGGGCGGTGCGGGTGCGGGCCTCGGCCCTGGCGTCGGATCCCTACACCCAGCACAACCTGGCTGCGATGGACTTCAACGCCGTCACCAAGCTGGCCGCCAAGACCGCCTATGAGATGGCGGGCCTGGGACCGGACGAGGTCGATCTGATCGAGCTGCACGACTGCTTCGCCACCGCCGAGATCGTCCACTATGAGAACCTGGGCCTCTGTGCTCCGGGCGGCGCGGGCAGGATGATCGACACGGGCGAGACCAACCTCGGAGGCCGCATCCCGGTCAACGTGTCCGGCGGGCTCCTCTCGAAGGGCCACCCGCTCGGCGCGACCGGCATCGCCAATATCTACGAAATCACCACCCACCTGCGCGGCGAGGCCGGCAAGCGCCAGGTCGAAGGCGCGCGGATCGGCCTGACCCACGTGGTCGGGGCGGGCAGCGCCTGCGCGGTGCATATCCTCGAAAAGGTCTAGTCTTCCTTGGATGGTGGCGCCTGGGGCTCGGCCCCCGGCGCCACATTCCTTGGCCGCCGCAGCCACTCGATCACCGCCGCTGAGACGAAGCCGGCGATGCAGGCGGAGAAGAAGCGCAGCAGCAGTATGAAGACCGCCCCAACGCCCATCCCAATGGCCGAGGCCGGCCCTGTGAGGGCCAGCATCGACACCATGCTGAGCAGCAGAGCGCAGCCCGCCGCCCAGGCCAACAGCGCTCGCCGCGACTTCATCAGCAGCGCCCCGACGATCATGATACCCCAGGTCCAGAGGTCGAACAGCGCGCCAATCATCCCTGCCAGTGTCAGCGCGAATATCGTGGCGGCGGTCATGGCGTGGTCCCCAAACTCGACCGCCAACCGAACAGGCTCGCGGCCGAATTGGCAAGAGCAGGCGGCCGCTTAACACCCGATTCACCATGTTCCCCGAGTCTGCACAGACAGACTCCCGGAGCCCGTATGACTTTCGACATGACCGCCGCCAGCGTCGGCTTCGCGCGTGAGGCCCTGATGGCCGGAGACGCGCGGGGGGCGGTGAATACGCTCAGGCCCGTGGTCGCCAAGCACCCCGCCAACTTTGAGGCCCGCTATTGGCTGGCCAGTGCGTTGACTGCTTCCGGCGACGCGGAAGCCGGGAATGCGATGCTGGACGAGGCGCGGCGTATCCACGGTCTGGCCATCGCTAAAGCGTGGGGGGCGGATCTCGATAGGGCCCAGGCGGATGGCGACTACGCAGCGGGTGTGGCGACTCAGCTCTATCAGGGCCATCACGTCGCGCTCTCATCGGTGATGTGGGAGATGGCTGTGGACGCCGGGCATCGCGCCGCCAACTCGATGCTGCAGTACGGCCTGTCGCTCCAGCACCAGGGCCGCGCCGAGGAAGCCATCGCCGTCTTCCGCGATGTCACCGAGACCTGGCCGTCGAACACCGCCCACCAGTTCCTGCTCTACCCTCATTTCATGGTCGAGGACGGCCCGCGCCGCTACGCCGCCGAGGCGCGCCGGTGGGCTTCGATCTATGCGCCGCAGGACGGATCGCCCGAGCCCGTGTTCAGCAATCCACCGTCCGCCGGACGCAAGCTGCGGATCGGCTATGTGGCTCCGACCCTTGCGGGCGCCCAGGTCCGGCAATTCATCACCCCGGTCATCGAGAACCACGACCCGGCCGAGGTCGAGATTTTCCTCTATCCCGCCGACGCGGCGACCGAGACCGGTTGGCCAAAGCACATCGCCATCCGCCCGATCGGCAAGCTGTCGGACATCGAGGCCGCCGCCCTGATCCGCGATGACCGCATCGATGTGCTGATCGACTGCTGGGGTCATTCGGCCGGCAGCCGGCTGTCGATGTTCGCCCTGCGCTGCGCCCCGGTGCAGGCCGCCTGGATCAACTTCGTGCAGACCACGGGCCTGACCCGCATGGACTATGTCCTGCACTGCGACAGCGCCGCCGCCCCGGGCACGGCTGAGCTCTTCACCGAGGAGGTCTGGCACACGGGCGAGGTCTTCATCCCCTATCGCCCGCCGGAAGGTCGCCCGGCGCCGCATCCGACCCCCGCGCTGAAGACCGGCAAGGTCACGTTCGGCTCGTTCAATCACCCGGTGAAACTCACCGACGCCACGGTGGTCGCCTGGAGCCGCATCCTCAAGGGCCGGCCCGGCTCGCGGCTGGTCCTCAAGTACCGCTACTTCATGGACCCGGTCCTGCAACGCGTCACCCAGGCCCGGTTCGCCGGTCATGGCACCGCCCCCGACCGCATCGTCTTCGCGGGCCACAGCGCCGGGGTGGAGTACCTCGCCGCCTTCGCCGACATTGACCTGGCTTTGGATCCCTCGCCGGCCCCCGGCGGCACCACCACCTGCGACGCCCTGGCCAACGGCGTGCCGGTGCTGACCCTGCGCGGACCGGACTTCTACAGCCGCATCGGCGTCTGCGCCGCGTTGGGCGTGGGCCTGCCCGAGCTGATCGCCGAGAGCTGGGACGACTATGTCGACAAGGCCGTGGCCCTGACCGCCGACATCCCGGCGCTGGATGCGCTGCGCGCCAAGGTCCGCCCCGGCTTCGAGGCCGGGCCGTTCCGCGACGAGGCCGGCTTTACCCGGGGCGCCGAGGCCGCGTTCCGCGAGATGTTCGACCGCTGGGCGGGCGCGGCCGAGAAGCGCGGCGCGGCGTGACCCGTCTCACCATCCAGCCCGACGGCTGGCGGCGGGTCGAGCCCAGCCCGAGCGCCGAGGACCTGCGCGACTTCTACGCCGCCCAGTATTTCCAGAACTCGCACGGCACCTACGCCCAGGCCTACACCGACGACGAGCTGACCCACCGCCGCCTGTTGGCCGGCCTGCTGGTGGCGGCCATCGCCAAGGCGCGCGGCGTTTCAGCGGGGCCGGGCGATGCCCTGATCGAGGTCGGCTGCGGCGAGGGCTGGTTCCTGGCGGCGGCCCATGCGGCCGGGTTCGCCGTGCAGGGTCTGGACTTTTCGGCCGATGGCCTGACCCGCTTCAATCCTCAGTTCCTCGACCACGCCCTGATCGGCGACGCCTTCGAAGGCCTGGACGGCCTGATCGCCGCCGGCGCGGCGGCCGATGCGGTGGTCATGGAGCATGTGCTCGAGCATGTGGTCGATCCGGAGGCGCTGCTGGAGCGCCTGCCGCGACTGCTCAAACCCCATGGCGTCGTCGCCATCACCGTGCCCAACGATTTCAGTTCCTTGCAGCTGGCGGCTAAGGCGTCGGGGGCCATCGACCGCGACTTCTGGGTCGCCCCGCCGCAGCACCTCAACTACTTCAACGCCGACAACCTGCCGCGCCTGCTGGCGCGCATGGGCTTCGAGGTGCGCCTGGCCTATGCCAGCTTCCCCATCGACTGGTTCCTGATGCACCCCGGCTCCAACTACGTCGCCGACAGCGCGGCCGGCAAGCCGGCCCACCGCGCCCGCATGGCCATCGACCTGCTGCTGGCCGGGCAGGGGACCGACAAGTGGCTGGACCTCTCCAAGGCGTTGTTCGCCTGTGGCGCCGGGCGCAGCCTGACGGTCGTGGCGGGCGTGAAGTGAAAATCCGCTACATCGCCAACGCCTGTTTCCACATCACGCTCAGCAACGGCCAGACCCTGCTGACCGACCCCTGGTTCGATGGACCCTGCCAGCAGACCTGGTGGAACTTCCCGCCGGTTCCGGACGCCCTGAAGACCGAAATCTGGTCCAGCAAGCCCGACGCTCTCTACATCAGCCACCTGCACCACGATCACCTGCACCCCCAGACCCTGGCGCCGTTTGATCGGGCTAAGCCGGTGATCATCGGCAAGATGAACACGCCCAACCTGCGGACCGCCCTGAACGCCATCGGATTCGCCAACCTGATCGAGGTCCCGTTCGAAACCCGCCATCCTTGGGGCGGCGTCGAGCTGGTGCTGTTCAAGGACTTCCACGGCAACACCAAGGGCGAGGAGACGGCGGTCGAGTACGACCTCGACACCTCGCTCTATCTCTATGATCCGGACGGAACGCGGCTGTTCTTGGCCGTCGACAACACCATCCTCCCGGCCGACGCGGCGCGGATCGCGGCCCAGTACGGCGTCCCCGATATCGCCCAACTGCCGTACGCCTCAGCCTCGCTCTACCCGATGGCCATGGGCGACTATGATGACGCCAGGAAGCTTGAGGCCATGCGGGCGATCCGCACCAGAACCACCGCCAATTTCCGCGAAAATTTCAAGGCCTTGAGGCCGAAACGTGTGATCCCGGCCGGTGGCGAATATGTGCTGGGTGGCCCGGTCGCGGCGTTGTCGCGCTACCTGCCCCAGCCGCTGGAGGCGGAACTGGCCGCCGAGGTCGGTGAGGCGCTGGCCAAACTGCATCCCGGCGATAGGCTGGAAAGTGAGACCCTGGCCATAAGCCGCGAGAAAGACGCACCTTTCCGCGATTTCACCGACGACCAACGCGCCGCCTATGCCATGACGCTGGCCGGCAAGGTTCCGAGCTTCGCACAGGTCGCCCTGCCACCCGACCTGCCGTTCGACTGGCAGCGGGCCCTGAAGAAGTGCGCCGCCAACTACGCGGCTCGGCGGGCGAAGATGGGTCTCAGCATCGCCGCCGACATTCATCTGGACGTGCGAGATGATGCCGGTAAGAGCCTGACAACGTACAGTTTCTCAGCCGGAGACAGCGGAGGCGAGCGCGCCTCTCTGACCTACCAGCTCGACCACCGCCTGCTGTTCGCCCTGATCACCGGCCTGCTCAGCTGGAACGCCATCGAGGCCAGCGCCCTGATGACGATCCGCCGGGACCCGGACGTCTACCTGCACGACCTGCACCGCGGGATCGTGCACTTCACGCTGGTGTCCTGAGCCCTACGGATTGGGGCTGATGAAGCAGCACACCGCCCCCTGCGGGTCGGTGCATTGCACGATCCACAGGCCGCCCGGCACCTGGTGTGGACCCATCACCACCTGGCCGCCGCCCGCCTTGACCCGCTCGGCCGCCGCGCCTGTGCCTTCGACCTGAGCGTAATAGTTCCACACCGGGATCGGCAGTTGCTCGGGCTTGTTCATCATGCCGCCGGTCTGGGCGCCGTCGACGTCGAACAGCCGGTAGATGCCCATCGGCCCCATGTCGTGCTCACCGCCCATGGTCCAACCATACTGGCCGGCATAGAAGTCAAAGGCGGCCTTCTCGTCGACCGCGAACAGTTCGCGCCAGCCGAAATAGCCCGGCTCGTCCGGTCCGCCGGTCGGCGGGGCGTTGGGGCTGTTGCCCTTGAACACCACATAGACCGCGCCCTGCGGATCGCGGACCCAGGCTGAGCGGAGCATGCCCATGATGTCCTGGGCCGGGATCAGGATTTTGCCGCCCGCCTTGACGACCGCTTCAGCCGCCGCGTCGACGTCCTCGACGCCGATATAGCCGACCCACCCGGCGCCCAGGCCCGTGGCCGCCACTTCCGCCGGTTGGGTGGTGATGCCCGCCACGCCGCCCTTGCTGGTCTTGAGCAGGGTGTAGGTCCCGAGGGACTCGACCTCCCAGCCGACCACCTTGCTGTAGAAGGCCACCGCCGCGGCGGGGTCGGGGGTCAGTAGTTCGTACCAGTGGAAGGTGTTGGTCATGGGGGTTCCTCTTGACGAAACGCGTTGATATCAACATAAAGCAGCATGTCAATGACACCGACTCTGGGTCTGGAGACCGTCCACCGCGTTCGCGACGCCTGCTTCTGCCTGCAGGCGCAGCGCACAGCTCGCGCGCTCGCCCGCCGCTTCGATGAAGCCTTGCGGCCGGTGGGACTGACCAATGGCCAGTTCTCGCTGATGATGATGCTGGCCCGGCCAGAGCCCTGGTCCATGAGCCAGGCCGCCGCCATGCTGGCCATGGACCGCACCACCCTGACGGCCGCGCTCAAGCCGCTGGACCGCCGCAGCCTTGTCTCCATCGAGACTGACCCGGACGACCGCCGCAGCCGGCTTCTGTCCCTGACCCTGCACGGCCGCGCCACGCTCGAGGTCGCCCTGCCGATCTGGGAGCGGGTCCACGCCGAGCTGGACGCCGTGGCCGACGACGGCGTTCGCCAGGGGATGCGGGCCTTGGAACGGGCGGCGTGAGTTCGATCCTGGTCAAGACCGCGCCGGCGCAGGTCTGGCAAGCCTTCATGGACCCGGCGCTGCTGGTCCAGTGGCTGCCGCCCGGCGAGATGAGGGGCGTGATCCACCGCTTCGATGGCCGGATCGGCGGAGGCTATGAGATGTCGCTGACCTATCCAGAGGGCGACAACCGGGGGAAGACCTCCGCCAACGAAGACCGCGTCCGCGTCGTCTTCATCGAACTGGATGAACCCCGCCGTATCGTCGAGGCGGTACGCTTCGTCAGCAGCGATCCGGACTTTGGCGGTGTGATGACGGTTGAGATTGCGCTGGAAGCGGCCGACGATGGGACACGGGTCACGATGCGGTTCGAGGGCTTGCCAAGCGGCTTGCGACCTGAAGACAACGAAGAGGGCGCGCGGCAGTCGCTGGAGCAACTGGCGGCGCTTTTCCGGTTGGCGTGACTAGGCCTGCAGCACCACAGCCAACGCCCGCCAGGCCTCGGCGACGTCTTCCCAGAAGGGCGGCGGCTTTTCGCGGCGCAGGAAGGTCTGGTTCAGCGTGACAAGGCCTTCGCGCAGCGGCTCGAATTCCGGCCGCGCCAGGTGGGCCAACCACGGGGCGATGTCCAGCCCGGCCCGCGCCGCGCCACAGATAACGTCGCCGCTTGAGGTTCCGGCATAGCCCTCCTCCTCCAGCCAGTAGAGGTCCTGGTCCAGGGCCGCGCCCACCCAGTGGTCAATCAGCGCCTCGACCGCCTTGCGCTCGCGAACCGGCCAAGTCCTCCAACCCGCCCTAGCCAGCGTGCCGAGCGTGATCTCGGTGTTGGGCATATCGCCCGGTGCGATCACCGCCAGCTCCAGGATGCGGGGCAGCAGGTAGCGGTAGTCGCGCGGCGAGCCGATGGTCAGGAAGACACTGCCGACGTAGGCCCGCAGGTCGGACCCCAACAAGGTGCGTAGCGGCTTCGCCAGCAGGGCGTCGGGCGCCTTGCGATCCCGGCAGCAGGGACAGCCCTCAATGGCGCGCGGTGTGGGCGCGGCGAACTCGTCGTAGACGGCCTCGATCAGCGGTCGGAACTCCGGCGCCGTGCCGGGCGGGTAGGGCCCCCTCATGGCAGGCCGAACGGCACGACCTTGTTGCCCGCGTCGTGGCCGATGTCGGCCCGGCCCAGATAGGGCACGTCCGTCACCGCGCACCAGTGCTTGGCCACCGTCTCCTCGTCCTGGCCGAAGTCGGGATCGTTCTCGGGGATCAGGCTGCAGCGGCCCAGGCGCAGACCGGCCAGACCCTTCACGGCGTGGAGGACGTGCCAGAGGGCGCGGTCGATGCGGTACATGTGTTCGCTGACCTCCTCGATCAGCAGGACATGGCCGGTCAGGTCAGGCATCCAGGGCGTGCCGATCAGGTGGCTGAGGATGGTCAGGTTGAAAGCGGCGTGGGGAAGATGGCCGAGTTCGGCTTCCAGGCTGGCGGGGGCGCGGTCGATGAGCCAGGCCAGCGCCCGCTCCACGGCCGCCTGACCGCCCTGGCGGTTGAGGTCGGCGGCGACCGGGCCGTGGGCCACGTGGCCGAAGCCGGCGTGGTAGAGGGCGCCCAGCATTGAGCCGGCGTCGCTGTAGCCCAGGTAGGTCTTGGCGCGGGCCGCCGTGCTCAGCTTGGGCATTACCGCCTCGACGATGCGGCATGAGCCATAGCCGCCCCGTCCGAACCACAGGGCGTCCAAATGCGGATCGTTGGCGGTCTCGATGAAGGCGGCGGCGCGGCTCTCGTCCGTGCCGGCGAAATGGCCCCATGTCTCGAAGCACTGCGGATGGAAGACCAGCTCGACCTGGTCGCCGAACGCTGCGCGGGCGACGCCCGAAAGCCGGTCGGCGAAACCGGGGTCCAGGCGGCTGGCCGGGGCGACGATGCCGATGCGCTTCATCAGGTCGGGGGCCTTCATAGTCAAACGGGGGACGTTGGTTGTTAAAGCCTCACCGCTTATAGCTTCGCCTCATGAGTCTAAGCAGGTCTTACTTCTTCTGCGGGATCGGCGGCAGCGGCATGCTGCCCCTGGCGATGATCCTGCGCGCCCAGGGTCACGCCGTCGCCGGCTCCGACCGCGCCCTCGACCAGGGCCGCACCCCGGCCAAGTTCGACTGGCTTCGCAGCCAGGGCATGGCCCTCTATCCGCAGGACGGCTCGGGGATCACCGATCCCAAGACCCAGGTCGTCGCCTCCGCCGCCGTAGAGGAAACGGTGCCCGACGTCCAGGCGGCCCGGCGGGTAGGCGCCAGCCTGATCACCCGCGCCGAACTGCTCAGCGATCTCTTCAACGCCGCCCCCATCTCCATCGGCGTGGCCGGCACCAGCGGCAAATCGACTACCACCGGCATGATCGGATGGATCCTGCACCGGGCTGGGCGTGATCCCACCGTCATGAACGGGGCGGTGATGAAGAACTTCGTGACCGAAGAGGCGCTGTTCGCCAGCGCCTTGGTGGGGCAGGGCGGTATCTTCGTCAGCGAGGTCGACGAGAGCGACGGCTCCATCGCCCGCTATGACCCGCGCGTGGCGGTGGTCAACAACATCTCGCTGGACCACAAGTCGATGGACGAACTGCGGGCCCTGTTCCGCGGCTTCACCCAGAAGTCGTCGACGGCCGTCCTCAATCTCGACAACGGCGAGACGGCGCTTCTGGCCGGCGAGCTAGCGGCCGACCGTGTCGTCACCTACAGCCTGACCGATCAGGGCGCCGACCTCTGGGCCGGCGACATCGCCCCGGCCCCCGATGGTATCGCCTTCACGGCCCATCATGGCGCGGCGTCAGCGCGCGTGAAGCTGCTGACCCCTGGCCGCCACAACGTCGCCAATGCCCTGGCCGCGCTCGCCGCCAGCCAGGCGGTGGGACTGGATCTGGCCGAGGCTGCCGCCGCCCTCGACGGCTTCGCGGGCGTGCGCCGGCGCCTTGAGACAGTAGGGACGGCTGGCGGGATAACCGTTATCGACGACTTCGCTCACAACCCCGACAAGATCGCCGCCACCCTGGCGACCCTGCACGACTTTCCGGGCCGCCTGCTGATCCTCTTTCAGCCGCACGGCTTTGGGCCGCTGGTGAAGATGCGCGCCGAGTTCGTCGAGGGTTTCGCGCGGGACCTGGCGGCCGACGACATCCTGGTCATGCCCCAGCCGGCCTATTACGGCGGCACCACCGACCGCAGCGTCACCAGCACCGACATCGCCGCCGACCTGGTCGCCCGGGGCCGCCAGGCCGAGGCGTTCGAGACCCGGGCTGAGTGCGTGGCGCGACTGCTGTCGCTGGCGAAGGCCGGAGACCGTATCGTGGTCATGGGGGCGCGGGACGACACCCTGAGCCAGGTGGCGGCTGAAATGTTGAGCGCGCTGGCGGGGCGGTGAAGTTCGTCACCAAATGGTAGGGGCCTCCAAAGACCTCCGCTCAATCCAGTACCTCCGCGCCCTGGCCGCGCTGAGCGTGGTCTTCTACCACACCACCCAGTTCACCGATTTCCCCATCGATATCGGCAGCGCCGGGGTCGATGTGTTCTTCGTGATCAGCGGCTTCATCATGTGGCGCACCACGGCGCCGGAGACGTCGGGCGGCAATACCGGCCCCGGCCGGTTCCTGGCCAAGCGCGCCATCCGCATCGTCCCCCTCTACTGGCTGATCACCCTGGGCCTCACCGCCGCCGCCTTGATCGCCCCGACGCGGTTCGTCGACCAGAACCCGCAGCCGAGCCACGTCCTGCTGTCCCTGGCCTTCATCCAGCACCTCAATCCGAGGGGAGAACCCTTCCCGCTGCACGCCCAGGGTTGGACTCTCAACTACGAGGCATTCTTTTATGTCCTGTTCGCCCTAGCCCTGGCCCTGCCGCGCCAGTGGCGCCTGCCGTTCCTGGGCTTCGCCCTGGTCAGCGGGGCCATCGGCGGGCTGATGTATCCGCCCGCCTACGTGCTGCTGCTCAACCCCATGCTGTTGGAGTTCCTGTCCGGCGTGCTGCTGGCCGCGGCGCTTGGCAAGGGCCCTGGTCCCGGCCGCGCCATCGGCTGGATCATGCTGGGGGCGGGCGTCGTCATCTTCGGCGCCCTGGCGTTGACCCATTCGGCCTGGGACGTCTGGCGCCCGTTCCTCTGGGGTCCGCCCGCCTTCCTGCTGGTCGCCGGGGCCGCCGCTATCGAGGTCGATGGCGGCGTGCGCCGCCTGCCGCCGCTGGGTCTGATGGGCGACGCCTCTTACTCTACCTACCTGACTCACCCGCTGACCCTGGGGGCGTTCGGGGTCAGTTTCGGCATGCGATCGCCAGTCCTGTTCGTTGCCGCCATCCTCCTGGCGCAGGCGGTTGGCGTCCTCTGCTGGTTCGTCATCGAGCGGCCAATGACCGGCGCCCTCAAACGGCGGTTGCTTGACGCAGGGAAGCCCTCGCATACTTCGCCTTGAGACGACTCCGGACGCCAAGATCCGGGGCAGGGTGAGGGAACGGATATGGTCAAGCGCAACGCCGCCTTTGCGGCCGTGATGGTCATCGGATTGGCGGCGGCGCTGACCGCCTGCGGCCCCAAGTCAAAGCCGGGCGGCCCGCCCGCTGAGGGATCGCCCGGCGCCTATGTCGTCGACGGGACGGCCATCATCAACGCCGACGCCAACCCCGGCGAATGGCTGAGCCACGGCCGCACCTACAGCGAGCAGCGCTATAGCCCGCTGGACAAGATCAACGCCGGCAACGTCGCCAAGCTGGGCCTGGCCTGGAGTTTCGACCTGCCGGAAGACCGCGGCGTCGAAGCCACCCCGCTGATGAGCGAGGGCGTGCTCTACACCACCAGCTCCTGGTCGGTGGTCCGCGCCTTCGACGCCAAGTCGGGCCAGCTTATCTGGACCTATGACCCCAAGGTCGCCAAGGCCACCGACATCAAGGCCTGCTGCGACGCGGTCAACCGCGGCGTCGCTCTGTGGAAGGGCCGGGTCTATGTCGGCACCCTGGACGGCCGCCTCGAAGCCCTGGACGCCAAGACCGGCAAGCTGGCCTGGTCGGTCGTCACCGTCGACCAGAAGAAGCCCTACACCATCACCGGCGCCCCTCGGGTCGTTAAAGGCAAGGTGCTGATCGGCAACGGCGGCGCCGAACTCGGCGTGCGCGGCTATCTCTCGGCCTACGACGCCGACACCGGCAAGCTGGTCTGGCGCTTCTACACCGTGCCGGGCCTCAACCCGACCGATGGCGCCGCTTCGGACAAGGCGATGGCGATCGCCCGCAAGACCTGGGACACCGAAGGCGAGTGGAAGAAGACCGGCGGCGGCGGCACGGTCTGGGATTCCATGGCCTACGACCCGGACCTGGACCTGCTCTATATCGGGGTCGGCAACGGCTCGCCCTGGAACCGTGAGCAGCGCTCCCCCAAGGGTGGCGACAACCTGTTCCTGTCCTCGATCGTGGCTTTGCGGCCCGACACCGGCGAGTACGTTTGGCACTATCAGACCACACCCGGCGAGAGCTGGGACTACACCGCCACCCAGCACATCATCCTGGCCGACATCAAGATCGGCGGCGCGACCCGCAAGGTGCTGATGCAGGCGCCCAAGAACGGCTTCTTCTACGTGCTGGACCGGGCGACGGGTAAGTTCATCAGCGGCCAGAAGTACGTGCCGGCGGTCAACTGGGCGACCGGCATCGACCCGGCTACTGGCCGACCGATCGAGGATCCGGCGGCCCGCTACAAGAACGCCATGCACCTGTCGAACCCGGGCCCGCTGGGCTCACATAACTGGATGCCGATGGCCTTCAGCCCGCAGACGGGGCTGGTCTACATCCCGGCCCAGGAAATCCCCTTCCCCTACCAGCAGCCCGGCAAGGCGGGCGGCGCCGACCGCTTCCGGCCGCAGGGTTGGAACGTCGGGGTCGACTTCCTGGCCGCGGGCCTGCCGGACGACAAGGCGACGCTCAAGGCGGTGCAGGCCTCGCTCAAAGGCCGGCTGATCGCCTGGGATCCGGTGACCCAGACGGCCAAGTGGTCGGTGGAATATCCCGGCCCGTGGAACGGAGGCGTGCTGGCGACCGCGGGCGGGCTGGTCTTCCAGGGCTCGGCGACAGGAGAGCTGGCGGCCTATGACGCCGCGACCGGCAAGAAGGTGTGGTCCTTCCAGGCCCAGACCGGGATCATCGCGCCGCCGATGACCTATGAGATCGACGGCGTACAGTATGTGGCGGTGATGGCCGGCTACGGCGGCGGCTTCGCCACCTCGGCCGGGGCGGGGGTCAACCCGATCTCCAACGGCCAGCGGCGCCTGCTGGTGTTCAAGCTGGACGCCAAGGGCGTGCTGCCGGTCATCCCGACCACGGTGAAGCAGTACGGCGAGCTGCCGCCGGTGACCGGCACTCCGGCCCAGATCGCCTCGGGCATGGCCTACTACTCGGCCAACTGCGGCGTCTGCCACGGGGCTAGCGGGGTCTCGAACTTCTCGATCCCCGATCTGCGCTACTCGGCGGTGACGACCGACGCCGGAGTCTGGAAGGGCGTCGTAATCGGCGGCGACCGCGTGCAGAACGGTATGGTCAGCTTCAAGGCGCTGCTGAAGCCCCAGGACGCCGAGGACATCCGCCAGTACATCCTCAACCTCGCCCATCGGCAGAAGGACGGCACAGCGGACAACCCCCCCGTCGTGGCGGCCGACAAGCCGTCGTCGACGGTAAAGTTGAAGCCGGCGGCGAAGAAGTAGCGCTTGAGTACCCTTCCTCCTTCGTGGAGGAAGGGCGCTTTCGAGTGAACCATGCCCGCTGACGTCCCGCCCCCAGCCATCGCTGTCGTCACCGTCCAGGCCGCCCGCCTGCCGGCTTCGCCGACCGACGCCGCCTTCTCGGTCATCACGCTGGACAGCGAGACTATCGCCACCGCGCCGCGGCTGGATGAAGCCCTGACCTCCGTGCCCGGCGTGCAGCTCTTCCGGCGCACTTCCAGCCAGGCCGCCAATCCGACTACGCAGGGCATCAGCCTGCGCGGCGTGGCTGGTTCCGGTGCGGGCCGGGCGCTGGTCACCCTCGACGGCGTGCCGCAGAACGACCCGTTCGGCGGCTGGGTGATCTGGTCGGGCCTGCCCAACGCCGGGATCGAGTCGGTGCAGATCGTGCGCGGCGCCGGAGCCGGGCCTTATGGGGCAGGGGCGTTGACCGGCGTCATCCAGCTTTCCGAACGCACGCAGGTCCCCACGAAGGGTGAATACACCCTGGAGGGCGCCGAACGCGGCGGCCTGTCCGGGGCGGCGGTGTTTGGGGCGGGCGACGTCTTCCTGGTGGCCTCGGCCCAGCGCACCGACGGCTGGACGCCGGTCCGGAACGGCGGCCTGGCCGACCAGCCCCTGGGCTTCCGCTCGGCCAGCGCCGCCATCCGCTACACGCCCGACATCGGCGGCATGAAGCTCTCCCTGCGCGCCGCCGCCTATCAGGAGAGCCGTGACAGCGGCCTTGCTGGCGCCGCTTCGCGCTCGGTCGGCGCCTCGGGTTCAGTCACCCTGACCGGCGGCTCGCCGGGCCTGGGTACGGACTGGCGGCTGCAGGCCTGGGTCCGCCATTCGGACCTGGAGAACAGCAGCGTCGCCGTCGCCGCCGGCCGCAACGCCACTACCCCCGCCAACCACCAGTTCGGCACGCCCTCGCTGGGCTACGGCTTCAACGCCGCCCTGCGTGGCCAGCGCTGGGAGATCGGCGGCGACCTGCGGGCCGCTGACGGCGAGACCCGCGAGGATTTCCGCTTCATCGGCGGCGCTTTCACCCGCGGCCGCGTGGCCGGCGGCTCGCAGCTGGTGGGCGGCCTCTATTTCGAGACCTGGCGTGACGAGGGGCCCTGGCTAATCACCGGCGGCGTCCGAATCGACCGCTGGTCCGACACCGGCGGCAAGCGGGTCGAACGCAATCTGGCGACCAGCGCCATCACCCTCGACAACCGCCCCGCCGATCAGTCCGGTTGGCAGCCCACCGCCCGGGCCGCGGTCCGCTACAGCGTTTCGGGTGACCAATGGTGGCGCGCCGCCGCCTATGCGGGCTTCCGCCCCCCGACCCTCAACGAACTGCACCGCCCCTTCCGGGTCGGCAACGACGTCACCGAGGCCAATCCGGGGTTGGAACCCGAGAAGCTCTACGGGATTGAGGCGGGCCTGGGCGGCGCAGACTGGAGCCTGACCCTGTTCGCCAACCGTCTGGACGGCGCGGTCACCAACGTCACCATCGGCTTTGGCCCCGCGACCTTCCCGCTGGCCGGCTTCATCCCGGCCGGCGGCGTGTTGCGCCAGCGGCAGAACGCCGGGACCATCGACGCCTGGGGCCTGGAGGGTCAGGTCCGCCACGACTGGTCGGAGGGCTGGCTGTCCCTGAGCGGTGACTACACGGTCGCGAGGGTCGACGGCGGCTCGGCCGCGCCGCAGCTCACCGGCCTGCGCCCCGCCCAGACTCCGCGCCTGACCGTTTCGGCCGGCGCCGGCTGGCGGGTGGCCGATACGGTGACCTTGAGCGCCGCCGCCCGCTACGAGTCGAGCCGCTTCGACGACGACCTCAACAGCCGGGTGTTGTCGGCGGCCACCACCCTGGACATCCGAGCCGACTGGCGAGTGACACCCAGCGCCAGCCTTTACGCCGCCCTGGACAATGCCACGGACGCCTCCGTCGAGACGGCGCAGACGGCGGACGGCTTCTCCAGCTACGATGCGCCCCGCACCCTGAGGATCGGGATCATCTGGAGGCCGTGATGCGGATCGCCCTGCTGGCCGCGCTGCTGAGTCTCGCCGCCTGCGCCAAACCCGTCCCGCCCGCGCCGGATGCCGGCTGGGACGCCTATGGCGGCGACGCGGGCGGGCAACGCTATTCGACCGCCGCCCAGATCACTCCGGACAACGTCAGACAGCTCAAGGTCGCCTGGACCTTTTCCACCGGCGAGATGGCGCGGCGGGGCGAGGCCATGGACCGGGCGGCCTTTGAGGACACGCCCATCCTGTTCGCTGGCAAACTGCTGGTCTGCTCGCCGTTCAATGCCGTCAGCGCCCTGGATCCCGGCGACGGCCATGAGCTGTGGCGGTTCGATCCGAACATCAATCCGGGCCTGAACTATCCCAACAGCTATAATTGCCGGGGCCTGGCCGGCTGGAAGAACCCCGCGGCCCCGGCCGACGCGCCCTGCGCCAGCCGGGTGTTCATGGCCACCAACGACCGGAGGCTGTTCGCCCTCGACGCCGTCACCGGCAAGCCCTGTGCGGATTTCGGGACCAATGGCGTCGTCGACGCCATGCCGGACGCCAAGCTCACTCGCCCGGGCGGCGCACAGATCACCTCGCCGCCGGTGGTAGTGCGGGGCGTGGTCATCGTCGGCTCGTCCATCGACGACAACCAAAGGGTCGAGGAGACCAGCGGCGCCGTCCACGCCTTCGACGCGGTCACCGGCGCCCCGCGCTGGCGCTTCGACCCGCTAGCCGAGGCGCGGCCGGCCATCAGGTCGGGGGCCGCCAATGTCTGGGCCCCGATGTCGGTGGACGAGGCGCGCGGCCTGGTCTTCCTGCCGACCAGCAGCCCCAGCCCCGACTTCTACGCCGCCGCCCGCCCGGGCAGCGACGGCCACGCCAACTCGGTCGTCGCCCTGAAGGCGCAGACGGGCGAACTGGCCTGGGCCTTCCAGACCACCCATCACGACGTCTGGGACTATGACGTCCCCGCCCAACCGACCCTGGCCACCATCACCTGGCAGGGCCAGTCCCGCGAGGCGGTGATCCAGACCACCAAGCAGGGCCTGGTCTTCACCCTCGACCGAGAAACCGGTCTGCCGATTATCCCGGTCGAGGAGCGCGCGGTTCCCCAGGGCGGCGCTCCCGGCGAGGTTCTCTCGCCGACCCAGCCCTTCCCGCTGCTGCCCGCTCCGCTGTCGCCCAGCCGCATCAAGCCGGACGACGCCTACGGCCTGCTGCCCGGCGACCAGGCCGCCTGCCGCAAGCTGATCGCTTCGGCGCGCGCGGACGGCCTCTACACCCCGCCGACCCTGGGCGGGACCATCCTCTATCCCTTCACCGGCGGCGGCTCGAACTGGGGTGGTATCTCGTTCGATCCCAGACGCCACATCGTCTTCGCCAACACCTCCAGCGCCCTGCACAAGGTGACGTTGATCCCGGCCGACCAGGTCGCCGGGGCGAAGAAGGCCCAGCCCGACCTCGAGATCAGCCCCAACGCCGGCGCCCCCTACGGCATGAAGCGCGAGCTGCTGCGCGGGCCGTCCGGTCTGCCCTGCAACCCGCCGCCCTGGGGCCTGCTGACCGCCATCGACATGAATACCGGCCAGGTATTGTGGAAAGTTCCGCTGGGGACCACGCGGGACCTGGCGCCGTTTTCCAACCTGATCCTGCGCGGGGTCGGGACGCCCAACTTCGGCGGGCCGATCAGCACGGGCGGCGGGCTGGTGTTCATCGGGGCGACGCTCGACAACTACCTGCGAGCCTTCGACGAAAAGACGGGCAAGGAACTGTGGCGCGGGCGGCTCCCGGCCGGCGGGCAGGCGACCCCGATGACCTATGTCTGGAAGGGCCGCCAGTACGTGGTCATCGCGGCGGGCGGCCACGCCAAGTCCGACACCAGGCGCGGCGACAAGGTCGTGGCGTTCGCGCTCTGAAAGGCTTGACCTCGTCCCCCTCCCGCGCTCACTCGCTCCCATGCAGCGGCTGAGCGGAATCGGCGTCACTGTGGCCGGCGCCGGCGCGCTGGGCCTCACCATCGCGCTGGAGCTCGCCCGGGCCGGCGCCAAGGTGTCGGTGTGCGACCCCGCCCCGCTGGGCGACAACGCCTCAGGGGTGGCAGCGGGCATGCTGGCGCCGGTCAGCGAGGCCCTGCTCGATCCGATCGCCGCCACCCATCTGCCACTGCTGCGGGAAGGTCGAGACCTCTGGCCGGCGCTGGCGGCCTCCATGGACCTGCCGTTGGACCGCAGCGGGGCTGTGCTGACCGGCGGGGGCGCCGCACTCCTGGCCAAGCTGCGGGGCATGGGCGC
This sequence comes from Caulobacterales bacterium, assembly GCA_038236615.1. Taxonomy (GTDB): domain Bacteria; phylum Pseudomonadota; class Alphaproteobacteria; order Caulobacterales; family Caulobacteraceae; genus Caulobacter. The sequence goes on from JBBRZO010000012.1 coordinate 164,048, forward strand.
CATCGGGCGGCTGACGAGTGACGGCCTGTTCACCCCCGAGGACTGGCGGCTGGATCCGCTGGCGGCCCTGAACGCCATGGCCGCGGCGGCGGATATCGACCTTCGCCAGGAGGCGGTAGGGCGGGTCGACGGGCTGCTGATCGTCGCCACCGGGGCGGAAAGCCACGAACTTGCCCCGGAGCTGGCCGGCCTCATCCCGATCAAAGGCCACATCCTGCGTTATCCCGGCGGGCCGGCCGAAGGGCCGGTGCTGCGCGGGGAGGGGGTCTATGTCTGCCCCGACCCCAACGGGGCGGTGGCCGGCGCCACCATGGAGGTCGGGGTCGATGACCGCGACCTCAACCGGGCGCAGATCGCCGGCCTGCGGCGCCGGGTCGAGCGGCTGGTCCCCGAACTGGCCAGCCTCACCCCGACCGCCAGCGCCGGCGTGCGCGCCGCCACCCTCGACGGCCTGCCGCTGGTCGGCTGGAGCGCCCGCGAGGGGGTGTTTGTCGCCACGGGCGCGCGGCGCAACGGCTGGCTGCTGGCTCCGCTTGTCGCGCGCATGACAGCGGCCTATCTGGCTGGCGAAGACCCTGGCCCCTGGGCCGACGCAATGAACGCAAGACGCTTCGAGGAGCAGGCATGAGCGGTTTCTGGCCCACCGAGGAACAGGCGGCGATCCGCGAGGCGGTGGGGCGCATCTGCGCCGACTTCAACGACGAATATTGGCGCAAGACCGACGAGACCGGCGACTTCCCGGAAGGCTTCGTCAAGGCCATGGCCGACGGCGGCTGGCTGGGCATCGCCATGCCGGAGGAATACGGCGGGGCGGGCCTGGGCCTGACCGAGGCGGCCCATGTCATGCAGACCGTCACCCAGTCGGGGGCGGGATTCTCCGGGGCTTCGGCGATCCACCTCAACATCTTCGGCCTGATGCCGGTGGTGAAGTTCGGCACGGCCGACCAGAAGGCCCGCCACCTGCCCCGCATCATCGCCGGCCAGGACAAGGCCTGTTTCGCCGTCACCGAGCCCAACAGCGGCCTCGACACCTCCAGCCTGGAGACCCGCGCCGAGCGCAAGGGCAACGGCTACGTCATCAACGGCCGCAAGATCTGGACGACCATGGCCCAGCGGGCCAACAAGATCCTGCTGATCGTCCGCACCACGCCCAAGGACCAGTGCGCCAAGCCGACCCAGGGCCTTAGCCTGTTCTACACCGACTTCGACCGCGCGAAGATCGACGCCAAGCCCATCCCCAAGATGGGCCGCAAAGCCGTTGAATGTAATATGCTTTTCATCGAGGACCTGCAGGTCCCGGCCGAGGATCTGCTGGGCGAGGAGGGCAAGGGCTTCTCCTACCTGCTGCATGGCCTCAACCCCGAGCGGGTGCTGTTCGGCGCCGAGTCCGTGGGCCTCGGCCGCGCCGCCCTAGCCAAGGCCGCGAAGTACGCCGGCGAGCGGGTGGTCTTCGGCCGTCCGATCGGGAAAAATCAGGGAATTCAGCACCCTCTGGCCAAGTCCTGGGCCGAGCTGGAAGCCGCCAACCTGATGGCCTTCAAGGCCGCCGCCCTCTACGACGCCGGCCAGGACTGCGGCGCCGAGGCCAACGCCGCCAAGTACCTGGGCGCCGAGGCGGGCTTCCGCGCCTGCGAGACGGCGGTCCTGACCCACGGCGGCATGGGCTACGCCAAGGAGTATGATGTCGAGCGGTATTTCCGCGAGTCGATGCTGGCCCGGATCGCGCCGGTCAGCCGGGAGATGATCCTCAACTTCATCGCCGAGCGGGTGCTGGATTTGCCGAAGAGCTACTGACGACGGCTGGCGAAATCCGTCACACGGGAGTTCCGACATGAAGCATAAGGCGCGTGTGGGGGACGTATTCCTGCTGCCAATCGAGGGCTCGCGAATGGGCATCGGCCAAGTCGCGGGCGACCGGCAGGGCGAACTCTATTTCGTGATCTATGATGTCGTTCACGAGACTGCAGAGGTCGAGCCCGCGAGCGTCCTCCGCGAGACGCCTCTGTTCGCGGCGCTTTCAATGGATGCGAAGATTTACCACGGCGACTGGCCCATCATTGGAAACGTCCCCGAAAATCTCGCCCGGATTCCGCAGCCGGTCTTCAAGGTCGATCAGGGTGGGCAGACGTTCCTGGAGTCTCGGGACCGCTCGGTGTACCGGCCGGCGTCTTCGGCAGAAGCGGAGACCTTACGGCTTCGCACAGTGGTTGCACCGATCCGCCTCGAGAAGGCGCTAAAGGCCTACAATGGCGTGGGTGAATGGACCGAAATATACGATGATCTGCGCGCGGGTTACGCGCTTCAGTCGTCTCGTCTGATCCCGGGTTGAAGACCGCCGGTCTTCTCGTTGGGAGTCACGGCGCATAACTCGACCGCGCCTTGACCCCCCAATGGCCGTCCTCGCATGTCACCACATAGATCGAGTCAAACCCCGCGATCACCGACCCGTCCTTGCGAAACCGCGAGAACCGGGTGTCGAAATGCACCTTGTCCGGCCCGGCATGGATGACCTCGCGCCGCTCCCAGGCCGAGTGGTCCCATTCGCTCAAGGGCCCGCGGCTGAACATCCCCGGCTGGTGGTAGCCCGGCTCGATGATCGTCAGCGTGTTTGAGGCCAGCCGCACGCTGGGGAAGTTGAAGGTCTTCTCCCAGGCGGCGATGTCCTGGGCGTTGAAGGCGGACATGAAGTCGTCGAGGACCCGGCTGGCGGCGGCGATGGCGTCTTCATGCATGGGAGCCTCCGATTTCCCCTACTCTAGCATGGCGCCGCTTGCGCTCACCCCCGCACCACGCCAGAGTAATCTAAACACTGATAACCTGTCTGGGGAGGACAGCCGTGGCCGATCGCTACGACTACATCATCATCGGCGCCGGTTCGGCCGGCTGCGTGCTGGCGGCTCGTCTTACCGAGGACGCGAACACCAAGGTCCTGCTGCTGGAGGCCGGCGGCAAGGACAACAGCCTGCTGGTCCGCATGCCGGCCGGCGTGGGCAACCTGATCAAGGACAAGGGCGACTACAACTGGGGCTTCTGGACCGAGCCGGAGCCGCATCTCAACGATCGCAAGCTCTGGTGGCCGCGCGGCCGCGGCTGGGGTGGATCGTCCTCGATCAACGGCATGATCTACATCCGCGGCCATGCCCGCGACTATGACCAGTGGCGCCAGATGGGCCTGGACGGCTGGGGCTATGCCGACATCCTGCCCTACTTCAAGCGCTCCGAGGGCCTGGAAGGCGGCGGCGACGCCTGGCACGGCGGCGAAGGTCCGCTGCATGTCTCCAAGGCCGCTTCCAAGAACCCGATCTACTCCGCGGCTATCGAGGCCGGCGCCCAGGCCGGCTACCTGACCACCAAGGACTTCAACGGCTTCCAGCAGGAAGGCTGGGGTCCGTATCAGATGACCATCAAGGACGGCGAGCGCTGGAGCGCTTCCAAAGCCTATCTGTATCCGGCCCTGAATCGTCCCAACCTGACCTGCCTGACCGGGGCGCGGACCACCCGCATCGTCGTCGAGAACGGCAAGGCGGTCGGCGTCGAATACGTGCTGGAAAAGGGCGCCGAGAAGCTCATCGCCTATGCCGACGCCGAGGTGCTGCTGAGCGCCGGGGCCGTGCAGTCGCCGCACATCCTGCAGCTGTCGGGGATCGGCAAGGCCGATGACCTCAAGGCCGCCGGCGTGGCGGTCACCCACGATCTGGCCGGCGTAGGCGCCAACCTGCAGGACCACCTGGATGTGACGCTGTCCTGGGAGTGCCCGCAGCCCATCACCATCTATTCGATGCGCAAGGGCCTGATCAAAACCGCCATGGTCGGCATCAACTACATGCTGTTCAAGAAGGGCATCGGCCGGGAGAACTTCCTGGAATCGGGCGCCTTCCTGCGCTCGCGCCCCGACCTCGACCGGCCCGACCTGCAGGTCCACACCGTGCTGGCGGTGATGAAGGACCACGGCAAGGTGGTCGTCGAGAAGGACGGCTTCACCTTCCATGTTTGTCAGCTAAGACCCGAGAGTCGCGGCAAGGTCGGCCTCAAGTCGAGCGACCCGTTCGCCGATCCCGCCATCTTCGCCAACTACCTGGCCACCGACGAAGACCGCCGCGCCATGCGCGAGGGTCTGAAGATCGGCCGCGAAGTCGCCTCGCAGAAGGCGCTCGACCCCTACCGCGCCTCCGAGCTGTCGCCGGGGGCCGAGGTCAAGACCGACGCCGAGATCGACGCCTGGATCCGCGCTAACGGCGAGACCATCTACCACCCGGTCGGCACCTGCCGCATGGGCGTGGCGGGTGACGCCTTGGCCGTGGTTGACGGCGAGCTGCGGGTGCAGGGGCTGAGCGGCCTGCGGGTCATCGACGCGTCGGTCATGCCCACCCTGGTGGGCGGCAACACCAACGCTCCGACCATGATGATCGCCGAAAAGGCCGCCGACATGATCCGCGGCCGCGCGGCCCCGGCCCGGGACGAAGCGCCGGTGTTCGACGGCGACAGCACCAAGGCCGCGTAAGGGTTCTCTCTAACCGCTCATCCCCGCGAAGGCGGGGACCCAGGCTTTTTTGTGGGGGTGGTTCGGGCATGTCTGGACGGCGGCTAGGTTGAAACGAAAAACACCTGGGTCCCCGCCTTCGCGGGGATGAGCGGGAGGAAATGAAGATGCAAAAGCGTGAACTGGGCCGGTCAGGCATCCACATCGCTCCCCTGATGCTGGGCGGCAACGTGTTCGGCTGGACGGCGGACGAGGCGACCTCGCATGCGGTGCTGGACGCCTTCGTCGCCGGCGGCTTCAACGCCATCGACACCGCCGACGTCTATTCGGCCTGGGTCCCCGGCCACACCGGCGGTGAGTCCGAGACGGTGATCGGGACCTGGCTGGCTAAGCGGGGCAAGCGTGATGACGTGGTCATCGCCACCAAGGTCGCCATGTGGCCCGCCCACCCGGGCCTGAAGGCCGACAACATCGTCGCCGCCTGCGAAGACAGCCTGAAGCGCCTGCAGACCGACTACATCGACCTCTACCAGTCCCACAAGGACGACGCTGACGCCCCGCAGGACGAGACGGCCGAGGCCTATGGCCGCCTGGTCAAGGCCGGCAAGGTCCGCGCCATCGGGGCCTCCAACTTCGACAGGGACCGCCTGAAGTCGGCGCTCGACATCAGCAAGTCCAAGGGCCTGCCGCGCTACGAGACCCTGCAGCCGGCCTACAACCTGATGGACCGCGGTATCGAGGGGCCGCTGCAGCAGCTCTGCGTCGACGAGGGCGTGGGCATTATCAGTTATTACGGCCTGGCCAGCGGCTACCTGTCGGGCAAGTACCGCTCCGAAGCGGACCTCGGCAAAAGCCCGCGCGGCGCCGGCATGAAGAAGCACATGGCCGGCAAGGGGCCGCAGGTCCTCGCCGCCATGGACGCCATCGCCGCCGAAACCGGCGCCACCCTATCGCAGATCTCGCTGGCCTGGGTGATGTCCCGCCCCGCCGTCACCGCCCCCATCGCCAGCGCCACTAGCGTGAAGCAGCTGGAGGAATTGCTGGGCGCGGCGCGGCTGTCGCTGAGCGCGGCGGCTATCGCCAAGCTGGACGCGGCGAGCGCCTGAACACTGACCAACGACGGCTGACCTTGGTCCGTGGCCTGCACACGGCGATTTACGTCGCCATGGCTTCGTCGGTATTTGCCGTGCTGTTCGCCGGGATCACCGGCGTACACGGCCACTGGCTCTGGATCGCCGGCGTTCTTGTGGCGATCGAGTGCGTGGTGTTCATCGCCAGCGGCATGAAGTGCCCACTGACAGCGGTGGCGGCGCGGTATGGCGCGGGGGTTTCAGACACCTTCCTGCCGGAGCGGTTTACCCGCTACACCTTCAGGATCTTTACGCCGCTGATCCTGCTGGGCGCGGTCCTGGTGGTGGCGCGGATCGTTCGGCTGGGGTGGAACTAAGCAACCACTCGCCCGTCCAACGCCGCCAGGCGCAGCGCTGGAGTCCCGGCTTCCGCCCCTTCGATCGTCTGGATGACCATCTGCTTGACCGGCGCGCCTTCCAGTTTCTGCATCATGCCCAGCGGCTGGTAGAGGCCGATGAAGCGGTCGGCGGTTCCGGTGCGGCTGCTGAGCGGCGCGAACAGGACTTCCATCGACACCGATGCGCCCGACGCAGAGCGAGCCTCGGCGGTGACGACGATGGGTTGCGGGCGGCGACGGGTTTGGTCGAGGACCGAGCGGAGCTGCAGCTGATCGCGGGGTGACCACAGAGTCAGGGCGTTTACGCCCCGCAGGTCGCGGCTGTGCAGTTCGGCGACGAATCCGCCGACCAGCCGGAAGGGCAGGGCGCCGCCTTCGGTGCGGCCCAGCATGAAGACCTGCGGCAGCATCCGCGCAAAATCGGCGGGGTTGATGGCCGTGCGCGAGGGCAGGCCATTGGGGCCGGCCTGGTCGCGCCAATACTCTGCTAACCGTTCCGTGTTGGGATGCAACATGGCCTGGTCTCCCGGTCCGCATCCCGATTCGACATCGAAAAGGGCGCATGCGGGTTGCAGGGAAGTCCCGGGCCAGGGCCTGATTGTTCCATTGCGGGACGAAAAGGTCGCTTCCGGCGCGAATTTTGCATCACGCCGGTCGTCTAGTCTGAGGGACGCATGGCCATGTCGATCGCGCTGCTGAAGAGACTCTCCCTGGTTCTGGCCGGTGGGATGCTGCTGATGCTGCTGGTCATGGGCGCGCCCCATACGGCCAAGGCCCAGTCCTGCTGCTCGCCGCCGGCCCCGCCGCCCTGCTGCACCCCGCCTTCACCCCCGCCCTGCTGCACCCCGCCGCCGCCGCCGTGTAACTGCACGCCCCAGCCGCCCTGCTGCAGCCCCGGCAACCGCACCAACATCATCGTCAACAACACCAGCGTCGCCGTGGCCGTCTCGGCCGCCGGCGCAGGGGCCGGATCGGGCGCCATGGGCTATGGCGGTGGCGGCGGCGGCGGTGGCGGCTACGCCCCGCCCATGGCCAGCGGGGTTATCCAGGGCCTCGATATCCAGGGCGTGGCCGTCAAGAAGAAGGTCAGCTACCAGGCCACCCGCAGCAAGACCATCAAGGTGGTGATCCAGGCCTTCTGCCTCGACGACCGCGACGTGCCGCACGCCGCCAGCCAGACCTTCCCCGACCAGGACGTCGAAGAAGGCTTCGAGGGCGAGCTCTACCGCTGCATCGCCGGCACGCGGCTGCAGTACACCTGGTCCGAATTCACCGGCCAGATCAATTTCAGCGGCGGCAAGACCATCGTCTGCGGCAAGGGCGAAGCCCTGTGGCGCCAGGGCGCGCCGCTCGCCGGTCCCGGCCCCAACGGCGGCCCGGACCGGGCCGGTCAACTGATCTGCCGTCCCCAGACCCCGGCCCGTGACTGCAATGAGCGCAGCCTGCTGCGGCGCTTCGGAGCCGGCGTGAAGGTGCTGACCATGACGGTCATCGAGACCTACACCGCCTGGCGCGAAGAGACGACGACCGAGAGCTCGAGCGCCACCATGACCATGAGCCTGGACGGCGGGGTCGGCGGGACGGTCTACTAGCTGCCTTCCGTTAGCTGATGATCCAGTCTCCGTGGAATGAAGCCGCATCGATCAGGCCGCCGGGCTGGTAGCCGGCCCAGTCGGCATGGGTCGACCAGGCCAGGGCCAGCTTCGGCGGATCCTGACTGAGCGCCACCTCGTCCGCGTGGACGGCCTGGACCTTGGGCTGGACCAGCGGCATGGCGGCCGCCAGGGGCGAGGCCGCGGTCGTGATAAAGCTGGCCGAGGTCAGGCTGGCGGCGCTGACGCCGCTGACTGTGACGTAGGAGCCGTCGCTGAAGATGACCTTGGCCCCGCCGGCGGTCTGGGTGATCGTGCT